>NZ_KQ949079.1:0-183839 GCF_001514305.1 Streptomyces dysideae
CTGCTCCCGTACGGCAACGGGCACGGGTTCAGCTCGCAAAACCGACCGACGTGCGGTCGGACTCGAGGTCCTTCATCATGGTCCGCTTGATCAGATCCAGCTTGGTCAGCTGAGCGTGCCGCAGTTCACGCTGTTCGGTCAGTGGGGCCACCGCATCGACGATGCGCTGCTGTTCCTTGAGATTCGGCAGTTCGACCTCCACGTTCAGCAGTCGGCCGGCAGGCAGGTCGTACAGCGCGTCGCGACTCTCACGCGCCTGCGCGTACAGGCGGGGATGCACCGAGCGGTGCGAGAGCCAGACCGCAAGGTATCCCGGCAGGATGCGTGTGGTGTCCGGCGAGAGTCTGACGACACTTCCGCTGTACGTGGCGCTGGGAAGCTGTTCATTCCAGACGATCGCACGGTAGCCCCGACCTGCCATGACACGAGCCGTCAGCAGGACGTCGCCCGCGGTCAGCATCTCCGAACGTTTCGGAGGCGAGTCCGCACGGCGGTAACGAAGCCCAGCCGTCGCGAATCCTCGCTCGGTGAGGTGACGAGCCTCCACTGCGGGGACACCGCCCGGTTCCTCACTCAAGCGACCGGACGTTCCGGTCCTGGCGGTCTTGATGACGTCTCCGAGGGTGCAGCGATCAACTCGGCCCTCGGTCTCGGACTCGGCGTCGAGTACGGGGAGCAGAATCATCAGATCGTCCACGTCCAACTTGGCCAGGGCCCCTTCGACAGTCTTCTCTGTGTCTGTCAGGGCATAGACCCGCTGTGCCGTCTGGCGCCGTCTGTCCGCCACGTCCGCGCCGGTCAGCGAGGAGAGATCCCATGCGCTCTGCTGAGACCACGGGTTGTTCTGGAGGAGTCCAGCGCTCGGGCCGGTCAGTTGGGACTCGATCTCGCGGAACGACAGCCCGTACTTCTGCTGCCACTTCTCGTATGTCTCGACAAGCTCGATTCGCCTCGACGCGACAAGGGCATCGATCCTGCTCGTCAGACCTTCCCGAAGCACCGACAGGTCCTCGTCCGGCGGCAGCAAACAGCCATGCCGAGCCAGGGTCCTGAGATGGGGCCCGACCTCACGCCACCAGTCCGTGAATGCTCCAGAGAGCGCATGAGGAGCCAGGATGCTCGGCACTCCCATCAACTCGCCCCAGGCGGAGAACAGTTCGAGCCTCAACTGACCTATCCGGCTGTTGGACCTCTCACGATCACTCTGCGTCGGTGCAAGCTCTGCGATATCCCTCGCGGCCAGCTCCCACCACTCGCCGAAGGCCGCGAGTAAATGCTGCTCACGGTCTCGGGCCAGTTCTGTCAGCAAGCAGGCGTCCGGTCGCTCGGGCGGAGGCAGGAAATCCATGTAGGCGGGATCTCCGTACCGCGCGGCGAAGAGTTGTCGCGGTGTGATTCCGTACGCTCCCAGCAGCGCCTTCTTGTCGTGGATCTCGGCTACAGGCATTCCACCGCTCATGTGGGCCTGGATGTCCTGTGGTTCCGGTAGCGGCGCGCTGTCCACGTACCTGCGGATGTCGAGGCTGTCGTCATTTTCCGAGAGGTACGCCCGGTCCACGACTCGAGCAAATCGATGGACGTCTTCAAAGCCTCGAACTGCGGAAGCGATCTTCTCAACGTCTTCCGACCGCATCAGGTTCTGTGTGAGCCCACGCTCGTATTCGCGAGAGGCATCGATGAACAGCACCTTGCCGCGCCTCTCCGATGCCTTCTGTCCAGGAGCCCGCAGCAGCAGTACGCAGGGCGCGATGGCGGTCGACGAGAAGAGGTTCGGCGCAAGGCCGATAACGGCCTCCACCACGTCGGCGTCCAGCAGCGCCGAGCGCGTGGCCCGGTCCCGTCCGCTGCGGAACAGCGGACCGTGCGTCACCACCGTGCAGACTGATCCCCCACGCCGATTCACCAGTCCGAGCATGTACTGAAGTAGGGCCCAGTCCGCCGGGCCCCTTTCGGAAACCGGTCCATACAGCGCATGCTGCCCCAGCGCCTGTGCCTGGTCCTCCCGAAGGAGCAGACCGAACGGTGGCGCGCTGAGAACGAGGTCGAATTCGCCCGATGCCGACGGAGCCGACAACAGGGAATCGCCGCGCTCAAGGGCACAATTCTGGATCTGGTGAAAGTACAGGTTCAGGCTTGCGAGTTCAGCGGTCGAGGCATTGATGTCCTGCCCGGCGAGCGCCAGTCGTTGGGAGTCTCCCTCTTGTTCATCCACGTACTGCTTGGCGTGAAGGAGCATGCCCCCCGTCCCGCAGAAGGGGTCATAGATCCGCATGTCCGCCTGCGGCAGGGCGATTTCAGTCAGCAGGTGGACCAACTCGCGGGGTGTGTAATGCTCTCCCGAGTAGCGCGTCGACGCCTCGGTTTCCTTCAGGAAGGACTCCATGGCATCTCCGAGCATCTCAGGGTAAGCAAGAGCTCCGAAGTCGAAGCGCACTCCCCGGAATGCCTCGATCAGTCCTTCTTGAGCAGCATCGTCCACCCGCCTGACGGCGGCGGCCGCCCGGCGAAGGAGTTCAGCGATCAGCGGTAGGCGATCGCCTTCCGCCCTGTCCGCGCCCAGTACGGTGAGTGCCTGGTCTTCGAGGATGCGGGGCAGGGCACCGCCCGCGCGTCTCCCCCTCGCCCCGGTGATGTAGTGCCGGGACTCAACCGATAGCGCGTCGTCGAACTCATCGAGTGCGTGCTGCAGGAAGAGCATCGCAAGGGCCACGTCACGCCGGTCCCGAGGATCACTCACTATGCGGGGCACCGCTTCCAACGCCCTGCGAAGTGCGCGCTCCACCTCCTCCGGCACGGTGAAGTTCGAGGCCACGCGTTCCCCCCGTCTCTCGCATCTCTCACTGCGCGGCACCCCGCCGCTCCCGAAGGCAGTCGGCTCAGTAGTCGACCACGTCCAGGCCTTCTTCAACGAAGCGCCAGACGTCGGTATAGGGGTCCCAGTGATTCTGGTCAGGGCCGGTGTGCACGGCGTTGATCTGCTGCGCGTACTGGCGGGCCTTCTTGTAGTTTCGCGCCAGCTGCCCCGCCTTGATCCGCTTGGCGTCCTCCGGAGAGACGGTCCGGCTGTTGACTCCGTACGTCTGGAGAAAGCCGGGCTGCCGCTTGAGGCGGCCGGCGACGTCTTCGCAGACACCGCCGAAGGTGCTCGTGTAGTTCTGGTAGTGGAGCAGGCGCCACAGCTCGAAGCAGGGATGAGAGTAGGCGACGTGGACCCCTGCCTTCCTCGCCCGTGAGAAGGCCGTTGGGATGTCCTTGTGCTGATCCCGGTCGAAGAGGCACCAGACCTGGGGCCAGTTCCAGTCCTCAGGTTTCAGGCCGGCTTTCTTGGCGGCCCTCTGCACTTCGGTCAGCTTATCGATGGCGTCTTCCACGAGGGGCAGGGGCTTGCGGCGGCTCGACGACGCCGCGGCGTTCTCGATGTAGTGATTAATCTTGCGCCCCTGCTGCGCGCGGGTCCCGTGCTCCATCACGTACTCGACGAACTCCGGCTCGGTGACCTCGCCCTCCGTGAAGACGTACACCTCACGAGGCCGGTCCCCAGCCCGTGGTTTCTTGCCGCGGCCTACGCCGTCCCGCCCCTTGACCCTCGCCATCAGGAACGCTCTGCCTCCCCTGCCAGTGCTGTGAGCACCCTGCGGCCGATCTGCCCTTGAGTCACACGCGGGACCGCGCCGAAGGCGCCCGCGAGGTAGGAGTCGCTCAGGTCTTCTTCAGGCCCGGGATCGACATCGCTGAGCGGATACAACTCAGTGGCTCCGCTGTCGTCCTTCTCTGTCAGCCAGATCTGCCCCGGTTCCAGCGGACGGCCGCCTCTTGGGCTCTTGAGGAGCGAGGGGTCATGAGAGGTGAAGACGAGTTGTGCCCCCTTGGTGTTGACCCACGGCGCTTGGAAGAGCCTTACGACTTCAGCCGCGAAACGAGGGTGGAGGCTGGCATCCAGCTCGTCGATGAGCAGGACGGCGCCTCGGTCCAGCGCCAGCAGCAGGGGCCCGATCAGCGCGAACCACGAGCGCGTGCCAAACGACTCACGCTGCCAATCGAAGGCCACGGGCTCGCCTGCGTCACTTCCGTGGAGCAGCCGAACCCGGGGGGTCTGTCCCGGCTGATGCTCCACTTCGGCGCCCTGAATGCCGAGGTCGGCCACACGGAGCAGTTCCTCGATACGGTCGCGGGATTTCTCGTTCAGGAGCTCGCGAGCGGTGAACGCCTCGCGCTGGCTTCGCTCGGTCTCCGGCGTGATGTCCCACAGGTTCTTGTTGAACCAGTCGTAGATCCTGGTGAGTTGCGGATGATTGTCGTTGGCCGCCCTGCTGAGTAGGAGGGCATTGGGTCGCGTCGTGCGGGCGAGGAGGGCACGGTCCTGGATGCGGTCGCCCGGGAACTCGAAGACCGTGTCGCGCGTGGCGTCGCGGTCCAGCCACACCTGGCGTCGCCCCTTGGGATACGCATGAAGCCACTCGGACTCCACCCTCTTCGAGCCGAGCTCGAACCCATAGGTCCAACGGACGCCGTCCTCCAGCACGAAGTCGGCTTCGTAGAAGGTGCTTTCGGCGGCGGACTTGGGATCGAGTGCGAACTCCTCACGGGGGATTCCCTGGTAGGACGTCCACCGCCCATACGATCCGAGCACCGCTTCCTTCATCTTCATGAGCGCAGTGACGACGTTTGACTTGCCGGAAGCGTTGGCGCCGAAAATGCCGAGCACCGGGAAAACCTGAAGCGACTTGCCGTCGGACAGTTTCAGCGTGCGCGCCGCATCCGACTTCTCGTGCTGCGGGACCACGAAGGACAGCTCTTGCTCGTCCCGCAGCGATCGCACGTTCGCCGCACGGAATCTCAGCAGCATGCCGTCCTCCTCTCGTCGCGCACAGGGTAACCGCGTGATCGCGTACGCGCCTACCGGACGGTCACACCAGCCGCCGCGCCGTGGCCCACCGAGTCAGCTCGTGCCGATTCGACAGCTGGAGCTTCCGTAGTACCGCCGAGACATGGGACTCGACCGTCTTCACGGAGATGAACAACTGCTTGGCGATCTCCTTGTAGGCGTAGCCGCGGGCGATGAGCCGCAGTACCTCGCGCTCGCGCTGGGTGAGGCGGTCGAGGTCCTCGTCGACGGGGGGTGCGTCCGTGGAGGCGAAGGCGTCCAGGACGAAGCCGGCCAGGCGTGGGGAGAAGACCGCGTCGCCGTCCTGGACGCGGAAGATGGAGTCGACCAGGTCCGTGCCGGTGATCGTCTTGGTGACGTAGCCGCGCGCACCCCCGCGGATCACGCCGATCACGTCCTCCGCCGCGTCCGAGACGGACAGGGCGAGGAAGCGGACGGGCTGCTCGGCGTCGGCCATCAACGGGGCGCAGCGGCGCAGGACTTCGACCCCGCCACCGCCCGGGAGGTGCACGTCGAGGAGGACGACCTCGGGCCGGGTCGCGGTGATGACCGTGACCGCCTGGTCGACGTCCGCTGCCTCGCCGACGACCTCTACTCCGGTCTGCTCGGTCTGGCCGATCTCGGCCTGAACTCCCGTACGGAACATGCGGTGGTCGTCGACGAGCACCACGCGCGCATGGCGCCTGCCCGCGTCGTCGCCGGTCGGCTCCACAGGCTCCGCGGTCCCCTCGGTCGGGTCGCTCATGACGTCTTCTCCGCCCTCTCCATCTCCAGCTCGACCTCCGTGCCGCCGTCGGGCACCGCGCGCAGCCGCGCCGTGCCGCCGTTGCGCTCCATGCGGCCGATGATCGATTCTCTGACGCCCATGCGGTCGGCGGGTATCGATTCGAGGTCGAAGCCGGGGCCGCGGTCCCGGACGGACACGAAGACCGTCCTGCCCTCGACTTCGGCGTAGACCTGAACGGCGCCGCCCTCGCCACCGTACTTCGCGGCGTTCACCATAGCCTCGCGCGCGGCCTGCATCTGCGCGCCGATTCTCTCGTCGAGCGTGCAGTCGCCGACGACGACCACCTCAATGGGGACGCCGTGTTTGTCCTCGACCTCGGCGGCATTGCGCCGGACCGCGTCGGCGAGGTTGTCCGGCTCGTCGGCCTCGTCCTTACCGGTGCCCTCCGGTTTGTAAAGCCAGGTGCGCAGGTCGCGCTCCTGGGCGCGGGCAAGGCGGCGCACCTCGTTGGCATTCTCCGCGTTGCGCTGGATCAGGGTCAGGGTGTGCAGCACCGAGTCGTGGACGTGTGCGGCGACTTCGGCGCGCTCCTGGGCGCGGATGCGCATCAGGCGCTCCTCGGAGAGGTCCTGGGTCATGCGCACCAGATACGGGCCCGCGAGGAGCGTGATACCGACGAGGACCGCGAGCGCCGCCTGGAGGACGGAGCCGAGGTGGGCGGCGGAACCCTGCAGGACGAAGATGCCGGACACACCGGCGGTGACCAGGAGGACACCGCCCGCGGCGCGCAGAAGAGACAGGGTGCGCCGGTGCCGGCCGACCTCCATCCAGCGGGCCCGACGGGCGTTGTCCGCCTGGCGCCAGACCAGGGCGACGCCCGCGCCGACGAGTACGGCGGGCCAGAGGTAGGCCCTGGCGCCGTTGCCCAGATTGACATTGCCCACGAAGACCATGGCCACGACGACCATGAGCAGCAGGGCGACGATCTGGCCCTTGTCGGGCCTGCGGGCGGTGAGTCTGCGGCGGCCGTCCGGCGAGGTCTCCGTGGTGACGAGGGCGGGCGGTTTGCGGTCCTCCACGCCGCCGACGCCGAGCGGAACGAAGAACCAGAACGCGGCGTACAGCAGGGCGCCCAGGCCGTCCGCCATGAACAGGCCGACGAAGACGAGCCGCACCCAGATCACGGGCAGCCCGAGATGCCCGGCGAGCCCCCGCGCCACGCCCCCGAGCCAGCGTCCGTCGCTGCTGCGGTAGAGCTTGCGCGGCGGCCGCGGTTCGACGAGTGGCGCTGCTGCGGCTTCCGGCATGCCATCGATGGTCACACGGCCGCACGGGCAGGGCATCAGGGTCGACCCCCGAGACTCCCCTGATCTTCGACAAGTGATCGCCCTGAACGCTTCGCCCGCGTCGTCTCAGGGGCGATATCAGGGTCCAGCCAGGGTCATTCCGACTGCCGCGGGGGCTGCGCGCCCGTCACCATGGACACATGACAGAGCACCAGCACGCCGCGGACTCCGTGCCCGACGAGGGCCCCTCGTCCGACACGCGCCCCGCAACCGCCGCGGGTGAGGAACCGCGTGCGCAGGCGGGGGCGCGCGGGCACGCGGGAACAGGCGAGCGGGCGGGCAGCACCGAGGGAGTCGCGGAGGCCGCGGACCCCGTCCTGGCCGAGCCGCCTGCCAAGTTCCGGCGTGATCGGCGGTTCAAGATGCTCGCCGGGGTGTGCGCCGGGCTCGGACGGCAGTGTGACATGGATCCGGTGATCTTCCGGATCACGCTCGCGGTGCTGTCCGCGACCGGCGGCATCGGTCTCATCTTCTACGGCTTCGCCTGGCTCTTCGTGCCGTACGACGACGAGGACGAGAACGAGGTGCGCAAGTTGCTGACCGGCCGGGTCGACGGCCAGGCCCTGACGGCCGTGCTGTTCGCGCTGGTCGGCTGCGGGGTGTTCCTGACGATGCTGAACAACGGCGGGGTGCTGACCTTCGCCGTCGTCCTCTCCCTGCTGGTCGCGGGCGCCGGGTACTGGTCGCGGCAGCGCGGCGCCCCGGGCCCCGACCCCCTCGCCGCGCAGGCCGTCGCCGACGCCCCGCCGGAGGCCCAGGCGCCGCCGGTGACCATCACCTACCCGTCCTGGTGGCGTGACCCCATCGTCAAGGACGGCACACACGTCGGCGGCACGGGCTATCTCTGGGGCCCCCGCGACTCCCGTGACCGGGACATCGCGGCGGCCATCAACATCGGCCTCGGCGTCCGGGGATACGGCCACGAGGACATACGCACCCCCCACGCCCAGGCTGCCAGACCGCGCGGCCCGCGCTGGTTGGGCGGCTGGATCTTCCTGCTGGCCCTGCTCGCGGGCGGCTTCGGCACCAGCCTGACCTGGGAGGATCACCCGCTGGGCACCAGCCTGCAGGCCGGCCTGGCCGCCGCGTTGATCGTCTTCGGCGTCGGGATCGCGGTCAGCGCGTTCCTGGGGCGTACGGGGGCGGGGTCCGTGTTCCTGGCGATCGTCACGACGGCGCTGCTGGCCGGTTCGGCCGCTCTGCCCAAGGACATCGGCACGCACTGGGTGCACACGGACTGGCGGCCCGCCGCCGTCGCGGACGTCCAGCAGAAGTACGACCTGGGCACCGGCGTCGGCACCCTGGACCTGAGAGGGCTGGACGTGGCCGAGGGACGGACGGTGACCACGCGGGTGGACGTGGGGGTGGGGGAGCTGAAGGTGATCGTGCCGAGGGACATGACCGTGAACGTGAGCATCGACGTGGGGATGGGCGACATTCAGCTGCCGGGCGAGGACCAGGAGGACGTGGACGTGGCACCGGGCCAGCACAAGGAGGTAACCCTGAAGCCGGCCGCGGGCACCAAGAGCAGGGGCACGCTCGACATCGCGCTGAACGTCGGCGTGGGACAGGCGGAGGTGAGCCGTGCTGCGTCATGAGTTCCAGCCCGGGAGGCTGGTGTCCGGGGCCTTCCTGACCCTCGCGGGTGTCATCTACGCCGGTGATGCGGGCGGCCTCTGGGAGACGCCGTGGTTCGCGGTGATCCCGGTCGTCGTGGTCGGCCTCTGCCTGGCGGGCACGGTCGCGATCGTGGCCCGGGGCATACGCAGACGCCGGGGGCCGGGTCGTCAGGCCACCGCGGGCGGCTCGGGCCCCACCGGGGCACAGGCGGACGCGCCGCCCTGACCGCACCGGGACGCAGGCGGACGCATCACCCTGACCGCGGCCGCGACCTCGCGCCCCGGCGCCCCGGCGACCCGGCGACCCGACCTACCGATAGCCCCCCGTCCGCTGCCGTCGGCGTGTGCGGAGGGCGGCGTCCACGGAGAGGTAGGGGGCGCCCGCGAGGACGAGGGGCAGCCAGGCCATGAGGTAGGCGAGGTCGTTGCCGAAGTAGTACGGGTCGGAGGCCCAGCTGACCGTCAGCCACAGGCTGAGGGAGATCAGCGCGCCGCCGAGGGCGGCCAGGCGGGCGAGGAGGCCGAGGAGGGTGCCGATGCCGACGGCCAGTTCGCCGAAGGCGATGGCGTAGCCGAAGCCGACGGGGTTCTCCAGGGCCAGGTCGACCATGTCGGGGATGGCCGCGGAGTCGCGGACGGCGCGCATCATGTCGCCGATGGAGCCGGAGCCGGCGTCCTTCATGAAGGCGCTGTCGGTGAGTTTGTCCAGGCCGGCGTAGATGAAGGTGACGCCGAGGAAGATGCGGAGCGGGAGGAGGGCGTAATGGGTGGCGGTGTCCCGCCAGTTCCGGTCGCCGCCGAGATAGGGGGAGTGCGTGTCGGTGTGCATGCCGTGACTCATCGCCTGAGCCGCCTCTCGCCAGCCGTGCCGGGGACCCCTCAGAAGACGATACGTAGGAACGGGAGGCTCCGCTCAGTTTCAGTACCGGTTCAGTGCCGGTTCCAGTACCGGCCCGACTGGTATGCCCCCTATTCGCTATCCCGCCATTCCGCTACGCCGCCATTCCGCCGGCGGCGACCGTCAGTCGGTCACATCGATGGCGTACCGGTTGGTCTCCACCCCGGCGGCCGTGACCACTTGCACGTCGACCCGTCCCGGTTCCACGTCCGCCGGGACCGGCACCGTCAGGACCGCGTCCGTGGGGTTGCTGAAGCCGCCGGTCACCGGGACCAGGGGGACGTGGACGTGGACCGGGCCGATGCGGACGACCATGTGGGAGAGGTGGTCGGCAGTCTGGGCGCCCGGCGGGACGAAGCCGGCGCCGCGGATCTCGATGTCGTCGCCGGTGCGGATCGGGGCGTCGAGGTCGCCGGCCTCGCGGGCGCGGACCACGGAGAGGATGACCGGGCGGCCACCCTCGGCGTACTTACCGGCCAGGTAGGTCGCCGCGGAGATCAGGACGACCACCGCCAGTCCCCAGGGCAGGTCGGGCAGTTGGTCGGGGCGGCGGGCCAGCCGTACCGCGCCGAACAGCAGGGCGACCGCGCTGATCACGACGTACTGGATGTCGGCGAAGGTGCCGAGGCCGGAGTCGTCGGTCAGCAGGTCAGCGGCGCGGGGCCGGTCGGCGCGTACCTTCTGCAGCCGCTGTCCGAGGATGCGCAGGCCGACGACGCGGCGGACCAGTACGGCGATCGCGCACACCACGGCGAGGACGGTCACCACACCGGCGGCGCGGGCGAGTTCGAAGCCGGCGATCAGTGTGTCGCGTTCGGTGTGGTCGGAGGCGGCGGCGAGGCGGCCGACCAGGACGAGGACGGCGTAGGCGACGAAGAGCACCCAGATCGCGGCGACCGCGCGGGACGTGGAGAGGCGGTTGTCCTCGCCGATGACCGGGGCCAGCGCGCCGCCGCGCGCCCGGTGGAACCAGGACGCCGCGGTCAAGGCGCCGGCCGTCACCAGCGCGGCCAGCAGTCCGGCCGTGCGGGCCGTGGTCCAGCCCGCGCCGATCGCCGTGAGGGCCTGCACCAGCAGCAACAGCACGACCAGGGCCCAGACCGTGCAGGCCGTGCGCCACCACAGCCGGGCCAGCCAGGCGCCGCCCTCGGCGCGGCCGCGGGCGGCGACGAGTTCGGCGGACTGGGTCAGTTCCTCGGAGACCCACTGGCGGGAGGCGGAGGCGGAGTGGGCGACCGCGGCCGGAAGGCCCTGGCCGGCCGCGTACTCGTCCCGCTTCACCAGGAACGCGGCGACCGCGCGCCGGTGTCCTTCGCGCGCGCCGTGCGGACAGTCCCCGCAGGTGCAGCCGCCTCCGTGCGCGCCGGCTTCCGTGCCGACCTGCCCCGCCTCCTGCACCGCCACGCCCGACGCCTGCCTTCCCCGCTGCTTGATACTGCGGCGGCCCCGATCTGGGATCCGGCCGCCGCGAAATGTTCTTCGTGCGACTCCCATGCGATGACAGCGAATTGTGCCCTACTTCACGGGGGCCGCGTTCGGCAGGTCTGGTCAGCGTGGAGGAAGGGTGGGCCGCCGTGTTGACCGGGCTGCGAGAATTTCCGTATGGCCGAGATCATCCAGCGTGACGGGGCCTGGGCCTTCGACGGTACGACGGTCAGGATCACGCCGGGACTTCACCGCTCCGTGCCGCTGTTCCGGCAGACGTACGGCGAGATCGCCGTGCCTCTGGAGGCCATCGCCGGCGTCGTCTTCGAGCCCGAACGCAAGCGCGGGCGGCTGCGGATGCGGTTGCGGGAGGGCGCCGATCCGCTGCTCCACGCGACGGGTGGGCGGCTGCCCGATCCGGCGGATCCGTACCGGCTGACGGTGGACATCGACCGTTCCGGGGTCGCCGAGTACGTGGCCGAGGAGATCCGTCGCGCGCTGCTCCTCGACCAGATCCCGAAGGACGCGACGAAGGCGTATCTCCTTCCCGGGCCGCCGGTTCCGGTCTCGGTGCGGTCCTCCGACGGTACGGTCTCCTTCGACGGCACCCAGGTGCGTATCGACTGGTCCGACACCTCCGACCGGGTCAAACGCGCGACCGGCCCGCGCATCGTCGACGTCGGGGACCTGGTACAGGTCGAGTGGCTGCCCAACTCCGGCTACGAGGACGGCTTCCTGCGCTTCGTGACCCGCGAGACGGTGTACGCCAAGCTCTCGCCGGAGAAGGACCCGTACGCCCTCGACCTCTGGGGCAGCGCCCGCCGCGACCTCCTCACGGCCCTGGTCGCCACCGCGGTCACGGCCCGCCTCCCCCACCCCTCCACCCGCACCGGCGTCGACTACGCGGAGCGCCCCCGCCTTGCGGCATCCGTCCCGCCCCCGTCCGACCACCACGACGTACTCCTGCGCCGCCTGCGCGAACTGGGCGAGCTGCACCGCGACGGCGTCCTGACGGACGAGGAGTTCGCACTGACGAAGGCGGCGGTACTGCGGGGTTTCTGAAATCCACGGCTGAGGTCCAAGACGTTTCCCGGACCCGGCGTTACGACAGCAGATCCGGCTCGCTCCTGCTGATGTCCTGCCACAGGGGCTGGTAGTTGATCCAGGCCACCAGGTCGCCGCCCAGCTGCTCCCGGGTCGCCACCGCCTGTTTGTGGTCGATGAGGATCGGGCGGCCCGCTGCCCGGGCTGTCAGCTGGACCTGGCTGGAGCGTTCCATCGACAGGAACCACCAGGCCGCCGCGTCCACCGAGTCGCCGACCGTGAGGAGGCCGTGGTTGCGCAGGACCAGGGCCTTGCGGGTGCCGAGGGCGGTGGCGATGCGGCGGCCCTCGGTGGCGTCGACGACTACGCCGGTGTACGCGTCGTACAGGGCGTGGTCCTCGTAGAAGGCGCAGCTCTCCTGGGTGATGGGGTCGAGCAGGTCGCCGAGGGCGGACAGGGCCCGGCCGTGCACGGAGTGGCAGTGGGCGACCGCGACGACGTCGGGGCGGGCGGCGTGGACCTGGGCGTGCACGGTGAACGCCGCCTGGTTGACGTGGTAGCGGCCCTGGATCACCTGGCCCTCGGAGTTGGCGAGCACCAGGTCACTGACCGTGACGTGCTTGAAGGGCATTCCGAACGGGTTGACCCAGAAGCAGTCGCTGAATTCCGGGTCGCGCGCGGTGATGTGCCCCGAGACCCCGTCCTCGAAGCCGAGCCGCCCGAAGATCCGCAGGGCGCCCGCGAGCCGCTCCTTGCGGTGCCGGCGTTCATCCTCGACCGACTCGTGCATGGGCGGCATCGCGAACTGCAGCCGGTCGGTGGGCAGCGGGATGGGCGGCGTCGGCCCCTGCGTCCCGTGCATGCGTCCTCCAGCACTGGGTTGCTTTACGGGGCGGAAGTTACCGTCGGTCAGCGCAGGAGAACAGAGGAACGCTGTGAAGATGACGCACGCAACCGTTGGGGGAGCTCGTGTGTCTGGTGTGCGGAACCAGAAATTCAGCGTCACTTTTCAGCCAGGAGCTTTACGTGAGCCTCGACGGACGTCACCTCAACAACCTCATGCGGCAGCTCGCCACCCAGCACACCGTCGAGCTGGTCCATCCCTTCGCCGAGCACAAGACCCTCGGCGCGCTGGTGTACGTCGCCGAGTGCTTCGGCTTCCGGTACGCGGGGGTACGTCTGGTCGGCAAGCAGAAGGTCCTGCACGTCCAGCTCGTCCGCGACCCCGAGCCATGGGCACGGCAGCGCGCTGCGGCCAACACGGCCGCGTTCCCGCAGGCGGGCGTCGGCGGAACGGTGCCGGGCATGTACGTCGACTCGCTCACGCCGGTCCCCGGGGCGCAGGCGGACGTCGACCTGATCACCGCACTCATCAAGTACGACGCCCTCGGCTCGGCCGCCAACCGCAAGCAGCTGCTCACCATGGCGTGGGGGTCCGGGGTCCTGTTCCTGCTGCTGGCCCTGCTGACCGGCAAGCTCGCCGTCCTCCTCCCCCTCGCCGTCCTGATGCCGACCTTCCTGCTGGGCTCGCTGCGGATCAACGCGGCCCGGCGCGCCAGGCTGGCCCAGCAGCTGACGGCCGCCGGGTGCACGCCCGTGCGGGACGCGACGGGTCAGGAGCGGTACGTGCGCCCGGTGCCGTACGCCACCTGACGCGTCGGCGAAGTCGCGCCGATACCCGAACCGATACCCGACAGAAGGTGTCGGGTATCGGCGCGAGACTGGTCGTATGAGTCGCATGAACGGTCGTACGAACTGGGCAGCCTTCACCACCACGGAACCCGCGCTCGCCAAGACCGTGGAGGAGCGCTTCGCCGCCTACACCCACCACGTTCTCGCCACCCTCCGCAAGGACGGCTCCCCGCGCACCACCGGCCTCGAGGTGCGCTTCCTGGACGGCGAGCTGTGGCTGGGCATGATGCCGGACTCGCTCAAGGCGCTCGACCTGCGGCGCGATCCCCGGTTCGCGCTCCAGGCGAACCCCGGGGACGGCACCGGCATGGGCGGCGGAGACGTCCGGATCGCCGGACGGGCGGTCGAGGTCGAGGATCCGCAGGTCAAGGCGGCGTACACGAAAGAGGTGGAACCGCCGGAGCCGTTCCACCTCTTCCGCACCGAGCTGACGGAGGTCGTACGGACCTACGTCGAGGACGACAAGTACCTCGTCGTCCAGGTCTGGAAGCCCGGAGCGCCGGTGCGCACGCTCAAGCGGACCTGACCCGCACAGCCGTGGGGACCCGTGGGGACTACTCCCACTCGATCGTGCCCGGCGGCTTCGACGTCACGTCGAGGACGACGCGGTTGACGTCCGCGACCTCGTTCGTGATCCGCGTCGAGATCTTCGCGAGCACCTCGTACGGCAGGCGCGACCAGTCGGCCGTCATCGCGTCCTCGGAGGAGACCGGGCGCAGGACGATCGGGTGGCCGTACGTCCGGCCGTCGCCCTGGACGCCGACGCTGCGGACGTCCGCGAGCAGGACCACCGGGCACTGCCAGATGTCCCGGTCCAGGCCGGCCGCCGTGAGCTCCTCGCGGGCGATGGCGTCGGCGTCGCGGAGCAGGTCGAGCCGCTCCTTGGTGACCTCGCCGACGATACGGATGCCCAGGCCGGGGCCGGGGAACGGCTGGCGCTGGACGATCTCGTCCGGGAGCCCGAGCTCCTGGCCGACCATCCGGACCTCGTCCTTGAACAGCTTGCGCAGCGGCTCGATGAGCCTGAACTCGAGGTCCTCGGGCAGGCCGCCGACGTTGTGGTGGGACTTGATGTTGGCGGTGCCCGTACCGCCACCGGACTCGACCACGTCCGGGTAGAGCGTGCCCTGGACCAGGAACTCGACCGCGGGACCCTCGTCCGCGATGATCTCGGCCTGCGCCTGCTCGAAGACCCGGATGAACTCGCGGCCGATGATCTTCCGCTTCTCCTCGGGGTCGGAGACCCCGGCGAGCGCCTTGAGGAACCGCTCCTCGGCGTCCACGACCTTCAGCTGGACGCCGGTCGCCGCGACGAAGTCCTTCTCGACCTGCTCGGTCTCGTCCTTGCGCATCAGGCCGTGGTCGACGTAGACGCAGGTCAGCTGGGCGCCGATGGCCTTCTGGACCAGGGCGGCGGCCACCGCGGAGTCCACGCCGCCGGACAGGCCGCAGATGGCGCGCTTGTCGCCGACCTGCTCGCGGATGGCCGCGACCTGCTCCTCGATGACGTTGCCGGTGGTCCAGGAGGGGGTGAGGCCGGCGCCGCGGTACAGGAAGTGCTCCAGCACCTGCTGCCCGTGCGTGGAGTGCATCACCTCGGGGTGGTACTGGACGCCGTACAGCTTCTTCTCGTCGTTCTCGAAGGCGGCGACCGGGACGACGTCCGTGGAGGCGGTCACGGTGAAGCCCTCGGGGGCGGCGGAGCAGGCGTCGCCGTGCGACATCCAGACCGGCTGCTCGGCCGGGGTGCCCTCGAAGAGGGTGGACGACGACTTGGAGACGTGCAGCGGCGTACGGCCGTACTCGCGGGCGCCGGTGTTGTCCACCGTGCCGCCGAGGGACTGCGCCATCAGCTGGAAGCCGTAGCACATGCCGAAGACGGGGACGCCGGCGTCGAAGAGCGCGCGGTCCAGGCGGGGGGCGTCCTCGGCGTACACCGAGGAGGGGCCCCCGGAGAGGATGATCGCCGCCGGGTTCTTGGCGAGCATCTCGTCGACCGGCATGGTGCTCGGCACGATCTCGCTGTAGACCCGGGCCTCG
This sequence comes from Streptomyces dysideae, assembly GCF_001514305.1. Classification (GTDB taxonomy): domain Bacteria; phylum Actinomycetota; class Actinomycetes; order Streptomycetales; family Streptomycetaceae; genus Streptomyces; species Streptomyces dysideae. Next base: position 15,677 of record NZ_KQ949079.1, read on the forward strand.
CGGACGCGACGGGCGATGAGCTGGGCGTACTGCGCGCCGAAGTCGACGACCAGGACGGTGTCGGGGGCGGCGGCAGCTGGGGTCGCTGGTGACACGGGGTGCCTTCTGGTGGTCGGGCGGGGGTCTGTGCTGGCGATTCTACCGGGGTGACCGTGGGACCAGCCCGCCCTGCTGGGGGCTCCGCTCCCAGGCCCCAGGCCCCCGGACCCCCGGCCTTGGCGCCATGGCATACTGGCCCCATGCTCACGTACTCGACCTTCCTCTTTACCTATGGCACCCGGCCCGCCGGCTGCCATGGTCGTGCTGCTTGAGCTACTGACAAGCTGCTTCCCAGGCGCCCCGGGCCGACAAGGTCCGGGGCGCCTGGCGTTTGCGGACCTTGCCGCTCCGGGGCATCCACCCCCATTCCTCACCAGGAGCCCCGCATGACTGCCACCACCGCGGACAAGACCGGCGCGCGCACCACCGAGGCCGCCGAAGTGATCTCCGGCGCCCGCGAACGCATCGACGCCCTCGACGACCGGATCATCGGCCTGATCCAGGAACGCATGGCCGTCTCCGCCGTCATCCAGGAGGCGCGGATCGGCTCCGGCGGTCGGCGTGTGAACCTCTCCCGCGAGATGGAGGTCCTCAGCCACTACAGCGAGGCGCTGGGCAAGCCCGGTACGTCCCTCGCGATGACGCTTCTCGAACTGTGCCGCGGTCGCATCTGAGTTCGAGGCCCTTCTCACCCGTACGGAGCGTGACGCGGTACCGGCCCCTTCGTTGGTACCGGTGTCCGTGCCAGCCAGGGGCGGGCCCGAAAGAACCACGCGTGGCTCGCTGGAGCGATGAGGCGTACGGATCGTGCGCCGTGGGACCTCGCTCCGGACAAGTGACCGGACGGCAGGGGACAGCAGCCCGGTCACCCAAGAGAACGGCCGGCTCCGGGGACGCCCGGGGCCGACCGGCGGAAAGTACAAGAAGATGTACAAGGCTGGGTCAAAAGGTTGCGGTGACCGCGTCGATCCAGCACGATGCGTAGAAAGCCCCCAAGTCCCGTCCCAGCCAACAGCATTACTCCGATCAGCCACTACCAGAGGTCGAGACCACCCGCGCGCCCCCAGTGCGCCGGGGCGCCGACCGAGGGCATTCAGGACAAGCGGCGCAACCCCCCGGCGCCGCTCCGAGGCACCGGCGCTGCCCTGACGTCGGTGCTGACGAAAGAAGGGCCCCGCGACTCCGTCCCGCGGGGCCCTTCGCTCTGTCCGGACGTTCCCCCGGCGTCTCAGACCCGGGACACCGAACGGCATTCCTCGGGACCGTCGGAGTCGATGCCCCGGCTGCGGTCGTACGGGTCCGTCGTCGGGCCGGACGGGGGCGCGCCCGTGGGTTCGGCGGAGTTGAACTGCGGGTGCAGATAGCCGTCGTAGACGTCACAGGCCGAGTTGCCGATCTCCACGTCGTAGAGCGTGACGGTGATCTTCCCCGGGGTGACCCGGTACCTGGCCGGGTCGAACAGCTCGATGTCGAGGACGCGGCGCACGATGGTGCGGGTGACTTCGGGCGGACCCTCGACCTGCACGACCGGGTAGACGAAGGTGTAGTCGGCGTGCACGACGACGGACGCCTGCTTCCCCGCCTCGACCGTCATCCGGCCGCGGGTCTTGACCACGTCACCGGCCAGGCGCACATCGTCCGGGTCGAAGCGGCTGAACAGGCCGAGCGGGTCGTGCTTCCCATCCGGCTTGCGCAGAGACGTGTCCAGCAGGGTGAGCAGTTCCTTCTGGTGGGGTTCGATCACGCCGAGCGCGGCCTTGGGACGTTCGCCACGCAGGGTGGCCGGGGCGAGGTTGGCGTCGACGAGGAGCCGCCGGGTCTGCTGCAGAGCCTGCTCGACCTGCGCCTCGGAGTACGCGCCGACTGCCTTCGCCTTCGGCAGCACGATGCCGGCCTCGCCGTCGGCCCACCGCTCCGCTGGGGAACCGGCGAACGGCCGGTCCAGGGTGGGGACTTCGGGGTCCGCGGCACCGGGCGGGGCGGTCGGGGCCGCGGTCTCCGCCGGGAGCGGTGACGCGGCGGGCGCGTCCGGCGACTCCGTACCCAGACCGGGCACCAGGGACGGCTTCACCGCGACGACGGCCACGGCGATGGCGAGCACCACACCGACGATCGACCAGAGCCGCCGACGCCGGGCCGCCCGCCCGTCCATCTCCCGCCAGGCGGGACCGGTACGCCACCCCTCGGGCAGCTGCCCCCGCGCCTCCTGTTGCCGGAGCCGCTCGGTGACCATGCGGGCTCGGGCGGAGGGTTCTTTCGGGGCGGAGCCGCGGATGTCGCGCTCGGAGTCGCGCGCGAACTGCTCCCAGACGTCGTCGGGGAGCTCCGGGGTCGAGGGCTGCGAGGGCTGTTCCTCGGACGGTTTGTCAGACACGACGGACAGTTCTAGGCGGTCCGAAAGCCCTTGCACAAGCAGAAACTTGAATGTGATCCATACCACATAAGAATTCTGTGAGGGCGGGCACAACCATTCACAGGCTTCACGGATCAAACCCTGCGAACCAACGGCCACACCCGCGCCCCACCGCGGAGGCCTCCCTTATTCGCGTGCTGCGGTGTCGCAGCACTACGGACTTCTTGAGGTCTTCATGAAGCTTCGCCGTGCCATGGCAGCAGCCGCTACGACGGCCGTCATAGCGCCGATCGCCCTGCTGTCCGCGCCCGCCGCGTTCGCCACGGGCGAGAGCACCCCGACGCCGGCCGCGTCGGAGAGCACGCCGGCCGCCGAGGCGAGCACGCCCGCGGCCGAAGAGAGCACCCCCGCGAGCGAGGAGTCGACGCCGGCCGCCGAGGAGTCGACCCCGGCCGCGGAGGAGAGCACGCCCACCGCTGAAGAGAGCACCCCGGGCGCGGGTGAGAGCAGCCCCGCCGCCTCCCCGTCGCCGAGCGCCAGCGAGAGCGCTCCGGAGGAGGAGGTCGACTTCTGCGAGCAGGGCGACGAGGACTCCGTCTTCCTCAACGAGGATCTGCAGAGCGGTCTGTCGGGCCTGCCCGAGACGATCGTCGCCGGCAGCGGCTGGACCAAGTTCTCGTTCAACGTCTCCAACAACAGCGACCAGGACATCAAGAACATCAAGCCGGTGATCGGCGTCTACGCGATCGGCTGGGACGACGCCAAGGAATACTCCGGCGAGATCACGGTCGAGGTCTTCAACAACGCCTCCGGCTCCTGGGAGACGTTGGCGGACGCCGCCGGTGAGGGCGCGACGTTCACCACGTTCCCGCTCGACGCCGGCCAGTCGACCTCGTTCAAGCTGCGCCTGAGCGTCAGCGGCAAGGTGCCCGACTCCCTCGGCCTCACCGGCGGCTTCGCTCAGTACTCCGACGCCGATGGCTGCTGGATCGCCGACGACCCGAACGGCTGGACCTACATCTTCGACATCCTCGCCGCGGGCTCAGACGCCGGTGACCCGAACGACGCCAAGCCGCAGACCGGCGGCCAGAAGCCGATTGAGGACGTCAAGGAGGTGGCCGTCACCGGCGAGCTCGCCGCGACCGGTTCCGACTCCAACCTGCCGGTCATCGCCACCATCGGTGGCGTCGCCATCGTCGCCGGTGCCGGTGTCGTGTTCGCGATGAAGCGCCGCCGGGTCGGTGCCGAGGCGTAAGGCATAGCGCCTGACCCAGCCGGCTTCACACGACTGGCTTCGTGCAAGAAAGAGAAGGACCTGCGCTCGGAGGGGGGCGCAGGTCCTTCCGTGTGCCGGGGGGCGCTGGTCTGCCGATGCCGTGACAGCTCCGCCGCGCACACTTGAAGAACCGCTATCTGTCCTCTCCGTTCTCACCCTCCCGCACGACCAGCGGTTCAGCCGCGTGTACACGCAGCGCCGGGCCATCGCCCAGCCCCAGCACCATCGCGGGCCCGCCCGCCGCGTACTGCTCGCTGCGGACGCTGACCACGGCCCGCCACTCGCCCGACACGCGCACCCACTGCCCCGGCCTGACCATGACCGCCGCAACCTCCCTCGTTTTCGGCTCGGCAACGATGTCCGGAGCCTTCAGCTCCGCGTACACCGTCTTCCCGATCCCGGCCGCGCGCTCCTCGAAACCCCACCGATGGGCAAGCGCCTCCACGAGGAGGAGCCCGCGTCCACACGCCTCGTCGTCGCCGGGCTCCTTCACCTCGGGCCTGCCCCCTCCCGCATCGCTCACCTCCAGCCGCAGCAGCCCCTCCTCCGCTGACCGCGTGATCCGTACCCCCACCTGCCGGTCACTCGGCACTCCTACACGCAGCGCGTTCGTCACGAGCTCCGAGAGCACCAACTCGGCGTCCTCCAAAACCTCTTGGGCAGTACCCCAGCTGCCGAGCACCGCGTGCAGCAACGCCCGTGCTCTGGGCACACTGCGGCGACTGCGGGACAGCCGGAAGGTGACTTCGTTCGAGCCGGAGTGCTCTGCCATGGCGCCCCCAAAGGGTCGATTGCGGTGAATCAGGTCCCGTCTCTCAGCAGGCGTTGACCGCCCGCCACGCAACTCTCAGCAGCATATGAATCCACGCAACGTTGCGCCGCGCTACGTGCCTTCGTTCACTCTTTTGAGGATTCTCAGGCCTTGCGAAGCGCACCTCTGATAGGGAGTTGCACATGCCTACTGTCAAACCATCCACTGTGCTGGGACGCCAACTCGGCGAGGAACTACGGAAGTTCCGCGAGGCGGCAGGCGTGTCCATGGCGCAAGCCGCGGAGACGCTCGACTGCACCAAGGGCAAGATCAGCCGGATTGAGAACGGGCATGTCCCCGTTCGCACGCCTGACCTGATCGCCCTCATGCAGGCGTACGGGGTGGAAGAGCCCGTATCGCGAGAACGGCTCGCAGCCCTCGCCCGTAGGGCCAATCGACGACGACGCGAGGGCTGGTGGCATCGGTACGCGTCCGTGCTCAGTGACACGTACGTCGATCAGATCGAGATGGAGGCCATCTGCGAGAGCGTCCGGACGTACCAGGTACAGCTCATCCCCGGGCTCTTGCAGACAGAGGAGTACGGACGTGCGGTGACAGTCGCCTCGCGCGCTTGGCGGACCCCCGAAGAGATCGACCGCTTCGTCCAGGTGCGCATCGCCAGGCAGAAACGGCTCACGGACGAGGCTCCGATCGAGTACTGGGCAGTGCTCGCCGAAGGTGTGCTTCGCCAACAAATGGGCGGGCCCCACGTGATGAGCGCACAACTGGAACACCTGGTGGCCATGGTGCAGAAGCCCAACGTCACCATCCAGGTGCTTCCGTTCTCTCGTGGCGCACACTCAGGCATGTTCGGCCCGTACCTGCTGCTGAGCTTTCCGCAGATGGCCTCGCTCGACCTCGTCCTCACCGAAATGCCGACCGGCAACATCTGGATGGAAGGAGAGACCGAAGTGGCCTGCTACCGCACGCTCTTCGACGACGCGCGGATGGCAGCATTGCCACCGACGGAATCACTCGCGCTCATCCAGCGCATCGCCAAGGAGTACAGGTCATGAGCACTGAAGCCCTCGTCCCGGCCAGCGCCGACGCACCGATATGGCGAAGGAGCAGCTACAGCGGCGGGCAGGGCGATTGCCTCGAACTCGCCCACAGCATCCCCGCCCTCGCCCCCGTCCGCGACAGCAAGCGTCCCGCCGGCCCGGTGATCCCCTTCAGTCGCAATGCCTGGCGCTCCTTTATCGTGCACATAGTGTGAGCCAAGCCCCGTACGGCAATGCCCAACGCAGGGCGACGGGGCCGGACGTCACCCGCCAGCACCCTTCTTCGGCGGTACCGCCGGCACCCCCAGCAACGGCAGCCGCAGCGCGCCGAACGCCTCCGTCGGGACCGCCGGTGCCTTCGGCTCGACCGGCTGCAGACGCTCGTACGGCATGCCCTGGGCCGGGCGCGGGTCCGTCTCGTCCTTGTTCGGCCAGAACGACATCGCGCGCTCGGCCTGGGCCGTGATGGTGAGCGACGGGTTCACGCCCAGGTTGGCGGAGACCGCGGCGCCGTCGACGACCGAGATGCCGGGGTGGCCGTAGAGGCGGTGGTACGGGTCGATGACGCCGTCCTCGGCACTGGCGCCGATCGGGCAGCCGCCGAGGAAGTGGGCGGTGAGCGGGGTGCCCATCAGTTCGCCGACGTTGGAGCCCGCGAAGCCGTTGATCTCCGCCGCGATCGCCGACGCGCCCTCCGAAGCCGCCCTGATCTGCTTGGGGTTGGGCGAGCCGTGGCCCTGGCGGGCTGTCAGCAGGCCTTTTCCTACGCCGTCCGGTTTCAGGTACGTCGTGAGTGAGTTGTCCAGCGACTGCATCACCAGGCCGATGATGGTCCGCTCCGACCAGCGGCGGTTGGAGAGGGAGCGGAGGACCTGGACGGGGTGGCGGGCCGCGTGCGCCAGCCAGGCCGCGACCCTCGACGAGCCCTCCGCGTACGGGACCTGGAGGATCGACAGGCCACCCATCGAGTTGGAGCCCTTGCCGTAGCGGACCGGCTCGATGTGCGTGTTCTCGTCGGGGTGGATCGAGGACGTGATCGCGACGCCCCGCGTGAAGTCGACCTTCCGGTCGCCGGTGACCTTGCGGTAGCGCCGGTTGTCGGTCTGCGCGCCGACCAGCGCCTCGGAGTTGGTGCGGGTCAACTCGCCCAGCCGCGCGGAGACGTACGGCAACTGGCCGCCCGTCTTCATGCGGTGCAGCAGCGTCTGCGTGCCGTAGGTGCCGGCGGCCAGGACGACCTTGCGGGCCCTGAAGAGCCTGCCCTTGTCGTTCTTCCTGTTGTCCGTGGGCAGCGTCGCCACCGCGTATCCGCCCTGCGAGTCGTCGGTGATCGACACCACCGTCGTCATGGGGTGTACGACCGCGCCCGCCTTCTCGGCGAGGTACAGGTAGTTCTCGTTGAGGGTGTTCTTCGCGCCGTGCCTGCAGCCCGTCATGCACTCGCCGCACTCGGTACAGGCCTTGCGGTCCGGGCCCGCGCCGCCGAAGTAGGGGTCCGCGACCTGCGTGCCCGGCCCGGCCTTCGCGTCCCCGCCGGCGTCCTTGCCGTCGCCGAAGAACACGCCGACCGGCGCCATGTGGAAGGTGTCGCCGACGCCCATCCGCTCCGCGGCCGCCTTCAGGTGGACGTCCGACGGGGTCATCGTCGGGTTGAGCCGTACGCCGAGCATGCGCTGCGCCTGGTCGTAGTACGGGTTCAGCTCCTCCTGCCAGTCGGTGATGTCCCGCCACTGGGGGTCGTCGAAGAACGGCTTCGGCGGTACGTAGAGGGTGTTGGCGTAGTTGAGGGAGCCGCCGCCCACGCCTGCGCCGGCCAGGACCATGACGTTGCCCAGCAGGTGGATGCGCTGGATGCCGTACATGCCGAGTCCGGGGGCCCAGAGGTAGTTCTTGAGGTCCCAGGAGTTCTTGGGGAGGGACTCTCGGGTGAAGCGGCGGCCGGCTTCCAGGACGCCGACGCGGTAGCCCTTCTCCGTGAGGCGGAGGGCCGTCACCGACCCGCCGAATCCCGAGCCGACGACGATGACGTCGTAGTCGTGGGCATCGTCCTGTTTTCGGGCGGAGTTCTCCTGGGACACGTGCTCTCCTCGTTGAAAGCGGTGAAGCCGTGGTGCGGTCTAACGGAACCGGAATGCCTTCATCAGCCGCAGGCTGCGGCTCATGAACTGGGCGTACTTCTCGTCGTCCATCCCCAGCGCCGGCGCCATCGGCAGCAGCCGCTGCTGGGCCACCGTCTGGGCCTCCGTGTACTTGAGGATGCCCTCGGAGCCGTGGCGGCGGCCCAGGCCGGAGTCCTTCATGCCGCCCATGGGGGACTGGACGCTGCCGTATGCGGAGGCGTAACCCTCGTTGACGTTCACCGTGCCGGTGCGGAGGCGGGCGGCGAGCGTGCGGCCGCGGGTGCCGTTCCTCGTCCAGACCGACGCGTTGAGGCCGTACGGCGTGGAGTTGGCGAGTTCGACCGCCTCGTCGTCCGTCTTGAAGCGGTAGATGGAGACGACCGGGCCGAAGGTCTCCTCGGAGCAGACGGCCATCGGGGCCTCCACGCCGTCGAGGATGGTCGGCTCGAAGAAGTACGGGCCGATGTCGGGGCGCGCCACCCCGCCGGCGACGAGCTTCGCGCCCTTGGCGACCGCCTCCTCCACATGCCGGGTCACGGTCTCCAGCTGCCGCTCCCCGACCAGCGAACCCATGTCGGCGCCGTACGCCAGGGACTTGCCGAGCCGCATCGCCTTGGTGCGGGCGGCGAAGCGCTCGACGAAGGCGTCCGCGACGGACTCGTGGACGTACAACCGCTCGATGGAGATGCACAGTTGGCCGGCGGAGGAGAAGCAGGCGCGGACCGCGCCCGCGGCCGCCTTGTCGATGTCGGCGTCCTCCAGGACCAGCATGGCGTTCTTGCCGCCGAGTTCGAGGGAGACGCCGACCAGACGGGCGGCGGCGCCCTGCGCGACCTCGCGGCCGGTGCGGGTGGAGCCGGTGAAGGAGACGTAGTCGGCGTGCTTGACGACCTCGGGCCCGACGACGGGGCCCTCGCCGAGGACGACCTGGAAGACGTCGGCGGGCAGGCCGGCCTCGATGAGCAGGTCGCGGGCCCACAGGGCGGTCAGGCAGGTCTCGGTGTCGGGCTTCATCACGACCGCGTTGCCCGCGACGAACGCGGGGAGCGCGTCGCCGACCGACAGCTCCAACGGGTAGTTCCAGGGGGCGATCTGGCCCACGACACCGCGCGGGTGGCGCAGTTCGGTGACGCGCGTGAGTGTGGGCATGGCGCCCGCGTGCCGCTTGGGCCTGAGGTAGGCGGGGGCCTTACGGCCGTAGTGGCGGGCCGCGACGGCGACGGCCTGCACCTCCTCGTGGGCGTGCAGACGGGCCTTGCCGGTCTCCAGCTGGATGAGGTCGAGGACCTCGGCCTGGCGCTCCAGCATCAGGTCGTGGAAGCGGAGCAGGACGGCGGCACGCTGCCGTATCGGCGTCTGCGCCCAGACCGACTGGGCCTTGCGGGCCGCCTCGAAGGCCTGCTGTACGTCCTCCGGCGTGGACTCCGGCAGGTCGGCCAGCTTCTCGCCGGTGAACGGTGTGTGACTGGCGGTGCGTCCGGAGCCGGCCACGCCCTTGGTGAGCTGGGCGACCAGCTCGGGAGTGACCACGTCTGCGGCGGTACGGGCGCCCTCCGGGGCGGGGGCGAGGGGGTTCGTGCGGGTCTGGGCCGGGGCCTGCGCGTCCGTCATGAGGCGCAGGGTATGCCGGAGCGGACGCTTTGTGTACCCGCCGGTAATAGGGATTCACCGAGTGCTCACACGACGCCAGTGTCCACTGGCAACAAACGCGCTGATCAGGCCGTTGCGCGGCGACGATCGGGCCGGATTCAGTCGCTGCCGATCTCGAGCCGGTCACGGGCGCCCTTGAAGACCGCCGTGCCCTTCTTCTCGTCCGCCGTGCCCTTCGGCATGTCCACCCGCAGTTCGTACAGGCGGCTGTCGTCGGTGAGGATCATCAGCTGCATGACCCGGGTGGGGTTCTCCTCCAGGTCGTAGGTGGTGTCGGCGAGGACCGCGTCGTAGCCGTCGAAGCTCGTGTCGGTGTAGTTCGTCTTCGCGTCGCCGTTGTAGCTGTCCCAGGTCGCGTGCGCCTCCTGCGCCTGGGCCTTGGGGGCGCGGGGCGCCTTGTCCCATGGGTGAGGCGGACCTGGATGGTTTCCTCGAAGCCGTAGACCACGAGCCGGGGCGGGTCGCTCGCGCTGCCCTCCCGGGCGAACTCCTCGTACTCGGCGGGGAGGGCGAGGACGGCGTCCATCTCCGTCTCGCGGTGCGTCTGCCAGCTGTCGGCGGTGGGGGCGAGGGTGGGGTCCACGACGGCGGGGACGGAGGTGTAGGTGGGGTTCATCTCCGTGAGGCCGTCGTCCCGGTCGGTGATGAAGGCGGAGGCGGCGAACCAGGTGCCGGCCACGAGGGCGACACCGAGAGCGGCCACGGGGAGCGGGCGGAGGAGGAAGCGGGACGGCTTCTTGGGCTTCGCGCTCGGAGGCGAGACCGTGTCCGGTTCGGGTATCTGCCCATCGCCTGGCCGGGGCGTGGGTTCGGGCGCCGGGTCGTCGCCTCCGAGTCGTACCGTCCCTACGTCCTCCCCCAACTCCCGAAGTCCTACGGCGTCCTGAGGTTCCGGTTCCGTCCCGCCCTCCCCGGCGGAGTCCGGCACCGGCCACCCCTCGGCAACCGCCTCCAGCACCGCGTCGACGTCCGCCGCACCGGGCCGCCGCTCGGGGTCCTTCTCCAGCAGCCGCACGATCAACGGCCCCAGCGGGCCCGCCTGTTTGGGCTCCGGCGGATCCGCGGACAGGATCGCGGCGAGCGTCGACTCCAGGGTCGTACGGCGGAAGGGCGACCAGCCCTCCACGGCGGCGTACAGGAGCACGCCGAGCGACCACAGGTCGGAGGCCGGTCCGGCGCCCCGGCCGGACATCCGCTCGGGTGCGATGAACTCGAGCGAGCCGACGAACTCCCCGCTCATCGTCAGGGATTCCTCGCCCTGGATGTGGGCGATGCCGAAGTCGGTGAGGACGACGCGGTCGTGTGCGCCGAGCAGCACGTTGGCGGGCTTCACGTCACGGTGCACGATGCCGACGGCGTGCGCGGCGCCCAGGGCGCCGAGGACGGCGCGGCCTATCCGGGCGGACTCGGCGGGCGCCAGCGGCCCGCGCTGGAGCATCTCGTGCAGGGACTCGCCGCGCACCAACTCCATGACGATCCAGGGGAGTCCGTCCTCCTCGACCACGACGTCGTGGATGGCGACGGCGGCGGGATGGTCGACGCGGGCGGCGGCGCGGGCCTCGCGGTAGAGCCGGTGGGCGGCCCGCTGATGGCTCTCGTCCTCCGGATCGCCGGGCAACCGCGGCTGTTTCACGGCCACTTCACGCTCGACGAGCTCGTCGACCGCCCGCCATACGGTCCCCATCCCGCCGGATCCGATGCGCTCGGCCAGCCGGTAACGCCCGCCGACCACCCGCCCCTTACGGCCCGCGCCGGCCCCGTCGTTGCTCATGTCCCATGACTACCGTGCGGGGCGGGCGCTTGGCCAGTTCAGAGTTTGTCGACGTCCAGGTTCGCGATGGCCGTCCTCGCCACCTCGCGGCCCCGTTCCGTGAAGTCGCCCCTGCCCGGGTAGCTGATGGTGAGCTTGTACATGTCGCCGGCGGAGGTCTTGTAGTAGAAGATCCTCAGCTCGCGGGGGCGTGGGTCCTGGCTGTCGGTAGTGGTGTAGACGATTTTGTTCTGGGCGGACTTCTTGCCCTGGTACGTCGTCTCCACGGGCTCGGTCTTCGGCCCCTCGGGCATACGGAGGTCGTAGCTGCCGCTCTCCTTGAACCCGCCGTCGTCGTCGTACATTTCGGCGGCCGCCGAGTCGGCGATGTTGTTGCTCGTGTCCTCGGCCTTCTTCTCCAGGGTCAGGCCGATCCAGATACTCCCGCTCCAGTCGGTGTACGTGACCCAGTGGTCGTCGTCCGTCTCCTCGGGCACGCCCCGCTGGTAGTCGGTGGGGACCGCGAGCGTCGCGGCGAGGTCCTTCTCGTGCTTCGTCTTCCAGCCGTCCGGCAGCGGCCCCGCGAACGGATCGGCGATCACCAGATACGCCGCCACCGCCGCCGCGACGACCGCCGCACCGAGCCCGAGCAGCGCCTTGCGGCCGAGGCGGACGCCTCCCTTGATACCGCTGATACCGCCCTCGGTGAACTGCACGACCTGCGTGGGCGCCGGAGCGGGCGGGTTGGCGCTGGTCTCCAGCAGCGCGCGGACCTGGGCTGCGTTCGGGCGGCGCGCCTGGTCCTTCTGGAGGAGGCCGTTGATGGCGTCGGCGAGCGGGCCCTGCGCGGCGGCGGGCGGGGCGGGGGTGGCGTTGAGGACGGACTGCAGGGTGGCCGGCGTGTTGCTGCGGCGGAACGGGGACACGCCCTCGGTCGCCGCGTAGAGGACGACGCCCAGGGACCACAGGTCCGACGCCGGTCCCGGGCGCTGGCCCAGCACCCGCTCCGGGGCGATGTACTCGGGCGAGCCGACGAAGCCGCCGGTGTCGGTCAGATTGGTCTCGCCCTCGATCTGGGCGATGCCGAAGTCGGTGAGGACGACGCGGTCGTGCCGGCCGAGAAGTACGTTGTCGGGCTTCACGTCGCGGTGCAGGATGCCCGCCGCGTGCGCGGCCTCCAGCGCGCCGAGCACCTCGAGGCCGATTCTCGCCGCTTCCCGGGCCCCGAGCGTGCCCTCCTGCAACGCGTCACCCAGCGAACGGCCCTGCACCAGCTCCATCACGATCCACGGCCGACCGTCCACTACTGCGACGTCGTGGACGTTCACGACCGCGGGATGATCGAGCCTGGCCGCGGCACGTGCCTCGCGGCGCATCCGCTCATAGGCGTTGACACGTTCGCGTTCGGGAAGATGGTCCGGTACGCGGGGTTCCTTGACGGCGACCTCACGGTCCACCGTCTCGTCCTGGGCACGCCACACCGTCCCCATGCCGCCATGCCCGAGCTTGGCCAGCAACCGGTAACGGCCTGCTATCAGGCGTCCGGTGCCGGGGTCCTGCGCAGGTGCGGCGGTCATGGGCTGCTGTGGGACGACCTGGGCGGGCGCCGCGTACGGGTTGCCGGGATGCGGTACGGCCGCGGGCGGGCGCGGTGGTTGCAGACCGAAACTCGTCGGCTCGTCGGACCCGTAAGGGGCTCCCCCGTTGCTGCTCATGGCTCCATCCATATCGCGCCAAGTGCTTCCGGATCCACCTGGAACGCTTTCCGGTCACAGACCCGTGACCGAGGGTGCCGCTTATCTCCTATTTAGGCGGCAATCCGTGGGGTGTCGGTGACGAGGGCACCGAGGAAGACACCGAGGAGGAAGGTTTCTGCGTCACGGTCACGGTCGCCGTGGGGGTGACGGTGGCAGCGGCGGTGGGGCTACGGGTACTGGGCCCGACGGACGCGGGCGCCGAACTCGACGGCGGCGGCAGCCGGTTCCCGTTCCCGTCCCGGTCCGCGAGCAGCGCCGCCGCGGAGATGCCCGCACCGGCCATCGCGGCGACCAGCAGCACGGCCGCCAGCACGGACCGGGTGGACCGGCCTTCGGGCAGCGCCGGCCGGCCGTCGGCCATCACGGGCCGGCCCTCGGCGGGCAGGGACGGCAGCCGGCCTCCGGTCACATCCCGCCGGCCCGGCGTACGCCCCGTCGCCAGGAACCCCCGCAGCATCCCCTCCGCCTCCGCCGCGTCCAGCCGACGCTCCGGATCGCGCTCCAGCAGCCCCAGTACGACGGCCAGGATCGGCGCGGCCTGCGCGGGCGGGCGTATCTCCGCGGACACCACCGCGTGCAGGATGCCGCTCAACGAGTCGCGCCGGAACGGCGATTCCCCGCTCAGCGCGGTGCACAGCAGCGCGCCCACCGACCACAGGTCGGACTCGGGGCCGGTCCGTGCGCCGAAGATCCGCTCGGGCGCGGTGAACTCGGGCGAGCCGACGAAGGAGCCGCTCTCGGTGAGCGTCGTGGCGCCCTCGATCTGGGCAATACCGAAGTCGGTCAGGACGACACGACCGGTACCGGACTCCAGCAGGACGTTGGCCGGTTTGATGTCGCGGTGCAGGACCCCGGCGGCGTGCGCGGTGCGCAGCGCGCTCAGCAGATCGGCGCCGATCCGGGCGGCCTCGCGGGCACCGACGGGGCCGAGCGAAGCGATCCGGTCGGCGAGTGAGCCGCCGTCGATCAACTCCATGACGATGTACGGGCGTTCGTCGTGCTCCACGACGTCATGGACGACGACGAGATGCGGATGGCTGAGCTGCGCGACCGCGCGGGCCTCGCGCAGGGTGCGGTCACGCCGGGCGCGGGCCTCGGCGGCGGACGGCGTCTCGTCGAGGGGCATCTCCTTGACGGCCACCTGCCGCCCGAGCAGCTGGTCGGTCGCCCGCCATACGACGCCCATGCCGCCGCGGCCGACCGTCGCCTCGAGGCGGTAACGCCCCGCGATCACACGGAAGTTGGCCCCCTCGGTCCCCATGCGTCTCATCATCCCGCACCGGACGGGCGCCTTCCGGGGCGGCGACCGGCCAAGTATGCCGCCGTCCCAAGACTGCCGGTGGCACACTCCAGGGAACTCAGGCCTTGGCGCGGACCATGCTGGACCGGATCGACGAGGCCACCGCGGTGGAACGGCGCCTCAACGCTCGCATCGAGGAACGCATTCGGCCGTCTGAACGGCAGGTCGAGCTGCTGCCACGATCCCCGGGGTGAGTGCGCATACCGCTCACGTGATCCTGGCCGAGATCGGTGCGGACATCTCCCGTTTCCCGTCCGCCGGCCACCTCCCCTCCTGGGCTGGACTGTGTCCGGGCTCTTACGAGTCCGCAGGCAAGAGCCTCTCCGGCAAGTCCCGTCCCGGTGACCCGTGGCTCCAGGGAGTGCTCGCCCAGGCCGCGATCTCCGCCTGTCGCACCAAGGACACCTACCTCGCCGCCCGATACCGGCGTCTGGTTGGCCGACGCGGTCGCCGACGGGCCCTGTTGCCCTGCGGCACTCGATCATCGTCTCCATCTGGCACATGTTCACCCGCCATATGGAGTACGCCGACCTCGGCGGCGATAACTGGGTCTTCGAAGTTGAGCGGTGCGCGGACGCCGGGCGCCGACTGGTAAGCCGCAGGGATGTGACAGTTTCCGCGGGAGTGTCACATCCCCGGCTTACGAGGGCCCTGGGGGCGGACGCCGACCAACAGGGGCGCACCGCTCAAGTTCGAAGACCCCGATAACTTCCTCGAACGCACCGGCAAAACCCGTGCCACCCGCCGCCCGGTCAGCGAACTCAACCACCTCGGCTTCCAGGGCAGCCTCCAACCCGTGCAGTCCGCATGAACCCCGCTGAGCTGTACCGACGAGGGACTCTCGTATAAGGGGTCACCATGCTCCTCGTCACCCGTGAGGGCGACCGGCGCTGCAAGCTCCGCCCGTCTCAGCACGCGATGGCGGCACTGGTGTACCTGCGCGAACACACCACCCTGGCGAAGATCGCTGCCGGATTCGGGATCCGCGAGGCCGCCGCCCACGCCTACACCCGCGCGGTCATCCACCTGCTCGCCGAACGCGCGCCGGGTCTGCTGAAGGTCCTGCGCGAGGCCCATCCGGACTTCGCCCTGCTCGCCGGCACCTCGCCGAGTGCGACCGGGTCGGCGACGGACGGGCCGACTACTCCCACTGTGAGGATGCGCGCTCTTTCAGGCCGTACACAGTCGTCACCGGGTCGATAAGGGAGCGAGCGAACCTGTCCAGCTTCCAGACACAGGGGGAGTCGCCCTCACGGAGGTAGTCCAGTTGCCTTGCCGAGCTCCGGCTGGCCCATGTTCTTGCCGGATACCTTGTCTACGAAGATCCGGGAGCAACCGGCTCGGCACGCCAGCGGCCCGGTGGCACGCGACGGCTCGTGGGGGCCGGTGAATTCGGCCAGTTCGTCGGCGTGCTTGACCAGGTCGGGCGGGCGGGCGGGCGGGCGGGCGGGCGGGCGGGCGGCCACACGCTGTCATGCGAACCATGAAAGCTTTACCTTTTCCTTATTGGAAACATATTGAAGCGCCTTTCCGTCATGAGTGTCGCGGCGGTGGCAATATGCGCTGCGACAGTGACCGATGCCAGCGCGGCGAGTGGCAACGGCGCGTGCTCTGTGACCGGCGCCAAGGGGGGCATGACGTTCACCAACTGGATGGGCAGTTACGTGGACTTCCGCTCCATGGATGACGCCTGGGTGACGGATTGGTCCTGGCATCTCAACTACAACGGATCCGGGTCGACTATCTACTTCGATACTTATGCATCGCACTCCCCCAATCGCCTCGACTACATCGGCGCGCAGGTGGCGGTCAGGGAAGGAAGCACGATCGTCCGCAGTTGCACGTTCTGGGCCTGAGGTGCCTTCCTGCACAACAATCTGGGCCGCCTTTTAGGACTGTTCGGCGGAGCTCCCGAAGTCCATAGATTCCTCCAAGAAATAGCTTGACGAACTGATCCGTAACGGATGGATGACCGCGCAGAACCGAGCGAATCCATTCGGGAACATGAATCCACGCTCCGGGGAACCGCCCGGAGCGAGACGTTTGCGTTGATCGGGCAGCGGCTCGGGCGGGGTCGCTCGGTGATCTCGCGGGAGGTGGCGTGCAACGGCGGTCGGGACGGCTACTCGGCGCAGGAGCGCGCCGATGCGCTGCGCCGACGGCCTCGGGCGCGGAGGCTGGAGGCGGACCGACGGCTCCGCGACGCGGTGGCCGCGGGACTTGCCCAGGAGTGGTCGCCGCAGCAGATCGCGGGCCGGCTGGTCGAGGACTTCCCTGTGACGAGGCGATGTGCGTGTCCCACGAGACCATCTACCAGGCGCTGTTCCCACAGGCGAAGGGCGAATTGAAGACGGAGCTCAAGCTCGCGCTGCGGCACGGGTGCATCGAGCGGCGCCCCCGCAGGTCGACGCGGCCCCAGCAGGCCCGCATCGCGGGATGGTGAACGTCAGCGAGCGGCCCGCCGAGGCGGCCGACCGTGCGGTGCCCGGCCACTGGGAGGGCGACCTGATCATCAGCAAAGGCGGCAAGTGCCAGGTCATCACGCCGGTCGAACGGTCCACCCGGTTCCTGATGCTGCTGCAGCTGAACTACGACCGGACCGCCGAGCGCACCGCGATGGTCCTGTCCTCCGAACTCGCCCGGCTCCCTGAGGAGTTGAAGCGCTCCCTCACCTGGGACCAGGCGTAGAGATGGCCGATCACGCCCGGTTCTCCGTCAGGTCCAGTATCCCGGTGTACTTCTGCGACCCGCACTCGCCCCGGCAGCGCGGAACCAACGAGAATACGAACGGCCTCATCCGGCAATACCTACCCAAGGGAACAGGTCTTTCTTGGTAAACTCAATGAGAACTCGATGAGATCACGTCACGACTCCACACGCACCCAAGAAAAACCCTCGGATATCGCACACCGGCAGAAAAGCTGGACGAAATGCTAAGCGCCGCTTGATGCTCTCACCGCTGGACTTCGCCCTCTCGCCAGCTCTGCAGCACAGTCTCAAACTGCTTGCGCGTGGTGGCCCAGTCTTCCACGGGAGAGGCCATGTAGATCGCGTACTCAACCCCGCTCCGGGCCATGTACATCAGGTCGACGGCTCGGTACGCCCCAGGGGGGCGTGACCCCTTCACCTGCGCCGTCCATTTGTACTCCAGCCAGGAGGCTTGACGGTCGCGGTAAAGCCGACGCTGCATGCTCAAGGGCTCGTAATCCACCAGCTGCCATCTCAACTGCTGGTCCAATTCGACTTGGTGCGCGTACGGGTCGTCGAAGTCCGGCAAGGTATCGACGGCGATACGCACTACGTGCTCACCCCTGTCGGGCGAATAGTCGATCTGCTGCAAGCCGTCTTTGCTCTTGATGGAAACCGACCGCTCCCAGCCCTCGGGGAGGTAGAGGCTAAAGCCCGCGGGATCGTCGTACTGCTTCCAGCCCGCGGGAACCGCCCTCTGCGGCTCCTCCGTCGGCGAGGGGCTGACGCTGGGGCTGGGGTTGGAACTCTGCGTGGCGGAGGTGCCGTTGCCGGAGTTCCACTCGCGCAACGCGACCGCGGCTCCCGCGCCAATGATCGCGACGACGGCGACGACGAGGGCGACCGCGCGCAGACGGCGCCGCTTCTTCGAGGGCGCCGCGGGCGGGCCCACCTGGGTGACGGCGGCCGATTGCGGCCTGGTGACACCGGTCTGCGGCTGCTCGTAGCGCCCCTGCTGTCCGTACGACTCGTGCCACGTCGGCACGAACGCCTGCGCCCTGTTCGACCGCCGCCCCTCCGCCGCCTCGGCGAGCATCTGCTCGGCCTCCGCAGCGCTCGGCCGGTCGGCCGGATCCTTGCGGAGCATGGCGGTGATGACGGGCCCGAGCGGTCCGGCGTTGACCGGCTGGGCGGGTTCCTCCTCGACGACCGCCTGCATCGTGCCGATGGGCGAGGTGCGGCGGAAGGGCGAACGGCCCTCCACCGCCGTGTACAGCGTCGCGCCGAGCGCCCACAGGTCGGAGGCGGGGCCGGGGTCGTGGCCGCGGACACGCTCGGGGGCGAGGTAGTCGACGGAGCCGACGACCTCTCCGGTGCGGGTGATGGTGGTGTCGCCCTCGATCTGGGCGATACCGAAGTCGGTGAGCAGGACGCGGCCGTCCTCGGAGAGGAGAACGTTGCCAGGCTTGATGTCACGGTGCAGGACGCCCGCGGAGTGCGCGGCGCGCAAAGCCCGCAGCACCCACAGCCCGATGCGCGCGGCCTCCGTCGGCTCGACGCGTCCGCGTTCCTTGACCGCGTCCGCCAGCGAGTGGCCCTCGACCAGCTCCATCACGATCCACGGCCGGCCGTCGTGCTCCAGCACGTCGTGCACGGTGACGACGGCGGAGTGGTTGATGCGCGCGGCAGCCCGCGCCTCGGCGCGGGTGCGCGCGAGCAGCCGCTCCTGGTCGCTCTCGGAGACATAGAGCGCGGCGGTCAACTCCTTGATCGCGACGGCCCGGTGCAACACCTCGTCGTGCGCACGCCACACACGGCCCATACCGCCGCTGCCGATCGTGTCGGCGAGCCGATAGCGCCCCGATACGAGCTGGCCCTGCATCTGATTCACGTTGCCCCGCAATGCTCTTAACAGGGTCAGACTAAGGACCGCCCGACGAGCGGGGAACCACGGGGGTACCAAGGAAACCGCACTGTGATGGTTGTCGCTGCCAGTAAGCGCTCAACTGTCACTCGGCGTCGAGGAGATGCCTTCAGCCCGTGACCTGATACGTCGCCGACGCCTGCTCGAACAGCCGCGTCACCTCGTCCCGCTCGGCCTCCGGGCCGCGCACCTGTACGACGTGGTAGCGCCCGTCGACGAGCATCGCGACGTTGCGCACGAACAGCTCGCGTCCCTCGCCGTCGGTCCAGGTGAACTGCCCCTCCGCCATGATCCGCTCGCCCACCCGGATCGTCTTCAGCCCGCCGGAGGTGGCCCAGCTGGAGTCCCGGTACGGCTGCAGCTCGGGCTCGCTCTCCCGCTGGTAGGCCATGGGGTCGCTGCCGTACTCGTCCGCCGTGTCCCGTCCCGGCACGACGATGAGGTCGAAAGAGCCGTGCGAGTACACGACCTGCCCGCGGCCGTTCTCCGGCGTACGGTCCCAGCCGTTGGCCACGGCGATGCGGAAGCCCTCGGTGTCCGTACGCAGTGTGAACCCGTCGGCGACCTCGGGCCCGGTGGTCTGCGTCTCCTCGGAATTGGCGGACTCCGAGGGACGGTTGCTCCCGGACTCCGGCGAGGTCTGGTCGGGCCGGGGCTCGCTGCTCGTGTCGGCCGTCTGCTCGGGCGCGGGCGCCTGACTCGCCTGCCCGGCGGCACCGGTCCGGTCGGCGTCGGCCGTACCGCCGTTGCCGTCCTTCGGCATGAACATCATGGCGTACGCGATCGCCGCGGCCATGCCGAACAGGATCAGCACGAGCAGCGTCCGGCCGAGCCGTCCCGGCGAACGCGCCTCCTGCCGGGCCCGCTTGTGCCGCCCGTGATGCGCGGGCAGCCCGGCTCGCCGCCGGCGCACCAGCTCACCTCGCCGCCGTACGACCGGCAGCCGGCTGGCATCGACGGGCGGCGCGGCAACGACATGCACACCGGCCTCAGGCTCGGGCGCGGACCGCACGAGCGACCGGATCCAGCCCCTGAGCTCCTCGAAGTCAAGGCGCTCGGTCGGATCCTGACGCAGCAACGACTCCACGACGGGCCGCAGCGGCCCGCACTCCTCGGCGAAGGCGGGCGGCTCCGCACACACCATCTGCACCAGCTCGGCGGTCGACTCCTCCGGATACGGCGCATGCCCCTGCACGGCCCGGAAGAGCAGCGCACCAAGCGCCCACAGGTCGGTAGCCGGCCCGATGGGCGCGGCCAGTTGCCAGTTCTCATGGACAGGCCCGGCCTGCTCCGGCGCCCACCGCTCAGTCACGGGACCAACGACAGCCATCCGAGCCTGCCGGGCCCGATCGGCGGCAAGCGCGGTGGCGGGGCCACGGGGGGCGGGGGTGCCGGCGGCGAGGTCGTCCCAGCGGGTGGGGTTGGGGGTGAGGGCGCCGGGGGCGGGGGCCGTGCCGGGCGTGACGTGGCCGGGTGCGGGGACGCCGGCAGTCGGGGTCGCACCGTGGCTGGGGGTGGGAGCGCCTGAGAGGTGGGGTGCGCTGTGGCCGGGGGCGGGGACACCCGCGCCGGGAAACCTGCCATGGCCAGACGCAGGGCCCCCCATGCCCGGAGGCACACCCTGACCGGGCCCGGAAACGCCCCCGGGATGTGCCGCACCAAGGCCGGGCGCGGAAACGTCGGTGCCAGGAAGCCCGCTCTGGCCCGGCGCAGGCACGCCGGACGCCGGTGTCGTGCCGGGGCCGAGCTGCTGGGCGCCGTCCCCTCCGGAGGGGAGTGCCGTACGCCCCTGGCCGCTCTGGCCGTTCGTCATGTCCGGCGCCGTACCGCCGACGCCGCTCCGGGGCGCCGCCCCGTGCCAGGAGGTCGGGGCCTGCACACCGTAGGGGTCGGCTATCTGCCCCGGAGGCGTGGTGTTCCCGGTCCCGGCGTGGTTGCCCTCGGAGGCGGGACGGGCCCCGGGCAGCGCGGCCCGGCCGTTCTGCTGGGCCTCCTGGACACGGGCCGCCGCCCGAGCCCCCGCCCGATACGCGGCGATCGCCCCGGCCCGCGCGGCCCGAACGTCCCCGCCGTTCTCCAGCGCCCTGCGCTCGACCACTCCCGAAGCCCCGGCCCCGTTCGCCGTATCGGCCTCGGGAACCGGCAGTCCGCTGTCCGCCCGCGCCTCGATCGCGGCCCGCCGGGCAGCCTCGGGATCAGCGGGAACGGACATGGGCCCACCAGGCCCGGGCTCAGGCCCACCGAAGCCGGCGGGAAGGCCTGACGCACCGGGGCCACCAGGCCCACCAGAAGCGCCTTGCCCACGAGGACCACCGGAGCCACCAAAGCCCCCCGATCCCCGCGAACCCCCGAACCCGACCGCTCCACCAAGTCCACCAGCACCGATAGGACCACCAGGACTGCCAGAGCCACCGGGACCACCGGGACCACCAGGCCCACCGAACCCCCCAGCCCCAGCACTCCCGCCGCCGTCGTCCCCGTCCCCACCCGGCACCGGGTCATACCCGCACAGCGCCTCCTCCGCCGCCCCGACCGCCAGCCCGGTCAGCATCACGCGCCCGTCGTCGCAGACGAGCACCGTGCGCGCGGTGATGTTCCGGTGCACCCAGCCATGTGCGTGCAGCACCCGCAACGCCATGAGGACGTCAGACGCGACCTCGGCCGCCCGGTACGGAGTCAACGGCTTCTCAGCGAGCAGCGCGGCCAGCGGACGCGCGGCCACCAACTCACTCACTATCCACAACGACCCACCGTCCGCGAACACATCGAAGACCTGGTCGAGCCGGGGATGGTCGGGAATCGAAGCCGTGGCCTGCGCGGCCTCCACCGCACGCCGCACGGCCGGATCGGTGGGCCGCCGCGCACCCGGACGCGCCGAGGCCCGCCGCCCCGCCGCCCCGCGGTCCCGCGCGGTGAACCCGTCGGGCAGCCCGTCCGCGTCGAGCACCTCCGCCTCGACGACCTCGGGCAACGGCACCTGTCGCACCAGGACTTCCTGCCCGCTGTAGGTGTCGAAGGCGCGGGACTCGGTGAGTTCGTACTCGTCGGAGGGCGGCAGCGGCAGGCGGTAGCGGTCGGCCAGTACCCGACCCGCATAGTCGTCCACGTTGCCTCCCCCGGCCGCCCGGTTGGTCAATTCCGTTCGCGTAGCGTCCCGTTCCGGACGTACGACTGGATGCGTACGGTCCGCAAGCACTCACGATACGTGCCGGAGGCAACCCGCAAAGAGGGGATGCCAGATCTCACGGCCCCAATACCCGGCTCTCGCGGCCCCCACGCGGAACCGGCCGCATCACGACTTCGGCTCGAACGTCTCCGTCAGCGTCCGCCATGTGTCCTTGCGCAGCTCACTGTCCCAATCAGCGGCTTTGGCGGTGTACATCAGCGCATATCCGAGATGGCCGTTGACCACGAACCCCCGGTCGATCGTCCGGTACTTCGTCCCGCTCTCCACATAGGTGAACTCCCAGTCGGCCGTGTTCCAGCTCCGGTAGTCCACCTCCTCGATTCGGATCTTCTTGTACTGGGAGCGGGCCATGTACCGCTCCTGGTTCTTCCAGTCCGCGACCGGGTCGCCCTTCGGCGTGGACGTCCAGGCGACGAGCAGCTTCTGCCCGTCAGGCCCGGTGAACCGGTCACCCGCGGACCCCGAAAACTGGAACTTCCACCCCTTGGGCAGCCCGATCGAGTACCCCTGGCTCCCCTTGTGCGTGGACGCCTCGATGGTGTCGCCCCCGCCGGAACCGCCCGCCTCGGCACCACTGCCCCCGGACGCGCTCACACTCGCGCTCGGCGCCTTCCCGGACGCCGAAGCCGTCGCCTCACCGTCCGTATGGGTGCCGCCGCTCTCGTCCTCCTTGGTGGAGGCGCTCACCTTCGCACTGGCGGACGGCTTCGCGCCACCGCCCCCGGCGGCCCCGTCGGAGCTGTCGTCGCCCCCGTTGTTGAGCGTGATGGCCAGCACGGTACCGATCACGGCGAGCACCACGACCATCACGATGATCACCAGCGTCCGCTTCGGCACCACATCGGTGAGCGGCGCCCTCGGCACGGGCCGCGGCGGCAGATCCGGCGGCGGCATCACGGGCCACCCCGAACTACGCTGCCCGTTCCCCTTCTCCGCCTCCCGGCCACCTGCCCCCGCGGAACCCGCCACCCCCACAGAGCCCGACGCGGCCGACGGAGAAGCAGACGCAGACGACGCAGGAGCACCCGAAGCCGCAGTCGAACCAGCACCAGCACCAGCACCAGCACCAGCACCAGCACCCGAAGCAGTCGCCCCACTCCCGGACTTGGCACGCGCCGCAGCCGCCCCGGCCCCACCAGAAGCGCCCGCCACCGCGGCCTTCCGCACGGAACGCAGCGCCCCGCGCAACCGCTCCCCGGCCTCCTCGCCCCGCTTGCTCCCCGAACCGCCCTTGTCCGCACGCCCGTCGGGCTGCGGGGGCAGCGGCACGACCCTCGTCGCGTCCAGCGCCGGTTCCGGCTCGGCCTTGGGCTCGGGCGCGTGGATGACCGCGTTGAGCATCGTCCGCGCACCGGCGTCGTCGAGCCGCTTGGTGGGGTCCTTGGTGAGCAGGCCGTAGATGACGTCCTTCAGCGGTCCCGCGTTCTTCGGCTCCTCCAGCGGCTCGGTCATCACCGCGGTGAGCGTCGCGATCGCGGAGCCCTTGTCGTACGGGGGCACGCCCTCGACCGACGCGTACAACAGCCCGCCGAGCGACCACAGGTCGGCCGCCGGCCCCGGCTTGTGCCCGCGGGCCCGCTCCGGGGAGATATAAGAGGGCGCGCCGACGAGCATGCCGGTCGAGGTGATGGACGGGTCGCCCTCGACCTGCGCGATGCCGAAGTCGGTGAGCACGACCCGGCCGTCCTCGGAGATCAGCACGTTCGACGGCTTCACGTCGCGGTGCAGGATGCCCTCACGGTGCGCCGACCGCAGCACGTCGAGGATCGCGAGCCCGACCTCGGCCGCGCGCCTGGGCTCCAGGAGGCCGTCCTCCCGGATGGCCTCGGCGAGCGACTTGCCCTCGACGAGTTCCATCACGATCCACGGCCGGTCGTCCTCGTCGACCACGTCGAACACCGTCACCGCGCTGTTGTTGCGGATCCGGGCGATCGCTTTGGCCTCCCGCAGGGTGCGCGTGATCAGCCGCCGCTTCTCGTCCTCGTCGATGCTGTTCGGGAACCGCAGCTCCTTGACGGCGACGGTCCGTCCCAGAGTCTCGTCCTCGGCACGCCACACCGTGCCCATGCCGCCGCGGCCGAGCACATCTCCCAGCCGGTACCGCCCGGCGAGGAGACGTGCGCTCTCGCCCTGACGGGATGTCCCCGCCCGCTCCGCCTCCGACATGCGTCCCCTCATGCAACCCGCCCTGACAGAGCCTCCATTGTCCCTCACCCGACAAGTGCCCGACGCCCAGGGTGCCCTACGGCACAGCCCGCCCGTCCCACGCCCCGGCACCCCACCACACCGTGACCGCACCGCTACTCCGCACCCGGCCGTCACCCCGGTCACACCCCGCCCCGGCGCCCCGGCGGACCCACAGCCCACCCCCAGGGAACCCTCCCTTCCGCTTCCGGGGATGATGGCCCGCAGCCAGGGAAGGAACCCTCGATGCCACCGCTCCGGACGCTACTGACCGTGCCCATGTCGCTGGGCCTGCTCGCCCTGGCCCCGGCCGCCTCGTCGGCGCCCGCGGATCCGGCCACGGACGGGGTCCTTCCCCTGCTGGTCACCCAGGGCGAGGCTCCCGCCGCCGCCCTGCTGGCCCGCGAGGAGACCGACACCCACTACGACCGGGCCGGCCACGGCATCACCCGCGCCGATCACTTCCGCGCCGGAAGCATGACGAAGACCTTCATCGCCACGGTCGTCCTGCAACTGGCCGCCGAACACCGGCTGTCCCTGTCCGACACGGTGGAGGAGCACCTGCCGGGCCTGGTGCACGGAGCCGGCAACGACGGGCGCGCGCTGACCCTGCGTTCCCTGCTCACCCACACCAGCGGCCTGTACGACTTCACCGCCGACACCGGGGGCGTCGTCCCCCTGTCCCCGCTTCAGGCCGTACGCATCGCACTCACCCACCCTCCGGCCGCCCCCGGCCGCTTCGCCTACTCCAACACCAACTACGTCCTGCTCGGCCTGGTCGTCGACCAGATCACCGGCCACTCGTACGCCGCCGAGGCCGAGCGCCGCATCATCGCTCCGCTGGGTCTGACCGGCACCTCCTTCCCCGGGTCCCGCACCTCTCTGCCCTCTCCGCACGGCCACGCCTACGCCACCGACGGAACCGACGTCACCGAACTCGACCCGCGGGTGGCGGGTGCCGCGGGCGAGCTGGTGACCACGCTCGCCGACCTGGACCGCTTCTACTCGGCGCTGCTCGGCGGTGAACTGCTGCCCCCGCGCCGGCTGCGCGAGATGCTGAACACCCGGACCGCACACGGCTTGTACGGCATGGGTCTGTTTCCCGTGAAGCTGCCGTGCGGCACCACGGTGTGGGGACACAACGGCCGGATCGACGGCAGCTACGTGCGCACCGCGGCCACGGTCGACGGTCGTCGGGTCCTCACCTTCCGGGTGAACACGACGGCGATCGCAGATCCCGGTCTCGAACCCCGCCTGCTCACCGCCGAGTTCTGCCCTCCCACCTCGTAAAACGGCCGGGGTTCGAGCGGAGATCCCGACTCCTGGCACTCGTTCGGGTGATATGCGCAGCCCTCCCCCGCAACCCCTGGGCCACTACAACGGCACGATGTCCCGCGCCCCCAACCGCGCCGCGTCCGCCGTCAGATCGTCGGGCTGCCGCTGCGACTCCCGCTCGGACTCCACCCGCTTCTCGTAGTGCTCGACCTCGCGCTCGACATGGTCCTTGTCCCACCCGAGCACCGGCGCCATCAGCTCGGCGGCCTCGCGCGCACACCCGGTGCCCCGGTCGAACGTCTCGATCGAGATGCGTGTGCGCCGCGTCAGCACGTCGTCCAGGTGTCGGGCCCCCTCGTGCGAGGCGGCGTAGACGACCTCGGCACGCAGGTAGTCGTCGGCCGACTGCAACGGCTCGCCCAGCGAGGGATGGGCGGCGATGAGCTCCAGGACCTCCTCCGCCGCCGACCCGAAACGGTTCAGCAGATGCTCCACGCGCACCACGTGCAGTCCGGTCCGGGCGGCGATCCGCGCCCGCGCGTTCCACAGCGCCCGGTATCCCTCCGCCCCCAGCAGCGGGACGTCCTCGGTCACACACTCGGCGACCCGCAGGTCGAGCCCGTGCACCGCCTCGTCGACGGCGTCCTTGGCCATCACCCGGTACGTCGTGTACTTGCCGCCCGCCACCACGACCAGCCCCGGCACCGGATGGGCCACGGTGTGCTCGCGCGACAGTTTGCTGGTGGCGTCGGACTCGCCGGCCAGCAGCGGCCGCAGTCCCGCGTACACGCCCTCGACGTCGTCCCGCGTGAGCGGCACCGCGAGCACCGCGTTGACGTGCTCCAGCAGATAGTCGATGTCGGCGCTGGACGCGGCCGGGTGTGCCTTGTCGAGGTCCCAGTCGGTGTCGGTGGTGCCGATGATCCAGTGCCGCCCCCAGGGGATGACGAACAGCACGGACTTCTCCGTACGCAGGATCAGCCCCGTGGCGGAGTGGATGCGGTCCTTGGGGACGACCAGGTGGATGCCCTTGGACGCCCGGACGTGGAACTGCCCCCGCTCCCCCACCATCGACTGGGTGTCGTCGGTCCACACGCCGGTGGCGTTGACGATCTGCTTGGCGCGGATCTCGTACTCCCCGCCCGCCTCGACGTCCTGCACCCGGGCCCCGACCACCCGCTCGCCCTCGCGCAGAAAACCCGTCACCCGCGCGCGGTTGGCGGTCTTCGCGCCGTACGCCGCCGCCGTGCGCACCAGCGTGGCCACATAGCGGGCGTCGTCCATCTGCGCGTCGTAGTACTGGAGCGCGCCGACCAGCGCCTCCTTCTTCAGGGCGGGCGCGACGCGCAGAGCGTGACGGCGGCTCAGATGACGGTGCGTCGGCAGGCCCCGTCCGTGGCCGCGGGCCATGGACATGGCGTCGTAGAGCGCGACGCCCGAACCGGCGTACAGCCGCTCCCAGCCCTTGTGCTGCAAGGGGTACAGGAAGGGCACCGGTTTCACCAGATGCGGGGCCAGCCGCTCCAGCAGCAGCCCGCGCTCCTTCAGCGCCTCCCGTACGAGCGCGAAGTCGAGCATCTCCAGATAGCGCAGCCCGCCATGTATCAGCTTGCTGGACCTGCTGGAGGTACCCGACGCCCAGTCACGCGCCTCGACGAGCCCGGTGGACAGTCCGCGGGTGACCGCGTCGAGGGCGGTGCCCGCACCAACCACACCCGCGCCCACGACCAGGATGTCCAGTTCGCGCTCGGCCATTGACGCGAGTGACTCGGCGCGCTCCGCCGGCCCCAGTTTCGCTGTCCTCACCGCTGCCTCCCGCTGTAGGTCGGGCCGGCCGCGCCCGTGGGGCGAAGCCCGGTCGTATACCCCTGCCCAAAGTCTGACCGGCTTGCCCGACTTCAGCCACCACGCGACCCCCAGCCTGTGGACAACTTCTCGGGATACGCAGGACAACCGCCGCGAATCCACAAGAAAGACACAGGTAATAAATCCCGCATATAGGTCATATTTACTCCTAGTCTGACATTGCGCTCGCTCGTTCTGTCCACAGGGCTTGCGCACCTGTCCCGCTTCGGTTACTGGGAAGGACGGCCCACGCCATGCCCGCAGATCTCGCCGTCATCGGACTCGGCCCGTACGGCCTGCCCCTGGCCCAGGCCGCGGTCGCCGCCGGAATCTCCACCCTCGGCTACCGGACCGGGCCCGAGCCCGGCTCCCTGAGCCCCGCCGAACTGCGCCGGATGCTCTCGGGGGGCTTCCGGCACGCCACCAGCCCCGCCGAACTCGGCCGCGTACGCACCGCCGTCATCTGTGCCCCGACCCCGCACGGCGCCGACGGCGGCCTCGACCTGAGCCAGGTGGAGACGGCCGCCCGCACCCTGGCGGAGCGGCTGCGCCCGCACACCACGGTCATCCTGGAGTCCCCCGTCCCGCCCGGCACGACCGAGGAGTTCCTCCGCCCGCTCCTCGAAGAGGGCTCACGGCTGCGCGCCGGCCGCGACTTCCACCTCGCCTACTCCCCCAGCCGCGTCGACCCCGGCAACCGCGACTTCACGCCCGCCAACACCCCCAAGGTGATCGGCGGCCTCACACCCGCGTGCACCGAGTCGGCGGCCGCCTTCTACGGCCGTCTCACCGACAAGGTGGTACGCGCGCGTGGCCCACGGGAAGCGGAGACGGTGCAGCTCCTGGAGTCCAACTACCGGCACGTCAACATCGCCCTCGTCAACGAGATGGCCGTCCTCTGCCACGACTTGGGCGTCGACCTGTGGGACGTCATCCGCTGCGCGGAGACCAAGCCGTTCGGCTACCAGGCCTTCCGCCCCGGCCCGGGCGTCGGCGGCCACGCCGCCCCCCAGGACCTGACCGGCAGCGGCTCGGGCCGCACCCTGCGCATGGTCGAACTGGCCCAGCAGGTCAACACCCAGATGCCCCGTTACGTCGTCCAGCGCGCCGCCGCGCTCCTCAACGAGCACGGCAAGTCCGCCCGCGCCGCCCGCGTCCTCCTCCTCGGCGTCACCTACAAGCCCGACCTCGCCGACCAACAGGCCACCCCCGCCCAGGAGATCGCGATCCGCCTGATGGAACTCGGCGCCTCGGTCAGCTACCACGACCCGCACATCCCGTCCTGGAACGTCCTGAACCGCCCGGTCCCCCGCGCCGACTCCCTCTACGAGGCGGCAGCCGACGCCGACCTGACGATCCTGCTCCAGCAGCACCGCACGTACGACCTCCAGGGCCTGTCGGTGAAGGCCCAGCTGCTGCTGGACACGCGGGGGGCCACGCCTACGGGGGCGGCGCACCGGTTGTGAAGGGGGCGCGCGGGCGGGGCGGGCTTCGGGGGCTGGTGGCACGGGGCGCGCGGCGCGGGTACCTTACGGAGACAGGTGGGGTCTGTCGCAGCGGCTACTGCGGCAGGCTCCTGGATGGTTCACGGAGTGTCCGCCCCTAGGTTGTGTGGGGGCGGACACTCACCAGCCCACCAACAAGGTGGAGCCCACCGCAGTGGGTGCTGCGGCAGGCTCCTGGATGGTTCACGGAGTGTCCGCCCCTAGGTTCTTTGGGGGCGGCCGCTCACCATCCGAAAATCCGCAAGATCCACCTCCTCCGGCACTTCACCATCCGAAGACGGATCCGATCCCAGCGAGTGGGCTTGCGGTGACGTCCCATGGGCGCCCCCTTCCACGACACCGCCCAGTTGCCCGGTGGACGGTCCGTTGGAAATCGGGCCGGGCCCCGAGGAGCGGGGTCCGGAACCAAGTCCTTGGAAGGGGGCGCTCCAGAAACCTGGGCGCCGACACGGACGCTATCGCCCTCGAACCGGCTGACCAGCCCGTATCAGCCCTGAACGCAACCGCACGCCCCCGCACCACGCCACGCGCCCCGCGCAAGCCCCAGGGCACGCAAAAGGGCCGGTCACCCACCCGGGACGACCGACCCTTCAGACGCCGTACGACTACCGCTTGTGCTGCGAGTCCGCCACCGTCACCTCGACGCGCTGGAACTCCTTCAGCTCGCTGTACCCGGTCGTGGCCATCGCCCGCCGCAGCGCCCCGAAGAGGTTCATCGAGCCGTCGGGAGTGTGGGACGGGCCCATGAGGACCTCCTCGATGGTGCCGACCGTGCCGAGGTCCACCTTCTTGCCGCGCGGCAGCTCCTCGTTGACGGCCTCCATGCCCCAGTGGTTGCCCTTGCCCGGCGCGTCGGTCGCGCGCGCGAGCGGGGAGCCCATCATCACCGCGTCCGCGCCGCAGGCGATCGCCTTGGGGAGGTCGCCGGACCAGCCGACGCCGCCGTCCGCGATCACGTGCACATACCGGCCGCCGGACTCGTCCATGTAGTCCCGGCGGGCGGCGGCGACATCGGCCACCGCGGTCGCCATCGGGACCTGGATGCCCAGTACATTGCGCGTGGTGTGCGCCGCACCGCCACCGAAGCCGACCAGGACGCCCGCCGCGCCGGTGCGCATCAGGTGCAGGGCCGCGGTGTACGTGGCGCAGCCGCCCACGATCACCGGGACGTCGAGCTCGTAGATGAACTGCTTCAGGTTCAGCGGCTCGGAGGCGCCGGAGACGTGTTCCGCCGACACCGTCGTACCGCGGATGACGAAGATGTCCACGCCCGCGTCCACGACGGCCTTGGAGAACTGGGCCGTGCGCTGCGGGGAGAGCGCGGCCGCGGTGACCACGCCCGAGTCGCGCACCTCCTTGATGCGCAGCCCGATCAGCTCCTCCTTGATGGGAGCGGCGTAGATCTCCTGGAGGCGGCGGGTCGCGTCGTCCGCGTCCAGCCCGGCGATCTCGTCGAGCAGCGGCTGCGGGTCCTCGTACCGCGTCCACAGGCCCTCGAGGTTCAGCACGCCGAGGCCGCCGAGCTCGCCGATGCGGATCGCGGTGGCCGGGGAGACGACCGAGTCCATGGGGGCGGCCAGGAGGGGCAGCTCGAAACGGTAGGCGTCGATCTGCCAGGCGATCGAGACCTCCTTCGGGTCCCGCGTACGGCGGCTGGGGACGACGGCGATGTCGTCGAAGGCGTACGCCCGGCGGCCGCGCTTGCCGCGCCCGATCTCGATCTCAGTCACGTCTGTGGCCTTTCCCTGATGCGTTGCAGCGTCTACCAGTATCGCCGACGGGTACGACAAGGGCGGCCCCGGAGGTCCCGGAGCCGCCCTCGAAACGCTTCACGCGCGCGTGGCCGTCACTTACTACGGCTGTAGTTCGGCGCCTCGACCGTCATCTGGATGTCGTGCGGGTGGCTCTCCTTGAGGCCCGCCGACGTGATCCGGACGAAGCGGCCCTTGGACTCCATCTCCTCGATGGTGGCGGCGCCCACATAGCCCATGGTCTGGCGCAGACCGCCGACGAGCTGGTGCAGCACGTTGCCCAGCGGGCCGCGGTAGGGCACCTGGCCCTCGATGCCCTCGGGCACGAGCTTGTCGTCGGAGGCGACCTCAGCCTGGAAGTAGCGGTCCTTCGAGTACGACCTGCCCTGGCCGCGGGACTGCATGGCGCCCAGCGAGCCCATGCCGCGGTAGGACTTGAACTGCTTGCCGTTGATGAACTGCAGCTCGCCGGGAGACTCCTCGCAGCCCGCGAGGAGGCTGCCGAGCATCACGGTGTCGGCGCCGGCGGCGAGCGCCTTGCCGATGTCGCCGGAGTACTGCAGACCGCCGTCGCCGATCAGCGGGACACCGGCCGGACGGGCCGCGAGGGAGGCCTCGTAGATGGCGGTGACCTGCGGGACGCCGATACCGGCGACCACCCGGGTGGTGCAGATCGAGCCGGGGCCCACTCCCACCTTGATGCCGTCGACACCGGCGTCGATCAGCGCCTGGGCGCCGTCGCGGGTGGCGACGTTGCCGCCGATGACATCGACGCCGACGCTGGACTTGATCTTGGACATCCAGCTGAGGGCGTTGCTGTTGTGGCCGTGCGAGGTGTCGACGACCAGGAAGTCCACACCGGCCTCGGCGAGCGCCTGGGCCCGCTCCAGGGCCTCGGGGCTGGCACCCACGGCGGCGCCGACGATCAGGCGGCCCTCAGCGTCCTTGGCGGCGTTCGGGTACTGCTCGGCCTTGACGAAGTCCTTGACGGTGATGAGGCCCTTGAGGACGCCCGCGTCGTCGACCAGGGGAAGCTTCTCGATCTTGTGGCGGCGCAGCAGCTCCATGGCGTCCGCGCCGGAGATGCCGACCTTGCCGGTGACCAGCGGCATCGGGGTCATGACCTCGCGGACCTGGCGCGAGCGGTCGCTCTCGAAGGCCATGTCCCGGTTGGTGACGATGCCGAGGAGCTTGCCGGCGCCGTCGGTGACCGGCACCCCGCTGATGCGGAACTTGGCACACAGGGCGTCGGCCTCGGCCAGCGTCGCGTCCGGGTTCACCGTGATCGGGTCGGTGACCATGCCGGACTCGGACCGCTTCACCAGGTCGACCTGGTTGACCTGGTCCTCCACGGAGAGGTTGCGGTGCAGCACTCCGACGCCGCCCTGGCGGGCCATGGCGATCGCCATCCGGGACTCGGTCACCTTGTCCATCGCCGCCGACAGGAGCGGGATGTTCACACGGACATTGCGTGAGATGCGGGACGAGGTGTCGACCGCGTTGGGGAGCACCTCGGATGCGCCCGGCAGCAGCAGCACGTCGTCGTAGGTCAGCCCGAGTGTCGCGAATTTTCCGGGCACTCCGTCGACGTTGGCAGTCATGACACCTTCCCCAAATGGCCTTGATCGGTGCGGATGTCCATGCTAACGGGAAGCACGGCTCTCTCATTCCACGGTTCCGGGTGACTCCGGGCTTCGTATGTTCGTACGGAACCAGCGCACCACCTGTTCAAAAGAGGGGCGCTCGCTTGCCTGGGCCCACGGGAAAGGCCTACTGCTCGGCCAGCGCCCGCAGCCGGCTCAGTGCCCGGTGCTGCGCCACCCGCACGGCGCCGGGTGACATTCCCAACATCTGGCCGGTTTCCTCTGCCGTGAGTCCCACCGCGATGCGCAGCAGGAGCAGCTCCCGCTGGTTCTCGGGCAGGTTGGCCAGCAGTTTCTTGGCCCATTCGGCGTCGCTGCTGAGCAGCGCGCGCTCCTCCGGGCCCAGTGAGTCGTCCGGCCGCTCGGGCATCTCGTCCGAGGGGACGGCCGTGGAGCCAGGGTGGCGCATCGCGGCACGCTGCAGGTCGGCGACCTTGTGGGCGGCGATGGCGAAGACGAACGCCTCGAAGGGGCGGCCGGTGTCCTTGTAGCGCGGCAGGGCGAGCAGGACGGCGACGCAGACCTCCTGGGCGAGGTCCTCGACGAAGTGCCGCGCGTCGCCCGGGAGCCGGGACAGCCGAGTGCGGCAGTAGCGCAGCGCCAGGGGGTGGACATGGGCGAGCAGATCGTGCGTGGCCTGCTCGTCCCCGTCCACGGCGCGATGGACGAGTGCACCGATCGCCCCTGCGGCACCGGCCGCCTCGTCGTCGCGCATCGGTCCATGGTGCCTTGTGGCCGCGGACTCCGCGGCATCGCGCCCGATGTTGTGCACCGAAGCGTTATGAGCAGGTGCGCCGGAACTCATCCCCTGCGCCCTCCCCTTCCGCTCGACCGACCCGTCCCCGAGAGACTCCACATCTCAAGGATGCGGCATCCGCGGCGAAACGAGCAGCAGGCACCGGGCGGGCCGCTTTGCCACCCCCGCCCACCATGAGGTAGGCGGGGGTTCTCGAACCCCCGCTACGACACACAGGGTGACACCTAACGAACCAGGCCCCACCGGAAACCGAGCGCCACCGCGTGCGCCCGGTCCGAGGCGCCGAGCTTCTTGAACAGACGTCGGGCATGCGTCTTGACGGTGTCCTCGGAGAGAAACAGCTCGCGGCCGATCTCGGCGTTGGACCGGCCGTGACTCATGCCCTCGAGCACCTGGATCTCACGCGCGGTGAGCGTCGGCGCGGCGCCCATCTCGGCGGAGCGCAGCCGGCGCGGGGCGAGCCGCCAGGTCGGGTCCGCGAGCGCCTGGGTGACGGTGGCGCGCAACTCCGCGCGCGACGCGTCCTTGTGGAGGTACCCGCGCGCGCCGGCGGCGACCGCGAGGGCCACGCCGTCCAGGTCCTCGGCGACGGTGAGCATGATGATGCGCGCACCGGGGTCCGCGGACAGCAGCCGCCGCACGGTCTCGACGCCGCCCAGACCGGGCATGCGTACGTCCATCAGAATCAGGTCCGAGCGGTCGGCGCCCCAGCGGCGGAGGACTTCCTCGCCGTTGGCCGCCGTCGTCACACGCTCGACGCCGGGCACGGTCGCGACCGCGCGGCGGAGCGCCTCTCGGGCAAGCGGGGAGTCGTCGCAGACGAGGACGGATGTCATGGCCGCCCTCCGCAGCTGATGCACGTCACCTTGAGCCTCCAGGCTGGTACGAAATCGTCACCTGTGCGGTCGACCGTCTCGGACGCCTGCCCGAGCACTTGTTCCTTCAACCGCCTCCGCACTCTCAACGACGGTCACTCGAAAGAGTTACGGGGCCGTGCGCTGTCTTCGGCACTCTACGTGAGGGGGCGGACACGGTGCAGACATGCGCGGCGGACCCTCAACGTTTCATCACAACAAGTGCCCCATTTAGCCCCATTTCTTCCCTTTCGCTGGCATCTGAGGCTAGATTCGCAATGAGTCATATTTTCATCTCCTTAGATCGTAGATGTACGGTCGTGAACACCGTATCCGCTCAGAACGGCTACAAGGGGTCACGCAATGGCAGATTTCTCCCGCCTTCCCGGACCGAACGCGGACCTGTGGGACTGGCAGCTCCTGGCCGCCTGCCGCGGGGTGGACAGCTCGCTCTTCTTTCATCCCGAGGGCGAGCGCGGGGCGGCCCGGAGCGCTCGCGAGAACTCGGCCAAGGAGGTCTGTATGAGGTGCCCGGTACGCGCGCAGTGCGCGGCGCACGCGCTGGCGGTACGCGAACCGTACGGCGTGTGGGGCGGCTTGACCGAGGACGAGCGCGAGGAGCTCATGGGCCGGGCGCGCCACCGTCTGGTGTCGGCGTCGGCAGGCGGCGGCTCGAACACTTGAAGGAACGTTTCTGCGATAAGGGCACGCGCACGCGTGCCCTTATTTCTGGGCCGAAATTTCTGGGCCGAAGCCCTTACTTGTGGCCCGCGGCGATCGCCAGCTGGTCCAGCGTCGCGGCCACTGCCGGGACCTGGGCCAGGTCGGGCAGCGTGAGCGCGACGATCTCCCGCCGCACCGCCGGTTCAAGCGTCAACATCCGTACGCCACGCGGCCGTACGGACTCGACGGCGAGCTGCGGCAGAACGGCGACCCCCAGCCCGGCGCCGACCAGGCCGACCACCGCCGGATAGTCGTCGGTGGCGAAGTCGATACGGGGCGTGAAGCCGGCGCCCTCGCACACCTCCACCAACTGGCCTCGACAGCGCGGGCAGCCGGCGATCCATGGCTCCTGAGCGAGGTCGCCGATGGCGACAGACCCTGAGGACGCAGTGCGCGCGAGCCGGTGCCCTTCGGGCACGAGCCCGATCAGACGGTCCGTCAGCAGCGGGCGTACGACGAGGTCGTCCCACTCCTCGGCGCCCGCGGCACCCTCGTACCGGAAGGCGAGTGCCACGTCGCAGTCGCCCTCGCGCAGCAGCCCGACGGACTGCGGCGGCTCGGCCTCCTCCAGGGAGACGCGGGTGCCCGGATGCGCGGCGCGCAGGGCGGCGAGGGCGGTCGGTACGAGGGTGGAGCTGCCGCTGGGGAAGGAGACCAGGCGTACCCGTCCGGCCCGCAGACCCGCGATGGCGGCGACCTCCTCCTCGGCGGCGGTGAGTCCGGAGAGGATCCCGGCGGCGTGCCGGACGAGCGCCTCGCCCGCCTGGGTCAGCCGCATCTCGCGCCCGCTGCGAATGAGCAGGGGTGTGCCGACGGACGCCTCCAGGGCCTTCATCTGCTGGCTGACGGCGGGCTGGGTGCAGCCCAGTTCGCGCCCCGCCGCGGAGAAGGAGCCGGTGGCGGCGACGGCGCGCAGGACGCGCAGATGGCGGGCTTCGATCACATCTCCGAGGATAAGCGACCCTTTGGCAAGGTGCCGAATATTGCGTCGACGCTTTTGGGTTACGTCCTCTACCGTGCGAAGCATGAAGCTTCTGTCTGTAAACGTGGGCCGCGCGAAGGCCGTGCCGTACACGGACCATCCGGAGGGTGTGACCGGCATCGACAAGCAGCCGGTTCAGGAGCCGGTGCGGGTGGCGGCACCCGGCCCCAAGGGCGTCGGCGGGAGCGGGCTGGCCGGGGACGCGGTCTGCACGCGGCAGCACCACGGCGGCGACGACCAGGCCGTGTACGCGGTGGCGCGCGAGGACCTGGACGACTGGGAGCGCGAGCTGGGCCGCCCGCTGGCGAGCGGCGGTTTCGGCGAGAACCTCACGACGCTCGGCCTGGACGTCTCCGGCGCGCTGATCGGCGAGCGCTGGCGGATAGGGCCCGAGGTGGTGCTGGAGGTGACCTGCGGGCGGATTCCGTGTGCCACCTTCCAGGGCCATGTGGGTGAGGAGCGGTGGGTGAAGCGGTTCACCGCGAAGGGAGCGCCGGGGGCGTATCTGCGGGTGATCGAACCGGGTTCGGTGCGGGCCGGCGACGCGATCGAGATCGTGCACCGGCCGGACCACGACGTGACGGTGGCGCTGCAGTTCCGGGCGGTGACGACCGAGCGGGGGCTGTTGCCGCGGCTGCTGGCGGCCGGGGAGGCGCTGCATCCGGAGTCGCTGGAGGCGGCGCGGAAGTACGTGGCGAAGCACGGGGCCTGACCGGCGGCCTCTGCGGCCCGGCAGGTTGGGGAGGCACTGTGCAGCAAACGGACGTACACAGTCCAGGTCACTAATCTTGCGCCATGACAACGGCATTGATTACGGGATCGACCGCGGGCATCGGTGCCGCGTTCGCGCGGCGACTGGCCGCTGACGGGCACAACCTCGTCCTGGTGGCCCGGGACACCAGGCGGCTGCGGGAACAGGCGACCGAGCTGCACGACCGGCACGGCATCGAGGCGGAGGTACTGACCGCCGACCTCGCCACGGACACCGGCATCGACTCGGTCGCCGCCCGGCTGTCCGACCGCAAGAACCCCGTCGACCTGCTGATCAACAACGCGGGCTTCGGTAACAAGGGCCGCTTCCTCGACGTGTCCATGACCGACGAGCTGAAGATGCTCAAGGTCCACTGCGAGGCGGTGCTCCGGCTGACGTCGGCGGCGACGGAGGCGATGCGGGAACGGGGGCGCGGGGGTGTCGTGAACGTCGCGTCGGTCGCCGCGTTCGTGCCGCGCGGGACGTACGGGGCGTCCAAGGCGTGGGTCGTGCAGTTCACGCAGGGCGTGGCGCGGGATCTGGCGGGGAGCGGGGTGCGGCTGATGGCGCTGTGCCCCGGGTTCGTGCGGACCGAGTTCCATGAGCGGGCCGGGATGGGGACGGACAACATCCCCGGGTGGATGTGGCTCGACGCGGACAAGCTGGTGGCTGCGGCGCTGGGGGATCTGGCGCGGGGGAAGTCGGTGTCGATTCCGGATCCTCGGTACAAGGCGTTGATGGGGGTGGTGAAGGTGGTGCCGCGGGGGGTGCTCGGGGGGATCAGCTCGCGGACGGGGCGGAAGTACGGGCCGCAGTAGCCCGAGCCGACTCCGTTGGTTCCGTTCGCGGAGCCTCGACGGCGTCGGGGACCACTCGGGGTTCCCATCGGGCACGGCGCCCAGCCCGTCCAGCCATGTCCCCTCCCCAGCATTGTCTGCGCCGCCGGCTTGCGGCCGAGTGCGGACCCCACCACCGGGGCCGGCAGCTCGGCCGCGCGGCTGCTCACATGGGTGAGGCCGGCGTCGAGGCCGGCCAGTGCGACCGCTCGGTCGCTGTCAGCGCACCGCGGGCGCCGCCATGATCTGGTTGTTGTCGCCCGTGACGGCGACACCGATGCAGCCGCCCGCGGACACGGACCGCTCCCCCCGGGACGCGATACCGCTCCGGTGGGAGAATAGTGCTGTTCATCCGGGACCCAGGGGGGCCGGGAGGCGGCACCATGACGTTTGTGCAGCTCATCGACTGTAGGACCAGCCGGTTCGACGAGATGAACCGGCTGATGGACCAGTGGGTCGAGCAGACCAAGGGGAAGCGGACGGCGACGCACGACATCATCGGCAAGGACCGGTCGGACGCGGCGCACTTCATCGAGATCGTGGAGTTTCCGTCGTACGAGGAGGCGATGCGGAACTCGAATCTTCCCGAGACCGATCGGATCTTCCAGGAGATGGTCGCGCTCTGTGACGCGACGCCGACCTTCACGG
This sequence comes from Streptomyces dysideae, assembly GCF_001514305.1. GTDB lineage: Bacteria > Actinomycetota > Actinomycetes > Streptomycetales > Streptomycetaceae > Streptomyces > Streptomyces dysideae. The sequence goes on from NZ_KQ949079.1 coordinate 53,287, forward strand.
ATCTGGACGTCGTACGGGACGAGCAGTTGTACGCGGCCAACGCACGCAGGTTCTTCGAGACCATCGCCGCCAAGGGCGAACTGCCCCCGCTCAACGATCTGCTCGTGGAGGACTACCACGACCACGATCCCTCCAACGACCCGGACGTCATCGGGATGGACGCGTTCCGCAGGGCGTGCGGGGAATGGCGGGGCGCGTTCGACTTCGCGTTCACCATCGAGGATCAGATGGCCCAGGGTGATCGCGTGTGTACGCGGTGGACCTTCAAGGGGACCCATGTCGGTGACTTCTTCGGGATTCCGGCCAGTGCGCGGGAGGTTTCCATGACCGGGGCGACCATCCACCGCTGCGTTCCGGACGGGAAGATCGCCGAGGGGTGGTGGCAGTACGACCGGCTGGGGCTGATGGCACAGCTGGGTGCGCTTGACGCGCTGGAGCAGTAGTCGGTCGCTTGTACGTACGGGAGAAGCCCCCGGTCCGCTTCCGCGGTACGGGGGCTTCTCTCGGACAGCGCGTGCGTCAGTGGGAGTGGCCGTGACCGTGGCCGTGACCGGCCTCGGCCTCCTCCTCGGCCGGCTTCTCGACGACCAGGGTCTCGGTCGTGAGGAGCAGGGAGGCGATGGAGGCGGCGTTCTCCAGGGCGGAGCGGGTGACCTTGACCGGGTCGATGACGCCGGCCTTGACCAGGTCGCCGTACTCGCCGGTGGCGGCGTTGAAGCCCTGGCCCTTCTCGAGCTCGGCGACCTTGGAGGTGATGACGTAACCCTCCAGGCCGGCGTTCTCTGCGATCCAGCGCAGCGGCTCGACGGCGGCCTTGCGGACGACCGCGACACCGGTGGCCTCGTCGCCGGTCTTGCCGAGGTTGCCCTCGAGGACCTTGACGGCGTGGACCAGCGCGGAGCCACCACCGGAGACGATGCCCTCCTCGACCGCGGCGCGGGTCGCGGAGATGGCGTCCTCCAGGCGGTGCTTCTTCTCCTTCAGCTCCACCTCGGTGGCGGCGCCGACCTTGATCACGCACACGCCGCCGGCCAGCTTCGCGAGGCGCTCCTGGAGCTTCTCGCGGTCCCAGTCGGAGTCCGTGGTCTCGATCTCGGCCTTGATCTGCGCGACGCGGCCGTGGACGTCATCCTTGTTGCCGGCGCCGTCGACGAGCGTGGTGTCGTCCTTGGTGACCGTCACGCGGCGGGCGGAGCCCAGCACGTCCAGGCCGACCTGGTCGAGCTTGAGGCCGACCTCCTCGGAGACGACCGTGGCGCCGGTGAGGATCGCCATGTCCTGCAGCATCGCCTTGCGGCGGTCGCCGAAGCCGGGAGCCTTGACGGCCACGGCGTTGAACGTGCCGCGGATCTTGTTGACGACCAGGGTCGACAGGGCCTCGCCCTCGACGTCCTCGGCGATGATCAGCAGCGGCTTGGAGGAGTTGGTCTGGATGACCTTCTCCAGCAGCGGCAGCAGGTCCTGGATCGAGGAGATCTTGCCCTGCGTGATCAGGATGTACGGGTCGTCGAGGACGGCCTCCATACGCTCCTGGTCGGTGACGAAGTACGGGGACAGGTAGCCCTTGTCGAAGGCCATGCCCTCGGTGAAGTCCAGCTCCAGACCGAAGGTGTTGGACTCCTCGACGGTGATGACACCGTCCTTGCCGACCTTGTCCATCGCCTCGGCGATGAGCTCGCCGACCTGCGTGTCCTGCGCGGACAGACCGGCGACGGCCGCGATGTCGGACTTCTCGTCGATCGGGCGGGCGGTCGCGAGGAGCTCCTCGGAGACCGCGGCGACGGCGGCGTCGATGCCCTTCTTCAGGGCGGCCGGGGAGGCACCCGCGGCGACGTTCTTCAGGCCCTCGCGGACGAGCGCCTGGGCCAGCACGGTGGCGGTGGTCGTACCGTCACCCGCGATGTCGTTGGTCTTGGTCGCCACCTCCTTCACCAGCTGGGCGCCGAGGTTCTCGTACGGGTCCTCGACCTCGACCTCGCGGGCGATGGTGACACCGTCGTTGGTGATGGTGGGAGCGCCGAACTTCTTGTCGATGACGACGTTGCGGCCCTTGGGGCCGATCGTCACCTTGACCGTGTCGGCCAGCTTGTTGACGCCGCGCTCGAGGGCGCGACGGGCGTCCTCGTCGAACTTCAGGATCTTCGCCATGACAGCGGGAGCCCTCTCGAAATCTAGGTGAATGTAGCTGCGCCCCCGGCGCCCGGCTTCTTGTGGTCGCGGGGGCCAGGGGCGCAGCTCAAAGCAAAGGTGCTTCGCGAGGAAGCTGAGGTGAACTACTTCTCGATGATCGCGAGGACGTCGCGAGCCGAGAGGACGAGGTACTCCTCGCCGTTGTACTTCACCTCGGTGCCGCCGTACTTGCTGTACAGCACGATGTCGCCCGTCTTCACGTCGAGCGGCAGGCGCTCGCCGTTCTCGAAGCGGCCCGGGCCCACGGCGAGGACGACGCCCTCCTGGGGCTTCTCCTTCGCAGTGTCCGGGATGACCAGGCCAGAGGCCGTGGTCTGCTCGGCGTCGAGCGGCTGGACCACAATGCGGTCCTCGAGCGGCTTGATGGCAACCTTGGAGCTGGCGGTCGTCACGATCCGACCTCCCCCTTCGGAGATCTCACGGGGTTAACTGTCTGAGGTGGCGACCAGGTGGATCCGTCGTCGCGGGTGCCGGACCTGCCCGTCGCTATTGGCACTCTCCAGGGGGGAGTGCCAGACCCGAGACTATGACTGCGATTAGCACTCGGTCAAGCGGACTGCTAATTCACGGTGGCGCGGCGGCGCAGCGGCGCGACCGCACCCGGCCCTAGAGGTACTCCTCCAGCCGCCCCACCGTCAGCCCCTCCCCCTGGACCTCCCGCAGCACCCGCACCGTCCGCTCCCGCAGCGTCAGCCCCGCCCCGTCCCCGGACGTGATGCTCACGACGTCGCCCGCGCGCAGCTGCTCCGCCCCGCCCTCGTACGTCAGCTCGCCGCCCCCGTCCGCCGATGCCCGCCACAGCACGACCGCCACGATCCCGCAGTCGGCCGCCGCGCGGAGGGTCGTCGTGTCGTACGTGCCGTAGGGCGGGCGGAAGAGGCGGGGGCGGATGCCGAAGCGGGACCTGAGTTTGTCCTGCTGGCCGCAGATCTCGGCGCGCTGGCCGGCGTACGGCAGTCCGCGCAGGGCGGAGTGGTCGAGGGTGTGGTTCTGGATGCTCGCGCCCACCGACCGCAGGCGCGCGAAGTGGCCGTAGCCCGGGCCGACCACGCTGTCCGTGAGGAACATGGTGACCGGGAGCCGCAGTTCGCGGACCAGGTCGATGAAGCGGGGGTCCTTCTCCGCGCCGTCGTCGTAGGTGAGGAAGACGACCTTGTCGGGGGTGGGGATGTGATCCACGACTGGGGGGAGGGACGCGGCACGGAGGGGTGTCCGGGCGGGGCGCGCCGGCGGCGGGGGCAGGGGGGACGGGAGGCCCCAGCGGCGGTACGGGGGTTCCGCGGAAGACGCCGGGCCGGGTGCCGCCCGTACCCGCTCGGCCGCCTTCTTGCCCAGCCGTTCGACGGGGTCGGCCGACTGGGCGCAGCCGGCGAGCAGCAGCGTCGCCGCCAGCAGACCCGCAGCCGGCGCCCGCCACCTCACAGGTAGTCCTCCAGCCGTGCCACCGCGTACCCCTCGGCCGTCACCTTGTTCAGGAACCGGCGGATCATGTCCGACATCGTGCCCTTCCAGTGCCCCTTGCCCCGGAAGTGACTGAGGACGATGTCACCGGGGTGGACCCTCCGGTCCCACTCGCGGTACTCCCAGCGGTCGACGAAGACCTCCTCGTTCCACAGGGGCGCGTACTTCACCCCGCAGGACTTCGCGGCGCGCAGGGTGTCCTCGTTGTAGTTGCCGAACGGCGGGCGGAAGAGGAGGGGGCGCTTGCCGTAGCGCTTCTCGATCACGTCCTGCATGCCGCAGATCTCGTGCTTCTGGCGGGCGTAGGAGAGGGCCGGGAGGTAGGGGTGGCGGAGGGTGTGGTTGTTCAGGACCACCCCTTTGGCCTGCATCCGTCCGAAGTAGCCGTAGTCCTCCTTGACCAGGTAGTCGCTGAGGAACGCGGTGTACGGGATCCTCAGTTCGCTCATCATCCGCAGGAACGCCGGGTCCTTCTCGGCGCCGTCGTCGATGGTGAGGAACACGATCTTGTGCCGGGTGGGGATCGTGGTGAAGACCGGGGGGAGGTTCAGCTCCCTGTGGCCGTCCACCTCGAAGCCCTTGCGGGTGGTGATCCTCGGCTTCTTCGCGGGCGGTGCCGGGGGTACCAGCGGGACCTTGGCCAGGCCCCAGCGTTTCGCCGTGGCGGCGCGGGCCGCGTATTCGGCGCGCAGCTTCGTGGCGTACGCGTCCAGGGCCCGGGCCGGGGGTGCCTGGAGGTTCTGCTGGCCGGGGGCGGGGCGCACCTCGGTGCGGTCGCCCGAGGGGTTGCCCGGTGCGCAGGCCGAGGCGATGGCGGCGACGGCGAGCACTGCGATTCCGCCGCGGACCCGTCCGCCCACCCATGACCGGCTTTTGTCATTTTGTACGACTGCTCGCATGGAGCCGGATCCTCGCAGGCCACAGCCCCGAACCGGCGCCGACACCGCCACCGGAGGCGCACCGTCCACCGACTGGCCCACAATGACCCGGTGAACGACCTCGCCCCGCTCCTCACCCCTGAGGGCCGCGCCCTCCTCGACGCCGTGCGCGGCACCGACCCCGCCGACGAACTCGCCGTCGCCACCCGGCTGCGCCGCGACCATCCCGCCGAACTGGTGTCGGCGGCACTCGGTCAGGCGCGGCTGCGGCAGCGGGCGGCGGCGAAGTTCGGGGCCGAGGACGCCGGGCGGATGTACTTCACGCCGAACGGGGTGGAGCAGTCGACGCGGGCGAGTGTCGCGACGTATCGGGCCGAGTGCTTCCAGGCGCTGGGGGTGAGGTCCGTCGCCGACCTGTGCTGCGGGATCGGCGGGGACGCGATCGCGCTGGCGCGGGCGGGGATCCGGGTGCTCGCCGTGGACCGGGATCCGGCGACGGTGGCGGTGGCCCTGGCGAACGCGGAGGTGCTGGGGCTCGCCGACCTCATCGAGGTACGGAAGGCAGACGTCACGGAGGTGGACACGGGCGGCTACGACGCCGTGTTCGTCGACCCCGCCCGGCGTTCCGCCAAGCGGGGCCGGATCTTCGACCCGGAGGCCTACTCGCCGCCGCTGTCCTGGGCGGTCCACAAGGCCCTCCAGGCCCCCCGCGCCGCTCTGAAGATCGCGCCCGGCATTCCGCACGAGGCGATCCCCGCCGAGGCCGAGGCCGAGTGGATCTCCGACGGCGGGGATGTGAAGGAGGCCGTGCTGTGGTTCGGGGCGGGGGTGACGGCCGGGGGCGTGCGGGCAACGCTGCTGCCGGGGCCGCGGACCCTGCCGTCCCGCGGGCTGCCCGACCCCGGGATCCGGCCCGTCGGACGGTACTTGTACGAGCCGGACGGCGCCGTCATCCGGGCCCATCTGGTCGCCGAGGTGGCCGATGACGTCGACGGCGGCCTGATCGACGCGACCATCGCCTACGTGACCGCCGACGAGCGGCACTCCACCCCGTACGCCACCGCCTACGAGATCACCGACCAACTCCCCTTCAACGTGAAGAAGCTGAAGGCGCTGCTGCGGGAACGGGAGGTCGGGATCCTGACCGTCAAGAAGCGCGGGTCGGCCGTGGAGCCGGAGGAGCTGCGGAAGAAGGTCAAGCCGCAGGGGCCGAACTCGGCGACGGTGTTTCTGACCCGGGTCGCTGGGGCGCCGACGATGCTGGTGGGGCGGCCGGCCTAGGTGGCTGTTCGGCGGGTCTCGTCCCTTGAGCGAAGCCGAGGGTGGGGAAGCCGGCGGCCGACGACAACGCGGCTGATGCAGCCAGGTCCTAGGGTCGGCACTCGGCGGCGCGCTGCTCCAGTAGTTGGCGTTCGCGTTCGTTGCGTGTCAGGGCCGCCGCCCGTTCGAACTCCGCCCGTGCCTCCGCCGTGCGGCCCGTTCTCGCCAGCAGGTCGCCCCGCACGCTCGGCAGCAAGTGGTAGTCCCGCAGGGCCGGTTCGGCGGCCAGGGCGTCGACGATCCGCAGGGCGGGCTCCGGGCCCTCCGCCATCGACACGGCGACCGCGCGGTTGAGTTCGACGACCGGGGACGGGGTGCGGGCGGCGAGGAGGGCGTAGAGGGTGGCGATGATCTGCCAGTCGGTGTCCTCGTAGGAGTACGCGTGCGCGTGGCAGGCGGCGATGGCGGCCTGGAGGGCGTAGGGGCCGGGGGCGCCGGTGGCGGTGGCGTGGTTGAGGGCGGTGATGCCGCGGGCGATGAGCATGCGGTTCCAGCGGCGGCGGTTCTGGTCCCTGAGGAGGACCGGCTCGCCGTTCGGGCCGGTGCGGGCGGCGGAGCGGGACGCCTGGAACTCGAGGAGCGCGGTCAGGCCGTGCACCTCCGGCTCCTTCGGCATCAGGACGGACAGCACACGGGCCAGGCGCAGGGCGTCCTCGCAGAGGGACGGGCGCAGCCAGTCGTCGCCGGCCGTGGCGGCGTAACCCTCGTTGAAGATCAGGTAGATGACGTCCAGGACCGAGCCGAGGCGGGCCTCGCGGTCGGGACCGTACGGCACCTCGAAGGCGACGTTCTTCGTCGCGAGCGTCCGTTTCGCACGGACGATGCGCTGGGCCACCGTCGGCTCCGGGACCAGGAACGCCCGGGCGATCTCCGGCGTCGTCAGGCCGCCGAGGAGACGCAGGGTGAGGGCGATACGGGCCTCGGCGGACAGCACGGGGTGGCAGGTGGTGAAGAGGAGCCTGAGCAGGTCGTCGTCGATGTCGTCAGGGTCATAGAGGGCAGAGGGCTCCTCGGGCGGGGCCGTCGTCTCCAGGTCGCGGCCGATCTCCTGGAGCTTGCGGGCGTAGTTCTCCCGGCGTCGGATCAGGTCGACGGCGCGGTGTTTGGCGGTGGCCATGAGCCAGGCGCCGGGGTTGTCGGGGACACCGTCGCGGGGCCACTGCTCCAGGGCGGCGACCAGGGCGTCCTGGGCGAGCTCCTCGGCGATGCCGACGTCCCGGACGATGCGGGTGACTGCGGCGATGACGCGGGGGGACTCGATGCGGAAGACGGTGTCGACCGTGCCGTGCGGGTCCGAGGCGGGCTGTTGTTCCACAACCCACCATCAGACACCCGTACGACCGCACGGCCAAGGCAATCCGGTCAGGATCAGCCCTCGGCGATCTCCCGCACCTCGCAGGTCACCGTCCACTCCTCCCCGTGCACCTTCACGAACCGCTTGGTCCACTCCAGGGCCTCGGCCCTGTCCTTGCACTGCATGATCGCGTAGCCGCCGATGACCTCCTTTGCCTCGGTGAAGGGCCCGTCGGTGACGGAGATCCTGCCGCCCTCCCAGTGCACGCGGCTGCCCTGCGCGGACGGAGTCAGCCCGGCCGTGTCGAGCATGACACCGGCCTTGGTGACCTCCTCCAACAGCTCGCCCATCCGCTGCATCAGCTCGGGGCTGGGGCCCTCGGCGGGGGCGGTGGACTCGTCGATCTTCACGAGCGACAGGTAGCGGGGCATGGTGACTCCTCGGGTCGTTGGGCAGCCGGGTCCTTCCCGGCCTCTCACCCCTGCGTCGATCGGGAGGCCTCCGGATCGACACACTCGCCGGAATTCTTCGAAGTTTTTTCCTCGGCGGGTGTCTTCGCAGGTGGGACGCCCGTTCCGTACAGGAGTCCGGCCGCCGCGGCCGCCACCGCCAGCAGCCCTGCCGCCACCCAGTACGCCGCCGAGTACCCCGCCACCAGCCCCCGCACCCCGTCCCCGGACCGCCCCCGGCGCTCACCGCCACCGTGACCAGCACTCCGAGCCCGACGGCCCCGCCGACCCGCCGTGAGCAGTTGAGCAGGTGCCGGACGCCATCCCCGTCTCCGCCGGCGCGACGCCCGCCGTGGCCGCCGTGCCCGGCGGTACGAAGCAGATGCCGATGCCGACGCCGGCGACCCCCGACGGTCCGAGGACGGAGAGCAGGAAGCCGCCGTCCACCGTCATCGCCGCCGCGAACCCCGCGGTCCCGAGCAGCGCGCCCGCCACCAGCAGCACCCCGGACCCGTACCGGCCCACCGTGCGGGCGGCGATCACCGAACCGGCCACGCGCGAGCCGGCGTTCCCGCGTGACCGCACGCTGGTCAACGAAGGACGCGAGCGGGTCTACGGCACCCAGATCGCCGGCGTACGGGACGACTCGCCCGTCGCCGCGTACACGGCCCAGCACAAGCCCGCCTGACGTACCGTCAGCGCAGCGACTCCCACAGCTCGCGTGCCTCCGGCTCGTCGGCCACCACCCGGTTGCGGTCCCACGGGGCCTGTACGACCGGCATGGTCACCGTCTTCACCGCGTCCGACGACAGGCCCTGCAGGCTCTGGCCGAGGGACATCAGCTGGGTCAGGGAGTCCAGGCCGGTGTCCGTGGTCAGGCCGGCGGTGACCGCGTCGGCGACCCGGTAGAGCTGGGCGGGGTCGGTGAGGAGGCCGGTCGCGGAGATCTGGTCCAGCAGGGCCTTCACCAGTTGCTGCTGGAGTCCTATGCGGCCGAGGTCGCTGCCGTCGCCTATGTCGTGCCGGGTGCGGGCCAGGGCCAGCGCCTGCTTGCCGTCTAGGTGGTGGGTGCCCGCCGCCAGGGTGAGGTGGCTGTCCTCGTCGTCGATGTCCTCGTCCGTGGTGACCGTGACGCCGCCGAGCGCGTCGACCAGCTTGGCGAAGCCCGCGAAGTCGATCTCGACGTAGTGGTCCATGCGGACGCCGGTGAGCGACTCGACCGTCTTCACCGCGCACACCGGCCCGCCCACCGAATACGCGCTGTTGAACATCGCGTTGTACGCCACCGACGTCGAACCGCCCGACGAGCGCGGACAGGACGGGCGCGTGACCAGCGTGTCGCGCGGGATGCTGACCACCGTGGCCGACGTCCGGCCCGCGTCGACGTGCACCACCATCGCCGTGTCGGAGCGGGCGCCCTCGCTGCTGCCGCCGCCCAGCGCCTGGTTCTCCTCGCCACTGCGCGAGTCCGAGCCCAGGACCAGGATGTTCAGGGCCTCGGTCGGCAGCGGGGACGTCGAGGCGGTGGCGGTGGGCGTGGGTGTCGTCATCGCCCTGGCCGGGCGGTCGTCGCCGAGCGCGCTGTTGATGTCGACGCTCTTGATGTTGGCGTTGAGGTGCCAGTAGGCCCAGCCCGCGGCGGCCACGCCCAGCACCAACACGCCCGCGAGGGTGAGGCCGGCGGCCTTGAGCGCTTTCGACCGCCGGCCCACTCTTCTGCCCTCGTCCCCGTTCTCGTCTCGTCCCGTCACGAGGAGGAACGTACGTCCGATTTGTTACGGGCGGGGATCCCAGAGCGGCTTTTCTTCGGAAATTCTCAGACTTCTCGGGCCGGAATCAACCCAGGGTGATGGTCGGCACCGGATTGCTCCCACTCCACGACCCGTTGAACCCGAAGGTCACCGAACCGCCGTCGGGAACCGTCCCGTTGTACGAGGCGTTGGAGCAGGTGACAGCCGCCCCCGACTGTGTGCAGGACGCGTTCCAGGCCTGGGTGATCTGCTGGCCCGCACCGAAGGTCCAGCCCACCTTCCAGGACGACAGCGCAGCCCCCGAGCAGGCGATCCGCACCTGCCCGGTGAAGCCGGTGTTCCACTGGCTGCCGACGCTGTAGGTCGCCGTGCACCCGTCCGTGGGCCGGCTGCCGCCGCCCCCGAGCGACTCGGCGATCGCGTGGTACGCCGGTTTCGGCGCGTAGTTCTCGTCGTACGGCGTCGCCGCCCCCTGCCCCGGGAAGGTGTCCGGGATCCAGGAGTCGGAGTCGGTGAAGCCCCAGACGGTCACACCGGTGCACCGGGCGACCGCGACACAGGCGTTCATCACGGCCCTGTAGTCGGCGGCCTGCTGCGTCAGCTTCGCGCTGTCGGCGGGCAGTTGCATCCGGATGTCCAGCTCCGTGATGGCCACGTCGAGGCCCAGATCGGCGAACCGCTGGATGTTCTGCTGGACGCTGGACGGCACCTGCCCGACGATCAGATGGGCCTGGAGGCCGACGCCGTCGATCGGGACGCCGCGCTCCTGCAGCGACCTGACCAGGTTGTACAGGGCGGTGCTCTTCGCGTTGACGCCCTCGACGTTGTAGTCGTTGATGTAGAGCCTGGCGGCCGGGTCGGCGGCGCGTGCCGCGGTCAGGGCCTGGGCGATGTAGTCGACGCCGAGGCCGTTGTACCAGAGGGTCTGACGGTAGGTGCCGTCCTCGTTGAACGGCTCGTTGACGACGTCCCAGGCCGCCAGCCGGCCCTTGTAGCGGCCGACCTCCAGCGCGATGTGGTCGTTCAGCAGCTGGCTCAACTGGGCTGACGTCCAGGTGCCGTTGGTCAGCCAGCCCGGGTTCTGGCTGTGCCAGACCAGGGTGTGGCCGCGCACCTGCTGCCCGTGGGCCTCGGCGAAGTCGACGATCTGGTCGGCCTCGGCCCAGTTGAAGCTGCCCCGGGTCGGTTCGACCGAGCCCCACTTCATGGCGTTGCCCGGGGTCAGCGAGTTGAACTCCCGCCCCGCGATCTCGCCGTACGTGCCGGTGAGCTTGGAGCCGGTGACCGCCGTACCGATGACCTTGCTCTTGGCGTCGGCGAGGTCGCGGAGGGGCGGGTCGGCGGCGTGCGCCGCGGGTGCCGTGAACAGCAGGGCGCCGAGCATCGCGACGCCGGTGGCAAGGGACGCCAGGGACAAGCCCGTTCTCAGAGATCTCATTGCGGGTGCCTCCGAAAGTTTCGGTCAAAAAACCGACTGGCTTCGGTGCAGTGTGGGGGGCCACGGAACACCCGTCAATACAGCAACACCCTCACCGGACAGGGCCTCAAACCGCCGGAGGTGCCTCCGTACTACTCCGCACCACCAGGCTGGTCGCCAGTTCCACCCGGGTCGCCGCCGGCGCCCCGTCCTCCTTGGCGAGGTCGAGGACGAGCTTCGCCGCCGCCTCGGCCATCTCCGTGAGCGGCTGCCGTACGGTCGTCAGCGGCGGCCCCACCCACGGCGCCACCGGCAGATCGTCGAACCCGACGACGCTCAGGTCCGCCGGAATCCGCAGCCCCAGCTCGCGCGCGGCCTCGTAAATACCGAGCGCCTGGAGGTCGTTCCCGGCGAAGACCGCGGTCGGCCGGTCGGCCCGGCGGAGCAGTTCCAGCCCCTGCCGGTAGCCGGCCTCGTGGTGGAAGTCGCCGGGCATGATCAGCGACGGGTCGACCGGGAGTCCGGCCGTCTCCAGGGCGGCCCGGTAGCCGTCGACGCGGGCGCGGCTGCACATCATCCGGGACGGCCCGGTGATGGCGCCGATGCGGGTGTGCCCGAGCTCGACGAGATGCCGGGTGGCGGCGAGCCCGCCCTGCCAGTTGGTGGCGCCGATGGACGGCACGTCGGCGCCCGGATCCCCCGCCGGGTCCATGACCACGAACGGAATGGACCGGCTGGTCAGCAGCGCGCGCTGGGACTCGTCCAGCCCGGACAGCACGAGGATCACACCGTGCGGTCGCCGGGCGGCGACCTGATCGGCCCAGGTACGTCCGGGCGTAAGCCTCCCCGCACTCTCGCTCAGCACCACACTCAGCCCGGCGTCCCGGGCGACGTTCTCCACGCCCCGGATGACCTCCATCGCCCAGGCGCTCTCCAGCTCGTGGAAGACCAGGTCGATCAGGGGCGAGCGGCCGGCCTCGGCACGGCGGCGCCGGTAGCCGTGGGCGCGCAGCAGTTCCTCGACGCGGCTGCGGGTGGCCGGGGCGACATCGGCGCGTCCGTTGAGGACCTTCGAAACTGTCGGCGCGGACACACCGGCCTCGCGGGCGATCTCGGCGAGCGTCGCGGTCCGCGAGGACCGTCCGGCCGTCGGTGGTGTCGTCCGGGTTTCAGCGGGCTCCGGGGGTGTCATGGCGGCGATCGTAACCCTGCGCGCCCTCTTGACGAACCCTCCGCACCGCCCCTAGGTTCCCGGAACATTCGAGGTGAACAACGAAACATTCGCGAGAGGGCCTCCGCCCCGACAGGAGTTTCATGACCACCGCCCCCTGGCGCGACCCCGCCCTGCCCGCCGCCGCCCGCGTCGACGACCTCCTCTCCCGGATGACCCTGGAGGAGCGGACCGCCCAGCTGTACGGCGTGTGGGTGGGCGCCGAGACGGACGGCGACGGGGTCGCTCCCCTCCAGCGCGAGATGACCTCCGACTACGAGTGGGACGAGCTGATCACCCACGGTCTGGGCCAGCTCACCCGCGCCTTCGGTACCGCCCCCGTGGACCCGGCGCTGGGCGCGCAGGCACTGGCCCGCGCCCAGCGCCGTATCGCCGGGGCGGGCCGTTTCGGCATCCCGGCGGTGGCCCACGAGGAGTGCCTGGCCGGCTTCACCGCCTGGCAGGCGACGGCCTATCCGGTGCCGCTGGCCTGGGGTGCGACCTTCGACCCGCCGCTCGTCGAGGAGATGGCCCACCGCATCGGCCGGGACCTGCGCTCGGCCGGCGTCCACCAGGGCCTCGCGCCGGTCCTGGACGTCGTACGCGATCTGCGCTGGGGCCGGGTCGAGGAGACGATCGGCGAGGACCCGTATCTGACCGGCACGATCGGCACGGCCTACGTCCGCGGCCTGGAGTCGGCCGGAATCGTCGCCACGCTCAAGCACTTCGCCGGGTACGCGTCCTCGGCCGGCGCCCGCAACCAGGCCCCGGTACGGGCGGGAGTGCGGGAGCTCGCGGACATCACCCTGCCCCCGTTCGAGATGGCGCTGCGCGAGGGCGGGGCGCGCTCGGTGATGGCGGCGTACAACGAGACGGACGGGGTCCCGGCCTCCGCGGACCCGGCACTCCTGACCGAACTCCTGCGTGAGCGCTGGGGGTTCACGGGGACGGTGGTCGCGGACTACTTCGGGGTCGGCTTCCTGGAGACGCTGCACCGGGTGGCGGGGTCACCGGCCGAGGCGGCGCACGCGGCGCTCGCGGCCGGCCTCGACGTGGAGCTGCCGACGCTGAAGTGCTACGGGAAACCGCTGGTGGAGGCGGTACGGGCGGGCGAGGTGCCGGAAGCGCTCATCGACCGGGCCGCCCGCCGGGTGCTGCTCCAGAAGTGCGAGCTGGGCCTCCTGGACGAGGACTGGGACCCGGAGCCGAGGACCCGGATCGACCTGGACTCCCCCGCGAACCGTGCCGTGGCCCGGCGTCTCGCGGAGGAGTCGGTGGTGCTGCTGGACAACCCGGACGGCGTCCTGCCGCTGGCGCCGGACACCCGTATCGCGGTGGTGGGCCCGCGCGCGGCGGACGCCCTGGCCATGCTCGGCTGCTACTCCTTCCCCTCCCACGTCCTCACCCACCACCCCGGAACTCCGATGGGCATCGAGATCCCGACGCTCCTGGAGTCGCTGCGCGCCGAACTCCCCGACGCCAAGGTGACGTTCGCGGAGGGCTGCGGGGTGACGGACCCGGACCCGGCGGGCTTCGCGGAGGCGGTGGCGAGGGCGTCCGAGGCGGACGTCTGCCTGGCGGTACTGGGCGACCGGGCGGGCCTGTTCGGCCGGGGCACGTCGGGCGAGGGCTGCGATGTCTTCGACCTCCAACTGCCAGGCATCCAGGGTGACTTGCTGGACGAGCTGGTGGCGACGGGCGTCCCGGTGGTCCTGGTTCTGCTGACCGGACGCCCGTACGCGCTGGGCCGCTGGCACGGCCGGCTGGCCGCCGTCGTACAGGCGTTCTTCCCGGGGGAGGAGGGTGGCCCGGCGGTGGCGGGAGTGCTGTCGGGCCGCGTCAACCCGTCGGGCCGCCTGCCGGTGAGCGTGCCGCAGGTGCCGGGCGGCCAGCCGTGGACGTACCTCCAGCCGCCACTGGGCCTGGCGGGCGAGGTCAGCAACCTGGATCCGACGCCGCTGTACGCCTTCGGACACGGCCGCTCGTACACGACGTTCGCGTGGGAGACGGTCACCGAGGGCCCCGCGACGACGATCGGCACGGACGGCTGGTACGACCTGGCCCTGACCGTCCGCAACACGGGCGACCGCGCGGGCGCGGAGGTGGTCCAGCTGTATCTGCACGACCCGGTGGCGAGCGTCACGCGTCCGGACGTACGGCTGATCGGCTACCAGCGGCTGGAGCTGACGCCGGGTGAGGCGGCCCGGGTGACCTTCCGGTTCCACACGGATCTCTCGGCGTTCACCGACCGCTCCGGCCGAAGGGTGGTCGAACCGGGCATCCTGGAACTACGGTTGGCGGCATCCAGCACGGAGGTATGCCACACGGCACGACTCGCCCTGACCGGTCCGCTCCGGGAGCTCGGCCCCGGCCGGCGGCTGCGGTGCGAGACGGAGGTGTCGGGGGCGGTGTGACCCTCCGCGCGGAGCACGGGGGCGCACGGGGGGGGGCGTCAGCTGCTTGGCGGGGAGTGTGCACGAGAGTGGTCTAACTCGATCGCGCGATGATCGGCTTGCGGGCTTGTCGTGTTCTGGGCCGTTCGGGCTACGGTGCCCGTGCGATCTGGGACGCCGGGTACGGCGCCAGTGTGCGGGGCCCCTGCTCCACCGGAGTGATGGTTCAGGGCCTCCCCGTCACCTCTGGCCGTGCGTCCGTCCCCACCGACTCGAACCTCCACCGGTGCACCGCCCGCGTGACCAACTCCCCGTCCGGCTCGGGCAGTTCCGGCAGCACGGCGTCGTAGCCGGCATCCCACCACGTGATGACGAGGACCCGGTCCTGCGGGGCCCGGAAGACCTCCCGGCGCAACGGCTTCTCAGCGAGTTGCTGCGCCCGCGCCCAGGCCAGCAGTTCCGCACCCTTCCCGGGGACGGCCCGCGCCTCCCACATCAGCGCGACGGTCACGAGTACAGGTCGCCCTTGCTGACCTCGTGCACATGGTCGTGGTCATGAGAGTGGCCGGTGCCCGGCACATGAGGATCCGTCACCGGCAGCGACGAGTCCGCCGAGAGGTCCCAGCTGGACGCCGACCGGTTCCGCGCCACCATCTCGGCACCCAGCGCGGCCACCATCGCCCCGTTGTCGGTGCACAACTTGGGCCGCGGCACCCGGAGCTGGATCCCGGCCGTCTCGCAGCGGTGCCGGGCCAGCTCCCGCAACCGGGAGTTTGCCGCCACACCGCCGCCGATCATCAGGTGGTCGACGCCCTCGTCCTTGCAGGCCCGCACGGCCTTGCGGGTCAGCACGTCCACGACCGCCTCCTGGAAGGAGGCCGCCACATCGCGCACCGGCACCTCCTCGCCGGCCGCCCGCTTGGCCTCGATCCAGCGGGCCACGGCCGTCTTGAGCCCCGAGAAGGAGAAGTCGTACGCCGGGTCGCGCGGGCCGGTCAGACCGCGCGGGAACGCGATGGCGTGCGGGTCGCCCTCCCTCGCGTACCGGTCGATGACCGGACCGCCCGGGAAGCCGAGGTTCAGCACGCGCGCGATCTTGTCGAAGGCCTCCCCCGCCGCGTCGTCGATGGTCGCGCCCATGGGACGGACGTCGGACGTGATGTCGCTGGACAGCAGCAGCGACGAGTGCCCGCCGGACACCAGCAGCGCCATCGTCGGCTCCGGCAGCGGACCGTGCTCCAGCTGGTCCACGCAGATGTGCGAGGCCAGGTGGTTGACGCCGTACAGCGGCTTGCCCAGCGCGTACGCGTACGCCTTCGCCGCCGATACGCCGACCAGCAGCGCACCGGCGAGACCCGGACCGGCGGTGACAGCGATGCCGTCGAGGTCCCTGGCGCTGACCCCCGCCTCCTTCAGCGCGCGGTCGATGGTCGGGACCATCGCCTCAAGATGCGCCCGGGACGCGACCTCCGGCACGACGCCGCCGAAGCGGGCGTGCTCGTCGACGCTGGAGGCGACGGCGTCGGCGAGCAGGGTGCTGCCGCGGACGATGCCGACGCCGGTCTCGTCGCAGGAAGTCTCGATCCCCAGGACCAGAGGTTCGTCAGCCATGGATCTCAGTTCCTTGTACGGAGGTTGAAGGGTCGGTCAGGCGCATCACCAGGGCATCGACGTTGCCCGGCTGGTAGTAGCCGCGTCGGAAACCGATGGCCTCGAAGCCGAAACGCTCGTAGAGCTTCTGGGCGCGGATGTTGTCGATCCGGCACTCCAGCATCACTTCGGCGCAGTCGAAGGCGGTCGCGGCCCGCAGGAGTTCGGTGAGGAGGCGTCCGCCGAGGCCGGTGCCCCAGTGATCGCGGGCGACGGCGATGGTCTGG
The DNA here is from genome assembly GCF_001514305.1 of Streptomyces dysideae. Classification (GTDB taxonomy): domain Bacteria; phylum Actinomycetota; class Actinomycetes; order Streptomycetales; family Streptomycetaceae; genus Streptomyces; species Streptomyces dysideae. The sequence continues at coordinate 69,527 of NZ_KQ949079.1, forward strand.
ATGTCGGCGAGGTCTCCGGAGGCGGCGAGGCCCGCGTATCCGACGATCTGTCCGCCGTCCTCGGCCACCAGGTACCGGCGCGTCGCCTCCGTGCCCCGCGAGTGGGCCAGCTCGGACCAGAACATGCCCCGGGACCAGGCGTCCTCGGGGAAGAGGTCCTTCTCCAGCTCGAGCACGGGGTCAATGTCCCACCAGCGCATCTCGCGCAGTCGAGGAGTCACGGGTTCGGTCACTTGGGGGTGACCACCTTGTAGTTCTTGGGGACCTGGGCATCGGGCCGGCGCAGATACAGCGGCCGGGCGGGCGGGAGTTCCTCGCCGGCCGCCAGCCGCTCCGCGGCGAGCGAGGCGAGGGCGGCGGCGGACACGTGCTCCGGCTCGTGGGCCTGCGGGAAGGTGTCCGGGTACAGCAGCGCGCCCGCACCGACGGCCGGGAGCCCGGCGACCCGGTCGGCGATGTCGGCGGGCCGGCCGACGGCGGGGTCGGTCACGCGGGTGCGTGAGTCGGCGTACCGCGCCCAGTAGACCTCCTTGCGCCGGGCGTCCGTCGCCACGACGAAGGGGCCCTCCAGGTCGGAGGCGTACGCGAGGCCGTCCAGCGTGCACACGCCGTGCACGGGGACACCGAGCGCGAGCCCGAAGGTGTCCGCGGTCATCAGGCCGACGCGCAGCCCGGTGTAGGGGCCGGGTCCGATGCCCACGACGATGCCGGTGACGGCGTCGAGCTTGAGCCCGGCCTCGGCGAGCACACGGTCGACGGCCGGCAGCAGCAACTCACCGTGCCGGCGCGCGTCCACCTGACTCGACGAGACGATGACGTCCGTGCCGTCGTGCAGGGCGACGGTGACGGCTGGGGTGGCGGTATCCAGAGCGAGCAAGAGCACGCAAACAGCCTACGGCTCCTCGGGGCCGGCGTCGGACGTCCCGCCGTCCACCCGGAGGGGGCGGGCCCGCGAGGCCAGGCCACCCGGGACGCGGGTACCCCCGCGCCAGGCTGTCCGAGCATGACGAGCCGCATCGGCGGGCCGGGCTCGCGCGACGAGCGGTACGCACCGGGCGGCGCCGGGCGGACGCGACGCCCGACACGGGCACCCGGGAACGGCGCCGTCGTCCAACCCGGGCGAGCGGGCCCGCAAGGCCCGAGCCACCCTGGACGCGGGTACCCCCGCACGAGGTCGTCCGAGCACGGCGGACGAACCACATCGGCGGGCCGAGCTCGCGCGGCAAGCGGTGCGCACGCGACGCCCGACACGGACTCCCGGGCCCGGCACAGCCGCCCAGGTCGGCCGGTCACCGCTGCTACGGTCGGGCGGAAGCACGGCATACGAGGCGATTGCCCGAGGTGGGCGACGGTGGGTGCCCCCCAGCGGCGTTGTCGTCACCCGCCGCGGCAGCGGCTGTTGCCGCAACCTCCCCGCATTTGCAGCTACCCGGACCAGACCCCGCTTGCCCGCACTGAAAAGGAGCCGCACCGAATGGCCAGCCAGATCCGCCGGACAGGCCCCCGCAGCAGCTCCGGATTCGTGGCGGCGCTCACCGCGGCGGCGATCGCGGGCATCGGCTTTCTCGCCTACCAGGCCTCGGCGAGCGTCCCGGCCGACCTCGGCACGGCCCACGCCAACAGCTCACCTGCCGCGAGCGCAGCGAACGCACCCCGCGGTAAGCAGGACCCCGCCGCCCTGCCCGCCGGGTCCGGCGCGGGCGCACGGGTCGTGTACTCGGTGGCCGCCGACCGGGTGTGGTTGATCGGCAAGGGTGAGCAGGTGCGGCGCAGCTTCAGGGTCACCCCGGGCTCCGTCGACCCGGCCCCGGGCAGCTACGCCGTCACGTCCCGCTCGAAGGCGGTCACCGGCACCGACGGCACCCCCATCGAGCACGTCGTCCGCTTCACCAGCGTGGACGGCGTCACCATCGGCTTCAGCGCGGCGAGGGCCGGGTCGACCCCGGTGTCCGACCCGGGCGTGAAGACGGGCGGAATCCGGGAGTCACGGGCGGACGGCAAGGCGATGTGGGACTTCGCGACGATCGGGCGGAAGGTCGTCGTCGTCCGGTAGCGGAGGTCCGCCGACCGTCAGGCGGCTCTGCGCTCCTCCGTGTGCGGCTCGGTCGGCTGCGGGTCGGGCTCGCGCGGCGGTGTCGAGATCACGTTCGCGGCGACGCCCGCCGCCAGCAGATCGCGCATGGACACCCCGAAGCCCACCCGCGGTGGTGACTCGTCTCGTTCGGTGGCCGACATGGACGCCTCCTGGGTGCCGGGGGCAGACGTACTTAGGTAGACCTAACTACGGACTGGATTCCATGTGACCACGCGTAAGACGCCGAACGCAACATCTTGCCGACGTCTTGTCGGAACGTTCATAAAACCCGGCGAAACCCGGCAGCCTTTCTGGCCGCTCCCCAGGCCGGCCTGCAGGCCGGCTTTCAGGCCGAGAGCACGCTCAGGTCCGCCGTCGCCCAGCGCTCCCCGAGCCCCGTCAGCGTCACGTGCCGCACCTCGTCGGTCGTGTCGCCCACGGCACGGTGGATGACGACCTGCAGCCGGTCGTCGGTGAGCTCCTCGACCTTGCCCTCGCCCCACTCCACGACGATCACCGACTCGGGCAGCGAGACGTCGAGGTCGAGGTCCTCCATCTCGTCGAGGCCGCCGCCCAGGCGGTACGCGTCGACGTGGACCAGGGGCGGGCCGCCCCCGAGGGAGGGATGTACGCGGGCGATCACGAAGGTCGGGGACGTGACCGCGCCCCGCACGCCCAGCCCCTCCCCCAACCCCCGGGTGAGCGTCGTCTTGCCCGCGCCGAGCTCCCCGCTGAGCATCACGAGGTCGCCGGCGCGCAGCAGTTTGGCGAGGCGGCGGCCCAGTTCCCGCATCTGCTCGGGAGCGTTGACGATCAGCTGGATCTCAGCCGGGTTGTGCGGTGCTGCTGGTGCTTCCATAGCCTCCAACCGTAGCCCCTGCGGGCACGGCACCCGCGCGGGTGAGGAGGTCGGCGAGGCGGTCGGTGACCACTTCCGGGTGTTCCAGCATCACCAGGTGCCCGGCGTCCGGCACGAGGACCAGCTCGGCGTCGGGCAGGTGGTCGGCGATGGCCTCGCTGTGTTCGCTGGGCGTGACGAGGTCCTTGACCCCGGCCAGCACCAGCACGGGCAAGTCCGTGAAGTGGACGAGGGCCTCGGTCTTGTCGTGGTCGGTGAACGCCGGGTAGAACTCGGCGACCACGTCGATCGGCGTGCCCTCGATCATCCGCTCGGCGAACCGGGCGACGGCGGGGTCGATGTCCCGGGACGCGAACGAGTACCGCTTGATGATCCCGGCGAACAGGTCGGCGGTGGCCCGGCGCCCCTTCTCCACCAGCGCGGCCTGCTGCCCCAGCGCCTTCAGTATCCCGGGCAGGACGCGCCGTACGGCGTTCACACCCGCGACGGGCAGCCCGAAGTTGACCTCGCCGAGGTTCCCGGACGACGTACCGACGAGCGCGACGGCGACGACCCGGTCGCGGATCAGCTCGGGGTACTGGTCGGCCAGGGCCATGACGGTCATCCCGCCCATGGAGTGCCCGACCAGCACGATCGGCCCCTCGGGCACGGCCTCGTCGATGACGGCCTTGAGGTCCCGGCCGAGCTGCTCGATGTCGACCGGCAGACCGTCCTCGACCTGGGCGACACCCCGCGCGGAGCGGCCATGGCTGCGCTGGTCCCAGTGCACGGTCCGCACGACGCCCCGCAGGGCCGCCCGCTGGAAGTGCCAGGAGTCCTGGCTGAGGCAGTAGCCATGGCTGAAGACGACGGTGACCGGGGCCGGGGCCTTCCGCCCGAACAGCCGCCGCCGGCGCGGCGCGACCGACGGGACGGCCTCGGGGTCGATCTCGTCGACCTCGTAGTACAGCTCCGTGCCGTCGTCGGAGTACGCCTTGCCGGGCATGCCGCGCAGCGAGCCGTAGGGCCCCGCCGAGTCGAGGGCGAGCCGGGCCTTCTGCCGCATGCCTCGTCCGACGGTCATCCGCTCGATGGCGACACCGGCCGCCGCTCCGGCCGCGATCACGCCTATCGCGGCGCCCGCGATGCCGGTCGCCCTGCGCCAGTTTCCGGCCGCCCCCGTGGCGGAGGCGACGGCCGGGACGACCTCCGCGCTGCTCTCGCTCACGTACCGCTCCTCTTCGCCGTACTGCTGTGCGCCGGGTGCCGAGATCGGATCCGGTGCTGGGGTTTCGGTGTCAGTGGTTTCTCCGGGCGGCTACCCGGCTTGTTCCTCATTCATATGGACGCGCCTCGTTCATCGCGCCACATTCACATAGACGCGGGGAACGCGGGTTCCGATGCGGGTCACGATTTCGTACGCGATGGTGCCCGCGGCCTGCGCCCAGTCCTCGGCGGTGGGCTCACCCCGGTCGCCGGGCCCGAAGAGGACCGCCTCGGTGCCGGGGGCCGGCTCCTCGCCGCCCAGGTCGACGACGAACTGGTCCATCGCGATCCGTCCCGCGACCGTCCGCCACTTGCCGTTGACCAGCACCGGGCCGGCGGAGGAGGCGTGCCGCGGGATGCCGTCCGCGTAGCCGACGGGGATCAGGCCGAGGGTCGTGGCGCCCGGGGTGATGTACCGGTGGCCGTAGCTGACGCCGTGTCCGCCGGGGACGCGTTTCACCAGCGCGACGGAGGCCGCCAGCGTCATCACCGGTCGCAGTCCGAAGTCGGCGGGGCTGCCGAGCTCGGGGCTGGGTGAGATGCCGTAGATCGCGATGCCGGTGCGGACGAGGTCGAGGTGGCTGTCGGGGCGGGTGAGGGTGGCGGGCGAGTTGGCGATGTGCCGCACCTCGGGGCGGGCGCCGCGCTGCTCGGCGTACGCCACCATCTCCCGGAACTGGCCGAGCTGGGCGTCGATCGACGGATGCCCGGGTTCGTCGGCGCAGGCGAAGTGGGACCAGAGCCCGGTGATCGTGACCAGCCCCTCCCGCTCCGCCCGCAGGGCCTCGCCGACCAGGTCGGCCCAGTCGTCGCCGGGCTGGCAGCCGTTGCGCCCGAGCCCCGTATCGGCCTTGAGGTGCACGCGCGCGGGAGCACCGGCCTCCCGGGCGGCCGCCACGGCCTCCCGCAGGGCCCACATCCCGCTGACCGACACGTCGAGGCGGGCCTCGACGGCCTCCCGCCAGGGCCCGCCCGGCGTCCACAGCCAGCACATGATCCGGACGTCGTCCAGGCCGTCGGCCGCCCGCAGCGCGAGCGCCTCCTCGGGCGTGGCCGTACCGAGCCAGGTCGCCCCCGCCGCGACGGCCGCGCGGGCACACGGCACCGCGCCATGGCCGTAGCCGTCCGACTTCACGACCGCCATCAGGGCCGCGCCCGGCGCGAGGGCGCGCAGGGTCCGCACATTGGCCCGCAGGGCGGCCAGATCGATCTCGGCGCGGGCCCGCAGGGGCGCGGTCCGCAGGGCAGCTGTCTCAGTCATCGCGCCCCAGTGTCTCAGAGGGGTCGGACACCCCTTGGGTTCAGGTGCTGGGGCGCCGTCCCCACACGTACACCCGGTCGTCCTTCTTCAGCACGCTCCACAGCTTGCGGGCGTCGCCCAGACGCAGGTTGACGCAGCCCATGGAGCCCTCGGTGGTGAAGATGCTGTCGTAGACGGCGTGGAAGGCCTGGCCGCCGCTGAAAAACTGGGCGTACGGCATGGGGCTGTTGTAGAGCGTCGACACATGGTTCTTGTGCCGCCAGTAGACGGTGTGCCAGCCGGTGCGGGTCCGGTACCTCGGGCTCCCAGTGCGCATGGGGACGGGGCCGTAGACCACCTTCTTGCCCTTCTGCACCCAGGTCAGCTGGCGGCCGAGGTCGACGCAGGCGACCCGGTAGGTGCGCACGGGGCACTTCTTGGCGGCGTTCGGGTTCTTGCGGGCGGAGATGAGCTGCATGGTGGACCAGGTGACGGGCCCGGCGAAGCCGTTGGCCGGCTTGATCTTCTGCTTCACCTGGAAGGCGCGGATGGCCTTGCAGTCGGCCGCCGACTGCTTCCCGTCGGCCTTCAGCTTCAGCCACCGCTCGACCTGCCGCTGGTAGGGCCCGGTCCGCTTGCTGCACGCCACCCGCGCGGCGGCGTCCCCGAGCGGCACGTACTCGACGAGGTCGTACGTCCCCGCCGCCGCGTCCACCGGCTCGACGGCGTCCTCGGCCGCGCTCGGCGTGTACACCGTCGGCGGCAGCACCTGGTCGGGGGTGTTGCTCTGCCAGGGCTGGTAGGGGCCTGGCCGCACGCCGGGCACCAGGTCACTGGCCGGTCCGGGAACGGGGGGTCCAGGTCGCACTGGGGCCGCCGCGGCGGTTCCGGCCGTCGGCAGGGCGGTCGCCATGGCGAGCAGCACGGCCGCGCCGCGGTATGCGATACGTCTGCTGATCATGCGATCAGCCAAACGCGGGAACGGGGCGGGCCGGTGGTGCCGCGCTGCGGGGTCACCCTTTTCGCGGAGCGACCCCGTCACCAGCCCCCCCGTCACCCCCGTCTGCGCTTGCGCGCCTTGTACAGCTTCCATGTCGCGAAGAGCAGCGGCAGCTCCAGCAGCACGATCCCGATGAGGGCGTCCCACTCCGGCTCGGCCGCCCCCATCTCGTCGGCCACGGCCACCGCGCCCAGCAGCCCCCATACGGCGGCCATCGTGCCGGCGACACACAGGGCCAGCGACCACGCCCAGGTCGAGCGGCCGCCGCCGGACCGCTGCGGGGCGGACGTGCGCTTGCGGGGCTGCGGGATCTGCTCCGGGTCGCGGGCCGGCATCCGGACCACCGCGGCCGGCGGCACGGCCGCGTCCAGCGCGACGATCCGCTCGGGCGTGACCCCCCGGAACAGCGTCGGCTCGACGGTGACCGCGAAGCCGTCGAGGCCGGTCAGACTGCGGGCCCCGTCCGGGCGGGCGGTCATCGCGGCGCACGCGTCGTAGCGCACGGTGACCGGACCGTCAGGGGTGGCGAGGCTCACGCCCTCTGCGCCGATGACCAGCGTGATCCGCTCGTCCTCCAGCGACTGGTGCCGGGTGCCGGTGACCGCCGACGCCGAATACTGCGGGGCGAGCGTGAACCCGGCCCAGTCGGCACCCCGGCCCGGCACCTGGAGCAGCCCGCTCGCCCACGCCTCCCGGGCCACCTCGCGCAGGTCGGCGACGGTGACCGCCGCCAGCTCGGCGCGGTGCTGCTCCGGGGAGAGGATGCGGTGGCCGAGCAGCAGACTCAGGGCGTACGACGGGAGCGAGGCGGCGCCGAGGTCGGGGGTGTCGTACATCTTGAGCGTCTTGGCGCGCACGGAGTCCAGCTCGGACTGCTCGATACGGCCGGCGCGCAGCCGCGCGAGGGTGTCGACGAAGCCGCCGACGACGGCGGACTGCTTCTTCGGCAGCGCGTCGGCGTACCCGGTGAGGGTGGCGTACTCGGCGTCGCGCGGGCTGTAGTCGGCCTCCGCCGAGTACGAGTAGCCGCCCTCCTGGCGCAGGTCCTGGAAGAGGGCGCGGCCGAGCACGTCCGCGAAGACGGAGGCGGCGGTGGAGCGGCGGACGACCGCGTTGAAGTAGACGTGGCCGTCGTCGCCGTGGATGTAGGCGGGCATGACCGGGAGCGCGCCGGACGCGGTGGGCGCCGGGATGCGGGTGCCGGCGGGCAGGGTGAGGTCCAGGCCGGCCGGGACGGTGTCGCTGGTGAGCCACAGCACGGCGTTGTCGCGGGTGAACCGGGTCTCGGCCCAGTGCCGTACCTGGTCGGCCGTCAGGCTCCAGGTGCCGAGCTCGTTGTAGCCGGCCAGGCCGTAGCCCTGGGCGCCGTAACGCCACAGCGGCATCTGGGAGTCGGCGCCGCCGCGGCCGGCCGCCTCGGTGCGCAGGATCTCCTTCTCGGTCTCCAGCCGGTCCAGCGGCAGGTCGCGCAGGGCGGCGCAGACGCTGTTCAGGTAGGCGACGACCTCCTCCTCGCTGCCGGTGACGTGGAAGAGGGTGTACGTGTTCGCCGTGGCGCCGTTGTAGTGCAGGTCGGACAGGCCCAGGCGGTGCAGGGCGAGGTGCTCGACGAGATGGGTGATCCCCGAGGTGGCGAGGGTCTCGTCGGCGCGGCCCACCCGGAAGAAGAGACCGGCGGTGATCTCACCCTGGCGCGGGGCGTACAGGGTGGGGATGCCCTGGGTGGTGGTGTGGGCTATCAGGCCGTTCAGGGCGTCGAGCGCGTCGGCGCCGTGCAGTTCGGTGGTCATGTGTCGGTCCCCCTCAGAGCGTCGCCAGCGCGGACTTGCGGTACTTGACGAAGGCGCCGCGCGGATCGGACAGGTACGACCACGGGAACTCCGCGGCCCGGTCGCCGAGGGCGGCGAAGTGCCGGGCCGCGTCCTCGAAGTGACCGCCCAGCGAGAAGGCCATCGCGAACGCGCTGTGCGTGCCGATCCCGTGCCAGCCGGGCCGGTAGTCCGGGTGCAGCACGGACACCTGGGCGGCGTGCCGCAGATCGTCGCGGACCGGCAGCCCCCGCATATAGGCACCGGCCTCGGAACCGTCCAGATCCAGCCAGCGCTCCAGATGGGCGAGCGCGACCAGGGCACCGGCGTGCGACCCGTCAGGGGCGGCGGCCGCTGACTCCCGGGCGAACCCGTGCGCGTCGTCCCAGCTGCCGCCCCACTTGGGGCACAGCTGCTGGAGGAGCTGCTGCTGGGCGGCGTAGTGGTGCGGATGATGGGCGGACAGCCGCTCGTAACGCCGCCGCGCCTCGGCCTGCCCGAGCGACAGCCCGCGCGCGGTGATGAGTCGTACGGTCCAGGCCGGGGCGTACGACGGCTGCTCGGCGCACACCTCGATCAGGATCCGCTCGGCCCGCCGCAGCCAGTCGTGGAACTGGTCGAACTGCCCGCTGGAGACGTGCTTGGCCCGGGCGTCACCCCGGATGCCCCATCCGATGCGGACATACCGGTCGGCGAGCAGCGTGCGCGGCAGCGGATCGGCCGGCCGCTCGGCCACGGCCCGCTCCAGCATGTTCTCGACCCCGTCCGTCTCGGCGACGAGCCCCACGACGAAGGTGACCTTGTCGGCCGAGTCGAGGGACGCGAAATACGCCTGGACGGCGGTCCAGTCCCCACTCACGGCCGCGGTACGCAACGGAACGAGCTCTGGCAGATTGACGTACGGATCGAACGACGGCCCCGACGACGCGCCCGGCTGTCTGCCACTGCTGGAACTGCTCATGCCTCCGCCCCCTGGCGATGCTGGAACGACGGCGCGCCGACTGGCCCCCCAGGGCGCGCTGACGTAGTGAAACGTTGAATCGCCGCAGGCTAGCAGCAGGCTGTGACAGTGACGCGGGCGGAGTTCCCCGGCCGTAGGGTGCTCGGCATGAGCATCATCGGGGTCGGTATCGACGTGGCCGAGATCGACCGGTTCGCGGCGTCGCTGGAACGCACGCCCGGACTGGCCCAACGGCTGTTTTTGGAGAGCGAGTTGCTGCTGCCCAGCGGAGAGCGCCGGGGCGTCGCCTCACTCGCCGTCCGCTTCGCGGCGAAGGAGGCGCTGGCGAAGGCACTGGGCGCCCCCGCGGGCCTGCACTGGACGGACGCCGAGGTCTACGTAGAGGACAGCGGCCAGCCACGCCTACGGGTGAAAGGGACGGTCGCGGCAAGGGCGGCGGAACTCGGCGTGCAGTCCTGGCACGTGTCGCTGAGTCATGATGCGGGGGTGGCGTCGGCTGTGGTGATCGCGGAGGGGTGAGACGGGCGGAACCCGTCTCACCCTGTGCGGCCGTCAGCAGATGTTCTGGCTGCTGTTCACCCGGGTGATGTTCCGGAACGTGGTGTTCTCACCGCAGGGGCTCTCCCTGATCGCCGAGTTGGTGACGGTCAGGTTCTGGATGGTGATGTCCTTGTTGTTCGGGAACTCCGACCGCGCCGCCAGCCGGATCTCGCCGCCGCCGGTGACGGTGCCGCTCTGGGCGGCGAGGTTCACGTTGTAGCAGTTCTCGATCAGGACCGAGTTGTTGCCGGTGTTGGAGATGTTCACCCGGTCGATGACGGCCCCGCCGCTCTCGGACACGCAGAACACCCCACGCCCGCCACCGCGCGCGATGACCTCGCCCACGCGGATGTTGGTCGGGTAGGAGGACCCGACCCGACCATTCCGGTTGGCCATCCGGAAGGCGGCGTACCCGGTCCCGGCACCAGCCCCATCGGCGTCGACCTTCGTCACGGTCGCATTGATGGTCTGGTTGAGCAGCAGCCCCGACTCACCGACATTACGCGCGGTGACGGTGCCGATGGTGATGCCGTCGACGCCATAGGTCTCCACGGCATGACTGGACGCACCGGACACATACACATTGTCGATACGAACATTCCGCGTCCATTGGCTGGTGTCGCCGCGGTTGTCGATCCGGACGCCGAGGCCGCGCGACAGACGCATGTCGATCTGCCCGAGGACGACGTTCTGGACGTTGCGCATGAAGATGCCGTAGAGCGGGACGCCGGTGAGGTTGAGGTGCTGGACCTCGACGTCCCGGGTGCCCCGGGAGTAGACCGGGGCCTGGTCGCCGGAACCGGTGCCGGTGACGTTGATGGTGCCGCAGACGTCCAGCGTGGTGTAGCTGGGCAGGGAGATCCGCGACCCGGCGGACATCGACCCCGAACCGCGCACGACGACGCGCTCCTTGGCGGTGCGCCCGGCGGTCAGGCTGTTCACGGCGGCCTGGACGGCGGCGCGCAGATCGGTGCCGGTGTAGACGGTGGAGCTGCCGCGCCGGGCGGTCCAGGTGCTGCCGTTGAGGACGGCCTCGGCCTGGTAGGAGCCGTCGCCGCAGGCGGCGAGCTCGGCCTGCGGCGGGGCGGCGGTGGCGGGCGCGGCGGTCAGGGCGCCCGCGATGGTGAGGAGGGCGACGGCTGCTCCGGCGGCGGCGAGGCCGGTGCGGGCGGTGCGGGTGCGGGTGCGTGCGGGGAGTGCGGCTCTGCGTCCCATGGGGGTGGGTCCTCCGCTGGTGTCATCGAATCGATTCGACTGAATCGATTCATCGTGTGGGGGCCGGTGAGTTTGGCAATGGGGTGGCAAAGCGTCAATGGCTGCGACGAGTTCCGTCACGTACGGGAGACTCGAACACATGCGTACTGCGTACAGCGTGGAGACGGTAAGGGCAGCCGAGCGGGAGCTGATGGCACGGCTTCCGGACGGGGCGCTGATGCAACGAGCGGCGGCGGGACTGGCCGCGGCCTGCGCGGATCTGCTGGGCCGGGTGTACGGCAGCAGGGTCGTACTGCTGATCGGCAGCGGCGACAACGGCGGCGACGCGCTCTACGCCGGGGCCCGGCTGGCCAGGCGCGGCGCGGGCGTCACGGCGGTGCTGCTGACGCCGGAACGCGCGCATGCCGGGGGACTGGCGGCGCTGCGGCGGGTCGGGGGCCGGGTCGCGGGGGTGGATTCCGCCGATGAGCTGATCGACCGGGCGGACCTGGTCGTGGACGGGATCGTCGGCATCGGCGGCAAGGGCGGGCTGCGGGCGGAGGCGGCACCGCTGGCGTCGGCCGCCGAACGATCCCGTGCCGCCGTGGTCGCCGTGGACCTGCCGAGCGGCGTGGACGCCGACACGGGCGAGGTACGCGGCGCCGCGATCCGGGCCGACCTCACGGTCACCTTCGGCACGCACAAACCCGGGCTGCTGGTCGATCCGGCGCGGGAGTACGCCGGCTCGGTACGGCTGATCGACATCGGTCTGGAACTGCCGGCCGAGCCAGAGTTGGAGGCGTTGCAGCACGCGGACGTGGCGCGACTGCTGCCGGTGCCGGGGGCGGAGAGCGACAAGTACCGGCGCGGAGTGGTCGGTATCGCGGCCGGCTCCTCGCGGTATCCCGGCGCGGCGGTACTGGCCGTCGCCGGGGCCCTGCGGGGCGGCGCGGGCGCCGTACGCTACGTCGGCCCCGCCGGGGACGCGGTGATCGCCCGCTTCCCCGAGACGCTGGTGTCGGACCGGGGCCCGAAGAAGGCCGGCCGGGTCCAGGCGTGGGTCGCGGGCCCGGGCGCCGGGGACGACGCGGCGGCGGTGGCGGAGGTGTTGGCGATGGACGTCCCGGTACTGCTGGACGCGGATGGGCTGCGACTGGCGGACCGGGAGACGGTACGGGCCCGTACGGCACCGACGCTGATGACGCCGCATGCCGGGGAGGCGGCGGCGTTGCTGGGGGTGGCCCGGGAGGAGGTCGAGGGGGCGCGGCTGGCGGCGGTGCGGGAGTTGGCGGGGCGGTATGGGGCGACGGTGTTGTTGAAGGGGGCGACGACCGTGGTGGCGGATCCGGGGAGTGGTTCGGCGGCGCCGGGGGGTGGATCGGGGGACGGTTCGGGGGGTGGATCGAGGAGCGGTTCGAGGGGTGGATCGAGGAGCGGTTCGAGGGGTGGATCGAGGAGCGGTTCGAGGGGTGGATCGGCGGTTCGGGTCAACGCGACAGGTACGGCATGGCTGGCCACGGCCGGGAGCGGGGACGTGCTGTCCGGGCTGGCGGGTTCGCTGCTGGCGGCGGGACTGTCGGCGCGGGACGCGGGGAGTGTGGCGGCGTATCTGCATGGGCTGGCGGGGAGGTTCGCGGCGGATGGAGCGCCGGCCGGGGCGCATGATGTGGCGGCGGCGATTCCGGGGGCTTGGCGGGATGTACGGGAGTAGGGGGCTCGGCGCCTGACATGATCGGCGCGTGATGAATGGGACCAGTAGGCCAAGTGGGCCTCGTGGGGGACCTGCTGAACTCGGCGGCATGAGGTACGTCCTGTTCGACGTCGACGGCACATTGATCGACGCGGTGAGCAACCAGCGCCGGGTATGGGCAGCATGGGCGGAGCGGTACGGGCTGAACGCCGACAAGGTGTACGAGGTGGCGCTGCGCACACGCCCGACGGAGACGTTCGCGCAGGTCGCCGCGGACCGTGACCCGCGTGAATGCCTGGCCGCGCTGCACGAGTTGGAGGACGAGGACGTCCGTTCCGGGGTCTACGCGGCCTTCGACGGCGCGGCGGAGTTGTTGCGTGGTCTGCCCTCGGGTTCTTGGGCGTTGGTGACCTCGAACTACGAACACCGGGTGCGCGGCCGCTTCCGACGGACGGGGCTGCCGATGCCCGACGTGATCGTGGACGCGGCGGCGGTCGACGAGGGCAAGCCCTCTCCCGCCCCGTACCTGCGGGCCGCCGCGATGCTGTCCGCCGCGCCGGAGGACTGCCTGGTCATCGAGGACGCCCCGACGGGGGTCGAGTCCGGACTACGGGCCGGGATGACGGTGTGGGGCGTGAACGCGCCGGTTGCGGTGGAGGGCGTCCACCACCACTTCGGGAGTCTGCGCGAGGCGGTTCCGTCTGTGCTGGCGTTCGCGGCGGGTGGGGGCCTACGGGATGGGACCAAGTTGTAGGCGTGACCGTCGGGGCCGCCCGCTTCTTGGTCAGTGTCGTGCTTCCGCGACCCGCGTCAAGGGCGCTGCGCTGCGCTTCGCGTCGGCTGCGCCGATGGCCCTGCGGACCACCCTTGACCCGGGCCGCTCCAGCACGGGTGAGAAGCGAGCGAGCGGCCCGGAAAGGCGGGTGGCCGAGGCAGGTTGGCGGCTGCTGTTGGGTGTGGGGTGGACCGGCGTTGACGGTACGCGGTCGCGCCCCGCCTGCACGCCGGGATGGCTTAGCGGCTGACGGCCGGTGGGGGCAGGGGCGCATCGGACCGTCCGCGCACGCCGGGTTGGCCTGGCAGCCAGCGGCGAGTGGGGCGCGGGCCCGCAGTGGCGTCGGTGGCAGGTCATTCGACGAACCGTTCGGACACTCGCCTTGGCCCCCGCAAGCGACCAGTGAGCAAAGCCAGGGAACATGGGCGGCACCCGATGGCAGAGAAGCCAGCCAAGCGTAATTGGAGGATTTGTTTCACGCCGGACACGGAAAAGCCCTGGCCGGTAGGCCCACCCGTGAAACGAATCCTCCAATTGCTCCCTGAAATGGGGCAGGCGAGGTTGCTGGGGCGAGCGGGGATCGCCCCGTGACCGCTCTTTCCGCCCAGCCTCCTGAGCACGCCTTCCACCGAGCCCGCCTAGTCACCGCTCACGGTCATCCCCACCCGGCGTACCGCCACTCATCTCACGCGCCCCCTCCCCCACCTGCCGTCAGTCGCCCAGCCATCCCAGCGTGCCCCGGCTCCCGCCGACGGGCACCCCAGCCCCACTCACCACTCACACCTCATCGCTTGCCGATAGCCGCCAAGCCGCCCCGGCGTGCACGGACGAGCCGACGCGCCCCAGCCCCACCGTCGGCCAGGCGCTAAGCCATCCCAGCGTGCCCCACAGACGCGCATCCTCATCCACCGGCCGCTCGCCGCTGAGCCCGCCCGGCATGCCGCCACTCATCCGACGCGCGCCCCTCACTCTCCGCTCGCCGCCAAGCCCACCCGGCGTGCGCGGACGGGCTGAAGCGCCCTCCTCCCCACCGGCAGTCAGGCGCTGAGCCCGCCCGGCGTGCTGGCGAGACGCGGACGCGCATCCCCTCCGCCGGGTACCTCATGGCCAACGGACGGGGCCAACTTGCCTCGGCCACCCGCCTTTCCGGGCCGCTCGCTCGCTTCTCACCCGTGCTGGAGCGAGCCGGGTCAAGGGTGGCCCGCAGGGCCATCGGCGCAGCCGACGCGCAGCGCCCTTGACGCGGGTCGCGGAAGCACGACACTGCCAAGAAGCGGGCGGCCCCGACGGCCACGCCACCAGTTGGCGGTTGAGCAGCAGACCTCGAACCTCGGATGCCGAACGCGGGGCGAACCGCAGGCACCCCGGCCGCCCTTCCGCTAACGTCCCCCGGCATGCGCATGCACAGGGTGGGGAGATCGCTGGCCGGGCTGGTGGCAGCGGCGGGGTTGGCGGGGACGGCGGCGTTCGTCGTCGCGGGGTCGCCCGTGGGCTACTTCCTGTTCGAGTACGGGTGTGGGTCCGAGGAGGAGAAGCTCGGGGATGTCCTGGCGGAAGAGTCCGTACTGGACGCCCAGCCCGAGGAGTTCGGGGAGCCGGATCCGTATCAGCACTGCGATGACGACGACTTGTTCGTGGTCGCCGGGAAGTCCTACTCCTACGGCGGGTCCCGGGACAGCGTCCTCGCCCACTACCGGGAGGCCGCGCCGGCGAAGGGTTGGAAGCCCAGGTCGGAGGACTGCTTCGCCAAGCGGATCGACGGTACGACCGCGTTCCTGATGGTGGAGGGGCCGGCCGACGGCACCGTCGAGATCGCGATCACCGCGGACCGGGACGACAGCGGCGACTGGTGCTGAGCCGAGCCTGCCCCCACTCCAACGCGCGTCAGGCTGCGGCGAGTTCGCACCACACGTACTTACCCCGGTTGCCCTGTCTGGTCAGTGGATGCCACCCCCACAGATCGGCGCACGCCCGGACCAACGCCAGCCCACGCCCTTCCTCCGACTCGGTGATCTGCTCCAACACCCTCGGTGGTTCCGGCGGCTCGGGATCGGCATCCCACGCCCCGATCCGCAGCACCCCGGCCGACCAGGACACGCGTAGGGCGGCGGGGCCCTTGGTGTGGCGTACGGCGTTGGAGACCAGCTCGGCGGCGAGGAGTTCGGCGACGTCGACGAGGCGGATGAGGCCGTGCATCGTGAGGATGAGGCGGAGGGTGCGGCGACTGATGGTGACGGCACGGAGGTCGTTCGGGATGTAGAGGGAGTACTCCCAGGGTTCGGTTTGAGGCATGCGTCAACTCCGGTGCGGTGATGGGGGAGGGTCGGAGATCTGCGGGTCGCCGGCGGTGGCAGTGCCGCAGCCGTCATGGCAGGACGGGGCGGTGCGCTTCCGGGATCCCGGCATTCCGCAGAGTGTGCGTCGCATCACTGACAGTAGAGCTTAAATTTAAGATTGGGCAAGCTGATCGCGTAATCTGACCCCGAACGAGCCGCGCTTGTGGGCGCGTTGAAGCAAGGAGCAGCCGATGGCCAAGCGTGAACCGACGGCACGTCAGATGCGGCTTGCCGTTGAACTGCGCAGGCTCCGCGACGCGGCAGGCCTCAGCGCCCGCGAGGCAGCGGCACTGCTTGGCGTGAACTCCGTCCAGATCAGCCAGATCGAGTCCGGCATCGCCGGCGTGAGCGAGAAGCGGCTGCGCCGCATTGCGGCCAACTACGCATGCACGGATGAGGCGTTCATCGAGGCCCTGGTTGCCATGGCAACGGATCGGACGCACGGCTGGTGGGAGGAGTACCGGGGGGCGCTACCCACACCGTTCCTCGACCTCGCGGAGCTGGAACATCACGCCACCTACCGATGGGACGTGGACTTTCTGCACGTCCCGGGCCTTCTCCAGACCGAGAACTACGCACGGGCGCTCTTCTCGTGCCGGATTCCCGAACTCCCCGAGAGCGAACTCGAGTTGCGCGTCCGCCACCGAATGACGCGCCAGGAGATCACCATCCCGTACGAGGCGGTGGTCCACGAGGCAGCCCTGCGGATCAGGGTCGGCGGTCGCACCGCCTCGCGGGCTCAGCTCACCCGCATTCTGGAGCTCTCCGAAGCGGACCACATCACCGTACGTGTCATCCCCTTCGACCTGGACGACTTCGACGACGTCACAGCCGCCATGGTGTACGCCGGCGGCGCCGTACCGAAACTGGACACCGTGGTACGCGACGGCCCTCACGGCTCACTGTTCATCGACTCCGAGGCCCAACTCGGCGTGTTCCGAACACTCTTCCGTAGAGTGGAGGCGATGTCACTCGACCCCGAGCGGTCGCGTGACTTCATCCACAGGCTGGCCAAGGAACTGTGAGGCGTCCGGTGACCACCCCCGACAACTGGCGGAAGTCGTCCTACTCGGGCAGCGGCGACGGCAACGCCTGCGTAGAGATCGCGCACAACACCACCCACATAGCCGTCCGCGACTCCAAGGCCCCGGCCAGGGCAACCCTCACCATCCCCACCGGAGCCTTCACCCCGTTCCTCGAAGCCCTGAAGAACGAGCCCTACTCCACCGTCACCGACTTCGCCAGGTTCCGAGGCTGATCCACCTCATTCCCCCGAGCCGTAGCCAACTCACACGCAAACACCTGCAACGGCACCGTAGCCACCAACGGCTGCAGCAACGTCGGCGTAGCCGGAATCCGGATCAGGTGATCGGCATACGGCACCACCGCCTCGTCCCCCTCCTCCGCGATGACGATCGTCCGCGCCCCCCGCGCCCGGATCTCCTGGATGTTGGACACGATCTTGTCGTGGAGCACGGACCGCCCCCGAGGCGAAGGCGCAACCACCACCACCGGCAGATCGTCCTCGATCAACGCGATCGGCCCATGCTTCAGCTCACCCGCCGCAAACCCCTCGGCATGCATATAGGCGAGCTCCTTCAACTTCAGCGCCCCCTCAAGCGCCACGGGATACCCCACGTGCCGCCCGAGGAACAGCACCGTGTCTTTCTCCGCAAGGGACCGCGCCAGCTCCCGCACCGGCTCCATGGTCTCCAGCACCCGCTCGACCTCGACGGAGATCCGCGACAGGTCCCGGATCACGGCGCAGATCTCGTCGCCCCACTTGGTGCCCCGCACCTGCCCCAGATACAGCGCGACCAGATAACAGGCCACCAAC
The DNA here is from genome assembly GCF_001514305.1 of Streptomyces dysideae. Taxonomy (GTDB): domain Bacteria; phylum Actinomycetota; class Actinomycetes; order Streptomycetales; family Streptomycetaceae; genus Streptomyces; species Streptomyces dysideae. The sequence goes on from NZ_KQ949079.1 coordinate 87,086, forward strand.
TGCGTCAGGAACGCCTTCGTCGACGCAACGGCCACCTCAGGCCCCGCATGCGTATACAGCACCGCATCCGACTCACGTGGAATCGTCGACCCGTTGGTGTTGCAGATGGCAAGCACCCTGGAGCCCTGTTCCCTCGCATGCCGCAGCGCCATCAGCGTGTCCATGGTCTCCCCGGACTGCGAGATGGCGATGACCAGGGACCGCGAGTCCAGGATCGGATCCCGGTACCGAAACTCACTCGCCAACTCCACCTCGCACGGAATCCGCGTCCAGTGCTCGATGGCGTACTTGGCGATCAACCCCGCATGAAACGCCGTACCGCAGGCAACGATGACGACCTTGTCGATCTCCCGCAGCTCGGAGGCAGGGATCCGCACCTCATCCAGCGTCAGCGACCCGGAGACATCGATGCGCCCCAGCAACGTATCGGCGACAGCCTTCGGCTGCTCGGCGATCTCCTTGAGCATGAAGTAGTCATAGCCCCCCTTTTCCGCGGCCGACGCGTCCCAGTCCACGTGATACGACCGGACATCACCAGGCCGTCCGTCGAAGCCCGTCACCGTGACCCCGCCCCGGCGCAGCTCCACCACCTGGTCCTGCCCCAGCTCGATCGCCGACCGCGTATGGGCGATGAACGCGGCGACGTCCGAGGCGAGAAAGGCCTCACCCTCCCCAACGCCCACCACCAGCGGCGAGTTCCGCCGTGCCCCGACCACCACGTCCGGCTCATCGGCATGCACCGCGACCAGCGTGAACGCCCCCTCCAGCCGCCGGCACACCAGCCGCATGGCCTCGGCGAGGTCGGCCGTCACCGAGAACTCCTCGGCGAGCAGATGGGCGACGACCTCAGTGTCGGTCTCGGACAGCAGCTCGTGCCCCCGCTCGGCCAACTCGGCCCGCAGCACGGCGAAGTTCTCGATGATCCCGTTGTGCACGACGGCGACGCGCCCGGCGTTGTCGAGATGCGGATGGGCGTTGGCGTCGGTGGGTCCGCCATGGGTGGCCCACCGTGTGTGCCCGATCCCCGTGCTCCCCGTCGGCAGCGGGCGCTCCACCAGCTCCTTCTCCAGGTTCACCAGCTTCCCGGCCTTCTTCGCCGCCGCCAGCCCGCCGTCCGCGAGCACCGCGACGCCCGCCGAGTCGTATCCCCGGTACTCCAGTCGCTTCAGCCCGGCCGTCACGACCTCAAGCGCCGACTGCGACCCCACGTATCCCACGATTCCGCACATGGCCCGCAGCCTAAGGGCGAACGGCGACCCGAACCCGGCACTTCCTGCCCGATATCGGAAATTCCGGCCACCCGAACGGCCCCCTCCATGCGTCACACCCCGGCTTCCCCGGCGACGGGGCGTGACGCACCCCACCCGCCACCCCCTTCAAACTCCGTTAACAATGGACTGTGATCTCTCCGGTCTTCTCGATGCCCCGGAGCGCCCACCGGCAGAAGCCGGAGGCGACTCCCTACGTCGACCTCACCCGTGCCGAGTGGAGCGCGCTGCGCGACAAGACGCCGCTTCCGCTCACCGCCGAGGAGGTCGAGAAGCTGCGCGGCCTCGGCGATGTCATCGACCTCGACGAGGTGCGGGACATCTATCTCCCGCTGTCCCGGCTCCTCAACCTCTACATCGGCGCCACGGACGGCCTGCGCGGCGCGCTGAACACCTTCCTCGGCGAACAGGGCTCCCAGGCCGGCACGCCCTTCGTCATAGGAGTCGCCGGCTCCGTCGCCGTAGGGAAATCGACGGTCGCCCGTCTCCTCCAGGCGCTGCTCTCCCGCTGGCCCGAACACCCACGCGTCGAACTGGTGACAACAGACGGCTTCCTGCTCCCCACCAAGGAACTGGAGGCGCGCGGCCTGTTGTCGCGGAAAGGTTTCCCCGAGTCGTACGACCGCCGCGCGCTGACCCGTTTCGTCGCCGACATCAAGGCCGGGAAGAACGAGGTCACGGCACCCGTGTACTCCCACCTGATCTACGACATCGTCCCCGACCGGCGGCTCACGGTCCGCCGCCCGGACATCCTGATCGTCGAGGGCCTGAACGTCCTGCAGCCCGCCCTCCCCGGCAAGGACGGCCGCACCCGGGTCGGCCTCGCCGACTACTTCGACTTCAGCGTGTACGTCGACGCCCGCACCGAGGACATCGAGCGCTGGTACCTCAGCCGCTTCAGGAAGCTGCGCGCGACCGCCTTCCAGAACCCGTCCTCGTACTTCCGCAAGTACACCCAGGTCTCCGAGGAGGAGGCCCTCGACTACGCCCGCACCACCTGGCGCACGATCAACAAGCCCAACCTGGTCGAGAACGTCGCCCCCACCCGAGGCCGCGCCACCCTCATCGTCCGCAAGGGCCCCGACCACAAGGTGCAGCGCCTGAGCCTGCGCAAGTTGTGACGAAGGCCTGTTGGAAAGGCCCCACGCTGCACCTGCGCCTGATCACTCCGGCGGACAGGACCGACGACGTGGTCCGCCTGATCGAGAAGACCGTCGGGACGGCCCACCTCGCGGTCCTGCCGGGCGCCGCCCGCAACCCGACCTGGCTCTCGACAGGCCAGCTGCTCCTGAACCTCCTGGGCATCACCCTGGCCGGCACCCTGACGCTCCTGGCCCAGAAGTGGCTGTGGTCCAAACAGCGCCCCGGCGCGTCGCCCTGTGAGGGACACGGCGCTGTCCACCGGTGACAAGGCCGCTTCGGAAAACTGAGTTCCTGTCAGCACCTCCTGGGCCGGGCGGGCCCCGGAACCTAGCGTCCGTACATGGACACGATTCGCAGCAGGGAAAGAACGTGGCGCGGTGCCGCGCTGGCGGTGCTGTTGACCGCGGGGACGCTCACGGCGGCGGCCCCTGGTGCCCGGGCGGACACGGCGCGCACCGAGACGCCGGTGGCGGTGTCGTCGCCGGTCGCCGGGGTGCGCGAGTCCGTGGTGCGGGTGAAGGCGCCGTTGCCGGACTCGGCGGGGCCCCGCCCGGCAGCGTGCGACTGGCTGTCGTATCTGCGCTACCGCGCCGCCGACGGGCCGGCCGCCTCCGCCGACGCGGACCGGATCCTGGTCGCCCAGCCGGGCATCCTGGAGGGGGCCGGGGCGTTCGACAGCGTCGCCCGCAACACGGTGGCGGCGGCCGCCGCGCAGGGCCGGCAGATCGAGTTCTGGGCGTTGGACCGGCGCTCCAACTGCCTGGAGGACCGCACCGGCATCGCCTCCGGCGACCAGCACACGGCCGTCGACTACTACTACCGCGGCAAGCAGGTCGACGACCGGACCTTCGCGGGATTCGCCGGCAACGGGAAGCTGGGGTGGATGGCGCGGCTCGGCATCGAGCAGACCGTCCGCGACCAGTACGACCTGCTCACCGCCGAACTGCCCGACCAGGCGCTCCGCAAGCGCAAGGTGCTGTGCGGCGGGCACTCGCTGGGCGGCGTCGTCACCGGCTACTTCGCCACCGCCGACTTCGACGGGAACCCGGCGAGCACGGCGGACGCCGGGTACAACCAGTGCGCGGGCTACTTCGCCCTCGACACCACCGTCTCCACATCACTCGCCGACCTCAGCGGCAGCATCCCGGACGACACCAACCTGCCCGACGTCGGCCTCGGTTACGGCGTCGTACAGGCGGGCCTCGACAGCGGGCTTCTGCCGCGCTCGCTGTCCGCGCCGGTGCTGCTCAACCCCGAGACCATGACGCTGCTCGCCATCGCCGGCGTCGGCGCGGTACAGGCTCCCGGAGCCGAGGCCGACCTGCCCCGTTATCTGCCCGACGGCCTAAACATCGAGGCCACCAACAGGTTCCTGTTCTCCGAGGACACCGCCGCCTTCCTCACCGGCTCCCCCGGTGTGAAGGACTTCCGGCTCACCAACGAGGCCGTGCTGGGCGCTCTGATGGACGACAACTCCGTACCGCTGGCGTTCCTGCAGAGCAGCGTCGGGTTCTTCGACGGCGGGCCGATCGCCGACAAGAACTTCCCCGTCGCCAACGGCGGTCAGGAGCAGCCCGGGCTGTTCGGCACCGAGTACAAGGCCATCCCGGACCGGCCCCGGGGGCCGCTGTACAGCTGGCGCAACTACGACCGTGTCGGTGACGCCGACGACCCCGGGTACCGGTCGGCCGACGGCACGCCGTTCACCGACGCCGGCAAGGAGGTCACCGACATCCAGGAGCTGGCCCGCAGCCTGGCCGAGCAGCCGCTGGACTTCACCGAGCAGTACTTCCCGACCAAGCTGGTCACCGACCTGGAGCTGGCCACCTCGCCGCAGGTGAAGCGGCTCGTCGTACATCCCGATGGGCTCACCGCCAACCCCACCCTGACGGTGCTCGCGGGCGACGGGCTGCTGGCGGGCCGTGTCCCGTCCGACCTGCACCCCGTGGTCGCCGACGGCTACCAGCACCTCGATGTGCTGACCGCGGCACCGGTGCAGAACGACGGCCGGCCCGAGCCGGTCGCCACCAACCTCGCGCGGTTCGCCGGGAACCCGCGATAGCCGTATCAGCCATACGCGGAGAAGGGCCCGGGAAGTCGGACTTCCCGGGCCCTTCGCGGGTACGGCTCAGACCTTGCCCGCCGCGAACGTGGCCGCCGCGTCCGCGTCGGCCGTGTAGCCGAGGTGCGCCCCCACGTCGTTCCCGCCGTTCTCACAGATGGGGTCGCCCTTGGCGCAGAAGTCGATCGTCCGGCTCTGGTAGGTGCCGGTGACGCTCTTGCCGAGGGCCCGGATGGGGTTGCCGAACAACAGCACCGCGGCGACCTTCGGCTCGACCGCGGCCGGCAGCATGGCCACGATGGGGCTGCCGACCACCGCGCCGGCGCTGCTGACGCCGATCGAGTTGTCGACCACGTTCGCGCCCTGCGAATAGCCCACGAGAATGAACCGCTGGTTGGGGCACGCGGACGCCTGGCTCCTGACGTGATTCACCAGATCGGCGTTTCCCTGTGCGGCCGAGGTGAGGGAAAGATCCGCCGGGTAATTCACCTTGTAGCTGGAAAGGCTTTTTCCGGACAGCTTCTTCTGCAGTGCGGAATACACGGGGTCGCCGACGATGAAGCCGAGCGTGCCCGGCTCGAAGGTGCCGCGAGCCGCGACGACCTCGATATCCGAGCAGGCCGCGGCCGATGCCGAGGGCGCCGTGAGGGTGGCGACCGAGGCCCCGCCGATCAGCGAGAGCGCGGCCAGACACAAACGAATACGCATGGACCGTCCTCCAAGTGGGGAAGCGCATGACGCGCCTACGAGAAAGGAGGCCCCGAAGGTATTCGTCCGGCCGCGCCGGCTGTTATGGACGGAATCAAGAAAATCAGCGGACTTTTTTTCGCCGATTGAGTAGTCGGACTAGTCCTGCTGTGCCCGCAGCGATTCCGCGCGCAGGGCGAGCACGATATCGAGGCGGGTTCCCGGGTCGTGCAGGGAGCCGCCGAACAGCTTCTCCAGCTGGCGCAGGCGGTAGCGGACCGTCTGCGGGTGGATGTGCAGGCGGGCGGCGACGTCGGGCACGTTGCTGCCGCTGAGCAGCCAGGCCAGCAGCGTCTCGGCGAGCCGGGCGCGCTGTCCCGCCGAGACCGCGTGGAGCGGAGCGAGGGCGGCGTCCCGGAGTGCGGCGAGGAGCGGCTCGTCGGCGTGCAGGAGGAGGGTCGACAGGTGGTCGGCGCAGCGCACCACACCCTGCCGGGGCAGGATTCCGCGCCCCATCAGCCCCAGGGCCCGGGTGGCCCAGCGCAGTGACTGCGCGGCCTCGGCGAGCGGGACCGTCGGCCCGATGGCGGCGGGACGGCCGCGCAACGCGAGCGCGAACCCTCGGCCGGCCCACCGCCCGGAGCCGTCGGGGTCGGGCACCAGCATGCGGGGCGGCCGGGACTCCATGTCCACCAGCGCGCCCGCCATGGACAACGGCCGGTCCTCCTCACGCTGTTCGGGTGCGGCCGCGAGCGCGACGACGGCGACCTGCCGCGGTACCGGCCACCGGGCCTGGTGCGCCAGGTCCTGCACCGCCTCCGGGGCCACCGGGCCCTCGCCCACCAGCAGGTCCAGCAGGCGCCTGCGGCGGCGCTCCAGCTCGTCCGTGCTGCGCAGTTGGGCCTCCGCGTAGCCGGCGGCGGCCGCCTCCGCGACCTCGTGCACCGTCTGGAAGGCGATCTCTCCGAGCGCGGCCACGACCGTCGAGTCCAGCCCCAGTTCCTCCGCCGTGCGGCCCAACGCCCGCCAGGCGTGCATCCCGCCGATGCGCAGCGCGGACTGCAACGCGTCCAGACCGCGGCCCTCCAGGGCCTCGCCGCGCCCCAGCGCGTAGTACGTGGCCGCGATCGACTCCCCTTGGCCGCGCGGGTCGGCGATGTGGTCGACGAACAGGGTGAGGGCCTGCACCACTCCGTCGCGCAACTGCTTGCGGTAGATGCCGTCCCCGGGCCGCGCGTACTCCGGAACCCGGCTGCGGACCTCCTCCTCCACCTCGTCGGCCACGCTCTCGAGCCGGGCACGCAGGAGCTCCACCAGTTCGGGCGGCATGGACGCGGCCCTGCGAGCGTCGGGTACCTCGTGCGGAGTGGGGACAGCCATGGGGGACACTCCTTTCGCCCGGAAACAGCTCGCCGACGGGCTGTTGCCCGTGGGACGAGTGGGACGTCGTGTGTTGGACGGACGTCCCTTCCGCTCCGTTCCGTGCCCCCATGGCACGGACATCACTCCGGCACGCCCAGGGCACCGGCGAGCACAGGCCACGACGTTGTGAACTCCTTTTTCCAGTACGTCCAGCTGTGTCCTCCTCCCGAGTAGAGGTGGGTGGTCACGGGGATGCCTTGTCTGGCGAGTGCGGCGGTGAAGCCGCGGGCCGAGGGCCACAGGGCGCTCTCCAGGACCTCGGGCAGCAGATCGCCGCTGCCACCGGCCAGTCCGCTGCCCTGCGAGACGTACAGGGCCGTGCCGCGCAGTCCCTCGGCGCGGGCGCGCGGGTTGAAGGCGCGCCAGGTGAGGAGGTTGAGGAACGGGTTGCCCCACAGCGAGACCGGCGACAGGCCCTCGCGGGCGACGATCGCGTCCACGATGGTCGGCACGCCGGGTGCGGTGGTGTCGAGGACACCGCTGTACGAAGCCGCCGCCGTGAAGGTGCCCGGGTGGCGGGCCGCGTGCGCCATCGCTCCGTAGCCGCCGGTGGACACGCCGGCGACGGCCCGTACGCCGGAGGCCCGGTAGTCCCGCGCGAGCAGCGCCGGAACCTCCTTGACCTGGAAGGTCTCGTAGTCCTGGCCGTCGCGCCAGGCGCTGGGGATGCCCGTGGGGCCCGCGTCCGGCATCGCCACGATCAGGTCGCGGCCCTCGGTGAAGGACTCGATGTCCGTCTCCCGGGTCCAGGACGTGTAGTCGTCGTGGGCGCCGTGCAGCAGATACAGCACGGGGTACGTCCGCCCGACGGCCGTGTCGAAGCCCGACGGCAGGATCAGCCGCACCGGCGCGCTGCGGCCCAGTGCGGCGGAGGGCACGGCGAGGTCCAGGGTGCGCGGTCCCAGCCGGGTGGCCGCCCGGGCGCGGCCGGTGCCGGTCGCGGCGCCGAACAGGACGGCCAGACCGGCGGCGGCCGTCGCCTTGGCGGCGGTGCGCCGGGACACTCCGGTGGTGCGGTGGGACATGGCGGCTCCTCGGGTTGTGGTCAGGGGGATGGGCTGGGTCGGTCGAGCGCCCGGCCGAGATGGGCGGCGATCTCGTCGACGTACGGCGGGTCGAGCAGCGCCAGATGGTGTCCGGCCACCCGGACGACCTCCAGGTCCGGGCACACCTCGTCCCAGCCCAGCGCCTCGTCGGCCCGCTCGTAGGCGGGGTCGCGCACGGTGTGCGGGGCGGGCGCGCCGGCCCGGTACAGGACCACCGGCCCGTCGTACGGGCCCGGACGGTGTGCCTCGCCGATCCTCAGGTCGAGGTAGGAGGCGCGCTGGTGCTCCAACGCGGCGGGCGGCACCTCGGTGGACGCGCCCAGGGCCTTCAGCACGGTGTCGATGCACTGCTCGTCGTCGTCCATCGCCACGAGGTCGTCGTACGGCAGCTCCAGCCGGACTCCGTAGGTGTCGGCGACGTGGGCGGCGAAGCCCTCGAAGTGCGCCCGGACCCGGTCCGCCGACATCAGGCCGGGGTGGACGAGGGGGCGTACGGAGTCGATGAGGACCAGCAGCTGTACGCCCCGTCCCGCGTCGGCCAGCTGCCGCGCGGTCTCCTGGGCGACGAACCCCCCGAAGGACCAACCGCCCAGCAGCACCGGCCCGTCGGGGTGTGCGGTGCTGATCGCCCGGGCGTACAGCCGGGCCTTCTCCGGCACCGTGCGGGCCTCCTCGATCCTGTCGAGCCCGAACACCGGCTGCTCGTCGCCGAGCCGCTCGGTGAGCGGCCGGTACACGGTGGTCGGCCCCCCGGCGGCGTGCACGAGGAACAGGGGAGGACGGGAGCCGGTGGCGCGCAGGGGACGCGGCCGCACGCCACCGGCCGACTGGGGAAGGCCCTGCTCGACACGGGTGGCGGCCTCGCCGACGGTGGCGGCGCCGAGCAGGTCGCGCAGGGGCAGCTCGATGCCGAACTCGCGCTCCAGGGCGGTACGGACGCGGACGGCCATCAGCGAGTCGAGGCCGAGGCCGGCGAGAGCGGTGTCCGGGGTGATGCGGTGGGGGGGATGGCCGCTGACGGCGGCGATGTGGTGGCTGAGGCGGTCCAGGACCGGGGAGGGGACCGCCGTGTGCGCGGTGCCCTCGGCGGACGGCTCGCCCGTCCTGCCATGGCGTGGTGCGGACACGACCGCAGGAGGCCGCGTCGCGTCCGCAGGGCGGCCGGCCCGTGACGCGCCGGCCGCCGGCGCAGCCGCGCCCGTCCTGCCGTCCGTCCACCAGTGCCGCACATGACGCCAGCGCGGCCCGGGCACGTCGACGACCCGGCCGGGCGGGAGCGGCAGCCGCTGCCCGGCGGCGTACAGCGCGCCCAGTTGTGCGGCGAACGCGGCCGATCCGTCGGCGTCACGGCGCAGGGTGGCCAGGGCGAGGGCGCCGGGCGCGGAGTCGGTGACGGCACCCGTGAGGACCGGATGGGGAGAGATCTCCAGGAACGCGGTGTGTCCGTCGGCGGCGGCGGCCGCGACGGCCCGGTCCAGGCGAACCGGCCGCCGCAGGTTGGCGGCCCAGTGGGCGGCGTCGAACGTACTCTCGCCGCGTGGGTCGTCGAGGACGGTGGAGTACACGGGCAGCCGCGGCCGGCGCCCCAACACATGGGCCAGCCCGTCGGCCAGCTCCGGCAGCAGCCCGTCGACCTGCGGGGAATGCCCGGCACCGACGACCCGCATCGACCGGGCCGCCCGGCCCTCCTTCTCCAGCAGCCTCACCAGCCGGCCCACCGCCGCCTCCTCACCGGTGACGACCTTCTGCCGGGGCGAGGAGTGCACGGCGACATGGACGCCCGGGAAGTCCTCGGCCAGGCGGCCGAGTTCGGAATCGTCGAGGTCGACGACGGCCATCGCCCCACCCCGCAGTCCGCTCAGCAGCCGGGCGCGTACCGCGACGACGCGCGCGCCGTCCGGCACGTCCAGGGCACCCGCGCACACGGCGGCGGCCACTTCGCCCATGGAGTGACCGATCACGGCCGCGGGCTCGACACCGTAGGAACGCCACAGCTCCGCGAGCGCCACCTGGAGGCCGAACAGCAGGGGTTGGGCGGTCTCCAGGCGGTCCAGGCCGGTGCCGGACATCAGGTGGTCGTACAGGGACAGGCCGCCGCACTCCGCGGCGAGCTGCGGGTCGAGCTTCTCCACGGCGGCGGCGAACGCGGGCTCCTCCTCCAGCAGTCGGCGGCCCATACCGGGCCACTGGCAGCCGTAGCCGGAGAAGACCCACACCGTGCCGCGTCCCACGAGGTCGCGGTCGCCGGTGGCGACGCGTGCGTCCGGGCTGCCCGTCGCCAGGGCCCGCAGGGCATCGCCGAGTTCGGCCCGGTCGCGGGCGGCCACGGCGGCGCGTACGGGCCCCCGGGCGGTGCGTCCGGCGAGCGTGCGGGCGATGTCCGCCGGGTGCGCGGCACTGGTGTCCAGCCAGTCGGCGACCCGGGCCGCGGTGTCGCGCACCCGCCCGGTATCGGCGTCGGAGAGGAGGTGAAGCCGGACAGCGGGCTCGTCGGCCGATGTCGGTGGTGGGCCGACGGGCCGCCATTCCTCCAGTACGGCATGGGCGTTGGTGCCGCCGAAGCCGAACCCGGAGACTCCGGCGACGGCCGTGCCGCCGTAGCGGGGCCATGGCTCGGGCTCGGTCACCACGCGCAGCCGGTCGTCGTCGAGCGCGCTGCCGTCCGTGCAGTGCAGGGAGGGCGGGATCACGTCATGGTGCAGGGCGAGCACCGTCTTGACCAGGCCGGCGACGCCCGCGGCCGACTCCAGGTGGCCGAGGTTGCCCTTGACGGAGCCGAGCAACAGCGGCTGGTCGGGGTCACGGCCACCGCCGAGCACCGCGGCGAGCGCGCCCGCCTCGATCGGGTCTCCGAGCGGGGTGCCGGTGCCGTGCGCCTCGACGAAGTCGACCTCTCCCGGGGTGAGCCCGGCCCGCGTGTACGCGGTCTCCAACAGGGCTCGCTGGGCGGCTGGGTTGGGTGCCATCAACCCGTTCGACCGACCGTCGGAGTTGACGGCCGTCGTACGGATCACCGCCAGCACCCGGTCGCCGTCCCGCTCGGCGTGCGACAGCCGCTTCAGGATCACGGCAGCGCAGCCCTCGGCGCGCCCGATACCGTCGGCCGCGGCCGAGAACGGCTTGCACCGTCCGTCCGGCGCGAGGACGCCCGCCCGCTGGAAGGCGACGGTGACGGACGGTGACAACAGCAGGTTCACTCCGGCGGCGATCGCCGTCTCGCTGTCGCCGGCCCGCAGGCTGACGCAGGCGTGGTGCACGGCGACCAGCGAGGAGGAGCAGGCGGTGTCCACGGCCAGGCAGGGCCCGCGCGTGTCCAGGACGTACGCCAGCCGGCCCGCGGTGACGCTGAGGGCCGCGCCGGCCGGTGCCCAGGGGTCGACGGCGGCCGGGTCGGCGCCGGTGAGCTGGCCGTACTCCGGGGCGGAGACGCCGACGAAGACGCCGGTGGGGGTGCCCGCCAGGGATGCGGCCGGGACAGCGGCGTGGCCGAGCGCCTCGTGGACGACCTCCAGCAGGATCCGCTGCTGGGGGTCCATCACCGCGGCCTCGCGCGGCGTGATGCGGAAGAAGTCCGCGTCGAACCCGGCGATGTCGTCGAGATAGCCGCCGTACGGATGCGCGTCGGCGGGCGGGAAGGCGGTGAAGTCGCGCCAACGGTCCTCCGGTACGCGCCGGATCGCGTCGACGCCTTCGCACAGCAGCCGCCAGTAGTCGTCCGGGCCGTGCACCCCGCCGGGCAGCCGGCAGCCGACGCCGATCACCGCGACGGGCTCGGCGGGCGTGCCGGGCGCCATGACGAGCGGCGCGGGCCCGGGGGCCGTACCGCACAGCCGCGCCACCAGCGCCTCACCGGTCGGCGCCTCCCACAACAACGTCGGCGGAAGCTCGCAGCCCGTGACCCGGGACAGCTCCCCGGCCAGGGCGACGGCGTCCCGCGACGACATGCCAAGATCGGCCAACTGCCGGTCCATCGGCACGTCCTCCGGCGCCGTACCGTTCCACGAGGCCACCCGCTCGGCGATCACCCGCCGCAGCGCGCCCGCGTCGACGGCCCTCATCCGGCGGCCCTCGCGGCGTCATTGACGGCCGGGGCGACGGGTGGCGTGCCGTGCGCCGGGATGACGGCCGGGGGTGTGCTGCTCGCCGCGTCGGCCGGTGACGTGTGGTCGGCCGTCGCGTCGACCGATGCCGTGCCGCCCGTCGACACGTCTGCCGCCGGCCCACGCTCGGCCGGCGCGTGGACCGGGGACCCACCGCCCCCCGCCGCGTCGGCCGACGGCTGGTGACCGGCCGTCGCATCGCCCTGTGCCGCGCCGCCCGCCCCCACATCGGCGATCTCCCGGTACGCCCCTTCCAGGTATCGCGCCCGCGTCAGCGCCCGTGACACCTTGCCGCTGGAGGTACGCGCGACCGTCCCCGGCGGAACGAGCACGACGTCGTGAAGCCGCAGGCCGTGCCGTGCGGAAACGGCGCCGCGCACGGCCCGCACCACGCCCGGTACGTCGAGGTCGGCGAGGACCACGGTCCGCGCATGTTCGGCCACCACCACGACCCGCTCTCCCGACACGCCGGGCACGGCGAACGCGGCGAGCCGGTCCCGTCGCACGGCCGGATCCGCCTCCTGAGCCGTGGCCTCGAGGTCCTGCGGGTAGTGGTTGCGGCCATCGACGATGACGAGGTCCTTCAGCCGACCGGTGACGATCAGCTGCCCGTCCACCACCGCCCCCAGGTCACCGGTGCGCAGCCAACGCTGCCCCGACCCGACTCCGGCGTCCGCGAACCCGCCCTCGAAGACCCGCTCGCTCTCCTCCTCCCGGTTCCAGTAGCCGTTGCCGACGTTGGGCCCCTGCACCCAGATCTCGCCGACCTCACCCGGGGACAGCATGGCTCGACCGACCGGGTCGGCGATGCGGACGCACTGCCCCGCCGGAGTCCCGCAGCCGGCCAGCAGCACGGCCCCGGGGTCGTCCGGCCGGGCGGGCAGCGCCTTCCCCGCGGCGAGGGCGTCGCGGTCCAGGGCGAACCGGCTGAGCGGTACACCGGGCCGGGCGGCACTGACGAAGACGGTGGCCTCGGCGAGCCCGTACGAGGGGCAGTGTGTCGTGGGCGCCAGCCCCTGGTCGGCGAAGGCGGCGTGGAAGCGGTCGGCCGTGCCGGGGCGGACCGGCTCGCTGCCGTTGATCAGCGCGGCGACCCCGTCGAGCCGCAGGTCCGCCTTCTGGGCGTCGGTGACGGCGGAGGCGCAGTAGTCGTAGGCGAAGTTGGGTGCGGCGCTCAGGGCACGAGGATGCGCGGCGAGCAACCTCAGCCAGCGCACGGGCTCGTACAGAAAGGCGGCCGGATCCATCAGCACCGACAGCAGACCCCGCACCACGGGGGCGGCCACGCTGAGCACCAGCCCCATGTCGTGGTAGAGCGGCAGCCAGCCCACGCAGGTCACAGAACGGACGTCGACACGGTACGCGGTCAGTGCCTGGCGGGCGTTGGCGACGACGTTGGCGTGGGTGATCTCCACGCCGGCCGGAGCGCGGGTGGAGCCGGAGGTGTACTGCAGATACGCGGTGGCTCCGGCGTCGGGTTCGACCGGCCGCGCGTTGCGGGCCTCGTCGTCGGCGACCTCGTCCACGCAGACGACGGGCATCCGACCCCGTCCGCCACCACCGCCGTCGCCGCCGTCATAACCGCCCACCCGCTCGCAGAAGTCCCGCACCTCCTGCCGGGTGCGGCTCGTGGTCACCACGGCCGCCGGGCGCGCGTCGGCCAGGACACCCGCGAGCCGGTCCGCGTGCCCCGGCAGGCCCGGCGGATACAGCGGTACGGCCACCATCCCCGCGGCGAGCACCCCGAGGAACCCGGTGACGTAGTCCACCCCCTGCGGACACAGCAACGCGACCCGCGACCCCGGCTCCGCCTCCTGGGCGAGCCGGGCGGCGAGCGCACGCACACGCACGTCCAGGCGCCGCCAGGTCAGCGTGCGGTGGACGCCGCGCGAGTGCGGCGCGGGGTGATCGACGAAGGTGAACGCCCGGCGGTCCGGGGCGGCTTCGGCCCAGTGCCGCACGTACTGCGGCAGGGTGTGGCACGCGGGCACGAGCGGGGGGCGGCGACTGTCCATCTGGCGTGGCTCCTCACGTCCGGGATCGGCTGGCGGCAACTGCCGTTCCGGGCGGGTCAGATGCGGGGATGGTCGGGGACTGTGGGGGTTGGATGCGCGGGGCTTGCGGGCCCTCACCGGGTCGGCCGCGCAGCGCCCTCCGCATCCCTTTGGTCAGAGCGGGATGTTGCCGTGCCTGCGCTGCGGCAGGGGTGCGCGTTTGCCCCGCAGGGCACGCAGGGCATGGCAGATGTGGTCGCGGGTGTCGCGGGGGGCGATGACGGCGTCGACGTAGCCGCGTTCGGCGGCCAGGTAGGGCGTGCCGTGGGTGCGTTCGTATGTGGCGACCAGGCGGGCGCGCAGTGCCTCGGGATCGTCGGCGGCGGCGAGTTCGCGCCGGTGGAGGACGCCCACCGCGCCCTCGGCGCCCATCACGGCGATCCGCGCGGTGGGCCAGGCGAGGTTGATGTCGGCCCCCAGATGCTTGGAGCCCATCACGGCGTACCCCCCGCCGTACGCCTTGCGCACCACGACCGTGACCTTGGGGACGGTGGCTTCGGCATAGGCGTACAGCAGTTTGGCGCCGCGCCGGATGATGCCGCCCCGCTCCTGCCGTACGCCGGACAGATAGCCCGGCACGTCGGCGAAGGTCAGCAAGGGGATGCCGAACGCGTCGCAGAACCGTACGAAGCGTGCGGCCTTCTCGGAGGCGTCGATGTCGAGGACACCGGCGGCGTGCAGCGGCTGGTTCGCGACGACGCCGACCGACTGCCCTTCGACGCGGACCAGAGCACAGATGATGTTCGGCGCGAACAGCTCCTGCACCTCGAGCAGTTCACCGTCGTCGACGACCGCCCGCAGGACCTCCCGCATGTCGTAGGCCTGCCCGAGCCGGTCCGGGACGACGGAGTCGAGCCCGTCCCCGGCGGGTGCGCCCCCGGGCGCGTACTCCGGGGGCCGCTCCAGATTGTTGGCCGGAAGATACGCCAGCAGGTCGCGTACGGTGTCGAGGGCGTCCTCCTCGTCGGCGGCGAGGAAGTGGGCGTTGCCGTTGACGGCGTTGCTGGTGCGGGCGCCGCCCAGCTCCTCGGCGGTGGCGCGCTCGCCGGTGACCGCCTCGATGACGTCGGGGCCGGTGACGAACATGTGCGAGGCGCCGTCGACCATCACCGTGAAGTCGGTGATCGCGGGCGAGTAGGCGGCCCCGCCCGCGCACGGCCCCAGCACCACGGAGATCTGCGGGATCACCCCGGACGCCTGCACATTGCGGCGCACCAGCTCGGCGTAGAGGGCGAGCGAGGCGACGCCCTCCTGGATGCGGGCACCGCCGGAGTCGTTGAGCCCGATGACCGGGCAGCCGGTCTTCAGGGCGAGGTCCATCAGAGCGACTGTCTTCTCACCGAACGCCTCGCCCATGCTCCCGCCGAACACGGAGGAGTCCTGGGCGAACACGCACACCCGACGCCCGTCGACAGTGCCGTACCCGGTGACGACACCGTCGCCGTAGGGCCGCCGGTCACCGTCACCGGTGGGCCGTGCCCGGACGAACAGCCCGGTCTCGCTGAAGGACCCCTTGTCCACCAGCCGCTCGATCCGCTCCCGGGCCCCGAACTCCCCCCGCCTCCTCACTCCGCCGCCCACCAGCGCCTGCTCCTCGCGGCGGCCCAGATCAGCGATGCGCCCAGCGGTGCCGACGGGCCCGTGCACAACCTCTTTCGTCACAACCACCTCCGAAGTGGTTGTCGAATATGGCAGCGCGAGAGCGGGGGACTCGGCGAATCAGGGTGACGTGTGGGGGATTTGAGTGCTCAGCGACGCCTTTTCATCCCGCTGTGACAAGAGACCGGAAGTGCGGCGCCGCCAGGGGAGCGGGGCTACCGGGCAAGAACCACTACCCCAGCGCCGACTTCACCACATCGGCCAGCCGCCCCGCCACAGACCGAGCCTGCTCGATGTCCGCGGCCTCGACCATCACCCGCACCAACGGCTCGGTCCCCGACGGCCTGAGCAACACCCGCCCCGTGGATCCGAGCTCCCGCTCCGCCTCAGAAACGGCAGCTGCGAGCTCGGCCGAGTCGCCGACCCGGGACCGGTCCACGTCCGGCACGTTGACCAGCACCTGAGGCAACCGCTCCATCACCGACGCCAGCTCCCGCAACGTACGCCCGGTCTCAGCAACCCGCGCCGCCAGCAACAGCCCGGTCAGGGTGCCGTCACCAGTGGTCGCATGATCAAGAATGATCACGTGCCCGGACTGCTCGCCCCCCAGCGCGTACCCGTGCTCCTTCATCTCCTCCAGCACATACCGGTCCCCGACCGCCGTCTGGACGATCTTCAGCCCCTCACGCTCCATGGCCAGCTTGAAGCCGAGGTTGGACATGACAGTCGCGACAACGGTGTCGGAGCGCAGTGCGGAACGCTCCCGCATCGCCAGCGCGAGTACGGCCATGATCTGGTCCCCGTCGACCTCGTCACCGGTGTGGTCCACGGCGAGGCACCGGTCGGCGTCACCGTCGTGCGCGACACCGAAGTGGGCGCCGTGCTCGAGGACGGCGGCCTTCAGAAGACCCAGGTGCGTCGAGCCGCAGCCCTCGTTGATGTTGAGCCCGTCCGGCGACGCACCGATCGTGATCACCTCGGCCCCGGCCCGCGTGAACGCCTCCGGCGACACCCGCGCAGCGGCACCGTGCGCCTCGTCGAGGACGATCTTCAGCCCGTCGAGGCGGTTGGGCAGTACGGCGACGAGATGGGCGACGTACTTGTCGAACCCTTCCTCGTACTCGCGCACGCGCCCCACGCCCGCGCCCGTCGGCCGGTCCCAGGGGGCGCCGGTGCGGTGCTCCTCGTAGACGGTCTCGATGCGCTCTTCCAGCTCGTCGTCGAGCTTGTGGCCGCCGCGGGCGAGGAACTTGATGCCGTTGTCCGGCATGGCGTTGTGGCTGGCGGAGAGCATCACGCCGAGGTCGGCGCCGAGCGCGCCGGTGAGGTAGGCGACCGCGGGCGTCGGCAGCACGCCGACCCGCAGGACGTCCACGCCCGCACTCGCCAGCCCCGCGACCACGGCGGCCTCCAGGAACTCCCCGGACGCGCGCGGGTCCCGTCCGACCACCGCTGTCGGCCGGTGGCCCTCGAAGGTGCCCGCCTCGGCCAGTACGTGGGCCGCCGCGACGGACAGACCGAGCGCCATCTCGGCCGTGAGATCCGCGTTGGCGACACCGCGCACGCCGTCCGTGCCGAAGAGTCGTCCCACTTGTCCTCCTGAGAAAGCGTCGGTTTCGGAGATCATCCGATCACGTGAGCCTTTGAGCGTCTTGTGCCGTTATACGCCCGTGGCAGTGATAAACGAACGCCCCGGCGGCACTGTGGCGTGCCGCCGGGGCGTTCTGACGTACTGCGTACTGTCGAGGTACTGCGAGTACGAGCTGCAGGCAGCGAAGCTTAGCGCTTGCTGTACTGCGGGGCCTTGCGGGCCTTCTTGAGACCGGCCTTCTTGCGCTCGACCGCACGGTCGTCGCGGCGGAGGAAGCCGGCCTTCTTCAGCGCGCCGCGGTTGTTGTCGACGTCGGCCTCGTTCAGCGCGCGGGCGACACCGAGACGGAGCGCACCGGCCTGACCCGAGACACCGCCACCGGCGATGCGGGCGATGACGTCGTAGCGGCCCTCGAGCTCGAGAACCTTGAACGGCTCGTTGACTTCCTGCTGGTGCACCTTGTTCGGGAAGTAGTCCTCGAGGGTGCGACCGTTGATCTTCCACTTGCCGGTGCCCGGGACGATCCGGACGCGGGCGATGGCGTTCTTGCGACGGCCCAGGCCGGCGGCCGGCTGGGGCTCGCCGAAGCGGGACGCGAGCGACTCCGAGGTGTACTCACCCTCGACGGGGACCTCGGACTCGGTGGTGTAGCTGTCGATGTCAAGCTCTTCGAGCGGCTGCTCGGCAGTGGTCTCGGCCACGATGCTCCTCAGATTCTCTACGGTCTTAGGGGGTGGCCGGACTTACTGCGCGACCTGGGTGATCTCGAACGGAACCGGCTGCTGAGCAGCGTGGGGGTGGTTCTCGCCCGCGTAGACCTTCAGCTTCGAGAGCATCTGACGGCCCAGGGTGTTCTTGGGGAGCATGCCCTTGACGGCCTTCTCGACGGCCTTCTCGGGGTTGTTGGCCAGCAGGTCGTCGTAGCGGACGGAGCGCAGACCACCCGGGTAGCCGGAGTGGCGGTACGCCATCTTCTGGGTCCGCTTGTTACCGGACAGGTGCACCTTGTCGGCGTTGATGATGATGACGAAGTCACCAGCGTCGACGTGCGGCGCGTAGATCGGCTTGTGCTTGCCCCGCAGAAGGGTGGCGGCGGTGGTCGCCAGGCGACCCAGGACGACGTCCCGGGCATCGATGACGTGCCACTGGCGGGTGATATCGCCGGGCTTGGGGCTGTACGTACGCACGGTTCGTAGCCTTCGCTTCTTCAGTGAGTGGTCCTGACAGGTCACCAAAGACGATCACGACAGCCCTGACCGCACTGCGGTGACGCAAACCGCGTGCTGGTCGCTGGTCATCGGCCCGGTGGACCGGTGTAAGGGCCCGTCCCGTGAGAATGAGCAAGCCAATACACAACGAACAAGCAGACTACCGGGGTCACGCGGAAGGGTCAAAACGCGGCATCGCCGGTGGGCGCCCGTTGCTCCCGTCGCTGTGCGACGAAGCTACCAGGGATGCGGGGCTTACGAGGCATACGGCAGCAGTGGAGGCCGAGCGTGACCGCCAGAGTGCACAGCGTGAGGGCGTCCTTGAAGGCCCGGCGCTGCGCCGGTTCCAGATAGGGCCAGGTCAGGGCCGGGAGCTGCGGGACCAGGGCGAGCCAGAACCAGGGGCTGCGGGTGACCGAGCTCATATACGGCAGCCCTGCCAGCAGCAGCGGCAGAACGACCAGCAGATAGTGGTCGTAGGACGGGCGTGAGACAAGAAGCGCCGAGAGCATCAGGGCCGCCGCCGTCTCCGCGAGTCGCAGCGGGCCGGGGTCGGCGCGGCGCCAGCGGCGATGGGCGGCCAGGATGCCCCCGGCCGCCACGAGCAGCGCGATCCCCTCCGCCAGGGCCCCCGGCATTCCCAGCCGGGGCAGGACCGCCGCCGGCGAGGCTTCGTAGAGGCGTACGAAGCCGTCGTCGCCGTGCAGCAGGAAGGGGAGGGTGCGGGTGAAGAAGCCCGCCGGGTCGGGGAGGAGCAGTGCCGCTGCCGTGGACGCCAGCGCCGGGACCGCGATCATCACGCCCAGCGCCCGCCACCGCCGGGCGAGGACGAACAGCAGCGCCATCGGGGCCAGCAACGGCTTCAGTGCCACCGCCGCGCCGAGCACCACTCCGGCGGCCAGCCACCGTCCCCGTCCCGCCAGCAGCAGGGCGAGCGGCAGGGCCACCACAGCGGTGGCGGTCCAGTTGGCCAGCAGCACCAGGTGCGCGAAGGGCGCGAACCCCACGGCCGGCCCGACGAGCCCCAGCACAGCGAGGCGGCTGCGCAGCCCCACCCCGTGGTGACGAAGGGCACAGGCCCAGCCGGCGACCAGGCAGCCGGTCACCGCCACCGGCACCAGCACCCGCAGCGCCGTCAGCGGCAGCAGGGCCTGCGGGGCCGCGGCCAGCACCGCGCCAGGGAGATAGAGGAAGTGCGGGTCGTCGTACGGGGAACCACCCGCCAGCCAGGTCCGCGCCGCCCGTACGACGATCGCGTTGTCCATGCCGCCGTCCGGCCTCGCCCGGGCCACCCGCGCCGCGCCGGCCCCCAGCACCGCCACGAGCACCACCCACAGATGCCAGGACGCCCGTCGTACCAACCACCCGGAGATGTCGCTTTTGCCCTCGCTCATCGACTGAACGCTAGGGGCCCGAGAGCTTCTTGAGGCGGACCGGCACACCCCTTGCCCGTCTAAGATGCGGCCCATGAGCTTTGGGCAGCAGGGGGGACCCCAGTCCCAGTGGGATCCCTGGAAACCGCAATCCCAGCAGCAGCCGTGGACCGGCGGCGCCGATGAGACGCCCGACTGGGCCGCGCTCGCCGAGGCGTCGGAGACGCGCAACAAGCGGCGCAGGCTGGTGTTCATCGTCGGCGGCGCGCTCGCCACCGTGGGGATCGCCGCCGCCGTCGCGGTGGCCGTGGTGTCGTCGAACGGCGGCAAGAACGAGAACAAGCCGACCAACGGGCTGCCCGCGACCGCGGACATCCCGAGCGAGTCCAACGCCCCGGCCCCGTCGTTCGAGCCGACGAGCGCCCCGCCGCCGCTGGACCCGAAGGACTTCATCTCCAGCAAGAACAAGGACACGGCCCCGCTCAGCGCGGAGATCCTCTTCCCGGGCACGCAGGTGACCGCGGGCGAGACCGTGTACAAGAAGGGCGCGACCGCCGACACGACGGACTGCGCGTCGGTTGCCCAGAAGACCCTCCCGAAGGTCCTGACGTCGAACGGCTGCACCCGCGTGCTGCGCGTCTCGTACGTCAAGGACGGCATCGCCGTCACGATCGGCGTCGCCGTCTTCGACACCGAGGCGCAGGCGATCAGGGCGAAGAAGCAGGCCGACGACGCCAGCAGCATCAAGTCGCTCGACGGCAAGGGCATCAAGCCGTTCTGCAACGCCGCGATCTGCCGTACGACCACCAACTCCTACGGGCGTTACGCCTACTTCACGAGCGCCGGCTTCATCAACGGCGAGGACGTGACGACGAAGGACACGAAGGTCTTCCAGGCGGGCGACAACCTGCAGGCCTTCGCGTACGACCAGATCCGCAAGCGGGGCGAGGCCCAGGCGTCGGCCGCTGCGAACGGGTAGCCCGGTTGACTCCTGACCGCATATTTCTCACAACTCCCCCATGGACCATCCATAGGTGCCAGGGTTGAGGGGCCAGAATCAAGGGGCCGCGGTGTGCTGAGGCATGCCGCGGCGAGATCTGTTGCTGCCTCAACGCACCTTTGATCTCACGGGGGTTCCGAAGTCGTCATGTCGCACACTGGCCGACGGGGGCGTACCGCACCCGCGGTACACGCCCACCAACCCGCCACCGGCCTGGCTGGTCACCATCGCCCGGTTCCGCAAACCGTCCCGCTGGCACGGCAGTTGAGGAGATCCCCCCACGCATCCCTCATTCGTCCCCGCAACCAAGGCGGACCACATGACTGAAGCGATCCTTCTCGTGGGCGGACAGGGCACCCGGCTGCGGCCCCTGACCAGTCACACCCCCAAGCCGCTGCTCCCCGTGGCCGGCGTGCCGTTCCTCACGCACCAGCTGGCCCGCGCGGCCGCGGCCGGGGTCACCCGGATCGTAGTCGCCACCTCCTACCTGGCGGAGCTCTTCGAGGCGGAGTTCGGCAACGGCAGCGGCCTCGGCCTGAAACTGGAGTACGTCACCGAGGAGACCGCCCTCGGCACCGGCGGCGCCATCCGCAACGCCGCCGAACGACTCCACAGCGCCCCCGGCGACCCGGTGCTGGTCTTCAACGGCGACATCCTCTCCGGCGTGGACCTCGCCGCCCTGCGCGACGGCCACCAGGCCTCCGGCGCCGACGTCACCCTGCACCTCAAGCGGGTCCCCGACCCACGCGCCTTCGGCCTGGTCCCGACCGACACCGAAGGCCGCGTCCAGGCCTTCCTGGAGAAGCCGCGGACGCCGGAGGAGATCACCACGGACCAGATCAACGCGGGCTGCTACGTCTTCACCCGCTCGGTCATCGACCGCATCCCGCCGGGCCGCGTCGTCTCCGTCGAACGCGAGACGTTCCCCGAGCTGCTGACGTCCGACGCCCACGTCCGGGGCGTGGTGGACGACGCCTACTGGCTCGACCTCGGCACTCCGGCCGCCTTCGTCCAGGGCTCGGCGGACCTGGTACGCGGCAGAGTCGCCTCCCCCGCGCTCCCCGGCCCGACCGGTGACGCCCTGGTCCTGCCCCGCGCCCAGGTCCACCCCAGCGCCGTTCTCAGCGGCGGCACGGTGGTGGCCACCGGTGCCGTGGTCGGCGAGGGCGCGGTCGTCGAGGGCAGCGTGGTCATGGCCGACGCCCACATCGCGGCACGGGCCGGCGTGTACGCCTCGGTGGTGGGCAGGCAGGCCCGGATCCACGAGCACACGAGGCTCGACAACGTGGTCGTCGGAGACGGCGCCCACGTCGCCGAGGGCAACGAACTCCCACCCGGCCTGCGCATCGCCTGCGGCGCCCACGTCCCCGCCTACGCCGTACGCACATCGGCCGCCCCGACGGCCTGCACAGCACCCCATTCGGAGAGGCATAGCTCAGCGGCCTAGTGCCCCGGCAGGCAACGTTCGCCCGTTGAGGAGCGGCGTCCGGTGCGTGCTCTCGGCGTGCTGGGTACAGGCCCTCGTACTGGACGTACTCGGGTTTGTGCCCGGTGCGGCGAGTGGGGGGCACCTCCCACGCCCTTAAGGCAGCGGGGGAGCGTACCGGGCGTCGCGACGGGGCGAATGTCGCCTGTTGGGGCACTAGCAACACCCGGCGGTCCCGGGCAGAGTCCGCCTGTTCCGCGCCTCCTTGTTCCGCGCGGCAAGCAACTCGTCGGCGGGATAACCGACTTCCTCCAGCGTCAGCCCATGCGGCCGTACGACATGAACGGCGGAGTCCCGCACCCCGGCGCCCAGCACCTTCCCGGGCCAGTCGGCGGGCCGATGCCCATCTCCCACGAACAACAGCGCCCCGATGAGGGACCGCACCATGTTGTGGCAGAAGGCGTCGGCCCGCACGGTGGCGGTGATGATCCCGTCGTCACCGCGCACGAGGCTGAGCTCCTGCAGCGTACGAATGGTGGTCGCGCCCTCACGCCGCTTGCAGTAGGCGGCGAAGTCATGCTCACCCAACAGCCGTTGGGCAGCGGCATTCATCGCATCGACATCAAGTGGCCAGTCATGCCAGAGGACATGGTTGCGCAGCAGCGGATCAACACCGCCGGGATTGTCGGTGACGCGATACGCGTACCGCCGCCAGACCGCCGAGAACCGCGCATTGAAGCCACTGGGCGCCTCCCTGAGGGCCCACACCCGGACATCCCGGGACAGACGCCCGGCAAGCCGCTTGAGCAGCTTCTCGTGATGCTCACCCCAGACCTCCCGCGGCAGATCCACATGCGCGACCTGCCCGCGGGCATGGACCCCGGCATCGGTCCGCCCGGCCACGGTCAGCTCGTACGTCTCCCGGGACCGCGTCACCGTACGCAGGGCGTCCTCGATCTCTCCCTGCACGGTCCGCCGCCCCCCGGCCTGCTTGGCCCACCCGGAGAACTCGGTCCCGTCGTAGGAAAGGTCGAGGCGTACCCGCACATGTCCGGGCTGTACTTCGTCACTCACAAGGAGATCCTCTCAGGACCGGATCCTCTTCAAGAACAGGACCGGATCCTCTTCAAGAACACGAGAACGGGCCCGCCCCCCGAAAGGGACGGACCCGCTCAACGCAAGGCAGAGCCTCAGGCGTCCTTCGACTCCTCGGCGGCGGCCTCCTCGGCCGGAGCCTCAGCAGCCTCCTCGGACTTGGCCTCGACGGCCTCGTCCTTCTTGAGGGCGTCTTCCTTGACCGCACGCTTGGTGGCGGCCTCGGCCTCGCCGGTGGCCTGCTGCGCGACCGTCAGCGCCTCGACCAGCTCGATGACAGCCATGGGCGCGTTGTCGCCACGGCGGTTACCGACCTTGGTGATACGGGTGTACCCACCCGGACGGTTCTCGTACCGCGGGCCGATCTCGGTGAAGAGCGTGTGGACGATGCTCTTGTCCGTGATGACCTGGAGCACCTGACGGCGGTTGTGAAGGTCACCCTTCTTCGCCTTGGTGACCAGACGCTCGGCGTACGGCCGCAGACGGCGGGCCTTCGCCTCGGTGGTGGTGATACGGCCGTGCTCGAACAGCGCCTTCGCGAGGTTCGCAAGAAGCAGCTTCTCGTGCGCGGCACTGCCGCCCAGACGGGCACCCTTGGCGGGCTTCGGCATGGTGTCTCTCCTAGGTGTCTGCCCCGGCCGTATCAGGTACCGAGGTCAGTATCCGAGCAGGCGGATGCCTGTCGAAGATCCGGACAAGGCCCCGAAGGGGCCTGTCCGGAAGGGGCGCGAGGCGGTGTCGATATGCGACTCCGTCGCGTGGGCGCGATCAAGCACAGCGCGCCCGCACCCGAAAACGGACCGTCTGGCCCGAGCTCTTAGTACTGCTCGGTCTCCACAAAGCCCGCGTCCGCGTCGTCGTCGGCACCAAAGGCGTCGGCGGCGGCGGTCGGGTCAAATCCAGGCGGGCTGTCCTTCAGGGCAAGACCCATCCCGGCCAGCTTCGCCTTGACCTCGTCGATGGACTTCGCACCGAAGTTACGAATGTCCAGGAGGTCGGCCTCGGAGCGGGCGACGAGCTCACCCACGGAGTGGATGCCCTCACGCTTGAGGCAGTTGTACGAACGGACGGTGAGCTCCAGCTCCTCGATCGGCAGCGCCAGATCGGCAGCGAGCGCGGCATCCGTCGGCGACGGACCCATGTCGATGCCCTCGGCGTCGATGTTGAGCTCACGGGCGAGCCCGAACAGCTCGACCAGCGTCTTACCGGCAGAGGCCATGGCGTCACGCGGACGCATCGCCTGCTTGGTCTCGACGTCGACGATCAGCTTGTCGAAGTCGGTGCGCTGCTCGACGCGGGTCGCCTCGACCTTGTAGGTGACCTTGAGAACCGGCGAGTAGATGGAGTCGACCGGAATACGGCCGATCTCCTGCCCGACCTGCTTGTTCTGGACGGCGGAGACGTAGCCGCGGCCGCGCTCGACGGTCAGCTCCATCTCCAGCTTGCCCTTGCCGTTGAGCGTGGCGAGGACGAGGTCGGGGTTGTGCACCTCGACACCGGCCGGCGGCGCGATGTCGGCGGCGGTGACCAGACCCGGGCCCTGCTTGCGCAGGTACATCACGACCGGCTCGTCGTGCTCCGAGGAGACGACCAGCTGCTTGATGTTGAGGATCAGGTCGGTGACGTCGTCCTTGACGCCCGGCACGGTGGTGAACTCGTGCAGGACACCGTCGATACGGATGCTGGTGACAGCCGCACCGGGGATCGACGACAGGAGGGTCCGGCGCAGGGAGTTGCCGAGGGTGTAGCCGAAGCCCGGCTCCAGCGGCTCGATGACGAACCGGGAGCGGAACTCGTCGACGACCTCTTCGGTCAACGAGGGACGCTGAGCGATCAGCATGTGTGGATCAGATCCTTCTCTCGTGGACGCCCGCTATTTGACGTCCGACGGAACCGCACGTTTCACAGTGCGGGTATTGCAAGGGTACGGGCGGCACGCCCCCGAAGAGCCGTACCGCCCGGAACCTCAAGACAACCGAGCCTCAGACGCGGCGGCGCTTGGGCGGACGGCAGCCGTTGTGCGGGGTCGGGGTGACGTCCTGGATGGAGCCGACCTCGAGACCGGTCGCCTGCAGCGAACGGATGGCGGTCTCACGACCGGAACCCGGACCCTTGACGAACACGTCGACCTTGCGCATGCCGTGCTCCTGGGCGCGGCGGGCAGCCGACTCGGCGGCCATCTGCGCGGCGAACGGCGTGGACTTCCGAGAGCCCTTGAAGCCGACGTGGCCGGCGGAGGCCCAGGAGATCACGTTGCCCGACGGGTCCGTGATCGACACGATGGTGTTGTTGAACGTGCTCTTGATGTGCGCGTGGCCGTGAGCGACGTTCTTCTTTTCCTTGCGGCGCACCTTCTTGGCAGCGCCCTGACGACCCTTGGGGGGCATCTATAACTCCTACGGGAGGTGGTCGGTCCTACAGCGAAGACCGCTGGACGGCAAGTCCGCTGCGGACTACTTCTTGCCCGGCTTCTTCTTACCGGCAATGGCGCGACGCGGGCCCTTGCGGGTGCGGGCGTTGGTGCTGGTGCGCTGACCGCGGACGGGCAGACCACGACGGTGACGGAGACCCTGGTAGCAGCCGATCTCCACCTTGCGGCGGATGTCGGCCTGGACCTCGCGACGGAGGTCACCCTCGGTCTTGATGTTGTTGTCCACGTACTCGCGGATCGCGACGAGCTGCTCCTCGGAGAGGTCGCGAACGCGGGTGTTCGGGTCGACGCCGGTCGCAGCCAGCGTCTCCTGCGAGAGGGTCCGGCCGATGCCGAACACGTAGGTGAGGGCGACCTCCACACGCTTTTCGCGCGGGATGTCAACACCGGAAACGCGTGCCATTCAATGGCTCCAGTTGATCTTCGGAGGTCTTCCACAGAACCGGATCCCAGCCGCCGTACCAGGTACGAACTGGGTCCCCGGCCTCCGAACCGGGGGTATCAGGCAAAGGCTCACGCCGCCTGGGTCCTGCGTATGAACATATTCAGCTCGCGTCGCGCGAAAACTCTGCGATATCGATGCAGAGGGATCGGTCGATCGTGCGTCAGCCCTGGCGCTGCTTGTGGCGCGGGTTCTCGCAGATGACCATGACCCGGCCGTGACGGCGGATCACCCTGCACTTGTCGCAGATCTTCTTGACGCTCGGCTTGACCTTCATGGGATGTGAGGTTCTCCGGGTCAGTTGCCGGCCGCCCCGCAGGGAACACGGGACGTGGGCAAGATCTACTTGTACCGGTAGACGATCCGGCCACGCGTCAGGTCGTACGGAGACAGCTCCACCACGACCCGGTCGTCAGGGAGGATGCGGATGTAGTGCATACGCATCTTGCCGCTGATGTGTGCCAGGACCTGGTGGCCGTTCTGGAGCTCGACCTTGAACATGGCGTTCGGAAGAGACTCGACGACAGTGCCCTCGATCTCGATGGCACCTTGCTTCTTGGCCACGCTTCGCCCTTCGAATCGACTACCTTGATCAACTCCCGCTGCACTTACACACTCCGTACGGACGTACGAAGACATGCGGGTACACGAGAGCCGACGAGTCAGTCTACGTCAGCGCACTCGGAAAGACGAATCGAGGAAGGATGCCCCACACGGGAGATCATTAAGCCAGCGGATCCGGAGCCGCAGTGATCCCGTACTCGGCAAGCTTCGCCTTACCACCGTCAGGCGCCGTCAGCACCAACGGCCCAGCCTCGGTCAGCGCCACCGAGTGCTCCCAGTGCGAGGACCACGTGCCGTCGGTCGTGATGACCGTCCAGTCGTCCTCGAGCACCTCGGTCTTGGGCGTCCCCAGCGAGACCATCGGCTCGATCGCGAGGCAGAAGCCGGGGACCAGCTTCGGGCCCTTGCCCCGCTTGCGCTCGACGTAGTTCAGCAGGTGCGGGTCCATGTGCATCTCGGTGCCGATGCCGTGGCCGCCGTAGTCCTCGATGATCCCGTACCGGCCGCCGCCGGGCTTCGGCTGGCGGCGGATGTACGTCTCGATGGCCCGGGAGATGTCGACCAGCCGGCCGCCCTGCTTCATCGCCGCGATCCCGGCCCACATCGACTCCTCGGTCACCCGCGAGAGCTCGACCAGCTCCGGAGCGTGACCGGACCCCACGAAGGCGGTGTACGCGGCGTCGCCGTGCCAGCCCTCGATGATCGCGCCGGCGTCGATGGAGATGATGTCCCCGTCCTTGAGAACGACGTCCTCGGAGGGGATGCCGTGCACGACGACGTCGTTCACGGACGTGCAGATCGTCGCGGGGAAGCCGCCGTAGCCGAGGAAGTTCGACTTCGCCCCGTGCTCCGCGATGACCTTGCGGGCGACCTCGTCCAGGTCCCTGGTGCTGGCCCCTGGCACCGCGGCCTCACGCGTGGCCGCGTGAATGGCGGCGACGACCAGCCCCGCCACACGCATCTTGGCGATCTGCTCGGGGGTCTTGATCTGCACCATGCTGGGTTGCGCCTCCTGGCCACTGACATCGCGACACCCCAGGATACGCGTACGTACAGACGTACGCCGAAGCGACCGAGCATCCGTCGGGGACGGCAAAGCCCCGGTTGAGGCGGGCACATTGAGTCGCCTGCATCAACCGGGGCTTCACTGCTCCGTGGGGCTCAGTCGCTCTCCCTGATCACCGGGGAGACCACGCAGCCACCACCGTGCCAACACAGCAGCATATCGTGCGGCCACGTACCAATGAGGTCCAGGTCCGTTGCCCAGTCGCAACCCGCGTCGCCACCATCGTCGATGGTGGCGATGACGACGATTCGCCCCTGGGGCGTGAGCTGCCGCACCTTGCCGGTGACGCCATGGCCGTCAGCCTTGGTGTCACAGACTTTGAAGTCGTCCCCATCGTCGATGAACGTCATGGTGCCACGGCCGCTCGGCAACTGAATGCCAACGTTGCCAGCCGCAGCCGGGCCCGCCGCGAAACCGATCGCCATGGCAGCGGCCGCGGCGACGATGGAGCCACGCTTGAGCATGGTGCCCACCATTGAAAACCCCCTGTTTTTCGGGTCGCGAACGACCCAACTCGCTTGTGCGACACGGCAGTTGAGGCCGCGCTCCGCACTGGTCGACTCGACCCTATCGATCAAGATTTCGAGTGTCCACGCATATTCGAACTTCGAGCAAAGGAGATGTGAAGAAGCCCCCGTCGTCCCTGGTGGACGACGGGGGCTTCCTTACGAAATATCGAACGCCGCTACTGACCGTCCTCGTCACGCTGAAGCGCCTCCATGGCGCGAGCCGTGACCTCCTCGACCTTGCCGAGCGCGGAGATGGTCACGACCAGCCCCTGCGCCTTGTAGTAGTCGATGATCGGCTCGGTCTGCGTGTGGTAGACCTCCAGCCGCTTGCGGACCGTCTCCTCGGAGTCGTCGTCCCGCTGGTACAGCTCGCCACCGCAGACGTCACAGACGCCCTCCTTCTTCGGCGCGCTGTACGTGACATGGAAGACGTGGCTGGAGTCCTTGCGGCAGATCCGCCGCCCGGCGATCCGCTTGACGACCTCTTCCTCGGGGACCTCGAGGTCCAGCACGGCGTCCAGCTTCATGCTCTCGGACTGGAGCGTCTCGTCGAGCGCCTCGGCCTGGGACACGTTGCGCGGAAAGCCGTCCAGCAGGAAGCCGCCCTCGGCGTCCGGCTGTTCCATGCGGTCCTTGGCCATCCCGATGGTGACCTCGTCCGGCACCAGGTTGCCCGCGTCCATGTAGGACTTCGCAAGCTTCCCCAGCTCCGTCTGCCGGCTGATGTTGGCGCGGAACAGGTCGCCCGTGGAGATGTGCGGGATCGACAGGTTCTTGGCCAGGAACGCGGCCTGCGTTCCCTTCCCGGCACCCGGCGGCCCGACGAGGACGATTCGCATCAGCGGAGGAACCCTTCGTAATTGCGCTGCTGGAGCTGGCTCTCGATCTGCTTCACCGTCTCGAGACCGACACCCACGATGATCAGGATGCTTGTCCCGCCGAACGGGAAGTTCTGGTTTGCACCGAGAGGTGCCAACGCCATCGTCGGTACGAGAGCGATCAGACCCAAGTACAGCGAGCCCGGCCAGGTGATCCGGTTGAGCACGTAGGAGAGGTACTCGGCGGTCGGTCGGCCAGCCCGGATGCCCGGGATGAAGCCACCATACTTCTTCATGTTGTCTGCGACTTCCTCGGGGTTGAACGAGATGGCCACGTAGAAGAACGCGAAGAAGATGATCAGGAAGAAGTAGAGGATGATGTGCGCCGGAGCGTCCGTCTGCGCGAGGTTCTTTTCGATCCACGTCTTCCAGCCGGAAGTTCCAGCGGCGAACTGCGCGATCAGTGCCGGGATGTACAGCAGTGACGAGGCAAAGATCACAGGGATGATGCCCGCCTGGTTGACCTTCAGCGGAATGTACGTCGACGTGCCGCCGTAGGACCGGCGGCCGATCATGCGCTTCGCGTACTGGACCGGAATACGGCGCTGAGCCTGCTCGACGAAGACCACCAGGCCGACCACGACCAGGCCGACGGCGACGACGATGCCGAACTCGATCCAGCCGCCGGCCAGGGAGCCCTGCTCCTTGATGGCCCACAGCGCGGCCGGGAAGGTCGCGGCGATCGAGATGAACATCAGGATCGACATGCCGTTACCGATGCCGCGGTCGGTGATGAGCTCACCGAGCCACATGACGACGGCCGTACCGGCGGTCATGGTGATGACCATGACGACGGTGGTGAAGATCGAGCGGTCCGGCACGATCTGGCTGCCGACCGAGCACTGGCTGAACAGCGCGCCGCTGCGGGCGGTGGCGACGAGGCCGGTGCCCTGCAGGATGGCGAGCGCCACCGTCAGGTAACGGGTGTACTGCGTGATCTTCGCCGTACCGGCCTGGCCCTCCTTCTTGAGGGCTTCCAGGCGCGGGATGACGACGGTCAGCAGCTGCAGGATGATGCTCGCCGTGATGTACGGCATGATCCCCAGTGCGAAGATCGTGATCTGCAGCAGTGCGCCACCACTGAACATGTTGACCAGACCGAAGAGGCCCGTGGTGGCGTTCGCCTGGTCGATGCAAGCCTGGACGGCCGTGTAGTCGACGCCTGGGATCGGGATGTGGGTACCGATCCGGTACACCACGATGATGCCGAGCGTGAAGAGCAGCTTCTTGCGCAGGTCGGGCGTCTTGAACGCCCGGGCGAACGCGGTGAGCACGGTGCCTCCTGCGACCCCCGCGCTACTGCGTCAAGGGTGACGGTCTTGAGGTTCGACTAATGGGGACGACTTAGCTAACGGTCAACTGCCGCTCAGAGTGCCTCACAAGAAGCACTCAGTAAAAGTGGGCAGTGCAGGCCACCTTACCCGCGAGACTGCCCCCTTGGAACGACCGACCGGGGATACCCCATTTGTGGGGTATCCCCGGTCGGGATCGCTCAAGTCATCAAGACGCCTGAGGTGTTCAGACGAGCTCGGTGACGGTACCGCCGGCGGCGGTGATCTTCTCCTTGGCGGAGCCGGAGACGGCGTCGACCGTCACCTGCAGCGCCACGGAGATCTCGCCCTGGCCGAGGACCTTGACGAGGCTGTTCTTGCGAACGGCACCCTTGGCGACGAGACCCTCGACGGTGACCTCGCCACCCTCCGGGTACAGCGCGGCCAGCTTGTCGAGGTTCACGACCTGGTACTCGGTCTTGAACGGGTTCTTGAAGCCCTTGAGCTTCGGGAGACGCATGTGGAGGGGCATCTGCCCGCCCTCGAAGCGCTCCGGAACCTGGTAGCGGGCCTTGGTGCCCTTGGTACCACGACCGGCCGTCTTACCCTTCGACGCCTCACCACGACCGACACGGGTCTTAGCGGTCTTGGCGCCCGGGGCGGGACGGAGGTTGTGGATCTTGAGCGGGTTGTTCTCCGCCATGATCAGTCGACCTCCTCGACCGTCACGAGGTGACGGACGGTGTGCACCATGCCGCGGAACTCGGGGCGGTCCTCCTTGACGACCACGGTGTTGATCCCCTTGAGACCAAGCGACCGCAGGGTGTCACGGTGGTTCTGCTTGCTGCCGATGTACGACTTCGTCTGCGTGACCTTGAGGCGAGCCATTACGCACCCGCCCCGGCACGTGCACGGAGAAGAGCCGCGGGGGCGACGTCCTCGAGCGGCAGACCGCGGCGGGCCGCGACCTCCTCGGGACGCTGCAGGCCCTTGAGGGCCGCCACGGTCGCGTGCACGATGTTGATCGCGTTGTCGGAGCCGAGCGACTTCGACAGGATGTCGTGGATACCGGCGCACTCGAGCACGGCACGCACCGGACCACCGGCGATAACGCCGGTACCCGGGGACGCGGGCTTGAGCAGCACGACGCCGGCAGCCTTCTCACCCTGGATGGGGTGCGGGATGGTGCCCTGGATACGGGGGACCTTGAAGAAGTGCTTCTTGGCCTCCTCTACACCCTTGGCGATGGCGGCCGGCACCTCCTTGGCCTTGCCGTAACCGACACCCACGGTGCCGTCACCGTCGCCCACCACGACCAGCGCGGTGAAGCTGAAGCGACGACCACCCTTCACAACCTTGGCGACGCGGTTGATCGCGACAACGCGCTCAACGTACGCGGTCTTCTCGGCAGCAGCTGCGCCGCCGTCACGGCCCTTCCGGTCCCGCCGCTCGCCGCCACCGGCACCGCCACCGCGGCGCTGGGGTCCAGCCATTGGAATTACCTCTCTCTGTTTCCGCTAGCTACGCGGCAACCAATCAGTCGCTGCCGCGACGGGCGGCTCTAGAACTTCAGACCGGCTTCGCGGGCGGCGTCCGCCAGAGCGGCGATGCGCCCGGCGTACTGGTTGCCACCACGGTCGAATACGACAGCCTCGACGCCCGCGGCCTTGGCGCGCTCGGCGACCAGGGCGCCGACCTGCTTGGCCTGCGCGGACTTGTCGCCCTCGCCACCGCGGACCGAAGTGTCCAGGGTGGACGCCGACGCCAGGGTGTGACCCTTGATGTCGTCGATCACCTGGGCCACGATGTGGCGGTTCGAGCGGGTAACGACCAGACGGGGACGCTCCGCCGTACCGGCGATCCGCTTGCGGATCCGGATGTGACGGCGCTTGATCGCGGCGCGCTTGTAGGCGTCGCCCTTCAGGATCTTCTGTCCGTATGCCATGGCTTACTTACCCGCCTTTCCGACCTTGCGGCGGATGACTTCGCCCTCGTACTTGACGCCCTTGGCCTTGTACGGGTCGGGCTTGCGCAGCTTGCGGATGTTGGCCGCAACCTCGCCGACCTTCTGCTTGTCGATGCCCTCGACCTGGAAGCGGGTCGGGGACTCCACCTTGAAGGTGATGCCCTCGGGTGCCTCGACGGTGATCGGGTGGCTGTAGCCGAGCGCGAACTCGAGGTTCGAACCCTTGGCCTGCACGCGGTAACCGACACCGCTGATCTCGAGCTTCTTCACGTAACCCTGGGTCACGCCGGTGATCATGTTCGCCACCAGCGTGCGGGACAGGCCGTGCAGGGCCTTGTTCTGACGCTCGTCGTTGGGGCGGGTGACGCTGAGCACGCCGTCCTCACCCTTGGCGATGTCGATCGGCGCGGCAACGGTGTGGCTCAGGGAACCCTTGGGGCCCTTGACCGAGACCGTACGGCCGTCGATGGTGACGTCCACGCCGGCGGGAACCGTGATGGGGAGCTTGCCAATGCGCGACATAGCTGTTTCCTCCGTTCCCTTCCGCTACCAGACGTAGGCGAGAACTTCTCCGCCTACGCCCTTCTTGCCGGCCTGCTTGTCGGTGAGGAGCCCGTGGGACGTGGAGATGATCGCCACGCCGAGGCCGCCGAGCACCTTCGGCAGGTTGGTGGACTTCGCGTACACCCGGAGACCGGGCTTGGAGATCCGCTTGATGCCCGCGATGGAGCGCTCACGGTTGGGGCCGAACTTCAGCTCCAGGACGAGGTTCTTGCCGACCTCGGCGTCCTCGACCTTCCAGCCCGTGATGAAGCCCTCCTGCTGGAGGATCTCCGCGATGTGCGACTTGATCTTCGATGCCGGCATCGTCACAGAGTCGTGGTATGCCGAGTTCGCGTTCCGCAGACGCGTAAGCATGTCTGCGATCGGATCAGTCATGGTCATGAATTGGCCTTCGGCCTCTCTCGCCGGGGTTTCCTGGTGCGCCATCCCTCTCCCCGATCCGAGACGGGACGGGTGCGGCGCGGTGGACCTACGGCGTAGTAAGCAGTCATTTGCGGGCGCTGCCCGCGGGCGTAAGGGCGACCGTCAGGCGCCCAACCCTCCAAGCCTAAGCCATGGAAGGGAGGGCGCCTGACACGCCCATTGCTTACCGAGAGCCTCTGGAATCCCTAAAAGGGGGATTACCAGGAGCTCTTGGTCACGCCCGGCAGCTCGCCACGGTGAGCCATCTCACGAAGGCACACGCGGCACAGGCCGAACTTGCGGTACACGGAGTGGGGACGGCCGCAGCGCTGGCAGCGCGTGTAACCACGCACACCGAACTTGGGCTTGCGAGCAGCCTTCGCGATCAGAGCCTTCTTCGCCATCTCGCTCACGCCTCCTTGAAGGGGAAGCCGAGGTGACGAAGGAGCGCGCGGCCCTCAGCGTCGTTGGTCGCCGTGGTCACCACGGTGATGTCCATACCCCGGGTGCGGTCGATCTTGTCCTGGTCGATCTCGTGGAACATGACCTGCTCGGTGAGACCGAAGGTGTAGTTGCCACGGCCGTCGAACTGCTTGGGGGACAGACCACGGAAGTCGCGGATGCGCGGAAGCGCGAGCGACAGGGTGCGGTCCAGGAACTCCCACATGCGGTCGCCACGAAGCGTGACGTGGGCACCGATCGGCTGGCCCTCACGCAGCTTGAACTGCGCGATGGACTTACGGGCCTTGGTGACGGCCGGCTTCTGACCGGTGATCGTGGTGAGGTCGCGGATGGCGCCCTCGATCAGCTTGGAGTCGCGGGCGGCGTCGCCCACACCCATGTTGACCACGATCTTGACGAGGCCGGGGATCTGCATGACGTTCTCGTACTTGAACTCGTCACGCAGCTTGCCCGCGATCTCCTCGCGGTACTTCGTCTTCAGACGCGGAGTGGTGGTGGTAGCCATCAGATGTCCTCACCCGTCCGCTTGGCAACGCGGATCTTGTTGCCTTCGTCGTCGAAGCGGTAACCGACACGCGTGACAACCTTGTTGCCGTCCTTCTCAACGACCAGCTGGACGTTGGAGACGTGGATCGGCGCCTCGGTCGTGACGATGCCACCGGCCTGCGAACCGCGAGCGGTCGGGCCGGCCTTGGTGTGCTTCTTGACCCGGTTGACACCCTCGACCAGGACGCGGTCCTCGCGGGGGAAGGCCGCGATGACCTTGCCCTGCTTGCCCTTGTCCTTACCGGTGATGACCTGGACCAGGTCGCCCTTCTTGATCTTCATGCTTACAGCACCTCCGGCGCGAGCGAGATGATCTTCATGAACTTCTTCTCGCGCAGCTCACGGCCGACGGGGCCGAAGATACGGGTGCCGCGAGGGTCGCCGTCGTTCTTCAGAATGACAGCGGCGTTCTCGTCGAAGCGGATGTACGAGCCGTCCGGACGGCGGCGCTCCTTGACGGTGCGAACGATGACCGCCTTGATGACGTCACCCTTCTTCACGTTGCCGCCGGGGATCGCGTCCTTGACGGTGGCGACGATGACGTCACCGATGCCCGCGTAGCGGCGACCGGAGCCACCGAGCACACGGATGCAAAGGATTTCCTTCGCACCAGTGTTGTCGGCGACGCGCAGTCGCGACTCCTGCTGGATCACGTCTATCTCCTGTGTGTCTGCCGGTTCCCGGCGAGCTCCGTAAGTGACTTACGGAGCTCGCCGAGCCTGGCGGAACTGACCTGCCGGGTTTGCCCCGCAGGAATTACTTGGCCTTCTCGAGGATCTCGACGATGCGCCAGCGCTTCGTCGCGGACAGCGGACGCGTCTCCATGAGGAGGACGCGGTCGCCGACGCCCGCAGCGTTCTGCTCGTCGTGCGCCTTGAGCTTGTTCGTACGGCGGATGACCTTGCCGTACAGCGCGTGCTTGACGCGGTCCTCGACGGCGACGACGACGGTCTTGTCCATCTTGTCGCTGACGACGAGACCCTCACGGGTCTTGCGGAAGCCGCGGGCCTCTGCAGTCTGCTCAGTCACGTTGTTCTCACTCATCAGGCGCTCTCCACCGTCTCGATGCCCAGCTCGCGCTCACGCATCAGGGTGTAGATCCGCGCGATGTCCTTACGGACGGCCTTCAGCCGACCGTGGTTCTCGAGCTGACCCGTCGCCGCCTGGAAGCGGAGGTTGAACAGCTCTTCCTTGGCTTCGCGAAGCTTCGCCAGAAGCTCCTCGTCACCCAGCTCGCGCAGCTCGGACGCCTTGGTACCGGCCGACATCACGCTTCACCTGCCTCGCGCTTGACGATCCGGCACTTCATCGGCAGCTTGTGGGCTGCGCGAGTCAGGGCCTCACGGGCGATCTTCTCGTTGGGGTAGGACAGCTCGAACATGACCCGGCCCGGGTGCACGTTCGCGATCCACCACTCCGGCGAACCCTTACCGGAACCCATGCGGGTCTCGGCAGGCTTCTTCGTGAGCGGGCGGTCCGGGTAGATGTTGATCCAGACCTTGCCACCACGCTTGATGTGGCGGGTCATCGCGATACGGGCCGCCTCGATCTGGCGGTTGGTCACGTACGCCGGCGTGAGGGCCTGGATGCCGTACTCGCCGAACGCGACCGTCGTACCGCCCTTGGCCTGACCACGGCGCTTCGGGTGGTGCTGCTTGCGGTGCTTGACCCTACGGGGGATCAGCATGTCGGTCAGGCCTCCGTTCCGGTGCTCTCAGCCGGAGCGGCGGCAGCGGGGGCCTCGGCCTTGGGGGCCTCGGCGCCGGCAGCCTGCTGCGGCTTGCGACCGCGCCGCTCGCCACCGCGGCCACCACGGGCCGGGCGGTCGGCACCACCGCGGGCCGGGCGGTTACCCGCACGGGCAGCGGCGTTCTCGGCGCGGACCTCGGCGATGTTCTTGACGTCGCCCTTGTAGATCCAGACCTTCACACCGATACGGCCGAAGGTCGTCTTGGCCTCGAAGAAGCCGTAGTCCACGTTCGCGCGGAGCGTGTGCAGGGGCACACGGCCCTCGCGGTAGAACTCCGAGCGGGACATCTCGGCGCCACCGAGGCGGCCACCGCACTGGATCTTGATGCCCTTGGCGCCGGCCTTCATCGTGCCCTGCATGCTCTTACGCATGGCGCGACGGAAGGAGACGCGGGAGGAGAGCTGCTCGGCGACGGCCTGGGCAACCAGCTGAGCGTCGGTCTCGGGGCTCTTGACCTCGAGGATGTTCAGCTGGACCTGCTTGCCCGTGAGCTTCTCGAGGTCACCGCGGATGCGGTCGGCCTCGGCGCCACGGCGGCCGATGACGATGCCCGGACGGGCCGTGTGGATGTCCACACGGACGCGGTCACGGGTGCGCTCGATCTCCACCTTCGAGATGCCGGCGCGCTCCATGCCGGACGTCATCATCCGACGGATGGCGACGTCTTCCTTGACGTAGTCCTTGTACAGCTTGTCGGCGTACCAACGCGACTTGAAGTCGGTGGTGATGCCGAGCCGGAACCCGTGCGGGTTTACCTTCTGGCCCATTACCGGGTTCCTTCCTTGCTGCTGACGACCACGGTGATGTGGCTGGTCCGCTTGCGGATCCGGTAGGCACGGCCCTGGGCGCGCGGACGGAACCGCTTCAGGGTCGGGCCCTCGTCGACGTACGCCTCGGAGATGAAGAGGCTGTCGGCGTCGGTGTGGTCGTAGTTGTGCGCGGCGTTGGCGATGGCGCTGTCCAGCACCTTGCCGACCGGCACGCTCGCGGCCTGCGGGGCGAAACGCAGGACCGCCTGAGCCTCCGTGGCGTCCATGCCACGGATAAGGTCCACCACGCGGCGGGCCTTCATGGGCGTAACGCGGATGTACCGCGCCTGGGCCCTGGCTTCCATGGTTGTCCTTCCAGTGTCTGTCATGGTCATTCCACCCCGCGTTAGCGGCGCTTCGACTTCCGGTCGTCCTTGACGTGACCCCGGAAGGTGCGCGTCGGCGAGAACTCGCCGAGCTTGTGGCCGACCATCGACTCGGTGACAAACACCGGAATGTGGGTCTTGCCGTTGTGCACCGCGATCGTGTGGCCGAGCATGGCCGGGACGATCATCGAGCGACGGGACCAGGTCTTGATGACGTTCTTGGAACCCGCTTCGTTCTGGGCGTCCACCTTCTTGATCAGGTGGTCGTCGACGAAGGGCCCCTTCTTGAGACTGCGCGGCATCTAAACCCGCTCCTAGCGCTTCTTGTTCGTCTTGCGGCGGCGGACGATGTACTTGTTCGAAGCCTTCTTCGGCGAACGAGTACGACCCTCCTTCTGACCCCACGGGGAGACCGGGTGGCGACCACCGGAGGTCTTGCCCTCACCACCACCGTGCGGGTGGTCAACCGGGTTCATCGCCACACCGCGCACGGTCGGGCGAACGCCCAGCCAGCGCTTGCGGCCGGCCTTGCCCCAGTTGATGTTGCTCTGCTCGGCGTTGCCGACCTCGCCGACCGTGGCGCGGCAGCGCTGGTCGACCAGGCGGATCTCACCGGAGGGCATACGAAGGTGGGCCATCGTGCCCTCCTTCGCGAGCAGCTGCACCGAGGCACCGGCGGAGCGGGCGAACTTGGCACCGCCACCGGGACGGAGCTCGATCGCGTGGATCGTGGTACCGACCGGGATGTTGCGGAGGGCCAGGTTGTTGCCCGGCTTGATGTCGGCCCCGGGACCGTTCTCGACGCGGTCACCCTGCTGCAGGTTGCGCGGGGCGAGGATGTAGCGCTTCTCGCCGTCGGCGTAGTGCAGCAGCGCGATGCGCGCGGTGCGGTTGGGGTCGTACTCGATGTGCGCGACCTTCGCCGGCACGCCGTCCTTGTCGTGACGACGGAAGTCGATCACTCGGTAGGCGCGCTTGTGTCCGCCACCCTGGTGGCGAACGGTCACACGACCGGCGTTGTTACGGCCGCCCTTGCTGTGCAGCGGGCGGACCAGCGACTTCTCCGGCGTGGACCGCGTGACCTCGACGAAGTCGGCGACGCTGGAGCCACGGCGGCCCGGCGTAGTCGGCTTGTACTTGCGGATTCCCATTGTCTCTCAGTCCTCGGAAGTTTCCCGATTATCTGGACGCTCCGACCCGCTTACGCGGTCGGACCGCCGAAGATGTCGATACGGTCGCCCTCGGCAAGGGTCACGATCGCGCGCTTGCTGTCGGCACGCTTGCCGAAGCCCGTCTTCGTCCGCTTGCGCTTGCCCTGGCGGTTGATCGTGTTGACCCCGGTGACCTTGACCGAGAAGACCGCCTGGACGGCCTGCTTGATCTGGGTCTTGTTGGCGCTGGGGTCGACGATGAACGTGTACTTGTTCTCGTCGAGAAGCGCGTAGCTCTTCTCGGAGACGACCGGCTTGATCAGCACGTCACGGGGGTCCGTGAAGGACTTGCTCAGCGGGGTCTCGACGGTGTTCTTGCCCTCGGCGGCGTGGCGGCGCGCCTTGGCGACGCGCGCGGCCTTGGCGGCCTTG
Organism: Streptomyces dysideae; assembly: GCF_001514305.1. Classification (GTDB taxonomy): domain Bacteria; phylum Actinomycetota; class Actinomycetes; order Streptomycetales; family Streptomycetaceae; genus Streptomyces; species Streptomyces dysideae. Next base: position 125,729 of record NZ_KQ949079.1, read on the forward strand.
GCCGCCTTGGGGGCAATGCTCGGGTGACGCGTAGCCATCAGGCCTCGCTCCCTTCGGTGTCAGCAGCCGGCGACTGGGGCGCGCCAGACACGAAGGACTCGAGCGCGGCCTGGGTGAAGACCACGTCGTCCGAGACGAGAACGTCGTACGTGTTCAGCTGGCCAGGCTCCAGGATGTGGACCTGGGGCAGGTTGCGGGCGGACAGCCACGCGGCCTCGTCGGCACGGTCGACGACCAGGAGCAGGTTCTTGCGCTCCGAGATCTTGCCGAACAGCGACTTGGCGGCCTTCGTCGAGGGGGTCTCACCCTCGATGACGCCGGAGACGACGTGGATGCGGTTGTTGCGGGCCCGGTCGGTGAGGGCGTGGCGCAGGGCCGCGGCCTTCATCTTCTTCGGGGTCCGCTGCGAGTAGTCACGCGGCACGGGACCGTGCACGACGCCACCACCGGCGAACTGCGGCGCGCGGGTAGAGCCCTGGCGCGCACGGCCGGTGCCCTTCTGACGGTAAGGCTTCTTACCGCCACCACGAACCTCGCCGCGGGTCTTGGTCTTGTGCGTGCCCTGGCGGGCAGCGGCCAGCTGTGCGACGACGACCTGGTGAAGCAGCGGGACGCTGATCTTCTCTACGTCGAAGATCTCCGCGGGGAGCTCGACGGTACCGGCCTTGTCGCCCGCCGGCGAAAGGATGTCAACAGTGCTCATCGGTTACCTCAGGCCCCCTTGGCCGCGGTGCGGACCAGGACGAGGCCGCCGTTCGGACCGGGAACCGCGCCCTTGATGAGCAGCAGACCCTTCTCCGCGTCAACGGCGTGGACGGTCAGGTTCTGGGTGGTGACCCGCTCGTTGCCCATACGACCCGCCATGCGGAGGCCCTTGAACACACGGCCCGGGGTGGCGCAGCCACCGATGGAACCGGGAGAGCGGTGCTTGCGCTGGGTGCCGTGTCCGGCGCCGAGGCCCTTGAAGTTGTGACGCTTCATGACACCGGCGAAGCCCTTGCCCTTGCTCTTGCCGGTCACGTCGACCTTGATGCCGGCCTCGAACACCTCAGCGGTGATCTCCTGGCCGAGGGTGTACTCGCTGGCGTCAGCGGTACGGATCTCGACGAGGTGGCGGCGGGGAGTGACATCGGCCTTGGAGAAGTGGCCCTTGAGAGGCTTGTTCACCTTGCGCGGGTCGATCTCGCCGAAGGCGATCTGGACCGACTCGTAGCCGTCGGTGTCGTTCGTACGGACCTGGGTGACGACGTTGGGGCCGGCCTTGACGACGGTGACCGGAACAACACGGTTGTTCGCGTCCCACACCTGCGTCATGCCGAGCTTCTCGCCCAGGATGCCCTTGATCTGCTTAGCCATTCTCAGATCACCGACCCTCAGAGCTTGATCTCGATGTCGACACCGGCCGGGAGGTCGAGTCGCATCAGAGAGTCAACGGTCTTGGGCGTCGGGTCGAGAATGTCGATCAGGCGCTTGTGCGTGCGCATCTCGAAGTGCTCGCGCGAGTCCTTGTACTTGTGCGGCGACTTGATGACGCAGTACACGTTCTTCTCAGTGGGCAGCGGCACCGGGCCCGCGACCGACGCACCAGTACGCGTCACCGTCTCGACGATCTTCTTCGCCGAGCTGTCGATGACCTCGTGGTCGTAGGCCTTGAGCCGGATGCGGATCTTCTGTCCCGCCATGGCTACTCAGTAGTCCTGTCTCTCTAACGCTCTGGAACCCGGTGTCCCAAGCCCTCTTCCTCCGACCCACGCGGTCGGGCGTGTCGCACTCTCGCTGACACAGATGCCCCTTGTTCGAACATCCCTGCAGGGAATGAACACGGCCCTTCCGGAACCGCAAGCCGAGGACGAGAGGTCCACCGGGCGCCTGGCCGGTGCCGCACTGACACTTCCCGGAAGATTCCCGTACGTCCAACCCACACGGGGTTGACGAGTACTGTGGGACTCGCTTCCGGTCCTCCCGGCGGGAGGCGCGCAGCATCAACACTCGACCGAGCAACTCGGACAGTCTGCCATATGGGGCAGGGCCCTGGCCAATCGGGCCGGAGACAATACCCGGGGAGTGACGTAGGTCAAACCTGCCTGCCTCCAGACTTGGCACTGCGCGCCGTAGCCCGCGGCTGGAACGAACGACGACCCGGGCTCTGACGCTCCTCGGCCACGCGAGACCGTGTGGGGCCGAAGTCGCCTACCTCCGCCGCGTACGCGAACCAGATCCCCGGCGGCCACATCGTCACCCGCGCGATCTCCTGCAACCACCCCGGCCACGACGACGGTCCCGTACGGCCCCGAAGAAACGAGCCCCGCGCAAGCCCCTCGCCTCCTGCTCTCGGCCTGCGACACCGTCCACCTCGCCCCGGCGTCGCCGCCTGACTGAAGCGCGACATCGCCCCACCGCCGTCCGGCGTGGGAATACGCCTTCGGCACGGGAGGAAGCCGCCCGTACAGCGCACGCCGAGCCCTCCCCGTCTTCTGCCCCTCCCCGGGCAACAGCGAAGGGGCCCGCACGACCGAAGTCGTACGGGCCCCTTCAGGAGCTCAGCTCAAGCTGGAGCTACCAGGTCAATCAACAGACTTACTTGTTGATCTTGGTGACCTGGCCGGCGCCCACGGTCCGGCCACCCTCGCGGATGGCGAACTTCAGGCCCTCTTCCATGGCGATGGGCTGGATGAGCTCGACCTTCATCTCAGTGTTGTCGCCGGGCATGACCATCTCGGTGCCCTCGGGGAGGGTCACAACACCGGTCACGTCAGTCGTACGGAAGTAGAACTGCGGACGGTAGTTGTTGAAGAACGGCGTGTGGCGGCCACCCTCGTCCTTGGACAGGATGTAGGCCTGCGCCTCGAACTCGGTGTGCGGGGTGACCGAGCCCGGCTTGATGATGACCTGGCCGCGCTCGACGTCCTCGCGCTTGATGCCACGGAGCAGCAGACCGACGTTCTCACCGGCCTGGCCCTCGTCGAGCAGCTTGCGGAACATCTCGATGCCGGTGACCGTGGTGGTGGTCTTCTCGGTCTTGATGCCGATGATGTCGACGGTCTCGTTGACCTTCAGGACACCACGCTCGATGCGGCCGGTGACGACCGTACCGCGACCGGTGATCGTGAAGACGTCCTCGATCGGCATGAGGAACGGCTTGTCGACGTCGCGCTCCGGCTCCGGGATCGACTCGTCGACGGCCTTCATCAGGTCCAGGACCGACTGGCCCCACTCCTTGTCGCCCTCGAGCGCCTTGAGCGCCGAGACCTTGACGACCGGCAGGTCGTCGCCCGGGAACTCGTACTCGGAGAGGAGCTCACGGACCTCGAGCTCGACGAGCTCCAGGATCTCCTCGTCGTCCACCATGTCGGCCTTGTTCAGAGCGACGACGATGTACGGAACGCCGACCTGGCGGGCCAGGAGCACGTGCTCCTTGGTCTGCGGCATCGGGCCGTCGGTGGCGGCGACAACGAGGATGGCGCCGTCCATCTGCGCCGCACCCGTGATCATGTTCTTGATGTAGTCCGCGTGACCGGGGCAGTCGACGTGGGCGTAGTGACGGGTCTCCGTCTGGTACTCGACGTGCGCGATGGAGATGGTGATACCGCGCTGGCGCTCCTCAGGAGCCTTGTCGATCTGGTCGAACGCCGAGGCCTCGTTCAGGTCCGGGAACGCGTCGTGCAGCACCTTGGTAATGGCGGCCGTGAGGGTCGTCTTACCGTGGTCGATGTGACCGATGGTGCCGATGTTGACGTGCGGCTTAGTCCGCTCGAACTTCGCCTTCGCCACTGGGGTCCTCCTGTGGAGTGGTTCTGAACGCCTTGCTTCATCGGCGCCAGGTGATCTTTGCTGGAAAGTCCGGGTCCCGGGGCATTCCGGCCGCTATTGCGGTGGAATGCCCCCTGAGGCTCCGGAGTCAAGCCTAAAGCGTGCAAGCGGAGTGCGTTACTCGCCCTTGGCCTTCGCGATGATCTCCTCGGCGACGTTCCGCGGAACCTCGGCGTAGGAGTCGAACTGCATCGAGTAGCTTGCGCGACCCGACGTCTTGCTGCGGAGGTCTCCGACGTAGCCGAACATCTCCGAGAGGGGCACGAGGCCCTTCACGACGCGGGCACCGGCCCGCTCCTCCATGGCCTGGATCTGGCCACGGCGGGAGTTGATGTCGCCGATGACCTCGCCCATGTAGTCCTCGGGCGTGGTGACCTCGACGGCCATCATCGGCTCGAGGAGCACGGGGCTGGCCTTGCGCGCGGCCTCCTTGAACGCCTGCGAACCGGCGATCTTGAAGGCGAGCTCGGAGGAGTCGACCTCGTGGTAGCCACCGTCGATGAGCGTGACGCGGACGCCCGTCATCTCGTAGCCGGCCAGGATGCCGAACTGCATGGCCTCCTGCGCACCGGCGTCGACCGAAGGGATGTACTCCTTCGGGATACGACCACCGGTCACCTTGTTCACGAACTCGTACGAGGCGTCGCCGCCCTCGATGGGCTCGATCGCGATCTGCACCTTGGCGAACTGACCGGTACCACCGGTCTGCTTCTTGTGGGTGTAGTCCACGCGCTCGACGGCCTTGCGGATCGTCTCACGGTACGCGACCTGCGGCTTGCCGACGTTGGCCTCGACCTTGAACTCGCGGCGCATACGGTCGACCAGCACCTCGAGGTGCAGCTCGCCCATGCCACCGATGATGGTCTGGCCGGTCTCCTCGTCCGAGTGGACCTGGAAGGACGGGTCCTCCTCGGCCAGGCGCTGGATCGCGACGCCCAGCTTCTCCTGGTCGCCCTTCGACTTGGGCTCGATGGCGACCTGGATGACCGGCGCCGGGAAGTCCATGGACTCCAGGATCACCGGCTGCTTGTCGTCGCACAGCGTCTCACCGGTCGTGGTCTGCTTCAGACCCATGACGGCGATGATGTCGCCGGCGCCCACCGCGTCGATCTCCTCACGCTTGTTCGCGTGCATGCGGTAGATCTTGCCGATGCGCTCCTTCTTGCCCTTGACGGAGTTCAGCACGGCGGTGCCGGACTCCAGGCGGCCCGAGTAGACCCGGACGAAGGTGAGCTTGCCGAGGTGCGGGTCGCTCATGATCTTGAACGCGAGGGCGGACAGCGGCTCGTCCTCGGACGGCTTGCGCTTGACCACGACCTCCGGGTCCTTCACGTCGTGGCCCTCGATGGCCTCGACATCCAGGGGGGAGGGGAGGTAGCGCACGACCGCGTCGAGCAGGGGCTGGACGCCCTTGTTCTTGAAGGCCGTACCGCAGAACACCGGGGTGACGGTGGTGTCCTTGGACTTGCCGGACGCGATGGTGATGCGACGGATCGCGGCGTACAGCTGCTCCTCGGAGGGCTCCTCGCCCTCCAGGTACAGCTCCATGATCTCTTCGTCGTTCTCGGCGACGGCCTCGATCAGCTTGCCGCGGTACTCCTCGGCAGCCTCGGCGTGCGTGGCCGGGATGTCGACGACGTCGTACATCTCGCCCTTGGTGGCCTCGGCGGACCACACGAACGCCTTCATCGTGACCAGGTCGACGACGCCCTTGAAGTCGGCCTCGGCACCGATCGGGAGCTGCATGACGATCGGCTGAGCGCCGAGGCGGTCAGAGATCATGTCGACGCAGCGGTGGAACTCGGCACCGGTCCGGTCGAGCTTGTTGACGAAGCAGATACGCGGCACGCCGTAGCGGTCCGCCTGACGCCACACCGTCTCGGACTGGGGCTCGACGCCGGCGACGCCGTCGAACACCGTCACGGCGCCGTCGAGCACACGCAGGGAGCGCTCCACCTCGACGGTGAAGTCCACGTGACCCGGGGTGTCGATGATGTTGATGGTGTGGTCGACGTCGGCCAGCGGCCAGTGACAGGTGGTGGCAGCAGAGGTGATCGTGATGCCACGCTCCTGCTCCTGCTCCATCCAGTCCATGGTGGCAGCGCCGTCGTGGACCTCACCGATCTTGTAGGACACACCGGTGTAGAACAGGATCCGCTCGGTGGTGGTCGTCTTGCCCGCGTCGATGTGGGCCATGATCCCGATGTTGCGGACCTTGGCCAGGTCAAGTGAAGTGGTAGCCATAAGGCTTCAGTCTTCTCTCGGTCTCGATGTGGGTAGCGACTACCAGCGGTAGTGCGCGAAGGCCTTGTTGGACTCGGCCATCTTGTGCGTGTCCTCGCGCTTCTTCACGGCCGCACCGAGGCCGTTCGAGGCGTCGAGAAGCTCGTTGAGGAGACGCTCGGTCATGGTCTTCTCGCGACGGGCGCGGGAGTAACCGACCAGCCAGCGCAGCGCGAGCGTGTTGGCGCGACCGGGCTTGACCTCGATCGGGACCTGGTACGTCGCACCACCGACACGGCGGGACTTGACCTCGAGGGTCGGCTTGATGTTCTCCAGCGCGCGCTTCAGCGTGATGATCGGGTCGTTGCCCGTCTTCTCACGCAGACCCTCCATGGCGCCGTAGACGATGCGCTCGGCGGTGGAGCGCTTGCCGTTCAGCAGCACCTTGTTGATGAGCGACGTGACAAGAGGAGAACCGTAGACCGGGTCGATGATGACCGGGCGCTTCGGGGCGGGGCCCTTACGAGGCATTCTTACTTCTCCTTCTTGGCGCCGTAGCGGCTGCGGGCCTGCTTGCGGTTCTTGACACCCTGGGTGTCGAGCGAACCACGGATGATCTTGTAGCGAACACCCGGCAGGTCCTTCACACGGCCGCCGCGCACGAGCACGATGGAGTGCTCCTGCAGGTTGTGTCCCTCACCCGGAATGTAAGCGGTGACCTCGATCCCGCTGGTCAGACGCACACGCGCGACCTTACGCAGGGCCGAGTTCGGCTTCTTCGGGGTGGTCGTGAACACACGCGTGCAGACGCCACGACGCTGAGGAGAACCCTCGAGTGCGGGCGTCTTGTTCTTCTCGACCTTGTCCTGCCGGCCCTTGCGGACCAGCTGCTGGATCGTAGGCACTACTTCTCCGGTTTCTGTGTGCCGAATGGTGAAGCTAACCTGGAACATCGCCGACCCACGCGGTCGGGTGTGTCGAATCCCGCGGACTTCCGCCGCGAGGCAGAAAGAGGCGCAGATTACGGTGGCCGTTCTCGGCCCCCAATGCGGTGTGATGGCACGCACGAGAGCCAGGGCACACCCCAGGCACAAGGTCTGAGCGTACCTACCGCATTCGCTGCGGTCAAAACAAATGGACCTCGCCCGCATCACCACGCGGAACATGTCAAGGCCATCCACCGTCCGTGATCTTCGAATCCGCGATCCGATCACGTCACCGGCACGGTACGACGGTCATCCCGCCGCGAGCCCCGCCATGACCATCAGCGTCAGCACGAGCGCCCATCCGCCGGTCGCCAGCCAGCCGAGGATGAGCCCCGTCAGCGCGAGGCCGTCACCGCCCTCCCCGGTCCGCCGGATCTCGGAACGCGCGGCATGCCCCAGGACCACGGCCGGGATCCCGGTGAGCCCGAACGTGGCCAGACAGAACAGCCCGCAGACGGCCGCCCCGACCGCCTTGCCGTTGGTCCGCGGCCGTGGGGCGGGCAGAAACGTCCGCGGCACGACCGCCGGCTGCGCCACCGGCCCCGCGGGCAGATCGGCGACGAGCAGCGCCAGCTCCCCCACCGTACGGGCCGCGTAGGCCCGCTCCACCCGCCGGTCGAACTCGCCCTTCTCCAGCCGCCCCTCCCCGAACCCGGCTCTGAGCACGTCCACGGCCCGCTCCCGGTCGGCGTGCGAGGCGAGCAGGGACGGGACGCTGTGGCCCTGCCAGGGCTGCGGGACGCCTCCGCCCTGCCACGGCTGCCACGACGGATACGACACGGGGAGCACCTCCCGGACGGCGAGATGTCTCCATGATGCGCCTACGCCCGCATTTGGTGTGGCCTGGCGCAAAGACCGGCGCCCGCATTGGCCGGATCGCGCTCTTTCGGGACGCGCACTCGCGCGCGTTCAGTACGTTGATCCGTCCGGTGCCAAGGTTCGGGGGAAGTGCATGACGACGTGGACGCCGGCGTACTCGCCGGACGACGGTGGCCTGGACGACCGGGTGCCGTTCCTGGCCCGGCTGGAGAGCGAGGACCGCTCGGCGATGCTGGCGCTCGGCCGCACCCTGGACTTCACGCCCCGCATGGTGCTGCTGCACCAGCACGAGCCCTCCTCGCACGTGCTGTTCCTGGTGGGCGGCTGGACCAAGGTCACCGCGTCCGCGGCCAACGGCTACGAGGCGCTGCTGGCCCTGCGCGGCCCCGGCGACATCGTCGGCGAGTCGGCGGTGCTGACCGGACGGCCGCGGTCGGCGACGGTGACCGCGCTGGAACCGGTCCAGGCGGTGGTGGTCGAGCACGAGCGCTTCAAGGACTTCCTGAACCGCTCCCCCGCCGTCTCCTTCGCCCTCCTCGGGCTCACCGCCGACCGCACCCGGGCGGCCGACCGGCGCCGGCTGGAGTTCGCGTCGATGAGCGTGCGGGAACGGTTCGCCGTCCTGCTCCTGGACCTCGCCCGCACCCACGGCCGCCGCACCCCCGAGGGCGTGGAGCTGGCCGTACCGCTCAGCAAACAGGAGCTCGCGGGCTCGGTGGGCGCCTCCCGCGAGATGGTCCAGCGCCTGCTCAGGGAGCTCCGGGACAAGGAGGCCGTCGTCACCGGACGCCGCACGATGCTGATCCGGCGGCCCGACATCCTGCGCCGTATCGCGGCGACGGCCCCCGCGCCGGGGATCCCCTCGCCGCCCGCACCGCGCGAGGACTGACACAGCGGTCTCAACCGCCGTTCTGTGCACACGGTCACACTCCGAATGGGTCATCCGCCCTCACCACCGCAGGCCGTCCCGCACCACGCTTCTGGTCTGCACGCCACCCCCCTTCGAGAGGCGACCATGACCGACCCCGTGAGCCGCACGATCCTGCTGCTGGACATCGAGAGGTTCAGCCACCGGGACGACGTGGAGCAGGCCTATCTGCGGCGCATGCTCTACGACATCACCGACCGCGCGCTGCAGACCGCGGGCATCGACGAGACGCGGCGGATGCGTGCCGACCGCGGGGACTCCGTGATGGAGCTCATCGACGCCAACGCCCCGGTCACGGCACTGCTGCGGGCGCTGCTCACGGAGGTCCCGGCGCAGCTGCGGGCGGTCAACCGCATGGCGTCCCGGTCGGCGCAGATCCGGCTGCGCGGGGTCGTCGCCACCGGCTACGTCGCCGTCGACCAGCACGACGGCTGGGTCGGCTCCGACCTGAACCACGCCTGCCGGCTGCTGGACGCCGACGTACTGCGGGACGCCCTGCGCGAGCGGTCGGACGACTTCGCGCTGTGCGTCTCGGACGCGCTGTACACGGGAGTCGTACGGCACGACCACCCGGGCATCCCGGCCGACGGCTTCCACCCGGTGGAGGTGTCGAGCAAGAACGGCCCGCTGCGGGCCTGGCTGTACGGACCGGTGCCCTCCGGGGCGGCCGGCGAAGACCACGGTGACACGGGGGCGGGGGAGGCGCCGGGCGGATCGGGGGACCGCCCGGCGCCGCGGGTTCCTCCGCAGGCGGCCCCCGCGCAGGACCGCCCGGCGCCGGCCGGATCAGGGGGAGCACCGGCGCCGGGCCCCGTCTTCAACGGGACCGTCTCGTTCGGCGGCGGCTACTTCGGCGGCGACCAGAACATCAGTGGCGACCAGCACAACTACACCGGCGGCCCGCGTCCGAAGCGCGGTGACCGCGGATGACACAGGAAGCGGAACACTCCGGCCCCGCGTCCGGGGGCGGCGGCGACCAGCAGTCCGGCGAGGCGGCGGCCGCCGACCGGACCGCGGCGGGGGCGGCGGGCGAGGAGTCGGAGGAACGCGACCAGCCCCAGAACGCCTGGGCGGCGCAGCGCGACCTGATCGACCACAGCCCCAGAACCATGCGGATCGGGTCCCGGGCCCGGTTCGGCGGCAGCTACTTCGGTGGCGACCAGAACATCGGCGGCGACCAGCACAACGTCACCGGCGACGTGTTCATGGGCGGCAAGACGGAGATCCACCAGTGGTCCCTCGCGGGCCACTCCCTGTCCGCCGCCACCTCCGGCGAGGTCCCGCAGCGCCACCTGGACCGGCTGGCGGACTCCTTCGTCGCCGACGAGGAGACCGTCGAGAACCTGCTGGTCCGGCTGCGCCGCGACCGCGTCCTCGTCCTGTCCGGCGCCCGTTTCACCGGCCGGCACACGGCGGCCCTGATGCTGCTGCGCCGGCTCGGCGCCACACCCGTACACATCCTGGACCGCGACAGCGCGACACCGAGCGCCCTCGCCGACGGCATCACCGCACCGGCCGACTCACAGAACAGCGAGTCGCAGGTCCGCGGCTACGTCCTGTGCGACCTGGCCACCCGGCGCGGCAGCCCGCTGCGCGAACCGCACCTGCTCGCCGCCCGGAGCCGGCTCGCCGAGCAGGACGCGTACCTGGTGGTCACGGTCGGCCTCACCGCCGTACTGGAGGACGTGCCGTGCGTGGTGTGGCAGCCGCCGGCCGCCGCCGAGGTGCTCGCCGCGCATCTGCGCACCCACACCGGCGAGGAGACCGCGGCCGAGCTGCTGGAACTCCCGGCGGTCGCCGAGTTCCTCGGTCGCAGCCACCAGCTGCGCGAGATCGCCTCCTTCGCCGACCGGCTCGGCAAGTACGCCGCCGGGGAGGCGACCGAGGACGACGTCACCGGCTTCTCGCGGGAGTCGCTGGAGAACCAGGTCCAGGAGTGGTTCGAGGAGGACGAAGCCTCCATCCACCTGCGCGACAAGGCGTTCCTCGTCGCGCTGGCCGCCTTCGACGGCGGCCCGTACGCCCTCACCGCCGAGCTCAGCGACCTGCTGTTCCGCTTCCTGCTCAAGACCGAGAACTCCGCCCGGGTCCCCGAGGTCCCCGTCTTCGGCACGCACATCGGCAAGCGGCTGCAACTGGCCCGCGCCGAGAAGTACGAGGACGAGGAGCACACCGAGTGGGGCCCGGTCACCCAGCAGAAGGCGAGGTTCGTCGACGAGCGGGCCCCCCTGGTCCTGCTGCGCGAGGTGTGGACCGGCCATCCGTCCGCCCGGCCCGCGCTCGTCGAGTGGCTGCGCCGGCTCGCCGACGACGGGCGCCCCCTGGTCCGTACCCGCGCCGCGTCCACCGTCGCCGTCCTCGCCCGCACCGACCTGCCCTCCGCGATGGCCCTGGTCATCGAGCCGTGGGCGACGTCCAACCTCTTCCGGCACCGGCTCGTCGCGGTCAACTCCCTCACGCTCGCCCACGTCATCGGCACCCCCAACGTCCCGCGCATCCTCGACGGCTGGTCGCAGAGCGAGGACCGGCGGCTGCGCTGGGTGGCGGCCCGGGCGTACGCGCTGATCGGCCCGGAGCTGCCCGAGCAGGCGCTCGCCGCACTGCGCGACGCCGCCCGCCGCCTCTACGACGATCTCGACGACCCGGACGACTTCGACCTGGAGATGGTGCGGGAGCTCTCCGCCGCCGTGGCGCTGCTGCTGCTCTCCCCCGCGCACGACCAGGTCCTCGCCGAGCTGCGCCGGCACCTCGACGACGACCTCGCGGTGCACTCCCTGACGCTGGGCGGCTTCATCAGCGCCTGCCGCCGCCAGGAGGAGGAGAACGACCGCGCCAGCCGGCCCCTGGTCCTCACCTGGTACGCCGACGCGGCCACCGGGGGCCAGGAGGCGGCGCACGGCATCCCCTTCCTGTGGCGTGCGGTGCTCGGCGACCGCGACACCACCGGGTCCGCGCTCGATGTACTGGCCGACTGGGTGCTGATCGCCGACCGGTCCGAGGCCACCGAGTGGGCACTGGCCGCGCTGCTGCCGCAGCTCGTCACCACGCCGACCGAGTACCAGCGGCTGAGCCATCTGCTGCGGACCATGCCCGGTGCGGACGGCGCGCCCCGGCCGCGCGTGGCCGACCGCCTGCTGACCACGCTCCCACCCCGCTGACGGTACGTCCCAGAGGAGTCAGACCCCATGCCCACCTTCAACCGCCAGCCCGAGTGGCAGCAGCCGGCCGACCGGCACACCCAGCTGGTCGACCCGGTGCTCACCGTGCGGCAGCTGTCGCGCTTCGAGCTCTCGCTCAAGCACGTCGTCCGCATCGACCACGCCCTGGTCTTCGCCACCCCCAAGGGCGGCTACGAGGCCTATCTGCCGCCCCGGCGCCCGACGCGCGGCGAGATCGCGTCCCATCGGTACACGGCCGTGTACGAGGTGGACATGGGCGTTCACCCCTTCACCGGCACGCTCACCTTCCCCAGCGACAACGACGCGTTCGAGTTCACGGCCGACGTGGACCTCTCCTGGCAGGTGCTCGACCCGGCGAGATTCGTGGCGAGCGGCCACCGGGACGTACCCAAGCTGCTGCTCGGCACGCTCCAGCAGGTGGCCCGCCCGGTCACCCGCCGCTTCGCGATCGCCGACAGCGCGGCGGCCGAGGAGGAACTGCTGCGGACCCTGCTCCCGCTGGACCCGCTCGGCGCGACCGCGGGACTCCAAGTCACCTGGACCCTGCGGGTCAAGCGCGACCAGGCCAACATCGAGCACCAGCAGCGGCTCCAGTCGATCGACCACTCGGCCACCGAGCAGATCCGCGTGGCCCAGCGTGGCACCGAGGTCGACACCGAGGCCGACCGCCGCTACCGGCACCAGGACCAGCTCCAGCTCGACCGCGCCATGGCCTACGGCAGACAGCACCAGGAACTCGCCCTCCAGCAGCAGGCATGGGAGCACCAGCTCGCCATCCAGCGGGGGCAGCAACTGCTGGAGATGCAGCAGCTGGAGGCCCAGAAGATCGCCTACTACCAGTGGCATCTCCAGCAGGGCGGCGTCCAGGCCTGGGCCCTGCACCTGGCCCAGCACCCCGAGGACACCGGTCTCGTCATGCACACCATGCGCGAGGACCAACTCCGCATGGTGCAGGCCCAGATGGACCTGGTGAAGGAGCTGCTGAACGGCGAGAACGCCGAGAAGTTCGAACTGGAGGGTCCCAAGCAGCTGGCCCTACGCACGGTCAGCGACGTCCTCAACCAACGCCTGCCGGGGGTACAGCACAACCCGCCTCTGCTCCCACAGGCGACCGGCAGCGAGCCGGGGTACGGGCATCCGGGGGCGGGCGAGCACCAGACCGCTGGGGCTGCCATGCCCGTCGCCCCTGGCCAGGCCCCGGACGGCACGACGACGGCGGTCGGGCAGAGCCCGGGCGTCCACGACTCCTTCCCACCGGACCAGCAAACACCCACCGACGGTGTTCCCGGCGCCCCTGGGCCATCCGCGCACCGCGCACCTCCGACGACGGGGCCGAACGCAACGGCAACCGGCCTCGCACCGGACGGCAACGGCTCGTACGCCCCACACCAACAAAGCGCCACCAACGGTTCTCCTGGCGCCCCCGGGCCATCCGCGGGCCCCACCTCTCCGACCACCGGGCCGAACGCAACGGCAACCGGCCTCGCACCGGACGGCAACGGCTCGTACCCCGCGCCCCAGCCCCCGCCGGGCACGTTCATCGGCGGCCCCTACCCCGGCGGGCCGTATCCTTCCGCCCCGGGCACCCCGTATCCCCCCGTGACACCCACGCCGACCGTGCCGTACGCAGGCCCCACAGGTACGCCGCACCCCGCCCCTCCCGGCGCGGGCACACCGCCGTACACGCCATCACCGACTCCGTACGCTCCGCCCTCTGCGCCCGGCAATCCCGGCACAGCATCCGCACCGGGCGCCCCTTACTCGCCCTACCCCGGCACTTTCACCCCGCCGCCCCCGACCGGCGCTGCTCCCGGCACAGCAACCGCGGCGGGCGCTCCCTACTCGCCCCACCCCGGCGCCCTCACTCCCCCGCCCTCACCATCAATGCCGCCCAGCACGTCCCAGGCCTGGCAGCCCCCGCCCGGTTACGGCAGCACCCCGACCGCGCCGCCGACACAGCACGCCGCCGAAACGCCGGCCCCGGCCATCCCGGGCCAGCAGACCGCGGAGTACCCCGCCCCGAACGACACCCCAGCCGCACCGCACACCTCGGACGACGCTCCAGTCGGCCCGACCGCCTCGCGCGACACCCCAGCCGCACCGCACACCTCGCGCGACACCCCAACCGGCCCGACCGCCTCCGCCGACGCACCCGCCACGTCCGGCACCCCCAAACCCCCGGAGGCCGACGGCCGATGACGACGCTCGACCCGACGCCCACCCCGACGCCCGGAAGCGCCCGCACGCCAGGCACCGGCCCAGGCACCGTCGGCACAGCCCGCGCAAAGCTGTGCGAGCGCCTCCTCACCGACCTGCGGAGCGAGATCGCCCGTGCCGACAGCAAGGCGGCCGTACTCGTCGCCGCGCTCGGAATGACCGCCGGCGTGTTCAGCGGGCTGCTCGCCGGGCGGAACTGGACCCCGGCCGAACTCTCCGCGCCGGGCACCGCCCTGTGGTGGGCCGGGATCTCCTCCCTCGCCCTGTCCCTGTTCGCGCTGCTCCTGGCCGTCCTGCCCCGCTACCGCTCCGGGAGGTGGGCGCCGGGGCAGCCCCTGTCCTACTTCGGCGACATCCAGAAGGCCGTCCGCATGGGTCGGCTGGACACCGCACTCGCCGACACCGAGCGCGACCCCACGGCCGGTCTGACCACGGCGCTCACCGAGACCAGCCGGATAGCCGCGCGCAAACACCAGTGGATCCGTACCGGTCTGATCGCCTTCTGCACCGGCACGCTCCTCCTGCCCGCTTCCCTGCTGACCGGCTGACCGCCGTCCCCGCCAACCGAAGGAACCACCGTGACCCAGCCACCACCCGCCCCACAGGAGCACCCCGAGCCCGAGCCCCCTGCACAGCCGCAGCCCTCGGTCCCCCCGCAGTACCCCCAGCAGACCCCGCCACAGCCGACGTACACCCAGCCCCCGCATATCCCCAGCCCCCGCAGTACCCCACCACCGCACAGCCCCCGGAGTACCCCACAGCCATTCCCCCGACCGCACCCCCGACCTACCCGTACGCCCAGACCGCCGCCACACCGCCCACCATCCCGCCGCAGTACCCCCAGTCACCCCCGCAACCACAGACACCACAGACACCACCCGCCCCGACGAACGACTCCACCGACCCAAACCACCCGCACCACATCAACACCGACCGCGGCCGCGTACACATCTCCAGCCAGCAGCGCCACACCGACGCCACCGCCGTCGGCAATCTCCTGCTCTACCTGCCGAACTTCCTGTGCAGCCTGTTCGTCGTCGGCCTGGTCTCCCTCTTCTTCGGCGACTTCGCCTTCCTGGTGATCCTGGCCTGGCTCGCCAGCGGCGCATTCGTGTTCCACCGCCCCGCCGAAAGCGCCCTCGCGCGCCATCTGCTCCGTTTGCGCTACCCCACGCCGCCAGAACGAGCCAAACTTGAACCGGTCTGGCGTGAGGTCACGGCCCGGGCCGGCGTCGAGGGCCGCAATTACGAGCTGTGGGTGGAGGACAGCGACGGCCTGAACGCGGTCGCCGCGGCCGGCCACATCGTCGGCGTCACCCGTTTCGCCATGAACGAGCTGCCCAACGGCGAACTGGCCGCCGTCATGGCGCACGAGCTGGGCCACCACGTCGGCGGTCACGCCTGGTCCTCGCTGCTCGGCCACTGGTACGCCCAGCCCGGCCGGCTCGCCTGGCGGGTGCTACGCGGCGTGACCGGCGTGATGTACAAGGTCTCGCGCGCCTTCTCCTGCTTCGGCGTGGTGTTCTTCGCCCTGTTCGTCGGCGGCATCGCCCTGGCGACGGTCAGCTCGCTGTACGGCCTGCCACTGCTGGTCCTGGGCATGCCGTACGCGCTCGCCGCCGTCGGCCGCCGCGCCGAGCTGCGCGCCGACCAGCACGCGGCCGCGCTGGGCTTCGCGCCGATGCTCGCCGCCGTCCTGGGCAAGCTGCATCAGCAGGAACAACAGGGCAAGGCGGCGCTCGCCGCCCTCAACGGCGGCGTCCCGGTCGAGGAGAGCCCGCTCAGCAAGCTGCTGTCCTCGCACCCGGACTACTACACCCGGCTGCACCACCTCCAGCCGTACCTCCAGTCGCAGCGTCACTGAAGTCCCACTGAGGTCTGCTGAAGTCTTCGGGTACGCCGAAGGGCGGCCACCCCACGGGGTGACCGCCCTTCAGTGCTTCGTGCTACAGACGCACGCCTTACTGGTTGTACGGACCGTAGTCGTAGTCCTCCAGCGGAACGGCCTGGCCGGAGCCCGTGCCGAACGGCGAGTAGTCGATGTCGTCGTAGCCGACGGCCGAGTACATCGCGGCCTTGGCCTCCTCGGTCGGCTCGACCCGGATGTTGCGGTAGCGGGACAGACCCGTACCGGCCGGGATGAGCTTACCGATGATGACGTTCTCCTTGAGGCCGATCAGGGAGTCGGACTTGGCGTTGATCGCCGCGTCCGTCAGAACCCTGGTCGTCTCCTGGAAGGACGCCGCCGACAGCCAGGACTCCGTGGCCAGCGAGGCCTTGGTGATACCCATGAGCTGCGGACGACCGGAGGCCGGGTGACCGCCCTCCTGGACCACACGACGGTTCTCCTGCTCGAACTTCGAGCGCTCGACCAGCTCACCGGGCAGCAACTCGGCGTCGCCGGACTCGATGATCGTCACGCGGCGCAGCATCTGCCGGATGATGATCTCGATGTGCTTGTCGTGGATCGACACACCCTGCGAGTTGTAGACCTTCTGGACCTCGCCGACCAGGTGGACCTGGACGGCACGCTGACCCAGGATGCGCAGCACGTCGTGCGGGTTGGTGGCACCCACGGTGAGCTTCTGGCCCACCTCGACGTGATCGCCCTCGCTGACCAGGAGCCGGGCACGCTTCGAGATCGGGAACGCCGTCTCGTCGCTGCCGTCGTCCGGGGTGACGACGATCTTCTTGGTCTTCTCGGTCTCCTCGATCCGGACGCGGCCCTGGGCCTCGGAGATCGGGGCGACACCCTTCGGCGTACGAGCCTCGAAGAGCTCGACGACACGGGGCAGACCCTGGGTGATGTCGTCACCGGCCACACCACCGGTGTGGAAGGTACGCATCGTCAGCTGGGTACCGGGCTCACCGATGGACTGGGCGGCGATGATGCCGACCGCCTCACCGATGTCGACCAGCTTGCCGGTGGCCAGCGAACGGCCGTAGCACATCGCGCAGGTGCCGACGTGGGACTCGCAGGTCAGGATCGAACGCGTCTTGACCTCCTCGACCCCGTGGTGCACGAGCTGGTCGATGAGCACGTCGCCCAGGTCCACGTTGGCCGGCGCGATCACCTTGCCGTCGATGACGACGTCCTCGGCGAGCATGCGGGCGTAGACGCTGGTCTCGACGTCCTCCGCCTTGCGCAGGACACCGTCGGCGCCGCGCGAGGCGATCCGCAGCTTCAGACCGCGCTCGGTGCCGCAGTCCTCCTCGCGGATGATGACGTCCTGCGAGACGTCCACCAGACGACGGGTCAGGTAACCCGAGTCGGCGGTACGCAGGGCGGTGTCCGCCAGACCCTTACGGGCACCGTGCGTGGAGATGAAGTACTCCAGCACGGACAGGCCCTCACGGAACGACGCCTTGATCGGACGCGGGATCGTCTCGTTCTTCGCGTTCGACACCAGACCACGCATACCGGCGATCTGACGCATCTGCATCATGTTGCCTCGTGCACCCGAGTTCACCATCATGAAGATCGGGTTGGTCTTCGGGAAGTTCTCGTTCATGGCCTCGGCGACCTCGTTGGTCGCCTTGGTCCAGATCGCGATGAGTTCCTGCGTGCGCTCGTCCTTGGTGATCAGACCGCGCTCGTACTGCTTCTGGACCTTCTCGTCCTGCGCCTCGTAGCCGCGGACGATCTCCTTCTTCGCCTCGGGAACGACGACGTCGGAGATGGCGACGGTGACGCCGGAACGGGTGGCCCAGTAGAAGCCGGACGCCTTCAGGTTGTCGAGCGTCGCCGCCACGATGACCTTCGGGTACCGCTCGGCGAGGTCGTTGACGATCTCGGAGAGCTGCTTCTTGCCGACCTCGTAGTCGACGAACGGGTAGTCCTCGGGCAGCAGCTCGTTGAAGAGCGCGCGGCCCAGGGTCGTCCGCAGACGGAACGAGTCACCGTTCTGCCACTCCGGCTCGCCCTCCTCCTGCGCCGGCGGAGTCCAGCCGCGCGGCGGGATGGTGCCCACCGGGAAGCGGATGTCCACGCTCGACTGCAGCGAGAGCTCACCGGCGTCGAACGCCATGATCGCCTCGGCGACGGAGGAGAAGGAGCGCTCCTCGCCCTTGACGTTCCGCATCTCGCCGTCGGTGGTGAGGAAGAACAGACCGAGGACCATGTCCTGGGTCGGCATCGTCACCGGACGGCCGTCGGCGGGCTTGAGGATGTTGTTCGAGGACAGCATCAGGATGCGGGCCTCGGCCTGCGCCTCCGCGGACAGCGGCAGGTGCACGGCCATCTGGTCACCGTCGAAGTCCGCGTTGAACGCGGTGCAGACGAGCGGGTGGATCTGGATGGCCTTGCCCTCGACCAGCTGCGGCTCGAAGGCCTGGATGCCGAGGCGGTGCAGGGTGGGCGCACGGTTCAGCAGCACCGGGTGCTCGGCGATGACCTCTTCGAGGACGTCGTACACGACGGTGCGGCCGCGCTCCACCATGCGCTTGGCGCTCTTGATGTTCTGCGCGTGGTTGAGGTCCACGAGCCGCTTCATCACGAACGGCTTGAAGAGTTCCAGCGCCATCGCCTTCGGCAGACCGCACTGGTGCAGCTTCAGCTGCGGACCGACGACGATCACGGAACGCGCGGAGTAGTCCACACGCTTACCGAGCAGGTTCTGGCGGAAGCGGCCCTGCTTACCCTTCAGCATGTCGCTGAGGGACTTCAGCGGGCGGTTACCGGGACCGGTGACCGGACGGCCACGACGGCCGTTGTCGAACAGCGCGTCGACGGCCTCCTGGAGCATGCGCTTCTCGTTGTTCACGATGATCTCGGGCGCGCCGAGGTCGAGAAGCCGCTTCAGTCGGTTGTTCCGGTTGATCACACGGCGGTACAGGTCGTTCAGGTCGGAGGTCGCGAAGCGGCCACCGTCCAGCTGCACCATCGGGCGAAGGTCCGGCGGGATGACCGGGACGCAGTCGAGGACCATGCCCTTGGGGCTGTTGGAGGTCTGCAGGAAGGCAGACACGACCTTCAGCCGCTTCAGCGCGCGGGTCTTCTTCTGGCCCTTGCCGGTACGGATGATCTCGCGGAGGCGCTCGGCCTCCTCGTCGAGGTCGAAGGACTCCAGGCGCTTCTGCAGCGCCGCGGCACCCATCGAACCGTCGAAGTACGTGCCGAAGCGGTCACGCAGCTCGCGGTAGAGCAGCTCGTCGCCCTCGAGGTCCTGGACCTTGAGGTTCTTGAACCGGGTCCACACCTCGTCGAGACGGTCGATCTCGCGCTGCGCACGGTCACGCAGCTGCTTCATCTCACGCTCGGCGCCCTCACGGACCTTCCGGCGTACGTCGGCCTTGGCGCCCTCGGCCTCGAGCTCGGCCAGGTCGGTCTCGAGCTTCTTGGCGCGGGCCTCCAGGTCGGCGTCCCGGCGGTTCTCGATCTGCTGCCGCTCGACGGAGACGTGCGCCTCCAGGGAGGGCAGGTCGCGGGTGCGGCGCTCCTCGTCGACGTACGTGATCATGTACGCCGCGAAGTAGATGACCTTCTCCAGGTCCTTCGGGGCGAGGTCGAGCAGGTAACCCAGCCGCGACGGAACGCCCTTGAAGTACCAGATGTGCGTGACGGGCGCGGCGAGCTCGATGTGGCCCATCCGCTCACGGCGCACCTTGGCACGCGTGACCTCGACGCCACAGCGCTCACAGATGATGCCCTTGAAGCGGACGCGCTTGTACTTGCCGCAGTAGCACTCCCAGTCCCGGGTCGGACCGAAGATCTTCTCGCAGAAGAGTCCGTCCTTCTCGGGCTTGAGCGTGCGGTAGTTGATCGTCTCGGGCTTCTTGACCTCGCCGTGGCTCCACTGACGGATGTCGTCAGCGGTAGCCAGACCGATCCGGAGCTCGTCGAAGAAGTTGACGTCGAGCACTATGCGTCAATCCCTCTCAGGGTTGTAAGTCATGGGGTCTGATACGGGGGTCCTGGGGCCGGAGGCCTTCATGACGAAGGCCTCCGAACTCCCGTCAGACCTCTTCGACGCTGCTCGGCTCGCGCCGGGACAGGTCGATGCCAAGCTCCTCCGCAGCGCGGAAGACATCCTCGTCGGTGTCACGCATCTCGATGGACATACCGTCGCTGGACAGCACCTCCACGTTCAGGCAGAGAGACTGCATCTCCTTGATGAGCACCTTGAAGGACTCGGGGATGCCGGGCTCGGGGATGTTCTCGCCCTTGACGATGGCCTCGTAGACCTTCACGCGGCCGGTGACGTCGTCGGACTTGATGGTCAGCAGCTCCTGGAGGGCGTACGCGGCGCCGTATGCCTCCAGCGCCCACACCTCCATCTCACCGAAGCGCTGGCCACCGAACTGGGCCTTACCACCCAGCGGCTGCTGGGTGATCATCGAGTACGGGCCGGTCGAGCGGGCGTGCAGCTTGTCGTCGACCAGGTGGTGCAGCTTCAGGATGTACATGTAGCCGACCGAGATCGGCTCCGGGAACGGCTCGCCGGAGCGGCCGTCGAACAGAGGCGCCTTACCGGTGGGGAGCACCATGCGCTCGCCGTCGCGGTTCGGGATGGTGTGCTGCAGCAGACCCGCGAGCTCGTCCTCGCGCGCACCGTCGAAGACGGGGGTCGCGACGTTGGTGCCCGCGTCGACCCGGTCGGCGTCGATGGCCTGCAGGCGCTGCGCCCAGTCGTCCGCGAGGCCGGAGACGTCCCAGCCGCGGCTGGCGAGCCAGCCGAGGTGGATCTCCAGAACCTGTCCCGGGTTCATTCGGGACGGCACACCCAGCGGGTTCAGGATGATGTCGACCGGAGTTCCGTCCTCGAGGAACGGCATGTCCTCGATGGGCAGGATCTTCGAGATGACGCCCTTGTTGCCGTGCCGACCGGCGAGCTTGTCACCGTCGGTGATCTTGCGCTTCTGCGCCACGTACACGCGCACCAGCTGGTTCACACCGGGGGGGAGCTCGTCGCCCTCCTCGCGGTCGAAGACGCGGACGCCGATGACCTTGCCGGTCTCGCCGTGCGGCACCTTCAGCGAGGTGTCACGGACCTCACGGGCCTTCTCACCGAAGATCGCGCGCAGCAGGCGCTCCTCGGGCGTCAGCTCGGTCTCACCCTTCGGCGTGACCTTGCCGACCAGGATGTCGCCGGCGATGACCTCGGCACCGATGCGGATGATGCCGCGCTCGTCGAGGTCGGCGAGGACCTCCTCGGAGACGTTCGGGATGTCCCGGGTGATCTCCTCGGGGCCGAGCTTGGTGTCACGGGCGTCGACCTCGTGCTCCTCGATGTGGATCGAGGAGAGGACGTCGTCCTGCACGAGGCGCTGCGACAGGATGATCGCGTCCTCGTAGTTGTGACCCTCCCACGGCATGAACGCCACGAGCAGGTTCTTGCCCAGCGCCATCTCGCCGTTCTCGGTGGCCGGACCGTCGGCGAGGACCTGGCCCTCGATGATCCGGTCGCCCTCGTTGACGATGACCTTCTGGTTGACCGAGGTGCCCTGGTTGGAGCGGGCGAACTTGGCCAGGCGGTACGTGATGTACGTGCCGTCGTCGTTGGCGGTGGTGATGTAGTCCGCGGAGACCTCCTGGACCACACCCGCCTTCTCGGCCTTGACCACGTCACCGGCGTCGGCGGCGGAGCGGTACTCCATGCCGGTGCCGACGAGCGGGGCCTCGGACTTGATCAGCGGCACGGCCTGACGCATCATGTTCGCGCCCATGAGGGCACGGTTGGCGTCGTCGTGCTCAAGGAACGGGATCATGGCGGTCGCGACCGACACCATCTGGCGCGGCGAGACGTCCATGTAGTCGACGTCCGTGCCGGGCACGTAGTCGACCTCGCCGCCACGGCGGCGGACCAGCACGCGGGACTCGGCGAACTGGAACTCGTCCGTCAGCGGCGCGTTGGCCTGCGCGATGACGAAGCGGTCCTCCTCGTCGGCGGTCAGGTAGTCGACGTCGTCGGTGACGACACCGTCGACGACCTTGCGGTACGGCGTCTCGATGAAGCCGAACGCGTTGACCCGGCCGTAGGAGGCCAGCGAGCCGATCAGACCGATGTTCGGGCCTTCCGGCGTCTCGATCGGGCACATCCGGCCGTAGTGCGAGGGGTGCACGTCACGGACCTCGAAGCCGGCCCGCTCACGGGACAGACCACCCGGGCCGAGCGCGTTGAGACGACGCTTGTGCGTCAGACCCGACAGCGGGTTGTTCTGGTCCATGAACTGGGACAGCTGGCTGGTGCCGAAGAACTCCTTGATGGAGGCGACGACCGGCCGGATGTTGATCAGGGTCTGCGGCGTGATCGCCTCGACGTCCTGGGTGGTCATGCGCTCACGCACGACGCGCTCCATACGGGCGAGACCCGTACGGACCTGGTTCTGGATCAGCTCGCCGACGCTGCGGATACGACGGTTGCCGAAGTGGTCGATGTCGTCGGTCTCGACCATGATCGAGCGACCGGACTCACCGACCGTCTCGGCCTCACCGGCGTGCAGCTTCACCAGGTACTTGATGGTGGCGATGATGTCGTCGGTGGTGAGCACACCGGCGTCCAGCGGCTCGTCCGCGCCGAGCTTCTTGTTCACCTTGTAGCGGCCGACCTTCGCGAGGTCGTAGCGCTTCGGGTTGAAGTAGAGGTTCTCGAGCAGCGTCTGCGCCGCCTCGCGCGTCGGCGGCTCGCCCGGACGCAGCTTGCGGTAGATGTCGAGCAGCGCGTCGTCCTGGCCCTGGGTGTGGTCCTTCTCCAGGGTGGCGCGCATGGACTCGTACTCGCCGAACTCCTCGAGGATCTGCTCGGTGGTCCAGCCGAGAGCCTTGAGCAGGACGGTGACGGACTGCTTGCGCTTGCGGTCGATGCGCACACCGACCATGTCGCGCTTGTCGATCTCCATCTCCAGCCAGGCACCCCGGGACGGGATGATCTTGGCGGAGAAGATGTCCTTGTCAGACGTCTTGTCGATGGAGGAGTCGAAGTAGACACCCGGCGAACGGACCAGCTGCGACACCACGACACGCTCGGTGCCGTTGATGACGAAGGTGCCCTTGTTGGTCATGAGCGGGAAGTCACCCATGAAGACCGTCTGGGACTTGATCTCGCCGGTCTCGTTGTTCGTGAACTCGGCCGTCACGAAGAGCGGAGCCGCGTACGTGAAGTCGCGCTCCTTGCACTCGTCGATGCTGTTCTTCGGGGGCTCGAAACGGTGGTCGCGGAACGTCAGCGACATCGACCCGGAGAAGTCCTCGATCGGAGAGATCTCCTCGAAGATCTCCTCCAGACCGGACTTGGTGGGGACGTCCTGACCGGACTCCAGAGCCGCCTCGACCCGACTCTGCCAGGCGGTGTTGCCGAGCAGCCAGTCAAAGCTCTCGGTCTGCAGCGCGAGCAGGTTGGGAACCTCGAGGGGCTCCTTGATCTTTGCAAAGGAGATGCGCAGCGGGGCGGTGCTGGCGCCGTTGTTCGTATTCGCGGTCGAGGCAGTGCGCGAGGCGGCCAAGAGGGGGTCCTTCCGAGGGCTCGGACTCACTACGCGCGTACCGGCCCCTCACCGGGACACCGAGACAGGGGGTTCCTTCTCCAGCCAGAGAATGGCCAGGTCAGGGACGGTCCAGTCATCGGTGCTCAAGCGAGGGCATGCCCCTGGTGACGGGCAGGGGACAGCTAACAGGCAGCGCAAAGGGTCAGTGTAGCCACTCGGCACACTGATGTCCAGTGCGGGTTCTTTGAGACCCTCGTTGTTCTCGACACCTGCGCAAGCCCACGCCCTCAATGCACGTTGATACTGCCCTCTTCGTCGCCGATCCATGCCTCGGATTCGGATCCTTGTGGCGACGCGTCCTGAGAATTGCGCGCTGCGTGCAGTTCGTCAAGGCCCCCCATACCCAAACCGGCTGCCGCCATCGTCACTTTCGGCGTATGCCAGGGGCGCCTCGGAGACACGACGAAGATCACCATACTCCGCGCGTCCCTCGGTGCAAGGCAGCCGCCGCCGGGCGCCCCGGAACGCCGAAGAGCGACCACCCGGATGGATGATCGCTCTTCGGTGCGTTCGCGTTACAGCCCCTCTACAAGGGCTGCGCCACATGCGAGTCCGTGCGGACCCGCGAGGTGTTACTTGACCTCGACGGAGGCGCCGGCGCCCTTGAGGGACTCGGCGGCCTTCTCGGCGGCGTCCTTGGCGACCTTCTCGAGGACGGGCTTCGGGGCGCCGTCCACGAGGTCCTTGGCCTCCTTCAGACCCAGGGAGGTCAGCTCACGCACGACCTTGATGACCTGGATCTTCTTGTCGCCCGCACCGGTGAGGATGACGTCGAACTCGTCCTTCTCCTCCTCGGCCTCGGCGGCGCCACCAGCGGCACCACCGGCGACGACGACCGGCGCGGCAGCGGCGGCGGTGACGTCGAACTTCTCCTCGAACGCCTTCACGAACTCGGAGAGCTCGATGAGGGTCATCTCCTCGAACTGCGCGAGCAGGTCTTCCTGGCTGAGCTTCGCCATGATGGGCGATCCTTCCACTTATTCGGCAGGTGCCGGGATGTACATGTCTGGCGGGCGTACGTTGGCCCGCTACGACCTCCGCCTCAGGCGGCGGCGGTCATTTCGCGAGCCGAATTACTCGGCACCGCCCTGCTCGTCCTGCTTGGCGCGAAGAGCGTCCACGGTGCGGACGAGCTTCGACGGCAGCGCCTGGAAGACAGAGGCAGCCTGGGACTGCTTGCCCTTCATGGCACCGGCCAGCTTGGAGAGCAGAACCTCGCGGGACTCGAGGTCCGCAAGCTTCTTGATGTCGTCGGCGGACAGCGCCTTGCCGTCAAGGACACCGCCCTTGATGACGAGGTTCGGGTTGTCCTTGGCGAAGTCACGAAGACCCTTCGCCGACTCCACCGGGTCACCGGTGACGAAGGCAACTGCCGTCGGACCGTTGAACAGGTCGTCGAGCGTAGAGATCCCGGCCTCGTTGGCCGCAATCTTGGTCAGCGTGTTCTTCACCACGGCGTACTGGGCGTTCTCACCGAGCGAACGACGCAGCGTCTTGAGCTGCGCCACGGTGAGACCCCGGTACTCGGTCAGCACGGCGGCGTTCGAGCTGCGGAACTGCTCCGCGAGCTCGGCCACCGCGGCAGCCTTGTCGGGCCTTGCCATAGAGCGTCGGCCTCCTTCCGGGTGATGAGGACCGCTCGGAAGGGGCTGGGGAAAACGAAACGCCCCGGCGCAGGCGCACGGGGCGTAGCTCGACCGGGCTTTCACAGCTAGAGCAGTGAACTCCGGGAGCACATCCACAGTCACCTGCGCGGGTCGTCCGCCATTCAGCGGATCCTTCGGCCACCGAACCCTCTTGCGAGCGCACGGCAACGACCAGCGGTCTTTGGCTTCTGTAGGAGACTACGGGACCGGATCGCCGACAGGCAAATCGGCTTCCGGTGGCTCAGGAGGTGCCGCCAAGGCCGCCGTCCCGCTTCAGCAGGTTCCTGAAGTCCTCGGTGTCGCCGGCCGGGGGTTTCCGGGCGGAGGCCCGCACGCCGTAGTCGCTGTAGTACGCGGTCTGGGTGAGCTCGCCCGTCGCCATCTCGCCCTTCTCGACCTTCTTGACCAGCAGGTCCCGGTCGTTGACCCAGATGTCGACCGTCTGGGTGGTGACGCCGGCCTGGGTGAGCTGTTCCCGCAGGTCGGCGAGGCGGTTCTGGTCGAGGTCGGAGTTCTCGGCGGTGAGATCGGCCACGTCCACGGTGCCGGAGTAGTGCGTGGTGCGCTCGCCGCGCACCCGCTCCTCGCCGATCCTCCGTACGTCCCCGGAGGCGAGCAGGAGGTTCACCGACTGGTTCGGGGTGGTGTTGCGCATCTGGTCCTTGAGGTAGGCGCCGGAGCCGCCGCCGAGGTCCTCGAGGTCGTCGTACGCGTACCGGATCCAGTGCTTGCCGTCCGTCTTCTCGGCGAAGGCGTCGCCCATCCTGGCGTAGTACGCGTCGGGCAGATAGCGGGCCTCCATCGATGTGGTGCCGAGCCGACGCATGGTGTCGGCCATGGTGCCGCCGGTGTAGGTGATGGTGAGAGTGCCGGCGATGCCGTCCGCCCAGGAGAGGGTGCCGTCGGCGGTCATGGACATCAGCGAACCCATGGCGGTGGTGGACTCGACGCGGGCGGAGTCGGCCCGGTCCGTGGACCGCTCGGCCGTGCGCAGGGCCGCCAGGGCCCGCAGATGCGTGGCGCTCCTGCCGGGGCTCTCCGGGGAGCCGGACGAGGTACAGGCTGCTGCTCCGGTCAGGACGGTCGCCAGCGCGGTCGCCAGGGCCGTACTGCGCACGCTCGCGCTCTTCAGTCGTCCCACGTGTTGCCCCCCGATGCATCCCCGTGTCTGCACGCTAGCAAGGGAACGGGCCCCGCACCTCGGAAGGTGCGGGGCCCGTGACCGGTTGGGTGAGCCTCAGGCTCAGACCGCGGCCGGGTCCTCCTCGACGAGGAGGTTGCGGGTGCGGTTCGGGTCGAGCGGGATGCCGGGGCCCATCGTGGTGGTGATGGCGGCCTTCTTGATGTAGCGGCCCTTGGCGGCGGACGGCTTCAGACGGAGGATCTCCTCCAGCGCGGCGCCGTAGTTCTCCACCAGCTTGGTGTCGTCGAAGGACGCCTTGCCGATGATGAAGTGCAGGTTCGAGTGCTTGTCGACGCGGAACTCGATCTTGCCGCCCTTGATCTCGGTCACGGCCTTGACCACGTCCGGGGTCACGGTGCCGGTCTTCGGGTTCGGCATCAGACCACGGGGGCCGAGGACACGGCCGAGGCGGCCGACCTTGCCCATGAGGTCCGGGGTGGCGACGACGGCGTCGAAGTCCAGACGGCCCTTCGACACCTCGTCGATGAGCTCGTCGGAGCCGACGATGTCGGCGCCCGCGGCGAGCGCGGCCTCGGCACGGTCACCGGTCGCGAAGACCAGGACCCGGGCGGTCTTACCGGTGCCGTGCGGGAGGTTCACGGTGCCACGGACCATCTGGTCGGCCTTACGCGGGTCGACACCCAGACGGAAGGCGACCTCGACGGTGCCGTCGAACTTGGTCACGGAGGTCTCCTTGGCGAGACGGACGGCCTCGAGCGGGGCGTAGAGCTTGTCCCGGTCGATCTTGGCGTCCGCAGCGCGGAGAGTCTTGCTGCGCTTGCTCACTACTGCTCCTGTGTGTTCTGAAGGAGTCGTGGTGCGGGCCGAGCAGGCCCTTCCACGGTGGTTCTACGAGGTGGAGGTCAGCCCTCGACCGTGACGCCCATGGACCGGGCGGTACCCGCGATGATCTTCGCGGCGGCGTCCAGGTCGTTGGCGTTGAGGTCGGGCATCTTCGTGGTGGCGATCTCGCGGACCTGCGCCTCGGTGATCTTGGCGACCTTGGTCTTGTGCGGCTCGCCGGAGCCCTTCTCGATGCCCGCGGCCTTGAGGATCATCTTCGCGGCCGGCGGCGTCTTGGTGACGAAGGTGAAGGAGCGGTCCTCGTAGACCGTGATCTCCACCGGGATGACCCAGCCACGCTGCGACTCGGTCGCGGCGTTGTAGGCCTTGCAGAACTCCATGATGTTGACGCCGTGCTGACCCAGCGCGGGGCCGACCGGCGGAGCCGGGTTGGCGGCACCGGCCTGGATCTGGAGCTTGATGAGCCCCGTGACCTTCTTCTTCTTGGGAGGCATTGCTCTCCGGGTCCTTTCGATTCGGGTCCTGCCCGCGCTCGGGAAGCCACCCGGACGCAGGCATACCGCACAACGATAACGGGTATGACTGTGCGGCCAAAAACCGCGCAGGTCAGACCGGCTACGAGAGCCCGCCTGACCTGCGCGGAAGCGGTACGTCCAGAAGGAACTAGTTCTTCTGGATCTGGTCGAAGCTCAGCTCGACCGGGGTCTCGCGGCCGAAGATCTCGACGAGGCCCTTGACCTTCTTCGAGTCGGCGTTGATCTCGTTGATGGTCGCCTGCAGCGTGGCGAACGGGCCGTCGGTGACGGTGACCGAGTCGCCGACCTCGAAGTCCAGTACCTGGACCTCGACCTTGCGCTGCGGAGCGGGCTTGCCCTCGGCTTCGGCGGCCTCGCGGGCGGCCTTCTCCTCGGCCTCCGGGGCGAGCATCTTGACGATCTCGTCCAGAGTCAGCGGGTAGGGGTCGTAGGCGTTGCCCACGAAGCCGGTGACGCCGGGGGTGTTGCGGACGACACCCCAGGACTCGTTCGTCAGGTCCATGCGCACGAGGACATAGCCGGGGAGCTTGTTCTGACGGATGGTCTTGCGGTCGCCGTTCTTGATCTGGACGACCTCTTCCTGCGGCACCTCGGCCTGGAAGATGTAGTCCTCGACGTTCAGCGAGACGGCGCGCTGCTCGAGGTTGGTCTTCACGCGGTTCTCGTAACCGGCGTAGGTGTGGATGACGTACCACTCGCCGGGCAGGGTCCGCAGTTCCTCGCGCAGGGCGGCGACAGGGTCGACCGGCTCGGCGGGCTCTTCCTCGGCCTCTTCTTCGACCTCGGCGTCGGTCTCGACGTCCTCGTCCTCGACGTGCACGGCGGCTTCCTCGGCGGGCTCGCCCGCTTCGGCGTCGGCAGCCTCGACCTCGTCCAGGTCCTCGTCCGCGCCCTCGACGATGTCGAGCTCGTCTTCCACGGACTCGACGTCCTGCCCGTGTGGCTCGACGGCGTCGTTCAGGTTCTGGTCAGACACGGTGGCTGCTTCTTCCTGGATACATGGGGGTGGAACATGCGAAAGGGGCGCCGGTAACCACGGCGCCCTTCGCTCTTTGCTCAGCCGAAGACGTACTTCGCGGCGTGGTCGAGCCCATAGTCAATCACGGTCACCAGGCCGATCATGATGACGACGAAGATGATCACCACGGTCGTGTACGTCGTCAGCTGGTTGCGTGTGGGCCAGACGACTTTGCGGAGTTCCGCGACGATCTGGCGGTAGAAGAGCGCAAGCCGCTTCAACGGGCCCTTCTTGGCACGCTTGCCGCCCTTGCGGGTCTTCTTGTTGGACTCCGGCGCCTCGTCCTGGGCATCAGGCATGTCGATGGAGCCCACGGCGTCCGTCACTCGTCCTCACCTGATTCCGGGTCATGGCCGTGCCGCGCCCGGTCTGAGCCGCACGGCGGTGCATTTCTGTACGTACATGCGCACACATCCTGGCGTAAGGAGTGTGTAGCAGGGCCGGAGGGACTTGAACCCCCAACCGCTGGTTTTGGAGACCAGTGCTCTACCAATTGAGCTACGACCCTTTGTGTGTTCCCCAACGTACCGCATCCGGACGGGTGCTCGGTGTGCACCGTGCGAGTGCGGGCTGCTGAAGGCCAACGAGGTGAGAGTGTACGTGTTCTGGGGCGCCTCGTCGAACAGAAAGTGCCCGTAGGGGCTTTGAATGCGGAAGATCGCCCAGCGTGGCGGCCGGATCCGGACGGTTGTTCAGTCGTTGTTCAGTCCGTGAAACCCGCGTGCCGGGCAGGTTTCCGGTCTGAAACGATGGGCTCATGAGCGCTGCAACCCCTCCCACCGAGCGCCGGGTCTCCGCCCGAGTCGGCGCGATCTCCGAGTCCGCCACCCTCGCCGTGGACGCCAAGGCCAAGGCCCTCAAGGCCGCCGGGCGTCCGGTGATCGGCTTCGGCGCCGGCGAGCCCGACTTCCCGACCCCGGACTACATCGTCGAGGCCGCCATTGAGGCCTGCAAGAACCCGAAGTACCACCGCTACACGCCGGCCGGCGGTCTGCCCGAGCTGAAGGCCGCGATCGCCGCCAAGACGCTGCGCGATTCCGGCTACGAGCCCGACGTCTCGCAGATCCTGGTCACCAACGGCGGCAAGCAGGCGATCTACGAGGCGTTCGCCGCGATCCTCGACCCGGGCGACGAGGTCATCGTCCCGGCGCCGTACTGGACGACGTACCCGGAGTCGATCCGGCTGGCCGGCGGTGTCCCGGTCGAGGTCGTCGCGGACGAGACGACCGGTTACCGCGTCTCGGTCGAGCAGCTCGAGGCCGCCCGCACGGAGAAGACGAAGGTCGTCCTGTTCGTGTCGCCGTCGAACCCGACCGGCGCCGTCTACACCGAGGCCCAGACCGAGGAGATCGGCCGCTGGGCCGTCGAGCACGGCCTGTGGGTGATGACCGACGAGATCTACGAGCACCTGGTCTACGGCGCCGCGGCCTCCGTGTCGCTGCCGGCGCTGCTGCCCGAGCTGCGCGACAAGTGCATCGTGGTCAACGGTGTCGCCAAGACGTACGCCATGACGGGCTGGCGGGTCGGCTGGATCATCGGCCCGAAGGACGTGGTGAAGGCCGCGACGAACCTCCAGTCGCACGCCACGTCGAACGTCTCGAACGTCGCCCAGGTGGCCGCCCTCGCCGCCGTCTCCGGTGATCTGGACGCGGTCGCGACGATGCGCGAGGCCTTCGACCGGCGCCGCAAGACGATCGTGCGGATGCTGAACGAGATCGACGGCGTGGTCTGCCCGGAGCCCGAGGGCGCCTTCTACGCGTACCCGTCGGTGAAGGCCCTGCTGGGCAAGGAGATCCGCGGCAAGCGCCCGCAGAACTCGGTCGAGCTGGCCGCGCTGATCCTGGAGGAGGCCGAGGTCGCGGTGGTCCCGGGCGAGGCCTTCGGTACGCCGGGGTATCTGCGGCTGTCGTACGCCCTGGGTGACGAGGACCTCGTCGAGGGCGTGAGCCGCATCCAGAAGCTCCTGGCGGAGGCGCGGGACTGAGGTGTACGGCGCACAAGCGGGCCTCCGGTCGAGCCGGGGGCCCGCTTGTGCGTTCAGACACACGCTCGTTCGGTGAACTCGCTGCCTGGTTCAGGATTCCTACGGCAGGATCCTCGAGTGACTCCGCCCCCACGGGGCTTCCCGCTCGGCTGACGCCCAGCGGCGGACAAGCCCTGTCCGGCACCTTTCGGCACGGAGCGGAGCCTAGCGCATACGGAGAGTTGATGGAGACGGTTCGAAACGTCCAGGTGCTGCCCAAGGCCCATCTGCACCTGCACTTCACCGGGTCGATGCGGCCCACCACCGTGCTGGAACTGGCCGACAAGTACGGCGTGCGCCTGCCCGAGGCGCTGACGGAAGCACTGACCAGCGGGGAGCCGCCGAAGCTGCGGGCGACGGACGAGCGCGGCTGGTTCCGCTTCCAGCGCCTGTACGACGCCGCCCGGTCCTGCCTGCAGCGGCCGGAGGACATCCAGCGACTGGTCAGAGAGGCCGCGGAGGAGGATCTGAGGGACGGCTCGGGCTGGCTGGAGATCCAGGTGGACCCGACGTCGTACGCGCCCCGCCTGGGCGGTCTGATCCCGGCCCTGGAGATCATCCTGGACGCGGTGGAGACGACCTCCCGGGACACCGGCCTGGGCATGCGGGTC
This sequence comes from Streptomyces dysideae, assembly GCF_001514305.1. Taxonomy (GTDB): domain Bacteria; phylum Actinomycetota; class Actinomycetes; order Streptomycetales; family Streptomycetaceae; genus Streptomyces; species Streptomyces dysideae. The sequence continues at coordinate 157,195 of NZ_KQ949079.1, forward strand.
CTGGTGGCGGCGAACCGTATGAAGCACCCGCTGGACGCCCGTACGCTGGCCCGCCTGGCGGTGCGGTACGCGGACCGCGGCGTGGTGGGCTTCGGCCTCTCCAACGACGAACGCCGGGGCATGGCGAGGGACTTCGACCGGGCGTTCGCGATCGCGCGGGACGGCGGCCTGCTCTCAGCCCCGCACGGCGGCGAGCTGACGGGCCCGTCGTCGGTACGTGACTGCCTGGACGACCTGCACGCGAACCGGCTCGGGCACGGCGTCCGCTCGGCGGAGGACCCGCGCCTGCTGAAGCGGCTGGCGGAGCGGGGCGTGACCTGCGAGGTGTGCCCGGCGTCGAACGTGGCCCTCGGCGTCTACGAGAAGCCCGAGGACGTCCCCCTGCGCACCCTGTTCGAGGCGGGCGTCCCGATGGCCCTGGGCGCCGACGACCCCCTGCTCTTCGGCTCCCGTCTGGCGGCCCAGTACGAGATCGCCCGCCACCACCACGCCTTCACGGACGAGGACCTGGCGGAACTGGCACGGCAGTCGGTACGGGGTTCGGCGGCACCGGAGGACACGAAGGCGAAGCTGCTGGCGGGGGTGGACGACTGGCTGGCGTAGAGCGCAGGTCGGCGACTCGCGCCGATGTCGCCCACGCGATGCTGGCGATGACCGGCGATCCGGGGACGGTGAAGCAGGGGGGCGGGGTGGCCTACTGAGCCCGACCCCGTTCGAGTGCCCTAGAGGCTGACACCGACCGTCACCGGCTCGTTGACCAGCGTGATCCCGAAGGTCTCGTGGACTCCGGCGACGACCTCGCGGGCCAGTGCGAGCAGGTCCTCGGTGGTCGCCGCGCCCCGGTTGGTGAGTGCGAGGGTGTGCTTGGTGGAGATGCGGGCGGGGCCGGTGCCGTAGCCCTTGGTGAAGCCCGCCTTGTCGATCAGCCAGGCCGCGGAGGTCTTGGTGTGCCCCTCCCCCGCCGGGTACGCGGGCGGTTCCACGCCGTCGCCGATGCGCTCCCGCACACGCGCGTGGAACGCGGCGAACTGGTCGGCGGTCAGGATCGGGTTGGTGAAGAAGGATCCGGCCGACCAGGTGTCGTGATCCTCGGGGTCCAGGACCATGCCCTTGCCGGAGCGCAGCTTCAGGACGGTCTCGCGGACGGTGGCCAGCGGGACGCGGTCGCCGGGTTCGACGCCCAGGGCGCGGGCGGTCTCGGCGTACTTGATGGGCCCGGACAGCCCGGCCGCGTCCTCCAGTGCGAAGCGGACGCGCAGAACGACGTACCGCTCGGGGTCGGCCTTGAAGCGGCTGTGACGGTAGGAGAAGGCGCACTCCTCGTTGGCCAGCGTGACCGTCTCGCGTGTGCGGCGGTCGTAGGCGACCACCTCGGTGATCGTGGAGGAGACCTCCTGGCCGTACGCCCCCACGTTCTGGATCGGTGTCGCACCCGCCGAGCCGGGGATGCCGGCGAGGCACTCCACGCCGGCGAGACCGGCCTCCACGGTGCGGGCGACGGCGTCGGTCCAGACCTCGCCGGCGGCCAGCTCCAGGCTTGTGCCGCCGAGCGAGAAGCCCTTCGTGGCGATGACGAGGGCGGTGCCCGCGAAGCCCTTGTCGCCGATGACCAGGTTCGAACCGCCGCCGATGACCAGCAGCGGGGTGCCGTCGGCGTCGGCTTCGCGGACGGCGGCGACCACCTCGGCGTCGGTGGTGGCGGTGACCAGCCGGGTGGCGGGACCGCCCAGCCGGAAGGTGGTCAGCGGGGCGAGGGGGGCGTCGTGGAGTTCCTGCACGGGCCCAAGACTACGAGACGGCAGCCCCGTGTCCCAGGCGAGCGGCACGGCGGTCGGCCGGGCCGTTCAGCGCCGCCACGCGTGCGTGGGCGGCGCTGGGGGCGGGCTCATGCCAGACGCCGCCTCGCCTCCGCCCAGTTCACGGGGAGGGCGTCGCTCGTCGTCGTCCAGGTGGCGAACTTCGCGTCCCGCATCTGTGGGCCAGGCCCCGGGACGTCGGCGCGTGGGCGCCGGAGCGGGCGAAGTCCTTGAGGGCCTGGGGCGACTCCCAGGCGGACAGCGTCCAGAAGGTCCGTTTCAGGGGCTCGGCCTTCAGCGTGGCCCCGTAGGCGTCGGGCGCCCGGCTCACCTGCCGCCACACACTCGGCGTACCGACGAGGAAGCGCAGGGCGCCCCACAGGGTGCGGGTCTCGAAGCGGGAGGCGAAGACGTGGACCTCGGTGGGTCTGCGGCGGGGTGTTCGGCGTGGTCCAGGGAAGGGTGGGCATGGCGGGCTCCTTTCGGCCGGGTCCTGCGGGTCAGTGGGAGACGGGCTCGGCGACCGGCGCGGGCGTCTGCCCGGCCGCGCTGACGATCTGGGCGGCGCGGCGGCGCGTCGGGATCAGCAGGGCCGCGATCCCGGCGAGCGCGACCACCGCCGAGCCCGTCACCAGCGCGGGCCGCAGGCCGTCGACGAAGCTCTGGCCGGTCTCGTAGCCGCCCCGGGCGGAGAAGATCGACCCCATGATCGCGATGCCGAGCGCGCCGCCCACCTCGCGCAGCGCGTTGTTGGCGCCGGAGGCGATGCCCTGTTCCAAGGCGCGGACGCTGGACATCACCAGGTTGGAGGCGGGGGCGAAGAAGAGGCCCATGCCGATGCCGCTGATAATCAGGCCGGGCAGCTGGACGCCGTAGGACGCGTCAGCGGTGATCACGGAGGCCATGTAGCCGAGGCCGACGGCCTGGAGGAACAGGCCGGTGGCGACGACCGGGCGGCCGCCGATGCGGTCGGAGAGGATGCCGGCGATCGGCGCGGCGAGCATGGGCATGCCGGTCCACGGCAGCATGCGCAGCCCCGCCTCGGTGGGCGAGTAGCCGAGCACACCCTGCATGTACTGGCTGAGCAGGAAGATCGACCCGAACATCCCGAGGAACATCAGCATGCTGGCGGCGTTGATACCGGAGAAGGCACGGGAGCGGAACAGCCGCATCGGCAGCATGGGGGTCTTGCTGCCGATGCCGTGCTGGACGAAGCCGACGAGCAGCGCGGATCCGGCGAACAGCCCGGTCAGCACGAGCGGGGCGGTCCAGCCGTCGGCGGGCCCGCGGACCAGGCCGTAGACGATCCCGAAGAGGCCGCCGCTGGCCAGCAGGGTGCCGGTGATGTCGAGCGGGGCGCCGGTGCCGTACGACTCGGCGAGGCGCAGCCGGGCGAGCGGCAGCAGGGCCAGGCCCAGCGGAACGTTCAGCCAGAAGATCCACTGCCAGGAGATGTGCTCGGTGAGGCTGCCGCCGATGAGCGGCCCGGAGGCCACGGCGAGCCCGTTGACGGCACCCCAGATGCCGTACGCCATCCCGCGTTTGGCCGCGGGCACGGCCGCCGTCAGCAGGGTGAGCGTCAGCGGCATCATGATCGCCGCGCCGACGCCCTGGACGGCGCGGGCGGCGATCAGGGAGTCGATGCCGGGCGCCAGGGCCGCGCCGGCGGACGCGCCGGTGAAGATGACCAGCCCGACGAGGAGGAGCCGCCGACGCCCGAAGCGGTCACCGAGTGCCGCGCCGAACATCAGCAGGACGGCGAAGGTGAGTGTGTACGCACTCACCGTCCACTCCAGGTCGTGCAGGGCCCCGCCCAGGTCCCCGCGGATGGAGGGCAGTGCGGTGGTGACGACGAGGTTGTCCAGGGCGGCCATGAATCCGGCGACGCTGGTGATGACGAGGGCCCAGACAGCCCCTGCACGGGTGGGTTGTGCGGTCTGTTGTGACATCTCTCCCCCAGAAGGTGATCACTTACCGAAGATTAGTTATTGCTGACTAACTTTCGTGCTCATGAGAAGGCGCCGAAAACGCCTCTCCTGCCCCTACCGTTCGAGCCGCCCCTTGAGCCGAGCTGACGGATAGAGCCCTTCCCACACCCGGTGCTCGGGCGGGAACCCCATGCCCGCCAGGCAGTTGACGAGCATCCCGTACGCCAGGAAGGTCGTCGTCTCGTTGACGTCAGCGCCGAGCGGCAGATGGACGGTGTCCCACAGCCGCATCCAGCCGGCCCGCACCGCCTCGCCGAACTCGTGGTCGCCCTCCTGCTCGGCGGCCGCCACCGCGACGTACATCTGCATCTGCATCATCAGCTGCTCGGGCCGCTCGGTGATGACCTCGGTGTACGCGTCCGCCATGGCATGCAGGGCTTCCTCGCCCTCGAGCCCTGCGGAGGCCTCCGCGAAGGTCCGGATGGTGTCCTCCACGCAGCGCTCGGCCGCGGCCAGGAAGATCGCCTTCTTGCCCGGGAAGAGCCGGAAGAGATACGGCTGCGACACCCCGACCCGCTTGGCGATCGCCTCGGTCGACGTGCCGTGGTACCCACCGCGACCGAACTCGGCCGTCGCCGCACGGATGACGCTCTCGCGCCTCTCCTCTGCGCTCATCCTGACCATGGGAGTAAGTTAGTACTCAATCACTAACTAAGTCGAGGGTTCGCCTGAAGCAAAAGTAAAGGAGCGCCCCACCATGGAGAGCGCCCCTTACCCCCGTGCTGTACCTCGCCGTGCTCAGGCGAGCCGCACGACCGCCCGCGACATCCCCAGCACCTTCTGCCCGGCGCTGGTCGCCACGAGGTCCACGCGGACCGTGTTGTCGTCCAGCTTGGCCGCGACCTTGCCGCTGACCTCGATACTGGCGCCCTGGTCGTCGTTCGGGACGACGACGGGCTTGGTGAATCGGACGCCGTAGTCGACGACCGCGCCCGGGTCGCCGGTCCAGTCGGTGACCACGCGGATCGCCTCGGCCATGGTGAACATGCCGTGCGCGATGACGTCCGGCAGTCCGACCTCCTTGGCGAACTTCTCGTTCCAGTGGATCGGATTGAAGTCCCCGGAGGCACCCGCGTACTGCACGAGCGTGGCGCGGGTCACGGAGAAGGTCTGGGCGGGCAGTTCGGTGCCGACCTCGACATCGTCGTAGGAGATCTTCGCCGTCATGTCAGCCCTCCTCGGCCGCGCGGGCGACGAGCTTCGTCCAGGCGGTCACGACGTGCTCCCCCGCCTCGTCGTGGACCTCGCCGCGGATGTCCAGGATGTCGTTGCCCGCCATGGACTTGATCGCCTCGATGGTGGAGGTGACGGTCAGGCGGTCGCCGGCGCGCACCGGGCGGGTGTAGGCGAACTTCTGGTCGCCGTGCACCACCCGGCTGTAGTCCAGGCCGAGCTGGGGGTCCTGGACGACCTGTCCCGCGGCCTTGAAGGTGATCGAGAACACGAAGGTCGGCGGGGCGATCACATCGGAGTGGCCGAGCGCCTTGGCGGCCTCCGGGTCCGTGTACGCCGGGTTGGTGTCTCCCACCGCCTCCGCGAACTCACGGATCTTCTCCCGGCCCACCTCGTAGGGGTCGGTGGGCGGGTAGCTCCGCCCCACGAAGGACTGGTCGAGCGCCATGACTCGGCACCTCCTGATGTCTCTGTGGTTGACCTGCAGTCGACCGGAACCGGCCGGTAACCGGGGCCGAAACGACGTGAGGCCGTCCCCAGAATCTGGGGACGGCCTCACGTACGAGCCTGATTTATCGCGTTTCGCGGTGCGCGGTGTGCGCATTGCAACGCGGGCAGTGCTTCTTCATCTCCATTCGGTCCGGGTTGTTACGCCGGTTCTTCTTGGTGATGTAGTTCCGCTCCTTGCACTCCACGCAGGCCAGCGTGATCTTCGGGCGGACGTCGGTGGCAGCCACGTGAGTGCTCCTTGACGAACGGATAGACTGATTAACGCAAGCAAGAGTAGCCGATCGAAGGACCGACCCCGCAATCGGCTACTGTCAGTAGCGGTGACCGGACTTGAACCGGTGACACAGCGATTATGAGCCGCTTGCTCTACCGACTGAGCTACACCGCTGAGATGCGATCGGGCCCCGCCTTGCGGCGGGAACCTCTCACACCAGAGCCCCAATACGGAATCGAACCGTAGACCTTCTCCTTACCATGGAGACGCTCTGCCGACTGAGCTATTGGGGCGAGCGATGAAGACATTACACGCTCGGCTGCCGTTCGCCCAAATCCGTTTCGCGGCCCCCGCCGACAGCCGATCCGAGGCCCCCTCAGACACCTCTCAGGCCACTCCCGCACCGCTCTCGCCTGCTCTTCCTCGGGCGCTCGTTCGGCGGACCACACCGGTACGACTATTGCGCTCCTCCCCGCCGTCACGGGGTCGCCAGCCTAGGCTCGACTCACTCTGCGTGATCTTGCGTCTCCGGCGCAGTTCCCCACCTCAGCCCCCCTGCGCAGCCCCGAGCCCCTGGAGCGCGATGCCCGACAGCCAGCCCCAGCCGCCCCACTCGTCGTCCTCGTCGGGCTCGTCCGGACCGAGCGATCCGACCGCCCTCCTGCTGTGCGGGGCGCGGCTCACCGACGGCCGGACCGTGGACGTACGGCTGGGCAGCGGGCGCATCGAGGCGGTCGGCACGGCCGGGAGCCTGGCGGCGGGCGGCACGCGCGCGGGCGGTGCGCACGTCGACCTCAGCGGCTATCTGCTCCTGCCGGCCCCGGCCGAGCCGCACGCCCACGGTGACACGGCACTGTCGGCCGACGCCGGCGGGCCGGTCTCGTACGACCCCCACGTCGTCCAGCGCCGGGCCACGGAAGCGGCCCTGCTGCAACTCGGCCACGGAGCGACCGCGTTGCGGGCACATGTGCGCGTGGGCGACGTTCAGGGGCTGGGCGCCCTGGCCGCCCTACTCCGGGCCCGACGGTCGCTGCGCGGGCTCACGGAGTTGACGACGGTGGCGATGCCACGGCTGCTGACCGGAGTGGCCGGGGCGGACGGGCTTGCGATGCTGCGGGACGCGCTGAAGATGGGCGCCTCCGTCGTGGGCGGCTGCCCGGACCTGGACCCCGATCCGACGGGCTACGTGGAGGCGGTCCTGGGGGTCGCCTCCGAGCACGGCTGCCCTGTCGACCTGCACACCGACGCCACCGACCCGGCGCGTCTGTCCCGCCTCGCGGCTATGGCCGGCGGCCTGCGCCCCGGCGTGACGCTCGGCCCGTGCGGCGGCCTGGGGCGCCTCCCCTCCGTAGTGGCCTCGCGGACCGCGGACCAGCTCGCCGCTGCCGGGGTGACGGTGGTGTGCCTGCCGCAGGGCGGTTGCGGGGGCGTGGAACAACGGGGCACAGCGCCCGTACGACTGCTGCGCACGGCCGGGGTGCGGATCGCCGCGGGCAGCGGCACCCTGCGGGACGTGTCGAACCCCGTGGGGCGCGGAGACCCGCTGGAGGCCGCCTATCTGCTGGCCTCGCGCTACGGCTTGCGGCCCGAGGACGCCTACGACGCCGTGAGCGCGTCGGCGCGGGCGGCGCTGGGGCTGCCCGAGGTACGCGTGGAGGCGGGTTTCCCGGCCGAGTTGCTGGCGGTGCGCGGGGATCGGCTGGCGGGGGCGCTGTCGCTGGCGTACAGCCGGATCGTGGTGCACCGGGGGCGCGTGGTGGCGCGGACGAGCGCGGTGCGGGAGTACTGCAACTCGGCCGTGGCAGCGGAGTTGGGGCTGCCGCGGCAGGGGCGGGGGGAGTTGTCGTGAGGGGTGCGCGGGGTGTAGCGCACGCCCCGCCTGAACGCCCTCACCACGGCGTGCAGCTCGCAGCACGTGCCGGCGCGCACGCCTTACCTCGCAACAACGCAAGCGCCATCTCCGGGCGCTGCACGAAAGCTCCCGCGCGCGCCTCACCACTGCGGCGCAGGCGGGTATGCGCCCTTGCAAGGCGAACGCGCCGGGCGTGTGCGATGAGCCGTCCGCCGGGTGCGCGTCTCGGGCGCGTGCGCCCCTGGGGCGTGGCTGAAGTCGTGCGGCGGATGCGGCCGTCCGGGCGTACGGTCGAAGACATGCGCATTGTCATCGCTGGTGGTCATGGTCAGATCGCGCTGCGGCTGGAGCGGCTGCTCGCCGCGCGCGGGGACGAGGTCGCGGGGATCATCCGCAAGTCCGAACAGGGCAACGATCTGCGGGAGGCCGGTGCCGAACCGGTCCTGCTGGACCTGGAGTCGGCCTCGGTCGAGGAGGTCGCGGCACATTTGCAGGGCGCGGACGCGGCGGTCTTCGCGGCGGGCGCGGGCCCGGGCAGCGGCGCGACCCGCAAGGACACGGTGGACCGGGACGCGGCGATCCTGTTCGCGGACGCGGCGGTTCGAGCAGGCGTACGACGGTACGTGATCGTTTCGTCGATGGGCGCGAATTCCAAACACGAGGGGCGCGAGGTTTTCGACGTCTACCTGCGCGCGAAAGGCGAGGCCGACGACCACGTCCGCGGCCTGGACGCCCTGGATTGGACGATCCTGCGTCCCGGCATGCTGACGAACGATGCCGGCACCGGCCTGATCCGCCTTGAGGCGCACACCGGCCGCGGCCCGATCCCGCGCGACGACGTGGCCGCCGTACTGGCGGAGTTGGTGGACACCCCGGCGACGGCCGGCCTGACCCTTGAGCTGATCAGCGGGCCGGCGCCGGTGTCCGTCGCGGTGAAGTCGGTGGCGGGGAACTGAGGATGACCGCGGCGGGGGTTCCCGCCGTGCGGGAAGCACTGCTGCGGCGGATGTACGAGGTCTTCTCGACGGACGAGAGGAATGCCTTCCTGGAGCGGTGCCTGGCCCCGGACGTGGACTGGCCGAACGTCCTGGACGGGGTCCGGCTGCACGGCCGCGAGGCGGTACGCGCGTACTGGGCACGGCAGTTCGCGGCCGGTCATCCCCTCGTACGGCTGGAGGGTTTGCGGCTGGACGGGGACGGCGAGGCGGTGGTGGCGACCGTACGGCTCGGGATGCGCGACGCGTCGGGTGACCGGTGGGCGGAGGAGACGGTCGAGCACGTGTACCGGTTCGACGGGGAGGGGCTGGTGGCGCGGATGGACGTGTCGGCGGGCTTGCAGTAGGGCGCGGGGCGGCGCAGAGCCCGTACGTAGGCGCCGGCCACTGGGGGCGTCTAGAAGAGCGGCATCTGCCCGGGGAACTCCGGGACGGCGTACCCGTCCAACGAGGGCTGAGCGGCGCCGATCTGAACCTGCCGCCGGGAGCCGGGGCACGAGACGAGTTCCCCGCTCTCCCGCGCGCCGGGCGGATCATGCCGCGCGAACCGGCCGGCGACGACGGCAATCTCGCGACGGCACTCGGGGCAGCTTCTGCGACGAGTGGACATGGGATCAGTGTGCCCCGGGCCGTGTCGAGTTGTGCGCTTCAGCGATGCCGATGCCCGTGACGGGGCCGTTGGCTCCCGTGGCGGTTTCTTTGGCACAAGAAAACCCCCTCCGCTCTGCGTTTCCGCAGTTCGGAGGGGGTTTCTCTCAGCGTGGCGGCGCCAGGATTCGAACCTGGGAAGGCTGAGCCGGCAGATTTACAGTCTGCTCCCTTTGGCCGCTCGGGCACACCGCCGGGGTTGCTGCCGTTCGAACCGCTTTTCGGCGGTGCTCTCTGGCAACGACGTAAACAATACCCGATGGGGAGGGGTGCTTCGCCACCCGATTGATCGCCGCCCGGGCGGCCTGGGGTGGCTAGGCTTGTCCGGATGCGGCCCGAGGCCTGCCCCGGGTTCGGCGGCAGCCCCCACTACGCCGACACGCACCGACACGCACCCCGATACAAGGAGCCACAGGACATGGCCGACTCCAGTTTCGACATCGTCTCGAAGGTCGAGCGGCAGGAGGTCGACAACGCCCTCAACCAGGCCGCCAAGGAGATCTCGCAGCGCTACGACTTCAAGGGCGTGGGTGCCTCGATCTCGTGGTCCGGTGAAAAGATCCTGATGGAGGCGAACTCCGAGGACCGGGTGAAGGCTGTCCTCGACGTCTTCCAGTCCAAGCTGATCAAGCGCGGGATCTCGCTGAAGGCGCTGGACGCGGGCGAGCCCCAGCTCTCGGGCAAGGAGTACAAGATCTTCGCGTCGATCGAGGAGGGCATCTCCCAGGAGAACGCAAAGAAGGTGGCGAAGATCATTCGCGACGAGGGCCCGAAGGGCGTGAAGGCCCAGGTGCAGGGCGACGAGCTGCGGGTCAGCTCGAAGAGCCGCGACGACCTGCAGGCCGTGATCGCCCTCATCAAGGGCCAGGACTTCGACTTCGCGATCCAGTTCGTGAACTACCGCTAGTCCGGACGGGCCGCGCGCACGAGGAAGGGTGGGCACCGCCGGGTGCCCACCCTTCTCGCCTGCTGGCCGCGGTCCGGGGTGCTGCGTCGCGCTCAGTCGCGCGAGTGGCCGAACAGGATGCGGTACGCGATCAGGAGGACGAGGGAGCCGCCGATCGCGGCGGTCCAGGTGGCGCCGTCGTAGAAGTCCTTGCTGATGGGGTGATCCAGCCAGCGGGCCGAGATCCATCCGCCGATGAACGCGCCCGTCACGCCGATGACGGTCGTGCCGATGAAGCCGCCCGGGTCACGGCCCGGCAGCAAAATCTTGGCGATGGCGCCGGCCAACAGTCCGAGGATGATCCAACTGATGATGCTCATGCCGTGAACCTGCCCTTCCACGCTGTGCCCGCACTGTCCCGGCACTGTGATCTTGGTCCCGCCGGGCCGTGCCTGCGGCCGTGCGCCGTGCGCTCGTCTCGCGCTTCGTCGTACCTGTGCTCGTGCTCGTGTTCGTGCTCTTGTTCGCTCCCTGTTGATGACGAGGACGTCACCACTGCACCCGGCGGTTGCAGCGGTCAGTAGGGTGCGGCGCATGACTCGTTCCAGTTCCGGTGCTGAGCTGCGGCGCACCCTCGGTGTGGGAGACGCCGTGGTCATCGGGCTCGGCTCGATGGTCGGGGCCGGGATCTTCGCCGCCCTGGGCCCCGCCGCGCGTGCGGCAGGGTCCGGGCTGCTCCTCGGGCTCGCCGTCGCCGCCCTCGTCGCCTACTGCAACGCCACGTCGTCGGCGCGGCTGGCCGCGCTGTATCCGGCCTCGGGTGGCACGTACGTGTACGGGCGCGAGCGTCTCGGGGAGTTCTGGGGTTATCTCGCCGGCTGGTCGTTCGTGGTCGGGAAGACGGCCTCCTGTGCGGCGATGGCGCTCACCGTGGGCGCGTACGTCTGGCCGGGGCAGGCGCATGCCGTGGCGGTCGCGGCCGTGGTGGCACTGACCGCGGTGAACTACGGCGGCGTCCAGAAGTCCGCCTGGCTGACGCGGGCGATCGTGGCGGTCGTCCTGGCCGTCCTCGCCTCCGTGGTCGTGGTGTGTCTGGGCTCCGGGGAGTCCGATGCCGGGCGCCTGGACATCGGTGCCTCCGGTGGTGCGGGCGGGGTGCTGCAGGCGGCCGGCCTGCTGTTCTTCGCGTTCGCCGGATACGCGCGCATCGCGACCCTTGGTGAGGAGGTGCGGGATCCCGCGCGCACCATCCCCCGGGCCATCCCGCTTGCTCTGGGCATCGCGCTGGCGGTGTACGCGTGTGTGGCGGTGGCTGTCCTTTCCGTGCTCGGGGCGGACGGTCTCGGGCGCGCGGACGCGCCGCTGGCCGACGCGGTGCGTGCGGCCGGGGTGCCGGGGCTGGTGCCCGTGGTGCGGGTGGGCGCCGCCGTGGCCGCGCTCGGCTCGCTGCTCGCGCTGATCCTCGGTGTCTCGCGCACCACGCTGGCCATGGCCCGGGACCGGCATCTGCCGGGCGCTCTGGCGGCGGTGCATCCGCGCTTCCAGGTGCCGCACCGGGCGGAGTTGGCCGTGGGCGTGGTGGTCGCTGTTCTCGCCGCCACTGTGGACGTGCGCGGTGCGATCGGGTTCTCCTCCTTCGGTGTGCTGACGTACTACGCGGTGGCCAACGCGTCGGCCTGGACCCTCGGGTCAGCTCCGGCGGCGCGGGTGGTACCGGCGGTGGGACTGCTCGGGTGTGTGGTGCTGGCGTTCGCGCTGCCGGGGGTTTCGGTGGTTGTGGGTGCGGGGGTGCTGGCGGTGGGTGTGGTCGCGTACGGCGTGCGGCGGTGGGCGGCCGCGCGTTAGCGACGGCGGATCGGCGCGCGGGCACGGGGACGGTTACGGGTGCTGCGCGGGCGCGGACTTGGGTCCTCCACGGTCACGCGCAGGATGCGGCGCGTGGGCACGGGCGCCGGTGGCCGTGGTTACGCGGGTCTTCGAAGTTAGGCGGTGCGGCTCTTTGCCGGTGCCTGCCTCTGTGGCCTTCGCCAGCGAGGATGTGACACTTCAGCGCCGGGTGTCACATCCTCGCGAGTCACCGCTCCGCGCCAGCGCTTCTCGCGCACCGCTTAACTTCGAAGACCCGGTTACGCACGTGGTGCGGTCGCGGCCGTGGTGCGGTGCCTGGTCGCTTCTCGTTGTCGTCCGTGTGTGTGGCTTCCGCTACGAGCCCTGGGGTGCCGCCGTGCGTGTGCGGAAGTCGGTCCACGGGGCCATCTCCAGGTCCTCGTTCATCTCCTCGTACCAGCCGGTGCCGTCGGCCCAGGCGCGCAGCCAGTCCGTGAGGCTGGGGGCGTCCACGAACCAGGCCTGGTCGGGGTCACCGGGATTCGGCTCGAAGAGCAGGACGGTGGCGTCCGGGGCGTTGCAGTCCACGCACGCGTACATCGCGCAGCCCCAGTGGGATATCGGCAGGACGCCTTCGGGCCAGGGCCAGTCGGGGTCCTTGCGGCCGCTGTCGCGGTTGGCGAGGTACTGGGGGACGGCGGCGCGCTCGCCGGCCGGCGGGCTGTCGAGCAAGGGCAACAGGCCGTACTCCGGTCCGAATCCGCCGTCTCCTATCCGCAGGTAGAGGTCGGCGAGCAGCGGGGGCAGGCGGAAGCCCAGTGCGGCCTCGGCGCGGGCCAAGGTGGCCGCGTCCACGGGCTCGGGGAGGGAAGTCCAGCCCCACGGGTGGGTGTTGCGGGCCTTGGCCGCCACCCGTGCCAGCAACTGCTCGGTCTCTGTCATGCGTTCATGATGCAAGCCGCCACTGACAATCGGGCCGGCCTGTGGACAACCGCCGGGTTGTGGACAACTCGGCGACTGCCGCCTGTCTTGCCTGGCTACTCCCCTACCAGCGCGACGAGAACGGCTGGTCGGTCGGCACGATCTCGCGGCCCAGCGGGAACAGCGAGACCGGGATCAGCTTGAAGTTCGCGATGCCGAACGGGATGCCGATGATCGTCACGCACAGCAGGAGACCGGTGACGATGTGGCCGATGGCCAGCCACCAGCCCGCGAGGACCAGCCACAGGACGTTGCCGATGCAGGACGGAGCTCCGGCGTCGCGGCGCTCGACCGTGGTGTACCCGAAGGGCCACAGGGCGTAGACGCCGATACGGAAGGCGGCGATGCCGAACGGGATGCCGATGATGGTGATGCACAGCAGGAGGCCTGCGGCCAGGTAGCCGAGAAACAGCCAGAAGCCGCTCAGGACGAGCCAGATGACGTTCAGGATGGTTTTCACTGGTGGTGGCCTGCCATCTTCTCGAGCCGGGCGATACGGTCCGCCATCGGCGGGTGTGTGGAGAACATCTTCGAGAATCCCTGACCCGGGCGGAAGGGATTGGCGATCATCATGTGGCTCGCGGTCTCGAGCCGAGGCTCGGGGGGCAGCGGGAGCTGCTTGGTGCCGAGTTCGAGCTTGCGCAGGGCGCTGGCGAGGGCCAGCGGGTCGCCGGTGAGCTGGGCGCCGGACGCGTCGGCCTCGTACTCTCTGGAGCGGCTTATGGCCAGCTGGATGAGGGCGGCCGCGAGCGGGCCCAGGATCATGATCAGCAGCACACCGAAGAGGCCGGGGCCGTCATCGTCGTCGGAGCGGCCGACCGGGATCAGCCAGGCGAAGTTGACCAGGAACATGATCACCGAGGCGAGGGCGCCGGCGACCGACGAGATCAGGATGTCGCGGTTGTAGACGTGGCTGAGCTCATGGCCGATGACGCCGCGCAGTTCGCGCTCGTCGAGGAGGCGCAGGATGCCGTCGGTGCAGCACACGGCCGCGTTGCGCGGATTGCGGCCCGTCGCGAACGCGTTCGGCGCCTCCGTCGGCGAGATGTACAGGCGCGGCATGGGCTGGCGGGCCTGGGTGGAGAGCTCGCGGACCATGCGGTACAGCGCCGGGGCCTCGAACTCGCTCACCGGGCGCGCGCGCATCGCGCGTAGAGCGAGCTTGTCGCTGTTCCAGTACGCGTAGGCGTTCGTGCCCAGCGCGATCAGGACCGCGACGACGAGCCCCATACGGCCGAAGAGGCTGCCGATGACGATGATGAGTGCGGACAGTCCCCCGAGGAGTACTGCGGTCCTGAGCCCGTTGTGCCGGCGGTGCACGGTACGCCCTCCAAGTGGTGCAGCAGGGGAACCCTTTGCTTGTCGATCTCCGATGCCACTGGTGCCGTGACGACACGTCCAGTGGACCCTCCCGTACTGGTCAACGCCAGGCGAGGGCCTCTAGTTCCCTTGTGCGTTCGGGGGCATGAGTGGGCCGTCCGGGTGAGGACGGCGGCGCCTGGAGTTCAGTACCGCACGCGCGCGTGGAGTCCCAGAGGGCTCAGAAGAGGCCGGTGTCGGCGAACCGCAGGATCAGCTGGGGAGCTCCGGAGAGGGCGATGCCGACGACGGCGGTGAGAGCCATCGTTGCCGTCACGGGGGCGGGGACAAGGTGCCTCTCCGGCTCGCCCTCGGGGGCCCGGAACAGCAGGGCCGTCCACTGGAGGTAGTAGAACAGCGCGATCACGACGTTGACGGCCATGACGACGGCGAGCCAGCCGAGGCCGGCGTCGACGGCGGCGGAGAAGACGGTGACCTTCGCGAAGAGGCCGATGATGCCCGGCGGGAGTCCGGCGAGGCACAGCAGGAAGAAGGCCAGGATCAGGGCGGAGAGCGGGTTCTTCGTGTAGAGGCCGCGGTAGTCGCTGATGCGGTTGAGGGTCTTCGTACGGCCCACCAGGGCGGCCACCGCGAAGGCGCCGAGGTTCACGGCGGCGTACATGAGGGCGTAGGCGACAGTGGAGCCGATGGAGCGCTCGGGGTCGTCGGAGTAGGCGGCTGCGGCGATCGGCACCAGGAGGTAGCCGGCCTGGCCGACGGACGACCATGCGAGCAGTCGTACGGCGCTGTACGCGCGCGTGGCCTGCTGGCGCAGGGCGCCGACGTTGCCGACGGTCATGGTGAGCGCGGCCAGTGCCGCGAGGGCCGGGCCCCAGACGTCGGCGTACGACGGGAGGGCGATGACGGTGACGAGGATCAGGCCGGAGAAGCCGACCGCCTTGCCGACGACCGACAGATAGGCGGCGACGGGGAGAGGGGCTCCCACGTAGGTGTCCGGGACCCAGAAGTGGAACGGTACGGCGGCCGTCTTGAAGGCGAAGCCGACGAGGGTGAGGACGACGCCGGTCTGGGCGAGGGTGTGGAGCTGGCCGTCGACGTTCTGGATGCG
The DNA here is from genome assembly GCF_001514305.1 of Streptomyces dysideae. GTDB lineage: Bacteria > Actinomycetota > Actinomycetes > Streptomycetales > Streptomycetaceae > Streptomyces > Streptomyces dysideae. Next base: position 172,493 of record NZ_KQ949079.1, read on the forward strand.
GTCGGCGATCTGGGTGAGGTAGAGGGTGCCCGTCGAGGCGTACACGAAGCTGATGCCCAGGAGGCTGACCGCGGTCGCGGTGACCGAGGACAGGAAGAACTTCAGGGCCGCCTCGGAGGACTTGCGGTCGCCGTGACGGAGGCCGACGAGGGCGAAGGCGGGCAGGGAGGCGACTTCCAGGGCGACGATGAGGGTCGCAAGGTCGCGGGAGGCGGGCAGGAGGGCGGCGCCGGCCGCTGAGGAGAGCAGCAGGAACCAGAACTCCCCTTCGGGGAGTCCCTTGTTGGCGTCCTTCAGGGCGGTGACCGACAGGAGGGCCGCGAGGAGGGCGCCACCGAGGACCAGGAGCTGGAGGACGAGGGTGAAGCGGTCGGCCGTGTAGCTGCAGACGTCAGGGGCGCCGGTGAGGCAGAAGGTGGCGCGGTCGCCGTCCAGGAGGGGCAGCAGCATGAGCGTCGAGGCGGCCAGGCCCGCGACCGACAGCCGGCCGAGCAAGGCCTTCTTGTGCTCCCCGACGAACAGGTCGGCGATGAGGACGACGAGTCCGACGACCGCCGTGATGGTGGGCGGCGCGATGGCGAGCCAGTCGACGGACTGGACGAGGTTCGCGGCCGACGGCTGGGCCAGGGCGCTCATCGGGTGCCTCCTGCGAGGAGCTGCTGCACGGCCGGGTCGGTCAGGCCGAGGAGAGCCTTGGGCCACAGGCCGGCGACGACGGTGAGGGCGACGAGCGGGGTCCAGGCCGCGAACTCGTACGTGTGGACGTCGGCGAGCTTCGGGGCGTCCTGCGCTACGGCGCCCATGCAGACGCGGCGGACCACGACGAGCAGGTACGCGGCCGTCAGCAGCGTGCCGAACGCGCCGATCGCCATGAAGGTGAGGAAGGCGGGGCGGCTGAGTTCGGCGGCGGGCTCGAACGCCCCGAACAGCGCCAGCATCTCGCCCCAGAACCCGGCCAGGCCCGGCAGGCCGAGCGAGGCGACCGCGGCGAACGCGAGCAGGCCGCCGAGGCGCGGGGCCTTGCCGTAGAGCGCGGCGCCGGTCTCCTCGGCGAGGGTGTCGAGGTCGGTGGTGCCCGTGCGGTCCTTGAGCGCGCCGACCAGGAAGAAGAGGAGGCCGGTGATGAGGCCGTGGGCGACGTTGGCGAACAGTGCGCCGTTCACGCCGGTCGGGGTCATCGTGGCGATGCCGAGGAGGACGAAGCCCATGTGGCCGACGGAGGAGTAGGCGATGAGGCGCTTGAGGTCGCCCCTCGCACCCCGCTTCGCCAAAGCCAGGCAGGCCAGGGATCCATAGATGATGCCGACGACGGCGAACGCGGCGAGGTAGGGCGCGAAGGTGCGGAAGCCGTTGGGGGTGATGGGCAGAAGAATGCGGACGAACCCGTACGTACCCATCTTCAGCAGGACGCCGGCCAGCAGGACCGAGCCGACGGTCGGCGCGGCGGTGTGGGCGTCGGGCAGCCAGCTGTGCAGCGGCCACATCGGCGTCTTGACCGCGAGCCCGATCCCGATTGCCAAAACCGCGATGACCTGCACGGATGTGGTCAGCGGTGGGCCGTTGTCAGTGGCGAGTGCCACCATGTCGAAAGTGCCCGCCCTGAGTCCGATCAGGAGCAGGCCGAGCAGCATGACGACGGAGCCGAGCAGCGTGTAGAGGATGAACTTCCAGGCGGCCTGGGTCCGTTGCTCACCGCCCCAGCGGGCGATGAGGAAGTACATCGGGATGAGGACCATCTCGAAGGCGAGGAAGAAGAGGAGCAGGTCGAGGACGGCGAAGGTGGCGAGGGTGCCGGATTCCAGGACGAGCAGCAGTGCGACGAAGGCCTTCGGGCTCGGGCCCGCGGGCATCTTGAAGTAGGAGTAGAGCGCGCAGAGGAAGGTCAGCAGCGCGGTCAGGACCAGAAGGGGGAGGGAGATGCCGTCGATGCCGAGGTGGATGCGCACGTCGAGTGCGGGGATCCAGCTGATGTCCGTGCTGGCCTGCATCTTCGACGGCTGGTCATGGTCGAAGCCGAGCGCGAGGACGATCGCGGCGATGAGCACCGCGCCGGTGACGGTCACACCGTGCCGGAGCACGGCCTGCTCGGGTGACTTCCCCTTCAGCCCGGGTGGGGCCGGCAGGAGAGCGGCGGCGGCGCCGAGGAGCGGGCCGACGACGGCGAATGCCAGAAGGAACTGCATCACGGACTCGTTGATATCGATCACGCCTGCTCACGCTCCCGTGGCGACGAGGACGGCGGCGACCGCGAGGACAACGGTGCCGGCGAGCAGCGCGCTCACATAGGTCTGCACATTGCCGGTCTGGGCACGCCGTACGGCGGTGCCGAGCCAGCGGGGTAGGGCGCCCGCGCCGCGTACGTAGGTGTCGACGACCTCGCGGTCCAGGAACCGGACGAGATCGGCTCCGGCCCGGACCGGGCGGACGAACAGCGCCGAGTACACGGCGTCCAGGTGGAAGCCGACGGCCGCGTGCCGGTGCAGCGGGCCGAGCAGCAGGCGGCCCGGGTCGGACGGGTCGGGTGCCTGGGCCAGGTCTCCGTAAGCGGGTGCGTGGCTGGCGATGGCCTCCGCCTCGACCCGGCCGGCGTCGCCCTCGGGGTGGGCCGCGACGGCACCGTGGGGGTGCCCCCGCTCGAGCGAAGCCGAGAGTGGGGGAGGTACGCGCGCCGCGAGCGCGGTGCTGTGCCGCCAGGCTGCGTAGGTGACGAGGCCGCCGACCAGGGCCACGCCCGTGCCGAGGACTGAGGTGGTGAGGGTCGGAGCGAGGTCGCGGCCGCCGAACCAGTCGGGCAGGACGCGGTAGGCGAGTGCGCCGACGGCGAGGGACGGGACCGCGAGCACCCACAGCACCACGGTCATGGGGAGAGGCTGGCGGCCGTGGTCGGGGGCCTCGGCGCCCCGGCCGCGGAAGGCCAGCAGCCACAGCCGCATCGCGTACGCAGCGGTGAGCAGGGCCGTGAGCAGGCCGACGACGAGGACGAGCCAGCCCGCGGCGCCGGGGGCGTGCTCGGTGTGGCCGGTGGCGACGTGCTCGGCGGCGCCGAGGACGGACTCCTTGGAGAAGAAGCCGCTGAACGGCGGGATCGCGGCGAGCGCGAGGAGCGCCACGGTCATCGTCCAGTAAGCGTCGGGGACGCGGGCGCGCAGGTGGCCCATGCGGGACATGGTGGCCAGCGAGTTGGTGCCGGCGGCGTGGATGATCACGCCGGCCGCGAGGAACAGCAGCGCCTTGAAGGCGCCGTGCGACAGGAGGTGAAAGACGGCGGCACCGCGGTCGGCGACGGCGAGGGCGCCGGTCATGTAGCCGAGCTGGCCGATCGTCGAGTAGGCGAGGACGCGCTTGATGTCGTCCTGGGCGAGCGCGGCGAGCGCCGAGCCGGCCATCGTGACGGCGGCCGTGACGGCGAGGACGACCATCGCGGCCTGGGAGGCCTCGAAGACCGGGAGGAGACGGGCGACGAAGTAGACACCGGCGGCGACCATCGTCGCGGCGTGGATCAGCGCGGAGACGGGCGTGGGGCCCGCCATTGCGTCGGGGAGCCAGGTGTGCAGCGGGAACTGCGCCGACTTGCCCGCCACGCCCGCGAGGAGAAGCAGGGCGATCAGGGTCGGGTGGTCGAGGCCGCCGTTCGCGACGGTGCCGAGGACCTTCGTGATGCGGAAGGAGCCGGCGTCGGTGGCGAGGGCGAACAGGCCGATGAGGAAGGGGACGTCACCGAGCTTGGTCACCAGGAAGGCCTTGAGGGAGGCGGCGCGGGCCTCCGGGGTCTCCCAGTAGTGGCCGACCAGGAAGTACGAGCAGATGCCCATGATCTCCCAGCCGACCAGCAGCACCATCAGGTCGCCGGAGTAGACGACGAGCAGCATCGCGGAGGTGAAGAGGGAGACGAGGGCGGCGTACGAGGGGTAGCGCGGGTCGTCGCGCAGGTAGCCGGTCGAGTAGATCTGCACGCAGGTCGCGACGAGGCCGACCAGGACGGCGACGAGGGCGGCGAAGCCGTCGATGTGCAGGGCGAGTTCGATCGGGACCGAGCCGGTCGGGGTGAGCTCGGTGGCGGCGTTCAGCGCCCGGTCGCCGCCCTGGCGTACGGCGAGCAGCGCGGCGAGCACGAGGGAGGTGAGCGTCGGCAGGACGGCGAGCGGGCGGACGAAGCCGGGGGCGGTGCGGCCCAGGAGCAGGCCGGCGGCCGCGCCCAGGAACGGAAGGAGGGGGACGAGGACGGCGAGGGTGGTCGTGGTCACGCGGTGGCCTCAGCCTTCTCGGCGCCCGTCTCGGCCGCGGGGGCGTCGGTCTCGTGGCCCTCGGCGGTGTCGCGGAGCTTGTCGATGTCCGCGGTGCCACGGTTGCGGTGGACGGCGAGGACGATCGCCAGGCCGATGCCGATCTCGGCGGCGGCGATGGCGATGGTGAACAGGGTCAGGGCCTGGCCGGAGTGCAGGGTCTCCTCGGCGGTCCTGCTGAGCCAGACGTCGAAGGCGACGAGGTTGAGGTTGACGGCGTTGAGCATCAGCTCGACCGACATCAGGACCAGGATCGCGTTGCGGCGGGCGAGGACGCCGTAGAGCCCGGTGCAGAAGAGGAGGGCGGAGAGTACGGCGGGATAGGCGAGGTGCATCAGCGGCCGCCTTCCTGCTCGACCGGGTTGTTTCGCCCGTCCGGGTGATTCCGGGAATCGGGGACGGAGGGGGAACTCCCGGTCGCGGCTCGGGAGTTCACAGGGGGAGAGCTCGTCTCCGCCTTCGCCTTGCGGGACAGGACGATCGCGCCGACCAGTGCGGCGAGGAGAAGGACGGAGAGGGCCTCGAAGGGGAGGACCCAGTTCTGGAAGAGGCTCGCGCCGGTGGCCTGGGTGGAGCCGGCGGCCGGGCCGTCGAGGTCGATCCAGGTGGTGCGGAAGGCGTCGACGACGACCCAGACCAGGGCGGCCGCGGCGGCGACGGCCACGGTCAGGGCGGCCCAGCGGTTGCCGGAGTCGGCGTCCGGGGAGCGGCCGATGGGCGCCCTGGTGAGCATCAGACCGAAGAGGAGGAGGACGACGACGGAACCGACGTAGATGAGGACCTGCACCCAGGCGATGAACTCTGCGGTGAGCAGGAGGTACTCGACGGCGAGGCCGCCGAGCGTGACCACCAGCCACAGGGCGGCGTGCACCAGCTGTCTGGTGGTGACGGTGACGAGCGCGGCGCCGAAGGTGACCAGGCCGACGAGGAGGAAGGCGATCTCGACGCCGGTCGGGGAGAGGAAGCCGTGCGGGTCGGCGGCGGCCGTGGTCAGCGCGGCTGAGACGGCGTTCACGACTGTCCCTCCTGTGGCTCGGTCGGTTCGGCCCGGGCGGCTGCCAGTTTCTCGGCGGTCTTGCGGGCCGCGGCGATCTCCTTCGGTTCCTCCGCGCCGGGGTCGAGGGCGGGCGGGGCCGGGACGGTCCACATCCACTCGCGGAGCTTGTCGCGTTCGTGGGTGAGGTCGCGGATGTCGGTCTCGGCGTACTCGAACTCCGGGGACCAGAACAGGGCGTCGAAAGGGCAGACCTCGATGCAGATACCGCAGTACATGCACAGGGCGAAGTCGATGGCGAAGCGGTCGAGGACGTTGCGGCTGCGTTCACGGCCGCCGGGGGTCGCCGCCGGAACCGTCTCCTTGTGGGAGTCGATGTAGATGCACCAGTCGGGGCACTCGCGGGCGCACAGCATGCAGACCGTGCAGTTCTCCTCGAACAGGCCGATCACGCCGCGGGTGCGGGGCGGGAGGTCGGGCTGGGTGTCCGGGTACTGGTCGGTGACGGACTTCCGCGTCATCGTGCGCAGGGTGACGGCCAGGCCCTTGGCGAGGCCGGAGCCGGGGATGGGGACCATGGTTAGGAGATCACCACCTTGACGATGCCGGTGAGGGCGATCTGGGCGAGGGAGAGGGGGACGAGGAGGGTCCAGGCGAGCTTCTGGAGCTGGTCCTCGCGCAGGCGGGGGTAGGTGACGCGGAGCCAGATGACGATGAAGGCGAGGACGGCCGTCTTGAGGAGGGTCCAGACCCACCCGAGGCCGTCGGCGCCCCAGGGGCCGTGCCAGCCGCCCAGGAAGAGGACGGTGGTCAGGCCGCACAGGACGACGATTCCGGCGTACTCGGCGAGGAGGAAGAGGGCGAAGCGGAGGCCAGTGTACTCAGTGTAGGCGCCGAAGATGATCTCCGAGTCCGCGACGGGCATGTCGAACGGGGGTCGCTGCAGCTCCGCCAGTCCGGCGACGAAGAAGACGATCGCGCCGACGATCTGCCAGGGCAGCCACCACCACTGGAAGGCGTCGAGGATGCCGGGGATCGACACCGTGCCGGCGGCCATCGCCACCGAGGCGGCGGTGAGCAGCATCGGGAGTTCGTAGGCGAGGAGCTGGGCGGCGGTGCGGAGGCCGCCGAGGAGGGAGAACTTGTTGGCGGAGGCCCAGCCGGCCATGAGCGAGCCGAGGACGCCCACGCCCATCACGGCGAGGACGAAGAAGACGCCCGCGTCGATGACCTCGCCGACGGCGCCCTCGCCGGGGCCGATGGGGATGGCGAGGAGGACCAGGAGGTACGGGAGGAGGGCTACGGCAGGGGCGAGTTGGAAGATACGGCGGTCCGCGCCTGCCGGGACGATGTCTTCCTTCTGCGCGAACTTCACGCCGTCCGCGACGAGTTGGGCCCAGCCGTGGAAGCCGCCGGCGTACATGGGACCGAGGCGGCCCTGCATGTGGGCCATGACCTTGTGTTCGGTCTGGCCGATGATCAGGGGGAAGGTGAGGAAGACGGCGAAGACGATGAGGAGTCGCAGGGTGACGTCGAGCGCGTCGTTCACTGCGGGCCTCCTGTGGGGTCTTCGGGGGTGGGCTGTTGGTCCGGCGTGCTGTCCGAGGTGTTGTTCGGGGGGGTGTCCGGGGGGGTGTCCGGGGGGGTGTCCGGGGGGTTCTCTGACGTCTTCTCCGACGTCTTCTGGGGCGCCCTGCCGGACGGGGCGTCGGGCGTCTCGTCGGAGCTCTCGTCGAACGCTTTGTCAGGAGTCGTGTCAGACGCCTCGTCGGGCTCGGGGCGCTGTTCGGGCTCCGGCTCCGGCTCGTCGAAGGCCGGGCGGGCATGGTGCCAGGGGGCGTCCGGGCTGCGAGGGGTGGCGGGGGGCTTCGGGGGCGTGACCCCGGCAGGCGGGGGTGTGGTGCCCTCGGGCTCGCCGGTCGGGGCCGGAGTACCGGATGTGCCGGGTGAATCAGACACGGGGCGCTGGCTCGCCGAGCCCTCGCTCGCGGTTCGGACACGGCGGGGGCCTGCCGGGGCGGCACCCGTTCCAGGGCGCTGCGATGCCGAGCCCTCGCTCGTGGTGCGGGCGCGACGCGGTGTCGTCGGTGGGCCGGACGGTGCCAGGGGCGTGGCCTCGGTCGGCGGCTCGGGGGCGTCGGTTTCGGTCGGCGGCTCGGGGGGTGTGGGCGGCTGGCCGGCTGAGCCCTCCGACGGGGGGCGGGTACGGCGCGGCGTGGGCGTCGGGCCACCCGGCTCTGCGGGGGCCTCCGACTGGCTCGCCGAGCCTTCCGCTGCCGTGCGGGTGCGGCGCGGTGCCGGTGTCTCCGGCGTGCCGGTCGGCGGGGGTGTCTGTGGGGCTGCCGGTGGCTGGCTGGCCGAGCCTTCCGCTGCGGTACGGGTACGGCGCGGCGTGGGCGTCGGGCCACCCGGCTCTTCGGGGGCCTCCGACTGGCTCGCCGAGCCTTCCGCTGCCGTGCGGGTGCGGCGCGGGGTGGGTGTCTCCGGTGTGGCCGTAGGCGGGGTTGTGTCCGGCTGGCTGGCTGAGCCCTCGGCAGTCGTGCGGGTGCGGCGTGCCGGGCGGTCGCCTGGCGTGCGGGCTGTGGCCCTGGCCGGGCGGGTGGGGGCAGGGGGGAGTTGGCCCTTCAGGGGGCCCCATTCGTTGGGGTCGGGGACTCCTGGAGGGAGCATCTGGCGGCGCTTCGGGGCGCCGTGTTCGGATTCGCCTGGTTCCTTGGCGCCGGGCCAGGCCTTGGCGACGCGGGCCGCCAGGACGAAGTCCTTGCGGAGGGGGTGCCCCTCGAAGGTGTCCGGGAGGAGGAGGTGGTTCAGGGAGGGGTGACCTTCGAACAGCACGCCGAACATTTCGTGCGTCTCGCGTTCGTGCCAGGCCGCGCCCGCGTAGACGCCGACCGCGGTCGGGAGGGTCGGGGCGTCGTGCAGGACCGTCGTACGGATAAGGAGGCGGCGTACCGGGGAGAGGGCTGCCACGTGGGCCGCGACGCGGAAGCCTGTGCCGGGTTCGTCGACCGCGCTCAGCCAGTCGAAGTAGGTGCAGCCAAGGCGGTCGCGGGCCGTTTCCAGGGCCGTGATCCAGGAGGTGGGGGGTACGTCGACCGTCAGGACCTCGTAGGACTCCTCGGCCGTGGCCTCGGTACCAAACAGTTCCGCCACGGGTGCGGGGAGCCAGCCGGTCGTGGTCATCGGTCGCCCTCCCCCGTGTCCGTACCGCCGCCGGTCGCCGGCGGCTGGACCAGGCCGCTCTGCAGGGCCGCGGCCGACGGGCGGGCCGCAGAGGTGCCGTAGCGCTCGCCCAGTGACTCGCGGGCTATCTTCTCCTGGAGCTTCAGGATGCCCTGGAGCAGGGCCTCGGGGCGGGGCGGGCAGCCGGGGACGTAGACGTCGACCGGGATGATCTGGTCGACGCCCTTGGTGACGGAGTAGGAGTCCCAGTACGGGCCGCCGCAGTTGCTGCACGCGCCGAAGGAGATGACGTACTTCGGCTCGGGCATCTGCTCGTACAGGCGCTTCACGGCCGGGGCCATCTTGTCCGTGACCGTGCCGGAGACGACCATCAGGTCGGCCTGGCGGGGCCCCGGCGCGAACGGGATGACGCCGAGGCGGATGAAGTCGTGGCGGGCCATCGACGCGGCGATGAACTCGATCGCGCAGCAGGCGAGGCCGAAGTTGAAGACCCAGAGGGAGTAGCGGCGGCCCCAGTTGAGGATCACCTTCATCGGCTCCGGGGCGAGGCGGGCGAGGGCGCCCAGCCGTTTCGGCTCCGGGAGGAGAACGGGCTGCTCTGCCGTCTCCGGCGTCGCGCCCGGCGTCACGTCCATGCCAAGACGCCCTTCTTGTATGCGTACAGCAGGCCCACGGCGAGGAAGCCGAGAAAGATGAACATCTCCACGAGCGTGGTCGCGCCGTAGCCGGGGGCGGCGAAGATCGTCGCCCAGGGGAACAGGAAGATCGAGTCGACGGCGAAGATCACGTACAGGAAGGCGTAGACGTAGTAGCGGACCTGGGTGTGGGCCCAGCCCTCGCCGACGGGGTCGACGCCGCACTCGTACGTCAGGAGCTTCTCGGGGGTGGGGACGACGGGCCGTAGCAGGCGGCCGGCCCCGAAGGCGACGGCGACGAACAGCACGCCGAGGACGGCGAGCAGTCCGACGACCGAGTAGGACTGGAAGTAGTCCGCCGCCGTGACGAAGGTCGAGGCCGCTTCGCCGGTGCCCCAATCTACGGCGGTCGGATCGACGACGGTCGGTTCCCGCACGTCCGTCCCCTCGCTCCCTGGCCTTGTGATCTCGTGAACACCACTGTCCGACGATCTGTACGGGAGTCTAGGCCCTGCTAAAGAGACAGTAAGCAGGTCGTCATCCCTCGAGATGGTGTGGTGGGGTTTTCCCCAGGGGATCCTGGCGGTCCTCCTCATGGCGCGACGGCGCACCGCGCGGCACGCTGGCCCGTATGACCGAACGCCCCAGCGCCGCCCCGACGGCCGACAGCGCCGAGTTGCTTCCGCCCGCCCGTTTCGCCTACGACCAGCACACCTGGAAGGAGATCGCGCATCTCCTGGCGAACCTTCCGATGGCGCTGCTCGGCTTCCTCTACGTCATGACCGTGCTGTTCACCGGCGCCGGGCTCACCGTCACGGTGATCGGGTTCCCGCTGCTCGCGGCCGGGCTGGTGGGGGCGCGGCAGCTGGGGAAGCTGGAGCGGGCGCGGGCGAGGGCGTTGCTCGGGGTGCGGGTGGAGGAGCCGAGTCCGCTGCCGTTGCGTGGGAGTGGCGGGGTCATTCCGCAGCTGTGGATGATGCTGCGGGATCCGGTGGGCTGGCGGACGATCCTGTACGACTTCATCCGGCTGCCGTGGGGGATTCTCACCTTCACCATCACGTTGACCTCGTTGTTCGTGCTGTGGCCGGTGCTGCCGTTCATCGCGCGGGGTCTGGCCAACGCCGACCGGGCGATGGTGCGGGGGCTGTTGTCGCCGTCGGACGAGCTGGAGCGGCGTATCGCCGAACTGGAGTCCGACCGGGGGGTGGTCGTCGATACGGCGGCCGCCGACCTGCGGCGCATCGAGCGCGACCTGCACGACGGGGCCCAGGCCCGGCTCGTCAATCTCGCGATGGGGCTCGGGCTGGCCAAGGAGAAGCTGCTGGAGGATCCCGACTCGGCGGCGGCGATGGTGGACGAGGCGCACGGTGAGGTGAAGCTGGCGCTGCAGGAGCTGCGGGATCTGGCGCGGGGGATTCATCCTGCGGTGCTCACGGACCGCGGCCTTGATGCCGCGCTGTCCTCGGTCGCCTCGCGGTGCACCGTGCCGGTGAAGGTGACGGCCGACCTCGATGCCCGGCCGGCCGCGGCCATCGAGGGCATCGCGTACTTCACCGTTTCCGAGCTCCTGCAGAACATCAGCAAACACAGCGGGGCGAAGTCGGCGACGGTGGATGTGTGGCAAACCGAGCACCGGCTGCTCATCCAGGTCTGGGACGACGGCCGCGGGGGCGCGCGCCTCGACGGCGGCACGGGGATGCGGGGGCTCGCGGACCGGCTGGGCGCGGTCGACGGGCTGTTCGTCATTGACTCGCCGCCGGGTGGGCCCACGACGGTTACGGCGGAGTTGCCGTGGCGGGGTCGGGTGTAGGGGGCTGGTGGGGGCTGGGGGCTGAGTCTCGGTGGGCTGCGGGCTGCGTCTCGGCTGAGGGCTGGGGCTTAAGGGCCGGGTCTCGGTGGGGGCTGAGTCTCGGGTGAGGGCTGAGGGGGCGCCGACGCGGGTGGCGTTGCAGGTGGACGGATGTGGGTGGGTCACGGGGCAGGGTGGGCCGAGCTGGGCTCGACGCGGGTCGGCGGGGGCCGGGGTGACGGAGTATGTGGCCGGGCAAGGGTGGGCTGGGCGCGGGCAGTGCCAGGGGCGATTCCAAGGGCAAGGGCTCCGGGCCAGGGCGGCACCGGCATAGACGGGCCGGGGGCACTGCCTCGGCCAAGGCGGGGCGCCGCCGTGGACTAGCGGCGAGGCGCCGCCGTGAGTTAGGAGCTGGGTGCCACCTTGGGCCGGGACGGGGCGCCGCCATTGGACTAGGAGCGGC
>NZ_KQ949079.1:184358-197013 GCF_001514305.1 Streptomyces dysideae
GTGCCGCCGTGGGCTGGGAGCGGGGCGTGGGCTTCGTCTGGCGGTCGGTGAGGTCGGCCCGCTCGTCGTACAGGGCGCCTCGATGTGGCAGGCCTCTTGCGGGCGCGTTGAGTTCCGGGGAGGCGCTGAGCGGCTCCTTCGTCGGCGTCTTCGCCTCGGCGAGGGGCGGGGCACGCCACGTCCGACGTGCCCTCAGAGGTAGGGAAAACCCCCCGTCCAAGACGCCGACGGACTCCATGGTCGGTGGGGTCGTGGGCCAGCAAGGTGGAGGTACGGGACGCGTAGAGAGTCAGGACGAGTAGAACGGACGACGGCGATGGCCACGGAGTACGGACAGGGGTACGGAAACGGGTTCGGGTTTCCCGAGGGCGCCGGTCGGCGGCGGGAGCGGGTGCCGGCCGGGTTGCGGGCGCCCTTCTCGGCGCGCAGCTGGCGGGAGTTCGGGTATGTGCTGCTGAGCCTGCCGATCAGCATCGTGCTGTTCACGTACGCCGTCACGATGGTGTCGCTCGGCGCGGGCCTGCTGGTGACGTTCCTCGGGATTCCGGTGCTGGCCGCCGCGCTGGCCGGGTGCCGGGGGTTCGGGGCGCTGGAGCGGACGCGGGCGCGGGGACTGCTCGGGCTGGACGTCGCCGAGCCGGAGCCGCTGCGGATGCGCAAGCAGGGTGTGATGGGCTGGATGGGCGCCGTACTGAAGAGCGGGGCGTCGTGGCGGGCCCTGCTGTACGCGGTGCTGCAGTTCCCCTGGGCGGTGTTCTCGTTCGTCGTCGCCGTGAACGTCTGGGCGTTCGGGTGGGCGCTGCTGACGTATCCGCTGTGGTTCTGGGTGTTCCCGGCGTACCTCGGTCAGGACGGGATCTCGCTGGTCAGTGACGAGACCCATCAGATCTACCTCAACAATCCGTTCGAGATCACCGTGACCGCGCTGGTGGGGCTGTTGTTCACGCTGGCCACGCCGTGGATCGTGCGGGCGCTGACCATGGTGGACCGGCTGCTGGTGCACGGGCTGCTCGGGCCGACGCGGCTGGCCACGCGGGTGGTGGAGCTGGAGTCTGACCGGGGTGTCGTCGTCGATACGGCGGCTGCCGATCTGCGGCGTATCGAGCGTGACCTGCACGATGGCGCGCAGGCGCGGCTGGTGGCGTTGGCCATGGATCTGGGGCTGGCGAAGGAGAAGCTCGCGGAGGACCCGGAGGCGGCGGCTCGGATGGTGGACGAGGCGCATGGTGAGGTGAAGACGGCGCTTCAGGAGCTGCGGGATCTGGCGCGGGGGATTCATCCTGCGGTGCTGACGGATCGGGGCCTTGATGCCGCCTTGTCCGCTGTTGCCTCGCGGTGTGCTGTGCCGGTGGAGGTGCAGGTGGATCTGGCGGAGCGGCCGGTGGCTGCGATCGAGGGGATCGCGTACTTCACCGTTTCCGAGCTGCTGCAGAACATCAGCAAGCATTCGCGGGCCACGTGGGCGGCTGTTGATGTGTGGCGGGTGGAGAACCGGCTGATGTTGCAGGTCGCGGACAACGGGGTGGGGGGTGCCGGGGTCTCCGGGGGGTCGGGGCTGGCGGGGCTGACCGAGCGGCTGGATGCGGTGGACGGGATTCTGGTCGTCGACTCGCCGGTGGGGGGACCTACTCGGGTGACTGCGGAGTTGCCCTGGCGGGGGTGAGGGGCCGGGCGCTGCTGCTGTTGTTGTCAGTGGTGGTCGTCGTCGTGGGCGGTGGGGGGTGCCCACCACGACGACCAGCACTTCCCCCACCGATTCCCCCGCCCCGCCGCACCGGCGTCCCGATACTGGAATGCTGGTGTGCGGTCGGAGTTTCTGGCGCGGGGGGCCGAAATCGTGGAGGACAGAGTGCGCGTGGTCATCGCCGAGGATTCGGTTCTGCTCAGGGAGGGGCTGACCCGGCTGCTGACCGACCGCGGGCACGATGTCGTCGCGGGCGTCGGGGACGGCGAGGCGCTGATCAAGACGATCACCGAGCTCGACGGCCAGGGCGCACTGCCTGACGTCGTCGTCGCCGACGTCCGGATGCCGCCGACGCACACCGACGAGGGCGTCCGGGCCGCCGTACAGCTGCGCAAGTCGCATCCGGGACTCGGCGTGCTCGTGCTGTCGCAGTACGTGGAGGAACGGTACGCCACCGAGCTGCTGGCAGGTTCCAGTCATGGCGTCGGGTATCTGCTCAAGGACCGGGTAGCCGAGGTGCGTGAGTTCGTGGACGCGGTCGTGCGGGTGGCCCAGGGGGGTACGGCCCTCGACCCGGAGGTCGTCGCGCAGCTGCTCGGGCGCAGCCGCAGGCAGGACGTGCTCGCGGGACTCACCCCGCGGGAACGGGAGGTCCTGGGTCTGATGGCCGAGGGGCGGACGAACTCGGCGATCGCCCGGCAGCTGGTGGTGAGCGACGGTGCCGTCGAAAAGCACGTCAGCAACATCTTCCTCAAGCTCGGACTGTCCCAGAGTGACGGGGACCATCGGCGTGTTCTCGCGGTTCTCACCTACCTGAACTCCTAGTGGGCCGACACTGTGTCAGAAACAGTGGTCGAGGCCGCCTCCGGAATCCCGAAACCATGCCTGAAGCCACGTCGGGAACCATGCCGGGAACAGGGTCACGCACCAGGCCACACACCCGGCCCCGACCCAGAACCAACGGATGAGTGGAGAGCGTCTTCAACAACAGCTCCGGGGGGCGAGAAAACATGACAAGTCAGGGTGCAGAACCGTCTCAAAACCAGGTCCACCATGTGAATGACCCGGGGACGGTGACCTTTGCGGACGTAGGGTTGATCCTGGGAGGGCCTGCGGGCAGGCCGCTCCCCGACAGCCGCCTCGAGGGAGGTCCAGTTCAGTGACCAGCCAGGTCAGTAGCCCAGCGGAGCAGGCCGACGAAGCAGCACCAGCAGGAGTGGGAGAGCAGCGCAACCCGGCGGGGGGCAAGGACGTCCGCCGGCTGGATCGGGTGATCATTCGGTTCGCGGGCGACTCGGGCGACGGTATGCAGCTCACCGGTGACCGCTTCACCTCGGAGACGGCGTCCTTCGGGAACGACCTGTCGACGCTGCCGAACTTCCCGGCCGAGATCCGGGCCCCCGCAGGCACCCTGCCGGGTGTGTCGTCCTTCCAGCTGCACTTCGCCGACCACGACATCCTCACTCCGGGCGACGCACCGAACGTGCTGGTCGCGATGAACCCGGCGGCGCTGAAGGCCAACGTCGGCGATCTGCCGCGCGGCGCGGAGATCATCGTCAACACGGACGAGTTCACCAAACGGGCGATGCAGAAAGTGGGGTACGCGGCCTCGCCGCTGGAGGATGGGTCCCTCGACGGTTACCACCTCCACCCGGTCCCCCTGACCACCCTGACCGTCGAGGCTCTCAAGGAATTCGACCTCACCCGCAAGGAGGCCGAGCGCAGCAAGAACATGTTCGCGCTCGGCCTTCTGTCGTGGATGTACCACCGGCCCACCGAGGGCACCGAGAGGTTCCTGAAGTCGAAGTTCGCCAAGAAGCCCGCCATCGCGGCCGCCAACATCGCCGCCTTCCGCGCGGGCTGGAACTTCGGCGAGACGACCGAGGACTTCGCCGTCTCCTACGAGGTGGCCCCGGCCGCCAAGGCCTTCCCGGTCGGCACCTACCGCAACATCTCCGGGAACCTGGCCCTGTCGTACGGGCTCGTCGCCGCCAGCCGGCAGGCCGATCTGCCGCTGTATCTGGGCTCGTACCCGATCACGCCGGCCTCGGACATCCTGCACGAGCTGAGCAAGCACAAGAACTTCGGAGTGCGGACCTTCCAGGCCGAGGACGAGATCGCCGGGATCGGCGCGGCACTCGGGGCGGCCTTCGGAGGTTCCCTGGCCGTGACGACGACCAGTGGCCCGGGTGTCGCGCTGAAGTCCGAGACCATCGGGCTCGCCGTCTCGCTCGAACTGCCGCTGCTGGTCATCGACATCCAGCGGGGCGGGCCGTCGACCGGGCTGCCCACCAAGACCGAGCAGGCGGATCTGCTGCAGGCCATGTTCGGCCGCAACGGCGAAGCCCCCGTCCCCATCGTCGCCCCGCGCACGCCCGCCGACTGCTTCGACGCCGCGCTGGAAGCGGCCCGCATCGCGCTGACCTACCGCACGCCCGTGATGCTGCTCTCCGACGGCTATCTGGCCAACGGCTCGGAGCCCTGGCGCATCCCCGAGCTCGACGAACTCCCGGACCTCACCGTGCAGTTCACCCAGGGCCCCAACCACACCCTGGACGACGGGACCGAGGTCTTCTGGCCGTACAAGCGCGACCCGGAGACCCTCGCCCGGCCCTGGGCGATCCCGGGCACGCCGGGGCTCGAACACCGCATCGGCGGCATCGAGAAGGAAGACGGCACCGGCAACATCTCCTACGCCCCCGCCAACCACGACTTCATGGTCCGCACCCGGCAGGCCAAGATCGACGGCATCGACGTTCCGGACCTCGAGGTCGACGATCCGCACGAGGCCGACACCCTGGTGCTGGGCTGGGGTTCGACGTACGGGCCGATCACGGCGGCGGTACGGCGGCTGCGCACGGCCGGTGAGTCCATCGCGCAGGCGCATCTGCGCCATCTCAACCCCTTCCCGCGGAATCTCGGCGCGGTCCTGAAGCGTTACGACAAGGTGGTGATCCCCGAGATGAACCTCGGTCAGCTCGCCACACTCGTGCGGGCGAAGTACCTGGTCGACGCCCACTCGTACAACCAGGTCAACGGAATGCCGTTCAAGGCCGAACAGCTCGCCACGGCTCTCAAGGAGGCCATCGATGGCTGAGACGTCCAGGGAAGGCACGGGCACGATCGAGGCGCTCTCGCTCGTCCCCAAGGCCGAGGCCAGGCAGTCCATGAAGGACTTCAAGTCCGACCAGGAAGTGCGCTGGTGCCCCGGCTGCGGTGACTACGCGATCCTGGCCGCGGTCCAGGGGTTCATGCCCGAACTGGGCCTGGCCAAGGAGAACATCGTCTTCGTCTCCGGCATCGGCTGCTCGTCCCGCTTCCCGTACTACATGAACACGTACGGCATGCACTCCATCCACGGGCGTGCGCCCGCCATCGCGACCGGGCTGGCCAGCTCCCGGACGGACCTGAGCGTGTGGGTGGTCACGGGCGACGGCGACGCGCTCTCGATCGGCGGCAACCACCTCATCCACGCGCTGCGGCGCAACGTCAACCTCAAGATCCTGCTGTTCAACAACCGGATCTACGGCCTCACCAAGGGCCAGTACTCCCCGACCTCCGAGGTCGGCAAGATCACCAAGTCGACGCCGATGGGCTCGCTGGACGCGCCCTTCAACCCGGTGTCGCTGGCGATCGGCGCGGAGGCGTCCTTCGTGGCGCGGACGGTGGACTCCGACCGCAAGCATCTGACGGAGGTGCTGCGGCAGGCCGCCGCCCACCGGGGCACGGCGCTGATCGAGATCTACCAGAACTGCAACATCTTCAACGACGGCGCCTTCGAGGCCCTCAAGGACCGGCAGCAGGCAGAGGAGGCGGTGATCCGCCTGGAGCACGGGCAGCCGATCCGCTTCGGGGCGGACGGTTCACGCGGCGTCGTACGCGATCCGGCCACCGGCGACCTCAAGGTGGTCACGGTGACGCCGGACAACGAGTCCGACGTGCTGGTCCACGACGCCCACGCCACGTCCCCGACCACGGCGTTCGCGCTGTCCCGGCTGGCCGATCCGGACACCCTGCACCACACGCCGATCGGTGTCCTGCGGGCCGTGGACCGGCCGGTGTACGACACACAGATGGCCGACCAGCTGGACTCGGCGATCGAGCAGAACGGCAAGGGCGATCTGGCCGCGCTGCTGGCCGGCGGGGACACCTGGACCGTCGTCGGCTGACGTTTCGGCCGACGCTTCGGCCGACTCCTCGGCTGATCCTTCGAGGGCCCGGGTGGCCGCCGTACGGCGCACCCGGGCCCTCGGCGTCACTCGCCAGGGGTCCGGTACCGTCCTGCGGCTCAGCCCCGCCCTTTCGCCGCGTCGTACTCAGCCCGCGCCTTCTGTACTTCACCCATCCGCTCGGCCGTCCACATCGCCAGCCCCCGCACCTGCTCCGCCGCCTCGCGCCCCAGGTCGGTCAGGGAGTAGTCGACCCTCGGGGGGATCACCGGTTTGGCGTCGCGGTGGACCAGGCCGTCGCGTTCCAGGGTCTGCAGGGTCTGCGTCAGCATCTTCTCGCTGACGCGGCCGATCGCCCGGCGCAGTTCGCTGAAGCGGTACGGGCGCTCCAGGAGCTCCATCAGGACCAGGACGCCCCAGCGGCTGGTGACGTGTTCCAGGACCAGGCGGTGCGGGCACATCGCCTCGGCGGTGTCGGACGTACTGCTCGCCATCTCGATACTTACGGCCATGCCAGTACCTTACTTCAAAGTGGGTACTTTCGCAGAGTTAGCGCACGACCTAGGGTTAGTGTCATCCGCACCCCACAAGGAGCACTGATCATGAGCATCGTCGTCACCGGAGCCACCGGAAACCTGGGCCGCCACGTCGTGGAGCAGCTGCTGGAGAAGGTTCCGGCGGAGCAGATCACCGCCGTCGTGCGCAGCGAGGCGAAGGGTGCCGACCTCGCGGCCCGGGGCGTGAAGCTCGCTGTCGCCGACTACAGCGCCCCCGAGTCCTTCGACGGGCTGTTCGCGGCCGGCGACAAGGTGCTGCTGATCTCCGGCAGCGAGATCGGCAACGACCGCGTCGGCCAGCACACGGCCGTGATCGACGCCGCCAAGGCCGCCGGCGTCGCCCTGCTTGCCTACACCAGCGCCCCCGGCAGCCTGAGCGCCGCGCTGGCCGACGACCACCGGGGCACGGAGGCCGTGCTCCTCGAGTCCGGCCTGCCCTACACGCTGCTGCGCAACGGCTGGTACCACGAGAACTACACCGAGCAGCTCGCCCCCGTCCTGGAGCACGGCGCGGTCGTCGCCGCCGCCGGCGAGGGCCGGGTCTCCTCCGCCTCGCGCGCCGACTACGCGGCCGCCGCCGTCGCCGTACTGACCGGCGAGGGCCACGAGAACAAGACGTACGAGCTGGGTGGCGACGAGGCGTGGAGCTTCGCCGAGTACGCCGCCGAGCTGAGCAAGCAGCTCGGCCGGGAGATCGCCTACAGCCCGGTCTCCGTCGAGGTCTTCACCGGCATCCTGACCGGCGCCGGGCTGCCCGAGCCGCTCGCCGCCACCATCGCGGGCGTGGACGCCTCCATCGAGAAGGGCGAGCTGGTCGTCTCCACCGGTGACCTCTCCCGCCTGGCGGGCCGCCCGACCACGCCGATCGCGGAGTCCATCGCGGTGGCGCTGAAGGCCTGAGCCCCCTTCCGGGGCCGCCGCAGGCCACCGCGGGCCTCGGCTGCCCCACCGCTCGAGGGCCGGACTCCCCCGACAGGGCCCTCGGGTGCACCACCCCCGGCTGTCATGACCGTATAGCGATACGTGCATGACAGCCGGGGGCGCTCGGCGTTACCGTCGCCTGCGGGCCGCACGCGCGGCCGGGTGAGGGCAAGAAGGAGGGGCCGTGAGCGGGACGCCGAAGGGTGAGCGGCACATAGGACTGCTGAACGGCTTCGCGGCATACGGGATGTGGGGGCTCGTCCCCCTCTTCTGGCCCCTGCTGAAGCCCGCCGGGGCGGTCGAGATCCTCGCCCACCGGATGACCTGGTCCCTGCTCTTCGTCGGCGTCGCGCTGGTCGTCGTCCGGCGCTGGGCCTGGGCGGGGGAACTGCTGCGGCAGCCGCGCCGGCTGGCGCTGGTCACGGTGGCGGCTGCCGTCATCACCGTCAACTGGGGCGTCTACATCTGGGCCGTGAACAACGGCCAGGTGGTCGAGGCGTCGCTCGGGTACTTCATCAATCCGCTGGTCACCATCGCCATGGGCGTCCTGCTCCTGAAGGAGCGGCTGCGGCCGGTGCAGTGGGTGGCGGTCGGGGTCGGCGCCGCGGCCGTCGTCGTGCTCACCGTCGGGTACGGGCGGCCGCCGTGGATCTCCCTCTGCCTCGCCTTCTCCTTCGCCACCTACGGGCTGGTGAAGAAGAAGGTCAACCTCGGCGGGGTCGAGTCGCTGGCCGCGGAGACGGCCATCCAGTTCCTGCCCGCGGTGGCCTATCTGCTGTGGCTCTCGGGGCGGGGCGACTCGACCTTCACGGCCGAGGGACCGGGACATGCCGCGCTGCTCGCCGCGACGGGCATCGTCACCGCGCTGCCCCTCGTCTGCTTCGGCGCGGCAGCGATCCGAGTGCCGCTGTCGACACTGGGGTTGCTGCAGTACCTGGCGCCGGTCTTCCAGTTCCTGCTCGGCGTCCTGTACTTCCACGAGGCGATGCCGGCTGAGCGCTGGGCCGGGTTCGCGCTGGTGTGGGTGGCACTGTCGCTGCTCACCTGGGAGGCACTGCGTCAGGCACGGAAGGCCAGGCGCGAGCTGGAGACACCTCGGGTGGACACGCCGGTCTCGGCTCCCGTGGAGGCCTGAGCCAGGTCCGCCGGATCCCTCCCTCCTCCCTCCTCCCTCCTCCCTCCCTCCGGTATACGAACTTGTTGTCCTGATAGCGCTCTTGACGGAGAGTCAGTCTCAGCTTCACCATCCTGGCACCCCATTCACTGTGGAATCCCTGTGGTTCCCAAGCGAATTCGGAGCCCCCCACCATGAAGCTCTCCGTCTCCGGACGTGCCGCCGCGACCGGCGTCGTCGCGTCCGTGACCCTGCTGGTCTGCGGTTCGATAGCCGGCGCGGCGCCCGCACCCCTGGCCGCCGCTCCCGACATCCCCGTGGCCAACGTCAAGGCCCATCTGACCCAGCTCCAGTCCATCGCCACCGCCAACGGCGGCAACCGCGCGCACGGCCGCGCCGGCTACCAGGCCTCGGTCAACTTCGTGAAGGCCAAGCTGGACGCCGCCGGATTCACCACCACCGTCCAGCAGTTCACGGCCTCCGGCCGCACCGGCTACAACCTGATCGCCGACTGGCCCGGCGGCGATCCCGACCAGATCGTCATGGCCGGATCGCACCTCGACAGCGTTACCTCCGGCCCCGGCATCAACGACAACGGCACCGGTTCGGCGGCCATCCTGGAGACCGCGCTCGCCGTGTCCCGGGCCGGGTACCAGCCCACCAAGCATCTGCGGTTCGCCTGGTGGGGCGCGGAGGAGCTGGGGCTCGTCGGCTCCCGCCACTACGTCAACAACCTGTCGGCGACGGACCGTTCAAAGATCGACGGCTACCTCAACTTCGACATGATCGGCTCGCCGAACCCGGGCTACTTCGTCTACGACGACGATCCCGTGATCGAGAAGCTCTTCAAGGACTACTACGCCGGCCTCGGCGTCGCGACCGAGATCGAGACCGAGGGCGACGGCCGCTCCGACCACGCGCCGTTCAAGAGCGCGGGCGTCCCCGTGGGCGGGCTCTTCACGGGCGCGAGCCGCACCAAGACGGCGGCGCAGGTGGCCAAGTGGGGCGGTACGTCGGGGCAGGCCTTCGACCGCTGTTACCACTCGTCCTGCGACACCACGTCCAACGTCAACGACACGGCCCTCGACCGGAACAGCGACGCGGTCGCGTACGCGGTGTGGGAGCTGTCGGAGTAGATCGCCAGAGTAGATCGCCGAAGTAGATCGGTTGTCGTGGTTCAACTCGTGGGTGGTCCGGCCGACTTGGCGGCACGGGCGGCGAGACGGTCCATGCGGACGCGGGCCGACTCCAGCTGTTCGACGTCCTCGGCGGCCGGGCCGTCCCCGTCGGCGAGCTCGGCCCACAGGCCGATCAGGTCGCGGCCCAGACGCAGGCCCTGCTCCGGGTCACGCACGGCACGCCAGGCGGTGGCGGCGCTCTGGACGCTGCTGTACGCGGCCTCCGCGTCCCGGGTGCGGTGGTGGGCCTGGGCGACGCCGAGAGAGAGCCCGAAGGCGCGGACCGGGTCACCGGCCAAGTAGGCGATGTACGCGGTGAGTTCACGCAGCCGAAGCACATCGGCATGCTCCGCCCCGAACGCCACTGACGCCTCCACCACGGTCCCCTCCGCGAGCTCCGCCGCCGCCTCTGTCCGGCCTTCCTTGACTGCCTCGCTGATCCGCGCCATCGGCTCCGTGAGGGGCGAGGCGTCGGCGGTGACCGGGGGCGCGTCCCCGAGCACGGCTTCGGCGACGGCGTCGAAGCCGCGGGGTGGGGTGGGTTTGGGGTCGGGGTCGGGGTGGGAGGTGGAGGCCAGGTCGAGGGAGGGGTTGGGGGGTGGTGGCTGGGTCGACGCCGGGGGCGGTGGCTGGCTTGGGCTCAGGGTCGGGATCGGGAGCGGGGTCGGGGTCGGGTTCGCGTAGTCAGGGATCGGTGTCGGGTTCGCGTAGTCAGGGACCGGTGCGGTGGGTTCGGGGGACTGGTCCGGCTGTCGTACGTCGGTCAGGTCCGGCCGGGCGTCCATCGGTGGCGGTGGGCCGAACTCCCCCAGGGGCGGCGAGACCGTGCCAGGTACGGCGTCCTGCACGGGTTCGGGTACCGCGCGGAGCGGGAAGGTCGGTGCGGGGTCCCGGGCGGGTGGGTTCGCCGGCCGTAGGAGCTGCGTGGGCTTGTCGCGCCGGGGTGGCTGGGGTTCGGCGGGGGGCTGTGCGGTGCTCTGCGGCGGTTGGGGCTCCGTGGGAGGGCGTACGGCGTTCTGTGGCGGATGGGGTTCCGCCGGAGGCCGCGCGGCACCCTGGGACAGCCGGGAATCCACCGAGGGCCGTTCGGCGTTCTGCGGCGGCCTGGGCTCCGCGGGAGGCCATACGGCGTTCTGCGGCGCCCCCGGAGAAGCCTCCGCCCCCGCCCCCGGTGCCCCGGGACCGGCCACCGCCGCCGCCCCCATCCGCACCGGCTCCGCCGTGAAGTGGCTGGAGCCGTCCGTCTCCACCCTCAGCGGGACGACATAGCCGATCCGCTCGTCGTGGACGATGGCCTGCACGGGGTGACCGGTGGCGAGGACGATGCGGTGCAGGTGGCTCAGTACCGCGTGCTGGATCTCCTCGCCCGGCGCCGCGGCGACCGGTACGCCACCGATCGACGCACCGCCCGCGCCCGGTCCCGCGACAGGGACACGGACGTCGATCGGCGCCGTCGCGGGGGCCGCCGGGCCCGCGGCGCGCAGCTGCGCCCGCTGTTCGCGCTTCTTCGCGCGGCTGAGTCGAGACATCGCTTCCCTCACTCGCAGGCGTCGGGGAGTTCGCCGACAGCGCGTTCGGGTTCCATGGTGCTCCCTCCCGGCGTCGGTTTTCCGCATCCCGGCGTCAAGATCCAGTCGTACACGTACTCTCGAGTCTCTCCGCCGGCTCACGGTGTGCACGTCACCGGTGCGTCACAGGCTCGTTCCAGGAACTTGTGCCACGTCACAGGGTTGGACAGCGCGCCGCGAAGATCGGTGGCGTGACGAGGGAGGAGTGCGGGCATGCGGACTGACATGCACGTACAGCAGGGGCCGGAGATCTGGATCCGCGGGCCGGTGACCGTACCGGAGGAGCGGCCGAGGCCGCCCGCGCCCGCCGCCGTCTCGGCCCGGCGTTTCTCCTGGGTCGGCACTCACGGCGGGGCCGGCGTCTCCACGCTCGCCGCGGTCTACGGCGGCCAGGACTGCGGACGTGCCTGGCCGGACCCCGACGACCCGCCGTCGGTCCTGCTCGTCGCCCGTACGCACGCCGCCGGACTGGCCGCCGCCCGGCACGCCGTGGAGGTCTTCCGGCGCGGCGAAGCCCCGTCGGAGCTCGATCTCGACGCGGTCGTGCTGGTCGCGGACGCGCCGGGGAGGCTGCCGCGGCCGTTGGCGCAGCAGGTCAAGGTGATCGAGTCGGCCTTGGATGTGTACCGCGTGCCGTGGGTGCCCGCATGGCGCCTGGGTGACCTGGGCGGGGAGCCGCCCCGGGAGACGGCGGTACTGGCGCGGCTGACGGGCCGCGTCACTCCATGACGTCCGGGGACCTGTCGGCTACGGACCTGGCGGCTCTGTCCGCCGAGGAGATCGCCGCCGCGGTGCGGTCGCGTGCGCTGACCGCCGTCGGAGTGGTCACGGCCGCCCTCGAACGCATCCGGCGCATCGACCCGGTCCTGTGCGCCTTCACCGACGTGTGGGACGAGGACGCGCTACGGCAGGCCGGCGAGGTGGATGCGCGGGTTGCGGCAGGTGAGTGGTTGCCGTTGGCCGGAGTTCCGGTGGGGGTGAAGGGGCGGCTGCGCGGCCTGCGGGCGGCGGCCCCGTTGATCGCCGCCGGCTGCGTGGCGGTGGGCGCGACGTCCGTGCCCGGCCCCGGAACTCCCTGGCAGACCTGGGGACTTGGCCGACATGGCCGTACGGTCAATCCCTGGCGTCACGATCGCACACCGGGCGGTTCCTCGGCCGGGTCAGCGGCGGCGGTGGCGGCAGGCCTGGTCCCACTGGCGACGGGCAGCGACGGGGCCGGGTCGGTGCGGATCCCGGCGGCGTGGTGCGGGGTGATCGGCCTGAAGACCACCAACGGGCACCTACCGTCGGCCGACCGCACGGGGCTGGCGGCGCCGGGGGTGCTGGTGCGACGGGCAGGGGATGCGGCGGCGTACTGGCGGGCGATGACAGGACACGTCCCGGACTCCGGCGAGCCGCGGCGGGGCTCCGGTCGCCCACGACAGGACCCCGACGGCGCGGGATGCCACTCCGACGAACCACGAC
>NZ_KQ949079.1:197628-326079 GCF_001514305.1 Streptomyces dysideae
GGAGCCCCGGTGAGCCCCGACAGGGCTCCGACGGTTCGCGGCAGGACCCCGGCGGCCCCCGACAGGGCTCCGACGGCTCTTGGCAGAACTCCGGCGAGCCCCACCACAACCTCAGCGACCCACGGCAGAGCCCCACCGACCCCCACCACAACCCCCGCAGCCGACGGCAAGCCCCCGGCGCGCTCCCCCCGAACTCCCGCAGGCCCGCGCCCTTTCCCGGCGGACCTGCGCCTCACCTCGCCACCTCGCTCCCTCCCCCAACCGCCATCTGGTCCCCCAACCTCGGCTTCGGCTCCCCCGACCCCGAGATCGTCGCCGTCGCCCACGCCATGGCCGTACGGCTCGGTGCAGCCGGTGTCCTCCGTCTCGTACGCCCCCGAAGCCCCCTTCGGCTCGCCGACCCCGCCTCCGCCTGGCTTGCCCTGCGCACCCCTGGGGCCGATCTCAGCTCCGCGCAGCGCGTTCGTGCCGCCAACGACGACCGGCTGGCCGGGCTCTTCGGCGGCGTGGATCTGCTGCTGACCCCGACCGCCCCCACCGCGCCGCATGGTCACGAAGGGCCCGGTGAGCGGTACTCCACCGCGCTCACCTGGGCGTTCAACCTGAGTGGGCATCCGGCGATCAGCATTCCGGCGGGGCTCGGACCCGACGGTTGCCCGGTGGGGCTGCAGTTGGTGGCTGCGCACGGGCGGGAGGGGCTGTTGCTCGACGCCGCGCTGGCCGCGGAGGCGAGCGCGGGCCGGGGGGACCAGGGGGACTTGGGCAAGTGATTGCGTGCGCATATAATGCATGAGAGATTAATTGCCGTACGCCGACTATCTGGGGGATCCCATGAGCCGCCGTTTCCTCTTCGTCACCGGCAGCAGCCGGCCCGACGGCAACACCGAGCTCCTGGCCCGTCGCGCCGCCGAGCAGCTCCCCGCGGGCGTCGAGCAGCAGTGGATCGATCTGGCCGCGCATCCGCTGCCCGACTTCGAGGACCTGCGGCACGACGCCGACCATGTCCGCCCCACGGAGGGCAACGTGGCGCTGCTGCTCGACGCGACGCTCGCGGCGACGGACATCGTGATCGCCTCGCCGCTGTACTGGTACTCCGTCTCCGCCCACACCAAGCGCTACCTCGACTACTGGTCGGGCTGGCTGCGCACCCCCGGCGTCGACTTCAAGGCGACCATGGCCGGGCGCACCCTGTGGGGCGTCACCGCGCTCGCGCACAAGGAGCAGGTCGTCGCCGATCCGCTGGTCGGCACGCTGAACCACTCGGCCGCGTATATGGGGATGAGCTTCGGCGGGGTCCTGCTCGGCAACGGCAGCAAGCCCGGTGACGTACTGCACGATGCGGAGGCGCTGACGCGCGCCAAGTCCTTCTTCGCGCGGGAGGCGCCGCTCGCGCGTTTCCCGTACGACGACTGAGTCCTACGCGGTGACGTCCTTCGCCGTGAACCTCGCCCAGGCCGCCGAGCCGAACACGCCCGCGTAGACGGCCTGGAGGCCGAGGTTCTTCAGCAGGTCGTCCCAGTAGACGGGTTCGCGCATCAGGTCGGCGAAGGACAGCCAGTAGTGGGAGAAGAAGTACGGGTGGATCGCGTGCAGTTGGGGGATCTGGTCGAGGATCTGGACCGTGATCAGCAGGCCCACCGTGGTCGCCATCGCCGCGATGCCGCTGTTGGTCAGGGTCGACACGAACACGCCCAGGGCCGCCACGCCCACCAGTGACGCGGCGACGATCAGGGCGATCAGAAGGGCTCTGCCCAGGCCTTCCGCGAAGCTGATCCGGGTGCCGGAGATGGTCGTCAGGTCGCCGAGCGGGAACAGCAGCGCCCCGACCGTCAGTGCCGAGACCGCGACCACCAGGGTGGCCACCAGGCAGAACGCCATCACTGTCGCGTACTTGGTGAGCAGGAGGCGGCTGCGGCCTGCCGGGGCGACGAGGAGGTAGCGCAGGGTGCCCGCGTTCGCCTCGCCGGCGATCGCGTCGCCCGCGATGACGCCGATCGCCATCGGCAGGAAGAACGGGAGTGTCGCGGCGAGTGCGGTGAAGACCAGGAACAGGCCGTTGTTGGTGATCTGCGCGATGAACGCCGGGCCGGCGCCGGGCGGTCCGCCGACGGATGAGCCGTCGCTCGTCTCGATCCTCACGGCGATGCCGACCAGGATCGGCACTCCGGCCAGCACGGCGAGCAGCGCGAGGGTGCGCCAGCGCCGGAAGGTGGTGACCAGTTCGCTGCGGAGGAGCCCGAAGGTCCACAACGGGCTGACCGTTCTGGTGACTTCGGCCTGCATCGCCTCAGCCTGCGACATCGAACCCCTCCCCCGTGAGCGCCACGAACGCGTCCTCCAGCGAGGCCCGTTCGACGCCGAAGCCGCGGACGCGGACGCCCGCCGTCACCAACGCCGCGTTGAGATCGGCGAGTTCACGGTCCGGTGGCTCGGCGGTCACCCGGTCCTCGGTGATGACGACGTCACCGGCGCCCTGTTCCTTCAGCACCCGTGCCGCGTCCCCGGTGTCGGGCGTGGTCACCACGAGCCGCCCGCGCCGGCCCGCCGCCAGCTCGGCCACCGCGCCCTGGGTGATCAGTCGCCCCTGTGCCATGACGGCCGCGTGCGTGCAGACCTGCTCGATCTCGTCGAGGAGGTGGGAGGAGAGGAAGACGGTCGTGCCGTCGGCGGCCAGTTCCCGGATGAGCTGGCGTATTTCGCGCATGCCCTGTGGGTCGAGGCCGTTGGTCGGTTCGTCGAGGACGAGGAGTCTGCGGGGCTGGAGCAGGGCGGCGGCCAGGCCCAGCCGCTGCTTCATGCCCAGCGAGTACGCCCTCGCCTTCTTGCCCGCGGCGGCCGTCAGGCCCACCCGCTCCAGCGCGGCGGCGACCCGGGCACGCCGGGTGCGCGGGTCGGCGGTCGGGTCGGCGGAGTCGTACCGGACGAGGTTGTCGCGCCCGGAGAGGAAGCCGTACAGAGCCGGCCCCTCGATCAGCGCGCCCACCTGCGGCAGCACGCCGCGCGCGGCCCGGGGCATGGGCTGCCCGAGGACGCGCGCGGTGCCGGAGGTCGGCTCGATGAGGCCCATCAGCATCCGGATGGTGGTGGTCTTCCCGGAGCCGTTCGGGCCGAGGAAGCCGAAGACGCTGCCCGCCGGGACGGTCAGATCGAGACCGTCGACGGCGAGCTGTCCGCCGCGGAAGCGCTTGGTGAGCGCACGGGTGGCGATGACGCTGCCGTCACCGCTGTGTGCCGCGCCCTCCTGGTCCGGCTCCGTGGCGGACGGTTCGCCCATCGGCTTCCCTTCTGGATCGTTGTGGTCGTACGGCGGCTACTTCCCCGAGTCGGCCGCCTTCACCAGGGCGTCCTTGGTGACGGCGCCCACGTAGAGCTTGCCGTCCTCCGTGACCAGGGCGTTGACCAGGCGGGTCTGGAAGACCGTGCCCGAGCCGAACTTGCCGGTGACCTTGTCGCCGAGGGAGTCCAGGAACCCGCCGAAGTCGCCGCCGACCTCGGAGCCGGACGGGATGCCCTCGCCGCCGGTGTCGAAGGTGGCCACGGAGTTCCAGCCCTCGCCGATGACCTTCAGGCCCTCGAAGTCCTTGGCGAGCTCGTCCTCGGACTTCGGCGCGGCGCGCTCCGTGTGCTCCTCGGGGGCGGTCATCTCGCCCTCCTCGGTGACCTTCGCGCCCTTGGGCGGGCTGAAGTCGAAGGTCGACGCGGCGGGCTTGGCGAAGCTGACCTGGGTGAAGCCGGCGTCGATGACGGCGGCGCCGCCGCTCGCCGGGGTGAGCGTGAACTTCAGCGGCATGCCGGTCTTGGCGTCGACGGCCACGGTGATGGCGCCGACGGTGGTGCCGGACTGCTTCGGCTTGATGAGCAGCCGGTACGCGTCCCGCCCGGCGACCTGCGCGGTACCGTCGACGGTGACGGACGTGGTGTCGTCGACCGCCTTCAGGGCTTCCTCGGTCATGTCCTTGGGCGTGGCCGGGACGTCCCGCTGCTCGTCCTTCTGCTCCTCGGCGGTGCCGTGGAAGACCTCGTTGGACTGGCTGTCGTAGCCCCAGACGTCCTTGCCGTTGTGGATGAGGCTGTACTCGGCGGCGTTCTCCAGCAGAGAGAGCTTCTGCCGGTCCGGGCCGTCGGCCGCGACGCGCAGGGTGTGCGTGCCGGAGGCCAGCTCCATCAGCTTGGCCGACGGGTCGGCGGACGATCCGTCACCCGACTCGCCCATGGCCCCGGAGCCCAGGCTGGACTCCAGACCGCCCAGGTCGGGCAGTCCCAGGTCGGTGCTGATCTTCACCGTGCCGGACAGCTCCTGTACGTCCGACTCGGCGATCCTGTCGATGAGTTGCTGTGCGGTGATCTCGGGCAGGTCGGGGTCGCCGGAGTCGGCGATCGCCGGGACGAGCCCGATGGTCGCCGCCGCGACTCCCACGACCGCGACCGGAACGACGTACCGGGCGGCCTTGCGCCGGCCGGTGTACCGGTCGTCGGCCTCCTCGGTCATCGTGCTGTCGTCGGATCCGTACGGTGCCATGTGTGCGCTACCTCCGTTGTAGGCGGCGGCCTTGCCAGCGTTGCACTCGTCCACCCCGAGCCGCCATTCTCACCCGAATCGGTGAGGAGTGGTGATTTCCGTCGGGTTCCATCTGACCAAATCGGCCAGGGAGATACGTCAGCCCGCGGACTCAACTCCACGTACACCTGGGGTATGACACAAGAGGGCGGCATCTGCCCCGACCCGTAAGGGTCGTTCAGGTCGTTCAGGGTCGTTCAGGTAGGACGCCGCCCGGTGCATCCCTATCCGGCGCGGTGCACCACCGCGTCGCACAGCTCCATCAGCGCCGCTCTGGCGTCGCACTCCGCCAGCGGCGCCAGCGCGGCCCGCGCGTCCTCCGCGTACCGCACCGTGTCCCGGCGTGCCTGTTCGAGTGCCGGGTGCACCCGCAGCGCGGCCAGTGCCTCCGCGTGCCGGACGTCGTCGCTCAGGTCGGAGTCGAGCAGCTCGCACAGCGCGATGTCCTCGGCCAGCCCCAGCCGGGCAGCCCGCTCCCGCAGCCGCAGCACCGGCAGTGTGGGGATGCCCTCGCGCAGATCGGTCCCCGGGGTCTTGCCGGACTCGTGCGAGTCGGAGGCGATGTCCAGGACGTCGTCGGCCAGCTGGAAGGCGACGCCGAGCCGCTCCCCGTACTGGGTCAGGACGTCCACGACCGTCTCGTCGGCGCCGGACATCAGCGCGCCGAACCGGCACGACACCGCGACCAGTGATCCGGTCTTGCCGGCCAGCACGTCCAGATAGTGCTCGACCGGATCCCGCCCGTCCTGCGGCCCCGCCGTCTCCAGGATCTGCCCGGTGACCAGCCGTTCGAACGCCTCCGCCTGCACCCGGACCGCCTCGGGCCCGAGGTCGGCCAGGATGTGCGAGGCGCGGGCGAACAGGAAGTCACCCGTGAGGACCGCGAGCGAGTTGCCCCAGCGGGCGTTGGCGCTGGGCACCCCGCGCCGCACCTCGGCCTCGTCCATCACGTCGTCGTGGTAAAGCGTCGCCAGATGGGTCAGCTCCACCACCACGGCCGACGGCACGACCCCCGGCGCATACGGGTCCCCGAACTGGGCAGAGAGCATCACGAGCAACGGCCGGAACCGCTTTCCACCCGCCCGCACCAGATGCTGGGCGGCCTCCGTGATGAAGGGGACCTCGCTTTTGGTGGCTTCGAGCAGTCCCTCCTCGACAGCCGCCAACCCGGCCTGGACATCGGCTTCCAGAGCCTGGTCCCGCACGCTCAGCCCGAACGGCCCGACGACGGTCACGAGGGGTCTCCTGTCTGCTGGTGTCTACTGGCGATTACGCGGTTTGTCGATAGGTCGCTGCCATCACTCAAGTCAGCGTATCCGGTCGCCTTTCGATCACCGATGCCACCCACCCGCGCACCACGGGCGGTATCGGATCACAGCCGGTATGTTTTTGATCATCCGATAAGGACGGATATCTATCGACTTGTAGGGAAGTAGCGCCCCGTGTCCCGAACCGAAGTCGACGTCGAGCCCGGCAGCGGCCCTCCCCCGAAGACGATCAGGCCTTCTTCGGTCAGCCCAAGGGCCGACGGCCACCTGATGTCGGTCTGGTGGATCGTGGGCTCGTACTTCCTGCTGGGCCTCGGCGACATCCTGCTGGAGACCTCCGGCATGTCGGCCACCACCAAGCTCGCCCCGGCCGCCTTCGCCAGTCGGACCATGTCCCTGTGGTTCCTGTCGCTCGCCCGCGCCAACGGCATCCAGGCGCAGACCGTGAAGCTCTACGACGACGTCTCCCAGCCGGCCTACTTCGGCGTCAACGGCGCGATCGCGGTGGCCGCGGGCCTGGCCGTGCCGGCCGCGGCGCCCTGGCTGCGCCGCACGATGCACCCCGTCCACTGACACCAACGGAGCCACTGGGGTCACGCTCATGCACATCCGTACGTCCTTCCCCCACGAGACCACTCACGAGGACCTCTGGATCCCGCTCCCGGACGGGACGCTGCTGTACGCGCGCGTGTGGCGCCCGCTGACGGACGAGCCCGTACCGGCGCTCCTCGAGTACCTGCCGTACCGCACGTCCGACTGGACCGCGCCCCGCGACCACCAGCGCCACCCCTGGTACGCCGGCCACGGCTACGCCTCCGTGCGCGTGGACATCCGAGGGCACGGCAACAGCGAGGGCATGCCGACGGACGAGTACTCGGCGACGGAACTCGCCGACGGGGTCGCGGTGGTCAACTGGCTGGCGGCCCAGCCCTGGTGCAACGGCAGGGTCGGCATGTTCGGTATCTCCTGGGGCGGCTTCAACTCCCTCCAGATCGCGGCCCTCGCACCCGAGCCGCTCAAGGCGATCGTCACCGTCTGCTCCACGGACGACCGCTATGACAACGACGTGCACTACCTGGGAGGTTCCGTCCTCGCGGTGGACATGCACGCCTGGGCGGCGACGATGCTCGCCTTCGTCGCCCGCCCGCCGGACCCGCTTTACTTCGGCTCGGCCTGGCGGGACATGTGGCTCAAGCGCCTGGAGGCCGTCGACCCCCTCCTGCACACCTGGCTCGCCCACCAGACCCGCGACGACTACTGGCGGCACGGCAGCGTCTGCGAGGACTACGGCGCGATCGGCGCCGCCGTCCTCGCGGTGGGCGGCTGGCACGACCCGTACCGCGACACGGTCCTCCGCCTCGTCGAACACCTGCCCGCCGACCGGGTCCGCGGCCTGATCGGCCCCTGGTCCCACCAGTACCCCGACCGCGGCCTGCCGCCCGGCCCGGCGATCGGCTTCCTCCAGGAGACGCTGCGCTGGTGGGACCACTGGCTCAAGGGCATCGACTCCGGGGTGATGCGGGAACCCCTCCTGCGCGCCTACGTCAGCGACTCGCATCCCCCGGCGACCGTCTACGGCACCCTGCCCGGCCGCTGGGTCGGCGAACCGGCCTGGCCCTCTCCCCAGGTGCGGAAGGTGACGTACGCACTTCAGGGCGCCCCCTGTCTCGTCCGCTCCCCGCAGCACACCGGCGTCGACGCCGGCCGGTTCTTCCCCTTCGGCAACGACGCCGACCTGCCGCCCGACCAGCGGGAGGAGGACGCCAGGTCGGTGTGTTTCGACTTCGAGGTGGGCGAGGAGACCTGGGTCCTGGGGCGGCCCGGGGTGCGGCTGCGGCTGACCTCCGAGGTGCCGCGCGGACAGGTCGTCGCCCGCGTCTGCGACGTGGCGCCCGACGGTTCGTCGACCCTGGTGACACGCGGCGTGCTGAACCTGTCGGCGCGCCGGGGCCGGGAGCGGGCGGTGCCGTGGGAGCCAGGTGCCACCGAGGAGGTGGCCTTCGAGCTCAACGGCATCGGCCACGCCTTCCCGCCCGGCCACCGCATCCGCCTCGCCGTCTCCTCCGCGTACTGGCCGTGGATCTGGCCCCAGCCGGACTCGGCGGCGGGCTTCACCCTGGAACCGGTGGGCAGCTTCCTCGACCTGCCGGTACGCGCGCGTGACGCCGATCGACCGCCGATCCGCTTCGAGGAACCCGAGCAGTCCGAGCCCCTGGGCGTGACCCGCGGCGTAGCCGCTCATGGATGGAGCCCGGTCACCCTGGACGAGCCGCGCCCGGAACGGCTGGTCGTGCGGGACGTCGCCAAGGGCGAGTGGCGGCTGGAGGTCGACCCCCGGTACGGCGGCACGCGCGTGTACCCCGACGGGCTGGAGTTCACGGAGGACGCGCTGGAGGCGTACACGATCCAGGAGTCCGACCCCCTGTCGGCCCGGACCCGCTCGGACTGGTCGATCCGGCTGCACCGCCCGGACCTGGCCTGGGACACCACGGTCCGGACCCGATCGGAGATCACCTGCGACCGGCTCGACTTCGTCGCCTCCAACGAGGTGGTCTGCACGGAGGGCGGCGAGGTGGTGTTCCACCGGACGTGGGAGAAGCGGATCCCGCGGACAGCCGGCTGACAACCGACCGAAAGCCGACCGAATGCTGATTGATGCCATTCAACGGCTAGTTGTGGCTATTGCCCGTTTTACTCCACTGCAGCTTTCCCGGTGACATAAGTCACGCACGCGCGCGTACCGGCTTCCCACCGCACACGCGCGTACCCCCTTGCACCGAGCGCCAGTTGAGGCTTGGCGACCGCAAAGGATCAAGCACCCCATAAGCCTCAGACCGAGGTCAATAGGCACGAGGTGTGAGTCCGGCACTTGTTCCGGACATGTGCTCTCGCATACGTTCCCGGCCAGTCGGGCGGACGCCGAATCCTGCCGCCGCCCGGGACCACCCACCGACCAACGCACGGCAGGAGCGGGGGAACCAGGTAAATCGCCGGACCGGGCTGCACCGCCGGACCGGCTAGGGGTGAAACCGCGTCGCCGTACGGCGGCACGGCCGGGCATCTCCCGCCCGAACCCGACAGCTCACCTCGCAGGCGCCGGAGAGGAACAGCGCCATGGCCCGAGGCAAGCACCGCCGCCCCAGAACCAACCCGCTCACCCGATACGCCGTCACAGCCGGAACCGGCACCGCCGCACTCGCCCTCCCGCTGTTGAGCGCGACCACCGCGAGCGCCGCACAGCCGGCCCAGGCCCCCGTCGCCACACAGACCGCGCAGCAGACCAAGTCCGTCACGTACACCGCGGTCAAGGGCGACACGCTCTACGGCATCGCGAACAGGTACGACACTCCGGGCGGCTGGCGGCAGCTCTACAAGGACAACCGCAAGGCCGTCGGCGACAACCCCAGGCTGATCCACTCGGGCCTGAAGCTGACGGTCCGGACGACGAAGCAGGCGAGCACGCCGAGCAAGGCCGCCACTTCCGCCAAGAAGGCCGCCTCGTCCGTCGCCCATGCCACCCAGGCCTCCGCCAAGACGTACGCGAACAACCTCGACGGCTGGATCCGCGAGTCGCTGGACATCATGGCGCAAAAGGGAATTCCCGGTACGTACAACGGCATTTACCGCAACATCATGCGGGAGTCGTCGGGCAACCAGTTCGCCATCAACAACTGGGACTCCAACGCGGCCAAGGGCACCCCGTCCAAGGGACTGCTCCAGGTCATCGACCCGACCTTCCAGGCGTACCACGTGGACGGGACGTCGTTCGACCCCTACGACCCGATCGCGAACATCACGGCCGCCTGCAACTACGCGGCGCAGCGCTACGGCTCGATCGACAACGTCTTCGGGGCGTACTGAGCCCTGCTGCCGGGCCCACTACGGAAACAGTCTGTCGAGGACGACGGCGATGCCGTCGTCCTCGTTCGACAGGGTGATCTCGTCGGCGACCGCCTTGAGTTCGGGGTGGGCGTTGGCCATCGCCACACCGTGGTGCGCCCAGTCGAACATGGGGATGTCGTTGGGCATGTCCCCGAAGGCGATCGTCTCGTGCGGGCCGAGACCGAGGTGCTCGGCGGCCAGCGCGAGGCCGGTCGCCTTGGTGATGCCGCATGGCTGGAGTTCGACGGTCCCGGGCCCCGACATGGTGACCGTGGCGAGGGAACCGACCACCGAACGCGCCGTCGCCGCCAACTCGTCGTCGGAGAGGGCGGGATGGCGCAGCAGCACCTTGCTGATCGGCTCGCACCACAGCTCGTCACGCCGGCCGACCCGGACGGCGGGCAGGGTGGGGTGGGGCATCAGGTACCCGGGTTCGATGAGCGTGAGCCCGTCGACGCCGTCCTGGTCGACGGCGGCGTACACCTGCCCCACCTCGGCCTCGATCTTGCCGAGCGCGGTCTCCGCCAGCTCCCGGTCCAAGATGACGGACCACAGCAGACGGTCCGTGCCGGCGTCGTACACCTGCGCGCCCTGCCCGCACACCGCGAGCCCCGTACTGCCCAGGTCGTCGAGGAGCGGCCGTACTCTGGGCGCCGGCCGGCCCGTCACGACGAGGTGCCGCGCACCGGCCGCCGCCACCCGCGTGAGCGCGGCGAACGACCGGTCGGAGAGGGTGTCGTCGCCCCGGAGCAGGGTCCCGTCCAGGTCGGTGGCGATGAGTGAATATGCGATGGGTGCGGCCATGATCAGAGAATACGGACAGGACGCCCCACCGACTCGACGCGAACCGGACGGCTGCTGTGTTCACATGTGTTGACACCTGTTCCGGTTTCGGTGTCCCAACTGCCTCGCGCCCGCGCCGTTTTCACCCCCAGGTGACGCCCGCGGGCTCCCTGGTGGTGGTGTTGATGCGGTTGAACATGTTGGTGAGCGAGATGGTGAGGATGAGCGCGGACAGCTCCTTCTCGTCGAAGTGGTCGGCCGCCTCGTCCCAGAGCGCGTCCGGCACCGACTCCTGGGAGCGGTCCGCGAGCCGCGTCATCGACTCGGCGAGCTGCAGCGCGGTCCGCTCGGCGTCGGTGAACCAGGGCGCCTCGCGCCAGGCGGAGACGGCGGCGATCCGCTCCTCGCTCGTGCCGCCCTTGCGCAGGTTGACCACGTGACCGTGGACACACGCGCTGCAGCCATTGATCTGGCTGGCGCGCAGGGCGGCGATCTCCGTGAGCTCCTTGGACAGCCCGCTCTCCCCGATCGCCTGGACGAGGGCGCCGATCCCCTTCATCGCGCTGGGGAGGACGTACGCCGGGTTGTTCATCCGTGCCTGCATGGTCCAACTCCGTTGTCAGTGGTGGATGAGACGCTTTCGTTGTCGCCTTCACCGCACTGACGGATCGGGGGTCCGGGTTGTGACCGATCGGCCGAAGAAATTTCCAGATGCCTCGCCAGCCTCGGTGACGCGAACTCGGTTCCGCACACGAACCGCATCACCGGCCCGTACGACGCCGCCGCCGACTCGGTGCGCAGGGCGGGCCCGATGCAGTCCAGGGCGGCCAGGTCCACCCGGTAGCCGGTTGCCGCGATGACGTGGTCGGCGGACAACTGCTGCGTACGGCCGCCGAGAGTGCGCACGGTCAGGGTCGTACGGCCCTCCGCCGCGTCCGCCCCTACGACGCCCGCGACCTCGCTGACCCGCACCGCCCCCTCGAAGCGGTCCCGCAGCCACCAGGCGCCGAGCGGGCCGAGGACCCGGCGGACCAGGTAGTGGCGGAGGCCGGCGGGCAGGCGGCGGTAGGGGTGGGGGTAGTAGCTGAGCGCCCACAGCGACCAGCCCGTCCGAACGGCGACTCCGGCCGCAGCCTGGGCTGCTTCCAGGGCGGATCACCGAGGGCCGAACCAGCAACCCCGACAAGAATTATTCGGACATTGCGAACTCTTCAGGCACTGCCCAAGACAGGCAACTCGGCCGTAACGTGTGGCGCGACCACATGGCATACGGATCCCGCGAGAGTGAGGCAGCACCCCATGCCCCCCTTCGACATCCCCGAGGGCGACCCCTTCGGCCCGCACAACCTTCCGTACGGCGTCTTCTCCGCCCCGGGGCCGGACTCCGCGCGGCGGGTCGGTGTCCGGCTCGGCGACCATGTCCTCGACGTCGGCGCGGCGGCGTACGCCCTCGGCTCGCCGTACGCCCCCCTGCTCGCGCGCCCCTCCCTGAACCCGCTCCTCGCCGCGGGCCGCACCACCTGGTCGGACGTACGCCGCGCGCTGACGGCGTGGGTGACGGTGCCGTCCCACCGGGAGACCATCGAGCGCCACTTCCACCCACTGTCGTCGGTGACCCTGCACCTGCCCTTCGAGGTGGCGGACTACGTCGACTTCTACGCCTCCGAGAACCACGCCCGGAACGTCGGCCGGATCTTCCGCCCCGACGCGGCCGACTCCCTGACCCCCAACTGGAAGCACCTGCCGATCGGCTACCACGGCCGCTCCGGCACGGTGGTGGTGTCGGGCACGGACGTCGTACGCCCGTCGGGCCAGCGGAAGGCTCCGGCTGATCCGGAGCCGGTGTTCGGCCCGTCGGTGCGGCTGGACATCGAGGCGGAGGTCGGCTTCGTGGTCGGGGGGCCGTCGGAGCGGGGGAAGCCGGTGGGGCTCGCCGACTTCCGCGACCACGTCTTCGGGCTCTGCCTCCTCAACGACTGGTCGGCACGCGACATCCAGGCCTGGGAGTACGTCCCCCTCGGCCCGTTCCTCGGCAAGTCCTTCGCCACCTCGGTGTCGGCGTGGATCACGCCCCTCGACGCGCTGGAGGAGGCACGGGTGGCGCCGCCGGAGCGGACGCACGACCTGCTGCCCTACCTGGACGACTCGCAGGACGAGCCCGGCGGCTACGACCTGCGGATCTCGGTGGCGATCAACGGGCACGTGGTGTCGGAACCCCCCTTCTCCACCATGTACTGGACGGCCGCCCAGCAACTGGCCCACATGACGGTGAACGGCGCGTCACTGCGCACCGGCGACCTCTACGGCTCCGGCACGGTGAGCGGCCCGACGGAACGGGAACGCGGCTCACTGCTGGAACTGACCTGGAACGGCCGGGACCCGCTCGAACTCCCCGACGGCAAGCGGACGTTCCTGGAGGACGGGGATGTGGTGACGATGTCGGCGTGGGCACCTGGGCCGGGTGGGGTTCGGGTGGGGCTGGGGGAGGTCACGGGGCGCGTCTCCGGATAGCAGCCGGTTGTACCAAGCAATTGACACAATGCCGGGCGGGACCGCATCTTGTACTCGCCGCTTGATACAAGTGGTGAGTACAAGTCGTTCCCACGGGGGTCTGTTTCTCATGCTCGAACTCGATTCGACGCCACCCGCGTCCCGCGCACGCGTCGACCGGTACGCCCGCTGGACGGGCCTGGCCATCGGGGTGCTGGCCTCCAGCCGGCTGCTCCCCCTGGTGGACGGGAAGGGCCCTCTGTACGCCATTCCGGTCTTCGGCCTGTGCGCGGTGGCCGGCGTCCTGCTGGGCGACGCCCTGACCGCTCCCCGTCCGGGCACCGTCCGCACGGCCGGCCTCACCCCACGCCGGGTCCGCGACCACGTGCCGCCCCGCATGACCTGGCTGCTCCTCGGCCTCGCGGCCGCGCTGGTCGCCCTGCTGACGGTGGCGGCCGCGGTGGCGTCGCCGGACGACCTGGGCCGGGCGGGCCGCGCACTGACGGTGACCTGCCAGGGGATGACGCACATGTCCACCCCCTGGCCCGGCCTCTACTACGGCATCCCGATCCTGGCGACCCTCGCCATCTCCACCGCCGCCTGCGGCTGGTCGCTGCGGCGCATCGCGACCCGCCCCGGCGACGAACAGTCCCGCCGCGACCGCACGTTGGCCATCGTGGCGGCGTGGGGGCTGGTGGTCTCGACGTCCATGTTCGGCGCGGCATCGACGGTGTCCGGCGCCCTGATGAGCACGACGTGCGACGGAACGCTGGGGACCGCCGCGAACTGGCTGGTCTGGCCACTGGGCCTGATCACCCTGGTCACGGGACCGTGGTGCCTGTTCACGATCCTTTCGCCCCGGGCGACCTGGCGGGCCCCGGGGGCCGGGGCATCCGGGGTGCCTTCGGGGGCGACGTCCGCCGCGACATCCGGGGTGGGCTCTGGGGCGACGTCCGCCGCGGCATCCGGGGCGGAATCCGGGACGGGACGCCGGTGACCGGCCCGGCCGTACGCGTCGACACGACCAGCCCGGTCCCGCCGTACGAACAGATCCGCGCCCAGCTCGCCGCCCTGATCACCACCGGCCGCCTGCCGGAGGGCGAACGCCTCCCAACCGTACGGCAGTTGGCCGCCGACCTGGGCCTGGCCGCCGGGACGGTGGCACGGGCGTACCGGGAGCTGGAAGCGGCGTCCCTGATCCGCACCCGCCGGGGTGCGGGGACACGGGTCGCACCGCTCCCGACGGGGACACGCCGCCCGGATCCGGCCGAACTGGCGGCGCTGGCCCGGCGGTTCACTGCGGAGGCTCGGGCGTTGGGGGCGGAGGACGCGGAAGTGGTGGCGGTGGTGCGGGAGGCTTTGCGGGGGTAGGGGCGGGGCCCTCCCCTCCCCCTGCCTCCCCCTGCCTCCTCCCACCCCGCCGCCGATTTCGACGGCGCTTTCCCCCTGACTCCCGTTCCCGGCGCCGTCATACTTGGCGGCGGAGCGGCGTGTTCATCGACCGCCGCCCTCAGAGCCGCCCCCGCCTCTCCCCCGATCAGGATCCGGAGCCCGTGGCATGACTGTCTGCCTGCTCCTGCTGAGCGCCGTCGCGCTGGCCGCTGCCGTGCCGGTTCCGCGCGCGCTGACCAGGGCCGCGTGGCCCGAGCGGGAACCCGTGGTCGCGCTGTGGGTGTGGCAGTGCCTGGTCGCCACCGTGCTGCTGTGCTGTCTAACGGCGCTAACCCTGGGCGCCGCCGCCGTCTTCGGCACGGTCCGCGCCCAGCTCTTCGCCCCGGCGCCCCCGGCGGTCACCGCGGCGTACGACCTCTCGGCCACGCCGCCGTGGACGACCGCGCTCACCCTGCTACTGGCCTGCGGTGCCGCCTGGACGACGGCGATGCTGGCCCGCGAGCTCGTCGAAGCGCGTCGGCGCCGCGGCCAGGCCAGGGCCCACCTGCGCGAACGCGCCCCTGATCTGCCGGCCGGCCTGCCCGCGGCCCGCGGCCCTCTGCTGGTCCTGGAGGACGAGTATCCGGACGCCTGGTGGATGCCCGGCAACCCGCCCCAGCTGATCGTCACGACGGGCGCCCTGCACCGCCTCACCGACCACCAGCTGGACGCGGTCCTCACCCACGAACGCGGCCACGCCCGCGCCCGCCACGACTGGCTGCTCCACCTCTCCACCGCCCTCGCCACCGGCTTCCCCCGCATCCCGTTGTTCGCCCACTTCTGCGACCAGACCCACCGTCTGGTCGAACTGGCCGCCGACGACACCGCGTCCCGCCGCTGCGGCCATCTGACGACGGCGTTGGCCCTGATCGAGCTCAACCAGCACAGAGGCGTCCTCTCCTGCGCCTCCACCCACCGCCTCCTGGGCGAACGCGTCAAGCGCCTCCTTCAGCCCCCGCCCCGCCTGGCCCGCCGCGACCGAGCCCTGACGACGACGGTGGCGGCGCTGATCCCCCTGCTACCGCTACTGATCACGTTCGCACCGGGGTTGACGGCGCTGTCCTGATCAACGCCCTCCCAGCACCAGCCTCCGGTACCCGTCAACCGCCGGTGCCGCCCTCCCCCGGCCGTCTAGGCCCAGTCCTCCGGCTCCGGCTCCTCATCCATCTCGGGCCAGTCATCCGCACCGCC
Organism: Streptomyces dysideae; assembly: GCF_001514305.1. GTDB lineage: Bacteria > Actinomycetota > Actinomycetes > Streptomycetales > Streptomycetaceae > Streptomyces > Streptomyces dysideae. Next base: position 213,232 of record NZ_KQ949079.1, read on the forward strand.
CGAATCACCGTCGGTCACCGCCGGCGCCGCCTCAGCGCCACCCAGCGAGGCCAACGCCCCCAACACGCCCTCCCCGTACGTCGCCAGCTTCTTCTCGCCCACGCCGCCGACGCCCCCGAGCTCCCGCACCGACGCGGGCCACGCCGTCACGATCTCCCGGAGCGTCGCGTCGTGGAAGATCACATACGCCGGAACCCCCTGCTCCCGCGCCTGTTCCGCCCGCCAGGCCCGCAGCGCCTCGAACGCGGGCACCAGCGCCTCCGGCAGCTCGACCACCGCGGCCTTGCCCTTGCGCTCCCCACGCCCGGAACCCGAACCCGAACCCGACGCCGAACGCGAGGTCACCGCCTTCTTCGGTTCCTTCCGCAGCGGCACCTCCCGCTCCCGCCGCAGTACCGTCCCGCTGGCCTCCGTCAGCACCAGCGTCCCGTACTCCCCTTCGACCGCGAGCAGACCCTGTGCCAGCAACTGCCGGACGACGCCCCGCCATTCGCCCTCGCCGAGCTCCTCACCGATGCCGAACACGGACAGCTGGTCGTGGTCGAACTGGATCACCTTGGCGGTGCGCCGCCCCATCAGGATGTCGACGATCTGTACGGCACCGAACTTCTGCCCCCGCTCCCGGTGCAGCCGCACCACCGTCGACAGCACCTTCTGCGCCGCGACCGTGCCGTCCCAGGTCTCCGGCGGCGCGAGGCAGGTGTCGCAGTTGCCGCAGCCCACCGGGTCCGGGTCCTGCCCGAAGTAGGCGAGCAGTTGCCCCCGCCGACACTGCGCCGTCTCGCACAGCGCCAGCATGGCGTCCAGGTGGGAGGCGGCCCGGCGCCGGAACGCCTCGTCGCCTTCGCCGGACTGGATCATCTTGCGCTGTTGTATGACGTCGTTGAGCCCGTACGCCATCCATGCGGTCGACGGGAGTCCGTCGCGGCCGGCGCGGCCCGTCTCCTGGTAGTAGCCCTCGACCGACTTGGGCAGGTCGAGGTGGGCGACGAACCGCACGTCCGGCTTGTCGATGCCCATGCCGAAGGCGATGGTGGCGACCACGACCAGGCCGTCCTCGCGCAGGAAGCGGGACTGGTGCGCCGCGCGCGTGCCCGAGTCCAGGCCCGCGTGGTACGGCACCGCCTCGATGCCGTTGCGGCTCAGGAACTCTGCCGTCGTGTCCACCGACTTGCGTGACAGGCAGTACACGATGCCCGCGTCGCCCGCGTGTTCCTCGCGCAGGAAGCCCAGCAGCTGCTTCTTGGGGTCCGCCTTCGGCACGATCCGGTACTGGATGTTGGGCCGGTCGAAGCTGGCCACGAAGTGCCGGGCCGTCGGCATGTTGAGCCGCTGGGTGATCTCCCGGTGCGTCGCATGCGTGGCGGTCGCGGTGAGCGCGATCCGCGGGACGTCCGGCCAGCGGTCGCCGAGCAGGGAGAGGGCCAGGTAGTCGGGGCGGAAGTCGTGGCCCCACTGGGACACGCAGTGCGCCTCGTCGATAGCGAACACCGCGATCTTGCCCCTCGACAGGAGATCCAGTGTGGAGTCGAGCCGCAGCCGCTCCGGCGCCAGATAAAGCAGGTCCAGCTCGCCGGCCAGGAACTCCGCCTCCACCACGCGCCGCTCGTCGAAGTCCTGTGTGGAGTTCATGAACCCGGCGCGCACGCCGAGCGCCCGCAGTGCGTCCACCTGGTCCTGCATCAGCGCGATCAGCGGGGAGACGACGACCCCTGTACCCGGTCTGACCAGGGCCGGGATCTGGTAGCACAGCGACTTGCCGCCGCCGGTCGGCATCAGCACGACGGCGTCGCCGCCGGCCACCACATGCTCGATGACCGCATCCTGCTCGCCGCGGAAGGCCTCGTAACCGAAGACCCGGTGCAGCGTGGAGAGCGCTTCGCTCTCGGTCACCTCTGGCATCTCGCTGATCCCGCCCGTCCCGCGCATCGTCCTGTCCCCCGTACGTCGTCCCTCGACCACTGCCTCCACGATAGGGGCCCGCACCGACAGCGCCGGAGTTATCCACAGGCCCGTTGAGTGACGCTCGGTGCTCATCCGAATGGCCCCCGTCACCTGGCACGCCTGTGCGGGCCGGGACATGCCGCTGCCCGGGCCCGCCGGCCGCTTGAGCGCACGCGATGGGCCCCGGCCCCCAAAAAGGGAGCCGGGGCCCATCGCACGTCGCACCGCAGGTCAGCGCACGAACACCCCCGCCTGGTTCGCCAGGTCGAGGAAGTACTGCGGCGCCACTCCGAGCACCAGTGTGACCGCCACGCCGACGCCGATCGCCGTCGTCGTCAGTGGTGACGGCACGGCGACGGTCGGGCCCTCGGGCCGCGGCTCGCTGAAGAACATCAGCACGATGACGCGGATGTAGAAGAACGCCGCGATCGCCGACGAGATCACGCCGACCACGACCAGCGGGGCCGCGCCGCCTTCCGCCGCCGCCTTGAACACGGCGAACTTCCCGGCGAAGCCGGAGGTCAGCGGAATGCCGGCGAAGGCCAGCAGGAACACCGCGAACACGGCCGCCACCAGGGGTGAACGCCGGCCGAGACCGGCCCACTTGGACAGGTGCGTCGCCTCACCGCCCGCGTCGCGCACCAGGGTCACCACCGCGAACGCCCCGATCGTGACGAACGAGTACGCGGCCAGGTAGAAGAGGACGGACGAGATGCCGTCCGGCGTGGTCGCGATGACGCCCGCGAGGATGAACCCGGCGTGCGCGATCGACGAGTACGCCAGTAGTCGCTTGATGTCGGTCTGGGTGATCGCGACGATCGCGCCGCCCAGCATGGTGACGATGGCGACGCCCCACATGACCGGCCGCCAGTCCCAGCGCAGGCCGGGCAGGACGACGTACAGGATCCGGAGCAGCGCGCCGAAGGCGGCCACCTTCGTCGCCGCCGCCATGAACCCGGTGACCGGTGTGGGCGCGCCCTGGTAGACGTCCGGCGTCCACATGTGGAAGGGCACGGCGCCGACCTTGAACAGCAGCCCCATGACGATCATCGCGGCGCCGACGAGGAGCAGCGCGTCGTTGCCCATGGTGTCCGCGAGCGCCGGGTTGACGTCCGGGGCGGATCCGTCGACGACCTGCGCGATCGTCGCGTACGACACCGAGCCGGAGTAGCCGTAGAGCAGCGCGATGCCGAACAGGGTGAACGCGGAGGCGAACGCGCCGAGCAGGAAGTACTTGACCGCGGCCTCCTGCGACATGAGCCGCTTGCGGCGGGCCAGCGCGCACATCAGGTACAGCGGGAGCGAGAGGACTTCCAGGGCGATGAACAGGGTCAGCAGGTCGTTCGCCGCCGGGAAGATCAGCATGCCGGCGACGGCGAACAGCAGCAGCGGGAACACCTCGGTCGTGGTGAACCCGGCCTTCACCGCGGCTTTCTCGCTGTCGCTGCCCGGCACGGACGCGGCCTGCGCGGCGAAGGAGTCGACGCGGTTGCCGTGCACCAGCGGGTCGAGCCGCCGCTCGGCGAAGGTGAACAGGCCGACCAGGCCCGCCAACAGGATCGTGCCCTGCAGGAAGAGGGCCGGTCCGTCGACGGCGATGGCGCCCATCGCGACGATGCCCGCCTTGGTGGTGCCGTATCCGCCGGCGGCGAGCGCGACGACCGCGGCGAAGGCGGCGGCGAGTGCGACGGCGGAGACGAACACCTGGGTGTAGTAACGGGACTTGCGCGGGACGACCGCCTCGATCAGTACCCCGATGACCGCCGCGCCGAGGACGATCAGGGTGGGCGACAGTTGTCCGTATTCGATCTTCGGCGCGTCGATCTTCGAGATCGGGTCGGCCGCGGTTGTCCACAGGCTGTGGACGGCTGGTGCGCTCACTTGGCGGCCTCCACCTCGGGCTGGGGGTCCTTCTTCTGTACGTCGGACATGGTCTGCTTGACCGCCGGGTTGACGATGTCCGTGACGGGCTTCGGGTAGACGCCCAGGAAGATCAGTACGGCGACCAGCGGCGCGACGACCACGAGTTCCCGCACCCGCAGGTCGGGCATGGTCGCGACCTCGGGCTTCACCGGACCCGTCATCGTCCTCTGGTAGAGGACGAGGGTGTAGAGCGCGGCGAGGACGATGCCGAAGGTGGCGATGATGCCGATCACCGGGTAGTTCGCGAACGTGCCGACCAGGACCAGGAATTCGCTCACGAAGGGTGCGAGCCCCGGCAGCGACAGGGTCGCGAGGCCACCGATCAGGAAGGTGCCGGCGAGCACCGGAGCGACCTTCTGCACGCCGCCGTAGTCGGCGATGAGCCTCGATCCGCGCCGCGAGATCAGGAAGCCGGCGACCAGCATCAGGGCGGCGGTCGAGATCCCGTGGTTGACCATGTAGAGCGTCGCGCCGGACTGGCCCTGGCTGGTCATCGCGAAGATGCCCATGATGATGAAGCCGAAGTGCGAGATCGACGCGTACGCCACCAGCCGCTTGATGTCCCGCTGACCGACGGCGAGCAGCGCCCCGTAGATGATGCTGATCAGGGCGAGGACGAGGATGGCGGGCGTCGCCCACTTGCTGGCCTCCGGGAACAGCTGGAGGCAGAAGCGGAGCATCGCGAAGGTGCCCACCTTGTCGACGACTGCCGTGATCAGCACGGCGACCGGGGCGGTGGCCTCGCCCATGGCGTTGGGCAGCCAGGTGTGCAGCGGCCACAGGGGCGCCTTCACCGCGAAGGCGAAGAAGAAGCCCAGGAACAGCCAGCGTTCGGTGCTGGTCGCCATGTCCAGCGTGCCGTTGGCGCGGGCCTCGGCGATCTCTGTGAGCGAGAAGTTACCGGCGACCACATAGAGGCCGATCACCGCGGCCAGCATGATCAGGCCGCCGACGAGGTTGTAGAGGAGGAACTTGACGGCCGCGTACGACCGTTGTGTCGCCGCCGCCTTCTCGCCGTGCTCGTGGGCGCGGTCTCCGAAGCCGCCGATGAGGAAGTACATCGGGATGAGCATGGCTTCGAAGAAGATGTAGAAGAGGAAGACGTCGGTGGCCTCGAAGGAGATGATCACCATCGCCTCGACGGCCAGGATCAGGGCGAAGAAGCCCTGCGTGGGCCGCCACCGCCCCGCAGCGAAGCTGCTGAGAGATGCATCGCCGGTCTCCAGCGGGTCTGCGTCGTGCCAGCCCGCCAGGATGATGAACGGGATCAGCAGCGCGGTGAGCGCGATCAGCGCGACCGCGATGCCGTCCACACCCAGCTCGTAGCGGACCCCGAACTCGGCGATCCAGGCGTGGGATTCGGTGAGCTGGTAGCGGTCGCCGTCCGGGTCGAAGCGGATCAGGGTGGTCGCGGCCAGGGCGAGGGTGGCGAGCGAGACGAGCAGCGCCAGCCATTTGGCGGCGGTGCGCCGGGCGGCCGGTACGGCGGCCGTGGCGACCGCCCCGATCGCCGGGAGTGCCGCCGTCGCTGTCAGCAGAGGAAAGGACATCGGTATCAGACCGCCCTCATCAGCAGGGTCGCGGCGACGAGGACCGCCGCACCGCCGAACATCGAGACCGCGTACGACCGCGCGAAGCCGTTCTGCAGCCTGCGCATCCGTCCGGACAGACCGCCCATCGAGGCCGCCGTGCCGTTGACGACGCCGTCGACCAGGGTGTGGTCGACGTACACCAGGGAGCGTGTGAGGTGTTCGCCGCCGCGGACGAGGACGACGTGGTTGAAGTCGTCCTGGAGCAGGTCGCGCCGGGCGGCCCGGGTGAGCAGCGACCCGCGCGGGGCGACGACCGGGACGGGACGGCGCCCGTACTGGGCGTACGCGGTGGCGACACCGATGACCATCACGGCCACCGTGGACACCGTGACCGTCAGCGCGCTGATGGGCGCGTGGCCGTGGTCGTGCCCGGTGATGGGCTCCAGCCAGTGCAGGAAGCGGTCGCCGATGCTGAAGAACGCGCCACCGGCCACCGACCCGACGGCCAGCACGATCATGGGGATCGTCATGACCTTGGGCGACTCGTGCGGGTGCGGTTCGTTGCCGTTCTCGTCGGGCTGCCAGCGCTTCTCGCCGAAGAACGTCAGCAGCATCACGCGCGTCATGTAGTACGCCGTGATGGCCGCGCCCAGCAGCGCGCAGCCGCCGAGGATCCAGCCCTCGGTGCCGCCCTTGGCGAACGCCGCCTCGATGATCTTGTCCTTGGAGAAGAAGCCGGACAGGCCCGGGAAGCCGATGATGGCGAGGTAGCCGAGGCCGAAGGTGACGAAGGTGACCGGCATGTACTTGCGGAGGCCGCCGTACTTGCGCATGTCGACCTCGTCGTTCATGCCGTGCATGACCGAGCCGGCGCCGAGGAACAGACCGGCCTTGAAGAAGCCGTGCGTCACCAGGTGCATGATCGCGAAGACGTAGCCGATGGGGCCGAGGCCCGCGGCGAGGATCATGTAGCCGATCTGCGACATGGTCGAGCCGGCCAGCGCCTTCTTGATGTCGTCCTTCGCGCAACCGACGATCGCACCGAACAGGAGCGTGACGGCACCGACGATGGTGACGACGAGCTGCGCGTCGGGTGCGGCGTTGAAGATGGCGCCGGAGCGGACGATCAGGTAGACGCCGGCGGTCACCATGGTCGCGGCGTGGATGAGGGCCGAGACCGGGGTCGGGCCCTCCATCGCGTCCCCGAGCCAGGACTGCAGCGGCACCTGGGCGGACTTGCCGCAGGCGGCGAGCAGCAGCATCAGGGCGATGCCGGTGAGCGTGGCCTCACTGGTCCCGCCGACGAGCCCTTCCTCTTCGTGGGTGCCGAGCACCGGGCCGAAGGCGAAGGTCCCGAAGGTGGTGAACATCAGCATGATGGCGATGCCCAGGCCCATGTCGCCGACGCGGTTGACCAGGAAGGCCTTCTTCGCGGCGGTCGCGGCACTGGGCTTGTGCTGCCAGAAGCCGATCAGCAGGTAGGAGGCGAGACCGACGCCCTCCCAGCCGACGTACAGCAGCAGGTAGTTGTCGGCGAGGACGAGCAGCAGCATCGCCGCGAGGAACAGGTTCAGGTAGCCGAAGAAGCGGCGGCGCCGCTCGTCGTGCTCCATGTACCCGACGGAGTACAGGTGGATCAGCGAGCCAACGCCGGTGATCAGCAGCACGAACGTCATGGACAGCTGGTCGAGGCGGAAGGCGACGTCCGCCTGGAAGCCCTCGACGGGGATCCAGCTGAACAGGTGCTGGGTCAGGGTCCGGTGTTCGACGTCCTTGCCGAGCAGGCCGGCGAAGAGGACGGCGCCGATCACGAAGGAGGCGGCCGCGAGAATGGTGCCGATCCAGTGGCCGACGGCGTCGAGCCGCCGGCCGCCGCACAGCAGTACGGCCGCTCCGAGCAGAGGCGCCGCCACCAGCAGCGCAATCAGGTTCTCCACGATTCAGCGACCCCTCAGAGCTTCATCAGGCTGGCGTCGTCGACCGAGGCCGAGTGGCGGGAACGGAACAGCGACACGATGATCGCGAGCCCGACCACGACCTCCGCGGCGGCGACGACCATCGTGAAGAAGGCGATGATCTGGCCGTCGAGGTTGCCGTGCATCCGGGAGAAGGCGACCAGCGCGAGGTTGCAGGCGTTGAGCATGAGCTCGATGCACATGAACACGACGATGGCGTTGCGCCTGATCAGTACGCCGGTGGCGCCGATCGTGAACAACAGGGCGGCGATATAGAGGTAGTTGACGGGGTTCACTTCGACGCCTCCTCGGCCCGCTTGAAGGTCGACGGTTCGATCGCGGTCCGCTCCAGGCGCTCCTCGGCGCGCTGTTCCAGCGCCTTGAGATCGTTGAGCGCCTCGGTGGACACGTCACGGATCTGGCCGCGCTCGCGCAGCGTCTTGCTGACCGTGAGGTCGGACGGGGTGCCGTCGGGCAGCAGGCCCGCGATGTCCACGGCGTTGTGCCGGGCGTACACGCCGGGCGCCGGCAGCGGGGGCAGGTGCTTGCCCTCGCGGACGCGCTGCTCGGACAGTTCGCGCTGGGTCCTGGCGCGCTCGGTGCGCTCGCGGTGGGTGAGCAGCATGGCACCGATGGCGGCCGTGATAAGCAGGGCGCCGGTGATCTCGAAGGCGAAGACGTACTTGGTGAAGATGAGGGCGGCGAGGCCCTCCACGTTGCCGTTCGCGTTCGCCTGGGCGAGGCCGTTGAACTCCGTGATGGAGGCGTTGCCGATGCCCGCGACCAGCAGGATGCCGAAGCCGAGCCCGCAGAGAAGGGCCAGCCAGCGCTGGCCCTTGATGGTCTCCTTCAGGGAGTCCGCGGCCGTCACGCCGACGAGCATCACCACGAACAGGAACAGCATCATGATCGCGCCGGTGTAGACGATGATCTGCACGACGCCCAGGAAGTAGGCGCCGTTGGCGAGGTAGAACACCGCCAGGATGATCATGGTGCCGGCGAGGCAGAGCGCGCTGTGCACGGCCCTCTTCATGAGGACGGTGCCCAGGGCGCCGAGCACGGCGATCGTGCCGAGGACCCAGAACTGGAAGGCCTCGCCGGTTGAGGTGGAGTACGCGGCGAGCTGCGCGCTCATGCCTGCACCTCCTCTTCTTCCGGCTTCTCGCCCTTGGAGACGGCGACTTGCTGGACTGTGCCGGGTGCGGCCTCCGTCACGAGGCCCCGGTAGTAGTCCTGCTCGTCCGTCCCCGGGTAGATGGCGTGCGGCGAGTCGACCATGCCCTCTTCGAGGCCGGCGAGCAGCTGCTCCTTGGTGTAGATGAGGTTGGCGCGGCTGGAGTCGGCCAGCTCGAACTCGTTGGTCATCGTCAGCGCGCGCGTGGGGCACGCCTCGATGCACAGGCCGCACAGGATGCAGCGGGCGTAGTTGATCTGGTACACGCGCCCGTACCGCTCGCCCGGCGAGTAGCGCTCCTCGTCGGTGTTGTCCGCGCCCTCGACGTAGATCGCGTCGGCGGGGCAGGCCCAGGCGCACAGTTCGCAGCCGACGCACTTCTCCAGGCCGTCCGGATGGCGATTGAGCTGGTGCCGTCCGTGGAAGCGCGGAGCGGTGGTCTTCTGCTGTTCCGGGTACTGCTCGGTCAGCCGCTTCTTGAACATGGCCTTGAAGGTCACGCCGAAGCCGGCTACCGGGTTCTGGAAGCCAGGCTTCGTCTGCCCGGCCTCCTTGGGCTCCTCAGCCATCGGACGCCTCCTTTCCATCCAGAGATCCGTCACTCTGAGTATCGGGCCCACCACTGACAATCAGCTCCCGCTCGCGGCGCGGGCGGCGCCTCGGCACCGGTGGAAGCTCCTGTCCGGGCAGTGGCGGCACGGGGAATCCGCCCGCCGTGGCGTCGAATCCGGCGGGCGGCTCGACGGGCCGCTCGGCCGCCTTCGTCCGCTCCCGGAACATGTCCACGACGAAGGAGAGCAGCAACAGCGCGAGGACACCGCCGCCGACGTAGAGCGCGATGTCGGCGAAGTCGTAGTTCTCGTTCCTGAGGGTCCGCACGGTCGCGACGAGCATCAGCCAGACCACGGAGACCGGGATGAGGACCTTCCAGCCGAGCTTCATCAGCTGGTCGTAGCGGACCCGCGGGAGCGTGCCGCGCAGCCAGATGAAGAAGAACAGCAGCAGCTGCACCTTGACGACGAACCAGAGCATCGGCCACCAGCCGTGGTTCGCGCCCTCCCAGAAGGTGCTGACCGGCCAGGGGGCCCGCCAGCCGCCCAGGAAGAGCGTCGTCGTCACCGCCGAGACGGTCACCATGTTCACGTACTCGGCGAGCATGAACATCGCGAACTTGATCGACGAGTACTCGGTGTTGAAGCCGCCGACCAGGTCGCCCTCGGACTCCGGCATGTCGAGAGGGGCGCGGTTGGTCTCGCCGACCATCGTCACGACGTAGATCACGAAGGAGACCGGCAGCAGGACGACGTACCAGCGGTCCTGCTGCGCCTCGACGATCGCCGACGTCGACATCGACCCGGAGTAGAGGAACACCGAGGCGAACGCGGCACCCATCGCGATCTCGTACGAGATCATCTGCGCGCAGGCGCGCAGACCACCGAGCAGCGGATACGTCGATCCGGAACTCCAGCCCGCCAGCACGATGCCGTAGATGCCGACCGAGGCGACCGCGAGGATGTAGAGCATCGCGATCGGCAGGTCGGTGAGCTGCATCGTGGTGCGCTGGCCGAAGATCGAGATCTCGTTGCCGGCCGGGCCGAAGGGGATCACCGCGATCGCCATGAAGGCCGGGATGGCCGCGACGATCGGTGCGAGGACGTAGACCACCTTGTCCGCGCGCTTGACGATGACGTCTTCCTTGAGCATCAGCTTGATGCCGTCGGCGAGCGACTGGAGCATGCCCCAGGGACCGTGCCGGTTGGGGCCGATGCGCAGCTGCATCCAGGCGACGACCTTGCGCTCCCAGACGATGGAGAACAGCACGGTCACCATCAGGAAGGCGAAGCAGAACACCGCCTTGATGACGACCAGCCACCAGGGGTCGCGGCCGAACATCGAGAGGTCTTCAGCGGCGAGGTACGGGCTCATCCCTCCACCTCCTTGGGGGCCTCGTCGGCGAGCGTCGCCGGGCCGATGCGGACGAGGGAGCCGGGCAGCGCCCCGGTGCCGGAGGCGACGCCGGTGCCCACGGAGTTCAGCGGGAGCCAGACCACGCGGTCGGGCATCTCGGTGATCCTGAGCGGGAGTTCGACCGTTCCGGCGGTGCCGGTCACGGCGAGTACGTCGCCGTCCTTCACGCCTGCTTCGGCTGCCGTGGCGGCCGACAGACGCGCGTGGGCGGTGTGCCGGGTTCCGGCGAGCGCCTCGTCGCCCTCCTGGAGGCGCCCCTGGTCGAGGAGCAGCCGGTGCCCGGCCAGTACGGCCTCTCCGGCGGCCGGCCGCGGCAGTTGGACGGCGACTTCCACGGGGTCGGTGGCCCGGGGACCGTCCCAGGGGCCGAGCCGGTCGAACTCCGCGCGCGTGGTGCGCAGATCCGGCAGCCCCAGGTGTACGTCCATGGCGTCGGCCAGCATCTGCAGCACGCGCGCGTCGCTGGGCGCGAGACGCCTGGTCATCTGGTCGGGCTTGAGCGCGGCCTCGAAGAAGCGCACCCTGCCCTCCCAGTTGAGGAAGGTGCCGGCCTTCTCGGCGACGGCGGCGACGGGCAGGACGACGTCGGCGTGCTCGGTGATCTCGCCGGGCCGCAGCTCCAGCGAGACGAGGAAGCCGACCTCGGTGAGCGCCTCACGCGCGCGTGCCGGATCGGGCAGGTCGGCGATCTCGACGCCCGCGACCAGCAGGGCCTGGAGTTCGCCACCGGCGGCGGCCTCGACGATCTGGCCGGTGTCACGGCCGTAGCGGTGCGGGAGTTCGGCGACGCCCCAGGCCGCGGCGACCTCCTGACGCGCGCGTGGGTCGGTGGCCGGACGTCCGCCCGGCAGCAGCGACGGCAGCGCACCCGCCTCGATCGCGCCCCGCTCCCCCGCCCGGCGCGGGATCCACACCAACTGGGCGCCGGTCGCGGACGCGGCCCGTACGGCGGCGGTGAGACCGCCGGCGACAGCGGCGAGCCGCTCGCCGACGACAATGACCGCGCCCTCGGTGCGCAGCGCCTCGGCGGCCTTCGCGCCGTCGCCCTCCAGGCCGACCCCGCTCGCGAGCGCGTCCAGCCACTCGGTCTCGGTGCCGGGCGCGGCGGGCAGCAGCGTGCCGCCGGCCTTCTCCAGGCCGCGTGTCGCGTGCGTGGCGAGTGCGAAGACCTTCTGCCCGTGCTTGCGCCAGGCCTTGCGCAGCCTGAGGAAGATCCCGGGCGCCTCCTCCTCGGCCTCGAACCCGGCCAGCAGGACGGCGGGCGCCTTCTCCAGGGAGGTGTTCGTGACGCCCGTACCGTCGAGGTCCCGGCCGCGTCCGGCGATCCGCGCGGCCAGGAAGTCGGCCTCCTCGCCGCTGTGCACGCGCGCGCGGAAGTCGATGTCGTTACTGTCGAGCGCCACGCGCGCGAACTTGCTGTACGCGTAGGCGTCCTCGACGGTGAGCCGGCCGCCGGTCAGGACACCGGTCCGGCCGCGCGAGGCGAGCAGCCCCTGAGCGGCGATCTGCAGCGCCTCCGGCCAGGAGGCCGGTTCGAGGTCGCCCTCGGCGTTGCGGATGAGCGGCGTCTGCAGGCGGTCGCGCTGCTGGGCGTACCGGAACGCGAAGCGCCCCTTGTCGCAGATCCACTCCTCGTTGACCTCGGGGTCCGGGGCGGCCAGGCGCCGCATGACCTTGCCGCGCCGGTGGTCGGTGCGGGTGGCACAGCCGCCCGAGCAGTGCTCGCACACGGAGTGCGAGGAGACCAGGTCGAAGGGGCGGGAGCGGAAGCGATACGCCGCCGAGGTCAGCGCGCCGACCGGGCAGATCTGGATGGTGTTGCCGGAGAAGTACGACTCGAAGGGGTCGCCCTCACCGGTACCGACCTGCTGGAGCGCGCCCCGCTCGAGCAGCTCGATCATCGGGTCGCCCGCGACCTGGTTGGAGAACCGGGTGCAGCGGGCGCACAGCACGCACCGCTCACGGTCGAGCAGCACCTGCGTGGAGATCGGCACGGGCTTTTCGAACGTCCGCTTCTTTCCTTCGAAGCGGGACTCGGCGTGGCCGTGCGACATGGCCTGGTTCTGCAGGGGGCACTCGCCGCCCTTGTCGCAGACCGGGCAGTCCAGCGGGTGGTTGATGAGGAGGAGCTCCATCACACCGTGCTGGGCCTTCTCGGCGACCGGCGAGGTGAGGTGGGTCTTGACCACCATCCCGTCGGTGCAGGTGATGGTGCAGGACGCCATCGGCTTGCGCTGGCCCTCGACTTCGACGATGCACTGGCGGCAGGCGCCGGCCGGGTCGAGGAGGGGGTGGTCGCAGAAGCGGGGGATCTCGATGCCGAGTTGCTCGGCGGCCCGGATGACCAGGGTGCCCTTCGGCACGCTGATCTCGGCGCCGTCGATCGTCAGCGACACCAGATCTTCCGGCGGGACCGCCGCCTCTCCCCCTCCCGAGGGAGAGCTGGTGGTCACAGTCATGCGTTCACCTCCGTGCGGTCGGCCCAGGCCGTCGACTTGGCCGGGTCGAAGGGGCAGCCGCGGCCCGTGATGTGCTGCTCGTACTCCTCGCGGAAGTACTTGAGCGAGGAGAAGATCGGCGAGGCGGCACCGTCGCCGAGGGCGCAGAAGGACTTGCCGTTGATGTTGTCGGCGATGTCGTTGAGCTTGTCGAGGTCGGACATGACGCCCTTGCCCGCCTCGATGTCGCGCAGCAACTGCACGAGCCAGTACGTCCCTTCGCGGCACGGCGTGCACTTGCCGCAGGACTCGTGGGCGTAGAACTCGGTCCAGCGGGTGACGGCGCGGACGACGCAGGTCGTCTCGTCGAAGCACTGGAGCGCTTTGGTGCCGAGCATGGAACCCGCGGCACCCACTCCTTCGTAATCAAGAGGGACGTCGAGGTGCTCGGCGGTGAACATCGGTGTCGAGGAGCCGCCCGGCGTCCAGAACTTCAGCCGGTGCCCTGCCCGCATCCCGCCGCTCATCTCCAGGAGCTGGCGGAGCGTGACGCCGAGCGGGGCCTCGTACTGACCGGGGTTGGTGACATGGCCGCTGAGCGAGTAGAGCGTGAAGCCCGGGGACTTCTCGCTGCCCATCGACCTGAACCATTCCTTGCCCTTGTGCAGGATGGCGGGAACCGACGCGATCGATTCGACGTTGTTCACCACAGTCGGGCATGCGTAGAGGCCCGCGACAGCAGGGAAGGGGGGACGGAGCCGCGGTTGACCCCGGCGGCCTTCGAGCGAGTCGAGCAGTGCGGTCTCCTCACCGCAGATGTACGCGCCGGCGCCGGCGTGCACGGTGAGCTGGAGGTCGAGACCACTGCCCAGGATGTTCTCGCCGAGGTAGCCCGCCGCGTAGGCCTCGCGCACGGCCTCGTGCAACCGCCGCAATACGGGGACGACTTCACCACGCAGATAGATGAAGGCATGCGAAGACCTGATGGCATAACACGCGATGACAATGCCCTCGATGAGGCTGTGCGGGTTCGCGAAGAGGAGCGGAATGTCCTTGCACGTTCCGGGCTCCGACTCGTCGGCGTTGACAACTAGATAGTGCGGTTTTCCATCACCCTGGGGAATGAACTGCCATTTCATTCCCGTCGGGAATCCCGCGCCGCCGCGCCCCCGCAGACCGGAGTCCTTGACGTACGCGATCACGTCGTCCGGCGACATGGCGAGCGCCTTGCGGAGCCCCTCGTATCCCTCGTGCCTTCGGTAGACGTCCAGCGTCCAGGACTTGTCCTCGTCCCAGAAGGCCGACAGCACGGGTGCGAGCAGCTTCTCGGGGCTGGTGTCTTTCAGCTCGGGTGCCAACGTCATCACTCCCCCTCCTCGGCTACAGGCCCTGCCGGGTGGGCTGGGTCGGATGCTGACGTGTCCTGCGGTGCGTCGTGCGAGCTCAGGTGCTCGGCGGGCGACGGCTTGTGCACCGCGCCGTCCTGCGGCTCGTGCGGTCCGCCGTCGCGCGGATGGACCACGCGCGCGGGTGCGGCCTCTCCCTTGGCCAGGCGGAGGCCCACCAGCGAGGCGTGTCCCGCGCTGCCGCTTGCCTCGACGGCCCCGGGCCGCTCGTCGGGGAAGCCGGCCAGGATCCGCGCGGTCTCCTTGAAGGTGCACAGCCGCGCCCCGCGCGTGGGCTCCACGGCCCGCCCCGCGCGCAGATCGTCGACGAGGCGCCTGGCGCTGCCTGGGGTCTGGTTGTCGAAGAACTCCCAGTTGACCATCACGACCGGCGCGAAGTCGCAGGCCGCGTTGCACTCGATGTGCTCCAGGGTGACCTTGCCGTCGTCGGTGGTCTCACCGTTGCCGACGCCCAGGTGCTCCTGGAGCTCCTCGAAGATCGCGTCGCCGCCCATCACCGCGCACAGCGTGTTGGTGCAGACGCCGACCTGGTAGTCGCCGCTCGGCCGACGCCGGTACATGGTGTAGAAGGTGGCCACCGCGGTGACCTCGGCCGTGGTCAGGTCCAGCATGTCCGCGCAGAACCGCATCCCGGTGCGCGTGACATGGCCCTCCTCCGACTGCACGAGATGCAGCAACGGCAGGAGCGCCGAGCGGGAGTCCGGGTAGCGGGCGATGACCTCGCGCGCGTCGCGCTCGAGCCTCGCTCGAACGTCGTCCGGGTAGGCGGGCGCGGGCAGTTCGGGCATGCCCAGGCTGACGCCGTGCTCCGAAGAACTGGTGGTCACCGGTCGACGCCTCCCATCACGGGGTCGATGGACGCGACGGCGACGATGACGTCGGCGACCTGGCCGCCCTCGCACATCGCCGCCATGGCCTGCAGGTTGGTGAAGGACGGGTCGCGGAAGTGGACCCGGAAGGGGCGGGTGCCCCCGTCGGACACGGCATGCACCCCGAGCTCGCCCTTGGGCGACTCGACGGCCGCGTACGCCTGTCCCGGCGGGACGCGGAAGCCCTCGGTGACCAGCTTGAAGTGGTGGATCAGGGCCTCCATGGAGGTACCCATGATCTTCTTGATGTGGTCGAGGGAGTTGCCCAGTCCGTCCGGCCCCAGGGCGAGCTGGGCGGGCCAGGCGATCTTCTTGTCGGCGACCATGACCGGTCCGGGCTGCAGCCGGTCCAGGCACTGCTCGACGATCCTGAGCGACTGGCGCATCTCCTCCAGCCGGATCAGGAAGCGGCCGTAGGCGTCGCAGGTGTCGGCGGTCGGGACGTCGAAGTCGTACGTCTCGTAGCCGCAGTACGGCTGAGTCTTGCGCAGGTCGTGCGGCAGGCCGGTGGCGCGCAGGATCGGGCCCGTCGCGCCGAGGGCCATGCAGCCGGCCAGGTCGAGATAGCCGATGTCCTGCATGCGGGCCTTGAAGATGGGGTTCCCGGTGGCGAGCTTGTCGTACTCCGGGAGGTTCTTCGTCATCTTCTTCACGAACTCGCGGATCTGGTCCACCGCGCCGGGCGGCAGGTCCTGGGCGAGTCCGCCGGGGCGGATGTACGCGTGGTTCATCCGAAGGCCCGTGATGAGCTCGTAGATGTCGAGAATCATTTCACGATCACGGAATCCGTAGATCATGATCGTGGTGGCGCCGAGCTCCATGCCGCCGGTGGCGATGGCCACCAGGTGGGAGGAGAGCCGGTTCAGCTCCATCAGGAGCACCCGGATGATCGTGGCCCGGTCGGGGATCTGGTCCTCGATGCCGAGGAGTTTCTCGACGGCGAGGCAGTAGGCGGCCTCGTTGTAGAAGGACGTCAGGTAGTCCATGCGCGTCACGAACGTGGTGCCCTGCGTCCAGGTCCGGTACTCGAGGTTCTTCTCGATGCCGGTGTGGAGATAGCCGATGCCGCAGCGGGCCTCGGTGACCGTCTCGCCCTCGATCTCCAGGATCAGGCGGAGCACCCCGTGGGTGGACGGATGCTGCGGGCCCATGTTGACGACGATGCGTTCGTCGTCGGCGCGGGCCGCGGACTGGACGACCTCGTCCCAGTCGCCACCGGTGACCGTATATACGGTGCCTTCCGTGGTCTCGCGTGCCGTTGAGAGGGGCGTCCCGGAGGGACTCGTTGAGGGGTGGTGGCCGGGTGACGGGCGGGAGGATGCTGACTGCGTGCTCACGAGTACGACCTCCGCTGGTCCGGAGCCGGGATCTGGGCGCCCTTGTACTCGACGGGGATGCCGCCGAGGGGGTAGTCCTTGCGCTGCGGGTGGCCCTGCCAGTCGTCCGGCATCATGATCCGCGTCAGGGCCGGGTGACCGTCGAAGACGATGCCGAAGAAGTCGTAGGTCTCGCGCTCGTGCCAGTCGTTCGTCGGATACACGGAGACCAGCGACGGGATGTGCGGGTCGCTGTCGGGGGCGCTGACTTCGAGGCGGATCAGCCGGTTGTGGGTGATCGAGCGCAGGTGGTAGACGGCGTGCAGCTCGCGGCCCTTGTCGTTCAGGTAGTGGACGCCGCTGACGCCGGTGCACAGTTCGAAGCGCAGGGCCGGGTCGTCGCGCAGGGTGCGGGCGACGCGGACGAGGTGTTCGCGTTCGATGTGGAAGGTGAGTTCGCCACGGTCGACGACCGTCTTCTCGATCGCGTTCTCGGGGAGGAGGCCCTGTTCCTCCAGCGCGCCCTCGAGCTCGTCGGCGACCTCGTCGAACCAACCTCCGTAGGGGCGGCTCGCCGGTCCCGGGAGCCGGACCGAGCGGACCAGGCCGCCGTAACCGGAGGTGTCGCCGCCGTTGTTGGCGCCGAACATGCCGCGCTGGACGCGGATCTCCTCGCCGCCCTGACCGCGCTGGCCGGGGAGATTGGAGGCCGAGAGGTCCTTCTCGGGGTTCACACCGTTGCCGGTGTCGTTCGCGTCGCTCACCGCAGCAGCCCCTTCATCTCGATCATGGGCAGGGCCTTGAGCGCCGCTTCCTCCGCCTCACGGGCCGCCTCCTCGGCGTTCACGCCGAGCTTCGAGGTCTGGATCTTGTGGTGGAGCTTGAGGATGGCGTCCATCAGCATCTCCGGCCGTGGCGGACAGCCGGGCAGATAGATGTCGACCGGGACGACGTGGTCGACGCCCTGCACGATCGCGTAGTTGTTGAACATGCCGCCCGAGGAGGCGCAGACCCCCATGGAGATCACCCACTTCGGGTTCGGCATCTGGTCGTAGACCTGCCGGAGCACCGGCGCCATCTTCTGGCTGACCCGGCCGGCGACGATCATCAGATCGGCCTGGCGCGGGGAGCCGCGGAAGACCTCCATGCCGAAGCGCGCCAGGTCGTAGCGGCCGGCGCCGGTGGTCATCATCTCGATGGCGCAGCAGGCGAGTCCGAAGGTGGCCGGGAAGACGGACGACTTGCGCACCCAGCCCGCGGCCTGCTCGACGGTGGTCAGCAGGAATCCGCTCGGAAGTTTTTCTTCGAGTCCCATGTCTAAAGGCCCCTCAGTCCCATTCCAGGCCGCCGCGCCGCCATACGTACGCGTACGCGACGAAGACGGTGAGCACGAAGAGCAGCATCTCCACGAGCCCGAAAATCCCCAGGGCGTCGAAGGTGACGGCCCAGGGGTAGAGGAAGACGATCTCGATATCGAAGATGATGAAGAGCATCGCCGTCAGGTAGTACTTGATGGGGAAGCGCCCGCCGCCGGCCGGCGTGGGGGTCGGCTCGATTCCGCACTCGTAGGCCTCGAGCTTGGCCCGGTTGTACCGCTTCGGACCGATCAGCGTGGCCATGACCACGGAGAAGATCGCAAAGCCTGCCCCGAGGGCTCCCAGTACGAGGATGGGCGCATACGCGTTCACCGCTCCTCGCTCCTCTCAGTCGGCACTGACTGCTGGCGGTTGCATCAGGCTTCGCATCCGCCTCACCTGTCTCGCCAGCCCCGCCCGTCCTGACGAAGATCGCGAACATGTGAAGCAGGTCACAAGCCCAACTGCCTCGCATCCTATGCCCGCGACTCTGTGATCTGCGACACGGGGTATTACACAAGCTTTGTGATCTCCACCACCTGACGAAGGATCATGAAGTCGGATGAGCAGTGATCTTCGTACGTGAAGCGTCCGAGGGATCACGAGAGGTGACATTTTCACTCGTCGACGCAGCTCGGAGAGGCGTCTCCATATCAAGAGACTTCCCGTGCATGCAAATTGGAGTTGGACAGGGTGCCTTGATAGAGGGCCGCGTTCACACATCAGAGGGAGGCGCGGGATGAGGTGTGGACGCGTGCACGCGTTCACGAGCGGTTCCCGGGTGCAGTCTCTGCGCGCGACGCACACACGCTCGTAATCGTTGCGTGACCTCCGCCACATCCATGAGGGGTGCCCGAGAACCGGGCTTGGCCACCTATTCAACAAGTGGTAGGTGCAGGGCAATTCGGACGTAACAGCGAAAGGTCGTGATCACAGGCGTGATGGGCGACGTCCACAATGTCCGTTACGGCGTCAATAAAGAACGCCGCACCCGGGATTCGGCGGCTCGATTGAACAACTGTGGCGCAGCACACGTTTCTTGAAGGTATGGAGGAGCCCCTGATACCGGTTGTTCTCATGTCCCACACCGCTCACATACGCAGCCACCGGAAGCCCCGCCGCACCGCGTCGTCGACGATCGCGATGCGCGCCGGAGTTGCCGGTGGCGTCCTCAGCATGGCAGCGGCGGGTGCGTCGGCCACGGCGAACGCCGCCGAGCCGGTGACGCAGACCCTCGAACTGCCCACCCTCACGGCCGACCTGTCCGCTCAGGTCGCCGAGTCCGCGGAGGCCACGCAGCTGGCCGCAGCGAACTACGAGCTGCGGGCCGAGCGGGACGCTGCTGCCGCCGCCGCGGCCCAGGAGGCCAAGAAGGACCTCGCCGAGGCCAAGAAGAAGGCTGAGGCCAAGAAGAAGGCCGAGGAGGCCCGCAGGGCCGCCGCGGAGGCCGCCGCCTCGCGTTCCTCGGAGCGGGCCACCCTGTCCGCGAGTACGGCCGTCTCCGCGCCCGCCAGCGGCAGCGTCGGGACCGTCATCGCCTTCCTCAAGGCCCAGCTCGGCGACGCCTACGTCCTGGGCGCCGCCGGCCCCAACGCGTGGGACTGCTCCAGCCTGGTCCAGGCCGCTTACAAGCAGGTCGGCGTCGACCTGCCGCGTGTCTCGCAGGACCAGTCGATGTCCGGCACCGACATCCCGCTGTCGCAGATCCAGGTCGGCGACATCCTGTACTGGGGCGGCAAGGGCTCCGCGTACCACGTGGGCGTCTACATCGGCAACGACCAGTACCTGGACGCGGCGAACCCGGAGAAGGGCGTCGTCATCCAGGACCTGTCCGGCTACCCGGCGTCGGGTGCGGTGCGGGTGCTCTGACGCACCGCCGTACGGAAGGGGCCGCAGCCGCTCGGGGGCAGCGGCCCCGCCGTCCTATCCCAGATCGAAGGTGTTGGGCAGGCCCAGCCGGTAGCGCAGGTCGTCGACGCGCTTCAGGGGCTCCAGCTCCGGGGGCCGGTAGAGCTCCCAGATCTCACACCGCTCGGCGTCCGAATTGTCCGCGTCCAGGAGCGCGTTGACGGCCAGCCGCGCGGACTCGTTGGCGCCCTCCATGGTCGCCAGGTCCACGTCCGTACGGACGTAGTCGCCCGCGAGGAAGAAGTTCGGGACCGCGGTCCTCGCCGACGGGCGGTTGTAGAGGGTGCCCGTGGGGTGGATCAGGAGCTGTTCGCGGTTCTGCGGGTCGGGGCCGCCCAGGCCCGTCACCGCCGGGTCCATGAACCAGCCCAGCCGGTCCTCGTCCCTCAGGACCGTCTTGCCGGCGTCGTTCACGCCGTCCTTCAGCTGGGCCCAGAGTTCGGCGACGACCTCCTCCTTGGTGCACTCCTTGGCCGTCTTGCCGTACAGGATGCCGGGCTTGTCCCATTCCGAGATGATCGCGGAGAGACAGTCGCGGGCCTGGCCGTCGCCGTAGTCGCGTGAGAAGTCCCGTCCGTCCCAGAACTGGGCCTGTCCGACGCCGGTCACCGACCAGGGCGAGTCGAGGCAGTTGAGGTGGCCGTGCACGACGGGGGTGGGCGTGCGCAGGTAGAACATCACGCCGGTCATCCAGTCCGCCTGCAGCGCGTCGCACTTGGCGAGCTGCGGATCGGCCGCGCGCAGGGCCGGGCCCCAGGTCGGTCGCGCGTGCTCGACCGGCAGCGCGGAGACGTAGTGGTCGGCGGTGACGGTGCGGTCCTGGCCGCCGTCGCGGGCCGAGACGCGTACGCCGCTGATGCGGCCGGCGGCGTACAGGACCTCGCGGACCTGGGTGCCCATGACGAATTCGACGCCGAGGGAGCGCAGATGGCGTTCCCAGGGGTCGATCCAGGCCTCGCTGGTGGGGGCGTTGAGGACGCGGTCGATGTCGGCGTCGCCGTCCATGCCGCGGCCGAGCAGGCCCCACAGGAGCAGGGCCTCGATGATGACGCGGCCGACGGTGCGGGTGGAGGCGACCTCGGCGCGGGTGGCGACGAGGTTGCGGGTCTGGCCGACGCCGAGGACGGTCTGGTACTCCTCGCTCATCTCCTCGGCGCGGATGAAGTCCCACCAGGCGACCTTCTCCCACTGGTCCTCGCGGCGGGCGTCGCAGCTGGTGAGGTGGACCAGGAGGCGGTCGGCGAAGTAGGCGGCCTCGTGGGCGGGGAGGCGGGTGCCGAGGTCGAGGACCGACAGGATCTGGTCGCGGAGCCAGGACGGGGTGAGGTCGACGGGGCGCGGCGGGGTGGTGGCGCGGCGGAGCGGGAAGTGCAGGTCGGGGCGCCCGTCGGAGCGGGCGAAGAGGGCTTCGGTGCCGCTGGTGAGGTTGTCGTGGACGCCGTTCGCGTTGCCGGGGACGGGGATGCGGCGCATGGTGTCCGGCAGGTTCCGGTAGAAGCCGGGGAAGAAGCGGAAGCCGTGCTCGCCGGGAAGGGGTCTGCGGCCGCCGGTGCCGGTGCCCGGGACGTCCATCGAGCGGGCCTTGCCGCCGAGGGCGTCGTAGTACTCGTAGACGGTGACGGCGTAGCCGCGTTCGGCGAGTTCCTGGGCGGCGCTGAGGCCGGAGACGCCACCGCCGAGGACGGCGACACGCTTACCGGAGGCGGCGCTCGCGCTTCCGGTCGGCCATAAGGCGACGGTGCCGGCCGCGCCGACCACTCCCCCGGTGGCCGCGAGGAAGCGTCTGCGGGTGTGGCCGGTCTGCTCCTGGGGCTGCTGTGTGTGTTCTGTTGTCATGATTCCCGGAGGGTAGGGAGGGGCTCCGGAGGCCGGAAGCCCGTTTCCCGGCCACCCACAGCATCCTCACAAACACAGGGAGAGACCACGATGCCGAGCGTCTTCGTCCGGGGCAGGCCCGTCGACTCGTATCCGCCGCTCGCGCCCGGGGCCCGGTGCGGAGAGGTGCGGAGGATCACCGACGTGGGTGAGGAGGTCCTGCACAAGCCGTGCCGGGAAGGCGGGAGCGGAAGGAGGCGCTGCGGCAGGTGGCGGACCGGCGGGACGAGGTGTTCGCCCGCCGGGTCGCCGACATCGCGGCTCTGAGCGCCTGATCAGGCCTTCGGGGCCACCTTCGACAGACCGTTGATGATGCGGTCCATCGCGTCGCCGCCCGTCGGGTCCGTGAGGTTGGCGAGCATCTTCAGCGTGAACTTCATCAGCAGCGGATGCGTCAGGCCGCGCTGGGTCGCGATCTTCATGACCTTCGGGTTGCCGATGAGCTTCACGAAGGCGCGGCCCAGCGTGTAATAGCCGCCGTAGGTGTCCTTGAGGATGCGCGGGTAGCGCTGCAGGGCGAGTTCGCGCAGGGCCGGGGTCGAGCGGGAGTGGGCCTGGACGATGACGTCGGCGGCGATCTGGCCGGATTCCATGGCGTAGGCGATGCCCTCGCCGTTGAAGGGGTTGACCAGGCCGCCGGCGTCGCCGACCAGAAGCAGGCCCTTGGTGTAGTGGGGCTGGCGGTTGAAGGCCATCGGCAGCGCCGCTCCCCGGATGGGGCCGGTCATGTTGTCCGGGGTGTAGCCCCAGTCCTCCGGCATCGACGCGCACCAGGCCTTCAGGACCTCGCGCCAGTCGAGTTCCTTGAAGGAGTCGGAGGTGTTGAGGACGCCCAGGCCGACGTTCGACGTGCCGTCGCCCATGCCGAAGATCCAGCCATAGCCCGGCAGCAGCCGGTCCTCGCCCGGGCCGCGGCGGTCCCACAGCTCCAGCCAGGACTCCAGGTAGTCGTCCTCGTGGCGCGGCGAGGTGAAGTACGTGCGGACCGCGACGCCCATCGGGCGGTCCTCGCGGCGGTGCAGGCCCATCGCCAGGGACAGCCGGGTTGAGTTGCCGTCGGCGGCCACCACCAGCGGCGCGTGGAAGGTGACCTCGCGCTTCTCGTCACCCAGCTTGGCGTGGACGCCGGTGATGTGGCCGGTGCGGTCGTCGACGATCGGGGCGCCGACGTTGCACCGCTCGTAGAGCCGCGCGCCCGCCTTCTGGGCCTGGCGGGCGAGCTGTTCGTCGAAGTCGTCGCGTTTGCGGACGAGGCCGTAGTCCGGGAAGGAGGCGAGATCCGGCCAGTCCAGCTGGAGGCGGACCCCGCCGCCGATGATGCGCAGGCCCTTGTTGCGCAGCCAGCCGGCCTCTTCGGAGATGTCGACGCCCATCGCGACGAGCTGCTTGACCGCGCGAGGGGTCAGGCCGTCGCCGCAGACCTTCTCCCGCGGGAACTCGGTCTTCTCCAACAGGAGGACGTCGAGCCCGGCCTTGGCCAGGTGGTACGCGGTCGTGGAGCCGGCTGGCCCCGCGCCCACGACGATCACGTTGGCGGTGTTGTCGGAGAGGAGGGGCTCGGTCACGGCGGGATCTCCCCAAGTTCGAAATCTGCGTGCCGACCGGCACTGGACATGGGCAGTCTATTCAGGAGAATCGATCACCCGGCTGAAGGGCTTCCTCCGTGAACCGAGCTCTCCCCGCAGTACGGCTCCGTGTCCCCACCGACGAGGACGCCGTCGCCTGGCACCGGATCTTCGACGACCCGGATGTCATGGAGTTCCACGGCGGGAGGTCCGCGGGGCTGTCCGTCTACGAGGAGCTCACCGCCCGCCAGCGCCGGCACGACGCCGAGCGGGGATTCTGCCTGTGGACCGTGCTCGGCGAGGACGGCCGGGTCATCGGGTTCACCGGTGCCCAGCCGTGGGAGCGGGAGTGGGGTCCCACCGGTGAGATCGAGATCGGCTGGCGGCTCGGGCGGGAGCACTGGGGCAGGGGATATGTCACCGCGGCCGCGCACGAGACGCTGGAGCGGGTGCGGGCGGCCGGGGTGCCGAGCGTGGTCGCGATGGTCGACGCCCGCAACACCCGGTCGATCGCGGTGACCCAGCGGCTGGGGATGCGGCTCGCCGAGGTGTTCGCCACACCGTCGAGTCGGCAGCGCGGGCACTGCTACCGGCTCGATCTGATGACACACGGTAACTGACCGCTACAGAAAGATACGTGATGCTTCCGGCAGGTGCGGGGCGGGGGTTACCCTGCCAGTACTTGGGGGTGACATCTGTGCGCATAACACCCAAATCACCGGAAGTGCGCGTACCGCGCCTGGTCGGCCTGATGGCCGTGGACGCGCGCGAGACGGCCAAGGCGCAGGGGCTCCTCGTCAATGCGCCGGACCGGCCCGACTTCCACCTCACCGTCGTCGACTACGTCGTACGCCAGTACCCGCAGCCCGGTGCCGAGGTGCCGCGGGACTCCATGGTCTACGTGTGGTTCGACTTCGGTGAGGGTGAGGGCGGCGGGGGCATCCACGAGCCGCGCGTGCCAAGACCGTCTCGGGGCGGACCGCAGCGCGAGCTGGACGAGCCGGGCGATCCCTACGCCGCCCGCTGTGTGACCGGGATCAGCTCTCCTTGAAGCCCCGGTGCAGGGCCACGACCCCGCCCGTCAGGTTCCGCCACGCCACCTTCGACCAGCCGGCCTTGCGCAGCCGCTCGGCCAGCGCGGGCTGGTCGGGCCAGGCACGGATGGACTCGGCGAGGTAGACGTACGCCTCGGGGTTCGAGGACACGGCGCGGGCGACCGGGGGCAGGGCGCGCATCAGGTACTCGGTGTAGACCGTGCGGAAGGGCGCCCAGGTCGGGTGCGAGAACTCGCAGATCACGACCCGGCCGCCGGGCTTGGTCACCCGGTACATCTCGCGCAGGGCGGCGTCGAAGTCCTGCACATTGCGCAGCCCGAAGGAGATCGTGACGGCGTCGAAGGTGTCGTCCTTGAAGGGCAGCCTCGTCGCGTCGCCGGCCGTGAGCGGCAGCCAGGGGTGGTTCCGCTTGCCGACCCGGAGCATGCCAAGGGAGAAGTCGCAGGGCACGACGTACGCACCGGTCTGCGCGAAGGGCAGCGACGAGGTCGCCGTACCGGCGGCCAGGTCGAGGACCTTCTGCGCGGGGCGGGCGTCGACGGCCCTGGCGACCTCCTTGCGCCATCTCCGGTCCTGGCCGAGCGACAGGACGTCGTTGGTCAGGTCGTACTTCTCCGCCACGTTGTCGAACATCGAGGCGACTTCGTGCGGCTGCTTGTCCAGGGATGCGCGGGTCACGTGCCCATTGTGGCAGCACGCCCTCGCGGACTTACGGGGAGGAGCCCCGGCCTCTTCCTCGCGGTGACGTCCTCCACCCATCCGCGGCGAAGCCGCGGGACAGTGCGGGCTGGTCGCGCAGTTCCCCGCGCCCCTGAAGGCGCGTCTCTACCGGCGTCTGTGCACCAGGCGGCCCGCGCAGACCGTTGCCATGCATGCGCCCGTCTCGTCGAAGACGGCCAGGTCCGCGCGGCCGGTGTCGATGATGGCCGTGAGGCGCGTGCGGGGGAGTACGGCCACATCGTTCCGCTCGGCGGCGGCGCGGAGTTCGGGCGAGTCGGCGTACTGCTCCAGGACCGCCACCGCACCCGACTTCAGCACCGCGTGGATACGCTCACGTGGCGTCGGCGCGTCCGGCAACGGGCCTTCGTGGATGCGTCCGGGCCCCAGCACGCCGGGCCATCTGCGCACCCGCGCACCCGGGAACCGTTCCTGGAGCTCCGTCAGCGGGCCCACGGCGGCGACCCGGATGCCCTGAACGGCGACCGCGCCGTCCTTGAGCCGCTCCGGGTCGTCCCAGGCGTACCGCAGTTCGCCGGCGGCGTGAATCGTGAGCATGTGAGGGTCAGTTGGAAGCGAGCAGCTTCAACTCGGGGTGGGCCGTGCCGCCTTCGATCGCGGTGGACGAGATGTGGGACATGACCCGCTCGTCGACGGGGTCGTCGGCCGGGTCGTCGTGCACGACGAGGTGCTCGTACGTCGTCGCCCGCTGGGCCGGGACCCGTCCCGCCTTCCGGATCAGGTCGATGATCTCCAGGCGGTTGGAGCGGTGCTTGGCGCCGGCGGAGGAGACGACGTTCTCCTCGAGCATGATCGAGCCGAGGTCGTCCGCGCCGTAGTGCAGGGAGAGCTGGCCGATCTCCTTGCCGGTCGTCAGCCAGGAGCCCTGGATGTGCTGGATGTTGTCCATGAAGAGACGGGCGATGGCGATCATCCGCAGGTACTCGAAGAGCGTGGCCTGCGTGCGGCCCTTCAGGTGGTTGTTCTCGGGCTGGTAGGTGTACGGGATGAAGGCGCGGAAACCGCCCGTCCGGTCCTGTACGTCACGGATCATCCGCAGGTGCTCGATGCGCTCGGCGTTGGTCTCGCCCGTGCCCATGAGCATCGTCGACGTCGACTCGACGCCGAGCCCGTGCGCGATCTCCATGATCTCCAGCCAGCGCTCGCCGCTCTCCTTGAGCGGTGCGATGGCCTTGCGCGGCCGGGCAGGGAGGAGTTCGGCGCCGGCGCCGGCGAAGGAGTCGAGGCCCGCCTCGTGGATCCGGGTGATGGCCTCGTCGACGGACACGCCCGAGATGCGGGCCATGTGCTCGACCTCGGACGCGCCCAGCGAGTGGATCACCAACTGCGGGAAGGCGTCCTTGATGGCGCGGAAGTGCTGCTCGTAGTACTCGACGCCGTAGTCCGGGTGGTGACCGCCCTGGAACATGATCTGCGTGCCGCCGAGCTCGACGGTCTCCGCGCAGCGGCGCAGGATGTCGTCCAGGTCACGGGTCCAGCCCTTGGCCTTGTCCTTGGGAGCGGCGTAGAAGGCACAGAACTTGCACGCCGTGACGCACACGTTCGTGTAGTTGATGTTGCGCTCGATGATGTACGTCGCGATGTGCTCGGTACCCGCGTACCTACGGCGTCGTACGGCGTCGGCGGCGGCGCCCAGCGCGTGCAGCGGGGCGTCGCGGTAGAGGTCGAGCGCTTCCTCCGGGGTGATCCGCCCGCCCGATGCGGCACGGTCGAGCACAGACTGCAGGTCGGCCTTCTCGGTCACCGGGGCGTCCCTTTCGTCAAGGGTTGTGGACAGACCAAGCCAGCCTACGCCAGCGCTATGGCCGTACCGACGTCAGGCCGCGTACGCCCCGACCAGCAGCCCTACGAACGCCCCGCCGATCAGAAACGGCCCGAACGCGATCGCCGTCTTGCGCCCGGCCCGCCGTACGACGACGAGCGCACCGCCGTAGAGCGCCCCGAACAGGAACCCGGCGAAGGTCCCCAGCATGACCGTGTCCCAGCCGTACCAGCCCAGCACCGCGCCCATCCCGACCGCCAGCTTCACATCGCCGAAGCCCATGCCTCCGGGGTTGATGAGGAACAGCACGAAGTAGCCGCCGCCGAGGGCGAGGGCGCCCCACAGCGCGGTCGGCCAGTCACCGGCGTGCTCGGGCACGAGCGCGACCAGGCCGAGGAGGACGAGGGCGGCGCCCGCGAGGGGCAGGGTGAGTACGTCGGGCAGCCGCTGCACACGGAAGTCGACGACCGTCAGCAGTACGGCGACGGGCGTGAGCAGCAGCCAGACGGCCAGCTCGGGCCGGGTGTCGGTGGCGGCGGCGAGGGCGGCGCATACGAAGGCGGTGGCGACGGCGATGAGCGGGGCGCCGGGCCCGTACGCACCCGGGGCCGCGTCCGCGTCCTTGTACAGGTCCGCGCCTGTGCCCGGGTCCGCGCCCGTGCCCGTGCCCCGGTCCGCGTCCTTGTCCAGGTCCAGGTCCGCGCCCGTGCCCCGGTCCGCGCCCTTCCCCGTGCCCGCACCCGCACCCGCGTCCGGTACGTCGCACGCCCCGCACCGCGCGGGCCCGATCCAGGCACCGATCCGATGCCCGCCCGGGCACGCGTCCCGCCAGGCCTCCCCGGACGGCACGGAGAACCGGTAGACGGCCCGAGGCAACAACGCCCCCGCCACCGCACCCCACAGCGCGGCGACGGCGATCACTACCGACGTGCTCATCTCTGTCGCTTTCCCTCACACCGCCGGCAGTCCGTAGATCTCCCAACCGCCCGTCACCAGCAGGCGGTTGCCGGCGACGGCGACCTGCCAGGGCTCGCCGTGGTCCTTGCCGTCGGTGAAGGTCCAGCGGAGCTTGCCCGTCTTGGCCTGGAGGGCGACCACGCCGGCGTCGATGGGGCCTGCGGCGCCGTACAGCGTCGTGCCGGCCTTCACGAACGTCTCCGGGCCGTCGATGTCCAGTTCGTCGCAGAGCCAGATCCGCTTGCCGGTGCTGACGTTCACGGCCCAGACGCCGTCGTCGTAGTCGCTGACGTAGAGCACGCCGCCGATGACCGTCGGGTTGTTGAAGCCGCGGCGGCCGTTCGGGGAGAGCCTCCAGCGGACGTCGCCGGTGTCCGCGTCGACGGCCGTGAGCTTGTCGCCGGGCAGGAAGACGAGGCCGCCCGCGATGGTGGGCTGCCAGGTCCAGTCGTCGCCGATCTTCTTGGTCCACAGCTGGGCGCCGTTGACGGTGGACCGCACGGTGAGGTTGTAGTTGGAGTCGGCGTAGACCAGGTACGTGCCGGAGAGGGAGACGGAGCCCTGGACGTCGTAGTCCTTGGTGCCCCAGTCACGCTTCTGCAGCCACACCTTGGTGCCGGTGGTGTGGCTGATCGCGGCGACGGCCGTGCGGTACTTGGTGGCGCTCTGGGAGTCGCTGTAGTCGGCCGCCATGACGTACACGTTCTTGTCGTCGATGGCGATGGTGTCCTCGACGGTCAGCTTCTTGCCGAGCCGGCTGCGCCAGGCCTCGTCACCGGTCTTCACGTCGTAGGCGACGAGTACGCCGTCGTAGTCGCCGTCGGCCAGGAACACCTTGCCGCCGTGGAAGAGGAGCCGGGCGCCGGGTCGGCAGACGCCCTTCTTCGTCCAGCGGGCCTTGCCGGTCTTCACGTCGTACGCCACCAGCGGGTCGCCGCTGACCAGGAGCACGCCGTCGTGGGTGAGGAGCGGTACGGACGTCGTGGTGCTGTCCTCCGCGACCGTCTTGTGCCACAGGGGCTGGGGGGCCATTCCGGCGGGCGGGGTCGTGAAGGTGTCGTCGACGGGCTGGGCCGAACCTCCCTTGCCGTCCGCGCCGGACGCGTCGTCGGGGGTGTCGTCGGCCGACCCGAGCCACCAGGCGATGCCGCCCCCGGCCACCGCGACGGCCGCGGCCCCGCCGAACGCGAGCCCGAGGACACGGCGTCGGGAGCGGGCGGGAGGCAAGGAGACGCCGGGCGCGCCGAGTTGGACCGTGCCGGGCACGGGGGTGCCATGACCAGGTGCCGGCGTCCCGTACCCGTACCCCGGCGTCGGCGCCCCGTCCAGCATCGTCGGCGGCGGGCCGAAGGGCGCGGCGGACGCGGGTGCCTCCAGGTCCAGGATCCCCGCCGCGTGCGTGGCGATCGTCGACGCCACCGCCGACGGCAGCCAGTCGTGCAGTACGCCCTCGACGCCCTGCGGAGCCAGCGCCGCCACGATCTCGGCGGGGGCCGGCCGCTGCGCCGGGTCCTTCTGCAGACAGGCGCGGATCAGGCCGAGCAGGGACGGCGGTACGTCCGTCAGGTCCGGCTCGCCGTGCACGATCTGGTAGAGCATCGCAGCGTGCGAGGCGGCACCGTCGCCGAAGGCGCTGCGGCCGGACGCCGCGAAGGCCAGCACCGCGCCCAGCGAGAAGACGTCGCCCGCCGTCCCCACGTCCTGGCCCAGCGCCTGCTCTGGCGGCATGTAGCCGGGCGAGCCGACCACAACTCCCGTCTGTGTCATACGGTTTCCGTCCACCGCACGCGCGATGCCGAAGTCGATGACACGCGGCCTGTCAGCGGCCAGCAGGACGTTCGAGGGTTTGAGATCGCGGTGGATCAGACCGGCCGCGTGGATCTCCTGGAGGGCGGCGGCGAGCCCCGCGGCCAGCGCGCGCACGGTCCGCTCCGGCAGCGCGCCGTGCGCGGCGACCACGTCCGAGAGGTCCGGACCGAGCACGTACGACGTGGCCAGCCACGGCAGCGGCGCGTCCGGGTCGGCGTCCACGACGGGAGCGGTGTAGCGCCCGGAGACCGCCTTCGCGATCTCGACCTCGTGCCGGAACCGGCCCCGGAAATCGGCGTCCGCCGCCAGGTCCGGGCGGACGACCTTCACCGCGACGGTCCGGCCACCGGGAGAACGGGCCAGATAGACACGCCCCATGCCACCGGCACCGAGTCTGCGCAGCAACCGGTAACTGCCCAGCCCTCTCGGGTCGTCCGGCTGCAGAGTCTCCATGGTGGGCCTTCCCCGTAGTGGCGCGTGCGCGGCGCGATCACGATGTTCGCTGCCGCAGACACAGTAGTAACGGCCGGTGCGGGTGGGCGTGACAGGGCATGCGAACGGCCGTGGCCGGCCGCCCTGTTGGTGCTACTCGACCTCCGACACCTGTCGCCGACGCACCCGCGCCGCCGAGCGGACCGGCCTCCACCACCTGCACGCCAGCCAAGTCCACCCCCTCACCCCGAGGTTCGGACCACCGGACGGCAACCGCACACGGCCACGCCGCGCCCGAAAAGCCTGGAAACCACAGGCACACACAGAGTTCTAGTGCCCCGGCAGGTTACGGCTGAAGCAGATCCACCTTCACGTCCGCGGGGAACCCGGTCGTCGGCCCCACCCGGCGGGCGAACTCCGCGACCGCTGCCAGCTGCGGGCCGCCGAAGCGGAAGTCGAGGGTCGTGAAGTAGCGCTCCAGGAGCTGCGCGTCGAAGGCCTCCCAGCGGGCCGCCTGCTCGGCGACCTTGGCGACCTCCTCCAGGGAGAGGTTGCGGGAGGCGAGGAAGGCCTCGTGCACCTTGCGGGTGATCACGGGCTCACGCTCGAGGTAGTCCCGCCGCGCCGCCCACACCGCGAACACGAACGGCAGCCCGGTCCACTCCTTCCACAGCGCGCCCAGGTCGTGCACCTGCAGCCCGAACCGCGGCCCGTCGTGCAGGTTGGCGCGCAGCGCCGCGTCCCCGATCAGTACGGCCGCGTCCGCCTCCTGCATCATCAGGCTGAGGTCGGGCGGACACGTGTAGTAGTCGGGCCGTACGCCGAAGCGCTCCGTCAGCAGCAGCTGGGCCAGGCGCACGGAGGTGCGGGAGGTCGAGCCGAGGGCGACGCGGGCGCCGTCCAGCCGGTCCAGCGGGAGCTGCGAGACGATCACACAGGACATCACCGGCCCGTCGCATCCGACGGCGATGTCCGGGAAGGCGACCAGGTCGTCCGCGTTCTTCAGGAACTCGACGAGGGTGACGGGTCCGATGTCGAGGTCTCCGGCCACCAGCTGCTCGCTGAGCTTCTCCGGGGTGTCCTTGGTCAGCTCGAAGTCGAGGAGCGTGCCCGTTCTCGCGAGCCCCCAGTACAGGGGCAGGCAGTTCAGGAACTGGATGTGGCCGACGCGCGGCCGGGTGCGAGAATTGTCCACATCGCGAGGCTAGACCCATTGGGGTACAGTGCGACCTCCGCCCCCGCCGTCAACCCTCTTCGCGGGACTCAAACGTCCGAGTGACGTGATCTTGACCTCTATTGCTTTCGGCTGCCTGCGTGCTAGGCTCGCCGCAAGTTGCAGTTTGGTTTCCCTTGCAGTACAGAGCCTGCGGAGCATGTGACCGCGGGCTCTAGTCGTTTTCAGACGTATGCAGTTGTGCGGCATCTTGTTTTCACACTTGCAGGGTTCTGGAGCAGGGCAACCCTTTGGGCCCAAGGAGGGCTTATGGCTACCGGAACCGTGAAGTGGTTCAACGCCGAAAAGGGCTTTGGCTTCATCGCCCAAGAAGGCGGCGGCCCCGACGTCTTCGTTCACTACTCCGCGATCAACGCGAGCGGCTTCCGCTCGCTGGAGGAGAACCAGCAGGTCTCCTTCGACGTGACCCAGGGCCCGAAGGGCCCGCAGGCGGAGAACGTCACCCCCGTCTGAGTCTCGTCCTCGGAGTTCGATCTCGGAGTTCGGTCTTCGGTCCAGGCCTAAGGCTCGATGAGCCTGATGCTCTGATCCGGAACAGATAGCAGTACCCAAGGAGCCCCGTGCCGTATGGCAACGGGGCTCCTGCCTTGCCCAGGAAGGATGAGTACGTGCAGGGGGATGAAGTGCAGGGAGATGAAGTACAGGGGGACGGCGAGCACGGCGGGACTCCCGCCGACAACAGGCTGGCGATGTGCATCTCGGTCGGCCTCGCGCTCGGTACGAGCATCGGCATCGTGCTCGGGCTGACCGTCTTCGACAACCTCGGGGCCGGACTGACCCTGGGGATGGCGCTGGGTACCGCCGTTGGCGTTGGCGTTGGTGTCGGTGCTGGTCAGACACGTAGTGAGGGCAAGGAGGACGGCCCCGGCGAGGCTGAGTAGAGTCCCCGGGCATGACTGATGCCGACTTCCTGACCGACACCCGTGTGTTCTACGACGCCATCGCCGAGGACTACGCCGAACTGTTCCGGGACGTGGTCGCCGCGACACCGGTGGACCGGGGCTTACTGCGGGCCTTCGCCGAGCTCGTCGGGGAGGGCGGGGCCGTGGCCGACCTCGGGTGCGGGCCCGGCCGGGTCACCGGGTATCTCGCCTCCCTCGGACTGTCCGCCTTCGGGGTCGACCTGTCGGAGTCCATGCTCGCCATCGCCCGGCGGGAGAACCCGGGGCTCCGGTTCGAGCGGGGCTCGATGCTGGACCTGGACCTCCCCGACGGTGGTCTCGCGGGCGTCGTCTCCTGGTACTCGACCATCCACACCCCTGTGGACCGGCTCCCCTCCCTCTTCACCGAGCTCGGGCGCGTACTGGCACCCGGCGGCCACCTGCTCGTCGCGTTCCAGGTCGGCGAGGAGCCCCGCCGCCACGACCGGCCCTTCGGACACCCGGTGGCCCTCGACTTCCAGCGCCGCCGGCCGGACCACATCGCCGGCCTGCTGACGGACGCCGGGTTCGACGTACGGTCACGGACCGTACGGGAGGCGGAGGAGGCGTTCGGGGAGCCCGTACCGCAGGCGTTCCTCATCGCCCGCAAGGCCGGGTAAGAGAACAAAATGGAACAAGGGGAATGCATGCGGCCGGGCCGTAGCCGCCGCTCAGAGCACCCCCGCCACATGCCGCTCAGAGCACCCCCGCCACGTCCCGCGCCGCGATGTACCCGAACGTCATCGCCGGACCGATCGTCGAGCCCGCGCCCGCGTAGCTGTGCCCCATGACGGCCGCGCTCGCGTTCCCGGCGGCGTACAGCCCTCGGATCACCGAGCCGTCCTCACGCAGGACGCGGGCCCGCGCGTCCGTGAGCAGGCCGCCCTTCGTGCCGAGGTCGCCGGGGACGATGCGGAAGGCGTGGTACGGGGGCAGCCAGAGGGGGGCGAGGCAGGAGTTGGGGAGGACGGACGGGTCGGTGTAGTAGTGGTCGTAGGCGCTGTCGCCGCGCCGGAAGTCGGCGTCCTTGCCTTGCCGGGCAAGGGAGTTGAAGCGGTCGACGGTCGTGCGCAGGGCTGCCGCCGGGACACCGATCGAGGTCGCCAGGGCGTCCAGGGTCCAGGCCTTGTGGACGGCGCCGGAGTCGTACCAGGTGTCGGGGAACGGCAGCGTCGGGGCGACGTCCTTGAAGAGGTAGCGGTTGCGGTAGTTCTGGTCGACGATCAGCCAGGACGGGATGGCCGGGTCGGTGTCGTTGACGTCGTACATGGTGTGGACGACGTCGCTGTACGGGCCGGCCTCGTTGACGAAACGGGTGCCGGCGGCGTTCACCAGCAGGCCGCCGGGAAGGGTGCGTTCGGCGAGGCAGAAGTAGGGCTGGTCGGGGAGCGGGATCGCGGGCCCCCACCAGGCGTCGTCCATCAGATGGAGCGCGGCACCGATCCGCTCGCCCGCCTGGATGCCGTCGCCGGTGTTCTCCTTCGCGCCGACCGTCCAGTCCGTGCCGATGGGCTGGCGCTGGTAGCGGTCGCGCATCGCCGCGTTGTGCTCGAAGCCGCCGGAGCCGACGATGACGCCACGACGGGCGCGGACGAGGGCCGGGGCGCCGCCGTCCCTGGTGACCACGGCACCGGTCACGGCACCCCCCTCGACGTACAGCTCGGTGAGCGGGGTGTTGAGCCATACCGGCACCCCGGCCGACCGCAGTCCCGCTCGCAGCCCCGCGGCCAGCGACTGCCCCATGGTGAGCGGCTTCTGGCCCAGCACGGCCGCCTTGGTGCCGCGTGCCAGGCATTCGGCGGCGACGGCGACGCCCTTGGCGTTCACGGCGGCCAGGGCCAGCCATTTGTAGTCGGCGCTGAAGACGACCATGCCGGCCGGGACCGGCAGGTACGGCGGGTTCAGGTGGGCGAGTTCGGGGCCGAGGACGTTGCCGTCGAGCTGGTCGGGTTCGATGGAGCGGCCGTTCGGGAGACCGCCCGGCAGCTCCGGGTAGTAGTCGCTGTAGCCCTCCATCCAGCGGAAGCGGAGGGGGCTGTTGGCCATGACGAAGGAGAGCATCGCCGGCCCGTGGGCGAGGAAGGCGTGCTGCCGGTCGGCGGGGACGTCCGGCCCGACGACGGCGGCGAGGTAGGCGGCGGCCTTGGCGGGAGTGTCCGGAACGCCGGCCGCCAGGATGACAGGGTTGTTCGGGATCCAGATCCCGGCACCGGAACGGGCGGCGGAGCCCCCGAAGGTCGGCGCCTTCTCCACCACCACACAGCTCAGCCCCTGCTTGGCGGCGGTCAGCGCGGCGGTCATACCGGCGGCGCCCGAGCCGACGACCACGACGTCGTACGTGCCGAGGAGGGGTAAGTCGGCGGCGGTGGCTGTCGGTTGGGCCACGGCGGTGAGGGCCAGGGCGGTGGCTGCGCCTGCGCCTGCGGTGCCCGCGAGTACGCGTCTTCGGGAGGGGTGGTGACTGGGGCTGGTGGTGGTCATGAGCGTCACTCCCGCCTGAGGATGTGTCAGGAGTGCGAATGTGACGCGGTCGACTTGTGAAGTCAAGGGCTGGGTAAGGGAGTTGATGGGTCGGCACCCGCTCCCTCCCCCGCCGGCTGGGGGTGCGGAGCGGGTTGCCGCCCGGGCCCTGAGGAATATCCTCGTACGGGACCAAGTGCCAGTCAGTCCTTGGGATTTGTCGCTGGACCCAAGTGTTAGCTTGGATGTCGTGACCCTCGACGACCTGCGTGTGTTCGTGGCCGTGTGCCGGGCCGGAAGTCTCAGTGCGGTGGCCCGGGACATGGGGTGCACGCAGTCCGCGGTGAGCCAGCACGTGAAGCGGCTGGAGCGGGAGACCGGGGTCGCGCTGCTGGAGCGGCAGCCGCGGGGCGTCGTGCCGACGCAGGCGGGGCGGGTGCTGGAAGCCGCGGCCGCCGAGGGGATATCCGGGCTCGATCTGGCGGTACGGCAACTGCGCGACCTGGTCGCCGGCGCGAGCGGCTACGTACGGGTGGCGACCGGCGCGACGACCGTACGCCACTTCATGTCGGACGCGGTCGTGGCGTTCCGGCAACGGCATCCCGAGGTCAACCTGGAGTTCCGGACGGTGAGTTCGGGCCGCGGCAGCTTCGACGCGCTGGCCGACGGCACGCTCGACCTGGCGTGGATCACACTCGGCCCACCGGTGCGGGGCATCGAACAGCGGCCGGTCGTGGAGCTGCCCTGGGTCCTCGCCGTCCGGTCCGACGACCCGCTCGCGGAGCGTCCGTACGCCGACGCCGCCGACGTACGCGACGTACGGCTGATCCGGCTCCCGCCCAACTCCGCCTCGGCCGCCCACCTGGACGCCGCCTGCGCCGAGTCGGGCGTCCGGTTCGCCCATGACACGAGCGTCGCCGACTGGGACACGGCGCTGTTGCTGGCGGAGCTGGGGGTGGGCCGGGCGATCGTGCCGGCGCTGCCGGGCCTGCCGGTTCCCGGCGCCGGCACCCTTCGCCTCATCCCCCTCCCCGGCCTGCGGCCCCTCCCCGTCGGCTGGGCCGTACGCCGCTGGGACGCGCTCAGTCCGCCGGCGCGGGCGTTCGCCGACCTGGTCGTCGAGATGCGTCGGCAGGGGTGAGAGGCTTCGGCATGGCCCACCACTACCTGCGGTTCTTCTTCGAGTACGGCGTGGACACCCCGCTGTGGCCGGAAGACATGGACAGCCCGTACGGCTATCCGACGGACCTGGACCGGCTTCCGGTCAGCGAAGCCATCCGGGCCGAGTTGGCGAGGCTCAGCGAGTGGTACCAGTCGTCGCTCGACTGGAAGGACCCGGCCGGGCCGTCGCCGTGGTCCGATGAGGAGCGGGAGCTGTTCAAGGGGCGGGCGTATGCCGCGCTGGATGCGTTGCGCGGTGAGCTGGGTGCGGGGTGGACGGTCCGGGACGAGAGTCTGCTTTGAGCCGTTCCCCGAGCGCCAGTTCGGCCCACACCGTCTTGCCCACGGTGCGCTCCGTGACGCCCCAGGTCTGAGCGAGGAGCGTCACGAGGATCAGGCCTCGGCCTCCGTCGGCGTCCGGATCGGTGACGTAGCGGAGTCGGCGGTCGCCGCGCGGATCACTCACCTCGATGCGGAGAGTGGCCTCGGGGAGGAGCAGGAGGCGCAGCTCGAAGTCCCGGCCCGGGACCCGGCCGTGCGTGACGGCGTTGGCGGCGAGCTCGGCGACCAGGTGTTGTGCGGTGTCGTTCAGGTCGCTGTCGTGTGGGCATCCCCAGGTGGCGAGTTGGGCCGCGGTGAGGTGGCGGGCCAGGCGGGCGCCGCGGGGCGTGGCACTGAGGCGCTGGGTCAGTTCGGCCGTGGGGGTGGAGATTTCGGCGTTCACGTCACCGAGCGTGGTGGGTTGTATCTACGCTGGCCAGGGGCAACTCGGCGACGCTGTGTAGCCGTACGGGTGCGGTGAGGTGGCGTACCCCCGGTTGATCACCGACGCGGAGGAAGTCCGGAAGATCGCCGACCGCTATGGGATCATGCGGGCGATGGCGCTCCCGCCGATGGAGTCCCGGGAGTTGATCGAGAAGAAGCTGGAGGGGCTATGAACAGCGAGGCACTCACCTGGTTCAAATCCAGCTACAGCAGCGGCGAGGGCGGCGATTGCCTGGAAGTCGCTTACGCCTGGCGCAAGTCGAGCTACAGCGACGGCGAGGGCGGCCAGTGCCTCGAGGTCGCCACCTGCCCCCACACCATCCACATCCGCGACTCCAAGAACCCCACCGGCCCTCAGCTCGCCCTCTCCCCCTCGGCCTGGTCGGCGTTCCTCTCAGGGGAGCTGGTCGGCGAGAGGCGCTAACGCCTCGGCCGCCGCCAGGGCCTTCGCAAATGCTTCACGTACGTCCTCTTCCTCGTCGGCTTCGGCCCGCTCCCGGAGCAACGGCAACGTCTCCGGGTGGGCGGGCCAGCCGAAGGCGAGTGACTGCAGGGCGGCGATCCGGGGCTCGGGGTCGGGGTCGGCCACAGCCAGGTCCCGCAGGAGATCGGGCGCACTGTCGTCCGTCTCGCAGACGGCCCACCAGCGCAAGGCGTTGACTCGGACCCTGGGTTCGCTATCGCTGGTCGCCCGGTCCTGAATCAGCTGTCGGGTCGCGGCATCGTCTCCCCTGCCCATGACCAACCGTGCAAGCGCCAATGCACGGATCGATGCAGCGTCATCTTCGGACGCACGCTCCCGGACCGCGGCCCACACCCGGGCATCGTCTCGGCAATACCTGGTTGCGCGCAGCGCCTCCATTCGGACAGGCAGCGCCGGGTCATTCCTGAGCCTGTCGAACGCCAGCTCCCACGTTTCGGTCTCATGGCTCCGGTACGCGCACAGCTCTTCCACCACCTCGTCCAAGCCGACCGGCGGATGTTCGCCCTCCTCCGTGGCGATCAGGACCTCCAGATCCAGGCGGCCGTAGCTTTCGCGGATACGGGTGGCGTAGCGCCGTAGCGCCTCGTCCGTCTCCTCGGGGGACAGTGCCGCCGGCTCGGGCGCCTGCTGCACGTACTGGTTCTCGATGTACGTCGCGCGGCTGTGATCGCCCGTCGCCGCGGCCTTGACGTCGCCCCCCGCCCGACCGCCCGCTCCCCGTCCGCCCCCACCTGCTTCAACTCCCGGCCCATGCCAGGACGCTAGCCGGACGAGTACCCGACGGAGGACGCGATTGGCGGATTTGTTTCACGGGCGGGCCTCCCGGCCAGGACTCTTCCATCCCCGGCATGACACAAATCCTCCAATTACTCCTGGGCGGCCTCCCCGCCAGGCCCACCATCGATCCAGGATTCCATGAATTCAGGATGACGTGTACTGTCGTTGTGTGCTGACCGTTGCCCCCGACATCGACGTCCTCGTCCGCTTCGGCCGCGCCCTCGCCGACCCCATCCGCTGCCGCATCCTGCTCGCCCTGCGCGAGGCCCCGGCCTACCCCGCCGATCTCGCCGACGCCCTCGGCATCTCCCGTACCCGGCTCTCCAACCACCTCGCGTGCCTGCGCGACTGTGGCCTGGTCGTCACCGTGCCCGATGGGCGTCGTACCCGCTATGAGCTCGCCGACGAACGTCTCGGGCATGCGCTGGACGACCTGCGTACCGCCGTGGTCGCCGTCGAGACCGACCGCACCTGCGTCGACGCCGACGACAAGGGGTGCTGCTGATGGGCACGACATCCACGACATCCGCGATATCCCTCAGCCTGTCTCCGGCCCGGCGGGAGGTGCTCGCCCGCCGGATACGTCTGCTCGTCGCCGCGACCATCGCCTACAACGTCGTCGAGGCGATCGTCGCCCTCACCGCCGGCGCCGTCGCCTCGTCCACCGCGCTGATCGGCTTCGGGCTGGACTCCGTCATCGAGGTGTCCTCGGCCGCCGCGGTCGCCTGGCAGTTCTCCGCCCAGGACCACGCCGTACGCGAGGCCCGGGAGAAGACCACGCTGCGGATCATCGCGGTCTCGTTCTTCGTGCTCGCCGCGTACGTCACCGTCGACGCCGTCCGCGCACTCACCGGCACCGGCGAGGCCGAGCGTTCCGTACCCGGCATCGTGCTCGCCGCCCTCTCCCTCGCCGTGATGCCGTTCCTGTCCGCCGCCCAGCGCCGGGCGGGCCGCGCCCTCGGTTCCGCCAGTGCGGTCGCCGACTCCAAGCAGACCCTGCTGTGCACGTACCTCTCCGCCGTGCTGCTGGTCGGTCTGGTCCTCAACGCCACCCTCGGCTGGTCCTGGGCCGACCCCGTCGCCGCCCTCGTCATCGCCACCATCGCCGTCAAGGAAGGCCGCGACGCCTGGCAGGGCAAGGGTTGCTGCGCATCCGCCGATGCCAAGGCGAGCAGCGCGTGCGACTGCTGCGACTGACCGCCGCACAACCCCATGCCACCGAACCCGGCGAACATCACTGCTGCTCGTAAAGCCCCTCCACCTCCTGCGCGAACTCCCGCATGACCACCTCACGCCGCAGTTTCATCGACGGCGTCAGATGCCCCGCCGTCTCCGTGAAGTCCACCGACAGGATCGCGAAGCGGCGGATCGATTCCGGACGTGACACCAGCTTGTTCGCCTCGTCCACCGCCCGCTGCAGGATCGTCCTCAACTCCTCGTCGTCCACCAGGAGTTCCGCGGGGACGGGGTGCCTGCCGTGCATCCGGCGCCAGTGGGTGATGCCGTCCATGTCCAACGTGATCAGGGCGGAGACGTAGGGTCTGCGGTCGCCCAGCACTATGCACTGGGAGATCAGGGGGTGCGACCGCAGCCAGTTCTCCAGCGGTGCCGGTGCCACGCTCTTGCCGCCCGCCGTGATCAGCAGTTCCTTCTTGCGGCCGGTGATCGTCAGGTAGCCCTCGTCATCCAGGGAGCCGATGTCGCCCGTGGGGAGCCAGCCGTCCACCGTCGCCGGGACGACTCCGCCCGCCGCCGGGTCCCAGTAGCCGCGCAGCAGCACGTCGCCGGCGATCATGATCTCGCCGTCCGCCGCTATCCGGACCCTCGTGCCGGGGAGGGGCCAACCCACCGTGCCCATACGGGGTTTGAGCGGGGGCGTGACCGTCGCCGCGCCTGTCGTCTCCGTCAGGCCGTAACCCTCGTAGATCTCGATGCCCGCACCCGCGTAGAACGCCGACAGGGAGCGGCCCATCGGGGAGCCGCCGCAGATCGCGTAGCGGACGCGGCCGCCCATGGCGTTGCGGATGCGGCGGTAGACGAGGGGGTCGTAGAAGGCGCGGGCCGTTTTGAGGGCGCGGCTGGGGCCGTGGCCCGTGCCGTGCCGGCGGGCCTCCACGGCGTCCCCGTAGCGCTGGGCCACGGACACCGCGCGGTCGAAGGAGGAGCCCCGGCCGCCCGCCTCGGCCTTGGCGCGGGCGGTGTTGAAGACCTTCTCCAGCATGTAGGGGATGGCGAGCAGGCAGGTGGGGCGGAAGCTTGCCAGGTCCGAGAGCAGGTGCTCCGACTTGAGGCTGGGCGCGTGGCCCAGACGGACCCGGGCACGGATGCACGCCACCGCCACCATCCGGCCGAACACGTGCGACATGGGGAGGAACAGCAGCACCGACGCCTCCTCGCTCGTCTTCGACTTGAAGACGGGGTAGAGGAGTTCGATCGCGTTGTCCACCTCGGAGAAGAAGTTGCCGTGGGTGAGGGCGCAGCCCTTCGGGCGGCCCGTCGTGCCCGAGGTGTAGATGAGCGTGGCCAGGGTGTCGGGGGCCAGCATGCCCCGGCGTACCGCGACTTCGCCGTCCGGCTGCTGGGCACCTGACTCCGCCAGGCGCTCCACATGCCCCTTCTCCATCACCCACAGGTGCCGCAGGTCGGGGAGACGGTCGAGTTCGGGGCCGAGGGTGGCGGCCTGGCCGGAGAACTCGGTGACCAGGGCCACCGCGCCCGAATCCTGGAGGATCCAGCGGGTCTGGAAGACGGAGGAGGTGGGGTAGATCGGGACCGTCACCAGGCCCGCCGCCCAGGCTCCGAAGTCGAGAAGGGTCCATTCGTACGTCGTGCGCGCCATGACCGCTATCCGGTCGCCCGGCATCAGCCCCTCGGCGACCAGCCCCTTCGCCACCGCCAGCACCTCGTCGGCGAACTGGACGGCCGTCATGTCCGACCAGTGCCCGTCCGGGCCCTTGCGGCTGAGGACGACCGCGTTCGGAGCCGCGCTCGCGTTGTCGAAGGGCAGCTCGGCGAGGGAGCCGTGGGTGACCGGCGGGGCGAACGGGGGTACGTACGCCTCCCGTACGACGCCGTCCAGCCGTCGGGTCTCGGGCTCCACCAGGAAGGGGCCGGGCAGATCGTTGAAGGCGGCCGAGGCGGCGAACGAGGGAAGCGGGGTGGACACGGGCGGCTCCTGCGGCGGGCGTGCAGCGAAGAAACTGCTTGCTGCATGAGGTACGTGCCTCGCGCACCGAGGCGTTCACCGGCGGCGACCGAGGAATTGGGTTACCGCCGGTTAGCTACGGGATCGTACGGCGCCCGCGTGTGGAGATTGTGCTGCTTCGGGGAGGGTCCGGAGCCGGGGATGTGCAACCTTGGAGGTTACGTGAGGAAGATTCACGTACGCTCCAGTATGGCCGTCACCCCCTGCCCGCCGGCTGCGCAGACGGAGATCAGCCCGCGTCCCGAATCGCCCTTCTCGGCAAGGGCCTTCGCCAGCGTCGCCACGATCCTCGCGCCCGTCGCCGCGAAGGGGTGGCCGGTGGCGAGGGAGGAGCCTGCCACGTTCAGGCGGGCGCGGTCCACCGGTCGGAGCGGGCGAAGGGGATGCGGGCGCCGCCGATGATCGCGCCGCGCCGGGCCGTGGGGGGTTTCAGAGGGCTCATCTCGACCGGCTCCTCATGCGTGACGTAGGCTTACCTCCGGTAACCTTACTCCAGAGTAAGCATTGCACCGAGCGGGGAGATGGCCATGGCCGATCGCTACCTGACCTTCACCGGCACCACGCCCGGCCGCTTCCTCACCCGCCGCCTCGGGTTGCCCCAGCCCGCCGCCCTGAAACGCTGGTCGCCCGAGCGGCCCACGCTCGACGGCCCCCTCCTCCACCTCACGGCGGGCAAGTCCGACCTCGACCTCGCGAGTACGGGGCTCGCCCTGACCGGCACGGCCGACCGGCCCGCCGCCGTCGTCCTCGACGCCACGGGTGTGCGGGACGTCGACGGGCTGGCCGAGGTGCACACGGCCCTCCACCCCGTCGTGCGGTCGGTCGCCGAGAGCGGGCGGGTCGTCGTCCTGGGCACGCCCCTCGACGCCGCCGACCATCACCAGGCCGCCGTCCAGCAGGCGTTGGAGGGGTTCACTCGGTCACTGGGGAAGGAGATCGGCCGGGGACGGACCGTGAACCTCGTCCGGCTCACCGACGCGCACGCCGCCGAGTCGACCCTGCGCTTCCTCCTCTCCCCCAGGTCGGCGTATGTCAGCGGCCAGGTGATCGAGGCCACCGGGGACTCCGCCGGCGTCACCGCTCCCGACGGCCACCCCCTTACCGGCCGTACCGCCCTCGTCACCGGCGCCGCACGCGGCATCGGTGCGGCCGTCGCCGAGACGCTGGCCAGAGACGGGGCGCGGGTCGTCGTACTCGATGTGCCGCAGGCCGAGGAGGAGGCGCGGCAGGTCGCCGAGCGGCTCGGCGGCACCGCACTCGCCCTCGACATCACCGCCGCCGACGCGGGCGGGCAGATCGCGGCCGCGCTGCCCGACGGTCTTGACGTCCTCATCCACAACGCGGGGATCACACGGGACCGGCGGCTGGTCAACATGCCTGCGGAGCGGTGGAGTTCGGTGCTCGACGTCAATCTGTCGAGTGTGCTGCGGACGACGGACGCGCTGTTGGCGAGCGGGACGCTCAAGCGGGGCGGGCGGATCGTCGCCACGGCCTCCATCGCGGGGCTCGCGGGGAACGCCGGGCAGACCAACTACGGGGCGGGTAAAGCGGGGATCGTCGGGCTGGTGCGGTCGCTGGCGCCGCGTGCGCTCGCCGAGCACGGGGTGACCGTCAACGCGGTGGCGCCCGGGTTCATCGAGACCAAGATGACCGCCGCGATCCCGCTCTTCATCCGCGAGGCCGGCCGCCGTATGAACTCCCTCGCCCAGGGCGGGCTGCCCGTCGACGTCGCCGAGACGACCGCCTGGCTGGCCCATCCGGCGTCCGGTGCGGTCAACGGGCAGGTCGTACGGGTGTGCGGCCAGAGTCTGCTGGGGGCATAGTGACGTCCGTCGTCCTGCCCCAGGCCCCTGCCCTGACGCCGCTCCTCGCCCGCGGCACCCTGCTCTCCCCCTTCAAACGC
This sequence comes from Streptomyces dysideae, assembly GCF_001514305.1. Classification (GTDB taxonomy): domain Bacteria; phylum Actinomycetota; class Actinomycetes; order Streptomycetales; family Streptomycetaceae; genus Streptomyces; species Streptomyces dysideae. The sequence goes on from NZ_KQ949079.1 coordinate 256,122, forward strand.
CCCCGCCCCGACGCCGGTTTCCCGCGGACCCGGCTGGTGCTGCCCGGCGTACGCGTCGACCTCGCGCGGCTGGCGGCGTACGAGCGGGTGTGCGGCTTCGCGACCGGCGACGACGCGCTGCCCCTGACCTATCCGCACGTCCTCGGGTTTCCGCTGGCCATGCGGCTGATGAGCGGCCGGGACTTTCCGCTGCCGCTGCTCGGGCTCGTGCACACGTCGATCGGGATCACCCGGCGGACGACGATGACGGCGACCGGGGAGTACGAACTCACCGCGTACGTCGAGCAGTTGGCGCCGCATCGGCGTGGGACCGAGGCGACCGTGGTCACCGAGGTGCGGGCGGGGGACGGGGACGGGGGCGTGGTCTGGGAGTCGCGGAGTACGTATCTGGCGCGGCATCGGACGGGCGGGCGTATCGCCGACAAGCCCGTGGAGCGGCGCGAGCCCCTGCCCGCCGTGGCCGAGTGGCGGCTGGCCGGGGACGTCGGACGGCGCTACGGCGCCGCCTCCGGTGACCGCAACCCCATCCACCTCCACCCCGTCACCGCCCGCCTCTTCGGCTTCCCGCGCGCCATTGCGCACGGCATGTGGACGGTGGCCCGGTGCCTCGCCGCGCACGGCACGCCACAGGCCGCGCGTGTGCGGGCCGAGTTCAGGGCGCCGGTGCTGCTGCCGGGGACGGTGACGTACGCGGCGGACGACGGCGGCCGGTTCGAGCTGCGGGGCGCCAAGGAGCGCGTCCATGTGACCGGGGAGGTCTACCCGCTGACCTCGTGAGCGGCGTCCGGTGGTGACCACGGGCGGCCGTCCATCATGTTGCCGAGGCCGGCCCAGGCGAAGTTCATGAGGGTCGCCGCCGCCTGTCTGGCGGTGACGCCGGGAGTGGCGTTGGCCCAGGCGGCGAGGGACTCGGCGGCGCCCACCAGGGCCTCGGCGAGACCGGCCACCTCACGCTCGGGCAGGTCGGGATCGCGGTGTGCCTCGCGGGCCGCGGCGAGGATCAGCTCCGTCACGAATGCGACGATCTCCGCGCGCATCGCCGCCACCTCCGCGGCGAACGGCTCGCCGTGGGTACGGGCCTGGAGATGCAGAACCGCCCAGCCGTCCGGATGCCGCGAGGTGTGCGTGAAGAACGCCCGCAGCCCTTCCCAGAGTTGGCGGTCGGCGGGCCGACCGGGGATGACACCGGCCCGCACCGCCTCGGTGAGCGCGGCCGCCTCACGGCGGATGCAGGCCGTGAAGAGGTCCTCCTTGGAGTTCAGGTACAGATACACCAACGGCTTGGAGACGCCGGCGAGTTCGGCGATCTCGTCCATGGACGCGGCCATGTACCCACGCTGCCCGAAGGTCCGCACGGCGGCGTCCAGCATCTGCTGCTCACGGACGGCGCGCGGCATCCGCTTGGTCTTCACGGCATCCATGGGGGCAAGCCTAGATGGGCCCCGCCACGGGCTACCCCGCCAGGACGCGCGGCATCCCGGCCAACCGGCGCTAGGAAGTCTGCCCCTGCGCCCGCGCCGCGTCGTCGGCCACGTCCTCCTGGCTGCGGTTGGCGTCCAGGTTGGTCGTCAGGTTGGCCCGCATGCGCTCGACCTTGGGCGCGATCTTGACGGACGCCCGGTCCCGCTCCTTGCGCAGCGCCACGAAGCTGATCGGCGCCGAGAGGAGCAAGGCGAGCAGGATGATCCACATGCCGTTGGAGGCGCCCAGTCCGCGCGGGGCGAGGCCCGAGTAGACGAGGCCCCAGACGACCACGGCGCAGCCCACGAAGATTCCGAGGCGCATCAGCGTGTAGCGGAGCATCTCAATCCACTCTTCCGTTCCGAACAGTCCGAACATTGCCAAAGGGCACCGTCCAGTGAAGCACGGTCGGGGCCGGATCTTGCAGGGGGGTGTGGGCACTCGGGCGGAGTCAGGAGAGGGGCAGCAGCATGAAGACGTCGTCCCGGTCGTCGTCCGGCGCCACCCGGATCGCGCCGGGTACGCGGCCGACCTCCTTGTAGCCGCAGGAGGCGTAGAACCGCTCCAGGCCGAGCCCGCCGCGGCAGGTGAGCCGTATCGCCTCGACGCCCCCGAAGGTGCGGGCCGCGTCCGTGGCGGCCGCCATCAGGTCCCGGCCGTAGCCCCTGCCCTGGTGCCGGGGGTGCACCATCACCGTGTAGAGCCAGACCCAGTACGTCTTCAGGCGGTGCGTGTTGAAGCCGAAGAACGCGGTCGCGGCGAGCTGACCTGCCGCGTCGCGCCCGGTGAGCAGCCGCATCCGCCCGTCGGCCATCGCCGCGAGGTGCTTCACCGGCTCGGGGCGTATCGCCTCCCGCGTCACCGGTGCCACGAAGCCCACGGCTCCGCCGGTGTTGGTGACGTCGGTCCACAGGTCGAGGATCCCGTCGTGGAGGTCGGGAGTGACGGAGGGGCCGAGAGTGAACGTAAGGGACACCAGACAATCGTAGCCATTACCCATTACCCCTTACGGCAATGCGCGCGCCGCCACCCTCAGGTCGGAGAGCAGCCCCCGGTACGCGGTCTCCCGGTCGTCGGCGCGCAGCACGGACGACGGATGCACCGTCGGCACGAGCCGCTCCCGCCGCCCGTGGATCTCCTCCTCCAGCACCGTCCCGCGCACCTGCGTCACCCGGAACGACGACCCGAGCAGCGCCTTCCCGGCACTCGCCCCCAGCACCACGATCAGCTCGGGCTCCACGACGGCCAGCTCGGCGGCGAGCCACGGCCCGCAGGCGGTCATCTCGCGCAGGGTCGGCGCCTTGTGGATCCGGCGCTTACGGGGCTCCGCCTGCGTGAACTTGAAGTGCTTGACGGCGTTGGTGACATACGCCTCGCCGGGATCGATGCCGGCCTCTTCCAGCGCCCGGTCGAGCAGCTTCCCCGCGGGCCCGACGAAGGGCTTGCCCTGCCGGTCCTCCTGGTCCCCGGGCTGCTCACCGACCAGCATCACCCGGGCGTCCGCCGTCCCGGCGCCGAACACGGTTTGGGTCGCGTCTCGGTGCAGGGGGCAGCCACGGCAGTCGGCGGCGGCCCGGCGCAGAGCGGGGAGGCCGCCGCGGTCCGGGACGAAGGGTTCGGCTGTGTAGGCGTCCTCGGGAGACATGGGGTCCGAGTACCCGCCGTAGGGGCTCGGACCTCATGTCGTCCGCGGGTGTGTGGTGGCTGGTCGCGCCCACGCGGCGGAGCCGCATATCGATACAGCCCCGCGCCCCTGGGCCGGACCACTCCCCGTCGGCTGAAAACTCACACCCTCATCGGCTGCGGCGACTCCCGGCGTGCCGGGTCGGGCCCGTCGTACTCGCGGATGATCTCGTACCGCGTGTTCCGCTCCACCGGCCGGAACCCCGCGTCCCGGATCAGGTCCAGCAGGTCCTCGCGGGTCAGCTTGTTCGGGGTGCCGTAGTTGTCGGCGTCGTGCGTGATCTTGTACTCGACGACCGAGCCGTCCATGTCGTCGGCGCCGTGCTGCAGAGCGAGCTGCGCGGTCTGGACGCCGTGCATGACCCAGAAGACCTTGACGTGCGGGACGTTGTCGAAGAGCAGCCGGGAGACGGCGAAGGTCTTCAGGGCCTCCGCGCCGGTGGCCATCTGCGTACGCGCCTGGAGGCGGTTGCGTACCTTGCCGTCCTGCACGTCCACGAAGTCGTGCTGGTAGCGCAGCGGGATGAAGACCTGGAAGCCGTTCGTCTCGTCCTGCAGCTCACGCAGCCGCAGTACGTGGTCGACCCGGTGCCGGGGCTCCTCGATGTGGCCGTACAGCATCGTGCACGGGGTCTTCAGACCCTTCTCGTGCGCGAGCCGGTGGATCCGCGACCAGTCCTCCCAGTGGGTGCGGTGGTCGACGATGTGCTGCCGGACCTCCCAGTCGAAGATCTCGGCGCCGCCGCCGGTGAGGGACTCCAGACCGGCGTCGATGAGCTCGTCGAGGATCTCGGCGGCGGACAGCCCGCTGATCGTCTCGAAATGGTGGATCTCCGTCGCCGTGAAGGCCTTCAGGGAGACGTTCGGGAGAGCCGCCTTCAGCTCGCGCAGCGAACGCGGGTAGTAGCGCCACGGCAGGTTCGGGTGCAGGCCGTTGACGATGTGCAGCTCGGTGAGGTTCTCGCCCTCCATCGCCTTGGCGAGCTTGACGGCCTCCTCGATGCGCATCGTGTACGCGTCCTTCTCTCCCGGCTTGCGCTGGAAGGAGCAGTACGCGCAGGAGGCCGTACAGACGTTGGTCATGTTGAGGTGGCGGTTGACGTTGAAGTGGACGACGTCGCCGTTCTTCCGCGTCCGCACCTCGTGCGCGAGGCCGCCCAGCCAGGCCAGGTCGTCCGACTCGTACAGCGCGATGCCGTCCTCGCGGGTCAGCCGCTCACCGGCCCGGACCTTGTCCTCCAGCTCGCGCTTGAGCCCGACATCCATGCTGTTACCTCTCCCTACGACAGATTCGTCAACGGTACGCCTATGCCTCTTCTAGACCTCTTCGGGGAGCTCTCCGACACGGTTCTCCCACTTGGTGGAGAGCACGATGGTGGTACGGGTCCGGGAGACGCCCTTGGTCCCGCTGAGCCGCCGGATGATCTTCTCCAGCCCGTCCACGTCGTTGGCCCGCACCTTGAGCATGTACGAGTCGTCGCCGGCGATGAACCAGCAGTCCTCGATCTCGCCGAGGTCCTTCATCCGGGCGGCCACGTCCTCGTGGTCGGCGGCGTCCGAGAGCGAGATGCCGATCAGCGCGGTGACGCCGAGGCCGAGCGAGGCGGCATCGACGGTGGCGCGGTAGCCGGTGATGACGCCGGCCGCCTCCAGCCGGTTGATGCGGTCGGTGACGCTGGGTCCCGACAGACCGACGAGGCGCCCCAGCTCCGCGTACGAGGCCCGGCCGTTCTCCCTCAGGGCCTGAATGAGCTGCCTGTCCACCGCGTCCATGCGATCGAAGCCTTCCGATGAAGAGGTCTGAGACTGGTTCTTGCTGACGTACGGAGGTGAGGCCCAGGCACCGTCAAGTGGCCCGTGCCCCGCCGATGTCGCCCTTCCAGCGGCGGTAGAGCCGGTGCTCGACACCCGCCGCGTCGAGGACCCGTCCGGCGACGAAGTCGACGAGGTCCTGGATGTGGGTCGCGCCCGCGTAGAAGGCGGGCGAGGCGGGCACGACGGACGCGCCCGCGTCGTCCAGCGTCACGAGATGCCGGAGTGTCTGCCCGTTGAGGGGACTCTCTCGCACGGCCACGACGAGCGTGCGCCCCTCCTTCAGGGTCACGCTCGCCGCCCGCTGCAACAGGTCCTTCGACAGACCGAGCGCGACGCCCGCGACACAGGCGGTGGAGGCGGGGACGATGAGCATGCCCTTGCTGCGGTACGACCCCGAGGACGGCCCCGCGGCGAGGTCACCGGCGTTCCAGTACCGCACGGGCGCGATGTCCACCTCGAAGGTCCCGGGCTTGCCGTCGGCCCCCCGGGACAGCCATTCCCGCAGGTCGTCCTGCCAGTGGGCGTCCCGGAAGGAGATCCCCGTCTCGTCCATCAGCGTGAGTCGGGACGCCCGGCTGACGACCAGGTCGACGCTCTCGCCGGCATCGAGGAGTGCGCGCAGCACGGACGCGGCATACGGGGTGCCGGAGGCGCCGGACACCCCTACGATCCAAGGCGTACGCCGCGTCTCCCCTGGCTTGACTGGGTTCACACCCCCGAGCCTATCCGGCGTCGCAGGGTGGGAACCGGCCAAGGGGTCCGGAGCGTTCCCCGGAGGGGACGAGTGAGCAATGGGGGTTGCCATGTCGGATACCGAGCTGGAGTGGTCGGGCCGCCATCGGGTGCAGGCCGCGGCCAAGCTGATCGTGGGCTGGGTCGCGCTGCTGTGGCTGCTGGAAGTGGTGGACGTGATCAGCGGCCACGCGCTGGACGGGCGCGGCATCACCCCGCGCACTTCCTCCGAGCTGGTCGATGTCGTCCCCGCCGCCTTCATCCACTTCGGCTTCGCCCATGTGGCCGCCAACAGCGTCCCGCTGCTGGTCATGGGCTTCCTCGCGGCTCTCGGCGGCCTGCGCCGGTTCGCCGCGGTGTGCGCGCTGATCATCGTGGCGGACGGCCTGGGCGTGTGGCTCATAGCCCCGGCGCACAGCAACACGGCGGGCGCCTCCGGGGTGGTCTTCGGCCTCTTCGGCTTCCTGCTGGTCAGCGGCTTCGTCGAGCGCCGGCCACTCGGCGTCGTGGTCGGCCTGCTGGTCGGCGCGGTCTGGGGCGGTTCGATCCTGGCGGGCCTCGCGCCCACGCAGACCGGTGTCAGCTGGCAGGGCCATCTGATCGGCCTGCTCGCGGGCGTGGCGGCGGCGTTCTGGTTCCGCCGCCGGACCACGGCTCCGACGCCTATACGGTGAGCCCGCGCACCAGCAGATCCAGCAGCGCGCACACGAACAGGGCAATGCCGATGAATCCGTTGACCGAGAAGAACGCCCGGTTCACCCGGGACAGGTCATGCGGGCGCACGATCGAGTGCTCGTACACGAACGCCGCCGCGACGATCAGCAGGCCGAACCAGAAGAAGGTGCCCGCGTCCGTCGTCACCGCGTACCAGACGAACAGCCCCGTCGTCACGGCGTGGCAGACCCGGGCCGCCCAGATCGCCGCCGGGATGCCGAAGCGGGCCGGGACCGACATGACGCCGATCTCGCGGTCCGTCTCGACGTCCTGGCAGGCGTAGATCAGGTCGAAGCCGCCGATCCAGATGCCGACCGCGAGGCCGAGGACGACCGCGTCCCAGGACCAGGAACCGGTGATCGCGAGCCAGCCGCCGACCGGACCCATCGCCTGGGCGAGGCCCAGGATGGCCTGGGGGAAGTTCGTGAAGCGTTTGCCGTAGGGGTAGACCACCATCGGGATCACCGCGATGGGGGCCAGGGCCAGGCACAGCGGGTTGAGCAGGGCCGCCGAGCCGAGGAAGACCACCAGGGCGATCAGCGCGCCCGTCCAGGCGTGCCGCACCGACATCGCGCCGGTCACCAGCTCGCGGTGCGCCGTCCGGGGGTTACGGGCGTCGATCTCACGGTCGATGATCCGGTTGACCGCCATCGCGAACGTCCGCAGGCCCACCATGCAGATGGTGACCAGGAGGAGCCGGCCCCAGTGCATGTTCCGGTCCAGCTGGAACATCGCGGTGAGAGCCGCGATGTAGGCGAAGGGCAGCGCGAACACCGAGTGCTCGATCATGACGAGGCGCAGGAATGCCTTGGTGCGCCCCGGTTGGGGGATCGCGGCGGAGGCGCTGCTCACAGCCCGTACTCCTTCCAGCGGCTGCTGACTTTCGCCGCCGTCTCCGGATCGGACTCCACCATGTCGGGCCAGCCGCCGTCGCGCGTGTAGCCCTCCTCGGGCCACTTCCGCGTCGCGTCGATCCCCGCCTTGCCGCCCCAGAACTGCTGGTAGGAGGCGTGGTCGAGATGGTCGACCGGTCCTTCCACGACCGTGAGGTCGCGCGCGTAGTCCGTGTTGCCGAGCGCGCGCCACGCGACCTCGTGCAGATCGTGCACGTCGCAGTCGGAGTCGACGACCACGATCAGCTTGGTCAGGGACATCATGTGCGCACCCCAGACCGCGTGCATCGTCTTCTGCGCGTGCTTGGGGTACTTCTTGTCGATCGAGACGATCGCGCAGTTGTGGAAGCCGCCCGCTTCCGGCAGGTGGTAGTCCACGATGTCCGGAATGATGATCTTCAGCAGCGGGAGGAAGAACCGCTCCGTCGCACGGCCGAGGGGTCCGTCCTCCGTCGGGGGCCGGCCTACCACGATCGACTGCAGCAGGGGTCGGCGGCGCATGGTCACGCAGTCGATCGTCAGGGCCGGGAACGGCTCCTGCGGGGTGTAGAAACCGGTGTGGTCGCCGAAGGGCCCCTCCGGCAGCATCTCGCCGGGCTCCAGCCAGCCCTCGAGGACGACCTCCGCCTGCGCCGGCACCTGCAACGGCACCGTCTTGCAGTCGACCATCTCGATCCGCTTGCCCGCGATGAACCCGGCGAAGAGGTACTCGTCGATGTCGCCGGGCAGCGGGGCGGTGGACGCGTAGGACACGGCGGGCGGGCAGCCGAAGGCGATGGCGACCGGCAGCCGCTCTCCCCGCCTCGCCGCCACCTGGTAGTGGTTGCGGCTGTCCTTGTGGATCTGCCAGTGCATGCCGATCGTGCGCTTGTCGTGGCGCTGGAGGCGGTACAGGCCGAGATTGCGGACGCCGCTCTCCGGGTCCTTGGTGTGGGTGAGCCCCAGGTTGAAGAAGGAGCCGCCGTCCTTGGGCCAGGTGAAGAGGGCCGGGAGCCGGTCGAGGTCCACTTCCTCACCCTGGAGCACGACCTCCTGCACGGGCGCGTTGTCGGACTTCACCTTCTTCGGCGGTACGTGCGTCATCGCGCCGAGCTTCCCGAATGCCTCGCGGACACCGACGAAGCCGTGCGGCAGTTCGGGCTTCAGCAGCCCGCCGATCTTCTCGCTGATCTCCTCGTACGACTTCAGGCCCAGCGCCTTCAGCAGCCGCCGGTCGGTGCCGAAGACGTTCATCGCGAGGGGCATGGACGCCCCCTTCACGTTCTCGAAGAGGAGCGCGGGGCCGCCGGACTTCTGGACCCGGTCGACGATCTCCCCGACCTCCAGATACGGATCGACCTCGGCCTTGACGCGCTTGAGGTCGCCTTCGCGTTCCAGTGCCCTGAGCAGGGAACGAAGATCGTCGTAAGCCATGCGTTCCAGTATCGGGCACGCACTACGCTGGAGGCGTCACCGGGGTCGCGGGCCCCGGGCGGGCAACTCCGAGGGGGTCCGATTACATGCTCCGGGTGCTGATGTTCCTCGTGCCGCTGGCACTGAGCGTCTACGCGTTCATCGACTGCATCAGCACGGACGAGAAGGACGTCCGTCACATGCCGAAGCCACTGTGGGCGATCCTCGTCCTGGTGTTCCCGCTGGTCGGTTCGATCTCCTGGATCATCGCGGGCAAGAAGCGCAGCCCCGCCGCCGAGGGTTGGTCCGGCGTCCGGGACAACCGCAGCCGACGGTGGGTCGCCCCCGACGACAACCCCGACTTCCTGAAGTCCCTCGACGACGAGGACGGGAAGCAGGGCGAGAACAAGCGGGACGAGACCTGACGCGCGAGACGTGACGCAAGGTCCCCTTCGCGCCCTGTCGTCCGCCGGCGATGCCTACAGGTTGTACGCCGGCCTGCCTCCCGAAGCGGACAATGCGCCCCTGGGTCGGGGCCGGTCCTGACCGGACACTTGGCTCGCATGACGACTGCTCCCCCGGTTCCGCCGACCCCGTCGCCCCCGCCTACGGTGACAAGGTCATCGCCGTCGAGCCGGCGGGCTCCGAACCCATTCCCGACGCCGGCGGTCGGGGTCGCGCCCTCAGGGGCGACGCTCGCCGCGGAGTGAGCACGCCCCCAGGCGAACCGTCAGGCCGCCGAGGACGGCAGGGCGCGGGCGAACGTCTCGAGGGCTGCGAAGTCGTCGTCGCGCAGGCCGAGCCGGGGGTCCACATGGTGGAGGAGGGCGGGGCCCTCGTGACGCGCCGCCACGAGGGCCCGGTCGGCGTCGCCGAGGTCGTCGTCGACCCAGGCGAACGGTCGGCCGGCGGCGTGCGCCACCAGGTGGCGGGTCTTCCAGAACGTGCCGGCCGGTCCCGCGTCGTGCATCGTGGGCCATTCCACCACGGGCAGCTCCGGCAGCCCAACGACCGGCGCGATGAAGGCGTTGGCGTCCGTGCCCCAGGTGGTGGCCCACACCAGGTCGTACCGCTCGCCCAGCTCCAGGAGCCGCCTCCCGTGCCCGGCGTTGAGCCAGACCCGGAGCGGCTTCACGAAGGCCCGGGGCGTGCCGTGGTGCTGGGCGATCCAGCCGTCCGGCTTCATACGGTGGGTCGAGTAGCCGGCGGGGCGCCGCGTGGGCTTGGCGGCGTACGGGTTCAGCGGTCCGTCGACGTCGAGGTAGAGCAAGGGCCGGGACACGGGGCTGCTCCTCTCCTCGCGCGGCACGTCACCACGCGAGGAGCCTAGCCCCGCCCCACGCCCCGGGCCCCTGCTTTTATCCGGTGCCCGGCCCGCCCTCACGTCGGAGGAATCCGCCCGTCCGTGACGCGCCAACCGCCGCCACCTCCTGCGGTGTCCCTTCGGCCACCAGCGTGCCCCCGGCCGTGCCGCCCTCGGGGCCCAGGTCGATCAGCCAGTCGGAGGCGCGGATGACGTCGAGGTTGTGCTCGATGGTGATGACGGAGTGGCCGGTGTCGACGAGGCGCTGGAGTACGTCGAGGAGGCGGGCGGTGTCGGCGGCGTGCAGGCCGGTCGTCGGTTCGTCGAGGAGGTAGAGAGTGCGGCCGGATGCTCTGCGCCCCAACTCCTTGGCGAGTTTGAGGCGTTGGGCCTCGCCGCCGGAGAGGGTGGTGGCCGGCTGGCCCAGCGGTAGGTAGCCGAGGCCCACGTCCGCCAGCCGTCCGAGCCTCGTCGCCACCGGCGGGAGATCCTGGAACACCGTCAGCGCCTCCGCCACCGTCGCCGCCAGCACCTCGGCGATGTCGTGGCCCTCGTAGCGGACCGCCAGCACCTCGGGGCCGAAGCGGCGGCCCCGGCAGGCCGGGCAGGTCACGTCCACCGGCGGCAGGAAGTGCATGTGGACCGACAACACCCCGGCGCCCTCGCAGCGTTCGCAGCGGCCGCCTGGGACGTTGAAGGAGAACGCGCCGGGCGACAGCCGTCCGCCCGACCTCGCCGCGAAGGCCTCCCGGATCGGTGTGAACGCCTCCGAGTAGGTCGCCGCGTTCGAGCGCGGGAGGCGGCTGACCGGCTCCTGGTCGATGGTGACGACCTTGTCCAGGTGCTGCCAGCCGTCGATGCCGTCGTGCTCGCCCGGCGGATCGCCCGCGCCCCGGAAGCGGCGCCGGGCGGCCCGGTCCAGCACCTCCAGCAGCAGCGTCGACTTGCCAGAGCCCGACGGGCCAGTGAACGTCACCAGGCGGTCCAGCGGTATCCGTACGGTCAGGTCCTTGAGGTTGTGGGCGCGGGCGCCTCGGATCAGCAGGGCGCGCTCGCCGCTCCCCCGGCCCATCGACAGCGGCGCGGGCAGCCGACCGGACAGATACGCCCCGGTCACCGAGTCGCCCTCCGTCGCCGCCACTTCCTCCGGCGTCCCCTGCGCCACGATCCGGCCTCCGTCGCGGCCCGCCCCGGGGCCGACGTCCACCACATGGTCCGCCGCCCGCAGGACGTCCAGGTCGTGCTCGATGACCAGCACCGTGTTGCCCAGGTCCCGCAGCCGGTGCATGACGTCGATCAGGCGGGCGGTGTCCGCGGGGTGCAGCCCGATGGTCGGTTCGTCGAGGACGTAGAGCATGCCGGTGAGCCCTGAGCCGAGCAGGGCCGCCAGCCGCAGCCGCTGCGACTCGCCCGCGGAGAGGCTCGGCGTCGGCTGCTCCAGGGTCAGATAGCCGACCCCGACGTCGACGAGTCGCCGTACCCGTTCGTCGAGGTCGGCGACGACCGGCTCGACGAACAGCCACTCGTCGGGCGAGACCTTCTCCCGCAACTGGCCCAGCCACTGCGCCAGTTCGTCGAGGGGCAGGCGTGCCGCCTCCACGATCGACAGGCCGTGCACGGTGACCGCCCTGCTCTCCGCGCGCAGCCGGGCGCCCCCGCACTCCCCGCAGGCTTGCTTCACCAGCCCCTGCTTCTCGGTCCTCTCCCGGTACTCGGCGTCCTGGATGCGCTCGGCATAGCGCCGCATCAGCGCCGTCGCCACCCCCTCGAACCGGCCCGCGGTGACCGTCGCGGGCGGCCGCACGCCGGGGAAGTGACGCCGGAACTTTTCGCTCTCGACGCCGTGGAACAGCAGGTCCCGCTGCTGGTCGGTCAGTTGGTCCACCGGCGTGTCCGCCTCGAAGGTGAAGCCGTAGTGCGCCGCCGCCCGCCGCAGCACCGGCACATTGTGCTCGGTGAGCTTCGCAGGCCAGCCGAGTACGGCGCCGTCCGCCACCCCGCGCCGGCCGTCGACCAGCCGCCGCACGTCCGGCCGGATCACCTCGCCGAGTCCGGTGCAGGCCGGGCAGGCGCCGGCGGGCTTGTTGAAGGAGAAGGAACCCATCACCAGTTCGGGCACGGGGGCGCCACAGTGCGGGCAGGGGACGGACCCCGCCTCCACGTCGTTCTCGTCATACCCGTCGTCCCCGTACGTGTGGGCGGGCGGTACGCGCTCCCCGCAGCCAGCGCAGACCCGTACCCCGATCCGCGACCACAGCAGCCGCAGGTACGTGTACACGTCGGTCACCGTGCCGACCGTGGAGCGCGGACTGTGGCCCGTGGGGTGCTGGTCGACGCTGATCGACGGCGACAGGCCGGTGATCGAGTCGACCGAGGGGCGGCTGTGGCGGGCCGTGGGCACGCCCCACGACTCCATGTACTGGCGGTGGCTCTCCCGGTGGAGTGTGTCGAGGGCGAGGGTGGACTTGCCGGAGCCGGACAGGCCGGTCATGACGACCAGCTTCTTCTTCGGGATGGTGAGAGTGACGTTCTGAAGGTTGTGCAGACGGGCGCCGTTGACGTGTATGCAGTCGTCGTCCATGCCTTCAAGTTTTTCATTGAAGTGCGCCGTTGAGACTTTTGCCGCGTCTGCGCTGTACGGCTGGGCGTAACCTTCAAATCGATGAACAGCCACGAGCGGCTCCGGCCCGTCGACCTGGCCCGGCTCGCCGGTGTCTCGGCGCAGCAGATCCGCAACTACGAGGAGGCCGGCGTTCTGCCCCCGGCCGCGCGGACCGCGTCCGGCTACCGGACCTTCGGGGACGTGCACCGCCGGGCGCTGCTGACCTACCGGGCGCTGTTGGAGGGGTACGGGCCGGCGACGGCGGCCCAGGTCATGCGGGCCGTGCACACCGGTGACGCGCCGGCCGCGCTCGCCCTCGTGGACGCCGCGCACGCCGCGCTGCACGAGGAGCGGACGGCGCTCCGGGCGGCCGGCGAGGCCCTCGAGACCCTGGCCCGCGAGGAGCCCGAGGCGCTCCCCCGCTCGGGCCTGCGCATCGGTGAGGTGGCCGCGCTGCTCGGCGTACGCAGGTCCGCGCTGCGGGTGTGGGAGGCGACCGGGCTACTCACGCCGGGGCGGGAGCGCGGTACGGACTACCGCGTCTACCGCCCGGCCGACGTCCGCGACGCCCGGCTGATCCACACCCTGCGCCGCGGCCACTATCTCTTCGACCAGATCCGGCCGGTCCTGGAGGGGCTGCGCCGGGAGGGCAGCAGTGAGGCGTTGCGTACGGTGATCAGGGCGCGCGGCGAGACGCTGACGGCCCGCACCCGGACGATGCTGGCCGGGGCGGGCCGTCTGGACGGTTACCTCAGCGCAGTCGCGACGACGACAGGATCGACAGCAGGTGGGCCGGGACCATCACCCACGTGATGACCGCCAGCGCGCCCAGCGCCCAGCGGGTCGGCTCGATGCCGCCGGTCACCGCGTCCGCGATGGCCGCGGCCAGCAGTACCAGCGACGCCTCGATGCCGTTCGTCACCCGGTGGATCTTGAAGGTGACGGCGAGACGCCGGACCGCTGCGCAAGGAGTACGACACGCACGCGCGCCGGTACCTGTGGGGTCGCCACTTCTGGTCCGGCTCGCACTTCGCCGGATCGTGCGGCGGGCCCCGCTGACTGTGGTCAAGCAGTACACCGAGCGGCAACAGCGTCCCGTGGGCTGAGGACAACAGTGCGGACCCATGCGAACATGCGGGTCAGAACAGTGTCGGGATGCGCATGACCGTTCTTCCATCTGCCGGGGCCCAACTGCCGCTGGAGTGGCGGTGGTCGGCACGGGTTACTCGACCTGTTACGGAGGTTTCCCGACGGGGCTTATGGACATTTCGCGGTGGATTTCGACACCGTCACCGTCATGCCTGAGACCCCGGAGGCCCTCGCCTTCTACGCCACCCAGAGCACCTTCTCCGACCCGGGCGATCTCGCCCGCCACTACGCCGACTTACCGCGAGATCCCGCCCAACTCGCCCGTATCGCCCGTGACTTGCTGATCCACCGCGTCGAAGGCGACCTCTTCGGCCACACCCACCCGGCCGACCGCCTCCACAACGACGCCGAGTCCCGCTACATCGACGACATCCTGCGGCTCGTCGTCGAGCGGAACGCCGCCGCGCTGTCCGTGCGGCGCGAGCCCGGCGACCGGTTCGTCGGGACCTGCCGCGACTTCACGCTGCTGCACTGCTCGTTCCTGCGCCACGCCGGCATCCCGGCCCGGCTGCGGTCCGGCTTCGCCGACTACTTCGGCACCACCGGCTTCCACGGCGACCATGTGGTCACCGAGTACTGGGACGAGAAGCAGGGCTGGCTGCTGGCCGACGCCCAGCTGACCGACCCGGCCGTCACCGCCAACTGGCCGGTGGACTTCGACCCGATGGACGTCCCGCGTGACCGCTTCCTCGTCGCGGGCGAGGCATGGCGGGCGATCCGTGCGGGCGGGGCCGACGAGACGACCTTCGGGCTGCACCGGCCGGAGGACGGACCCTTCTGGGGCGAGCGATTCGTGGCCGGCGACATCCGCCTCGACCTCGCCGCCCTCAACAAGGTCGAGACGCTGCTGTGGGACGTATGGGGAGAGGACGAGGGCGAGCCCGGGTCGCCGCTGCCGGAGTCGTCGCGCGAGTTCTACGACCGTGTCGCCCCCGTCATCAGCGGCGAGGTCTCCTTCGAGGCGGCGCGGAAGCTGTTCGCCGAGGACGACATCCTGCGCACCCCGCAGACGGTGACCTGCTACGCGCCGTTCAACGGCCAGAGCCTCGTCACCCTCCGCTGAGCGCTCCGCTGGAGGCGCGGTGATGCTGCGTCCCGCGCCCCTTACGGGGCACGATTCCGCGCCGGACTTCGCCAAGGCCGCTTAGGCCACCGTCCGCAACCCACCATCCACCGCCGGTCTCAACCCCCGCACCACCCGATGCGCACAGGCCGCCGCCAGCAGCTCCCCCAGCAGATCCGGATCGCCGATCTCCAACCCGCAACGACTCGATCCGCTCCAGCCGCTGGTAGAGCGACTGGCGGCCGATGTGCAGCAGGGCCGCCGTCCGCGTCGGCGAACAGCCGTTCCGCAGATGCACCTCCAGCATCCGCACCAGGTCGCTGGCATGCGCGGCCTCCCACTCCAGCAGCGGCCCCAGCGCATGCTGGACCATCCCGGCGAGCCGCTCCCGGTTGGCGTCCACGCCGCCCCGCGTCAGCTCCCGCTCCAGGGCGAGGGCACGCGAGGACGTCACCAACGGCCCCTCGGGTACGGCGGGTTCGGCGGGTTCGGCGGCCGGCACGGTCAGCGCCAGCTCCAGTGTCATACGGGCCGCCCGCAGCGTGTCGCTCCAGCGCAGCCAGCCACCACCAGCGGCGACGGCATGCCCGACCGCGACGGTGAGTCCGGGCACGGGAACCTCCAGGGGCGCTGACAGTTCGTCCGGCTGCGGGCTGCCGGGAGAGTACTTTCCGCACGTTGCCCTCGTGTTTCGCCCATTGGAGAGTGAAGACATGGATCAGGAACAGGCACGGACGTGGCTCACCACCGCCGTCGCGGAGGCCCGCGCCGGGCTCGCCGAGGGCGGCATCCCGATCGGCGCCGCGCTCTACGGCCCCGACGGCACCCTCCTCGGCCGCGGCCACAACCGGCGTGTCCAGGACGGCGACCCCTCGATGCACGCGGAGACGGCGGCGTTCCGGGCGGCGGGACGGCAGCGGACGTACCGCGGGACGACGATGGTGACGACCCTCTCGCCGTGCTGGTACTGCAGCGGACTGGTCCGGCAGTTCGGGATCTCGCGGGTGGTGATCGGCGAGGCGGCCACGTTCCACGGCGGGCACGACTGGCTCGCCGAACACGGCGTGGAGATCGTCCTGCTCGACGATCCCGAGTGCATCGAGCTGATGCGCGACTTCATCGAGAAGAACCCGGACCTGTGGAATGAGGACATCGGTGTGTAGGACCCCTGGCCCCCGTATCCCCACGATCGATCTGAAGCCCTGGCTGGACGGCGCCCCGGAGGTCCGCGCGCAGATCGCCCGTACCGTCGACGACGCCCTCCAGACCGCCGGATTCCTACTGGTCACCGGCCATGGCGTGTCCCCGGCCCTGCGCGCCCGCATCCGCGAGGCCGCCCGCGCCTTCTTCGCGCTGCCCGTCGGGGTGAAGCAGCCGTACACCGCGAAGGTCGGCGGGCGTGGATGGCTCGGTCCCGGCGCCGAGGCCAACGGCTACTCGGAGGGTACGGAGACCCCGCCGGACCTCAAGGAGTCGCTGACCTTCGCGACCCACGAGCCTTTCGACGACCCGGTGGTCAACGCGGAGTGGTACGCGCCGAACGTCTGGCCGGCGGAGGTCCCCGAGCTTCAGTCGCTCTGCGAGGAGTACCTGGCGCGGATGGCCGACCTGGAGAAGGAGCTTCTCTCCCTGCTCGGCGAGGCCCTCGGCCTTGAACCCGACTTCTTCGCACGGCACATGGGCCACCCGACATACGGCTTCAACATCAACTGGTACCCGGGCACGGAGGTCGTCGGCGACCCGCAGCCGGGCCAGTTCCGCATCGGCCCACACACCGACTTCGGCACGGTCACGATCCTCGACCGGCAGGCGGGCAAGGGTGGACTGCAGGTCTACACGGACGAGGGCGGCTGGGAGGACGCGCCCTACGACCCGAATGCCTTCACCATCAACATCGGTGACCTGATGGCCCGTTGGACGGGGGATCGGTGGCGGTCCGGTCGGCATCGCGTCCTGCCCCCGCCCGCCGACGCGCCCGCCGAGGAGCTGATGTCCCTGGTCTACTTCGGGGAGTGCACGCCGGGCACGCTCGTGGAGTCCGTGCCGGCGCCGGTGGGGCGGGTGGCGTACGAGGCGGTCGACTCGCACGTGTATCTGCGGGAGAAGCTGGACTCGATCACGGTCGGCTGAGCGGCTCGAATACCGGCTGCGCGGAGATCGCCGTTCCGGTGGACACACCCGAGCGGCGGCCCGGACACTTGCCTGATGAACAGTGGAGGTGTCCTTGACTCCTGAGGAGACGTCAGGAGCGGTCCTCGTGGATCAGACCATGATCGCCGACGCCGCCCGTCTGCTGCAGAACGTTCCCTGCGGTGGTGCCTTCGGGACCTACATGATGAACAGCGGATTCGACCCGGCGCTGGCCGCGCAATTGGTGGTACGACTCCGCCGGGTGCCGGTGACGAACGCCGAGCGCCTCGCCGATCTCTCTGCGCTCTGCGATGCGCTGCTGCTCTACGACAAGCTGTACGTCCTCCGCTGCGAGACCCCGCCGGACGCCGAGGACCTCGAACTGCGCAACGCCCTCATCGACCTCGGCATCGTCGAGGAGATCGACGTCGCCGCGCACGGCCCGGCCATCGCGGACGAACTCGTGGCGTACCTGGGCACGACGAACGGCGAGACCGTGTCGCCGCTGCTGGAGGACGTCGCGGCGGTCGTGCGGGGCAGCCTCGCCGACGAGGACGAGCCCGGGATGTACAGCACAAGCCGGCCTTCATCAACTGTGTGCGCGCCGCCCAGCTCTCCCTGCTCCTGCTCCAGCTCCCGTACTGGCCGCTCAGCGAACTGGAGCCCCAGGAACTGAAGGTCACCGCACGGCACCGGCGGCTCAGCTGGTACGTGCCCATGCTGGCGGCGGAGCCGAGCGACAAGCGTTACGTCCAGCTGCTGACCTATCTGGGGTCACGGCGCAGCCTCTACGCGAGGATGTTCGCCGAGCCGTCGCCCGGGGAGCAGGACGTGACGAACCTCCTCTGGTCGGCCAACTGGCGGGCTCTGCTCCTGTCGAGGATGGCGCTGCGTACCCTCCTCACCGCCCTGCGATCCGGTACCGCTGTCGAGGCGTCCGAGGAGACGACCGCCCGTATGGTGGAGTTTCTGGTGACCGGGTACGAGCGGACCGTATGCGACAACACGGCCGCGCTGTTGACTACTCGCGGATCCACTCGCCCACTGGATATCGGGTCCCTGGTGATCGACGACCGGATCCCCGACGAGCTTCAGGAATCCCGTGAGCTCTTCGAACTGGTCAGGACCGAGCGGCCCGGCCTCGTCCGGCTGGCGGCGAGCAAGCAGGTCTCCGCCGTGCTCGCCCGAAACGCCAAGCTGAGCGGCTATGACTTCGACTGGGCCGTGGCCCATGCCCTCGCCGCCCCCGACCCTGACTCCTAGACGGGAGCCAACACCGCGTAGTCCGCGAAGCTACGGCGATACCGCGTGTGCCGCGTCTCCTGCGTGTGCCTGCGCTGCCACTCCTCCACGTCCTCCGGCGCCGAGCACGGCCCCGACGTCGCCCCGCAGTCCGACTCCTCGCCCGAGACACAGCGGGCCTCGTACTCCGGTTCCGCCGACGCGTCCTGCGTGATCGAGTACGGCACGTAGCGGAAGACACGGCGGCCGGTGGAACGGTCGTTGGCCGCCCGCACCCCCGCGCTCAGCCGCTCCTCCGGCGTCGCCGGCCTGATCCTTGTCGGGTCCGCCTCCCACTCCCGGCCGCCGCCGACCGGGCGCAGCAGGACGTAAGGCCCCTGCCGGGCCTGGTACTCGCCGACCCTGCTCAACCGCGGGTCGTAGACGAGCGTTCCCGGTTCCATCCGCTCAGGCATGTGCAACTCCCGACACCTTCCGTAACTCTGGGTGTATCGAGCGTCGCGCAGGGGAACGGTCCGCATCAACGCCTGACGCGTGCCAGTCGTCCACTGTCACGGAGGGAGAGAGCGAGCCTGTGAGCCGACGTAACGCCGAAGGGGGCTCGGGGGTCACCACGGCCGCCGTGTTCGGCGAGGTGCTGAAGCACTTCCGCGAGGCCGCGCTGCTCTCCCAGGAGGGGCTGGCGAAGGAGATCCCCTGCGACCGGTCGCATGTGGCGCGGGTGGAGGCCGGGACGCGGGTCCCGCAGGACACGTTCGCCAAGAAGTGCGACGAACTGCTGGGCACGGGCGGGGTGTTGGCGCGGCTGTGGGACCGCATCGACTGGTATCCGCAGGTGGAGCATCCGGACTGGTTTCGGCGCAGGGCCGAGATGGATGAGGCGGCGGTGGCCCTGCGCGAGTATCAAGAGCGCGTCTTCCCAGGGCTGTTGCAGACGCCTGATTATGCGCAGGCGCTGTTCAGCCGCCGGGGCACGGATGCCGACGAGGTCGCCTCGCGGGTCACGGCGCGACTGAGTCGACAGCAGCGCTTCCTGGCCGACGACGGCCCGATGTACGTCGCTGTCCTGGACGAGAGCTGCCTGCGCAACGCAGTGGGGAGCCCGGAAGTCATGCGCGGCCAGTGCGAACATCTGCTGGCCGTCGGACGACGCCCCAACATCCGCATCCAAGTGGCCCCATCAGGCCTCTTCGGCCTCATCCGCCCACGAGGTTCCATGTCGTTGATCGAGCTGCCCGACGAGCGATGGGTGTACTCGAAGTCCCTGGACCGTGGCCACTTCAACAACGATCCGGCCCTCTACCGGCGCCATCTCCAGACCTATGATGTGCTCAGGGCGGACATTCCGTCAGCCCGCGATTCCGCCGCTCTGATCAGCGACGCGATGGAAGGGTACGAGCATCATGGACAGGCACGAGCTCCGCGCGGCGACCTGGATCAAGAGCAGCTACAGCGACGACAACGGCGGCAACTGCATCGAGATCGCCCCCGATTTCCCCAACGTCGTCCCCGTCCGCGACAGCAAGACTCCTGACGGCCCGGTCCTGATCGTCACCCGCACCGCCTGGTCAGCCTTCACCTCCACACTGACACTTTCGTAACCGAACGGACATCACGCGACCTAGTCCGAACCAACTCCCCCTACTTACCCTGGCGTTGGAGACGCTTGGGGGGACAGGGGGAGAAGCGTTGGGCAGACGTTTGCACGGGCGTGGGGCGTTGTTCGAGACGGATCCGGCCGGTCTCGCTCCGCGGCTCGTGGGTCTGCGTCCGCATCACCACCGGGCCGTGCCGGCCGAGCATCCGCAGGAGCTGCCGTTCCTCGTACTCACCGGCGGGCGCGGGCTCGGTAAGACGGCTGTGCTGCGGGAGCTGCGGGACGGGTACAAGGGGCATACGCCGGTCGCGATGGTCGACTGTGAGGACGCCGAGTTCGCGGCGCCCCCTGCCGGGCGGCCCGCCGAGGCATGGTCGCCGGTGTCGCAGGCGCTGCTCGTCGTCGCCGAGCAGCTCGCCGAGCCGGTGACCGGTGCCGGGCGGATCCAGTTCCCGCGGCTGATGTCGGGGCTCGTCGCGGTGGCCGCCGGTGGGTGGGGGAACGCCGACTCGGAGCGGATCCGGCGTGAGGTGGAGCGGATCCTGCTGCTGAACGAGAGCGGGTCGTGGATCACCGGCATCGCGGGGCGGTGGGCGGGGCGGGTCGCCGCCAAGGTGGTGGCGGCCGTGACCGGCGGCGGGCCGCTGACCTCGGCGGCCGTCGAGGCGACCCTGGAGTCCATCTCCGACGGCTTCGTGAACCGGCGTACCCAGCGCGCCTCCACCTGGTACCGCGACTATCCGAACGCGGGCGGCAATCCCCGGCGCGGGCTGATGCTGCTGTCCGACCACTTCCGGGCCGGCGGTACCTCCCGTGAGCACGCCGAGCAGTATCTCGTACGGGCGCTGCTCGCCGACCTGTCGGAGGCCTACGCGGGCGTACTGCCGCGTATGCGTCGGCTGGGGCGGCCGCTCGTGCTCGTCGACAACGCGCAGAGCGCGCCCGGGGCGGGGCTCGTCGACGCCGTGCTGCGGGACCGGTCCGAGGGCATCGCCGACCAGGTCGTCTTCGTCGCCGCCCTGCGCGGCGACGGCCGGCCCGCCCTGCGCACTAAGGGGCCGGTTCGAACAGCTCGACGAGCCGTTCGAAACGGGCCCGCCACCCCTGCTCCGACTCCACGTCCCCCTGGAACTCATGGGTGAAGCGCAGGGCCGCCCCCTCGTCGCCGTCCCGTTCCAGGTGGAAGCGGATCCGGCCGCCGCCCTCCACCGTGTACTCGGCGACCCGCTCCACGTCCCACGCGGTGATCCGCCCACTGCCGAGGTCACGCAGGGTGACCGCGCCGCCGAGGTGGGGTTCCAGGACGTCGGCCGGGGTGCACCAGGCGGCGAGGCCGTCCCGGGTGGCCAGTGCGGGCCAGACCTTCTCCATGGGCCGAGGAAGCCGCACCAGGAAGTGCAGGATGTGCGTGTTCCCGTGGGTCCGGCTGGTGCCCTGTTCGATGGAACCGGTCATAGCTCCAGCCTGACCCCGCCGGCGGCGATGTGCACCCCTTACGGCCGCTGACCTGCCTTGTCGCGCTCAGAACCCGACGGACTGGAGCGCCCCCAGGCCGACGTCGGCGTAGGAGTGCTTGCCGGAGACGAAGATGTTGACGCCGTAGTAGTTGAACAGCCAGCAGCCGAAGCCGATCAGGCCCAGGTAGGCGGCCTTGCGGCCCTTCCACCCGGCCGTGGCGCGGGCGTGCAGGTAGCAGGCGAAGGCGACCCAGGTGATGAACGACCAGGTCTCCTTGGGGTCCCAGCCCCAGTAGCGGCCCCAGGCGTCGCCCGCCCAGATGGCGCCCGCGATGATCGTGAACGTCCACAGCGGGAATACGGCGGCGTTGACGCGGTAGGCGAACTTGTCGAGGGACGCCGAGGCGGGCAGCCGGTCCAGGACCGAGTTCGCGAAGCGGCCGGGGGTGCCGCCGCTCGCGAGCTTGTTCTCGTACGAGTCCTTGAAGAGGTAGAGCAGCGTGGTGACCGCGCCGACATAGAAGACCGCGCCGCACAGGATCGCCGTGGAGACGTGGATGTACAGCCAGTACGAGTGGAGGGCGGGAACCAACTGGTCACTGGCGGTGTACAAGACAGTGACGGCGAGGCCGAGATCGAGGAGGACCGTGGTGATCAGGAACAGCCCCAGCCAGCGTACGTTCTTCTTCAGCGCGAGCAGCGTGAGGTACACACCGACGGCGACGGTGGAGAAGGTGATGTTGAACTCGTACATGTTGCCCCACGGCGCCCGCTGCACCGAGAGAGCCCGCGCGAGCACACCACCGAACTCGACGAGGAAGGCGAGCACCGTGAGCGAGATGGCGATACGCCCGTAGAGGTCGCCCTGCTCGTCCCCGCCGTGCGCCCCGGGCCCGTCCGGCACATCGCGGGAGCCGGCCGCGGCCCGCACGACGACCTTCGGCCGCTCCAGTACGGCGGTGGAGCCGCCCTCCTTCACGGTGACGGCGGGGGCGCCGGCCTTCTGCGTCCTCGCCTTCGTCGCGGTGAGCGCGGCGGCCGTGCGGCCTACCTTGCTGCGGCTGCCGAGGAGCCATTCGGCGATGTACGCGAAGAAGGCCAGGGTGTACACGGCCATCGCGGAGTAGATCAGCGTATTGCTGAGGCTCGCGAGATTCTCGTTGGTCGCGGCGGCGAGATCGGTTGCGGCGGCGAGAGTCACTTCTCAGACCCTTCGGCAGGTACAGCGGGGTGGGTTGGATCGGGGACGTCGTCGGGGTCGGGGGCGGGGTCGGGTACCCCCGGCGCCTGCTCGTACAGGATCCCGGCGAGGTCGCCGAGCTCCTCGGGCACCTTGGCGGACTCGCTGCGGCCGAGCCCGGCCATCTCGACGACGGTCACGCCGTCGGGACCGGCGGTGGCCCGCACCCACACCCGTCGGCGCTGGATGAACAGGGAGGAGGCGAGACCGAAGATCGCGGCGATGGCGCCGGCCAGCGCCCAGCCGCTGCCGGGCTGCTCGGTGACCTGGAAGTTCGCCCACTCCTTGGTGCCCTCGTAGGTGACCGAGCCGGCACCGTTCGGGAGCGTCATGGTCTCCCCGGGCCGCAGGTTCTCCCGCATCTGCTCGCCCTTGGAGTCCTTGAACTCCTTCATGTGCGACTTGTCGAGCTGGTACACGCTCTGCGGGATGCCCGAGTTGACGCCCAGGTCGCCGTGGTAGGGCTCCAGGTTCAGCACCGGGTTGAGCAGCGCCGGGAAGGTGGAGGACACCTCGTTGCCCACCGTGTAGGTCGGCAGGAGGAAGGCCTGGAAGCCGAGCTGCTCGGTTTCGCCCTTGGCGTTCTTGTAGCCGTCGAGGACCTTGACCACACCGGAGGAGGTGACGTTGGAGTCGAGCGGCAGCAGCGGCACCGCGTCGCGGAAGACGACGTCGCCCTTGCCGTCCCGGACGGTGATGACGGGGGCGTAGCCGTGGGCCGTGAGGTAGACCTTCGAGTCGCCGATCTCCAGGGGGTGGTTGACCTTGACGACGGTCTTCTTGTCCTTGCCGTAGGCGCCCTCGGCGTAGGTGAGGGAGGCCTGGTAGGTGCGCGGGGTGCCCTTGTTGGGGCCGGAGACCTCGTAGGTGCCGGCGAAGTCGTTCAGGGTGAAGCTGAACGGCGTCAGGTCGTCGGTGGAGAAGAGGTTGCCGGACTTGAAGTCGTCGTAGCCGATCAGGGTGTTGGAGAAGCCGTTGCCCTCGACGATGAGCTTGTTGCCCTCGGACTTGAAGAGCTGGCCCCAGGCGAAGGCGATCAGCATCACGATGAGGGCGATGTGGAAGACGAGGTTGCCGACCTCACGCAGATAGCCCTTCTCGGCGGCGACGGCGTCACCGGCGATGGGGGCACCTCCCACGTCCTCAAGACTGTGGGGGAGGGCGCGGAAGCGGCGCTTCTTCAGCAGGGCGAGGGCGGCCTCACGGACCTGCTCGGGTTCGGACTCGGTGCGCCAGGTCGTGTACGCGGGCAGCCGGGTCAGCCGCTTGGGCGCGCGCGGCGGGCGGCTGCGCAGCTGGCCCACGAACTGCCAGGTGCGGGGCACGATGCAGCCGATGAGGGAGACGAACAGCAGGATGTAGATCGCGGAGAACCACACCGAGCCGTAGACGTGGAAGAGGCCGAGCTTTTCGTAGATCGGCGCGAGGGTGGGGTGGGCCTTCTGGAAGTCGGCGACCTTGGTCTCGTCCTGGCCGGTCTGCGGGATCAGCGAGCCCGGGATGGCTCCGAGGGCCAGCAGCAGAAGCAGCAGCAGGGCCACCCGCATGGAGGTCAGCTGCCGCCAGAACCAGCGGGCCCAGCCGATGACACCCAGGACGGGCAGGTTGGGCGAAGCGTCCACGGGCGCCGTGGACAGCTGGGAGCCGGCGGTACCGAGGTCCTGGTCCGTGGCCTCGTCAGGCGCGGTGGTCTTGGTCATCGATCAGATCCCCACAGTGAATCCGGCGGACCAGGACTGCATGTCCTGTACGAGGCTGTCCCAGGCGCCGGTCAGCAGCAGCAGACCGGTGACGATCATCATCGTGCCGCCGACCCGCATCACCCAGACATAGTGCCGCTTGACCCAGCCGAAGGCGCCGAGCGCCTTGCGGAAGGCGACCGCGGCGAGCACGAAGGGCACACCGAGGCCGAGGCAGTAGGCGACGGTCAGTATGGCGCCGCGGCCGGCGCTCGACTGCTGCGAGGACAGGGCGAGCACGGAGGCGAGGGTCGGGCCGATGCAGGGTGTCCAGCCGATACCGAAGAGCGCGCCGAGCAGGGGGGCGCCGACCAGTCCGGTCACCGGCTTCCTGTGGAAGCGGAACTCCCGCTGGGTCATCCATGGCATCAGCCCTATGAAGAACACACCCATGAGGATCATGAGCGCACCCAGCACCTTGGACAGGACGCCCTGGTGCTCCTGCAGGTTGTTGCCGAAGTAGCCGAACAGGGCCCCGCTGGAGACGAACACGGCGGTGAAGCCGAGGACGAAGAGGGAGGCGCCCGCGACCATCCGGCCGCGCCGGGCCTCGGCGAGGTCGGTGCCGGTGACGCCAGTGACGTAGGACAGGTAGCCGGGGACCAGCGGCAAGACGCACGGCGAGAAGAAGGAGACGAGTCCGCCGAGCAGCGCAATGGGCAGAGCGGCAAGCAGGGCGCCGTTAAGCACCGTGCCGTTGTAGCCCTCCGCTGCGAACGTGGTGACTGCGCTCACGTCACTTCTCCGCGAGGACCGGGGCGATCATCTTGCGCAGTTTTTCCTCGCTGAGCGCGGCCAGCGAGCGGGCCGCGATCTTCCCGTCCCGGTCGAGGACGAGCGTGGAGGGGATCGCCTGCGGGTTGAGCGTGCCCTTCTCGAAGCGGAGCATCAGCTTGCTGCTCGGGTCGTACAGGCTGGGGTAGGTGACGCCGTACTGCTTCTCGAAGGCGAGGGCGCTCTTGACCTGCGGGTCGGCGACGTTGATGCCGACGAACTGAACGCCCCGCGGCTTGAGGTCCGTGTAGACCTTCTCGAGGTTGGCGGCCTCGGCACGGCAGGGGGCGCACCAGGATCCCCACACGTTCAGGACGACGACCTTGCCCTTGAAGGATGAGACCGCGAGCTGCTTGTCGTCGATGGTCTTGCCGGACAGGTCGGGGGCCTGGTCGCGCTTGCCCTTCTCGACGGTGGAGATGCCGTCCTTGCCCATCACGAAGTTGGTGTCACCGCCACCCCCGGAGACGCCTCCCGAGGAGCACGCGGAGACGAGCAGTGCCGCGAGGGCGGCACCGGCGGTCGTCAGGGCGGCGCGACGCGAGCGGGTCCAGGCGGTAGGGCGCAGGGGGGTGCGGCTGGCGGCACTCATGTGAAAAGTTTCGCATGCCCGTTCTGAGGATCTTGCGCACCCCCCTCACGGGCGCAAGACCGCATTTCAGGCAGCGTTCTGCGAGCTCCCGGAAGGGCTCGCAGGGGTGTCCTTCAGGAAGGCGTTCCAGCCCCCGGCCGGCTCCTGCCCCACATCGAGCGTCCGCAGCTTGGCCAGCACCTCGGGCTCCTGTACGTCCATCCAGTCGACGAACTGCCGGAAGGAGACGAGGCGTACG
The DNA here is from genome assembly GCF_001514305.1 of Streptomyces dysideae. Taxonomy (GTDB): domain Bacteria; phylum Actinomycetota; class Actinomycetes; order Streptomycetales; family Streptomycetaceae; genus Streptomyces; species Streptomyces dysideae. The sequence continues at coordinate 281,938 of NZ_KQ949079.1, forward strand.
TCGGCGCCCTTCTCCTTCTCCGCGGCGATGTGCTTGAAGGCCTGCTCGACGGCGTCCATGTAGATGCCGCCGTTCCACTGCTCGAAGTGGTTGCCGACGAAGAAGGGGGCGCGGTTGGTCTCGTAGGCCCGCCGGAAGCCCGCGATGTAGGCGTCGCCGGACTGCTTGCGCCAGGCCGGGTAGTTGTAGGAGGGCGCGTTGGTCGAGTTCACGGACTGGTTGGCGAGCATGTTGTAGTCCATCGAGAGGACCTCGAAGCTGCGCCCGGGGAAAGGTATCTGCTGAAGCGGCAGATCCCACAGGCCCTCCTTCTTCACCGGCCACACCTGGCGCCCGCCCGGCGAGGAGGCGTCGTAGCGCCAGCCCAGTTCGCGGGCGGTGGGCAGCAGGCTGTCCTGGCCGAGGAGGCAGGGCGTACGGCCGCCGATGAGCTCCTTGTCGTAGTCGAAGGGCAGCGCGGGCAGCTCTGACCACCCGGTGTTGGTCCGCCACTCCTTGACGAAGCCCTTCGCCTGCTGGATCTCACTGCGCCACTGCTGGGGCGTCCAGTTGCCGACGCTGCCGGTGCCGGCGCAGAAGTGGCCGTTGAAGTGGGTGCCGATCTCGTGGCCCTCGAGCCAGGCGCGGCGGACGTTGGCCAGTGTCGCCTTGACGTGGCCGTCGGTGAGGTAGCCGATGTCGGAGGCGCCGCGCGGGTTGTTCGGGGGGTCGTAGAGCCGCTTCTTCGACTCGGGCAGGAGGTAGAGGCCCGAGAGGAAGAAGGTCATGCTCGCGCCGTGGTCCTTGGCCAGGTCCAGGAAGCGCGGGAAGAGGCCGTTGCCGACCTCGGCGGCCCCGTCCCAGGAGAAGACGACGAACTGGGGCGGGGTCTCGCCGGGTTCGAGGGGCTTCGGGGCGGCGGGCTGACGCGGCTGCTTGCCGGTGTACGAGGTGGAACCGTCACCGAGGGGCCGGGCGGGGTGCTTCTGGGCGCCGGGCCGGTTGCCGCCGGAGTTCCCGGAACCAGTTTCCCGGTTCGACCCGTCTGACGGCGTGAGGGTGCCGCATCCCGCGAGTCCGAGGGCGGCGGCACCGGCACCGAGTCCGAGTGCTCCCCTTCGAGTGAGAGTGCGCATTGCATCCCCGTTCGTCATGTCCTGTGGTGGTCACCCAGTCAGAGGGCATGAGGAGCGGGGAGGTTCCGCGAACTAGTACATAGTTCGTAACGTTTGTCACGGAACTGTCTTATACGTGACGGTCCTTACGGATGTCGGTTATGCGGTTACGTGGCTGTGCGGCTATGCACCGAAGGCCTTGTCCTTCCCCTTCACCGGCTTGGCGCCGGCGCGGAGATGGGCGGGCACGAGGTCGATGGCGGGCTCGGTGTAGCCGACGGACACGATCCGGTCGCCCTGGTACGTGAACGTCGTCAGGGAGGCGAGCGTGCACTGCCGCTTGCGCGGGTCGTGCCACAGGCGCCGCTTCTCGACGTAGGACCGCACGATCCAGATCGGCAGCTGATGGCTGACCAGCACGGCCTCGTGCCCCCGGGCCTGGTCCTTGGCGGCGTCCAGCGCCCCCATCATGCGGATGACCTGGTCGACGTACGCCTCACCCCAGGACGGCCTGAAGGGGTTGACGAGGTGCTTCCAGTTGGCGGGCTTCTTCAGCGCGCCGTCTCCGACGCCGAAGGTCTTGCCCTGGAAGACGTTCCCGGCCTCGAGGAGCCGGGCGTCGGTGGCGAGGTCGAGGCCGTGCGCCTTGGCGATCGGGGTGGCCGTCTCCTGGGCCCGCTCCAGCGGGGAGGAGCAGACGTAGGTGATGTCGCGGGGGGCGAGGTTGTCGGCGACCCGGTCGGCCATCTGCCGGCCGAGCTCGGAGAGGTGGTAGCCGGGGAGGCGGCCGTAGAGGATGCCGTCCGGGTTGGCGACCTCGCCGTGCCGCATGAGGTGTACGACGGTGATGTCGCCGTTGGTCTGGTTGCTCACGCGGTCGCCTCCGCTGCCGCTCGGGCCGCTGCCGGGAGGGCGTCGGCGATCCGCTGGACGGCCTGTTCGTCGTGGGCCGTGGACACGAACCAGGACTCGAAGGACGAGGGCGGCAGGTAGACGCCCTGCGCCAGCATCGAGTGGAAGAAGGCGGTGAAGCGGAAGGAGTCCTGCGCCTTGGCCTCCTCGTAGTTCCGGACGCTCCGGTTGGTGAAGAAGACGGAGAACATGTTGGAGGCGTTCTGCACGGTGTGCGCGACGCCTTCCTTGGTGAGGGCCTCGGTGACTAGGGACTGGACGGTCTCCGAGACGGCGTCGACCTTGTCGTAGGCGGCCTCGTCGAGGAGCCGCAGCTGAGCGAGGCCGGCGGCGGTGGCGACGGGGTTACCGGAGAGGGTGCCGGCCTGGTAGACGGGCCCGGCGGGAGCGAGGTGGGCCATGACGTCGACGCGCCCGCCGAAGGCGGCGGCGGGGAACCCGCCACCCATCACCTTGCCGAAGGTCATGAGGTCGGGCTTGACCCCGTCGATGCCGTACCAGCCGGCGCGGCCGGTACGGAAGCCGGTCATGACCTCGTCGGAGATGAAGAGGGCGCCGTTCTTCCGGCAGGCGTCCTTGAGTCCCTGGTTGAACCCGGGCCGGGGCGGTACGACGCCCATGTTCCCCGGGGACGCCTCCGTGATCACACAGGCGATCTCGCCGGGGTGCCGGTGGAAGGCCTCCTGGACGGCCTCGAGGTCGTTGTAGGGCAGGACGATGGTGTCGCCGGCCTGGGCGCCGGTGACGCCGGGGGTGTCGGGCAGCGCGAAGGTGGCGACGCCGGACCCCGCCGCGGCGAGCAGGGAGTCCACGTGCCCGTGATAGCACCCGGCGAACTTGATCACCTTGGGCCGCTGGGTGAACCCGCGGGCGAGCCGGATGGCGGACATCGTGGCCTCGGTCCCGCTGGACACGAGCCGCACCTGGTCGACGGGCTCGATCCTGGCGACGATCTCCTCGGCGAGGGCGACCTCGCCCTCACCGGGCGTACCGAAGGAGGTACCGCGGGAGACGGCGTCCTGGACGGCGGCGATGACCTCCGGGCGCGAGTGCCCGAGGATCATGGGCCCCCAGGAGCAGACCAGGTCGACGTACTCGCGCCCGTCGGCGTCGGTCAGGTAGGGGCCGCTGCCGGACACCATGAACCGGGGCGTGCCGCCGACGGCGCGGAAGGCACGCACCGGCGAGTTCACGCCGCCGGGCGTGACGGCGGACGCGCGGTCGAACAGGGCCTGCGAGACAGGCGCATCGTATGAATAGGGCGTTTCGCTCATGTCCTGCGACTTCTCCGACCTTCTCCGACTGCTCGGACTCCGCTTGCCACTGACCTCCTCAGGGTAGGCCAGGGCGGTTCGGGGGCAGCGGGGCCGCTGGGAAGGCGGGCGCCGGGCCCGCTGCTGAGTCGGGGAAGGGCCGGGGCAGACCCCCACTCCCCCGCGATCTGCGAAACTGGGAGTGATACACACAGCTCACACGGACCACGTGCTCAGGGCTGCCAAGATCTTGCGCACAGAACCTACGGACACAACCTGCGGGCGGAAGCTGCGGACAGTGTTTCAACGCACGTTTCGGCGGGCGGACGTGGGGGAGGTCAACTGACACGATGATCGGGTTGCGCGGCGGGGCCATGCATCCTAGAAAAGCAGTCGGGTGGAGATATGCATCGCGGTGGCGGACTGGGCGAGGGGACTGATGACCTGGGTCCTCGACGTGCCCGGCGAGGCAAGCACCGGCGCGACGCGGAGGAATCGAACGAAGCACGGCAGGAACGCGGTGTGCCGAGTGAGTCGGAGCGGGACGACGGACGTATCGAACGTCGGATCGAGCGGCTCAGGGCGGGGAGCAGGAATGGTGGTCGGGTGGGGGTGACGTACAAGTACTTCGGCGCACCGGACGGCGCGACCGCGGCCCGCGTCCCGATCTCGATGCGCCCCGAGGAACTCGGCGGCGACGAGCTCGGCATGAACGGCATGTTCACCAAGATCAAGCCGGAGACGATGGCCGCGATGGTCCTGACCGGCATCGAGGGCGTGCCGCTGCACAAGGTGCCCCCACTGGAACTGGTCGTCCTGCACCCCGACTACGCGGTGGTCAAGCTGCCGATGACGGTCGTGGATCCACTCCGGGGCATAGGCGAGGAAGCGGTGGGCGCGGCGGCGTTCATCTGGTCGACGGTGCCGGACCGGGGTGGACCGCGGGACGCGTTCAATGTGTACCAACTGCTGCACGAGTGGCAGGACTTCAGCCATCGGTTGCATGAGGCGGGGCATCAGCCTTACTGCCTCGTGTGGCCGTGACCTGGGGGTTCACTGGTATCGGGCGGGGTCTTCGGGCCTCGCCCTTCTCAGTGCCGGAGAGGGGCCGTCAGGCGGCCAGGGCGCATTGAGGGCACATTGGTTTCGCTGGGAGCACTGATGCGCCCTGGGCGGCGGGCGGGTCGCCGTCGTCTTCCGCCTCGGCCTCCGCTTCCGTGAAGGCGTCGTCGATCGCCTTGCGGGTGCGGGTCTCGCTGGATGGCAGTAGGTGCGTGTACGTCCGCAGCGTGAAGCCCGGGTCCGAGTGGCCGAGGTACTCGGAGAGCGCCTTGATGCTCTCCCCCACGTCCAGGAGCACGGAGGCGTAGGCGTGCCGGAGGGCGTGCATGCCGTCTTCCGGGGCCGCCTGGAGGTAGCGCGCGCCACGCTCGCGGGGAGGGATCACGCCGGCGGCGGCCAGGGCGAGCTTCAAGGCGCCCATGTTGAGGACGCTGCGGTTGTAGGCTCCGCTCTTCTTGTCGACGAAGAGGAGGCGGAAGGTCTTCGGCTCACCGTCCGGCTTGGCCCAGGGCAGGGTGACCTCGACTGGCGGGAACTCCTTCATGTGAGCCTTGAGGGCCGAGGCGAGCTGAGCCGACAGGGGCACTGAACGGATCCTGTTGCCCTTGGGCAGGGCGAAGACGGGCTTTGTGCCGACGAGCCGCACCTGGCGGTTGACGTGGATCCAGCCGCTTTTGAAGTCGATGTCCTCGACTGCGAAGCCGAACACCTCGCCCTGGCGGAGGCCGCAGCCGAAGGCGAGCTTGCCGCCGGCCTCGAAGCGCTTCGGGAGACCGGCGATGACCGCGCGCACGCGTTCCAACGACCAGGGGATGATCTTCTTCTTGGTCGCCGTCGGTAGCTTGACCGACTTCGACTTGCAGGGGTTCTTCGGCAGCAGCCCGTCCTCCACGGCCATGCCGAGGATGCTGGAGAGGATGTCGAAGACGCCCTCGATCGTCGATACCTCCAGTTCGGCGTCCTGGAGCGTGCGAATCCAACCCTGAATGATCGAGGGCTGGTTGAGGGACCGCAGCTCACGTCGGCCGAGGTGCTCGACGATGTGGTTGCGGACGGTCGCCTCGTAGCGGAGCGCGGTCGTCGGGCCGACAGAGTTCGCGTCGAGCCACACGAAGGAAACCTCCCCGAGGTCTTCCGGCAGATGCTCATCGACGTACACGCCGACGCCTACGCCGACCAGATGGACGACCCCTTCCACCAGCGCTTCGCCTGGTTCGTCGACCACTGGACCGGCATGGACGGCTTCTCCTGCGTGGTGGCGTACGACGAGGACGAACCGGTCGGCTTCGCCTACGGCGCCCCGCTCGCCCCCGGCCGCGAATGGTGGCGGTCCACAGCGTACGAGCCGAACAACGGCTACTCCTCCACCTACGCCGTGTCCGAGGTGGTGGTGCGCCCAGGCTGGCGCAAGCGTGGCATCTCCGAGCGGCTCCACGAAGCGCTGTTGAAGGAGCGCGCGGAAGACCTTGCCGTGCTTCTGGTGGATGTGACCCACCCCAAGGTGCAGGAGCTCTACGAGTCGTGGGGGTACGCCAAGGTCGGCGAGCAGCAACCGTTCGCTGACTCCCCGGTGTACGCGGTCATGGTCAAGGGCCTTCGGAGCTGAGTCAGGAACTGGAACCCTTGACTCCATTGATTGTGACGGCAAGGCGGGGTGCCGGGACGACGAATTCGACCAGTGTTGTCAGTGGGGCAGGGCAGACTGGACACCGTGACGACACCCGACATCCGTGGGATGGAGCAGCTTGAGCGCGCCGTCCTGGATGACACCGCCTCTCTCGCTACCGCCCTCCGGCAGTGCATCATGCTGGCTGGCTTCGCCCACCACGGGGAACTGCGCGCCTGGGCGCTGAAGGAGCTGGAAGGGTACGCAGCGGCCGATGAGATGCCCTCGTATCGGAAGGTGCCAGCCGCACTCGAAGTCGTAGTGGACCTCTATCTACCGGGCCAGATCATCCGGGGCAACACTCAGCGGATCAGCCCGGGGCAGCTGCCCCAACACGCCCGCGATCGCGGCATCGGAGAGAGCGCACCAATCCGGCAAGGAGTCCGGGAACTCGAAGCCGTCGTCACCCGCGGCGACAGGGTGGTACGCCTGAGCCCGCCCGGCTCGGCTGAATACGTCCTGCTGATGACTCAGGAACAGCACCAGATGGGAAACGAAGGCTCCCACATTACGGCCTCGGGCCTGAGCGACTTCACGCAGCACTTCGCGGGCCGCACGACCGCGCCGATGAGGACGACCGACGGCCGCGTGACCCTGCGCGTGTACGTAGACTCGTCGTCGGTCGAGGCATTCGGCGCGGCCGGACAGGCCGCCGTGACCAGCCTGATCTTCCCCGACCCGGATGCCGACGGCATGGCCTTCTACGCCAAGGGCGGCACCGCACACATCGAGTCGCTCAAGGTGCACAAGCTGGACAGCACCTACCGCCCGGTGGACCGCGTGAAGCCGTTGGCTGTCGCCCCGACCGGCGGTGAATTCCGCACAGACCTCGGCAAGTTGACAGTCACTCCCGCCGGTCACCGGTCCACGGACAGCGGGGCGCGCCGGAACGTCCGACAAGGACTCCAACGCCGTCTCGGCGCGCACGGCGGCGGATCTGGACCTCACCACCCTGGTCCGACTCGGCAGCCCCGCCCCGGACACCGGCGGCGCCCTCTCCCTCCTCTGGCGCGCCTCCTCCGACGGCGCCGACGCCTACTGCCTCAACCTCGACCCCGACCTGCGCGTGATCCGCCTGGTCGCCAAGACCAACGGCCACTTCGACGACGGCGCCGCCCTCGCCCGCGTCCCGGCCCTGGTCCGCCGCGGCACGACCTACCCCGTCCATATCCTCACCGAGGGCGACCGAATCCAGGTGTTCCTCAACGGCAAGCGGATCATCGACGTGACGGACACGACGTACGTCGATGGCCACATCGGCCTGAATGTGTTCGGAGGGAGGGCGGCGTACCAGGACACCTGCGCGAAGGAGCTGTGACCGCCGCGGTCGGGAGGCTGATCAGCTGCGTTGCGCCGGCGCTGGCGTCACGTGGTACGTCGCGGTGGGTTGGCGCCGGGGGCGCTGGACGCCACCTGACCCAGCGACAGCACGCTCAGGCCGAACATCAGGACTCCCAAGGGGACATGGAGCGCCGGTACACGCGCGATGCCGAGGATCACCTGCACCGAGGCGAGTGCGAGGAAACCGGACGCGTGCAGGATGGGACGTGGCGAGCCGCCACCGGGCCGCCAGGCCAGGATCGCGGCGAGCACGTACAGCATCGACGCGCCGTACATCACGCGCGCTCCGACGCTGTGCAGCACCTCACTGTCGGACGAGGACAGCAGTAGTCCGGCGGTGACCGCCTGGAAGAGGAGCGCCAAGGTCTGCAAGGCGATCGCGACGTGCAGGAACGTGAGTCTGCCCGGTGCTGTCGTCGTCTGTTCGGCCATGATGTGGCCCCCTCTTCCTGCCTCGCGGCGACTGGATCGGTAGTGTCCTGACGGTCCGACGAAGCAGGCCCGTGAAATGTCAGGCGAGGCGCCCGCCTCACAGTCCGGTGCGGTGTTCCGCCGAAGGGGCGAGAGCGGAAGCGGACGAGAAGAACCAGGGAGCGGTCGCGGTCATGAGCACCCCATCCGAGTCAGGGCACGACCGGTCCGAGCCGGACCCGAGCACGGTCATCGGCGAGCGGCGCCAGCTGGTCAATCTCGCCTATCGGCTGCTCGGTTCGCTGACCGAGGCCGAGGACGCCGTGCAGGAGACCTACACCCGCTGGTACGCGATGTCGCGTCACCAGCAGGAGGCCATCGCCTCACCAGGCGCCTGGCTGACGACGGTGGCCAGCCGCATCTGCCTGGACCTGCTCGGCTCGGCGCGGGCCCGGCGCGAGCGCTACGTCGGCACCTGGATACCCGAGCCGCTGCCCGACCGTATGGAGTGGATCAGCGGTCGGGCGGGCGGCGGCAGGGCCGAGCCGGCCGACCCCGCCGACTGGGTCACCCTGGACGAGTCGGTGAACATGGCCTTCCTCGTCGTACTGGAGTCGATGACGCCGGCCGAACGCGTGGCGTTCATCCTGCACGACGTCTTCCGCTACCCCTTCGCCGAGATCGCCGAGATCGTCGGCCGGACGCCGGCGGCCTGTCGACAGCTGGCGTCCTCGGGCCGTCGGCGCATCCGGGCCGCGCGGACTCCGGCAGTTCCGGCAGCCGGACAGGCCGTTCTGGTACGGCATTTCAAGGAGGCATGGGAGGCCAGGGACATCGAGACCCTCGTCGGTCTCCTCGACCCCGACGCCACGATGACCGCCGATGGCGGCGGCCTGGTCGGCACCGTCCTGCGTCCGGTCAAGGGCGGCAAGAGCATCGCCCAGTACCTGATCCACATCGCCGGCGTATCTGCTGGACTGATGCTCCTGGAGCGGACGGTCAACGGCCGACCCGGCCTGGTGGCCCAGCAGGCCGGCGTGCCCGTGACCGTGGCCGCGTTCGATGTCACCGGCGGCCGCGTCAACCGTATCTGGGCGGTCCGCAACCCGGAGAAACTCCGTGCGTGGACCGCGAGCGGACAGATCTGACGAAGACACGGGGGGCGGGGAGCTGTCGGCGATGGCGCGCCGGCCGCGGCAGATGTCGTGGACGCCGTCACGGTCGCCGGGTCCCCCGCTACCCCTTGGTCGCTCCTGCCGTCCCCCCGCGGACGAAGTGCCGCTGGAAGGCGAAGAACACCAGTGCCACGGGGATGGTCATGAGCAGGGTCGCCGCGAGCTTGATCGGGTACTGGTTGCGGTCGCCGAGCTGGCCCGAGACGAGTGAGGCGACCCCGGAGGTCAACGTGTTCAGTTCCGGGCTCTGCCGGGACACGATGATCCGATCAGCGATGGAGGGCACCCACCGTGGCGCGAACGGAGTGACTCGGTTGCAGCACGTGGGCACGGAGGGTTACGTTCGCCGCAACAACCTCACACGGACGACGGCCCCCGGCCAGGACGGCAATCCTGATCGAGGGCCTGACCAATCAGGAAGAAACCCCTTCCCAATGGCTGACCCGCAGTCTAACGCGCCCGTGCGCGCAGACGCCGGAGCTCCGACCTCCGGCGTGATCCACATCCGCACCCGCCTCACCGCCGACTTCACCGTGATCGCCAACTCCCTGGCACAGCGGCCCGGAAGCGCGGTCACGATCGGCGTCGCGGTCTACATCCTCTCGCTGCCCGACGGTGCCGTCGTGAGCATCGCCCGCCTGTGCGCCCACTTCAGCGAGGGCGAGATCCTCATCTCCCGCGCGCTACGGGAGTTGGAGGCGCTCGGCTACCTGGAACGGCGGCGGGAACGCGGACCCGGCGGCCGGATCCGTACCCGTACGTACTTCCACGACGTACCGGCCCGGGACCGCGGCCGCGCCTCCGCAGCCACCCGGTCCGTGTCACGGCCGGACCCTCGACCTACGCCTTCCGTCGCGCCCAGCACTCCACCTCCACTTCCACCTGCGCCTGCGGCTCAGAGAGAGGACGAAACCGAAGTCGACGAGCGGGCCGCCGTCATCCTCGGCTCGCTGCGGATCGTCGATTCCCGGCTGATTCTGTCGGGACGGGAGGTGGCCGAGCTGGCTCCGGCCGTCACGCAGTGGCTCGCGGCAGGCGTCAGCCCCGCGCAGATCACCGAAGCACTCACCACCCGGCTACCGGAGCCCATCCGGTCCCGCCCGGCCCGCATCCTGACCTTCCGCCTCAGCGAACCGCCACCGGCCACGCCCGCGCCGGTTGCCGCGGCCGACAGACCGGCCGTCCTGCCCTGGCAGACCTGCGACGGCTGCGAACGCGCCTTCCGCGCGGCGGAACCCGCCCTCTTCCGGGACTGCTCACCCGACGCCAACCCGCAGGCCGCATGATGGATCGCTCACGGTCTTGCCCCATCCTGGGTCCGCGAAAAGCCCTCCACGGTAACGAGCCCGCCCCTGACCCAGGGAGATCCTGCGAGCACCCCCAGCGCGCTCGCCTGCCCGGATGGTCTTTCTTCATCGGGGCAGGTGCATGGTCCTCGCGGTGACGTACCCCGTCCGGCGCTCGGCGCGGAGAACGGCGCGGGCCGCCGCGAGGATCTCCTCGTCCGTCTCCACCCCGGAGCCTGTCAGGACCTGGAGCAGCCGGCTTCGCCACATATCGGGGTCCGTCTCGTACGCGTGCAGTATCCGTACGCCGTAGCCGCCGGCCAGGCTCCTGGCGCCGGCTCCGCGCAATCGTCGGCGGACCGCCAACTTGAGCCCGGTGTAGCGGTCGTGGACGGCTCCGTTCGCGGAGTCCGTGAGTCCGGCCGCCGCCCCGGTGGCCAACGCGACGGCCACCAACTCCACTTCGGTCACGGGACCCCCTTCAGTTGTGCGCGTTGTGCGATGTCGTGTCCGTCACCATGGCCGGGGGTGCTGCAATGCTGATGAAATTCCGATGATGTGTGGAAGCGGAGGCTTCGGGTGGACGACGGATCTCCTGAGCTGCTTCGGATCGAGGTGCTCGGACCGTTACGGGCATGGCTGGGCGGAACACCAGGAACACCAGGAACACCAGGAACACCAGGAACACCACTGGATCTGGGGCCCGGCAAGCGACAGGCCGTGCTGGCCGCGTTGCTGCTCCGCCGAGGGATGGTCGTGAGCCATGAGCAACTGCTCGACTCCGTATGGGGGTTGGAACCACCCGCCGGCGGCCGCAAAGTGCTGCCGACCCATGTCAACTCGCTGCGCAGGGCACTCGACACGGCAGGCACCCAGCCCGCGGCGTCGGTGATCCGCAGCGGCAAGGGCTGGTATCGCTTCGTCGTCGACCGGGTCCGGCTCGATACGGCCGACCTGGCCGAGCGGGGCGATGAGGCGATGCGCTCCATGGCGTCCGGCGACCTGGCCACCGCGACGGACCGGTTCTCCGCCGCGATCGAACTGTTCCGGGGAGAGCCCCTGGCCAACCTGCCGGGCCCGTTCGCGCAGGACGAGCGACGCCGGTTGTGGGAGCGCCGGCGGACCCTGCGGCTGGAGCGGCTCAAGTGCCTCGTTCTGCTGCGCCGGTTCGGCGACGCCCTCGACGACCTCGCCGGCCCGTCGGCGTCTTCGGTGGCTGACCGCTACGACGAGTCGCTGCTGGCCTTGCGCATGCGGGCCCTGTACGGCTGCGAGCGTCAGGCGGAAGCACTCAACGCGTATGAGGACATACGCGTACGCCTGCGTGACGAGCTCGGAGTGGATCCGGGTGACGAGCTCCGCCGGGTGTACGAAGCGGTGTTGCGTCAGGACGACGGCCAGGTCCTCCGTCCGGCGGCTCCTGCCTCCCCGACGCAAGTGCGGCCCCGCGAGAACGCTCCTCCCGCGCCGGCCGAGCTGCCCCACGGTGCCGCAGGATTCGCCGGCCGCACCGACGAACTCGCCAGACTGCACGCGTTGCTTCCGCCCGAGCGGCACCGGGGGCCGTCGAGCACCGTGGTCATCTCCGCCATCGGTGGCGCCGCCGGCATCGGCAAGACCGCTCTGGCGGTGCACTGGGCACACCAGGTGCGTGATCGCTTCCCGGACGGCCAGCTGTATGTGAACCTGCACGGATTCGACCACGATCGGCAGCCGCTCAAGGCCGGCGAAGCCCTTGAGCTACTGCTGCGGAGCCTGGGGCTCGCGGCGTCTGAGATCCCCACGAACGACGAGGCTCAAGGCCGGGTGTACCGGACCCTGCTGGCTGATCGGCGCCTGCTGGTCCTGCTGGACAACGCGGCTTCGGCGGAGCAGGTCCGCCCGCTGCTCCCGGGCAGCCCGTCCTGCTGTGTCGTCGTCACCAGCCGCAACCGGCTCGGCGACCTCGTCGCCCGCGACGGGGCACACGCCCTGCCGCTGGACCTCCTCCTGCCGGCCGAGGCCCGTGCGCTGCTCACCGAGGCGCTCGGCGCCGACAGGCTGTCCGCCGAACCACTCGCCGCGGACGAGCTGATCCGGCTGTGCGGCGGCCTTCCGCTGGCGCTGCGCGTCGCCGCCGCCAGGCTGGCGGGCGATCCGGGGCTGCGCCTGGCCGACCTGGTCGCTGAGGTGTCCGAGGGCAACCGGCTGGAGGCGCTGGAGCCGGACGGCGACGAGAACTCCCCTTTGCGGGCGGCCTTTTCCGTGTCGTACCGGGTGCTGGCGCCCGCAGCGCGTCGGCTGTTCCGGTTGCTCGGCCTGTTTCCCGGGCCGGAGTTCACCGCCGAGGTCGCGGCGGCCCTCTTGGACGCGCCGGTCCAGCAGGCCCGACGCCTGCTCGGTGCGTTGGCTGCTGCCCACCTGATCGAACCGGTGGCGGTGGGCCGATACCGGTTCCACGATCTCCTTCGCGAGTACGCGCAGGAGCGTGCGCAGGCGGAGGAAACGACGGCGGCTTGTGACGCCGCGTTGAAACGCGTCCTGATCTGGTACCTGAGCGCCGCTCGCACCGCCGGGGGGACCTGGCTCTTCCCGGAGCTGCCTCGCGACCTCGCCCCAGGCGATCAGCCAGGCGTTCCGTCCGCTGCCGGAGCCACCCAGTGGCTGGAAGCGGAGCAGGCGAATCTGCTCGCCGTTATCAACCATGCCGGCCGCCATGGTCCCCGCCCCGTCGCCTGGCACCTGACCAACGCGCTGTTCGGTTACTTCTGGCTCCATCTGCCGCGGGCGACGTGGCAGGCCACCGCACAGACGGCGCTGGACGCGGCCACAGCCGAAAGCGACCTGTTCGGCCAGGCAGCCATGCACAGCAGCCTCGGACTGCTCAAGTGGGACCGGGGGCACGCCAGTCAGGCGATGGATCATCACACACGCGTACTGGAAATCAGCCGGGAGCTCGGTTGGGCGACGGGCAAGGCAGCGGCTCTCGGCGGCATGGGCCAGGCGGAATGGAGCATGGCGCGCCTCGACAGCGCGCGCGAGCAAGTCACCACCGGCTTGCGGATCACCCGTGACGCCGGAAATCTTCACCTTGAAGCGTTGGGGTTGGTCGTCCTGGGTGTCACCTGCCGGGATCTCGGTCGGCTGCGCGAGGCTGCCGATCACCTCGAACTGGCCATCAGCCGGAATGAAGAGATCGGCTGGAACGACGACAGCCTGGCTCTGCAGAATCTGGGCTGGGTGTACTGGGAACTCGGCCGTCTGGCTGACGGCCTCGACGTCCTCGGTCCCGAGGTGACCGCTGGCGGGAGGGGCGGATACCGCAACGACCGCGCCATGATGCTCGACGCCGTCGCGAAGATCAATATCGAGCTCGGCCGCCACGACGAGGCGCTGGAACAGGCCGAGCGCGCCTTTGCCATGGTCAAAGGCAGAGGACGGCGCTGGATTCAGGCCAGCATCCTCAACACGGTCGCCGCCGCCCACCGAGAACTGGCACATTTCGACCGATCCGTTCGGGCCGGCAGGCAGGCTCTCGCCCTGGCCCGCGAGGCGAGATACAGACGCACTGAGGCGGACTGCATCCTGGGGCTCTCCCTCACGCACAAGCAACGGGGCCACCACGACGAGGCCCGCAGCCATGCCGAGCAGGCGCTGAGCCTGGCCCGTGAGTACGGCTTCCGGGTGGTGGAGGGGCAGGCGCTGACGGTCCTGTGCGGCTTGGCGGAGGCCGAGTCGGCGTACGCCACAGCCGTCGCCCTCGGCGACCAGGCCCTGTCGATTCACCGTCAGACCGGCCACCGACTCGGCGAGGCCCGCACCCTCACGGCACTCGCCCGCGCCCACCGGAAAACCGACTCCGCTGCCGCCGAGTCCGTACGTCAGCAGGCGTTGGCCATCTTCTCGGACGTGGGCGTGCCGGCGGAGACGTACAGGGACCTGGACTGGTGACGCCTCAGGCCGCCGGATGCGGTTCCCGGTCTGTCAGCCTCCGGGCGAGCAGGCCGAGCAGCACGGCGACGCTGTCCGGGAAGAGGAACGCGACCGGGACGGAGACGGCGAAGACCGCCAGATAGCCCCGGGCGGGCCAGTTGTCCGTGGCGAGCGCGAGGAGCCGGCGCAGCCGCGGGAGGCGGCGCGAGCGGGACAGCGACCGGGGGACACCGTCGCTTACAGGGGGAGCACTTCGCCGTGCGACGGATGCACTACGGCGGCCGCGTAACGAGCCGGCCTGTCATTGTCTGTCTGCCCATCGCCGGAATCGCCGCGAGCGTCCTCGTCGGCCACAGCGGTCTGGACACGGTGGTCGGCTGTGGGATCGCCGCCGACGGCTACCCCTCCCAGACCGCGGAGGAATGGATCAGGTACGCCGACCATGTCGTCGTCGCCTCCCCGGTACAGGAGCGGGAGACCAACCGGCGTGAGTTCACGCAGGGCCAGTTCCGGTACGAGACCGACCGCACGGTGACGTTCCGTACCGACAGCCTCCTGTGGTCCGCCGCGCGGCCCAGACGTTCCCTGGGCAAGGGCTTCGACATGACGGCCCCCGGCTGGCAGGTGTACCGGGAGAGCGGCACCCGCGTCGAGAGTACGACCGCGAGCGCGCCCCGTCTGGAGACCGGCCACACCTATCTGCTCGCCGTCCGCTGGAGCGACGAGCTGAGCCCTGCCGACCGGCTCCCGTCGCTCGTCGCTACGCCTCCCGCTCCCGCGGATCACCCGCACTCCCGATCCACAGGAGCTGGGACAGCAGGCCGGCCCGGAGCAGCAGCGGTTCGACCACCTCGTACCTGATCTGTACGCGCTCCCCGACGGGAGCCTTTCCACACCTGTGGAAGGACGCCGGGCAGCCGTCCGGCCCGTGGTGACGTGAAGCCATCCTCCGTGCCTCCATCCTCCGTTCCTTCGCGCAGAACGGATGAGCGAGGCGCTCTTCCGGCGCCCATAGGGAAGACGGCTGATCTTTCCCGGGGGTTGTGCGGTCCTGCCGATGCAGCAGGTCACAGTGGCGGGAGCGGTCAAGGACGCGCGGTCGGCGTCTCCGTACCGGACGCCCGGCGCCGACCCGCGCCCCGGCCGGCTCGCCGGCGCCGCCGCCGCAGCCAGTCGCCGGCCTCCCCGAGAGCGACGAAGAAGGCGGACGAGGCGGCGCACTGCGCGAGCGAGGCGGGCTGGTCGAGTGCCTTGCCCAGGAGCCAGAGGACGAGGGCGAGCAGCAGCCACCAGACGGTGAGCGAGAACGCGAGGCGCCGAAGGCGCGGCTTGCCGGACACCGGTGGCGTGGATGAGATGGGTGACGTGGGTGACATGGGGGCGCCACTGTATCGACGGCGGTCTCGCGTGCCCACCCCGGTAACTGCGCGCATCGCTTCTGAGTACCGGTACTCATGCCGCTTTTCCCCGGCTCCCGCAGGCTGGTCGCATCAGCCACCCGTGGGGGAGACAACCATGCGTATCACCAACCGAGTTCACCGTCCGTCGTCCGTGCTGGGCCTCGCCCTCGCCGGTGCCGCCGTCGCCGCCGTGCTCACCGGCTGCTCCATCAAGGAGGCCAGCTGCGGGGGCGGCGAGTACCCGGTGATGACCGTGGGCAGCACCGGAAGCGCGTGCGTGAGCAACGGCGAGGAGCCGCCGGAGGGATACGTCCGCTACCCGGAGGGCAAGGTCCCCGAGCAGGTCGGCGACAAGTGGGACACCTACTGGAGCACCCACACCATCGACAAGAACGGCAAGATCATCGAGGTGGCCGAAGGCGAGTGACGGGTGGGAGAGGTGGGGCACCTGGTGTGAACTGCACCTGGTGTGAACTGCCCCACTCGGGCAGCGCGGACGCGACGGCTTCCGTAGCATGGCGTTCGTGACAGCCCGTGCACAGTTCCGCCGTGTGCGCCCGCCCCAGGGGTGGGCGCGGACGTGTGTGCTGGTCGGGCTGCTGATCGGGCTGCTGGGGATGCACGGCCTCGCACCGGGCGGGACGCCCGCCCACTCCGGCGGCGGCCATCACCCGCATGCCGCCGCCATGGCGCACACCCAGTTGACCGCCCTGGACGACGAGTTCGTCTGTGACGGCGACAGCGGCGACGGCGGACACGCCCAGCACGCCGACCCGGCCTGCGCCTCCGCCGCCGTCGGTGGCGGCCCGGCCCTCGCGGCACCGCTGCCCGACCCCGTCGGCGCCGCCGTGCCCGCGGGCACCTCGCACCGCTCCCTCACCACCTCGCCCGAGGACGGCCGCGCGCCGTCCTCACTGGCGGAACTGCAACTCCTGCGGATATAGGACAAGACCGCGCCGACCCGCCCCGGAGCGGGAACGGCCCCTGTCATGTCCCACGCCGCTCAGCACACCAACTGCTGCGGCGGCGCATCCTTCGTACACACCGCAGGAGCACCACCATGACCAGTGCCCGTACCCTCGTGCGCCGTGCCGCGCTCGGCGCCACGGCCGTCGCCGCCGCTCTCGTCCTCACCGCGTGCGGCAGCGACGACGGCGGCTCCGGCACCGCCGCCGCCGACACGTCGGCGTCCGCCAGTGCCGAGGCCACCGCCGACGCGCACAACGAGCAGGACGTGTCCTTCGCGCAGGGCATGATCCCGCACCACCAGCAGGCCGTTCAGATGTCGAAGATGGCCGCGACTCAGGCCTCGTCCGCCGAGGTCAAGGACCTCGCCGCGCGGATCGAGAAGGCCCAGGACCCGGAGATCGAGACGATGTCCGGGTGGCTGAAGGCGTGGGGCGAGGACGTGCCCGCCGACATGCCCGGCATGGACCATGGAAACTCCGGCCACTCCGGCATGCCCGGGATGATGGACACCGAGGACATGGACGAGCTGATGAAGGCGTCCGGCAAGGGCTTCGACACGGTGTTCCTGACCATGATGGTCGAGCATCACGAGGGCGCCGTGGAGATGGCGACCACCGAGAAGGACAAGGGCCAGTACGGGCCCGCCACGAAGCTCGCCGACGACATCATCACCGCGCAGACCACCGAGATCGAGGAGATGAACAAGCTGCTCGGCAAGAGCTGACACGGCAAGGGCCGTCCGGCGAGGTGCGGGGCCTGCCGCCTCGCACTTCGCCGGACGGTCCGGGGCCTGCCGCCAGTAGGTGGCCGTACGGAACGTCACATGTCGGCCGCGTCCACCACGGCGCCGAGGTCGACGAACTTGAACCCGGTCGCCGTGCGGGTGCCGCCCTCGCCGTCCGGGACGCCGGGCGTCTCCTGACCGTCCTGGACGACGAGGAGGCCGCGCGGGTAGCGGGTGCCCAGCGGGGCGTTCAGTACGGCGGCGCCGTCGCACTCCTCCACGCTGTCGAGGGTCGCCGAGGCGGCGGCGACGCGGAAGCCGCCCTCGTACTCGTTGCGCTCGCTCACCTCGCGGTCGTAGAGGGCGAAGGTGTTGTCACCCTGGCTGGAGGCGAGCAAGTAGCCGTCGCCGTCCCGCTCCTGATAGAGCGTCAGTCCCTCGACGTCGGCGGTCAGATGCTTGCCGCCGTAGCCGGGGTCGGCGCCCGGCACGCACTCCTCGGTCTCCTCGTCGTAGGTGCCGGGGACGCCGTACTCCTTCACCTTGTCCACGAGGGCCGGGGTGCCGGTGAGGTCGGCGCGCAGCCGCCAGATGCCGACGTCCTCCTGGCCGGCGTAGAGCGTGCCGGTGGCGGGGTCGACGACCACGCCCTCGACCTGCGGGAGTTCGTCGGGCTCGGCGCAGGGGCTCCAGGACGTGCCGTCGGGCAGCCGGAAGGAGGAGGGGAGGTCGAGGGTGCGGACCTTTCGGTAGCCGACGGTGCCGTTGGCGGCCGGGACGAGTTCGAGGAGCGCGAGGCGGGTACGCTCGCGCTGGCTGACCAGGGCGTACGTCCGTCCGGTGGCCTTGTCGGTCCAGGTGGCGAGGCCGTACGCGGTGCGCTGGTCGTTGATCTCGGCCTGGTCGGCGGAGAAGACCGGGGCGGCGCCGGGGTCGGTGACGTCCTTCAGGGGGCCGCCCGGCCGCGACGGGTCGATGCGGTAGATCCGCAGCCGGTCGTTGCCCCGGTCGCTGACGACCGCGACGTCGGCGCGGCCGGCGGAGGTGCGCAGACCGGAGACGAGGTCGACGTTGTTGTAGCGGCCAGGGGCGTCGTCCGCGCCCGGCGGCTCCGGAGCGGACAGCGATTGCACAAGCCGCGCGTCGAGGTCGTAGACCCGCAGGCCGCCCTCCTTCGCGGTGGCCACGACGAGGCTGCGGCCGGGATCGGCGGCGTTCCGCCAGATCGCCGGGTCGTCGGCGTCGGAGTTGCCGCCGGCCTCGTCGTCGTAGAGCGCGGCGGTCTCACTGTTCGCGGTCACCGCGGGCAGACCGTGCGGCCCGGCCGCCCCCGCGGGGATCGTGGCAAGGAGGGTGGTGAGTGCGGTGCCGCCGGCGAGGGCCGCGGCTCTGCGGGCGGTGCGGCTCGTCGTTCTCACAGGCGCGCTTCCTTACTCCAGGATGTCAAGGACATGCCGATGGTGCGAGGGAAAGTTTGCGCGCAGTGGGCCGTGAGCTGTCCAGCAGCACAATCTCGTCAGGCCGCCTCCCACCCCTCGGCCCGACCGGCGTTGGCGGCGGACCGCAGACCGGTGTGCATCGGCACGGGCAGGACGCCTTCCCGCCACTGAACCCAGTAGACCCGCCCGAAGAACGACCACCACGTCCGCCGCACAGCGATGACGGTGCCAACGTTGTCGCCCTCGCGGTAGTGCAGCACCTTGTCGCCGACCTGAAAGCCGGACCTGCTCATACGCCCCCCCGGGACTGGTTCCCCATGTGGCCGAATCCGGCCTGCCCGAGCCGGGCGAGAGAACTGTGCCAGTGATCACTCGCGCAGGTCTATTAAGTTTCAACCATCCCGAGGTGAAGATCATCACAGCGGTGGGGTGTAACAACAAGGGCCGGATGTACGCATGCCGGACAGACGCCACCCCCGGCCTTGCCCCCGCCACCCATGCGCGTCGCAACTCCCCAAAACCCAGGGGAAGTTGGCCCGCGACTCCGCCCTCGCGGAATTTTGAGGCTTTCCTGAGCTTTCCTCAAACTCTCGTCTCAAGCGCTGGCGAACGTATAGAAAAGACGCGCACACGACACCCGGGGAAGCGTCACAGAGGCGCGGCGTACCGTTCTTCCCTTCATGACCACTGCAGCCGTGTTGCTGACAGCAACCGGCGCAGGCGCCGTCACGCCGGACGATGAACCGGCACCGGCCGATGACGCAAAGATTGTCCTGAATGACGGAACCGTCGTGGACGCAAACGGCGAAATCGAGTTCACTTTCACCGGCGAAAAGCCCGCCGCGAAGACACCCCGAGCCAACAGGGCTTGTCCTGAGGTGAATGACCCTCCGAAGTACAAGGTGAAGGGTGCGCCGTACTTCCTGCCGGACAAGAGTAAGCCTCAGTCGACGTGGCTCCTGCCTCGCCAATCGGTTTCGTGGACGATAACGGGGTCCCACACCTTCACCTCGACGTCACCGGCGGATATGAGGCGGAAGCCAAAATTATCGTCGCAAAGGGGGTCTTCGAACTTGAGCGGTGCGCCCCTGTTGGTCGGCGTCCGCCCCCAGGGCCCTCGTAAGCCGGGGATGTGACACTCCCGCGGAAACTGTCACATCCTCGCGGCTTACCAGTCGGCGCCCGGCGTCCGCGCACCGCTCAACTTCGAAGACCCCCATTCCTGTGCCAGGGTTTCCGCTCCGGCGCTGCACCCGGTGACCTTGGGGTCGAGCCCCTCACAGGCCTGGCCCGAACAGGTCGGCGCGGCCGCGGTTCCGAGCGTCGCGTCGGCCGAGGGCTGAGTGGATTCCACGCCCGCACACGCCTACCGCCCGCGCCCTGTGCCTCGCTCGACCCGCCATCTGCTCATTCACCCGACACGCTACGTTCAGGGCAGGTTGAGGCCGATGCCGAGGCCCAGGTCGAACCACACCGACTTGCCCTCCGGGCGGGCCAGGCCGTCGTACGGTACGGCCGGGCCGTGCCCCCCGTTTGCCGGCGGTGAGGGCGTCCACCAGGTGCAGGCCCCGTCCGCCCTGCGCCCACTGCTGAGGCGTCATCCCCCTTATGACCGGCGGGTTTTCGTCCCCGTCGTACACGACGACCCGTACGCGTCCGTCCTCCACCGCCAGCCACAGCGCCGCGCCGTCGCCCTTCGCGTGTACGCAGGCGTTGGTGACGAGTTCGGAGGTCGAGTCCGGGAAGCCGTACAACGCGATCATCCACGAGGCCGCGCTACGTATGCGCGTCGGCGGCCCCAAAGTCACCCGCGCCCAGCTCGCGCATCTCCTCGAGGTGTCCGAGAGGCCGAACGTCACGATTCGCGTGATCCCGTTCTCAGCCGACGGATTCGCGGGGTCGGGCCTCCCCATGCAGTACCTCGGCGGAACCGTCCCGCAACTCGACACCGTGCAGATCGACACCCAGCACGGGGCCGAGTTCATCGATGCCACCGCCCAGTTGAATCGCTACCGAGCGCTACTCGAACGCGTGGACAGCACTGCCCTCCCGCAGGATGCTTCACTTGACCTCGTCCGTCGTATCGCCCAGGAACTCTGAGAGGCCACGCGTGTCCACAACCCTCCACTGGCAGAAGTCGTCGTTCTCAGCAGGCGACGAGGACACGAACTGCCTGGAAATAGCCGCCTCCACCCCCACCACCCTCCACCTCCGCGAAAGCGATCACCCCACCACGACCCTCACCCCCACCCTCACCGCCCTCCACGCCCTGCTCACCACCCTCGGGCGCGCACACTGACCACCGGCACCAACCGCTCATACCGCCACGCCGACAACCCCAGCGCAGCTGGGAGTTGCAGGTTGTACATCGCCACGATCAGCATCAAGAACCCCCAGTCGACCGGCTGCTCGTCCCCGGCCACCGCCGCCCGCGTGATCTCCACGACGAGCAGGACGAACGTGTACAGGCTGGTGTCGATCACGGCCGTGCGCCACCGCGACAGGGCCGGCAGCCGCATCCGTACCCCGGTCAGTACGGCGATCGCGGCCGCCGGGAAGACCAGCTGGTCCGGGGAGCGGAAGGCCTCCTTGGCCCAGGCGTCGAAGTCCAGGGCGAAGTAGAGGATGCTGACCACCTGCCCTACCGCCAGTGAGGCGAGCGTGACGATCGCCGCGTACGACAGGGCACTGCGCCATGGAGTGATCACGTGTGGTCCTTCCCCCGTGTTGTGTGATCAAGTGTCCACGGACGCGGTGCTCAGCCCGCCAAGGGGGTCACCCCGCTCAACACCGCCCACCGTGAATCCCATCACCGAGCCCCCGCCCTCCCTCCGAGACGCGAACGGCGCTCCCCCGTGCGCCAGTGCCACCTCCCGCACGATCGACAACCCCAGCCCCGACCCTGGCAACGACCGCGCGTCCGCCGCCCGGTAGAACCGGTCGAAGACCCGGACCAGATCGTCGTCCGCGACACCCGGCCCCCGGTCCAGCACCTCCACCCGTACCGTCCCCGGCCGCGCGGGCCCACTGACCCGGATCTCGATCGGTGCCGTGCCGTCGCGGTCGAACTTGGCCGCGTTCTCGACGAGGTTCGACACCGCCCGCTGGAGCATCCCGGGCCGCCCGTCGGTCGTCGTGTCGCCGCTCGCCCGCACCACGACCTGCCGCCCGGTACGCCGCCCGGCGAGCCCCGCGACGTCCTCGGCGAGGTCGGCGAGGTCCACCCGCCGCGGCGCCTCGGTGTCGGACTGGCCGGCCGCGAGGTCGACCAACTCGTTGACGAGGTCGGTCAGTTCGCGGGCCTCCTGGGTCAGGTCGGCGACCAGCTCGTCGCGGGTGCCGGACGGCAGCTCGTCGATGCGGCGCAGCAGGGAGATGTTCGTACGCAGGGAGGTGAGCGGCGTACGCAGCTCGTGCCCCGCGTCCTGGACCAGACGCCGCTGGTCCTCCTCCGACTGGGCCAGCCGCCCCAGCATCCGGTCGAAGGCGCGGCCCAGGCGGCCCACCTCGTCGTACCCGGCGACCGGCACCTGGATGCCGAGCCGACGGGTGCGGGCGACGTCCTCGGCGGCGGAGGTGAGGACGACCAGCCGGCGGGTGATACGCCGGGCCAGCCACCAGCCGAACAGCCCGGCGAGGACCACGACCGCGGCCATCAGGATCAGCGTGCGCTGTTGCAGCGCACGCAGCAGATCCTCCGTGTCGCTGAACTCCTGCGCCACCTGCACCGCGCCCCGCCCGCCGCCGAGGGCGACCGTCGCGACGCGGTAGACGTCGTCGCCGACGTCCACGTCCTTGTGCTCGACCATCCGCCCGGCCGTACCGTCGGCCGCGATCCGCCGGTCGGCGGCCATGACCGGCAGCCCGGGACTCCCCGGGTCGACGATGCGGGCGTCCGGCCCGAGCACCTGCACATCGGTACGGGCGGGGCGTACCAGATCGTGCCCCGGCGCCTGGGACGAGAAGTCCTCCGGCGCCATCGCCTGGTCCCGCACCTCGGCCCGCAGATCCTGTACGGCCTCGTCGAACACCGTCTCCTGGTCCACCCGCACCAGCCGCGCCGCCGCCCCGTACGACAGCACACCCACCAGCAGCGTCACCGCGGCCGTCACCGCGGCGAAGGACACCGCGAAGGTGGTCCGCAGGGAGACCAGCCGGGGCCGCCGCAGCCGGCCCACTCAGTCCTCCCGCAGCACGTAACCCACGCCCCGCACCGTCTGGATCAGCTGCGGCGCGCCCGGCTCGTCGATCTTGCGGCGCAGATAGCCGACGTACACGGCGAGATTCTTGGAGCCCGGGCCGAAGTCGTAGCCCCAGATACGGTCGTAGATCGTGGAGTGGTCGAGCACGATCCCCGCGTTGCGCACCAGCAGCTCCAGCAGCTCGAACTCGGTCCGCGTCAGCTCCAGCTCCCGCCGCCCGCGCCAGGCCCGCCGCGCCTGTGGATCCATCCGCAGCCCGGCAGCTTCCAGGAAGCGGTCGGGCTCCGGCTTGGCCACGTTCTTGACGGGGACCGCGGTGCCGTTCTCCTCACTGGTCCGGCGGAGCAGCGCCCGCAACCGGGCGAAGACCTCCTCCACGTCGAACGGCTTCACCACATAGTCGTCGGCGCCCGCGTCCAGGCCCGCGATCCGGTCCTGGGTCTCCACGAGCGCCGTCAACATCAGGATCGGCGTCCGGTCCCCCTCCGCCCGCAGCACCCGGCAGACCTGCAGCCCGTCGATGCCCGGCATCATCACGTCCAGCACCAGCACGTCCGGCGGAGTCCGGTGCGCCTGCGCGAGCGCCTCGACACCGTCGGCGACCGCGGTGACCCGGTAGCCCTCCAGGGTCAGGGCGCGCTCCAGGGCGTGACGGATGGCGCGGTCGTCTTCGGCGAGCAGCACGGTTCGGGGCACGGATCCATACTGCCAAGCCGCCGGTGTCGTACGCCGTGATGAGCAGCTCACCGGGTGCCCTTCTTACTGGCCTCTCACCCGGCGGGCGGCAACCGGGGAGGAACTCTCCACCGCCCTCTCACCCGGCCGGTCGCAGCGCGGCGAGCTGCTCCGCGAACGGCACCACCTCGGGCTCGGCCGTCCGCTTCGGGGGCCGCCCGGCCATCAGCCCGGCCAGTTCCCCCGCCGCCCGCTCGATCCGCCCGTCCAGCCCCTCCGCGCCCCAGTCCTCCGAGGCCGCGTACACCCCGGTCGGCACGACCACCGCCCTCAGATAGGCGAACAGCGGCCGCAGCGCATGCTCCAGCACCAGCGAGTGCCGCGCCGTACCACCGGTCGCCGCGACCAGCACCGGCATCCCGGCCAGCGCGTCCGGATCGATCACGTCGAAGAACGACTTGAACAGCCCGCTGCACGACGCGGAGGCTGCATCGATGCGCGCCTCCGGCACGACCGGCGTGACGACGATCAGCCCGTCCGCCCCCGTCACCGCGTCGATCGCGGCGGCCAGATTCCGGCCCGGGAAGCCATTGGTGAAGTTGTGCGCACTGCATCCGTGGCGCGCCTCCGGCACGACCCAACGGCGAGGTCGCGCAGCTCGACGACCTGCACCTGCACCTCCACCTCGGCCTGGCCGGCGACGGCCGCGGCCAGCCGGTCACCCAGCAACCGGGTGGAGGACGGGACACTCAGCCCCGCGGACACGACGACGAGCTTCATGCGACGGTCACCTCCTGGGCGGCCTTGAGAGAAGCGTGGCTGGGGGCCTCGGGGACATCCGCCGGACGGCCCTTCGCGAACTCCTTGCGCAGCACCGGCACGACCTCCTCACCCAGCAGGTCGAGCTGCTCCAGCACCGTCTTCAGCGGCAGCCCGGCGTGGTCCAGCAGGAACAGCTGGCGCTGGTAGTCACCGGCGTACTCCCGGAAGCTCAGCGTCTTCTCGATCACCTGCTGCGGCGAGCCGACCGTCAGCGGAGTCTGGTCGGTGAACTCCTCCAGCGACGGGCCGTGTCCGTACACCGGCGCGACATCGAAGTACGGCCGGAACTCCCGCACCGCATCCTGCGAGTTGCGCCGCATGAACACCTGCCCGCCCAGCCCCACGATCGCCTGCTCGGCCGTGCCGTGCCCGTAGTGCGCGTACCGCTCCCGGTACAGCTCGACCATCCGCTTGGTGTGGTCGGCGGGCCAGAAGATGTTGTTGTGGAAGAAGCCGTCCCCGTAGTACGCGGCCTGCTCGGCGATCTCCGGCGACCGGATCGACCCGTGCCACACGAACGGCGGCACCCCGTCCAACGGCCGCGGCGTGGACGTGAACCCCTGCAACGGCGTACGGAACTTCCCCTCCCAGTTCACGACGTCCTCACGCCACAGCCGATGCAGCAGGGCGTAGTTCTCGACGGCGAGGTTGATGCCCTGCCGGATGTCCTGCCCGAACCAGGGGTAGACGGGGCCCGTGTTGCCGCGCCCCATCATCAGGTCCACCCGGCCGTCGGCCAGGTGCTGCAGCATCGCGAAGTCCTCCGCGATCTTCACCGGGTCGTTGGTGGTGATCAGCGTCGTGGAGGTCGAGAGGATCAGCCTCTCGGTCCGCGCCGCGACATACCCGAGCATCGTCGTCGGCGACGACGGCACGAACGGCGGGTTGTGGTGCTCGCCGGTCGCGAAGACGTCGAGGCCGACCTCCTCGGCCTTCAGCGCGATGGCGACCATGGCCTTGATGCGCTCGCGCTCGGTCGGCGTACGGCCCGTGGTCGGGTCCGGTGTGACATCACCGACGCTGAAGATCCCGAACTGCATGGTCGCTCACCCTCCAGGTTGTTGACCGTTCAACTATACCCGGAGAACGGCGGCCCTCCGCTCCCTATTCCCCCTGTCTCCCTCAGGCCGACGGCGCCCACCGCGGGTCCCGCCCGGTCTGCCCGAGCAGCCGCTCGAACGCCGAGGCGCCCTCCGCCACCGGCACCGGATCCCGGAACACGCCCGTCGCCCGAGCCGTCGGCGCCAGCTCGGCGACCGTGCCCGCCAGCTGCTCCACGACCACCTCCGCCACGTCGTCGTCCTCCCGGTACTCCTGACCCGTGGCCCGCGCCAGGTCCCACACATGCACCGTCAGATCGAGCAGCGCCATCGAACCGACGAGCCGCGCCGGCATCTGCCACGCCCCCGCCGTGCCCTCCTCCGCGCCGGGCGCCGACCAGGCCGCCACAAGCCGGTCCGTCTCCTCGGCGAACCGCTCACGCCAGTCCGGCCCCGCACCGACCCGGTCGGGCGTCGTCGCGAAGTCCGACTCCCCCTTGGCGGCCAGCTTCTGGAACTCCACGACCACCTGGAGCAGATGGTTGACCAGGGCCTTCACGTCGTAGTCGGCGCAGGGTGTGGCCGCGCCGAGCGCCTCGTCGGGAACCGCCCGCAGCACCGGAACGGCCCGCTCACGCGCCATGCCCAGCAGCTCACCGATGCCGTACCTGTCCGCCCGCACGCTCTTCGTGTCCATGAGCCGACCGTACGGACGCCCGCCCCGCCCCTCTTGAAGAAACGCGACTCCCGGAGAAACGCGACGCGCCTTTCTCGACGACCTCGACGACCTCGACGACCTCGACGACCTCGACGACCTCGACGACCTCGACGACCTCGACGACCTCGACGACGTACGATCCGCCCATGGCCGCACCCCGCCGCGACACCCGCGGGATCGTCGACCCGTCCGGGCTGCTGACCCGCGTGAGGTTCCGCCGCCACGAGCCCGCCGAGCCGCTGCGCCGGTACGTCGAGTGGTACTGGCTCATCGACTGGGACCTGCCCGAGCCCTACGCCTCCCACATCGTCCCGCACCCGTCCGTCAACCTGACCTTCCAGTGGGACGGGGTCGACGAGGAGGATGCCCCGCCCTACGGCGAGGTGACCGGCGTCGCGCTCGGCCTCTACACCAGGAAGCTGACCGGAAGGGGCCGGGTGTGCGGGGCGAAGTTCCGCCCCGGCGGCTTCCGGCCGTACACCCCTGAGACACCGGCGTCCCACTGGACCGGCCAGGCCCTCTCCGCCCAGGAGGTCTTCCCGCAGGCCACACCCGACATCGCCCGGTCGGTCGCGAGCCCCGCCGACGACCAGGACCGCGTGGCCGCCCTCGACGCCTTCCTGCTCGCCCTCCCCCACACCCCCGACCCGCAGTCCGACCTCGCCATGGACCTCGTCCAGCGCATCCGCACCGACCGCGCCGTCCGCCGCGTCGGCGACTTCGCCCGCACGGCGGGCCTGTCGGTACGGGCACTGCAACGGCTCTTCGCGTCCTACGTCGGCGTCAGCCCCAAGTGGGTCATCCTCCGCTACCGCATCCACGAGGCCCTGGAACACGCCGGCACCCACCACGACACCGACTGGGCCACCCTCGCCGCCGACCTCGGCTACGCCGACCAGGCCCACCTCGTAAGGGACTTCACCGCGACGGTGGGGGTACCGCCGACGGCGTACGCGGCGGAGACCCGGGCCGGCCGGTAGGCACGGGCGCCAAGGTCAGGTCAGGTCAGGTCAGGTCAGGTCAGGTCAGGTCAGGTCAGGTCAGAAGTAGTACGCGTCCCCCGTGTCCAGCACCAACACCCGCTGCCGGTCATTCGCCCGATTCCGGTCCACCGCCCCGCCACCCCACGCCGTGTCGAGCTCCAGCCGCACCTCCGACGGCGCCCCCCGCAGCCGTACCCGCAACCCGATCTGCTCCCCCACCCCGTCCGCGGCCAGCGCCCCCACCCGGCACACCACCACCCGCGCCCCCGACCGCGCACACCCCTCCGCCAGCACCTGCCGGTCCGCCAACGGCTCCGACCAGCGCAGCCGCACCGTCGCGTCCGGCACCGCCGACGGCCCGTGATTACGCGGCGTGAACCTCACCTCGAGCCGCCCCGAGGACATGGAAGCGGACCCGTGATAGGCAAGATCGGCCTCCGGATCCCCCGCACCGCCCCTGCCCGTGCCCTGCGCGGCCGGAGCCACACCACCGACCGCCACCATGGCCGCAACACACACCGCGAGAACCCGCATACCGCCCACTCCTCAGTCGACCGTGGTCGTAGTACGGATGTATCCCACGAGGAGCGGACGGCAGGCGCCGTCCAACAGGTGACGCGAGCAGCCCGCACCCCGCGTGCGAAGCTGCCCGCATGCTCATCCTCCGCTCCGCAGCCCTCTTCGCCGCCGCCGCGCTCCTGGAGATCGGCGGCGCATGGCTGGTCTGGCAGGGCGTACGCGAACACCGCGGATGGCAGTGGATCGGCGCGGGCGTCATGGCCCTCGGCGCGTACGGCTTCGTCGCCACGCTCCAGCCCGACGCGAACTTCGGCCGCATCCTCGCCGCGTACGGCGGTGTCTTCGTCGCCGGCTCACTGGCCTGGGGCATGATCGCGGACGGCTACCGCCCGGATCGCTACGACGTCACGGGCGCGCTGATCTGCCTCACGGGCATGGCGGTCATCATGTACGCGCCGCGAGGCGGCTGACCTGGAGGGAGCCCTCTCAGGCCGGCGGCAGCAAGCCAAGCTGCTCCAGGAACTCCATCTCGTCGAAGTAGAGCCGGTAGTCGACGATCCGCCCGTCCTTCACGGTGGCGATGTCCACCCCGCGGATCCGGATCTCCTTCTGCGTCGCCGCGATGGTCTCCCCGGTCGGCAGCTGCAGCGGCCCGGTGTTCCGCCCGGTGAAGTACCCCTCGTCGATGGCCGTGTCGCCGACCTCGTACGCGTGCACCGTCTCGAACGTGGCCTCGGGAACCGCCTCCGTCATCCCGCGCCAGTAGTCCACGATCTTGTCGCGCCCGCGGAGCTCCCCCTCGTCGGGGGTGAGGGCGACCGCGTCCTCGGCGTACAGCTCGCCGACGACGTTCATGTCGGGATGCCCGGTCACCGCGTCCGTGAGCCGGTCCATGACCTCACGTGCCTGTCCCATGATCCACCTCCACACAGAGTTCAGGGGATCACCCACCTCATTCTCCCACCGGACCCCACAGAGGGCAGACCGCAGAACAAGCCCACAAAACACTCCACCTCTCCTGCCGCTTATTCTGGCCGGACAACCTTTCGACCCCACACCACGCCACGTCCGCCCACGCCCGAGGAGCAGCCTCATGCCCACCGCAGCCCCGTCCGCCGCCTCCCGCATCGCCGTCGTCACCGGTGCGAGCAGCGGAATCGGCGCCGCCACGGCACGGCAGCTCGCCGCCGCGGGCTACCGGGTCGTCCTGACCGCCCGCCGCAAGGACCGCATCGAGGCCCTCGCCGAGGAGATCACCGCGGCCGGCCACTCCGCGGTCGCGTACGCCCTGGACGTCACCGACCGCGCCGCGGTCGACGAGTTCGCCACCGCCTTCCAGAGCATCGGCGTCCTGATCAACAACGCGGGCGGCGCACTCGGCGCCGACCCGGTGGCCACCGGCGACCCGGCCGACTGGCGCACGATGTACGAGACGAACGTCATCGGCACCCTCAACCTCACCCAGGCCCTCCTCCCCAAGCTGGTGGCGAGCGGCGACGGCACGATCGTGGTCGTCTCCTCGACCGCGGGCCACGGCACGTACGAGGGCGGCGCCGGCTACGTCGCCGCCAAGCACGGCGCCCACGTCCTCGCCGAGACCCTCCGCCTGGAGATCGTCGGCCGGCCCGTCCGCGTCATCGAGATCGCCCCCGGCATGGTCAAGACGGACGAGTTCGCCCTCACCCGCTTCGCCGGCGACAAGGACAGGGCCGAGAAGGTCTACGAGGGCGTCGCCGACCCCCTCACCGCCGACGACGTCGCCGACACCATCACCTGGACGGTCACCCGCCCCAGCCACGTCAACATCGACCTCCTGGTCGTCCGCCCCCGCGCACAGGCGTCCAACACGAAGGTCCACAGGGAGAGTTGATGTCGGACAAGGACAAAGCCAAGGAATCGCACAACGAACGCCAGATGTGGTGGTGGCTGGCGTACTTCCTCTTCGGCATCCACATCGTCGCGTTCGTGATGATCTACGCGGTGACACACGCGCCGAAGTAGCCGCGTCGAGGAAGCGGGCGAGTTCGGCGACGCTCCCCGCGAGTCGCCGGACGCCCTCAGGGCGGAAGCAGCGGCCCCAGCGGTCCCAGGTCGAGGTTGAGGTCAGCCATGGTCAGGCCGTAGCGGTCGCACAGCTCGGCCATCCGGTCGTGGAGGATCATCAGCGTCAGGCCGAGCCGTTCCTCCTGCGCCTCGGTCAGATCGCCCTGGTCGACCCGGTGCAGGGCCTGCCGCTCCATCAGCTGGCGCAGCAGCTCGACGATGGTGAGGACAAGCTTGACCAGGTCCCGCTCCACCGTGTCCGGATCGGTCCGCAGCCGACGCGCGGCGCCCCGGCCCCGGCCGGCGCGCGGCGGGGCGACCTCCTCCGGCCGGGCGGGCAGCAACGAGAACGCGCGGGTCGCGGCCTCGGCCACCTCCCGCCGACGGTCGGCGTACGGAGGGTCAGACGGGTTCGTCACCGTAGTCACCCCGTCCCGTGAGAGCCCGCTCCGGAGCCCGATCCGGAAGGAAGGTCTCCCACTGTTCGTCCAGCTGCTCGCGGATGGAGATCACCACCGCGCGCAGCGAGATCCTCACCAGGTCGATGTCGGAGATCGACAGGACGAGATCGCCGGTGAGCACCACACCGCCGCTGAGCAGCCTGTCGAGCAGGTCGATCAATGCCACCTGCCGCCCGCTGACCGGGCGGTCGTCGGGCTCGCCGTATGCCCGGTACTCGTCGGGCTCGCCGTATGCCCGGTACTCGTCGGGCTCGCCGTAGGCGCCGTACTCGCTCATCGGTACCGGGTTCCTTCCTGCGCGTCGGGTGCCGGGGGCAGGGCGAAGGAGTACGGGGCCCACGGGCCGGTGACGTCCACACGCACCCCCTGGAGCCCGTCGGCGGCATGCAGCATCCGGCTGCGGAACTTCTCCGCCAGGCGGCGGGGAACGAGATAGGCGTCATTGGCGACGTTCTCGCCGGACGCCTGCCCGGCCAGGTCCCCCTGCTGCGGCCGGTGGCGGGCACGCTCCACCGCCAGGCCGCGGGCCTGCGCCTCCGTCCGCCGGACGGCCTCCTCGGCGAGCCGCCACGCGTCCTCGCGCGCCTGGCGCTGGTACCTGCGGCGCCGCAGGTACGCGCGTCCCGGCTTCTCCTCGTCGGCGGGACCGCCCTCGCCCGCCGAAAGGGCCGCAGCCGAAGGAGCCGCCGACGTGGTCGGCGCCTCGGCGTAGACCTTCACGCCCCACTCCACGTGGTCGGCGAGCCGGTCCAGCATCGCGGTGAAATCCTGCTCCCGCTCGCTGAGCATCTCCCCGACCCGGTCCTCGTCGAGATACACGGTGGCCAGTCGCAGGGGGAGGACCGTGGTGTGCGCGGCCAGGGTCTCGATGACGAAGTGGTGCGCCCGGGCCGTCGTCTCCAGCCACCCCAGGTCCTCCAGCCGTACCTTCAGTGCCGCCTCCGAGAACTCCTCCCGGGGCACCGCGCTGACCGCGGCGGCCAGCGCGCCGGAGTGGACGAGCGTGACGGCGGAGTCCGCCACACCACGGACACCGGGGAGCGCGGTCCGCTCCAGCGAGGGGGACGAACGGACCACGGCGTAGGCGTAGCTCACTTGCCCGTTCACGGCCTTCGGCCCCGGTCCTCGTCGTCCTCGGTCTTGCGCCGCTTGCGCCGTGGCTCCGCACGTGGCTCACTGTGCGGCTCGGCACGTCGCTCAGCACGCCGCTCCGTGCTCCGCTCCGTGCGTGCCTCTGTTCGTGGCTCCGTGCGTGCCTCTGTTCGTGGCTCCGTGCGGGGCTCCCGCTCGGCGTCATGAGATCGGCGGCGGTCGCCCGACCTGTCCCCGGACAGTTCCGGAGGGGACTCCGCGACGCGTCTGCGCAGCTCCTCCACCTCGGCGCGCAGACGCTCGTTCTGCTCCTTGAGGGAGTGTCGGCCGTCGGCGCGGGAGGACAGGGCGGGATCGTTCTCCCACCAGTCGATGCCGATCTCCTTCGCCTTGTCGACCGAAGCCACCAGGAGACGGAGTTTGATGGTGAGCAACTCGATGTCGAGCAGGTTGATCTTGATGTCACCGACGATGACGATGCCCTTGTCGAGCACGCGTTCAAGAATGTCGGCAAGGTTCGCGCTGGACCCCTGTTGACCGCCGTACGGGTAGAGGGTCCGGGACGGCGTGGGGGCGGGGGAGTCGGACTGGGTCACGGCACACTCGACCTCGTTTCCCAGAGCACCGGGCATCGGCGGCACGCTGACCGACGGGCTCGTGCAGCTCAGCGCGCGGGACCAGCCCTGGCGCCGACGCTTCTCGGGCGCCTATTCCTCGGTGTCGTCGTAACGGTCGTCGGGTTCTCGTCCTTCGTCCTCGTCCTCCTCCCGGTCGTCTTTCCCGGAGGCGTAGTCCTCCTCGTCCTCGTCCTCGTCGAGTCCTTCCTCTGGCCCTTCTTCCTCTTCTTCCTCTTCCTCCTCGTAGCGCCCCTCGGGCTCTTCGCCTTCGCCCTCGGCCTCCTCCGGCTCCTCCTCGGAGCGGCCCTCGGCCTCCTCGACGTCCTCCGGCGTCCGGACCACCTCGCCCTCGCGGATCTCCCCGCGCCAGCCACCGGTGGCCTCGCCGTGCATCATGACGAACGTGCGGTAGAGCTTGAGGTCGAGCCGTGCGCGGCGGCCCTGGGCCCGCCACAGGCTCCCGGTCTTCTCGATCACGCCCTTGGGGAAGTACTCCAGGACGAGGAGCACCTTGGTGAGGTTCTCGCCGAGTGGGTGGAAGGTGACGACGCCCCTGGTGGTGGCTTTGTCCCCCTCGGACGTCCAGGCGATCCGCTCGTCGGGCACCTGTTCCGTGATGGTGCCGCGCCAGTGACGGCTCGCCTTGGCGACCTTCACCTCCCACTGGGTGGTGGTGTCGTCCTCCTGCTCGACGTCGACCACGCCCTTGGCGAACCGGTCGAACTCCTGGAACTGCGTCCACTGGTCGTACGCCTCGCGCACCGGGACGCCCACGTCGACGTCCTCGATGATGGTGAGCCCCCGGCCGGTGCCACCCTCAGGGCCCTTCCCGTGCTTCTTCCCGGTGACGACGTCCTTCGCCTTGTCCACCACTGCGTCCTTGGCGTGGGACGCGGTCGAGGTCAGTATCGCCGTGCCCGACGGCAACTGCTTGCGGAGCATCCTGCCGCCCTTGCCGACGGCCTTGGCCGCCCCGAGGGGACTCAGGTGCGCTTCGCCCAGCCGGCGCGCTCCCGCGCCCAGCCGGTGGCCCACGCCCTCCAGCATCAGCTCCAGTCGGGCCTCGATGTAGTGCTCCAGTTCTTCCTTCAGCCGGTTCCCGCCCAGGTTCTGCTGTGCCTGCTCGCGGCCCTTGGTGAGCGTCCCGGCACCCGCCGAGCCGCCTTCCGCCGCCTTCCGCTCAGCCATCGTCCTGCCTCCTCGACCGTGAGGTACCGCTCTTCGCGCGGCTCTGTGCGGCGGTTGTCTTCCTCTTGCCCGGCTCGCCCTCCTGGGCCGACCCGCGGTGCTGCGTCTTCTCGCGCCCCTCGCTCCGACGCGCCGGGGCTCGCCGTGCCTGGCTCGGACGCTTTTCGCTCCGAGGCTCCTCTTCGTTCTGAGGCTCCTCTTCGCTCCGAGGCTCCTCGGTCTGTCGTTCTTCGGCGGCCTGTCGTTCTTCGTCCGCGGGCTCGTCCTCCTCGCGCTCTTCGGCCCGGGGCTCTTCCTCCCGGCCCTCTTCGGCCCGGTCGTGCTCGGCCTCCCCGTGTGCCTTCTCCTGCAGTCCCGCGGTGCGTTCGTGCAGGACATCGGCGAGACTGTCGGCCTTCGCCGTCAGCACGGAGCTCGCCGCGGCCTTGCTCGCGTCCGTCAGCTCGGTGCGCACCTGCCGTCGGACGCCGCTGAGGAAGGGGGTGTCGAGCGCCTTGCCGAGTTGCCCGGGCCTGACCCGTGATCCGGCCAGCAGCGCACCGAGGCCGAAGGCGAGCTTGGCCTTCTTCGTCCGGCCCAGCACATAACCACCGACGACAGCCGCGCCGATCTTGGCGTTGTTCATGATCCTGTCTTCTTTCCGTGCTCACGTGTCACAGACCGGGCCGCCCGCCCTGCTGGAGTTGGTGGACCCTGATCTCCTCCAGGCGGTGCAGCAACTCCTTCTCGCGCTCTGCGAATTCGTCTTCGTCGATGCGGTCCTCGTCCCGTGCCCGCTGCAGCTTCACGAGCTCTTCCTGCACCGGAGCAGGGTCGTAGAACTCGTTCTCGGCGGTCTGGACCACCTTGTCGATCACCCAGCCGACGCCCCTCACGGGAGCGAACGGCAGCATCAGGATCTCCTTGACCAGTCCTCCCACATCGCCTCCTGGTGCTGCTCGGACGGTCAGACGAAGCTGTACGGCGGCAAGGGGCCCCGCAGCCGAAGCTCGACGCCGTCTCCGAAACGCTCGGCCAGCTCACGGCCGGCCTCGGTGAAGTCCTCGGAGCCTTCGTCCTCCACCAGGAAGGACGCGTTCACGAAGTACTGCTGGGACGGCTCAGCGAGCTTCTCGGACAGCACGAGCGGCCGCAGCGCGGTGAGGACCTCCTCGGCGAGCGCCGCCTGCCGGCTCTGCACCTCCTGGGCCACGAGCTGGCCGAGAGCCAGCCGGTCCTCGTACGTCCCGCCGCCGTCGCGGATCGCCTCGTTCAGCGCACGGACCTGCTCGGACTCCTCCAGGACGGTGCGCAGCAGCGCGTCCTCGTCCTGGATTCCCTTGACGTTGAATTCCACCCGCCCGGTGAGCTCGTCGAGGCGCTGGGAGAACGCCTCGGCCCTCTCCTCCAGAACGGCGCGCACCGAGTCCTCGTCCGGGGTGACGAACCCGAAGCCCAAGGGGAGGGTGGTGCCGTCGGCCCAGAGTTGCTCCTGAGCCTCGTGATGCGCCTCCAGATCCCGGCGCCCCATCGAAAGGTCCTCGGGGGTCTCGCTGACCACGGCGCGCAGGTCGCCGCTCCGGACGACGTGCAACTCCGCGGGCGGCTCCCCGACGCCCTTGAGGTCGTCCAGGTCCAGCGGGTGTGACGCCTTGGTGATCGCGTACACGTACAAGGACATCGGTTCGCTCACCCTTCCCGGTCCTTCGAGGAGCGACGGCCGGAGCCGCGGTCGGCGTGCTCGTGCTGCTTCTCCCGCCCGGACTCGCGGTCACGGTCGTCCCCGCGCCCCTTCTGGAGTGACTCGGTGACCGCCTCGACCGCGCCGGTCAGCGCCCCCTTGCTCTTGCCCCGGGCGCCCGACTCGACGGAGCCCTCGACGATGTCCGACAGTTGCGCGGGGGCCTTGCGGCCCGCTTCCAGATCCAGCCGGTTGACCGCCTCGGCGAAGCGCAGATACGTGTCGACACTGGCGACGACGACGCGCGCGTCCACCTTCACCAGCTCGATGCCCACCAGGGACACCCTCGCGAACACGTCGATGACCAACCCCCGGTCGAGGACGAGTTCCAGCACGTCGTAGAGGTTCCCTGAGCCGCCACCCCCAGGGCTGGCTATGGCGCCGCCCTCGCCATGCGGCATCACAGTCACGATGTTCTTCCCTTCCTGTGGAGGGGAGCCGCACTCAGCGGCCTCTGTCCCTGTCGACCTGCGCGCGCGTGTACCGACGTCCACGCTCGTACGCCTGTAGATTGCCCGCGGGGTCCAGAACGACCTGGTAGCTGGCCATCACGCTGCTCGTCTCCGGGACGCGCTCCACCTCCACGACCTCGACCTCGGCCTCCCACCCCTGGTCGGTCGGCCTCAGCGCGGAAACCGACTCGGGGGTCCGCCCCAGCAGTTCGGTGAGCTGCTCGGCCGCACTGCGCATGGCCTCGGAGGCAGACACCCGTTCCTCGGCGGACGCAGACGAAGCACGTGTCTTCTTCGGCTCACGGTCGTTCGTGACAATCACCTTCTTGCCCTACGCCCATCATCAGCCTCCCTCACAGCGCCCGCCACTCGAACGGAGGAGCGCACCGAACCCGAGCCTCGGGGGGTGGAGGGAACTGTGGGGATCGAGGGGCTTCTGATACGGAGGGGAAACCCGAGGGGCCCGGTCGACAGACCGGGCCCCTGGTAGGCATGGGTTCTCCTCGGCGTCAGCCCTTCACACAGACGACCTGCTTCAGCTTCGCCACGACCTCCACAAGGTCCCGCTGCTGATCGATGACCTGCTCGATCGGCTTGTAGGCACCCGGGATCTCGTCCACGACACCGGAGTCCTTACGGCACTCCACGCCCCGCGTCTGCTCTTCCAGGTCCTGCGTCGAGAAGCGACGCTTCGCAGCGTTCCGGCTCATGCGCCGACCCGCGCCGTGCGACGCCGAGTTGAAGGCCTTCTCGTTGCCGAGCCCCTTCACGATGTACGAACCCGT
The DNA here is from genome assembly GCF_001514305.1 of Streptomyces dysideae. Lineage (GTDB taxonomy): Bacteria > Actinomycetota > Actinomycetes > Streptomycetales > Streptomycetaceae > Streptomyces > Streptomyces dysideae. Next base: position 317,899 of record NZ_KQ949079.1, read on the forward strand.
GCCCATGGAGCCGGGGATGATCCCGTACTCGCCGGAACCCGCGCGGATCGCGCCCTTACGGGTCACGAGCAGGTCCATGCCCTCGTAGCGCTCCTCGGCCACGTAGTTGTGGTGCGCGCTGATCTCCGGCTCGAAGGTCGGCCTCGCCTTCTTGAACTCCTTGCGGACCACGTCCTTGAGGAGCGCCATCATGATCGAGCGGTTGTACTTCGCGTACTCCTGCGCCCAGAACAGATCATTCCGGTACGCCGCCATGTGCGGGGTGTCCGCTACGAACACGGCGAGGTCGCGGTCGATCAGGCCCTGATTGTGCGGGAGCTTCTGAGCTACGCCGATGTGGAACTCGGCCAGCTCCTTGCCGATGTTCCGGGAACCGGAGTGGAGCATCAGCCAGACAGAACCGGTCGTGTCCGTGCACACCTCGATGAAGTGGTTACCGGATCCGAGCGATCCCATCTGCTTTATGGCGCGCTCCTGACGGAATTTGACCGCTTCCGCGACCCCGTCGAACCGCCCCCAGAAGCCGTCCCACCCAGCCGTACCGAACCCATGGAACCGTCCCGGCTCCACAGGACTGTCATGCATCCCCCGCCCCACAGGAATCGCCTGCTCGATCTTCGACCGCAGCCGCGACAGATCCCCCGGCAGATCATTCGCCGTCAGCGACGTCCGCACCGCCGACATCCCGCACCCGATGTCCACCCCCACCGCCGCAGGACACACAGCCCCCTGCATGGCGATGACGGACCCGACCGTCGCGCCCTTCCCGTAGTGGACGTCCGGCATGACCGCCAGGCCCTTGATCCACGGCAGGGTCGCCACGTTGCGCAGCTGCTGCAGGGCCACGTCCTCCACCGTCGTGGGGTCCGTCCACATGCGGATCGGTACCTTCACGCCCGGCATTTCCACGTACGACATATCGTCCTCATTCCCCCGGTAATCAACCAAAAGCCTTGGATCGCAAAACCGGCGCCAAGGTCAACGAAAGGGACGACGGACCGGCGTTCACGGCTGTGCGTGCGATACACATTGTCTCCAGGGGGCGCCCCTGCCCGGCAAGCGATTAACCAGCGGGGATACTGAGATCCCCGAAGAACACGCACCGTCGAGAGGAGCCTTACCGTGCACCGGAAGGCGTACGTACCCGGCGTGGCCGCACTGCTCGCGGCACTGCTCGCGGCACTGCTGGCCGGCTGCACGAGCGGCTCCAGTGACCACGGCGGCACGGACAACTCCAACCCCGGCGGCTCGAGTACGTCGACCCCGGCGGCGGAGCCGGGCCGGTACCGCACGCTGCCGGAGCCGTGCGGCTCGGTCACCCACGAGACCCTCGACTCCCTGTTGCCGGGCATCAGGCAGCTCACGGACGAGGAGCAGCGCGAGAAGGCGTACGAGGGCACGGCGACCCCCACCTTCGACACGGACCGCAAGGTCGGCTGCGGTTGGAAGGTGGAGTCGGCGGACGCCACCGACCATCTCCTGGTCGATTTCGAGCGGGTGGTGTCGTACGACACGGCTGTCAGCGACGACAGCGAGGCCGAGGAGGTCTTCGCGTCGAAGCAGGAGGCGGCTCACCTGCCGAAGCCGGCGACGTCCGGTGCCAGTTCCTCCGCCGACCCGAGCGCCGACCCGAGCGACTCCCCCGCCTCCGCCTCCATCTCCTCCTCCGCGACCCCGTCCGGCCTCCAGCCGCGCGTCCTGGACGGTCTGGGCGACGAGGCGTTCCTCGACGACGCCCTCAGCAGCTCCGGTTCAACGGCTCAGCAGCGCACGGTGACTGTGGCGTTCCGCACGTCGAACGTGATTGTGACCATCGAGTACGAGGAGCAGCCGGCGACGGTCGGCACGGTGCCCGACAGCAAGGAAATGCAGGACAGGGCCCGGAATCTGGCGACTCAACTGGCCGAATCGCTGGCGGGTTAGGGCCTGTCGGCGGCCCGCCTGCACCCTTCCGCGACGCAACCGAAACGTGACCACACAGCTTCTTCACCGCGTACCGTGGCCCCTCGGACCCGATCCGACCGCAGGAATCACGAGTGTCATGAGTGAAGGAACCATGCAGCGAGCAGCCGATCGAGACCAGAGTGACCAGCGTGACCGGCGGGTGAAGCGCCGCCACCGCATCCTTGTGAGCGCGGCGGCCGTCCCCGTGATGCTGGTCGCCGCCGGCTGCTCGTCCGACTCCGGCTCGGACGACGGCGCGGGCAAGAGCGCGGCCAGTGAGAGTTCGACGTCGGCGAGTCCGTCGCCGACAGTGCAGGCGGCGGTGTTCAAGTCGCTTCCGGAGCCGTGTTCGGCGCTGGCGAAGAAGACACTGACCGAGTTGGTCCCGAAGGCCAAGTCCGGCAAGGAGGGCACGTCGGACGATGTCGCGACGCGCGGCTCGTGCTCCTGGAGCAGCCTGGACAACAACGGTGTGAAGGGTTCCCAGTTCCGCTGGCTGAACGTCTCCCTGCTCCGCTTCGACTCGGATGTCACGCGCGGCGCGGGCGACAAGCTGGCTCGGGAGTACTACGAGAAGCAGATCGAGGACGCCCAGTCGGTGCCGGACGCGAAGAACGTCAAGTCGGAGCCGGTCACCGGTGCGGGCGACGAGGCGACGGCGGTGCGGTACGACCTGAAGAAGAAGGAAGGGTCCTTCAAGCAGCAGACAGTCGTGGCCCGCGTCGAGAACGTCGTCGTCACCGTCGACTACAACGGCGCCGGTCTGGCCGGCGAGAAGACCCCGAGCGCGGACACCCTGACGAAGCTGGCGCAGAAGGCCACGAAGGAGGCGGTGGCCGCGGTGACGAAGACGAACGGTACCGGTGCCGGCGGCTCGGCGACCAGCTCTCCGTCGGCGTCGAAGTCCCCGTCCAAGTCGGCGTCCAAGGCACCGTCGGCGAGCCCTTCTCCGTCCCAGTCGGCTACGAAGAAGAGCTGAGCGACACGGACCGGCCACCCGTCCGCCGCACACATGTGCCACTCTGTTGCGCGCAACAACACGCAAGGGGAGGGGAGTACGGGTGGCCGCGCCACTACAGCTGACACGGATGCACCGCGTTCTCATCGGCGTGGTCGTCGCTGGTGCCGTCGTCATCGCGGGCATCGGCTTCGCGGGGTCGTACGCCGCCGTGCGCGAACTCGCCATCCAAGAGGGTTTCGGGAACTTCAGTTACGTCTTCCCGATCGGTATCGACGCGGGCATCTGCGTCCTGCTCGCCCTCGACCTGCTCCTGACCTGGATACGGATACCCTTCCCTCTCCTGCGTCAGACGGCCTGGCTCCTGACGGCGGCGACGATCGCCTTCAACGGCGCGGCGGCCTGGCCGGACCCGCTGGGTGTCGGCATGCACGGGGTGATCCCGATCCTGTTCGTGGTCTCGGTGGAGGCCGCCCGGCACGCGATCGGCCGCATCGCGGACATCACGGCCGACAAGCACATGGAGGGCGTACGCCTCACCCGCTGGCTGCTCTCCCCGCTCCCCACGTTCCTGCTGTGGCGCCGCATGAAGCTCTGGGAGCTCCGCTCCTACGAGCAGGTCATCAGGCTGGAACAGGAACGCCTGGTGTACCAGGCCCGCCTCCGCTCCCGCTTCGGCCGAGCATGGCGCCGCAAGGCCCCCGTGGAGTCCCTGATGCCGCTGCGCCTGGCCCGCTACGGCGTGCCCTTGGCGGAGACGGCTCCGGCTGGGCTGGCGGCGGCGGGTATCGAGCCGGCGCTGCTCCCACCGGCACCGCAAGCAGCGCTGGACGCAGCGCCCGCAGCAGCGGCCGCCCCCTCTGCCCCAGCTCCGGGCGATCGTGCCGCTGGGGCGGCGCCCGTCCCACAGAGCGAGCAGCGCCTGGAGCTGGACAGCAACCAGAACGCAGAGCAGCAGGAGTACACACCCGAGCCGGACGAAAGCAGCCCCTGGTTCAACGCCCCCCAGCAGCAAACCCACTATCAGGGCGGCTACGACCCGTCGTACGACCCGCAGGAACAGTACGAGCAGTGGTACGACGAACAGCTCCAGGCAGAGGCCTACCAACAGGAACAGCAGCAGTACCAGGAACCCCCGCCCCCGGAACCCTCTCCGGAGGAGACCGGCACCTTCCCCATCCCGTCCGGCCCCAACCGCACCCGCCAGCTCGGCGAGGGCGGCGGCACCCCGACCCCCGAGCCGGACGAGGAGTCGTTCTACCAGGTGTTCAAGCAGTCGATAAGCGGCAGCGGCTACCCGACCCCGCGCGAGTTCAGTGACAACGTGGAGGCGACGTACGGCGTCCCGATCCTGGACGCCGACGCCAAGCGCATGGTCCTGCGCTTCACCAACCGCCACAACGCGGAGCTGGAAGAAAACCACATCGCGTAAGCGCACGCGGACGACGGATGGGGGCGCCCGGCGATCTCGCCGGGCGCCCCCATCGCCGTAGAACCGGCAGAAACGCCAGAACCGGCGTTACTCCCCGAGCAGGGCCCGCACCCGCTCCTGCCCCACCGCGAGCAGCAGCGTGGGCAGGCGCGGCCCGGTGTCCCGCCCGACGAGCAGGTGGTACAGCAGGGCGAAGAAGGTGCGCTGGGCGGTCTTGATCTCCGGGGGCAGTTCCTTGGGCGTGGCGTCCGCGGCGAACCCGGACTGGACCTTGGGAACGCCGTACACGAGGTGGGTGAGCCCGTCCAGCGACCAGTGCGACTCCAGCCCGTCCAGCAGCAGCCGCAGGGACTGCTGGGAAGCCTCGTCGAGGGACTTCAGCAGGTCGGCGTCGGGTTCGTCGCGCACGATGGTCCGCTGGTCGGCGGGTACGTGCGTGTTGATCCAGGCCTCGGCCTTGTCGTACCGGGGACGGGCCTCGTCCAGGGAACCCAGCGGGTTCTCCGGGTCGAGTTCGCTCAGGATCCGCAGCGCCTGGTCCTGGTGCCCGGCGGTGATGTCGGCGACGGACGCGAGGGTCCGGTACGGCATCGGCCGGGGCGTCTTCGGCAGCTCACCGGCGGCCGTACGGACCGCACGCGCGTGTGCGGCGACGTCGGCCGGGAGAGCGGACCCTTCGGCGACCTTGGCGTCGAGCTTGTCCCACTCGTCGTAGAGGCGCTGGATCTCCTGGTCGAAGGCGATCTTGAATGACTGGTTGGGCCGGCGGCGGGCGTACAGCCAGCGCAGGAGCTGCGGCTCCATGATCTTCAGGGCGTCGGCGGGGGTGGGCACGCCGCCCCGCGAGGACGACATCTTGGCCATGCCGCTGATACCCACGAACGCGTACATCGGCCCGATCGGCTGCTTCCCGCCGAAGATCCCGACGATCTGGCCGCCGACCTGGAAGGACGACCCGGGAGACGAGTGGTCGACGCCACTGGGCTCGAAGACGACCCCCTCGTACGCCCACCGCATCGGCCAGTCGACCTTCCAGACCAGCTTGCCGCGGTTGAACTCGGTCAGCCGGACGGTCTCGGCGAAGCCGCAGGCGTTGCAGGTGTACGACAGCTCGGTGGTGTCGTCGACGTAGGAGGTGACCGTGGTGAGGTCCTTCTCGCAGTTGCCGCAGTAGGGCTTGTACGGGAAGTAGCCGGCGGAGCCGTAGCTGCCGTCGTCCTCGGCGGCGGCGCCGGAGCCCTCGGCGGCCTCGAGCTCGGCCTCGTCGACCGGCTTCTGCGACTGCTGCTTCTTCGCCGGGGCCTTCTTGGTGCGGTACTGCTCGAGGATCGCGTCGATGTCGCCGCGGTGCCGCATGGCATGCAGGATCTGCTCGCGGTAGACGCCGGAGGTGTACTGGGCGGTCTGGCTGATGCCGTCGAACTCGACGCCCAGCTCGGCGAGGGCCTCGATCATCGCGGCCTTGAAGTGCTCGGCCCAGTTGGGGTGGGAGGAGCCCTTGGGGGCGGGCACGGAGGTCAGCGGCTTGCCGATGTGCTCGGCCCAGGAGTCGTCGATGCCCGCGACGCCGGCCGGGACCTTGCGGTAGCGGTCGTAGTCGTCCCAGGAGATGAGGTGCCGGACCTGGCGGCCGCGTCGGCGGATCTCGTCGGCGACGAGGTGCGGGGTCATGACCTCGCGGAGGTTCCCGAGGTGGATGGGGCCGGAGGGGGAGAGGCCGGAGGCGACGACGACGACCGGAGCGGTAGCGAGTGATGTCGCTTTGCCCGGGGCTCGGCGCTCCGACTCCTCGATGACCTCATCCGCGAAACGGGAGACCCAGTCGGTGGTCTCGGTGCTCTGAGCCACGATCGGCACGTCCTCTTTTTCTGAGAGTTCTCACACAGGCAGCCGGTACGGTCGCACGGCTGACCGCCCCATTCTCCCAGACCACTGTGCGCCCGGGAAAACCGCTTTACCCCCATGGGATACTGGCTGCGTCTATCCATCCCCACGAGGAGAACGGCACCTACTCCTATGGCCTCGGTCACGTCCCTCACCGATCTCGTCCAGCAGCGCCTCGCGTCCGCCCTCTCGGCCACCCTGCCGGAGGCCGCCGACGCGGACCCGCTGCTGCGACGAAGTGACCGGGCTGACTTCCAGGCCAACGGCATCCTGGCGCTCGCGAAGAAGGCGAAGGCCAATCCGCGGGAGCTGGCGACGCAGGTCGTCTCGCACCTCGTCACCGGTGATGTGATCAAGGACATCGAGGTCTCCGGGCCCGGCTTCCTGAACGTGACGATCGCGGACCGGGCGATCGTCGAGAACCTCGCGGCGCGGTACGCGGACCCCGACCGGCTGGGCGTCCCGTTCGCCGAGAACCCGGGTACGACGGTCATCGACTACGCCCAGCCGAACGTGGCGAAGGAGATGCACGTCGGTCACCTGCGGTCCGCGGTGATCGGCGACTCGGTGGTGCAGCTGCTGGAGTTCACCGGGGAGACGGTCGTACGGCGTCATCACATCGGCGACTGGGGCACCCAGTTCGGCATGCTCATCCAGTACCTGGACGAGCACCCGCACGAGCTGGACCACAAGGACGCCCAGGTGACGGGCGAGGAGGCGATGTCGAACCTCGGCCGCCTCTACAAGGCCGCGCGCAAGCACTTCGACTCCGACGAGGAGTTCAAGACGCGTGCCCGGCGCCGGGTGGTCGATCTGCAGGCCGGGGATCCGCACACGCTGGCCATGTGGCAGAAGTTCGTGGACGAGTCGAAGATCTACTTCTTCTCCGTCTTCGAGAAGCTGGACATGGAGATCCGGGACCCGGACATCGTCGGCGAGTCGGGTTACAACGACATGCTGGACGAGACCTGCCGCCTCCTGGAGGAGTCGGGCGTCGCGGTCGAGTCGGACGGCGCGCTGTGCGTGTTCTTCGACGACATCAAGGGCCCGGACGGCAACAAGGTCCCGCTGATCGTGCGGAAGTCGGACGGCGGCTACGGCTATGCGGCGACCGACCTGTCGGCGATCCGCGACCGTGTCTTCAACCTGAAGGCGAACACGCTGCTGTACGTCGTGGACGCCCGTCAGTCCCTCCACTTCAAGATGGTCTTCGAGACCGCCCGGCGGGCCGACTGGCTGAACGACGACGTGACGGCGGTGCAGCTGGCCTTCGGCACGGTCCTCGGCAGCGACGGCAAGCCGTTCAAGACGCGTGAGGGCGAGACCGTGCGTCTGGTGGACCTGCTGGACGAGGCGATCGACCGCGCCTCCGCCGTCGTACGGGAGAAGGCGCAGGACCTGTCCGAGGCGGAGATCGCCGAGCGGGGTGCCCAGGTGGGCATCGGCGCGGTGAAGTACGCGGACCTGTCGACGTCGGCGAACCGGGACTACAAGTTCGACCTGGACCAGATGGTGTCGCTGAACGGCGACACGTCCGTCTATCTCCAGTACGCGTACGCGCGTATCGGGTCGATCCTGCGGAAGGCCGGTGAGGTACGCCCGTCCGCGCACCCGGAGCTCGAACTGGCCCCGGCGGAGCGGGCGCTCGGCCTGCACGTGGACGCGTTCGCGGAGGCGGTGGCCGAGGCGGCGGCGGAGTACGCGCCGCACAAGATGACGGCGTATCTGTACCAGCTGGCGTCGCTGTACACGTCGTTCTACGACAAGTGCCCGGTGCTGAAGGCGGAGACGCCGGAGCAGGTGGAGAACCGTCTGTTCCTGTGCGACGTGACGGCGCGCACGCTGCACCAGGGCATGGCGCTGCTGGGGATCAGGACGCCTGAGCGTCTCTGACCGCCCCACCCGCTGACGCCGCGCACAACTGCGCCTGACCGTACGGCAGCACACCGCGGCCCGTCCTCTA
>NZ_KQ949080.1:0-9727 GCF_001514305.1 Streptomyces dysideae
GATCTCCTCCCAGGTCCAGTCGCAGCTGCCGTAGCGCGCCCTACGACTGATCGACCGGCCGTCCGGCGGATCACGCGCATGGCCCGACCCGCCGGACGGCCGCCGTCACGACTTGCGGGCGACCCCCACGTAGAGGGGAATCTCCTCGCCCCCGTGCCGCTCACCCAGCTCGGGATGCCACAGCGCCGCGAGCACGACACCGGGATCCTCCAGCTCGAGTCCCGTGAAGAAGGCGGAGAACTCGCCGCGCGAGCGCACCTGCGCCGGTGTGCCGCCCCTGCGGTACACCTCGACGACACGCGCCCAGGTCTCCGGGTCGAAGTCCCCCGTCGCGTGGGACAGCGTCAAGTAGCTGCCGGGCGCGAGTGGTTCGAGCAGCTCGCGGACGATCCGGCCGGGCTCGTCCTCGTCCGCGACCAGATGCAGGAGAGCCACGAGGGACAGGGCGATCGGCCGGCTGAAGTCGAGGGTCTCCCGGGCCGCCGCGAGGATCTTTCCCGGTTCCCGCACGTCGCCCTGGACGTAGGCGGTCTTTCCCTCCCGGGTGCTGTGCAGCAGGGCCTCGGCGTGCCTGAGGACGATCGGATCGTTGTCGGCGTACACCACGCGGGCGTCGGGGACGATCCCCTGCACGATCTGGTGGAGGTTCGGCTCGGTCGGGATGCCGGTGCCGATGTCGAGGAACTGGCGGACACCTCGCTTGGCCAGCAGCCGGGAGGCGCGGTGCATGAACCAGCGGTTGGTCCGCGCCATTTCCCTGACCGCGGGGAAGAGGGACACGACCTGCTCGGCCGCTTCCGAGTCGACCGGATAGTTGTCCTTGCCGCCGAGGAAGTAGTCGTACATGCGTGCGGAGTGGGGCTTGCTGGTGTCGATGTGGTCTGCGCCTGACCGGGCGTCTGTCATGTGGGGGCTCCGCTTCTGTGTGTGCGCGGGCGCCCATGCCGTATGTCCTTCGAACGCCCGGTCGACCGGGAGGCTAGCGAATATTCCTGAGTGCTGCCGATGCCCGCTCCGCACTCACGCATTCCCGGCGGCGACCGCCTCCCGGTACACCTCCAGCGCCGCACGCGGCTCACGCCCCAGCAGCCCGCGCAGGGCGTTGTCCTCGACGCCGCTCCCGTCAAGGAAGCCCCCGGCGATCGCCGAGTACGTCCCCACCAGCATCGGCACCTGATACGGCAGTGCCCCGCCACCCGCGGTGATCGCCTCGCGGGTCGCACCGAGCGAACCCGGCGCGTACGCCCCTCCGGCCGCTGCCGCCAACTCGGCGCCGCCCAGCGCCCGTTCGCCCACCAGCTCGTACACCCGCCCCGCGTGCTCCTCCGGCGCGCTCACCACCCGGGCCGCCACCTCCGCGAGATCCGCGCGGGCCACCGCGGCCAGCCGGCCCTCGCCCAGCGGCGCCGTGATCGTCCCGTCGGGGCCCGGCCCGGCGATATCCGCGAGGAACTCCGCGTAGAGCCCGTTGCGCAGCACCGTCCACGCCAACGGGGCGTCCCGCAGGCGCCGTTCGGTCCAGCGGTGGGCCAGCGCGTACGGCAGATGGTCGCCGTCGCCGCTGAGGCTGGTGTAGACGATGTGCCGTACGCCCGCCTTCTCGGCGGCGGAGATCGCCGCGTCGTGCCGCGCGATGACGATGTCGTCCTCGCCGTACCCTGCGGAGATCAGCAGCAGGGTGTCCACCCCGGTGAAGTCGAGGGAGGCCGGATCGTCGAAGTCCACGCGCCGCTCGGCGGCGGAACGCGGAGTGCGCGTCCCCAGCAACACGCCGTCCCGTCCCGCCAGTTCAGCAACCACCAGCCGCCCCAGCGCACCGCCCGCACCGGTCACCAGAATCATCGGAATCCCCCTCCTGAAGTGTGTGTTCCATCATTCAGGCCAGGTCCCGATCAGGTAAGGAGGCACATTGATGTCAGCAGGGCACACCGCGGTAACCACCCCGGTGCCGCAGCCGGACGAGCCCGTCATCGTCTGCGACACCCCGCAGGACGAGTGCGGCGTCCGGGACGTCCTGGACCGGCTCGGCGACAAGTGGTCCGTCTATGTCGTGGTCGAACTCGCCTCCGGCATACGGCGGTTCAAGGAACTGCAACGCGCCATCCCCGGCGACATCTCACAGCGCATGCTCACCCTCACCGTCCGGCGCCTGGAGCGTGACGGCCTGGTGAGGCGGACCGTGTATCCGACGGTTCCGCCGCAAGTCGAGTATGAACTGACCGAGTTGGGCCACAGCCTCACTCACCTCGTCAAGGCCCTGGCCGACTGGTCGATCGCTCACCGGCCGGCCATCGCCGCCGCCCGCGAGGCCTGGGACGCGGCGCGGTGAGTCAGGCCGCGAGCCGGAGGACTTCGGCCAGGCCCCGGTCGCCGGTGCGCCGGGGTCCGCGCAGGCCTTGAGGAACAACCGGGGGTCGGGCTTCTCCCGGCCGGCCTCGCAGGAGATCACGCACGCGTCGACCAGGTCCTCCAGACCGGCGTGGGTGAGATGGATCCGCAGGTCCCATGCGAAGTCGCTCACGATTGCGATGAGCAGCCCGCAGGCGCGCAGTGCGCGGAGGGTGGGTTCGGTGTCGGGGTAGGGCAGCCAGGCGTGGGGTGCGGTGAGTTCCCGGCGTAGAGCTGAGGCCGGTCGGAAAATCCCACGTACGCCCCCGGCACCTCGCTGTACGTTGTGGGGGCGCGACGACGAGAATCCTCAGCTCAGAAGGCATTTCGAGGTGTAACCACCGTGTTCCTGACGATCAGCACCACCGGCACCCCAGAACGACCGGCCACCGATCTCGGCTTCCTGCTGCACAAGCATCCCGAGAAGGCGCAGGCGTTCTCCACGTCCTACGGCAGGGCGCACGTCCTCTACTCCGAGGCGGACGCCGGGCGCTGCACGGCGGCGCTGCTGCTGGAGGTCGACGCGGTGGCACTGGTCCGGCGCGGCAAGGGCAAGGGGCGGGGCGGGGCGCCCGACGCGGCACTCGCGCAGTACGTCAACGACCGCCCGTACGCCGCCTCCTCACTGCTCGCCGTGGCGCTGAGCAGCGTGTTCTCCAGCGCGATGCGGGGCGTGTGCAATGCCAGGCCGGAGCGGGCGGGGCAGCCGATGCCGCTGCGTATCGAGGTGCCCGCGCTGCCGGCCAGGGGCGGCCCCGAGCTCGTACGGCGGCTGTTCGAGCCGCTCGGCTGGGCGGTCACCGTCGACCCCGTGGCGTTGGACGTCCGGTTCCCGGAGTGGGGCGACTCGCGGTACGTACGTCTCGTACTGGAGTCGGACGCGCTGACCCTCGCCGAGGGCCTGCGGCACCTGTACGTTCTGCTCCCCGTCCTCGACGACGCCAAGCACTACTGGGTCGCCTCCGACGAGGTCGACAAGCTGCTGCGCGCCGGTGAGGGCTGGCTGCCGGACCACCCGGAGCAGAAGCTGATCACCAGCCGGTATCTGTCGCGCCGCTGGTCCCTGACCCGGGAGGCGATGGAGCGGCTGGAGCTGGTGCGGCTGGCCGAGGCCGACGACAGCGAGGTCGAGGACATCGACAACGCCGTCGAGGCGGAGTCCGAGACCGAGGAGAAGCCGACCCCGCTCGCGGTGCAGCGCCGGGACGCGATCATCGCGGCGCTCCGGACGTCCGGCGCCGCCCGGGTCCTCGATCTCGGCTGCGGACAGGGCCAGTTGGTACACGCGCTCCTCAAGGACCGGGCGTTCACCGAGATCGTGGGCGTCGACGTGTCGATGCGCGCGCTCACCATCGCGTCCCGGCGGCTCAAGCTGGACCGCATGGGGGAGCGGCAGGCGTCCCGCGTGCAGCTCTTCCAGGGCTCGCTCGCCTACACCGACAACCGGCTCAAGGGCTACGACGCCGCCGTGCTCAGCGAGGTCATCGAGCACCTCGACCTGCCCCGGCTGCCCGCCCTGGAATACACGGTGTTCGGCTCGGCCCGCCCCCGGACCGTCCTCGTCACGACGCCGAACGTCGAGTACAACGTCCGCTGGGAGACCCTCCCGGCCGGCCACGTCCGGCACGGCGACCACCGCTTCGAGTGGACCCGCGAGGAGTTCCGCACCTGGGCGGACGCGGTGGCCCAACGGCACGGCTACGGCGTGGAGTTCGTGCCCGTCGGACCCGACGACCCGGAGGTGGGACCGCCCACCCAGATGGCCGTCTTCACCATGAACAGCACCGTGCACAAGAAGGAGGCGAAGGCCGCATGAGCGAGACCCGGAAGGGGCGGGTGCTCCCCGTCACCGACCTCTCCCTCGTCGTCCTCGTCGGCGCCTCCGGCTCCGGCAAGTCGACCTTCGCCCGCCGCCACTTCAAGCCGACCGAGGTCATCTCCTCCGACTTCTGCCGCGGCCTGGTCTCCGACGACGAGAACGACCAGAGCGCCAGCCGGGACGCCTTCGACGTCCTGCACTACATCGCGGGCAAGCGCCTCGCGGCAGGCCGCCGGACCGTCGTCGACGCGACCAGCGTGCAGCAGGACTCCCGGCGTCAGCTGGTCGACCTGGCGAAGAAGCACGACGTCCTGCCGATCGCGATCGTCCTCGACGTACCGGAGGAGGTGTGCGCCGAGCGCAACGCGGCCCGCACCGACCGGGCCGACATGCCGCGCCGGGTCATCCAGCGCCACACACGTGAACTCAGGCGTTCCATCAGGCACCTGGAGCGCGAGGGCTTCCGCAAGGTGCACGTCCTGCGCGGTGTGGAGGACATCGAGAACGCCTCCGTCGTCACCGAGAAGCGCTTCAACGACCTGACCCACCTCACCGGCCCGTTCGACATCGTCGGCGACATCCACGGCTGCGCCTCCGAACTGGAGTCGCTGCTGGGCAAGTTGGGCTACGCCGACGGCGTCCACCCGGAGGGCCGCACGGCGGTCTTCGTCGGCGACCTCGTCGACCGCGGCCCGGACAGCCCTGGTGTGCTGCGCCGGGTGATGTCGATGGTGAAGTCGGGCAACGCCCTCTGTGTCCCCGGCAACCACGAGAACAAGTACGGCCGTCACCTCAAGGGCCGCAAGGTCCAGCACACCCACGGACTCGCCGAGACCATCGAGCAGATGGACGGCGAGAGCGACGAGTTCCGGGCCGAGGTACGGGAGTTCATCGACGGGCTGGTCAGTCACTACGTCCTCGACGACGGCCGGCTGGTCGTCTGCCACGCCGGTCTGCCGGAGAAGTACCACGGCCGCACCTCCGGCCGGGTCCGCTCGCACGCGCTGTACGGCGACACGACCGGGGAGACGGACGAGTTCGGGCTGCCCGTGCGCTACCCGTGGGCGGAGGACTACCGGGGCCGGGCGGCCGTGGTCTACGGCCACACCCCCGTCCCGGAGGCCACGTGGCTGAACAACACCATCTGCCTGGACACGGGTGCCGTCTTCGGCGGCAAGCTGACCGCGCTGCGCTGGCCGGAGCGCGAACTGGTCGACGTACCGGCGGAAAAGGTCTGGTACGAGCCGACGAAGCCGCTCCGGACCGAGGCGCCCGGCGGGCACGACGGGCGGCCGCTGGACCTGGCGGACGTGCACGGGCGCCGGGTCGTGGAGACACGGCACGCGGGCCGGGTGTCCGTCCGTGAGGAGAACGCGGCGGCGGCCCTGGAGGTCATGAGCCGCTTCGCGGTGGACCCGCGTCTGCTGCCGTACCTGCCGCCGACGATGGCGCCGACGGCGACCTCGCACATCGAGGGCTATCTGGAGCACCCGGCGGAGGCCTTCGCGCAGTACCAGGAGGACGGGGTCGCGCGGGTCGTGTGCGAGGAGAAGCACATGGGTTCGCGGGCGGTGGCCCTGGTGTGCCGGGACGCGGAGGTCGCGCGCAAGCGCTTCGGCGGTGGGGGTACCTCCCGCTCGAGCGTAGCCGAGAGTGGGGGAGGGCCCACCGGCTCCCTGTACACCCGCACGGGCCGCCCGTTCTTCGACGACGAGTCGGTGACGGAGACGATCCTGGACCGGCTGCGGACGGCGATCGGCGAGGCCGGCCTCTGGACGGAGCTCGAGACGGACTGGCTGCTGCTGGACGCGGAGCTGATGCCGTGGTCGCTGAAGGCGTCGGGTCTGCTGCGCAGCCAGTACGCCGCGGTCGGTGCGGCCTCCGGGGCGGTGTTCCCGGGTGCGCTGGCCGCGTTGGAGGGCGCGGCGGCGCGCGGCGTCGACGTGTCGGACCTGCTGGGCCGCCAGCGCGAACGGGCGTCGAACGCGGCCGCGTTCACGGAGGCGTACCGCCGCTACTGCTGGACCACGGACGGCCTCGACGGCGTCCGCCTGGCACCGTTCCAGATCCTCGCGGTCCAGGGCCGCAGCCTCGCGGGCCTGCCCCACGACGAGCAGCTCGCGCTCCTCGACCGTCTCGTCGAGCACGACGGCACCAGCCTGCTCCAGACCACCCGACGCCTGTACGTCGACACCGCCGACCCCGAGTCGGTGCGGGCCGGCGTCGACTGGTGGCTGGAGATGACCGGCCGGGGCGGCGAGGGCATGGTGGTGAAGCCGGTCGGCGCGGTGGTGCGCACCGAGCAGGGACGCCTGGTCCAGCCCGGCATCAAGTGCCGTGGCCGCGAGTACCTCCGGATCATCTACGGCCCGGAGTACACCCGCCCGGAGAACCTCACCCGCCTGCGCGGCCGCTTCCTCAACCACAAGCGCTCGCTGGCGATCCGCGAGTACGCCCTCGGCCTGGAGGCCCTGGACCGGCTGGCGGAGGGCGAGCCGCTGTGGCGGGTGCACGAGGCGGTGTTCGGGGTGCTGGCGCTGGAGTCGGAGCCGGTGGACCCGAGGCTGTGACGGAACCGTACTCCCCGGGCTTGACGTCCCTTTGATGATCAAGCCCGAGGAGTACGCACCGTGCGCATCTACATCAGCGTGGACATGCGAGCGGGGCCGGCTGATGATGGCGGAGGACGTCAACGCCGCGGTCCGGGGCGCGGTCGCGGCCGACGCCACCGACGTCCTCGTCAACGACGCCCACGGCCCGATGCGCAACCTGCTGCCGGAGCCCTGCACCCGGCGGCCCGCCTCGTCCGCGGCAAACCGAGGCAGATGGGCATGATCGAGGGCCTCGCCCCGGAGCACGACGCGATGAGCGCGAACTCCCCGCCCTCTACCGGCTCTTCGGCGTGTGGATGGGCGTGGCGGCCGACCTCACCAACCAGCCCCCGTACTGCTGAGCCCCGATTGTCGTCAAGGGGACGAAAAGAAGAAGCGTCGAGCAACGGGTGAACTCCGTCCCCGGTGGTCAGGATGGAGTCATGGGATTCCATGTCGACTCCGAGGCCGGGCGGCTGCGCCGCGTCATCCTGCACCGGCCCGATCTCGAGCTCAAAAGGCTCACCCCCAGCAACAAGGACGCCCTGCTCTTCGACGACGTGCTGTGGGTGCGCCGGGCGCGGGCCGAGCACGACGGGTTCGCGGACGTGCTGCGCGACCGCGGGGTCACCGTCCACCTCTTCGGCGACCTGCTCACCGAGGCCCTGGAGATCCCGGTGGCCAGATCACTCGTCCTGGACCGGGTCTTCGACGAGAAGGAGTACGGGGTCCTCGCCACCGACCACCTCCGTGCCGCCTTCGAGAACCTGCCCGCCGCCGAACTGGCCGAGAGCCTCGTCGGCGGCATGACCAAACGGGAGTTCCTGGAGGTGCACCCGGAGCCCATCTCCGTGCGCTTCCACTGCATGGACCTCGACGACTTCCTCCTCGCCCCCCTCCCCAACCACATCTTCACCCGCGACACCTCCGCCTGGATCTACGACGGCGTCTGCGTCAACGCCATGCGCTGGCCCGCCCGGCAGCGCGAGACCGTGCACTTCGAGGCGATCTACCGGCACCACCCGCTGTTCCGTGACGAAACGTTTCGCGTCTGGTCCGAGGGGCAGGCCGACTACCCGTCCACCATCGAGGGCGGCGACGTCCTGGTCATCGGCAACGGCGCCGTCCTCATCGGCATGAGCGAGCGCACCACGCCCCAGGCGGTCGAGATGCTCGCGCACAAACTGTTCGCCGCCGGGTCGGCGGAGACGATCGTGGCGCTCGACATGCCCAAGCGGCGCGCCTTCATGCACCTCGACACCGTGATGACGATGGTCGACGCCGATACCTTCACCCAGTACGCCGGGCTCGGCATGCTCCGCTCGTACACCATCGAACCGGGCGTCGGGGACAAGGAACTGAAGGTCACCGACCATCCGCCGGAGCACATGCACCGTGCGATCGCCGCCGCCCTCGGGCTGAACGAGATCCGCGTGCTGACCGCCACCCAGGACGTGCACGCGGCAGAGCGCGAACAGTGGGACGACGGCTGCAACGTGCTGGCTGTCGAGCCCGGCGTCGTCGTCGCCTACGAGCGGAACTCCACCACCAACACGCATCTGCGCAAGCAGGGCATCGAGGTGATCGAGATCCCGGGCAGCGAGCTCGGGCGGGGGAGGGGCGGGCCGCGGTGCATGAGCTGCCCGGTGGAGCGAGACGCCGTATAGCCGCGCCGGCCGCCTAGTCAACCGTATAGAAATGCTGATCGTCGTATAGACTTCCAGTGTCCTGTTCTCGCACTTCTGGAGCGCCCCCATGGCGACAGTCCCGACCGCCCTCGCCGGGCGCCACTTCCTCAAGGAGCTGGATTTCACCGCCGACGAGTTCCGTGGTCTGATCGCGCTGGCCGCGGAACTCAAGGCGGCCAAGAAGGCCGGGACCGAGATCCAGTACCTGCGGGGCAGGAACATCGCGCTGATCTTCGAGAAGACCTCGACGCGCACGCGCTGTGCGTTCGAGGTCGCGGCCGCCGACCAGGGCGCCTCGACGACGTACCTGGACCCCACGGGTTCGCAGATCGGGCACAAGGAGTCGGTGAAGGACACTGCGCGTGTCCTCGGCCGGATGTACGACGGGATCGAGTACCGCGGGGACAGCCAGCAGAAGGTGGAGGAGCTGGCGGGCTTCGCCGGCGTCCCCGTCTACAACGGCCTCACCGACGACTGGCACCCCACCCAGATGCTCGCCGACGTGCTCACCATGACCGAGCACAGCGACAAGCCCCTGACGGAGATCTGCTTCGCCTACCTGGGCGACGCCCGCTTCAACATGGGCAACTCCTACCTGGTCACCGGCGCCCTGCTCGGCATGGACGTGCGCATCGTCGCCCCGAAGTCCTACTGGCCCGCCCAGGACATCGTCGACCGGGCCCAGAAGCTCGCCGAGACCAGCGGCGCGCGGATCACGCTCACCGAGTCGGTCACCGAGGGCGTCGCGGGCGCAGACTTCGTCGCCACCGACGTCTGGGTCTCCATGGGTGAGCCCAAGGAGGTCTGGGACGAGCGGATCGCCGCCCTCACCCCGTACGCCGTGACCATGGACGTCCTACGCGCCACCGGCAACGCGGACATCAAGTTCCTGCACTGCCTGCCCGCCTTCCATGACCTCGGCACCACGGTCGGCCGCGAGATCCACGAGAGCCACGGCCTGGAGTACCTGGAGGTCTCGGACGAGGTCTTCGAGTCGGCCCACTCGGTCGTCTTCGACGAGGCGGAGAACCGTATGCACACCATCAAGGCGGTCATGGTCGCCACACTCGGCCGACCCTAGTGCCCCGGCAGGCAGCGTTCGCCCGTCAAGGAGCGGCGTCCGGTGCGTGCTCTCGGCGTGCCGGCCGGAAGTCCTCGTACTGGATGTACTTGGGCTTTCGGCCGGTGCGGCGAGTGGGGGCACCTCCCGCGCCCTTAAGGCAGTGGGGGAGCGTGCCGGG
>NZ_KQ949080.1:10206-16093 GCF_001514305.1 Streptomyces dysideae
CGTCGCGACGGGGCGAACGTTGCCTGTTGGGGCACTAGGGGGTGTTTCGAAAGTCCTGTGCGGTGCCCGCGGTGTCCGGTGCGTGCTCTCGGCGTGCCGGCCGGAAGTCCTCGTACTGGATGTACTTGGGCTTTCGGCCGGTGCGGCGAGTGGGGGCACCTCCCGCGCCCTTAAGGCAGTGGGGGAGCGTGCCGGGCGCCGTGGGTGCTGTGCGGGACTTTCGAAACACCCCCTAGCTATCGGCGCCGCGACTGCCTGACGACGACGGTCACGTCCGACGCCACTGACGCGGAACGACAGGGAGCCTGAACCACACCGCCTTGCCCGACTCGGTGGGGCGGTGGCCGCAGGACGAGCTGAGGGCGCGGATCAGCAGCAGGCCGCGCCCGTGCTCCTGCCAGGGATCGGGCTCGGCCTCGGCGGGCCGGGTCAGATTGCCGGGCGGCGCCGGGTCCGCGTCGTGCACCTCTACCTGGCAGCCGGTCGGCAGCAGTTCCACCACGAGCTCTATCGGGCCGTCCCCGGCGGTGTGCTCCACCGCGTTCGCGACCAGCTCCGCCGTGAGCAGCTCCACGGTGTCGCTGTCGGCGGCATGCTCCACCTCGGCCAGCGCCGTACGGACCAGTGCGCGGGCGACGGGCACCGCCGCGGCGGTGTGCGGCAGCGCGATGCGCCAGGAGGCGGAGGCGGCGGGGCGTTCGTGCAACGTGGGTCCGTTCATGAGCAGGCTGTCCTGCTTTCAACCTTATGAATGGTACGGCGCCGCCCGGCAGAGGCGTCCGACGGGCACCGTTCGGGACCTTCGACCCCGATGTCGGGCGGCTTACCCGGGTGAACGCCCCGCCTCGCACGGCTGATCCCGCCGTTACACGGGTGTGGACGAGCCGTGACGGATGTGACGGGGCCAGGTCGCGGCAGGATCGAGAAGGTCTGTCGCGGATCGAGAAGGTCTATAGCGTAGTCGTGACGACAGTCATGGATCGGTGATAGCTTCGAGGGTAGAGCTCAGTGAGGCAGTGCCCGCCGTCCGCCCGAGGAGGCCGCACCCGTCATGAGTCCCTTCACCGGCTCCGCCGCCCGGACCGCACGCTGGCGCCATCTCCGTCTGGACCTCACGGACGGCGTCGCCACCGTCACCCTCGCCCGCCCCGAGAAACTCAACGCGCTCACCTTCGGCGCCTACGCAGACCTGCGCGACCTGCTCGCCGAGCTGTCCCGGGAGCGGACGGTGCGCGCGCTGGTCCTGGCCGGCGAGGGGCGCGGCTTCTGTTCCGGCGGCGACGTGGACGAGATCATCGGCGCCACCCTGGCCATGGACACCGCCCAGCTCCTCGACTTCAACCGGATGACCGGGCAGGTCGTACGGGCCGTACGGGAGTGCCCGTTCCCGGTGATCGCCGCGGTGCACGGCGTGGCCGCGGGCGCCGGGGCCGTCCTCGCCCTGGCAGCCGACTTCCGGGTGGCGGACCCGAGCGCCCGGTTCTCCTTCCTCTTCACCCGGGTCGGCCTGTCCGGCGGCGACATGGGTGCCGCATACCTGCTGCCCCGGGTCGTAGGACTCGGCCACGCGACCCGCCTGCTCATGCTGGGCGAGCCGGTACGGGCCCCGGAGGCCGAACGGATCGGCCTGATCAGTGAACTGGCGGACGAGGGCCGCGCAGACGAGACAGCACAGTCCCTGGCCCACCGCCTGGCAGAGGGCCCCGCCCTGGCATACGCCCAGACAAAGGCCCTGCTGACGGCCGAACTGGACATGCCTTTGTCGGCGTCGGTGGAACTGGACGCAGCGACCCAGGCCCTCCTGATGAATGGCGAGGACTACGCAGAGTTCCATGCCGCCTTCACAGAGAAGCGCCGGCCAAAATGGCAGGGACGGTGACCATGCCAACCCCAGGGGCGCGGGGCGGTGTCGTACGCGTCGCGGTCGTCGGCGGAGGCCCCGGCGGCCTCTACGCCGCCGCCCTCCTCAAACGCCTGGACCCCACCCGAGAAGTAACCGTCTGGGAACGCAACACCCCCGACGACACCTTCGGCTTCGGAGTAGTCCTCTCCGACGAAACCCTCGGCGGCATAGAACACGCCGACCCCGTGGTCTACGAGGCCCTACAACAGCACTTCACCCGCTGGGACGACATAGACATCGTCCACCGAGGCACCCGCCAGACCTCCGGAGGACACGGCTTCGCAGCCCTCGGCCGCCGCCGCCTCCTGGAGATCCTTCACGAGCGCTGCCGCTCCCTCGGCGTAGAGCTGAGGTTCCGCTCCGAGGCGCCGTACCCGGCCTGGCTGGCAGAGACGTACGACCTCGTCATCGCCGCCGACGGCGTGCACAGCAGCACCCGCGAGGCCTACGCCCATGTGTTCCGCCCCCATGTGGCCTCACACCACTGCCGCTACATCTGGCTGGCCGCCGACTTCGCCTTCGACGCCTTCCGTTTCGAGGTCGCCGAGACCGAGCACGGCGTGATGCAGCTGCACGGCTACCCCTACTCCGCCGACGCCTCCACCGTGATCGTCGAGATGCGCGAGGAGGTGTGGCGGGCAGCCGGGTTCGACGAACTCGACGAGCAGGAGTCGATCGACCGCTGCGCCAAGATCTTCGCGGACGCCCTCGGTGGCCGGCCCCTGCGCTCCAACAAGTCGGCGTGGACCACCTTCCGTACGGTCGTCAACGAGCGCTGGTCGTACGCCAACGTGGTCCTGCTCGGCGACGCCGCCCACACCGCCCACTTCTCCATCGGCTCCGGTACGAAGCTCGCGGTCGAGGACGCCCTCGCACTGGCGGCCTGCCTGGAGGAACAGCCGTCGCTGGAAGACGCGTTGGCGGCCTACGAGGAGGAGCGGAAGCCGGTCGTCGCCTCCACCCAGCGCGCCGCCCGCGCCAGTCTGGAGTGGTTCGAGAACCTCGGCCGCTACCTCGACCAGCCGCCCCGCCAGTTCGCGTTCAACCTCCTCACCCGCAGCCGCCGCGTCACCCACGACAACCTGCGGCTGCGCGACGCCCACTTCACGGCATCGGTCGAGCGCGAGTTCGGCTGCCCAACCGGCACGCCTCCCATGTTCACGCCGCTCCGGCTGCGCGGTCTGACCCTGCGCAACCGGGTCGTCGTCTCGCCGATGGACATGTACTCGGCCACCGACGGCCTCCCCGGCGACTTCCACCTCGTCCACCTGGGGGCCAGGGCCCTAGGCGGCGCCGGGCTGGTGATGACCGAGATGGTGTGCGTCAGCCCCGAGGGCCGGATCACGCCCGGCTGCACCGGCCTCTACAACGGCAGACAGGGCGAGGCCTGGCGGCGGATCACCGACTTCGTGCACGCGCAGGCGCCGGGCACCGCGATCGGCGTCCAGCTCGGCCACTCCGGCCGTAAGGGCTCGACCAAGCTGATGTGGGAGGGCATCGACGAGCCGCTGGAGGACGGTAACTGGCCGCTGATGGCCGCATCCCCGCTCCCGTACAAGCCGTACAGCCAGACCCCGCGCGCCCTCTCCCGTGCCCAACTCACCGACATCCGCGAACAGTTCACGGCGGCGGCCTGGCGTGCCGCCCGCGCCGGCTTCGACCTGCTCGAACTGCACTGCGCGCACGGCTACTTGCTGTCCGGGTTCCTGTCCCCGCTGACCAACCAGCGCACGGATGCCTATGGCGGCTCGCTCGCGAAACGGCTCCGTTTCCCCCTCGAAGTCTTCGACGCGATACGGAGCGTATGGCCGGAGGAGCGGCCCATGACCGTCCGCATCTCCGCCACCGACTGGACCGACGGCGGCACGACGGCCGAGGACGCCGTGGAGATCGCCCGCGCCTTCGCGTCGCACGGCGCCGACGCCATCGACGTCTCGACCGGGCAGGTCGTGGAGGACGAGCGTCCGGAGTTCGGGCGGTCGTACCAGACGCCGTTCGCGGACCGTATCCGGCACGAGACCGGCGTCCCGGTGATCGCGGTCGGCGCGATCTCCTCCTGGGACGACGTCAACTCCCTGATCCTGGCGGGCCGCACGGACCTGTGCGCACTCGCCCGCCCGCACCTCTACGACCCGCACTGGACACTGCACGCGGCTGCCGAACAGGGCTACGCGGGCCCCGGCGTCGCCTGGCCGGCACCGTACCGGGCGGGGAGCCGCCGTCCGCAGACGGGGCGGACGGATGCCCCCAAACCCAGGCTCAGCCTTGGGAGCTGAGTTCGGCGTCAGCAGCCGACTCGGCACGCGGACGGTTGACTGGCGGCCGTAGGCGCTCCCGCGATGGGACTGCCGCCACTCCCTGATCCGGCGGGTCGTACGGGCGGCCGAGCAAGGACACGAGGGCCCCGGCGTCGTCTGTTCGGCGCCGCACCGCACGGGCAGCCGTCGTCCGCAGACCGGGCGGACGGCGGCGCCCAACCCTGGCTCGGCCTTGGGAGTCGAGCTCGGTGTCAGCGGGGACGGGGGGCGAGCGTATGGCGGCTGTGGGGCGCCTCCGCCACGGGACTGCCGTCACCCCCTGATCCCGGCGGCAGCCGTCGTCCCCGGACCGGGACGGACGGATGCCGCCAAACCCCGGCTCAGTCCCGGGAGTTGAGCTCGGCCATCCCCGCGGTCAGCGTCGCGCCGTCTGCCGGATCGATGAGGATGAACGCCCCCGTGCGTCGGGAGACCGCGTAGTCGTCGAGCGCCAGTGGCTCGGCGGCGCGCAGGGCGATCCGGCCCAGGTCGTTCGCGGACAGCTGGGCCGCACCTTCCAGGTCCTTGACGATCGCCTTCACGGTTCGCGTCGTGTGTCTGACCAGGACACGGTCGCCGACCCGCAGAGGACGGTCCGCCAGATGGCAGACGGCCGCCCGTACGTCCCGGGTGAGCGCCGGGACGTCGACCCCGGCGGTGATCGTGTCGCCGCGCGAGACGTCCCGCTGGTCGGCGAGGCGCACGCTGACCGACTGCGGCGCGAACGCCACGTCCGTCTCCGAGCCGAGCACGTCGATGCCGGTGATCTCGGACATCTCACCGGACGGGTGGACGGTGACCCGGTCGCCGACCCGCAGCGTGCCCGACACCAACTGGCCCGCGTAGTACCGGACTTCGCCGTCACGGATGACGTACTGAACCGGGAAGCGGGCCGGGGCGTCAGCAGCCTCTGCGCCCACCGGAACATCCTCCAGGTACTCCAGCAGCGCCGGGCCCTGGTACCAGTCCATGTGCGCCGAACGCTCCACGACGTTGTCGCCGACGAGCGCCGAGACCGGGATCGGTGTGAAGCCGGGCAGCCCCAACTCGGCGGCGTGGCCCGCGAAGTCCTCGACGATGCGGTCGAACTCCTTCTCCTCGTACCCGATCAGGTCCATCTTGTTGACGGCGAGGACGACATGAGGGACTCGGAGCAGGGCGGCCACGGCGGCATGGCGGCGGGTCTGCTCGGCCACGCCGTTGCGGGCGTCGACCAGGATGATCGCCAGCTCGGCGGTGGAGGCGCCGGTGACCATGTTGCGGGTGTACTGCACATGGCCGGGCGTGTCGGCGAGGATGAACCGGCGTCGCGGGGTCGCGAAGTAGCGGTACGCCACGTCGATCGTGATGCCCTGCTCGCGCTCGGCGCGCAGGCCGTCGGTCAGCAGCGCCAGGTCGGGAGCGTCCTGGCCCCGGTTGCGGGAGGCGTGCGCCACGGCCTCCAACTGGTCGGCGAGCACCGACTTGGAGTCGTGCAGCAGCCGTCCGACGAGCGTGGACTTGCCGTCGTCGACGGACCCGGCGGTCGCGAAACGGAGGGTGTCGATGGTCGTGCTCATGGTTAGAAGTACCCCTCACGCTTGCGGTCTTCCATCGCGGCCTCGGAGAGCTTGTCGTCGGCACGGGTCGCGCCGCGCTCGGTGAGCCGGGACGCGGCGATCTCGGCGATCACCTTCTCGATGGTGTC
>NZ_KQ949080.1:17056-325193 GCF_001514305.1 Streptomyces dysideae
GGCCACATGGAGCCGCAGCCCATGTGCGTCCACCACACCATCGCGGTAGTCGAGGACCTCGGGGAAGTTGTGTCCGGTGTCCACGTGCAGCAGCGAGAAGGGGATCGCCGCCGGCGCGAACGCCTTCAGCGCCAGACGCAGCATGACGATCGAGTCCTTGCCGCCGGAGAAGAGAATCACCGGCCGCTCGAACTCGCCCGCGACCTCGCGGAAGATGTGCACCGCCTCGGACTCCAGCGCGTCCAGGTGGGACAGGGTGAAGTCGCTCATACCAGCCCCCGTTCCGCCAGTGCCGCGTACACGGCGTCCGCCGACTCCTCCGGTGTCTGCACCTGCGTCCGCAGCACCAGCGCCGGGTCGGCCGGCGGCTCGTACGGGTCGTCGACGCCTGTCAGCCCGGACAGCTCGCCCGCGGCCTGCCTGGCGTACAGCCCTTTCACGTCCCGCTCGCTGCACACCTCGACCGGAGTGGCGACGTGCACCTCGACGTACGGCGTCCGGCTCGCGTCATGGCGTTTGCGGACGGCCTCGCGGCTGTCGGCGTACGGAGCGATCACCGGGACGACGGACAGCACACCGTTGCGCGCCAGCACCTCGGAGACCAGCCCGATGCGCTGCACGTTCGTGTTGCGGTCCGCGCGGGAGAAGCCGAGGCCCGCGGAGAGGAAGCGGCGGATCTCGTCGCCGTCGAGGACCTCCACGCGGTGTCCCTCGGCCTTCAGCCGATCACCGAGCAGGCGGGCGATGGTGGTCTTGCCCGCGCTCGGCAGCCCGGTGAGCCAGACCGTGGCTCCCTGAGCCCTTGCCGTGGTGGTCATGCGTCACTGCCCTCTTCTCTCCCGCGTACGACCCCACGGACACTAGGTAAGAAACTTGAGAAGAGGGACAGAGGAGCCTGAGGGTTCTGTTAGTGACCGTCGATATGCGTGAGGTCACACGCCGACGAACGCGGCCCCCGCGTCCCGCAGCCGCTCGTGCAGTCCCCGGAACACCTCGGCCGAACGCGCGCCCGGCCAGTCCGTGGGGAGCAGCCCGGCGGGCAGGCCGGGGTCGGCGTAGGGCAGGTGGCGCCAGGAGTCCAGGGCGAGGAGGTAGTCGCGGTAGGCCTCGCCGGGCGGCGTGTCCGTCCGCTGCCGCCACTCGTGCAGCACGCGCGCGTGCCGGTCGAGGAACGCCTCGTGCTCCTTGGCGATCGCCGCCAGGTCCCACCAGCGGGCGACGGCCTCGGCGGTCGGCGCGAAGCCCAGGTGCTCGCCGCGGAAGAAGTCGACGTACGCCTCCAGCCGCAGCCGCTGGAGGGTGTGCCGGGACTCCTCGTACAGCCGGGCCGGCGCGATCCACACGCCGGGCGCCGCGGTGCCGAAGCCGAGCCCGGCCAACCGCGAGCGCAGCACATGCCGCTTCTGCCGCTCCGACTCCGGCACGGAGAACACGGCGAGCACCCAGCCCTCGTCCTTCGGCGGCGTCGTTGCGTAGATACGCCGGTCGCCGTCGTCGAGCAACTGGCGGGCATCCTGGGAGAGTTCGTACCCGGCCGCGCCCTGTGCCGTCCGGGCCGGCAGCAGCAGCCCGCGCCGTTTCAGCCGGGACACGGACGAGCGTACGGAGGGGGCGTCCACGCCGACAGCGGCCAGCAGCCGGATCAGCCCGGCGACGGGGACCGGGCCGGGCATATGGCGGCCGTAGGCGCCGTAGAGAGTGACGATGAGAGACCGCGGTGCATGCTGGTCGGACACGTTGATCATCTTAGATCGTGCGGATCACTGCTGGTCACCATCGGTGCGCAGCCGGAACCGCTGGAGTTTGCCGGTCGCCGTGCGCGGCAGCGCGTCCAGGAAGACGATCTCCCGCGGGCACTTGTACGGTGCCAGCTCGGCCTTGACGAAGGCGCGCAGCGCCTCGGGGTCCCGCCGCGCACCCTCCCTGAGCACCGCGTACGCCACCACGACCTGCCCGCGCGCCTCGTCCGGCCGCCCCACCACCGCCGTCTCCAGCACGTCCGGGTGGCGCAGCAGCGCTTCCTCGACCTCGGGGCCCGCGATGTTGTACCCGGCCGAGATGATCATGTCGTCCGCGCGGGCAACATAGCGGAAGTAGCCGTCACTCTCACGGACGTAGGTGTCCCCGGTGATGTTCCAGCCGCCGCGCACGTACTCGCGCTGCCGCGGATCGGTGAGATAGCGGCAGCCGACCGGCCCGCGCACGGCGAGCAGCCCCGGCTCCCCGTCGGGCAGCTCCCGGCCGTCGCCGTCCACCACGCGCGCGTGCCACCCCGGTACCGGCAGACCCGTCGTCCCGGGCCTGATCCGCTCGTCGGCGGCGGAGATGAAGATGTGCAGCAGCTCGGTGGCACCGATGCCGTTGATGATGCGCAGCCCGGTCCGCTCGTGCCAGGACTGCCAGGTGGCGGCGGGCAGGTTCTCACCCGCGGAGACACAGCGGCGCAGGGAGGAGACGTCGTGCGCGTCGATCTCGTCGAGCATCGCGCGGTACGCCGTCGGCGCGGTGAACAGCACCGACACCCGGTGCTCGGCGACGGCCGGCAGCAACTGCCTGGGGCCCGCCTGTTCGAGCAGGAGCGCGCTGGCGCCGACGCGCATCGGGAAGACGATGAGTCCGCCGAGCCCGAAGGTGAAGCCGAGCGGGGGACTCCCGGCGAAGACATCGCCCACATGTGGTTGCAGCACATGCCTCGAGAAGGTGTCGGCTGTCGCCAGCACATCCCGGTGGAAGTGCATACAGCCCTTGGGGCGGCCGGTGGTGCCGGAGGTGAAGGCGATCAGCGCGACGTCGTCGCCCGCGGTGTCCGTCGCGGGGTACGGGGTGTCCGGCGCCGGACGGTTGAGGAGGTCGTCGGAGGCGTCACCGCCGTACGTCGTGATCCGCAGCCCCGGTGTCTCGGCCTTGGCGAGATCGTCGACGGCCCGGATGTCGCACAGGGCGTGCCGCACCTGGGCGATCTCGCAGATGGTCCGGAGCTCGTGCGGCCGCTGCTGGGCCAGCACGGTGACGGCGACCGCGCCCGCCTTGAGCACGGCCAGCCAGCAGGCGGCCAGCCAGGGGGTGGTCGGCCCGCGCAGCAGCACCCGGTTGCCCGGGACGACACCGAGGTCGCCGGTGAGCAGATGCGCGAGCCGGTCGACGCGGGCGCGCAGTGTGCCGTACGTCCATGTGTCGCCGGCCGGGGTGTGGAAGACCGGGCGGTCGTCGGGTGGGCCCTGGAGGAGTTCGGCGGCGCAGTTCAGCCGTTCGGGGTAGCGCAGCTCCGGCAGGTCGAAGCGGAGGTCGGGCCACTGGTCGGGCGGCGGGAGGTGGTCGCGCGCGAAGGTGTCGACGTGCGCCGAGACGTTCATGGCGGTTCGCCCCCTTGCCTTGGTGGGCCGCCCTCGTGAGGCGTCGTGGTGGGCTCACACAAGGAGCGTATCGTGTTGGTGACGACAGTCAATGGTGCGCGATACGGTGGGAGGGTGGCCGCAGCGGCCGTCGGGGAGTGGCCGTACGGCCGTCGGTCGACTCGCCGCGACGGTCATCGGAGGTGTGACCGCGACGGTCACGGGGAGAGAGGACCGGCCATGCCCGCATTCTGGCTCGATCCGACACAGACCGCCTGGTGTGCCGAACTGCGCGCCCTGGCCGCGGACCGGCTGCGCCCACTCGCCGACAGGGCGGACAAGGGCGAACCCGGCCGCGTCAACCGCCCGCTCGTCGTCGAACTCGGCCAACTCGGCCTGCTGGCCCGGCTGTTCACTTCCGGTGCGGTTGACCTGTGCCTGATGCGGGAGTCGTTGGCGTACGCCTGTACGGAGGCCGAGACCGCCCTCGCCCTCCAGGGCCTGGGCGCGTATCCGGTACACGCCCACGGCACCCCGGCCCAGCGCGACCGCTGGCTGCCCCGGGTGACGGACGGCACGGCGGTGGCGGCGTTCGCGCTGAGCGAGCCTGGGGCGGGGTCGGACGCGGCGGCGCTGGGCCTGCGGGCAGAGCCGGAGGTATCTCGGAACGAAGGGCACGGTGACGCGCCCCACCAGGGCCGCGGGGCAGTGTCGACAGGCGGCTCCGCCGCAGGGCGCGACCAGCCCCCACCGGCCCGCAGCCTGCGAACCACCAGCACCCGGCAGACGCCCCGCAGTCCGCAGGGCGACGCACCGGACGCCCCCCTGACCGCCGCCCCCGACGGCCCCGCCCGCTGGCGGCTCACCGGTGAGAAGTGCTGGATCTCCAACGCCCCCGAGGCCGACTTCTACACCGTCTTCGCCCGCACCACGCCCGACGTCGGCGCCCGCGGAGTCACCGCCTTCCTGGTCCCCGCCGACCGCCCCGGCCTCACCGGCACCGCCCTCGACATGCTCTCCCCGCATGCCATCGGCGCCCTCTCCTTCGACGCCGTGCCGGTCACGTCCGACGACGTGCTCGGCGAGACCGACCGCGGCTTCCGGGTCGCGATGGGCACCCTCAACCTGTTCCGGCCCAGCGTCGGCGCCTTCGCGGTCGGCATGGCACAGGCGGCCCTGGACGCGGCCCTGGCCCACACCGCCCGACGGGACGCGTTCGGGGGCAAGCTGAAGGACCTCCAGACGGTCGCCCACCAGGTCGCCGAGATGGCGCTGCGCACGGAGGCGGCCCGCCTGATGGTGTACGCGGCGGCCACGGCGTACGACGCAGGCGACCCGGACGTCCCGAAACGCGCTGCGATGGCGAAACTGCTCGCCACCGAGACGGCCCAGTACGTCGTCGACACGGCCGTCCAACTGCACGGCGCCCGCGCCCTGCACCGCGGCCACCTCCTCGAACACCTCTACCGCGAGGTGCGCGCCCCACGCATCTACGAAGGCGCGAGCGAGGTCCAACGGGGCATCATCGCCAAGGAGTTGTACGCGAACAGGGAGGTCGCCCAGTGACCACGGAGCGCGTCAACCCGCCGGACCTCTCGCCACCCACGGGCTTCTCCCACGCAGTGGTCGCCACGGGCTCCCGGGTCGTCTTCCTGGCGGGACAGACAGCCCTCGACGCCGACGGCAAGGTGGTCGGCGACACCCTCGCGGAACAGTTCGAGCGGGCGCTCACGAATCTGCTGACCGCGCTGAGGGCGACCGGCGGTACCCCCGCCGACCTGGCCCGCGTCACCGTCTACGCCACGGACATCGCCGCGTACCGCACGCATGCGCCCCAACTCGGCCGAATCTGGCGGCGGTTGGCGGGCCATGAATACCCGGCCATGGCGGTGGTGGAGGTCGTACGCCTCTGGGACGAGCAGGCGATGGTGGAGCTCGACGGCTTCGCGGTGCTGCCGTAGCCCGTCAACGTCCCCTGGACAAGGGGCGGTCGCCGTCACCGCGCCGTGAGCGAAGTCGCTCAGGCAGCGATCGCCAGACGCCCGGCCGGCACCCGGTGCGGTGCCACGACACGGCCGTCGGGGAGGAGTTCGCCGCTGTCGTCGAAGACGATCGCGCCGTCGCACAGCAGGCTCCATCCCTGTTCGGGGTGGGCGGCGACGATGTGCGGGGCGGTGTTGTCGGAGGAAGGGCACGAGGGCTGGTGGGAACACATGGCGCACCTCCACGTCGGTGGGACGAGCCGTGCGGACCGTCCCTATGGATAGACCATGCTCCCGCCGCGAACTCATCGGAACGGGCGGGCGGGAAGCGTGACAACACGCGGACATCTCCCGGACGGTTCCGCGACCGTCGGCAAGGACTCGCCGCCGAAGGGGTGACGATCACGCAGGTCGGCACGGTCGCCCGGTACCAGTGGAAGCCCCCACTTCAGGAGGTCCCCCATGTCCTCGCGCCCCGCCCTGGCCACCGCCGCCGGCGCCACCCTGCTCCTGCTGGCCGCCGGTCCCGCCGCCCCCGCCGAGCCGTACGAGACGGTGAGCGTCGACCCCACGGGGCGTGTCGCCGCGGACGGCGCCGTCACCCTCTCCGGCACCTACCGCTGCACCGGCGGCACCGGCCCGGTGTTCGTCAGCTCCTCCGTCGGCCAGGGCTCCCCGACGGTCAAGCACGGCATCGGCGGCACCCGTGCCGTCTGCGACGGCATGGACCACCGCTGGGAGAACACCGGCAAGCCCACCCCGGGGCACCTGAAGCCCGGCGCGGCCCGGGGTGAGGCCACCCTGATGGAACTCCGTCCCGAGGGCGGCCTGCCCCTGCCCCGCTTCCACGCGGCCCAGCAGCAGGACATCACGCTGACCGAGGGCTGATCCGGAACGGAAGCGCCGGGGAGGCGGCCGCGGTGACTGCCACCGCGGCCGCCTCCTGCATGTGAGCGGTTCAGGGGTCCAGAGGTTCAGCTGATGCGGTGCACCCGCTGGGTGGTCAGTTCGTAGCGGGCGCCGACGATGGCCAGCGCGCCCGAGTCCACCCTGGCGGCGAGATCGGGGTCCGCCGCGAGCCGCGACCGTACGAGCCGTATGTTGGCGTCGACCGTCGCGTCGACGCGGGCGTCACCTTCCGTGCTGTGGTCGATGGCCGGGTTGATCTGGTCGGCCAGGTACTGGATGTGGCGGGGCAGTTCCTCGCCCGACTCGTCCGCCTGGACGGCGGCCTTCACCGCCCCGCACGACTGGTGGCCGAGCACCATGAGCAGCGGGATGTCCAGTTCGAGCACGCCGTACGCGAGGCTGCCGAACACGGCCTCGTCGAGGACCTGGCCCGCGCTGCGTACGGTCATCAGGTCGCCGAGGCCCTGGTCGAAGACCAGTTCCGGCGGTACCCGGGAGTCGATGCAGCCGAGCACGAGGGCGAAGGGGTGCTGACCGTTCGTCAGCGACTGCCGGACGGCGGGCGTCTCGTCGGGATGCCGCTCGCGGAAGGTGCGCCAGCGGCGGTTGCCCGCCGCCAGCTCCCGCAGGGCCTCCTCGGCGGTGGCGGGCCGCTTGCGCGAAGCGGCGATGGGGGGTGCGGCGATGGGGGGTGCGGCGGCCGCGGGGGAGGCGCTGAGGCCGACGCCGACGCCGAGGGCCGCGGTGCCGGTCAGCGCGGCGCGGAGGAGGGAGCGTCGCGCTCTGTGGGGTACTGGGTCAGAGTTCACGGAGGGAAACGTACGTCTGACTTGGCGCTTCACCCGTCCAGTTGCCGAATCGTGGACGAGCATTGCCGAGTCATGGACCAGCGTGGATGGATCATGATTAAGAGTTGAACCATCCTTGGTGATCCCGAGGCCGGTCCCATGGGCTACGTCACCCCGGCCGCCGCGCCTCGAGATCACCAAGGCGTTCACCGAGCGGTGACGGTCTCAGGAGCTCATGACGGTGCCACCGCGATCGGTCGTACGTCGCTGTGCGGCTGCCTGGTCAGGGCCGTGAGGTGCTGCCCATCTCCGCGGTGAAGACCACGGGGTCACTGTCGAACCCTCGGATCATCTCGTGAAACTCCCACGCTGCGGAAGCATCCCGGGTGAACTCCGCGACAGTCGCGGCGGTGGAACCGGCGACCTGTGCGAAGTCGTTCTTCAGCAGTTCCTTGTACCCCTCGACCACCAGAACCCCGGCGTTCGATATGTCGCCGAAAGTCTTGGGGCCGCTGTTCTGGTGGATCACCACGCCCACGACCACCCGTGCGACCGAGGACGCGAGGCGATCGAGCTCCAGGGTCATCACTTCGACGTAGCCGAAGCCCTGACCGGTCTGGCTGTGCCGGCTCATGTTGATGGTGCCGTCCGGTGAGCGGCTGTCGAAGTGGACGACGTACACCGGCCGCCCGTAGGGGGCGTCGGCCGAGTAGGTGGCGGCGATGACGTCGAGATGATGAGGCGGCTGATTCCAGGGACTCGGGTCCCACCTGAGCCGCACCTCGGCCTTCCCTACTCCCTGGATGTCGCTGTTCACCGGATTGCTGCCTTTCCCGTATCAAGCCACCACGGGATTGCCCCCGCATGGTCAAGTATGGCTCTCGCTCCTCCTGTTGAAGCGTCTCTGATCAGTCCGAGCAGGATGGCCTCGGCGAGAAGTCCCGGAGCCGGCTGGAGCGCCGGTCGCGGTCGCGGTCGCGCTGGCCGGCGGGGGGGCGTCGATACGATGGACCGCCCGTGAATTCGGGGCCGTCGGAAGGGAGACAGGGCGTGACGGATCAGCGGCAGCGTCCTCGGCGGCGGGGGCAGGGGGAGCTGGAGGCGCTCGTCCTGTCCGCGCTGCGTGAGGCGGACGGTCCGGCGAGCGCGGGCTGGGTGCAGGAGCGCCTCGGCGGGGACCTCGCCTATACGACGGTGATCACGATCCTGACCCGGCTGCTGGCCAAGGGCGCGGTGACCCGCGAGCGCGTCGGCCGCTCGTTCGCGTGGACGCCGGCCTCGGACCAGGCGGGCCTGGCCGCGCACAAGATGCGCAAGGTGCTCGATGCCGAAAGCGACCGGGAGGCGGTGCTGGCCAGCTTCGTCACCTCCCTGGAGCCGGGCGACGAGCGGTTGCTGCGGGAACTGCTGGGGCGAGCCAAGGACGAAGGGGAAGACTGAAGCCTCATGGGGGTGTTCGTCTTTCTGCCGCTGGTCCTGCCGCTCACGGCGTGGCCGATCGCACGCCTGGCCGAGCAGCGGCTGCATCCGCGGACAGCGACCCGGCTCCTGACCGGGCTGGCCGTCGTGATGGCGGTGTGCAGCACCGTGTGCCTGGGGCTCCTGATGGTGGTCGGCACCGCCCAACTGCCCGGCAACCCGCTTCCCGACGCCTGGTCGGACCCCGAGGTCCGCGAGGCCGTGCCGTACGACGAGGTCGCCGGAAGGCTGGCCATTCCGGCGTTGCTGGCGGTGTTACTGACGTGCAGCCGCACGCTGTGGCAGCACGGCAGGGTGCGCCGCCGCGCCCACCGGGCCCTGGCCGGGCTGCCGGGCACACAGGTCGCGGTGCTGCCCGACGAGGCGCCCTACGCCTATGCGCTCCCCGGCGGGCGACGGGACCGGGTGATCGTGACCACCGCCATGCTGTCCTGCCTCGAACCGGCTGAACGGCGTGCCCTGTTCGCCCATGAGCGCGCCCATCTCGCCGCCCGGCACCACCGGTTCCTGCTCGCCGTCCAACTGGCCGCGCGCGCCAACCCGTTCCTGCGTCCGCTGTGCACGGCCGTGTTCTACACGACGGAACGGTGGGCGGACGAGGAGGCGGCCCAGACGGTCGGCAGTCGCAGGGCCGTGGCGTGCGCGATCGGCAAGGCCGCCCTGGTCTCCCGCGGCACCCCGGCCCCCACCCTCGCGGGCTTCGCCGCGCCGGGCCCGGTGCCGCGCCGGGTCGCCGCCCTGCTCGGCCCCGAGCCCGCGCTGCGCAGCTGGCCCTCGGTGTTCACCTCGGTGGGCCTGGCCGCCTGGGGAGCGGCTGCCGGAACCGCGGTCTCCGCGCTGTCCTCCGCGAACTCCGCGGTGACGATGGTGCTCATCCTGCATGCGGCGACGCCTCTGTGAGGACGTCGGCTTCGGCCCGGCGGGCGTAGTCGTTCGG
This sequence comes from Streptomyces dysideae, assembly GCF_001514305.1. GTDB lineage: Bacteria > Actinomycetota > Actinomycetes > Streptomycetales > Streptomycetaceae > Streptomyces > Streptomyces dysideae. Next base: position 26,484 of record NZ_KQ949080.1, read on the forward strand.
ACGGTGTGCCGGGCGCCGGCACCAGTGTTCGCCCGGCACGAGCGTCGTCAGGCGATCAGAGGTCGAACTCGTGGGGCGGCAGGTCGAGGGTGAAGCAGGCCTCGCGGACGATCGCCTGCTCGCTCTTGTCGAAGTCGCCGTCGGCGCCGCCGATGACGATGCCGATCTGGATGACCGCGCGGGCCTCGGCGGGCTTCTTCTTCGCCTTGGCGATCTCCTGCAGCACGCTCACCTTGCCGAAGGCGAAGTCCGTGGTCAGCTTGTTGAGGTTGTCGTCGAAGCGCCGCTGCAGATCCATGGCGTCGAAGTTCTGCAGCACCTCGTTGGTGGCGATCAGCTGGGCCACGCGCTGCCGCTCGGACGGGTCGACGGTGCCGTCGGCGGCGGCGACGAGCGCGCACATCGCCATGCTCGCGTCGCGGAAGGCGCCGCTCTTGAGGTCGTTCTTCTTCGCCATCAGCTGCGTCTGCATCTGTGACGCGGACTCCTTGAAGCGGTCCCACAGGGCCATGCGAACTCCATTTACGGTCGGGGCTGGACCGCTCCGACAGCGGCCCGGTGCTCCAGAAATGTCTACAGCAACGTAGAAACTAGTGGCTCGGTGGATAAGTTCCAGTGATTTCCGGGCGGTTCGGTCGGAGGGGGCGGGCGTAAGGTCGATCAGCTGCTGTTGTCGAGGCGGGAGCCGGGCCGATAGGCGTGACGGCCGCGGACCCGCCCCGGCGCACAGCGCTCCACCCGCTCCCGCGGCTCCACAGGCGCGACGCCTGGTCATGCTGGCGCGCGACCGCATCTGCGTGGCCGCCTCCCTCCCGCCGCGGGCTGTCGCCCACGAAGGCCGACGACTTCCGGGCCGCCGCGGAGTTCTCCCTCGACGAGGCCCGCATCGAGGGCGAGGCGGGCCTGCCACGCGGGTTCGCCGCGCTCAGGATCCGCTTCGCCGACGGCTCCTGGATTCAGGTCGGCCGGCTGGGCGAGCCGGAAGGCGCGGATCACATCCTGCACACGGTCAGCGCGTGACCGTTCCTGCCGACTCGCCCCGGGCCGTCAGCCCTCTTCTTCCTCGTCGCCCTCGAAGAAGTCCCCGACCTCGTCGACGACTTCGGCCGCGACCATGCCGCCGACGACACCGACGGCGAGCCCGGCCGCGCCGGCGGCGATGACGGTGCCCATGCCGGGGCCGGAGCGGTGGCCGTCGTGATGGTGCTCGGCGTGTCCGTAGTGCCCGCCATGGCTGCCGGCGTGCGGGCCGTAGGACGCCCGGTGCTCGACGAGCCGGCGGATCCAGCTGTCGACGATCGCGTTCCAGTCCTGGTGCCCGACCCCGTCGTGGGCGACCGTGAACCGGGTCAGCGCGTCATGGCCCTCGGAGAAGAACCCGCCGCGCTTGTCCGCCTCCAGGACCACTTCCATGCCGCCCGGGTGGGCCAGGAAGGTCAGCTCGATCTCGTTGACCTGCTGCGCGTACTGCGGGGCCGGGGTGAGCTCGATCTCCTGGTAGAAGGGCAGCTGCTGACCGGTGCCACCGATGCGGCCGTACTCCAGGTCGGCGGACCCGAAGCCGAAGCCGAGCCGGCCGAGCGCTTCGAGGATCGCCTCCTGGACGGGCAGCGGGCCCACGGCCAGTTGGTCGAGGTCGCCCTTGTCCTTCGCACCGGCCACCGCCAGCTCCGTGCGCACACCCAGGACGATACCCAGGCCCTGCCCGTACAGCTCGGTGATCGGGGTCTCCCACGGCAGCGTCACGGTGAACGGGACGCTGCGCACCTCGCCCGCCGCCAGCCGGAAGCCGCCGCCGACGGTGAACCGGTCGAAGGCCAGGACGCCTTCGCTCTCACCCTCTTCGTGCTCGGCCTCGACCCGCGCCACCAGCTCCAGGGTGATGTGCTCGATGTCGAAGTCGGCGTCGCCGCCCTTGAGATGGACCTGACCGGACAGGCCGCCGCCGGGAACGGCCGCGCCGGGATCGAGGACCGTGTCGACCGTGGGGCCGCCCACGCCGAGCGAACCGAGCAGTCGTTTGAACACCATCGTGGCGTCCACTCCTTATACGTGCGTGTGCTTCCGTCGTGTGAGCAGGTGAGAGGCGTGCGCCTCCGGGGAACAACCGGTAGCAGCGACACGTTCTCTCTACAGGCACGTAGAAGCATAGGGCTGCCGGGGCCGGTCCAGGTCGTGTCCTGGCGGCTGTGGCGGGAAAGTCCGAAAAGAGTCGCCGAGCGAGGCCGACCGGGGACTTGACCTCAATGCTTTGCCGGTCTTTTACGATGGTGGGAAGGGCGTGTCCCGGCCCTGTCGACCGCCGAGGGTCCCCCTGACCCTCCAGGCCCAGAAGGAGCGACGGTCCCGCAATGGGTGAGCCTCCCAGTACCAGCCGTGCCGTACCCCGTCCGCAGCCCGCGCTGCCCGTGCGTGAGGGATCGGGGGTGGCACGGTGACCGAGGTCCTGCTGCTCCTGCTGGCCCTCCTCCTCACCCTGGCCTGCGCCCTGTTCGTCGCCGCCGAGTTCTCTCTGACCACCGTCGAGCGCGGTGAGCTGGAGCGTGCCGCCGAGGCGGGCGAGCGTGGCGCCCAGGGTGCGCTGAAGGCCGTACGGCGTCTGACGTTCCAGCTGTCCGGCGCCCAACTCGGCATCACCGTCACCTCGCTGGTGATCGGCATGCTCGCCGAGCCGTCCCTCGCGGCGCTTCTGGAAGGCCCGCTCGAGGCCGTGGGTCTGGGCGGTGCCGCCTCGTCGGTGGCGACCGTGCTGGGCGTGGCCGTGTCCACCGTGGTGCTGATGGTGGTGGGTGAGCTGGTGCCGAAGAACTGGGCGATCTCCCGGCCGCTGGCCGTCGCCAAGGCGGTCGCAGGTCCCCAGCGTGGCTTCACGGCCGCGTTCGGCCCGTTCATCCGTCACCTGAACAGCACCGCGAACCGGTTCGTACGGCGCTTCGGTCTGGAGCCCGCCGAGGAGCTGGCCTCCGCCCGCAGCCCCGAGGAACTCATCGCGCTCGCCCAGCACTCGGCCGCCGAAGGTGCGCTGGAGGCGGACTCCGCCGAGCTGTTCGTGCGCACCCTGCACCTGAGCGAGCTCACCGCCGAGAACGTGATGACCCCGCGCGTCGACGTCCAGGCCCTGGAGGCCCACGCCACGGCGGCCGACGCGGCGAACCTCACCTACGCCACCGGCCTGTCCCGCTTCCCGGTCTACCGCGACAGCCTCGACGAGGTCGTCGGCACCGTCCACATCCGTGACGTGCTCGCGCTGGAGCCGGAGAAGCGGCAGCTCACGCCGGTCACCGAGCTGGCCACCGAGCCGCTGCTGGTACCCGACAGCCTGACCGCCGACCGGTTGCTGGAACGCCTGCGCGAGACGCGCACCATGGCGGTCGTCATCGATGAGTACGGCGGTACGGCAGGGGTGGCGACGGTGGAGGACATCGTCGAGGAGGTCGTCGGCGCGGTCCGTGACGAGCACGATCCCGTCGAGGCGCCCGACCTACTGCCCGCCCCCAGGACGGAGGACGGCCGCGCGGCGTGGGAGGCGGACGGTTCCGTCCGCCTCGACGAGCTCGCCAGGATAGGACTGACGGCGCCGGAAGGCCCGTACGAGACAGTGGCCGGCCTGGTCGCCACCCGCCTGGCGCGCATTCCGGCCAAGGGCGACGAGCTCGACCTGGACGGCTGGCGGCTGCATGTCCTCGACGTCGAGCACCACCGTGCGGACCGCGTCCGCATCACCGAACCGGCCCGGGTGCCGGTCCAGGCGGGGGAGGAGTCCCGATGACCGCGCTGCAGCTCGCCATCGGCGCCCTGACCCTGCTGACCAACGCCTTCTTCGTGGGCGGCGAGTTCGCCCTGATCTCCGTGCGCCGCAGCCAGATCGAGCCGCGCGCGAAGGAGGGGAACAAGCGGGCCCGGATGACGCTGTGGGGCCTGGAGCACCTCTCGGCGATGATGGCCACCGCGCAGCTGGGCATCACCATCTCCTCGCTGGTGCTGGGTGCGGTCGCCGAACCGGCCATCGCGCACCTGCTCGAGCCCGGCTTCGAGGCGGCGGACATCCCGCACGGTCTGGTGCACCCGATCGCGTTCGTCATCGCGCTCAGCCTGGCCACGTACCTGCACATGCTGATCGGCGAGATGGTCCCGAAGAACATCGCCCTCGCGGCCCCGGTCCCCACCGCGCTGCTGCTCGGCCCGCCCCTGGTGGCCCTCACCCGGGCGCTCAAGCCGGTGGTCTTCGGCATCAACGCGTTCGCCAACGCCCTGCTGAAACTGCTCCGGGTGGAGCCGAAGGACGAGGTCGAGTCGGTGTTCACCGACGATCAGCTCGCGCGCATGGTCGTCGACTCCAGCCAGGCCGGCCTGCTTTCGCCCGCCGACGGAGAACGGCTGCGCGACGCACTGGAGCTGGGCACCCGCCCGGTGGGCGAGATCCTCGTCCCCGCTCCGAAGATGCGCACCGTCGGGCACCTGACCACCCCCGCCGAGCTGGAGCGCACGGCGGCCGAGGCGGGCTACTCCCGCTTTCCCGTCACCGGCCCGGACAACGCCCTGCTGGGCTACCTGCACATCAAGGACACCCTCGGCATCACCGACCGGAACAAGCCGTTCCCGCGCACGGCCCTGCACCCGGTCACCCGGGTCCGCATCGACACCCCGCTGGACGACACCCTCACCGCCCTGCGCGCCGACGGCAGCCACCTGGCCGCGGTGACCGGCGAGAAGGGCGCTGTTCTCGGCTTCGTGACCATGGAGGACGTCCTGTCCGAGCTGGTCGGCCCGGCACGGGCCGCCGCCTGACCGCCGGGCCGCCTCGTGCGTGCCCCGCACGAGGCGGCCCGGTATGGCCTGCCCTCACCTGGTGGGTTGTACGGAAGCGGAATGGTGTGGCTAGTGCCCCAACAGGCACCATTCGCCCCGTCGCGACGCCCGGCACGCTCCTCCACTGCCTTAAGGGCGTGGGAGGTGCCCCCACTCGCCGCACCGGGCACAAACCCGAGTACGTCCAGTACGAGGACTTCCGGCCGGCACGCCGAGAGCACGCACCGGACGCCGCTCCTTGACGGGCGAACGTGGCCAGCCGGGGCACTAGGGGGTGTTTCGAAAGTCCCGCACAGCACCCACGGCGCCCGGCGCGCTCCCCCACTGCCTTAAGGGCGTGGGAGGTGCCCCCACTCGCCGCACCGGCCAAAAGCCCAAGTACGTCCAGTACGAGGGCTTTCGTCCGGCACGCCGAGAGCACGCACCGGACGCCGCGGGCACCGCACAGGACTGTCGAAACACCCCCTAGGGTGCTCGGGATGTTTGGCGCCGACACAGCACCCGCATTCCACGTAAGACGCCGGATCCCGGGCCCGGGTTCACTCGGGAGGGCCCGTGAGTGACAACGTGCGCTCGGCGAACCGGGCACCGGAACGGCAGGCCCAGGCATCGCCTGCTCGCACCACGTCCCCTGCGCCCGCCGGCGCGGCGAAGCCGGTCAAACATGATCGTCTACGCCTTCCACATGCCGGCGTTCATCGTCATCTCCGGCTACTTCTCGCGCGGTTTCGACGCGAGCCCGGAGAAGATCAAGCGGCTGGTGACCGGCGTGGTCGTCCCCTACGTGGTCTTCGAGGTGGCGTATTCGCTGTTCAAGAAGTGGGCCGGCGGCGACCCGGGCCATCCGATCAGCCGGACGGGGACGGGGTTTGCCGATCAGGCCCCGGTCGCGCTGGGCGGTCGGTTCCGCGGGCTCGGTGGCCTCCGGGTTCGTCGGCTGATCACGCCCTCGACGAGACCTCTGTCTTCTCGTCCGAGGCCGGTCCTGTTCCCTTCGCTGCCGCGAGCGCCTTGTTGCGGCGCACGGAGGACAGGAAGGAGGCCGCGATCAGGAAGACACCGGCCAGGCCGGTGATGATCTCGCTGATCTCGTGCTCGATGGTGACCAGCAGGATCGAGGCGAGGGCACCGATCGCGTAGTGCGCGCCGTGCTCCAGGTAGACGTAGTCGTCCAGGGTGCCCTGGCGGACCAGATACACCGTGAGGGATCGGACGTACATGGCGCCGATGCCCAGGCCGAGCGCCATCCAGAAGATGTGGTTGGTGATGGCGAAGGCGCCGATCACACCGTCGAAGGAGAAGGACGCGTCCAGGACTTCGAGGTACAGGAAGAGGAAGAACGCCGCCTTGCCGGCGAGACCGACCGCCGAGACCGGCTTGCCCTCGGATCTCGCCTTCTCCTCCTCGTGTGCGTGCTCCTCCTCTTCTTCTTCGAGCCTGTCCTCGAAGTATCCGGACAGGCCGCCCACGACCAGGTAGGTGATCAGACCGGCGACGCCGGAGAGCAGTACCGTGGCCGCCTTGTCGGCATGGCCCGTGCTGACGTGCGCGTGGGTGGCGAAGGTCATCGCGGTCACCGACAGAACCATGAGCGCGATGCAGACCGACAGCATGTCGATCTTGCCGAGTTTGGCCAGCGGGCGCTCCAGCCACGCCAGCCACTTGATGTCACGGTCCTCGAAGATGAAGTCGAGGAAGATCATCAACAGGAACATGCCACCGAACGCGGCGATCGCCGGGTGGGCGTCGGTGACCAGGTCCTCGTACCGGTCGGGGTTGTCGAGGGCGAGCTGTACCGCCTCGACGGGACCGACCTTCGCGCTGATGGCGACGATCACGACCGGGAAGACCAGCCGCATACCGAACACCGCGATCAGGATGCCGAGGGTGAGGAAGATCCGCTGCCAGAAGGCGTTCATCTTCTTCAGGATCCCGGCGTTGACGACCGCGTTGTCGAAGGACAGCGAGATCTCCAGGATCGACAGGATCAGTACGATCCCGAACGCCTCCCAGCCCCACTGCCACGCGGCGAAGGCGAGGCCGGCCGCGGTGACGGCGAACGACCAGCCGAATGTCCTCAAGATCATCTCTTTCCCATGCAGTCGGAGTGAATTTCGCGGAGGCCGGCAGCCTCCGGCGCCGCTCGTGTCACGACGCCAGCCGGTCGAGGGCGCATGTGGACACGTGGGGTGGGTGGTGCCACCTCGAACCAGACGGTCTTTCCCGTGGCGGTGGGCGCACTGCCCCAGTCGGCGGCCAGGGCCGCGACCAGCAGCAGACCGCGACCGCTCTCGGCATACAGCGCGTCGCCATGTGGGGTCGGGAGAACGCGAGCCGTGTCGGCCACCTCCACGCGCAGCCGGGTCCTCGTCCAGCGCACGACGACGGTGTACGGGCCGGTGGCGTGCCGCAGCGCGTTGGCGATCACCTCGCCGGAGAGCAGCGCGATGTCGTCCAGCGTCTCGTCCGGCAGCGGAAGACCCCAGTCACGGACCGTCGACAGGACCAGCCGACGCGCCGTGGGAACGGTCTGTTCCCCCGCACTGAGGGTGAAGCCGCGGCACAACGGTTCTCTGTGGGTGTGCACCATGATCATCCCTTGACGGGTGTGCCCCGGTGCGGACAGGAGGCGACACCGGACACGGTCGGCGGGGCGTGCAGGCTACGGAGGAGAGGCTGACAGCGGTCCCTGGGATCGGCCGGCCCGCTTGTCGTTCGTGCGAGGTGGTGCGCCCGTGCCGGGGCGAGGCCGATCCTGCCCACGACGTGTGGCGTGGCCGGTCCTGCCCGGAGGCACCGGACCGGCCACCTTCTGCTGCGCCAGGCTCAGGACTTCTGGGCCAGGGCCTTCAGCGCCTTCTCCGCGCCCGGGTTCAGCGGGACGGGGGTGACGCCCTCGGCGAGGCCGAGTTCGATCTCGGCCGCGGCCGCGTTCACCTTCTCCAGGTCGCTCTTCTTCTCGTAGACGAGGTTGACGATCCCGGCGGCGAGATCCGGGTCGAAGCCCTTCTTCACCAGCAGCACGTTGGGTACCACGATCGTGGGCACGTCCTTGGACTGGTTGTATACGGACTTGGGGATGGAGCCCGACTGGTAGACGTCGCCGTACTCCTCGTTGAGAGCGGGCAGCTGCGGTGTCACGTCCAGGAAGCGGACCTCTTTCTTGAGGCTGGTGGTGAGGTCCGTGATGCCGCCGCTGGGCAGTCCGCCGGACCAGAACAGCGCGTCGATCGTGCCGTCCTTCATGGCGTCCACGGTCTCCGGGAGACCGAGACGGTCGGCGGAGATGTCCTTGGCGGGGTCCAGCCCCGCGGCCTTCAGCAGCCGGTTGGCGATCACTTCCGTGCCGGAACCGGGGGCACCGGTGGAGACCCGCTTGCCCTTCATGTCCTCCAGGGAGTCGATGCCCGCGTCGGACCGGACCAGCACCTGGGTGTAGTTCGGGTACAGCCGGGTCAGCGCCTCGATGTCCTGGGGGGAGGAGAACGACTCCTTGCCCTCGACTGCGTCGCCGGCGGTGTCCAGCAGGGAGAAGGCGAGGTCGTAGGTGCCGGCCCCGAGGCCCTGGATGTTCTGCACGGATGCGCCGGTGGTGGTGGCGGTGGCCCGGTAGCCGGCGAGGTTGTCGGAGATCAGCTCCGCGAGTCCGCCGCCGATCTGGTAGTAGACGCCGGTGGTGGCCCCGGTCGCGATGGTGAGCCGGCCTCCCTTCCCACCGCTGTCGGCGGCCGTGTTCTCCGTCTGCTTCCCGCCACCGCAGGCGGTGGCGAGGAGCCCTATGGCGAGAGCGGCGGTGGCGAGGCGCAGGGTGCGCATCTGGTGCTTCATCAAAACTCCTTGCATGGAAACCCCGGTCTTCAAGCCGGGAGGAACCGGATCCGAACATCGCCGGACACGGAGCGTCCGGGGGTGCACTACGCTGTGTCGCGCCTGGCGGTGACAACCAAGTCGCCGGGTTACCGCCGGGCTGGCGGGAAGTCAGGTCTGTGGAGCTTGTGCAAGACCGTGGGCGGTACACCGTCCCTTCGCTGGTAACCCCAGGCGGCAGCGGGCTGCGAACCAGAAAGCCCGACCCGTGAGGGAAGGAATCTCCGTCGTTCACGGCGGGGAGGAGGTCAAGAGGGGAGCTGCCCTTCTGCTGTCCCGTCCGTGATGGTTTGCGCCTCTCGGTTCCCACCGGCGGCGGGAACCGAGAAGGTGGGCTGCCTGCGGCGCACGAGGTGCACGCCGAGGGCGAGTGCGAGAGCCGCGAGACCGGCGGTGATCGCTACGGGTTCGAGGTACAGGAGGCACAGGGCGGCGGCCGCGCACAGGGCCCGCTCCACCGGGCCTGCCGGGCCGAGGAGCCGGCCTCCGGTGGCGGCGGCCAGCGCGGCCACGGCGAGAGCGGAGACCGCGGTGGTCCACAGGACGCCCCACAGGCCGCCCGTGCCGAGCAGATGAGCGCCGTTGTCGGTGAGCACGAAGGCGAACGGCACCAGGAACGCGGGCAGCGAGTACTTCCAGGTCGCCACCATCGTGCGCATCGGGTTGCCCCCGGTGATGGCGGCGGAGGCGGCCGCCGCCATGGCCGTCGGCGGGCTCACCTCGGAGAGCACGGCGTAGTAGAAGATGAACATGTACGCCTCATGGGTGGCGACCCCCAGCGAGAGCAGGGCGGGCGCGATGATCACCGCGGCGATGATGAACGAGGCGGTGACCGGGACCGCGAGCCCGAGGATCGACACCGCCACCGCGGCGAAGAGCACGGTCAGGACCAGCGTCACGGTCGGGTGGTCACCGAAGACCCCGGCCGCGTCGACGATGACCGAGGCCAGGTTCAGGCCGAGGCCGGTCTGGGTGACGACGGCGACGATCATGCCCGCGGCGGCACACGTGGCGACGACCGGGAGGACCGACTTGCTGCCCTCGGCGAGGGCTTGGTACAGCCGTCGCGGCGTCATCCGGTGCTTCGGGTCGAGGAACGACAGCAGGAACTGCAGGGCCGTCGCGTAGACCACCGCCCGGAACGGGGGCAGTCCCATCGCCATGAAGCCGACGATCATGAAGAGGGAGAGGAAGTGGTAGCCGAACCGGCCGAGCAGCCGCAGTGCCGAGGTGGGCTCGTCGTCCACCACGGGCTGCGTGTGGTGTTTGCGGGCGTCGATCTCCACCGCGAGGAGGATGCCCAGGTAGTACAGGAGGGTGGGCACCAGCGCGTACAGCAGGACGGTGAGGTAACTCTCCCTCAGGTACTCGGCGATGATGAACGCGGCGGCGCCCAGCGTCGGCGGGGAGAGGATCGCGCCGATCCCGGCGGCGGCGAGCACTCCGCCACCCTGTTCCTTGCCGTAGCCGGCCCGGCGCAGGACGGGCCAGGCGACCGAGCCCAGGCTGACCGCGGTCGCGGTGCCGGAACCGGAGACCGTGCCGAGCAGGAAGCCGGCGGCGGTCACCGTGCGTCCGGGCGCGCTGCGGGAGCCGCGGAAGGCCGCGAACGACAGGTCGATGAAGAACTTGCCCGCACCGGAGATGTCGAGGACGGCGCCGAAGATCGTGAACAGGATGATGTAGGTGCCGGCCACGTTCAGCGGCACGCCGTAGACCCCGTCGGTGCCCATGAAGTAGTGGGCCGCGATCGCGTTGATGTCGAAGCCGCCGTGCGCCAGCGACCACTCGTACGGCAGCAGCCCGCCGTAGTACGCGTACACCAGGAAGCTCGCGCAGAAGGCCGGCAGGACCCATCCGGTGGTGCGCCGGCACGCCTCCAGGACCAGCACGATCACGGCGAGGCCCGCCGCCGTGTCCAGCGAGGTGGGCAGCTGGCGCCGCTCGATGAAGGCGTCGAACTCCAGCAGCGGATACAGGCACACGGCGAGTGCCGCTGCGGCCAGCAGCCAGTCGAGCCACCCCGGGTTGTCGTGGCGGACGGTCGCCTTGTCCGGCGCCCCGCCGACGGCCGCGGTGCGGTCACCACGCCGCCAGGGCAGCAGCACCGCCGGTACCCGCACCGTCCCGCGGTGTGTCAGGAAGATCAGCGGGAGGGTCCCCGCCAGGAAGAGGGTCAGGTAGTACTGGGTGCCCTTGGCCACCGGGAAGAAGATCGCGTAGAGCACGAACACCGAGAGGGCGGCGCACACCACGGACACGGCCGCGGAGACTCGCGGGGAGAGTTTGCGGGCGGGCCGCTCCTGCTCGAACTCGGCCACGAGTTCCTCGGCTGATCGCAGCCTCGGCTCGGACGGCGCCGTTGCCATGCTCATCGCGGCATCTCCTGGGACTAGGTGGTTCGTGTTGCCCCAGACCGTGGCAGCTGTTTACAAGCGGGCAACAGGGAACGCCCACGGACTTAACGTAGGTTTAGGGTTCAGTGACGGCCGTCACTTCTACGCTCGTCGCAACGGCTGTGACCTGTGCGCTCCCTCGGCCCCCCTGCCGCCGGGCCCCAGGGTCCGCCGGATTTCACCAACCGGGAGGCCGTGTGCGGATACTTCTCGTCGAGGACGACAACCGGGTCGCCGACGCTCTCACCGGTGCCCTGCGACGCCACGGGTACGAGGTGCGGCGTGCCGCCAACGCGGCCGACGCCCTGGCCGCACCCGCGGTCGATCTCGTGCTGCTCGATCTGGGCCTGCCCGACCGGGACGGCATCGAGGTGTGCCGGGAACTGCGCGCCCGCGGTGGGGTCCCGGTGATCGCGGTGACCGCGAGGGGAGACGAGCCCGACCGGGTGCGGGGTCTGCGCAGCGGCGCCGACGACTACGTGGTGAAACCCTTCGGCACCGCGGAGCTGCTGGCCCGTATCGAGGCGGTGCTCCGGCGCAGCGTCAGCCAGCGCGGCCATGAGGACCGGCTTGTCGCCGTCGACGGCCTGCGGGTCGACCTCGGGCAGCGCACGGTCACCGTGCACGGGCGGAGCGTCTCCCTGGCCCGCAAGGAGTTCGAGATTCTCGCCCTGCTGGCCCGCGCGGGCGGTGCCGCGGTGCCCCGTGACCGGATCGTGGTGGAGGTGTGGCAGACGACGTACGACGGTATGTCACGCACCCTCGACGTCCATGTGGCCACGCTGCGCGGCAAGCTGGGGCGGGCGGGGAGCCTGGTGCAGACCGTGCGCGGCTTCGGATACCGGCTCTCCGCCGGTCCGGGGGCGGCCGGTGGCGGGGCGGAGGCCGGCGGTCCGGCGGCGGCCGGCGAGTGAGGACGCCGGATGCGCCGCCGACTCCTCGTCATCGTCTTCGTCCTGGTCGCCGGTCTGATCGTCGCACTCAGCCTGCCCCTGGTGCGGGCCACCGCGGAGCGTACGGTCCAGAGCTCGTTCATCGGCCGGGTCGAGGACGGCGCCTGGTTCGCGGACATGGCCGCCACCGCCCTGGAGTCGGGGCGGACCGGCCGGCTGGAGGCCGCCGCCGACCGCTACGCGGACCTCTACGACTCACGCGTCGCGGTGGTCGACGCCGACAGCGAGACCGTGGTCGCCTCACGTCCCGTCGACCTGGAGGAGCCGCAGGTGCGAGCGGCGCTGCTGCTCGCCCTCGCCGACCGGCCTCCCGAGCAGCCCAGCGTGTGGTGGCCGTGGGACGACCGGCCCTTCGTGCTGGCCGAGCCGGTCCGGCGCGACGGCCGTGTGCTGGGTGCCGTGCTGATCGTCTCCCCCACCGACCGGGCGCGTTCCGAGGTGGGTGACCATCTGACGCTGGTGATACTGGGCAGCCTCGCGGCACTCGTCCTGGTGGTGATCGCGGTCGCGGCGCCGGTGGTCCGCTGGGTGCTCCGTCCTGTCCACGACCTGGACCGCGCCACCCATGAGGTCGCCCTCGGGCGCCTGAAGACCCGTGTGTCGGAGCGGGCGGGCGCCCCCGAACTGCGCCGCCTCGCCAACCACTTCAACGTGATGGCGGACAGTACGCACGCCGCCCAGGAGCAGCAGCGGGCGTTCGTGGCGCAGGCGTCCCACCAACTGCGCAATCCACTGACCGCGCTCCGGCTGCGGGTGGAGAACCTCGAGGAGTTCGTGAACGACCCGCGCGGTCTGAACGAACTGCACTTCGCTGTGGAGGAGGCCGACCGGTTCGGCGAGATGCTCGACGGGCTGCTGCGACTGGCCAGGGCGGAGGCGTCCGAGGCGGAACGCGCACAGGTCGACGTCTCAGCCGTGGTGAGGCGCCGGGTCGATGCCTGGCGGGCGGCCTTCACCAGCGCGGGCGTCCCGCTCAGCACGACGATTCCCGACGGGGTGAGCGCGCTGTCCCTGCCCGACTGCCTCGACCACGCACTCGACACCCTGCTCGACAACGCGCTCAAGTTCGGCGACGAGGCACCGGTCGACGTCTCCGTGCACCGCCCCCCGGCCGGGGGAGCGCTGGAGATGGTCGAGGTGACGGTACGGGATGCCGGCCCCGGCCTGACCGAGGAGGAGCTGTCCCAGGCGGGCGGGAGGTTCTGGCGCAGCACACGTCACCAGAACGTCCGCGGCACGGGGCTCGGCCTCGCGCTCACCCGCATGGTGGTGGAGGCGGGCGGCGGCGAGCTGCTCCTGGCAGCCGCGCGGCCACACGGACTCTCCGCCACCGTACGGCTGCCCGCCGCTCCCGCACTCCCCGGCGACCCGGTGTGACGGGAGCCGGTGACGGATCCTGTTTCCGAGTCAGGGATGTGACTCGCGGTACCACCGGGCGGCGCCGGGGTGCAGCTCCAGCGGGTGGGTGGCGATCGCCGTACGCCGGTCGAGGCGACGGGCCTCCGGGTGCGCCCTGATGAGCTGTGACTGCCCCTCGAACAGCAGCCGCGTCAGCCAGTACGCCTCCGAGTCCGGCATGTTCCGCCGTACGACCAGGAAGTTCGGCACGCTCACCGTGGTCACCGCGCTCTGCGCCCCGTAGACGACGGCGGGCACGGTGGTCTCGGTGTAGAGCTCGCCGTAGGAGCGGGTGAGCTCCCCGACCACGTCACCGAGGTCGACGAGGCGGATCGTGGTGGTCCGGCGGAGTTCGGTGATCGCCCCGGTCGGCAGGCCGCCGCTCCAGAAGAAGGCGTCGATCCGCCCCTCGGCCAGGGCGGTCGCCGACTCGCGCACATCCAGCCGCAGCGAGGTCAGGTCACCGTCGGGGGAGAGCCCGGCGACCTTCAGGATGCGCTCGGCGATCAGCGCCGTGCCGGAGCCCTCGGACCCCACGGAGACCCGGAGCCCGCGCAGCGCCTTGGTACTGCGCACCGGGCTGTCCGCGCGGACCACCAGCTGCACGTAGTTGTCGTAGAGCGCGGCGAGCGCCACCACGGGCAGCTTCCGGGAGAAGGGCGCGCTCCCGGCGACGGCGTCGGCGGCGGAATCGGCGAGGGTGAAGCCGATCTGCGCCTGGCGGGCGTCCACCCGGCGCAGGTTGTCCACGCTGCCCCCCGTGTGCAGGACCCGCGCAGAGGCGTCGGGCAGTCGGCGCTCGACGACGTCGGCATAGCCGGCCCCGTAGTCCGCGTAGACACCGCCCCGGTTGCCGGTGGCCACCTTGATCTCGCCGGACGGGCGGGGCGGAGCGTCGCTTCCGCCGCATCCCGCGAGCAGCAGTGCCGTGGCGAGAGCGGTGGCGAACACGCGTGCCAGCCGCATGCGATCCTCCCTCGACCTGCCGAGCCGTGCACGGGACGTCCGGCCCCGGGCGATGTGGGACACGCACCTGCGGTCCGAACTCGATCAGCCTAACCGCCTGCGCAGACGTCGCTCGCGCACAGGCGGTCACCAGCCCGGACCGAGCGGCCTCCCGTCGTCCCGGCCGTCCGGGCGGGCGTCACCAATGCCACGATGTCCCGGCAGAGCACTCGGGAGAGGACGGCGTCGTGGAACTGGGGGGTGTGGAGGAACGTGGGGCCGTGGACCGGTGCCGCGCCGGTCGGCCCGTCTTCGCCGGGCGAGGCCGGATTTCCGTACTCGGTTGAGTACTTCCACGGATTCCTCCACGGCCGCCCCGTGCGAGGCTCCCCGCAGCCGCCGTTTCGGCAGCTGGAAGTACGGCAGCACGGTCTGCTGCGTCGCCGACGCTCCGCGGGCGACGCCACCCACGCTTCGCCAGCGCGTGCAGCCGCGCGAACATCCCGTCCGTGCCGAAGCACGCGTCCAGCTTCGCCGGAAGGGCGTCGTACGGCAGTGACTCGGCCGCCTCGATCCGGGCGAGGTGCGACTTGCTGTAGTTCAGCACGTCCGACAGCCGCCGCAGTGACATGCCGGCCTTCTCACGGTGGCGTCGGACCTCGGCGCCGAACATCGGTCCATCCCTCCTCGTCCCGCACTGGGGCCGGGACCACAGTTCTCTGTCGAGCACACACGTCACAACGCGACCATGTGTGCACCCAGAGTAATTGAAGTGAGGGAGGCCCCACTTGCCTTCGTACGACGCCCCCGAAGCGGTCCGTCCCCGGATGACGATCCGCGTCTACCGGGTGTTCGCGGGAGACAGTTCCGTCACGGAGGAGCTGGGGACCATGAGCGTGATGGCGGACGACCGGCTGCCGCCCCTGATGTCCGGTCAGTTCCCGCCCTGTCGTTGCCCGCTGCACCGCGAGGGCACGGATCAGTCCTCCCAGCGTCGCCGGTAGCGCGGAGGACGACGTGGCGGCTCGGCGAACAGCACCGGCCCGCTGAACTCCGCCACGGCCAGGACGCCGCCCGTGCCTGGCAGTACACGTGGTCCGGCTCTACCACCAGGGCAGCGTGTACGAGGCCACGCCGCACCCCCTTCCGGCCCGCATTTACGCAGGCCAAATGGGTGCGGCGGCACCCGCCCCTCAGATGTCCCGAAAGATCTCGATCTGCGCCCCCACGGAGTTCAGCCGCTCGGCGAGGTCCTCGTAACCGCGGTTGATGACATAGACGTTGCGCAGTACGGACGTCCCCTCGGCCGCCATCATCGCCAGCAGCACCACCACCGCGGGCCGCAGCGCGGGCGGGCACATCATCTCGGCGGCGCGCCAGCGGGTCGGGCCCTCGACCAGTACGCGGTGCGGGTCGAGGAGTTGGAGGCGGCCGCCGAGGCGGTTCAGGTCGGTCAGGTAGATCGCGCGGTTGTCGTAGACCCAGTCGTGGATCAGCGTCTTGCCCTGCGCGGACGCCGCGATGGCCGCGAAGAACGGGACGTTGTCGATGTTCAGGCCCGGGAACGGCATCGGGTGGATCTTGTCGATCGGCGCCTCCAGCTTGGAGGGACGGGCCGTCAGGTCGACCAGGCGGGTACGGCCGTTGTCCGCGAAGTACTCCGGCGTACGGTCGTGATCGAGGCCCATCTCCTCCAGTACCGCCAGCTCGATCTCGAGGAACTCGATCGGCACCCGGCGCACGGTGAGCTCGGACTCGGTGACCACCGCGGCGGCCAGCAGGCTCATCGCCTCGACCGGGTCCTCGGACGGGGAGTAGTCGACGTCGACGTCGATGGTGGGCACGCCGTGCACGGTGAGCGTGGTGGTGCCGATGCCCTCGACCCGGACGCCGAGCGTCTCCAGGAAGAAGCACAGGTCCTGGACCATGTAGTTGGAGGACGCGTTGCGGATGACGGTGACGCCGTCGTGCCGGGCGGCGGCCAGCAGCGCGTTCTCGGTGACCGTGTCCCCGCGCTCGGTCAGCACGATCGGGCGGCCCGGGGAGACCGCCCGGTCCACCTGGGCGTGGTACAGCCCCTCGGTCGCGGCGATGTCCAGCCCGAAGCGGCGCAGCGTGATCATGTGCGGCTCGATGGTCCGGGTACCGAGGTCGCAACCACCGGCGTACGGCAGCGTGAAGTGGTCCATACGGTGCAGCAGCGGGCCGAGGAACATGATGATGGACCGCGTACGGCGGGCGGCGTCGGCGTCGATGGCGCCCATGTCCAGCTCGGCCGGCGGCACGATCTCGAGGTCGACCCCGTCGTTGATCCACCGCGTCCGCACACCGATCGAGCCGAGCACCTCCAGCAGGCGGTACACCTCCTCGATGCGGGCGACCCGGCGCAGTACCGTGCGCCCCTGGTTGAGCAGCGAGGCGCACAGCAGGGCAACGCAGGCGTTCTTGCTGGTCTTGACGTCGATGGCGCCGGACAACCGACGTCCGCCGACGACCCGCAGATGCATCGGGCCGGCGTAACCCAGGGACACGATCTCGCTGTCCAGGGCTTCACCGATTCGGGCGATCATCTCAAGGCTGATGTTCTGGTTGCCGCGCTCGATGCGGTTGACGGCGCTCTGACTGGTGCCGAGCGCCTCGGCGAGCTGTGCCTGTGTCCAGCCGCGGTGCTGCCGGGCGTCACGGATGAGCTTGCCGATGCGTACGAGGTAGTCGTCTGCCATGGGGTTGAGGCTATCTCAGATATGAGATGGCACATCCCGGGAGGGCCGTTCGGGTGACGCAGCCCTGATGCATCGTCAACGCCGCCTGGCGGTACGGGTGCGCCGCCACCCGAAAGGTCCGGGCAAGTCAACCGATGTCGTACGACGTCCCGTGCTGCTGTGCGTGCGACGCGGGCCGTGCCGGCCGCCGGTGGTGATGGACCAGGAGCGCCGGTTGATGTTCAGCCGCACTCCCGGCAGGATCCGGAAGCTCTTACGGAATGTGAGGGGCATGTGCGTCTCCCTTCGAGGGCCGTCCAGTGCACTGGTCCGGTTACCCCGGCTTGGCGAACCGATGGCCGAACGCGACATGTTCCTCGAAGGCGACCGCGCTACTCGTCGGCGCGCGGCACGTCCCAGCGGGCGAGGTCCCTCAGCCAGGCCTCCGCCGTACTGTCGGACGGTGCGCGCCAGTCGCCGCGCGGCGAGAGCGAGCCACCGGCCAGGACCTTCGGCCCGTTCGGCATGGCCGAGCGCTTGAACTGCGCGAACCCGAAGAAGCGGCGGCAGAAGGTCTCCAGCCAGTGCCAGATCTCCGGCAGTTCGTACGCTGTCCGCTCGGCCTCGGGGAACATCGGTGGCCATGCGCCGGCGTCCCGGTCGTGCCAGGCGTGCCAGGCCAGAAAGCCGATCTTCGACGGCCTGAAGCCGTGGCGCAGGATGTGGAAGAGGGTGAAGTCGTGCAGTGCGTACGGGCCGATCCTGGACTCGGTGGACTGCAGTTCTTCGCCCGGCACCAGCTCCGGGCTGATCTCCGTGTCGAGGATCGCGGCCAGCGTCTCGTTGGCCTCCTCATCGAACTGGCCACTGCTGATGACCCATCGGATCAGGTGCTGGATGAGAGTCTTCGGCACGCCGGAGTTGACGTTGTAGTGGCTCATCTGGTCGCCGACGCCGTAGGTGCACCAGCCGAGCGCCAGTTCGGACAGGTCACCGGTGCCGAGCACGATGCCCCCGCGCTGGTTGGCCAGCCGGAACAGATAGTCGGTACGCAGCCCGGCCTGCACGTTCTCGAAGGTCACGTCGTACACCGGCTCGCCGGACGAGAAGGGGTGACCGATCTCCTGGAGCATGAGGCGGGCGGTCGGCGTGATGTCCAGTTCGGCCGCGGTGACGCCGAGCGCACGCATCAACGCGTGGGCGTTGCCCTTGGTGTGCTCGCCGGTCGCGAAACCGGGCAGCGTGAAGGCCAGGATGTCGCTGCGGGGGCGGCCCGCGCGGTCCATGGCCCGGGCGGCGACGATCAGCGCATGCGTGGAGTCGAGGCCTCCCGACACTCCGATGACGATCTTCGGGCCGCCGATCGCCGCCAGTCGCTGCTGCAGTGCCGACACCTGGATGTTGTAGGCCTCGTAACAGTCCTGGGCGAGGCGGTCGGGGTCGGCCGGCACGAACGGGAACCGCTCGATGCGGCGACGCAGTCCGAGGTCGGTCGCGGGCGGGTCGAGCCGGAACGGCACATGACGGAAGCCGCCGGTACGCGCGGCGTGGGTACGGCGGTTGTCGTCGAACGTGCCCGTCCTGTGGCGGGCCTGCCGCAGCAGGTCGAGGTCGATGTCGGCCACCGCGTACTGATCGCCCTGCGGGAACCGGTCGGTCTCGGCCAGCAGGACACCGTTCTCGTAGATCATGGTCTGGCCGTCCCAGGACAGGTCGGTGGACGACTCGCCCAGTCCGGCCGACGCGAAGACGTAGGCGGCAAGGCAGCGCGCGGACGCCGAGCGGCACAGCAGCCGCCGGTCCTCGGCTCGCCCGACCGTGATCGGGCTGCCCGAGAGATTGACGAGGACGGTTGCTCCGGCCAGCGCCGCCTCCGCGCTCGGGGGCACCGGCACCCACATGTCCTCGCAGATCTCCGCGTGCAGCACCAGGCCGGGGACGTCCTCCGCCGCGAAGAGCAGGTCCGTGCCGAACGGCACGGTCGCGCCGCCGACGCGGATCGTGCCGCCGCGCTCGTCGTCGCCTGCGGCGATCTGCCGGCGTTCGTAGAACTCGCGGTAGTTCGGCAGGTAGGACTTGGGTGCGACACCGAGGATCCGCCCGCGGTGCACGATGACCGCGCAGTTGTAGATGCGGTGGCGATGGCGCAGCGGGGCACCGATGACGAGCATGGTCAGCAGATCCGCCGACCCGGCCACCACGGCCTGGAGCGCCCCCTCGACCTCGTCGAGCAACGCGTCCTGGAGCAGCAGGTCCTCGATCGAGTAGCCGGACAGGCAGAGTTCGGGGAACACGGTGACGGCGACCCCCTCCTGCGCGCATCGGCGCCCTTGTCTCAGGACCGCCTCGGCGTTGCCGTACGGCTCGGCGATGGCGGCATGGCCGGTGCACGCGGCGACCCGCGCGAAGCCGTGCTGATAGATCGACCAGAAGTTCACGATGCGCTGACCGGCCTTTCGAAGAACGTCTCCAGCACGACCGTCGCCTGGGTCCCGCGCACGCCCTCGATCGCGTAGAGCCGCCGCAGGACGTCCTGCAACTGCTCCGTGGTGGCCGTGCGCACCTTGACGAGGACGGCGGCGGTACCCGCGATGACGTGGGCTTCCTGGATCTCGGGGAGGGCGGCGAAGGATGCGGCCGCGTCACCCATCCAGGCCGACGAGTCGACCATGACGAAGGCGAGCACGCCCCGCCCGAGGGCGGCCGGGTCGACATCCACGATCGTGCGGCGGATGACACCGCGTTCACGGAGCTTGCGCACGCGGTCATGAGCCGCGCCGGCCGACAGGCCGACCGCCTTGCCGAGCGCCGCGTAGGCCTGTGTGGCGTCGCGCTGAAGCTCCGCGATCAGTGCCCTGTCGACGGCGTCCACGATTCCGTTGACCATCCCCATACCTTCACCATATCTGGTTCGGGCATTCTAGGATCAGAGTGAATGATATTCAGCTAGGGGTTCGCGGAGAGAGGTTGGCCATGTCCGGCGAGATGCTCAAGAACCTGTACGAGGTCCTGGACGAGCGCTTCCGCAGGTGCGCGAACGGCGACGCACGGCTCGAGCGGCTGCACGCCGACTGCCGCTGGGCCGAGGGGCCGCTCTATCTGCCCGCCTGGCGGCAGCTGATCTGGAGCGACATCCCCAACGACCGCCTGCTGCGCTGGGACGAGGCGACGGGCGTGATCGGGGTCTTCCGCTCCCCGGCCGGGCACGTCAACGGCAACACGCTCGACCGCGAGGGCCGGCTGGTGAGCTGCGAGCAGGGCAACCGCCGGGTCACCCGCACGGAGCACGACGGCCGCGTCACCGTGCTCGCCGACCGCTTCGAGGGCAAGCGCCTCAACAGCCCGAACGACGCGGTCGTCCGCTCCGACGGCTCGGTCTGGTTCACGGACCCGGACTTCGGGATCATCAGCGACTACGAGGGGCACCGCGCCGAGAGCGAGATCGGCACCTGCGACGTCTATCGGATCGACCCCGTGACAGGCGGGGTCGACCGGGTCGCGGACGGTTTCGGCGGCCCGAACGGCCTGGTCTTCTCGCCGGACGAAAGGCAGCTGTACGTCGCCGACACGAGAGCCGGGCAGATCCGCGTCTTCGACGTACATGACGACCGCACCCTCTCGGAGGGCGAGGTCTTCGCCGAGCGCGCCGATGGCGGCTTCGACAACATCCGCCTCGACGACGAGGGGCGGCTGTGGGCCGCCGCGTTCGACGACGGCGTGCACTGCTACCACCCCGACGGCACACTGATCGGAAGACTGCGGGTGCCCGAGCCGGTCGCCAACATCGCCTTCGGTGGCCCGAAGAACAACCGCCTGTTCATCACGGCGACGACCTCGCTGTACTCACTCCTGATGTCCGTGACGGGCCTGCCCCGGTGACAGCGGACAGGGAGGCCGGGCATGACCATCCCGGCCCCATGTACTAGAGTTATCTCGACATCGAGATATCTGCCGAGGCGTACCGCGGTCGCACACCGTCATCAGTCTGGTGGTAAGGCATACCTAACTTAGCCTTACCTTAGCGGATCGGCCAAGACGGTGTGGCGGCAGGATGCGGTGGTAAGCGCACAAAAATGAAGGAGACTGTCGTGTCGGCGAACAGCTTCGACGCCCGCAGCACGCTGCAGGTGGGCGACGACTCGTACGAGATCTTCCGGCTGGACAAGGTGGAGGGCTCGGCCCGCCTGCCGTACAGCCTCAAGGTCCTGCTGGAGAACCTGCTCCGCACCGAGGACGGCGCGAACATCACCGCCGACCACATCCGCGCCCTCGGCGGCTGGGACTCGCAGGCCCAGCCGTCGCAGGAGATCCAGTTCACGCCGGCCCGCGTGATCATGCAGGACTTCACCGGCGTGCCCTGTGTCGTGGACCTCGCCACCATGCGTGAGGCCGTCAAGGAGCTCGGCGGCGACCCGGCGAAGATCAACCCGCTCGCTCCGGCCGAGCTGGTCATCGACCACTCCGTCATCGCCGACAAGTTCGGCACGAACGAGGCCTTCGCGCAGAACGTCGAGCTGGAGTACGGCCGCAACCGCGAGCGCTACCAGTTCCTGCGCTGGGGCCAGACCGCCTTCGACGAGTTCAAGGTCGTCCCGCCGGGCACCGGCATCGTCCACCAGGTGAACATCGAGCACCTCGCCCGGACCGTCATGGTCCGCAACGGGCAGGCGTACCCCGACACCCTCGTCGGCACCGACTCGCACACCACCATGGTCAACGGCCTCGGTGTGCTGGGCTGGGGCGTCGGCGGTATCGAGGCCGAGGCGGCCATGCTCGGTCAGCCCGTCTCGATGCTCATCCCGCGCGTCGTCGGCTTCAAGCTGACCGGCGAGCTCACCCCCGGCACCACCGCCACCGACCTGGTGCTGACCATCACCGAGATGCTCCGCAAGCACGGTGTCGTCGGCAAGTTCGTCGAGTTCTACGGCGAGGGTGTGGCGGCGACGAGCCTTGCCAACCGCGCCACCATCGGCAACATGTCGCCGGAGTTCGGCTCCACCGCCGCGATCTTCCCGATCGACGACGAGACCATCAAGTACCTGAAGCTGACCGGCCGTTCGGAGCAGCAGCTGGCGCTCGTCGAGGCGTACGCCAAGGCGCAGGGCCTCTGGCTGGACCCGAAGGCCGAGCCGGACTTCTCCGAGAAGCTCGAGCTGGACCTGTCGACCGTCGTCCCGTCGATCGCCGGCCCGAAGCGCCCGCAGGACCGCATCGTCCTTGCCAACGCCTCGCAGCAGTTCGCGCAGGACGTCCGCAACTACGTCTCCGAGGACGAGGAGGCGGGCAAGGAGTCCTTCCCGGCCTCCGACGCCCCGGCCACCTCCAACGGTGTGCCGACCCGTCCGACCACGGTCACGGCCCCCGACGGCTCGACGTACGAGATCGACCACGGCGCGGTGACCGTCGCGGCCATCACCTCCTGCACCAACACGTCCAACCCGTACGTCATGGTCGCCGCCGCGCTGGTGGCCAAGAAGGCGGTCGAGAAGGGCCTGACCCGCAAGCCGTGGGTCAAGACCACCCTCGCCCCGGGCTCCAAGGTCGTCACCGACTACTTCGACAAGGCGGGGCTCACCCCCTACCTCGACAAGGTCGGCTTCAACCTCGTCGGCTACGGCTGCACCACCTGCATCGGCAACTCCGGCCCGCTGCCGGAGGAGGTCTCCAAGGCCGTCAACGAGCACGACCTGGCCGTCACTTCGGTGCTCTCCGGCAACCGCAACTTCGAGGGCCGGATCAACCCCGACGTCAAGATGAACTACCTGGCGTCCCCGCCGCTGGTCGTCGCCTACGCCCTCGCGGGCTCCATGAAGGTGGACATCACCAAGGACGCCCTGGGCATCGACCAGGAGGGCAAGCCGGTCTACCTGTCCGACATCTGGCCCTCCGAGGCCGAGGTCAACGACGTCGTGGCGAACGCCATCGGCGAGGACATGTTCAACAAGTCCTACGCCGACGTCTTCGCGGGCGACGCCCAGTGGCAGGCGCTGCCGATCCCGACCGGCAACACCTTCGAGTGGGACCCGCAGTCCACGTACGTCCGCAAGCCTCCGTACTTCGAGGGCATGACGATGGAGACCACCCCGGTCTCCGACATCTCCGGCGCGCGTGTGCTCGCCAAGCTGGGCGACTCGGTCACCACCGACCACATCTCCCCGGCCGGTGCGATCAAGGCCGACACCCCGGCCGGCAAGTACCTGACGGAGCACGGCGTCGAGCGCCGCGACTTCAACTCGTACGGTTCCCGCCGCGGCAACCACGAGGTCATGATCCGCGGTACGTTCGCCAACATCCGCCTGCGCAACCAGATCGCGCCGGGCACGGAAGGCGGCTACACCCGCGACTTCACCGTCGACGGCGCTCCGGTCTCCTTCATCTACGACGCCTCGCGCAACTACATCGAGCAGGGCGTCCCGCTGGTCGTCCTGGCCGGCAAGGAGTACGGCTCCGGCTCGTCCCGCGACTGGGCCGCCAAGGGCACCGCGCTCCTCGGCGTCAAGGCCGTCATCGCCGAGTCGTACGAGCGCATCCACCGCTCGAACCTCATCGGCATGGGCGTCCTCCCGCTCCAGTTCCCGGAGGGTGCCTCGGCCGAGGCCCTCGGTCTGTCCGGCGAGGAGACCTTCTCCTTCACCGGCGTCGAGGAGCTGAACAACGGCACCACGCCGCGCACGGTCAAGGTCACCACCGACACGGGCGTCGAGTTCGACGCGGTCGTCCGCATCGACACCCCCGGCGAGGCCGACTACTACCGCAACGGCGGCATCATGCACTACGTGCTGCGCCAACTTGCCGGTTCTTGACCTGATGTGAACGAGCGCCCTGCCCCTGCATCTCGCGCGCGGGGGCAGGGCGCTCGCGCGCGACGGGGCGGAAGACGCTCCTGCGAGCATGATCGCACGCGACCTGTTGCCGGAGCGGAGCTGCGCATCCTACGACGACGAAGAGCCCCGCACCTGGTACCAGGACGCTGTTGGTTAATTCGGGGCCTGCCTACTTCGCCCCGTCGATCGTTTGATCGGCGGGGCGAAGTGCTGCGAAGTGGCGGGTGCGGGTGCGGGTGCGGGTGCGGGTGCGGGCTCGTGGTTGGCCGGTGATGTGGGCGTCGATGCGGGCGAGGTTGATCGCGGCGGGTCGCGGGCCTCCGGTGCGGTCGCGTACAAGCGCGGGCCCCGCGTCGTGGTGAGCGACTCTCGCACGAGAGTAACGGGGGCTGACTACTGACTACTCTGTCACGTAAGTCACATGAGAGGAGGCGGACAGTGAGCACCGAGACGCCCCTGTACCTGCGCGTTGCCGAGGAGCTGCGCGCCCTGATCGAGTCGGGGGACTCCCGCCCGGAACCCGCCTCCCATCCGTTGCCGAGATCATCAAGCAATACGGAGGCAGCAACAGCGTGGCCAGCGCCGCGTACAAGCTGCTCGTCGATTACGGCCTCGTCGTGTCCCGGCACGGCGCCGGCCACTACGTCCGCGGTCGCGACACCCCCGATCTCCTGGTCCGCCGCCACCGCAAGCGCAGCGAGGACTCCCCTTTCGCGGAGGGAACGGCCGAGCAGGGCGCGGTAGGTACGTGGCGGCACGAGTCGACCACCGAGCAGGCCGGCGACACGGTGGCCGCGCGGCTCGGCATCGCGGCCGGAGACGCGGTCACGCACACCTCCTACGTGTACCTGGCCGACGACAAGCCGGTGCAGCTCGCCGAGTCGTGGAAGCCGCTCGCGCTCACCGGTCAGTTGCTGATTGCGCTGCCCGAGGTAGGGCCATACGCGGGCGTTGGGGGTGGCCGCACGGATGCGGGTCCTCGGCATCGAGGTCGGTAACCCCGTCGAGCGTGTGCGCGCCCGCGTGGCGACGCGGGCCGAGGCGCAGGCTCTCGGGATGACGGCGCCCGGCCCGGCGCTGTTCGTCGAGCGGACGTACTACGACCAGGCCACCGGCCGCCCCGTCGAGACCGTCGGCATAGTGATGCGCGGAGACCGGTGGGTGGCCATCTACGGGGAGCAGCCCCAGGCATGACGAAACGCCCCCTGCATGTCCGTCTGGGACACGCAGGGGGCGCACTCCTTCATCTCCGCCATGTCCCGAGCTGTGCTGGTCACCTGATCCTTGATCGAGTGCCCGGAGTTCGGTGACAGCTCCTGGACGGCGTCGATGATGGTGACGACTCGGCGGTTCACCCGCCACGCCCCGCGGACGACGGCACCGAGGGCGAGCAGCGCGGCCGCTCTCCCGCCGAGGTGGATGAGCAGGTCCATGGGCGCCCGCTCACATGCCTCTGGAGGGCTGATCCGGGTGCGGTCACGTCCACTTGCTCCTATGTCAATCAGGCGGCGCGTACGGCGGCTGGTTGATCGGTGCTGGCCTCGCTGTCATGGAGGAGGGCCCGGTAGACGACATCTGGCAGGCAGCGCCTGAGCGCGCGGATCGCTTCGGTGTTGGTGTTCCCGGCCTCGCGCCGATGCTGGAGGTAGGCCCGGGCGTCGGGATGGTAATGCGCCTGGGTGACAGCGATCCGGTGCAGGGCCGCGTTGAGTTGCCGGTTGCCGGTACGGCAGAGCCGATGACGTTCGCGGTTTCCTGACCAGACCGGCAGCGGCGCGGTGCCGTTGTGACGGGCGTAGGCGCTCTTGGAGTGGAACCGGCGGATATCGGCGGTCTCTCCGAGGATCTTCGCCGCGTTCAGGATGCCGCACCCTGGGATCGCCAATAGGCGGGTGCCGCCTCGGTGACGAGGGCACCGAGCTCTGCTTCCAGGGAACGGATGTCGGCGGTGAGTCGGGCGACCGCTCCACCAGTTGCCTGGCCAGACGGGCCACCGTGCCGTCCTTGTCGGCGAGTTCCGTGGCCAGGGCCCTCAGGTGCTTGGCACGGTAAGGCAGCGGGCCGGCGGGTCCAGGCCGGGGTCGATCTCGTGCAAGTGCCAGCGCAGCTTGTTGATGATCCGGGTGCGCTCAGCGACGAGGTCGTCGCGGTGGTCGACCAGCAGGCGTATCTCCCGCGCGACGCCATCCAGGCAGGCGGTGGGCAGGTCGGGTTCGCGCAGGGCCGCCCTCGCGACGGCAAGCGCGTCAATCGGGTCGGACTTGCCGTAAGTGCGGGCCGCGCTCCGGCAGTTCGCCATCAGTTTCGGCGGGACCCGCACGATCCGCTCGCCAGCTGCAAGGAGGTCCCGCTCCAGTCGGCGGGACAAATGCCGGCAGTCCTCCACGGCCCACAACCGATCGTCGCCCCACTTCTTCGCCCAGGCCAGCAGCCGGAGGTGGTCGGCGCTGGTTAGGTGCGCTCGCCGATCTTGCGTCCGTGGTCGTCCACAGCGACAGCGGTGTGGTTGCGCTTGTGCGCGTCGATTCCGAAGACCATCATCGGCCGGTCTCCCTTCCGTCCCTTGGGTAAGAGCGGGCCGGTCGGGGGCACTCCTCAATCGGGGCGATGCCGCGCTCCTGTGAAGCCACACCGACCAGGGCTTCACGGGCCGCACAAGTGGACATGGCCACCGTCGAACGGGCAGGACGTGGTGGAGCGAGCCCACGAAGCCACCCAGCAGCATGACATTGAGGACGTGGTGTACCGACCTTGGGCGCCGGATCGCCGACACGCGAGCGGACATGCGCGGAGGTCGAGGACCCGCTCAGCGCCGTACACCACGTGCGTGGACGCGGCCTCGTCGGCTGGGAGCACCTACCCTGAGCACCGAGGCGAGCGCATGAACCCGCTCGGGATCGTCGGCGCCGGGACGGGGCTCGGACCGGCCGCGGCGCGGACGTCGCAGTGAGCGAGACAGGCAGCGCCGCCCAGGGCGCTTCAGCGGTCGACGGTCCGCGCACCGAGATGCTGCCGGTACCAGGGGGCGCAGGCAGGGAACCGGTCACGCAGCGAACCGGCGGTGAGGCCGGTCTCCCGCCAGACGCGGGTGCTGTCGAAGTGGCGGTCGAGCGCGACCATCCCCACCTGCCGGGCCTTTTCAGGTCCCGCGAAGGCCAGCGCGTCCGTGTAGTCCAGATCCCCGGTCGGGCGCGGCACATCGAGGTGTTCGGCCAACAGCTCGTACAGCTCCAGGACGCGGACCGGCTCCGGGTGGTTCACGTGCAGGACTCGGGGCCTGGTCGACGCGGCCGGCGGGGCCGGCGACAGCGCCAGGGCGGCGATCACCTTGGCCAGGTCCTCGACCGAGATCAGCGACAGCCGGGCCCGGCCGCCGTTCACGGTGACCGGGGTCCGGGTCAGCGCTCTGGCCAGGGTCGGTATGAACCACATGTCCCCGGGACCGTAGACGAACATGGGCCGCAGCACCGTACCGCCTGCGGTCAGTACCGCGCGCTCGGCCGCCGCCCGGCTGCGGCTGGTCGGGGAGGCGGGGGCGAGCGGTACCTCGTCCTCGGCGATGCCGGCGTATGGACCGTCGCCGTAGACGGCGGCGGTGCTCAGCGCGATGATCCGCCGCACACCGGCCCGGCGGGCCTCGGCCAGCAGCGCCTGGGTGCCTCGCACGTTGACCGCCTCACAGGTGGCCGCGTCGGCCTCGACAGCCGATGCGAGGTGCACCACGGTCTCCACACCGTCGCAGCAGCCGTGCAACGAGGCGGGGTCGGCGAGATCGGCGGCGAAGTACTCGGCTTCGATTCCGGCCGTACGCCGATGGGTCAGCACCCGCAGGGCGGCTGGATCCGGCAGCCGCCCGCGCAGTAAGGAGGCAGCCCGGCCGCCGATGAATCCACTCGCTCCGGTCAGCAGAATCACAACGCACCAGCCTGGATCGTCAACGTCAGATAACTGGTCACGACGTAGCCCATCGCCAGGGGCACCGGCCAGGCTCCCGTGCGCCGCCGCAGGAAGCGCGGCAGCGCGAGGAGAGGGAACACCAGCGCCGCGTAGGGGAGCAGTGCCCACGCCGCATCCGCGCCGCTCTCCCGCCACGGGCGCAACAGCGTCAGTTGCAGCGCGGCGGCCAGTACGGCACAGCCCATCGCCGTACCGGCGCTGCCCAGCGGGCCGAGCCGACCCGAGTACAGCCGTGCGTTCCCGGCGCCGGACCAGGACGTCTTACGGGCGAACTCGAAGTGCAGGAACACCGCGACGAACACTCCCACCAGGGGGATGGCCCGCCAGCCCAGCCAGCTGCCCTGCTCTCCCTCCGCGGAGAGGTAGACGTAACAGCTCAGCAGCAACTGCACTGGATAGGTGACCGCCAGATTGAGCAGCAGCCCCTCCCTGACCCGGGCCGAGGCCCGTTCCAGGGCAACCAGCCCGAGCGCGTACACCAACTGGCAGAGCAGTACGAGCAGTGCGGCCGCCGGCAGTCCGGCGTTGAGCGCTACCAGCAGCGCCGCGAGGACGACCATCGCCACCCGCAGTTCCCGCTGGGTGACCGCTCCGGTCACCAGCGGACGGCCTGGGTTGTGCATCCGGTCGTACTCCATGTCCTTCTGCTCGTCGATCATCCGCAGATACAGCAGGGCGAGCACGACCGTCGCGGCGCGCACGGCCGTGCCGGCCGAAGGCTGCCATGACCCCTGGGCCAGCAGGGCGGCCGTGCCCTCGAGCGCCAGTGCCCACAGCACTCCGTACGTCACGTACACCTGAGGGGTGAACACCGCCAGGACAAAGCGCCCCAGCTTGCCGAGCACCGTCATGCCGAGTCCTGTTCCACGATGGTCACCACGCCGCTCGCCCCGTCCATCTCCACCATCGCGCCGTCAAGGATCGCCGTGGTGGCGCCGGGGACGGCCACGATGGTCGGGATGCCGAATTTCCGGCCGGTGATGGCGGTGTGCGACAGCAGCGTGCCGCGCTCCACGATGATCCCTGACGCTCGCAGCATCAGAAACAGCCAGCCGGGGTCGGTTTCCCGGGCGACCAGAATCGGTGCCTCACCGTCATCACGGTATGCCCCGGGATCGAGGACGACCCGTGCTACGCCCCGCACCCGGCCGCCGCTGGAGCCGAGGCCGCGCAGGGTCAGCCCGTCCCCGGAGGGCGGCGCGGCCGAGCGACGCTCGGCGGCGGGCTGCTGGGGGCGGGTGTCGCGCACCGGCCCGAGCGTGGTGAAGCGCAGGGGGAGTTCGGTTTCGTCGGCCGCGGCGACGGCCGACTCGTATTCGCGCCGGCGGGCCTCCGCGAGGCCGCGCAGGTCTTCGGCGGGCGCGGTCCCGTCGAAGTAGCCGAACAGCTCGGTCTGAGTCAGATGCACGACGTCGTCGGCCTCCCGCAGTGCCCCGCGTGCGGTGAGATCCGCTCCGAGGGTACGGAAAACCTCCTTGGCCAGCCCGAACAGCTCGCTGCGGCGGTAACGGGAGTTCTCCCGGTAGCGGATGTAGCGGCGCAGCCGGGCGAGCAGGGCGGACAGCGTCCGACGGCGTACCGGATGCCTGGCCAGCGCCGTGGCGAGCCGTTGTTCGGCGTCCGCCCTGATCCGCAGCTCGCGTCGGCGCAGCTCCTCGCTCTCCAGCCCGGCCTGTGCGTACTCGCCGACCAGCCGCAGCAGTTCCCAAGGCGTCTGCCGTGGTGAGGGCTGCTCCATCTTGAGTTCCTGGAGCCCGCGGTCGCCATAGCGGCGCAGGTGCTCGACGACGCGCTGTGGGAACGTGTCGCCGAACCGGCCCTGTTCGACCTCTTGCCATACCTCACGGAGCGGGCGGTCGTCGAGTGCCGACTGCAGTCCTGGCACGGTGCGCGCGTACTCCGCGAGTCGTACCACCGAAAGCACCACGTCCACGCTGTGGTTGTCCTCGTCCCCGCACAGCAGATCGCTCAGCAGCGAGTCCTGGGCGGAACCCGGAACCCAGGCCTTCAGCAGCTTCTCGACGATGCCCGCCGTGGTGCTGAGCGCCGAGTCGTTCATGAGGGTGACCCCCCAATGCTCCCCGACGTCGGCCCAGACTTCCTGGAAGTCGCGGATGCGCGCCAGCGGGTCGAGCGCCGCCCAGTCCCGGTCGCGACGGGATGCGATGACCCGTTCCCACCAGCTCTCGAAGCAGCGCATCGCCCTGTCGTGGACCGCGAACCGGTAGGCGACGGCGGCGGCCGGGCCGGCCAGCTGCAGTGGCCCGACGGCTGCCTCGGGCCTCCCAGGGGGCTGGCTGAGGCCCATCATCTTCTCCCAGCCGCCGCGCACCAGCGGGAAGACGGCCAGCTGCTGGTGCAGGTGGTACCAGGCGTTCAGCTCGTAGTAGATACGCCCGTGGTGCAGCCCGATCATCCGGTCCAGGTACGGCTGGTTGCGGTGCAGGGTGTGCGCGGGTACGCCCATCCTGCGGTACAGGTCGTAGAAGATCGTGCGGTAGAAGTCCTGGGCGAAGGTGTACGTCAGTGTGGTGGTGACACCGGGAAAGCTCTCGGTGACATTCGCGTTGCTCCACTGCCTGCGCAGACTCGCGTCGATGGTGACCGGGCGGGACTGCACCAGGTGCAGGGTGCCGTCGGCGGTGAAGGTGCCCTCGATGTCCTGCGGCGCGCCGAACAGCCGCTCGATCGTGCAGCCCGTACTGGCCAGGGCACGGATCTCCTCCTCGCTCAGTACCGGCCGCTCCCGCAGGTGTCGCGGTACGGGCAGCGGCACGGGGCCGTCCTGGGGCCGTTCGGGGTCCAGGCCGAGTTTTTCGGGTTTGGTGGCGATCCGGCTCTCCACGGCATCGGCGGCACCGGCCCGCAGGAAGTAGTGGTCCACTCCCACCCGTTCCTGGACGACGCCCTCGCCGATGCCGTAGGCCGCGGCGATCACGGTGTCGGCGGCGCCGGTGCGCGGATCGCAGGTGAACATGACGAAGGAGCGCTCGCCCAGCGCCATCCTCTGGACTCCCACGGCCACTTGGGCGCCGCCCGGGTCATGGCCCTGCGCGTGCCGGTACAGCAGCGACTCGGCGTTGAAACCGGATGCCCAGCAGTGCCGGACGCGGTCGACCAGTTCTGAGCGGCGCACGTACAGGAAGCTGTCGCTCATCCCGGCGAAGGCATCCCGCGAGGAATCCTCGCCGCCCGGCTCGTCCCCGGCCGTACCGCCGCCCTGGCCGGTCACCGAGGCGCGTACGGCCACCAGGGTGCCCGGGGAGAAGGCCGCGTCGTACGCGGCAAGGATCTCCTCCTCCAGACCCGGCGGCAGCGTCGCCCGCTCCAGCAGGTCCCGGATACGGGCCGAGGTGTCCTCGACCGCCGCCCGGTTGCCGAAGTCGGTGGCTGCTATCTCCTTGTCGATACGGTCCCGCAGCGGCCCGGCGACCGCGCGGAAGCAGTCCGTGGACAGGGCATAGAACGGCGGCACCCGCACTCCGGCCGCGGTGAGCCGGGCCAGTCGTGCCAACTTGTGGCCGGCCAGGTTCGCGGTCACCTGCGCGCCGGTGAGCACACGGGGGACGGGGCGGTCGTGACGGGGGCGGTTCTTCTTGCTCCGGATGTCCGGCATCTTCATCACTCGTCACCACACCGCGGGGACCAGGCGCTTGCGACCGCGCGCGTAGTCCGGATAGCCGGTCAGCTCCATCAAGGTCCGCTCCTCGACGCGGATCCGGTGCACAATGGCCGGCACCAGCAGCCCGACCAGGGCGAACAGGGACACGGGATTGAGCAGCAGTGCGACGAACCCGATGTGGCCCACGACCATTCCCGAGTACGCGGGGTGCCGCACCAGCCGGTACGGGCCGCTTCGCACGATCATGTGATCGGTCAGCGTGCGCACCTTGTGGGAGTAGAACCTCCCGAGTTGCCGTATCGCTCCCAGTCGCAGGACGACGCCCGCTACGAACACCGCCAGCGCCACACCTTGGAACACGGCATCGCTGGGGGCCCACAGCGGCGGAACGAACACCGCGGAGGCCACCACCGCGCCACGTGCCAGCCCGTACAGCGGCATGCTCGCCGCGTCGTCTCCACCGGCGTCGCCCGGGTGGACGCGGAAGGTGATGCGCAACTCCAGCAGCGTCCACACGAGGTACAGTCCGAGGGCGACCCGGACGACGCCGGTCCCGGTGGCCAGGCCATGGCCGAGCGCGGCCAGCCCGGACAGGAACAGCAGCGGTGGGAACACGCTTTCCAGCCTCTTCACCGGGCCGCTTCCCCGGACTGGCGGCGGCTGGCCCGCAGCCGCGCGTAGGCCTCCGCCGACATCGCGACTCCGGTGACCTGCGCGGTGCCGATGTCCCCCGCGTCCCCGGCGCCGGACAGGGAGAAGGACATCGTTCCCGTGCCCCGGCGGCGTGCCTCGGGGAGGCTGCGGGTGCGCAGCAGGACGCGCTCCGCACGCCGCACCGGACGCTCCAGCGTGATCTCGATCCGGGTCACCACCAGCCGGTGGTCCACGGCCACGTCCCTGGCCTCGTGCCCGAGCAGCGTAACGAACTGCCGTACGCCCTCGATCAGTTCACCCAGTGGCCGCAGTCGGCCGCCGACGCGGCGCAGGTGGTGACGAGGGGGCGGGGTCAGCAACTCGGCGGTGTAGTCGTCTGTCCCGCGCCGGCACAGCGCGCCGATCAGTACGTTCTCCTGCCGGGCCCGGTGCACGAGTACCGCCGGTACGGGCGGCACGGCGCCCGGCAGGGGGGTGTCGTCGGCGGCCTCCTCGCCCCGGGCGGCGAAGGGCGCGACGGAGCCCGCCGCGATCAGTGTGTCGTTCTGCCGTAACTCGACCCGCCAGTGGCCCGGACGCTCGGCCTCCCACACCCGCATCGTCGGCTGGCTGTTCAGCTCGCAGAACCGATGGAATTCCAGGGCGAGTTGGCGGAAGCCGTGCGGCTGTCCGTGACCGGCCGCGGCGACCGCCTCCCCGGCCAGCGCCAGTGCGCTCTCCATCATCAGCATCGCCGGCACATGTTCCAGCGGGTGGTCGAAAAAGAACGGATCAGTCTCGTCGATGGCGAGTTCGGCCTCCCAGACCAGGCGCTTGCGAGGGAAGGCCACACTGCGACCTGTGCGTTCGGCAACCGACGTCGTCACTGGCTTTCTCCCTACTGTTCGTGGAACCCTTGATGCCCGGTCCGATACTGGTCGGCGATGGTGCGGGCGGAGCGGTTCGGGGCTTGCCGAAGGCAGGAGGGCTTGGCCATGCCCGTGCGTGGTGGCGTCACCGCACCGGGGTGTGCGGCTCAGCACCCGTCCTCGTCCGCCTGCTTGACCACTCCCATGCCGACGAGGGCGTCGAGCATGCGCCGGGCGAAGACCCGGTGGCCCTCGGAGTTGAAATGAATCCGGTCCATGCCCTCCGGCTCCAGCATCAGCCTCTCGTCGCCCGGGCCCCACAGGCTCAACCCGTCGAGGTAGTGCACCAGCGGGTCACCGTGGTCGCGCACCCGGGCCACGGCTTCCTCCGTCTCCGCCCGGTATTCCTTGAGCGTCATGCCGACCGGGCCCGGATCGTCCTCCCGCTCGGGCAGGTACACCGTGGACATCACCACGATGGGCGTATCGGGGTTGCTCTCTCGCACCGTGCGGACGAACCCGATCACCGAGGACTGGTAGGTCTGCTCGTTGAGGCTGCCGAAATAGTACGGATTGATCCCCAGGCATGCCGTGAAGAGTTCCGGCAGCAGGTCGCGGGCAAGGCTCGCGAAGATGGGCTGCGCGTGACACCCGGCGCCCATGGCCATCGAAGTGAGGTCCAGGTGCGCGGTACGGGCCAGCACCGAGGTCCATGTCTCGGACGGCCCCGCGGCGCCGCGGCCCTGCGAGATGGAACTCCCGTAGTGCACCCAGCGTGTACCCGGGACCGGTACTTGTTCGATCCGGGCCGACTTGTCCATGTCGAAGCCGCGGAGCACGAACTGGTTGAAGTGAGGCAGCCACAACTCGATGGTGGACATCTGCCCCGACAGGCCAGACACCGTGAGCTCGGCCTCGGGGTCCTCCGTGTCCAGAAGGACGCGTTGGCGCAGTTCACCGTCCACGACGACATCGAGCCGCGCCGTCTCCTGAGGCCCGATGACCTCGGGAGGCGGCGTCGCTCGGTACCTGCACGTCACGTGGCGGCTGTCCGTGCTGAAGGCGACCCGAACCCCGGACGGCATGGCCGCTCTGCCGAGCCCTCCCTTGGGGAAGAAGAGGCGGCTGTCCTCGTGCGGCACTCGCCACGGAGCGATGCCGTCGTCGGTGTGCTGTAGCGAGACGGCACCGTGGTAGGAGAGCCGGCTGTCGTCAGGGGCGATTCGCGTCATCGTGCCTGTGTTCCCTTCACGCATGCTCATGGGGCACCCTCGTCAGGTTGTCGTCGTTGTGCTTCAGGCTTTGGCATGCGCCGCGCTCACAGTTTCTCCGCCCGTGCGGCCACCGCCGTCCCGCGCGGTTCGAGCCTGCCGCGGGTGTCGAGCAGGAGCCGCGAGCGCTCCGCGATCGCGTTCACGTCGTAGTCGCTGTGCGCCTGCGTCAATATGGTCAGCACCACCAGCGACGCGCGGAGGTCGGCGACATCCTCCTTGTAGGTGACGCCCAGCAGGAGCACGTCGGCGCCGTTGATCTCCGCTGCGATTTCCATCAGGCGGAACGGATAACCCAGCGTACGGAGCTTGTGCGAAGGGTGATTCGGATCGCGTCCCACAGATCCACACCGAGTTCATGGGGGAAGGCCGCCGTCTCGTTGACGAGGGCGATGCTGACGTAGCGGTAGGTGTTCCCGGCCGTGCGGCCGGAGTCGTCCGCGTCGGACAGCGGGGTCGGCGTGCAGATCACCACCGTCTTCGCAGTCGGCAGTTCGGATTCGTCGGACACGGCGCGGAACCCGTTCGCGCGCATGTCGCGCATGTCGTCCGTCGGATATGTCCCCCAGGTGGGAGCGTCCTTCGGTGAGCGAGTCCGCCACCGCGTGGTTCCGGTCGTATCCGATCACGTCGAGTCCCGCGCGTACCGCCTCACGGGCGAGCTGCAGCCCCACGTAACCGAGTCCGATCACCACGACATCGGCCTGTTCCGTGCTGTTCCGCTTCGTTACTTCTCGCATGGATCAGAACACCTCCTTCAAGCTGCCCTGTACGGCGGTTGAGCGTCTGTGGTGCGGCCTCCCTGTCCGGGCGGCACCGGTTGGTCCTCGTGATGACGCCGGTTCACCAGTGCCGCCAGGACAGGGAGTCTCAACTAGTTGTCGTCCGGCACCGGTTCCGGCTGCAGGAACTCCAGCCGGTTGCCGAACGGGTCGTCCGCGTAGATGCGGCGGTGGCCCGGAAAGTCACCGTCCCAGCGCGGTGTGGTGCCGTGCGCGGCCAGGTGCGCCGCGAGGCTGTCGAGGTCGTCGACAAGAAACGCGGGGTGTGCCTTCTTGGCCGGCCGGAAGTCCTGCTCGACGCCCAGGTGCAACTCGACGCCGTGCGCACGGAACCAGGCACCGCCGCGCTTGGCAAGGACGGGCGGCTTCTCGATCTCCGTCATGCCGAGAACGCCGGAGTAGAAGGCGCGGGCGACGTCCTCCTCGTCGGCGGGCATGCTCACCTGGACGTGATGCAGGCGCTCGAAGCGGTGCGAAGCACCGGTCATGGTGATCTCCTCATGGAACGAGTAGGTGGAACTCAGGGTCA
Source organism: Streptomyces dysideae (assembly GCF_001514305.1). Classification (GTDB taxonomy): domain Bacteria; phylum Actinomycetota; class Actinomycetes; order Streptomycetales; family Streptomycetaceae; genus Streptomyces; species Streptomyces dysideae. The sequence goes on from NZ_KQ949080.1 coordinate 62,041, forward strand.
GTCCCGGCGGTGATCGCCGAGGACTCCTCTGTGTACCAGCTCGGCCCGGACGGACAGCGCCTCCGGACAGAGCTCGGGACGGGGCCGGTCGGCCGCCTGCCGTCGAAATCCGGCGAGGTGAGGCGCCAGGTCCACGCAGACGAACTCGGACAGGGCGTCATGGCTGCCCTCGCACAGGGAGCCGTAGTCCAACTCGATCCGTCTACGGGCGGGTACGGATGCCCGGAAGGCAAGCCAACGTGACGTCCAGTGGGCCCACTTCGCCGATGCGGCCGAGGCACTGTCCGGGTTCCACGGTTTGTCCCGCTGCCAGCGGAGCATCGAGGCGATGGCCTCCTCCGGCTCGCGCACCAGGAACACCCAGCGCGCGTTGGGAAACGTCGCATGGAGCCAGGGCAGTTCGAGCAGGTACTCGTTGTACTTGTCGCCCCACGGTCCCGGGCCGTACGCCTCGGCGCAGACCCTGCGGATCTCGTCGCTCGTGGCGGGCTCCGCGCTGCCGTGGGCGGCCCGGCGGGTGCTGCCCAGCAGGGCCGTACGGGCCCGCGCCAGCCACTCCTCGGATCCGTCTCCGTGCGGCGGGATTCGGGTGAGCGCGTGCGTGACCTCGTCCGCGCGCAGGTGCAGGGCCTCGGCGTCCGGGTCGGTCCACCAGCGGCGCAGCAGATAGGGGAGCTTTCCGTTGACGGTGAAGCAGCCTCCCGCCGCGGCGAACGCGCTGGAGAGTGCTCCGGCGAGCGCCGTGGTACCCGACCGCTGTGGACCCACGAGCAGCAGAGGATCCGTCGGTGTCATTCCGCGTCCTTCACCCAGGCCGCGAGCGTGGCCATGCATGCCTCACTGGCCTCGCGCCCGCCCGCGGAGAACCCATCTCCCCACGGCTCGTCCCGCTCGTTCGCGGTGAGCACACGCGTACGGCGCCAGTGCGTCTCCAGGGACAGACAACCGTCGTATCCGCGGGCGCGGAGGGCGGACAGGATGGCCGGCCAGGGGAGACTGCCGTGGCCCAGCTCGACGTATTCGCTGGTACCCACCGGGTCCTTGACGTGGATGTGGGCGAGCGCCTCCGGCTGTATGTCCTCGAGGCCGCAGAGGCCGGAGCCGTCGCCAAAACCGCTGAAGACCGTGTTGCCGGGATCCCAGATCATCCCGGTGCTGGGACGCCCGAGGGCGTCCAGGAGCTGCTGGGTGAGGGTGGCGCTCGGGGTGTTGGTACGGGTACCGGTCTCGAAGCCCACGGTGACGCCGTCCGTGGGCACCCGGTCCAGCACAGTGCCGATCGCCTCGGCGGCCCTGGCGACGTCCGGGGCTCCGGAACGGAAGAAGGAGAAGACACGCAGCAGATCGGTGCCGAGGGCCGCGCACTGCTCCAGCGATCGGTTCAGCAGCGCCTCGGAGGCGGCCAACTGCACATGGCCCGATGGGAGTTCGGTCTTGAAGACCGGACTGGCGAACCCGGCGACGGAGATGCCCGACGCGGCTGCACGGGCGGCGATCTCCTTGCACTGGTGGAGGGTGAGCTCGTGGGGCGGGATGTTCCAGACGGACCGGACCTCGATCGCGGTGAAACCGTGACGGGTACAGACGGCCAGGACCTCGTCGAGATCCTGGCTGATCTCGTCGGTCAGGATACAGAGACGCATGACGCAACCTCCGGGGGTACGGGCAACGGGTGGTGGTGTGACGTCAGTGCTCGCCGCAGGATACGGATGTCCTGGGCGGCGGTGCCGGACCTCGTCTCGACGGTGACGGGGAGTGCGGCGCCGTCGATCAGCGTGAGCGTCCACGCGGTCAGCGACGGCGTGCTGTTGAGCCCTACATGTCGGTAGGTGCCGTCGCGCCTCGTGAGCCCCTTGACCTGAACGGCGACCGCGTGCCGCAGCAGAAACGCCCGCGCCGCGGCGATCGAGGCACGCAGGCGCACCAGGCCCAGGGTGTCCACCACCGCTCCGATCCCGTGCTGGGCGAGGACCTCGTCGAGCAGCGCGAGGGTGGGTGTGGCGGCGTGCGGCTCGACGACGAGCCTCAGGTCCGGTCCCCAGGTGTCGCGCAGCCGGTCGACATCGGCGCCGAAGCGGCGTACGGCCGCCACGTCGGCCAGGGGGGCGACGAAGAGCCGCAGCGGGATGCGGCGCTTGAGGACGACGCGCATGACACCGGGCGTCAGATCGGCCGGTACTCCGGAGCCGAGTGTGGCGCTGACACCGACGAAGGCGACCGGCATCCGCTCGGCGATCAGGTCGAGCTGTGGATCCCAGCCCTCGCCCCGGCCCGCCCACAGGTCGAGGCACTGGGCACCGATCCTCGTCGCGATATGCAACAGTTCCGGCGCGGACGCGTGGGGCAGGCTGGAGGAGGAAACACCCACCAACGGGGTCATGACACAGGCTCCTTGACCGGGGTGAGACGGCGTACCTCCGCCAGCAGAGCGGTGACGTCCCGGGCCCGCCGGAGGGCATGGCGATCCGGGGCGGCCTCACCGCGTACGGCCGCCCGCAGTTCCTGGTAGACGGCGGCACGCAACTCCGGCGGGGGGACCGGAGGCAGGGACTCCGCCCGGCCGGCGACGCGGTATTCCGTGCCCTTGTCGGTGACGAGCAGTTCGCGGTCGCCGTCCACCACGTGCAGGCGCTCCGACGGGGGAGCCGGATGGGCGCTGCTGAGGACACTCATCAGCGGACCGCCGGCGAACTGGATGGCGAGTGTCGCGCGTGTCTCGATACCGGCGGCATCGCGGCATTCCGTCAGTCCGGTGACCCTGGTGGGTGTCCCGAGCAGTTGGCACGCCATGTCCAGGCAATGCACTGCCAGATGGGCGATGTGCCCACCAGCGGAACGGTCGGGGTAGTGCTTCCAGGCGTTCGAGAGATAGTGAGCGCGCGGTCGGGGCTGCAGCACCTCGATCGTCGCGGTGGCGTCCGCCGTCCACTGATCTGTCAGAGCGTCGTCCGGAAGGCTCCCGCGGTGCTGCAGCATCGCCAGAGCAGGGGCGCCCGAGGCCTTGGCGGCGGCGAGCATGGTCTCCAGCTCGTCGCTGGTGCGCGCGACCGGCTTCTCGACGATGACACCCTTGCCCGCACGCAGTGCCGAGGTCGCGATGCTCACATGGGAGTCCGGCGGGGTGCAGACGGCGACGGCGTCGATCCGCGTGTCCGCGAGCACGTCGTCCAGGGATCGGGGGGTGGCCCCCGCCATCCGGGCCAGCTCGTCCGCCCGGCCCCGGTCCACACCGACCACGGCCACGATGCGTCCGGCACCAGCCAGGCGTACTGCCTCCACGTGTTGCCGGGCCGCACGACCGCAGCCGACGACAGCGATTCCCACAGGGTTGTTGTTCCGATGAATCCGGCTGGTCATCATCTCTCCTTGGAAGCCGCGGCGACAGTGATGGGATTCGGCGCTGGGGCCCGCCGTCGGCCGTGTCCGCTCGGCTACCGACCGGCGAGGTGGACGCCACCGAGGGCGATGCCGATGGTGTGTCGTCCAGCGGGCCAGCCTGGCATTGCCGATGCTATGCCGCACGCGATTGCAAATACGAGGAAGATCACCGGCAGTTCGGCGGCGACTTACGGCGGGGGAAACTGCTCAACTCGGCTTCTCCCAAAGACCTGCTGTGAATTCCGGCCGGTCATTCCTAACCTGGGCGGCATGACCACTCCTGCAAACCCTGCCTCCCGCATACCGGAAGCCGTGCACCGGCGCCGCTGGGCGATCCTCGCCGTGCTGATCATGAGCCTGTTGATCGTGCAGCTCGACACCTCGATACTGAACGTCGCCATCAAGACCATCTCGACCCCGGCTCCGACCGGTCTGGGCGCCACCCAGAGCGAACTGCAGTGGGCGATCAACTCCTACGTCCTCGTCTTCGCGGGCCTGCTGTTCACCGCCGGACTGCTCGGTGACCGGCTGGGCCGCAAGCGGGCCCTGCTCGGCGGCCTCACCGTGTTCGGCCTGGGGTCGGCCCTGGCCGCGTCCGCCGACTCGCCGGGCGAGCTGATCGCCTTCCGTTCGGTGATGGGACTGGGCGCCGCGTTCGTGATGCCGGCCACCCTCGCCGTCATCATGAACGTCTTCGAACGCGACGAACAGCCGAAGGCCATCGGCGTCTGGGCGGGCGGTGTCGGCCTCGCCGTCGCCATCGGGCCCATCACCGGCGGTGCCCTCCTCAACCATTTCTGGTGGGGATCGGTCTTCCTCATCAACGTGCCGTTCGTGCTCCTCGCACTCGCGCTGATGCTGTGGCTCGTGCCTGAGTCGCGGGATCCGAACCCCGGCCGGGTCGACGCCCTGGGCGTCGTCCTGTCCGTCGTCGGCGTCGTGCTGCTCGTCTACGGCATCATCAGGGCCGGCGAGCTCGCCGATTTCACGGAGGTCACAGTCCTGTCGACGATCACCGCCGGTCTCGCCGTACTTGTCGCCTTCGTTGTGTTCGAGAAGCGCAGCGATCATCCGTCCATCGACGTCACCTACTTCAGAAACAGGGTTTTCTCCGCCGCTATCACCGTCATGGCGCTGGTCTTCTTCGCGATGATGGGCGTGAACTTCTTCTCGGCCTTCTACATCCAGAGCGTGCGCGGCTACACGCCGCTGCAGACCGGTCTGCTCCTGCTCCCGCTGGCCGCCGCCATGATGATCTTCGCGCCGTGGGCCCGGCGGCTGGTCGACCGCTTGGGCCTCAAGGCGACGGCCACCGGCAGCATGCTGATCATTGCCGCGACGCTGGCCACGTTCGCCGTGTTGGAGGCCGACACGTCGATCTGGTTCCTTGAGGCCGTCTTGTTCCTGATGGGCGTCGGTATGGCCTACATGATGAGCCTGACCAGCGTCGCCATCATGCAGGCTCTGCCCCGTGAGAAGGCCAGCTCGGCCTCCTCGCTCAGCAGCACCTTCCGCCAGGTCGGCGGTGCCTTCGGCGTCGCTGTCCTGGGTTCCGTCCTCTCGACGACCTATCGCACAGGCATCGAGGACAGACTTTCCTCGCTGCCGACGGATCTCAGGGAAACGGCTGGCGAGTCCGTCGAAGCGGCCCTCGCCGTGGCTACGCGGCTGGGCCCCGAGGGAGAAGCGCTGGTCTTGTCGGCCAACGACGCGTTCCTGCACGCGATGCACATCACCGCGTTGTGCGGAGCGGCGGTCGCTGTCGTGGGGGCGGTTGTCGTGGCGCTGTTCCTGCCGGGGAAGCAAAGGGGGCCTCAGGAGGACGGGAAGGAGCCGGAGTTGGCGGCTGCGGCGGAGTAGCCCTGTCAAGTCGCGCAGCGCTGAGAGAATCCCGCCCAGGGCAACGAAGGACGACAGGTGAGCCTCGCCGACAGCCGGCTCGGCAGGATGGAGCCTCAAGGGCGTCCGCGAATGCGGCCGCCGAACGCGCCATCCTCGAGGGCACGATGAAGCTCCTGGAAGACGGCGTCCCCCTCGCCGAACTCTCATTGAGCGCATCGCCCGCACCGCCGGCATCGGCAAGGCCGGGATTCACCGGCGCCGGAGCGGCAAGGAAGGGCTGTGCGCCGACGTCAGCCGCGCCGCCGAGCGACCTGGCCCCGTGCTCCCCGGCACCTCGATGCGCGACGAACTGTTCGTCCTGCTCGAAGCCCCACGGCGCGACCCCGGCCTCGCAGTCCTGCGCCGCGGCAGCAGCACGGCGTACTCCGCACGAACATCGATGGCGAGCAGGCGATCGAGATGTTCGTCGGCCCTGTCTCTACCGCCGGTCGGCGTCTTCCTGTTGTCTCGGGTCCTGCCCACACCGGCCGGCGGCCGCAGCATCCGGCCCGCGCGTTGCTACGCACCCTCGATGGCCGCCTCCAGGAGCGTCTCGAACCCTGCTCGGACGCACGCGAACAGGTCGATCTCCTTGCGCGAGGACTCCGGCAGCTGGGTGTGGGCAAGCCGGAGGGCCCGGAGTACCCCCACACCGGCGCGGGCCAGGATGGACGCCCGTAGCCGGTGTTCCGGGTCCCGCAGGTCCGCGTCGTTCGCCGCCGTCCGGGTCAGGAACGCGGACGCGACGGCTTCCTCAAAGTCGAACAGGAGGAAGCGTTCACCATGCGTTCTCGGAATGGTCGGGAGCGGCTGGCGTCCGGCGAGGAGGAAAACCAGAACTTCGTCGCGGCCGACGAGCCCCAGGATGGCGTTGCGCAGGGCGACCAGCGGAGCCTCCGCGGGCGGGCGGGCCACGATCTCGCCCGCCAGAAGCGGGATCAGCTCCCGCGTCTCCTGCAGGAGCAGGCTCTCCTTGGTCGGGAAGTACCGGAAGAACGTGCGCTCTCCCACCCCCGCGGCACTGGCGATGTCGGCAACCGTGGTGTCCTCGTAGCCCTTCTCATGGAACAGCCCCGCCGCTGCCTGGATCAGCGCCTCACGGGTGCGTCGCTTGTTCTGTTCCCTTCGTCCCGGTTCTGCTGTGGGCTTCACCTTCACCATTTCTGTCCGGAGCGACGTTTTGGCAGTCCTGCCACTTTGTTATTGTGGCGTGGCTCCCGGTCTCTTCAGGGCTACCTCCGTATCAGGGGAAACCTATGCCCAACTTCCTCCACAGCCTCGCAGGTTTATCCTTCCGGCACCGGCGACTCGTGCTCACCCTCTGGCTCGGGCTGGTCGCCGCGACGGTGGCCTGCATGACGTCCTTCGGTGGCACGGGCAAGCTCGACAACACCTTCTCCAATCCGGGTTCGGAGTCCCAGCAGGCCCTGGACCGTCTGAAAGCCGACTTCCCCGCTTTCTCCGGCACGAGCGCGCAGGTCGTCTTCACTACATCCGGCGGCCGTGAGGTGACCGATCCGGCCGAGGCCGCGGCGATCCGTGCCGCGCTGACCGCAGCCCGGTCCGCCCCACAGGTCGCCAGGGTCGTCAGCCCGTTCGATGCGCGCACCGTCTCCGCCGACCGCACCACCGCCGTCGGCCAGGTCCTGTACGAGGTCCCGCAGAGCAGCCTGGAACCGGGCGCACTGGACTCGCTCAAATCCGCCGTCGTGAGCGCCGATCGGGAGGGGATGGAGATCCATGTAGGTGGGGCGGCGTTCGGCAACGCTCCGACGCAGTCCAGCAGTGAACTGCTCGGCGTCGGCGTGGCACTGATCATCCTCGCGCTGACCTTCGGCTCCCTGCTCACCGCCGGCATACCGATGGTCACCGCGGTCTTCGGCGTCGCCACCGCGATCTTCGGTGGGCTCTCGCTCACCGGGGCCTTCTCCATCTCGTCGACCGCGCAGAGTCTGGCGCTGATGATCGGTCTGGCGGTCGGAATCGACTACGTCTTGTTCATCGTCAGTCGGCACCGCTTCCAACTCGCTCACGGTATGGCGCCGGAGGAGTCGGCGGCGCTTGCGGTGGGCACGGCGGGCAGTGCGGTGGTGTTCGCCGGGCTGACCGTGGTCATCGCCATGGTGGGCCTCACGGTGGTCGACATTCCCTACCTGACTGCCATGGGGCTGTCCGCGGCGGGAGCGGTACTGATCGCGGTACTCGTGGCGATCACCCTGCTGCCGGCGGTGCTTGGCTTCGCCGGCAAGCGGCTGACCCCGAAGCCGGGCTCCCGTGCGATGCGCCGTGAACAAGCCGTGGGCGGCGCCGCGACAGCGGCCGACGGCGCCAAGGCCGCCAACGCCACCGAGCGGTGGTTCCGTCTCGTCACAGGCCGGCCGCTGCTGACCGTGCTGGTCGTGGCCGCGGCTCTGGGCGCACTCGCCTGGCCCGCCCGTGACATGCGCCTCGCGCTGCCCGACAACGCCACCGCGCCCGCGTCCTCGTCCCAGCGCATCGCGTACGACCGGATCAGCGCCGAATTCGGCCCCGGTTTCAACGGTCCGCTCCTGGTATTGGCCGACACCAGCCACAGCACCGATTCCACCGCGGCCGCCCAGCAGGTCGTCGCCGCCGTCCGCGCGCTGCCCGACGTGGCCGTCGTCGGCACGCCGCTGACCAATGGTGCCGCCCACACCGCCCTCATCCGGGTGGTTCCGGACAGCGCGCCCAGCGACCCGGCGACCAAGATCTTGGTCAGCACCATCCGTGACCACCGGGAGTCGATCCGACGGGACACCGGTGCCGTCATTCAGGTCACTGGCAGCACCGCTGTGAGCATCGACGTCGCGGCGAAGCTGAACTCGGCGCTGATCCCGTTCGCCGTTGTCGTGATCGGGCTGTCACTGCTCCTGCTGCTTCTGGTCTTCCGGTCCCTGGTGGTTCCGTTCAAGGCCGCAGTCGGCTTCCTCTTATCGACCGCCGCGACGCTCGGCGCGGTCGTGGGCGTCTTCCAACTGGGCCACGCCATGGGCTTGGTAGGCATGGACGCCACCGGACCGGTCAGCAGCTTTCTGCCGATCATCCTGCTGGCGGTGCTGTTCGGCCTGGCGATGGACTACGAGGTGTTCCTGGTGTCGCGCATGCGGGAGGCCTATGTCCGCACCGGGAGCCCTCTGGGCGCGATCCACAACGGCGCTCGGCACAGCGGCCGGGTCGTCACGGCGGCTGCCCTGATCATGATCTCGGTGTTCGCCGCCTTCCTCGGCTCCGAGAGCATGATGCTCAAGCAGATCGCCTTCTCCCTCGCTGTCGGCGTGCTGCTCGACGCGTTCGTCATCCGGATGACCTTCGTCCCGGCCGTCCTCGCGCTCACCGGGAGCGCCGCTTGGTGGCTGCCTGGCCGACTGGCCCGGTGGCTGCCGAACCTCGACATCGAGGGCGACGGCCTGGAGCACGGCCACGCCGCACAGGACTTCATGGTCGGCACAGCCGGCGGCCCGGGCCGCCGCGACGACGCGGTGTCCGCGTCGCCGACCGTCGGCTGACGGCACCTCACCGCCGCGCCCCTGTCGCCGGCACTCGGCACGTTGATCCGGTCACTCCGTCGATTTTCACTGAAAATCGAAAGGAAGGTGACAGGAACGTCGTCGCCGGGTGTCGGTGACATATTTATTGGTTTGGGATGCAGGTTTACCCGTCGACTTACAAGCATTCATTTTAATTTCGTGTACGCCGGATCGTGTATTCGATCCGGCGTGAAAAACCTACCCGTGAGTTTTACTGGTGAGTTTTACTGGCGAGTTTTTAATTGAGCGATTACTTTACTTTTTCTTTGCTCCTTGAATGGACACATAATTGAGGATTAAAGCTAGGCTGGGAGCGATTTCATCAGGTTCCGCGGGAAAGGGAGCTCGTGGACAGAACTGAATCGGAGAGTCAGTGTGACGGGTTCCCTGGGGTGAGGAGTGATGGAATCGCGGTATCAGGCGTCGGAGAGATTCTGAAGGTGCCTGCGAGTGATGGTGGGGCAAGCTCGGTTCGGGTCGGCCGGCGTTCCGTGTGGTTGGCCCTGCCTTGCCTCTGTCGGCCGGTGTCGACCTGGAGTGGCTGACCACCTCAAGGTCGACAGTCGAGACGACGAGCTTGGGGCGTGACCTTCCCGGCTCGGAGGTGCTTTCGCTTTTCTGAACAAGATTTGGACGCCGTAGCAAGTGAAACGCGCAGGCTCATGAGATGTCACCATCCGGGGAAGAGCTTAGTGCACCGCTTCGGAAGCGGTATGGAATCTCACCAGGGCTGCGACTGTGGTCAGTGGGTGCGGGGGTGTGGGTTCGCGCCCTGTGCTGCCGACCTGGGGGCCGCGCCTTAGTGAACACGCGAGAGGAACCAAAGGATGCCCTTCCAGACGACTCTCAGCCCTTTCTCTCTGTCTGGGGAAGGTGAATGTGCAGCGGTGCTGCTGCGTGATTACCGATGTCGGGCCGGACTCACTCAGGAGGAGCTCGCCGATATTTCCGGTATATCTGTCCGCAGTATCAGGGACTTGGAACGCGGGAAGACCCAGCCGAGGCCGTCGACTCTTCGGAAGATCGCAAACTCGTTGTCCCTTACACAGGACGAGAAGAGGCAATTCTTCAGCAAGGGGGGAAATCCGGCCCGAGGACTCTCCGGGACATTCGGAGAATCGAATGTCAACATCGTCTCAGTCCCTCCTGACGCCCCTTCCGCCGAGTTGCGGAGCTTTGTCGGAAGGGAGGCCGAACTGGAGGCCATCTCCCGGTCCCTCACTGACCGCGCCCTCTGTGAGACGAACCTCGTTTCCCTGGTGGGCATGCCGGGCGTAGGGAAGACCTCGCTCGCCGTCCGCTGGGCCGTGCAGAACGCGGAGTGCTTTCCGGACGGGATCTACTTCCTCGGCTCCCGCGTGGCGTGGGGATCCAGCCCGATGATCAGCAAGCGCCCGCTGATCGCGATGCTGCGGCTGCTGGGGATACCGGTGGAGCCCGTGTGGAGCTGCAGCACGATGCAGGCCGTTCTGCGGGAAGCGATACAGAACCGGCAGATGTTGGTCATTCTCGACGACGTGCCGTCCGCTGCCGCGGTCAGATCCGTTCTACCCGCGCTTGGTACAGCCTCGGTGTTGGTCACAAGTCGGAGGCGCATGGACGGTTTGGTGGCCACGCACGGAGTGCGCCAGTTCGTCGTACCGACCCTCCAGCGCGATGAATCCGCCCAGTTAGTGGCCATGATGGGGCTGGGGGAGGAAGCGGAGGCGCACCGCGGTGTGGCGGAGCGCATCATCAAGGGGTGCGCGGGGCATCCGCTCGCGCTTCGTATCGCCTCGGTCGCCTCGTTCCATTGTCCGGATCTCTTCAGGCATTGTGACGTAGGAACTCTCGTCATGTGTGAAGAGGACTACACTCTGCGCTCGCTTTTCCAGCATGAATACAGCAGGTTACCCGCGGAAGCCGCCGACCTCTTCCGGTATCTGGCGGAGAATGGCGGGAAATCGCTTACGGTTGACGAGATCTCCACAGGTTTCGGCGTTCCGGAGTCTGAGGTCGCACACGGACTGGGCCTGCTCCATAATTGCGGTTTCGTTCAGTGGGTGGGCCACGGGGCGTACGAAACTCATTGCATCGCACGCGCCTTCGCGCGGACGCTGGTCGCCGACAAGGACTCATAACACCACCTGTCTGCACGGGCTATGAGATGGCGTCAGCAGACGCGCGCGCAATGCGTGCGGTGCCGGTGCGGCCGACGGCCTGTGCGAACCCCGTTCTTTTCTCGCGGGGCTTCTTTGCGCCGTTTTCCGAAGCCCGTTCCATGCCGACGAGCAGATTCAGCGGACTCACAGTACTGGGCCGCGCACCACGAGAGCGGCCACGTCGGCATCGGTCCGCCGAGCGTGTCGGCCATGGTCAGGGCGGCGCGTCCCAGGGCATCCCGGGACGCGCCAACCGCCTCGCTACAGCCGCGCCGCCTCGCGCGTCGTGAGCCGGCGGGCCGCGGAGTCGCGGCGGTCCAGGCGCCGCGTCAGCACTGTCGCCGCCTCCTCGCAGCGGCCCGCCGACACCAGCGCGTACAGCAGTGTCTCCTCGACGATCTCGCGTTGGGCGGCGCTGCCACCGACCGTGCGCAGTGTGGGCAGGACCTGCTCGATGCCGGGGATGGCCTCGTCCCAGTCCGCCATGACCAGGTGGCTGAACGCCTCGCACAACGGAGCGATCACCTCCCGCTGCACCAGGTCGGCGCCCAGCGCGTGGCCGCGCAGCCGGTGCAGTGCGGGCACGTCCCCGGCGGCGAGGTGGGCCACCGCGGCGTGGAGGGCGGTGAAAGGGGTGACCGGGCGTTCCAGGGCGTCAGTGGGGACGGTGCGCAGCACTTCGTCGACCGGGATCGGGCCCGGCCAGCTGTCGGTCACCCGGGCTCGCCACAGCAAGGAGCAGGAGTCGACCAGCGCCCGGATGCCGCTGACCTTGGTGGGGGAAAGCTGAGCGATGAAGCGGGCGTGGACCGCGTCGGAGTTCCCGAGGACGAGTTCGTGCAGGGCAGCATGCCAGGAGAAGTGGGCGCGGTGGGCGGCGCCCCGGCCGTGGCTGCCCAGCCAGCGGTCTATCCGGGCCACCCCCGACGTGTGGTGGCCGCACTCGTAGTGCACATGGGTCAGCGCGTGCATGGCGTGGCCGGAGGCGGGCTCGACGGCCAGGGCGCGTTCGGCCAGTTGCCCGGCTTCGTCGTAACGGCCCTGTTCCTGGCGTAGGAAGGCGAGCAGCGAGGTGTGGAACCAGCCGCCACTGTGCGCAGCCGCGGTCCGCTCGACGATGTCGGCCGCGCCGGTGCCGTCGAGGTCGCGCACCCCGGAGAAGGCGATGGTGGGCACCGCGACAGCGAGCGCGAGAGCGTCACCGGGATAGCGGGCCAGGTGACGCAGGAGGGCGGCGTCGCCTTCCTCGGGGGTGCCCTGGACACGGCGGGAGACGACGTCGACGAAGGACCGCTCGTGGTCGCTGCCGCGCTCGCGTACGGAGCGCTGCGCATCGGCCAGGGACCGGCAGACATCCGTACCGGCCGTGAACTCGTGCCCGATGAGGGCGAGTACGGCGTGCGCGAGCCCGAAGCCCGGATCGAGCGCGACCGCGCGGCGCAGCGCCGTCTCTGTCCCTGCCTTGACCTTCAGCAGCCGGGCGACACCGGACCGGTAGGCGGACGCGGCGGCGGCGTGTGTATGGAGCGGATAGCCCGACAGGTCGCTGGGGGGTCGCCGGGTGCGCGGTGCGGGCGCGGGGGGCACGCCCAAGTGCGCGAGCAGCGACTCGGCGACGGCCGCGGCCTGAACGCGGATCTCCGGCATGGCCGTGGTCTCCCACAGCTCGCCACGGCGGGGGGCGCCCAGAGTCCACAGCGGAAGGTGGGCCCGGCCGCCCGTGCCGACCAGGCGTCCGTCGTCGGTGGCCACGCCCATGCCGAGCGGTCCGCGGACTGCCGCACCGCTGTCGAGCAGGCTCTGCCACAGCGGGTCCGCGGTGTCGACCGCATGCGGTACCGACCCGGTGCAGTTGACCACCCATCCCACGGAAAGGTCGTGTGGCGCACCGCCGTCGGTGCGGGACAGCCGGACGGCGAGCGAGCCGTCGGCACGCGTCCGGGCGGCGGTCACCCGGCCGGCGTACAGCCGCAGGCGGCGCATCCGGCGCATGCGGTCCACCGCCTCCGCTGTGACGGGGGGCATCCGGTGCCGGTGGTTGTTCCACAGCGAGCCGTCACGCCGGATGAACTCGGCCCGCTCATCGGATGTGAGTGACGCCCACAGCGCGGCGGTGACCGGGCGCAAACCGTCCAGCCCGGGCCGCCAGTCGCCGTGGGCGCGTACGGCCCGGCCGATGTGCCGCAGGACCGCGGTGCGCAGCCCGTTCAGGGAGAGTCCCCGCAGGGGCTCGGGGGCGAGGGCGGGCGGCGGTGCCACGGCGTGTGCCTGCGGCAGCCGTCCGCTGGGGGAGACGGCATGCACCGTGTGGCCGAGGCGGTCGGCCGTCAGCGCGACGTCGACGGCGGTCAGACCCGTACCGACCAGCAGGATGTCCGTGGGGCACCCGTCGGCGAGTATCTCCTCCAGCGCGCCGGGGGCCCAAGGGTCCGCTACGAGGCGTTCGCTGCCGCGCAGCCCGTCCGGTGCCCATCCGGTGCCGGGGGCGTGGGGACCGGTCGCCAGAACCACGGCGTCGGTGCTTACGGTGGTGCCGTCCGCGAGGGCCACGGCGGCGGTCCCGTCCTGCCAGGCGAGGCCGACGGCGCGGGTGCGCAGCCGCCGCACGCGGACCGTGCGGTGTGCGGCGATGATGGCGCGGCCGAGGGTGTCCGCCAGGTAGGAGCCGTAGCGGTGACGGGGGACGAAGTCCGCCGCGGTCGCGCCCGGTTCGCCGTGCCGGCACAGCCAGCGTACGAAGTGCCCGGGGTCGTCGGGGTAACAACTCATGTTGCCGGCGGGAACGTTCAGCCGGTGGCGTGGGTCCTGGGTGGAGTAGGCGGTGCCACGGCCCGCCTCGGGGGCCGGGTCGACCAGGAAGATGTCCAGCTGGGAGCCGCGGCGTGCGGCGGTTTCGCAGAGCTGGACCGCGACCGCCGCACCGGCGGCCCCGGCCCCCACGATGACGGCCGTTGGCCGCTTGCGGTGTTGGTCGGGCCCCTGCTGTGCGGGCCGCTGGGGTAACGATGCGTTGACTGTCATCTGTGCCTCCTGACGCCCGGGTCTCTTGGGACCACCAGGCTTGAGTCTTCGGGGAGGGAGAGGGGAAGAAGGAGAGGAACAGCTCGGCCGGTAGTTCATCATAAAGATAAACTTTCTGCAGTTTGCAAGACCGACTGTGGCGTGCACGGTCCCCGGTAGGGTGGACGGAGTGCGGATCACAGCCAAAACGGACTACGCGGTCAGGGCGATGGCGGAACTGGCCGGCATGGGCGACGACTGCCTGACAGCCGACCACATTGCCGCCCGTCAGGACATCCCTGTGCGCTTTCTCTTCGGCATCTTCAGGGAGTTGCGCCTGGCTGGCCTGGTGGTCAGTGTGCGTGGCCCGGAGGGCGGCTACCGGCTGGCCCGGTCGGCCCGGGAGATCACGCTGGCCGACGTGATCCGTGCCGTGGACGGTTCCTTGGCCAACGTACGCGACCTGGAGCTGAGCACAATGAGCTATCCGGGGCCGGCGGCATCGCTGCCGGATGTGTGGCGGGCGCTGCGCACGAGTCTGCGGCGGGTGCTGGAGGCCACGACGCTCGCCGATCTCGCCTCGGGCAGCCTGCCGGAGTCCGTCGGTCTCATGGCCCGGGAGTACCTGGACAACCCCCGCGGCGCCCGGGGCCGGTAGCGGGAACCGTAAGCTCCCGCACCTCGTATCTCGTATCCGGCCACCGAGCAACTGCATGCAACTGCATGCAAGCCCCCGATCAATTGCCGGTTGACTGCCTCGCAACGGCGACGCCGGGCTGCCTAGAGTGAACCGCGGCGTTTACGGAATAAGAAATTCCCAAACGTCGAACCTGAATCCGGCAGCGGTTCGGCCTACCAGAAAAAGGGCGGGCAGTCATGTCCACCATGCGCGATTCGTGCTGCGGCCGGGCGGCAATTCCAGAGATCCGTCTCCCTGACCCGTACTCAATTCGGCCCCCGGGGGCACTATGACACTCGCAGATCTCATCGCACCTGGCTCAGGCCAGACGCGGCTTCATTTTCTGGACGAAACCATTTCGGTCGACTACGGGGAACTGTGGAAAGCCGGCGAGGCGATGGGGTGCCTACGCGCGGCTTGCGACGGGCAGCCAGTCGCCGTCGTCCTGACCAATACCCGCGCGTGTGCCGCCGCGATCGTCGGTGCCATCGCGGCGGGACAACCGCTCGTATCGGTGCCGATGCCGCCGCGCGGGGCGGATCCCGACTGGTACGCCCGGTTCATCCAGCGCATGTGTGCGGCTACCGGCGCCGAGAAGATGCTGATGGACGCCTCGCTCCTGCCGCTGCTCCCGCCGATGGAGAAGGTCGCCTTCCTGTCCTTCGAGGACGCCCTGGCGCTTCGCGGGCCCAGCACGGCCGATCCCGGCGCCTTCACCCTCACCCAGTTCACCTCGGGAAGCACCGCCGAGCCCAAGGGCGTGGTGCTTCCGGGGGACAAGATAGTCGCCAATCTCCGAGCGATTGTGGAGTGGCTGGAGATCGCGCCGGGCGACCATGTGTGCACCTGGCTGCCGCTGTCGCACGACATGGGACTGATGGGCACGTTCCTGGGCTCCCTGACCGCGGCGGGTGACACGTGGGCGCACGGCCTGGACCTCGTTCTCATGACCCCTCAGGGATTTCTGCGCAGTCCCGCACGATGGCTGTCCGCCTGTGAGGAGTTCGGCGCGACGATCACCGTGGCGCCGAACTACGCGTACGACATGGCCGCCCGCCGACGCGGTCCCGCGCACGATCTCGGGCGCCTGCGTACCTGTGTCGTGGGCGCCGAACCGATTCGTGCCGAATCCCTTGAGCGGTTCTCCCAGGTGTTCCAGGACAGTGGGTTCGATCCCACCGCCTTCCGCCCCGCCTATGGAATGGCGGAGACCGCACTCGCAGTCACGGGTACGCGGCTCGGAGTCCACTGGCACGCGACCGAGATCGAGCCGCTCCCCGACGACCCACGAGCCGGAACCGGCGCTGCCCAGGGGTATCTGGTCGTCTCGTCCGGGGCGCCGCTGCCCGGCTACGAAGTGCGCATCGACGGCGACGGCATCGGCGAGATCCTCGTGAAAGGCCCCTCCGTCGCTGACTCGTACGCCAGTGGCGCCCCCCTTCCGGACGCGGACGGCTGGTTTCACACCCGCGACCTCGGCGTTCTCCACGACGGACAGCTCCATGTGCTGGGCCGGACCGACGACGTCTTCCAAGTCGCCGGCCGGAACATCTACGCGCTGGACGTCGAGGTCTACGCAGGCGAGGTGACCGGCGTACGCAGCGGCCGGGTCGTGGCCATTCCCGAGAACGGCGACCTCACTCTCGTCGCCGAATGCGAGCCGGACTTCTGCGACCGCGACAGCGCGCACCGGCTGGCGCAGACGCTGAAGCAGCAGATCGTGGCCCGGCTCGGGGTGGCGCCGCGCCGGGTGCTGCTCACCCGGCGCGGCGCGCTTCCCATGACGTCCAGCGGCAAGATCCGGCGCAAGCCGCTTGTCACGGCATTGCAGTCCTCCCAGGTGAAGATCCTTGCCGGGTCCCTCGAATGACACGGAGCCGAGCATGAGCACAGACCCACTTGTCCTGGCAGCACGCCGACTGATCGATCTCGGCCCGGACGGTTTCTCCGGCCCCGACGCGGATGACTTCGTCGCGGAAGTGGGCCGGAGGCATCCGGCACGTGAGACCCATTTGAAAGCCACTGCGGAGGCGATCTCCCAACGACTGCCCGGGGTTTCTCCCGACGAGGTCGCGGCCGGGGTGTACGAGAACTTCATCTGGACGCACTTCGTCTGCAAACTGCTCATGACAGTGACCCCGGCGGCGGCGGTTGATTTCACGCTCAAGCGCCTCGACATCAGCGAGCTCAGCCGGACGCTCGATGCCAGTGGGACGGCGATCCTCTCGGGCTTCCACTACACGGGCTATCCCCTGGTGGCCCTCGGCCTGGCGGTGTCACCGGTCGCGCCCTTGATATCGAAGGCCCGCGTCGATGTCCTTGACAAGGGATCAGAGCGTCTCGGCGACCAGGTCGTGTACCTCTCCGACCGCTCGGCCGCGCTGCAGTTCATACGGGGACTGAAGCAGGGCCGGCCGGCCTGGCTCATGGTCGATGTGGTACTCCCGTCGGTTCGCGTCGTGAAAACCCGGTTCCTGGGCCGCGGAATGGATGTCGTGGCTGGCATGGGAAAGATCGCAAAACTCAGCGGACGGCCGTGCATTCCCTTGTTCTGGGAGCTGACGGGCCATGGAGCGAAGCTGATCACCGGTTCCCCGATCCTTGCGGCGGAGCGGTCCGAAGAGGAATTCACCCAGGACTTCGTGACCTCCCAGGCGGCGTTCATCGCCCAGCGGCCGACCCAGTGGCTTGAGTGGTACTCGGTGCTGGACGACGCTCCGCGTCTGCGCGCGGAGGTCAAGCGGGGCAACGACGAACTGTGGGCGCGTCTCGCGCAGGCGCTCCAGTAACTCGCCCAGTGGCACTGCGATAAGCCGGCCATCCCGCTGTCACACAAGAATGGAGTACCCATACACATGGAAGCCGTGCCGCTGACCCACGAATCGGTGGTCGACCGCATCCGGGCGGGAATCCACAAGGCGAAGGGTGTTTCCCTCACCGACCAGGAGATCACCGACGCGACGCTGTTCTGGCCGACCGGAAATCCAGACCAGCAAACCCTTGCGTTCGACTCCCTTGACTTCCTTGAGCTGGTCGTCTCCTTGGAGGAGAAGCACGGCTGGTCGATTCCCGAGACGGAGATCGACGTCAATGACTGTCAGACCGTTGGCGACCTGGCCCTGCTGGTGCTCAAGAACGCAAACGGAAAGTCATGACCCCACCGACACCTGACGCCGCTGAGGTCCGATGCCATCCGCACGGTGCCTGTGGGACAGATGAGCGGTTCCGCGCTCCTTCGAACCGTGGCGTAAATCGCGATCCTTGGCGTAATGCCTCAACCCTGACCAAACGAACCGAGCGGCGGGTGTGAGATCGATGATGGAATTTTCCACAGACAGCGGACTGCTGTCGGCCGACCAGACGTGCGTGCGGGGCTGGGAGCCGTGCCGGAAGGCGCTGTCGGGAAGCGAGTTGGTCTCCGACGCCTCTCATGCCGGTCTCGCGCAGGGGCCGGCCAACAACCTGCTTCTCATGGACGGCGATCTTCACCAGACTCTCCGACGCCTGGTGACGACCTATGTGACACGTTCCCGTTTGGAGAAGGCCACGCAGCGGCTTGAGGAAGCCGCGGAGGAACGCGTCCAGGCGATTCTCCGGAAGCCGGACCCCGATCTTGTCACCGACCTCGCGGAGCCCCTTGTACTGGAGGGGATCATGTCAGTAATGGAGATACCGGCTCACCGTCGGCCCAGACTGGACGACCTGACCCGGGGAATGCTCGGACTCCTGGAGCCCGACCTGCCGCCGGAGGCGCGACGCCGGGCCTCCAACGCCGCGTTGCGCGCGACGATGCTGTTCGAGCGGGACGCCGTCGCCGGGCAGGTGACGGGGCTGCACGCCGCGTTGGAGCAGGCCGCCCAGGAGGGAGTGATCCCCCTCAAGCTCGCCAGGTCCACTCCGGTCGTGGTCCTGCACGGCGGATACGAGAACCCGCTCAATCAGCTGGGCTGCCTGATCGCCTGGGCAGTGGAGAATCCCGAGTCGTTCCAGGACGCGGCGACGACCGCTCCGGCCGTGCTCTTCGAAGAGATCATGCGCGTGTACTCTCCGGTCCGCCTCGTCGCGCGGTGGGTGGCGCGGGACGGCGAACACGGCGACCGCACCCTGACACGCGGTCGGCTCGTGTGGGTCGACCTGGAGAGCGCCAACCACGACCAAGGCAAGTTCTCCGACGCCGACGAGCTCGACTTCTCGAAGAAGCGGGGCCACCTCGGCTTCGGGCACGGGCGGCACATTTGCCCGGGTGCCGCGCTCGCCAGGCTGGAGGGGCAGGTCCTGATCCGGTCCCTCCTGAAACTTCCGCCCGACCTGTTCCGCGAGTTCTCCGCCGAGTGGCGGGACGGCGTTGTCGCTCGCGGCCCTCACAAGATTATGAGGAAGTAGCAATGGCGCCGACTCGCATGACCCGAATCGTGAACGTCGCCGACGCCCAGCGTCGTGCGCGCCGGACCCTGCCACGGGCTCTGTTCGACTACATCGAGGGCGGGGCCGACGACGAGGTGACCCTCGCCGAGAACGAGCGCGCCTTCCAGGAGGTGGCCCTCCGGCCACGCATGGGGATCGATGTCGGTGAACCGGGCATCGCCACCACGGTCCTCGGCACCCCGCTGGCATTGCCAGTCTTCCTGGCGCCCTGCGGAATGGCGCAGCTGGCGCATCCCGACGGAGCGGTCGGTGTGGCGCGCGCCGCCTCCGCGGCGGGGACGATCGCCGTCCTGAGCAAAATCGCCTTGTGCTCGCCGGAGGAGGTGGCCAGGCGCTCCCCAGGCCCGAACTGGTTCCAGGTCAACTCCGCCGGCGGACGGGACGAGGTCAAGCACCTGATGGCCAGGGCCGCAGACGCCGGCTTCACCGGCCTGGTGGTCACCATGGACGGGCCTCCCCCCGGCAATCACGAGCGCGACGTGCGCCACGGTATGGTGCCACCGGTCCGGCTCACCCCGCGATTCGCCGCCCGGCTCGCGACCCAGATCGCCACCCGGCCGCAATGGCTGGGGGCCATGACCGTCGCCGCACGCCGACAGACGGCGACCATCAAGGACGCCACCAGGGTGCTCTCCTCGGGCGGCCTGAGAACGTCGGCCCGCTTCACCTGGTCCGACATCGAATGGATCAGAAACGAGTGGCCGGGATCCCTGCTGGTGAAGGGCGTGCTCACCGGGGCCGATGCCGTGGCGGCCCGGGACGCGGGCGCGGACGCGGTCATCGTCTCCAATCACGGAGGACGAGCCCTCGACGGGGCTCCCTCGACCCTGAGCGTCCTGCCCGAAATCGTCGACGCGGTCGGAACGTCGACAGAAGTCCTCATCGACGGCGGAATCCGCCGCGCCGGCTGCGTGGTCAAGGCCCTGAGCCTGGGCGCGCGAGCGGTGTTCATCGGACGGCCCTGGGTGTACGGGCTCGCGGCCGCCGGACAGCCCGGAGTCGAGAGGATCATCGAGATCTTCCGGGCCGAAATGGTGCGCACCCTGAAGCTGATGGGCTGCCCGGATGTGTCGGCACTCAACCCCAACTGGCTCCAGCCGATGCGGCCTTATCAGGGCCAGCTCCCCGAAACCGCAGCGGGCTCGGTGCTCTGAGCCGACTGCGGTTTCGGGGACCTCGTCGACCGCATCCCCGCGACCTGGTCCGCCTGCCCGGCGTCGGCCGAGCCCTCCGGAGCCGACGCTCCAACCCCCGCATACCGCCTGGCGGCAGGTCGTCCCCCAGATCCGCACTCAGTGAAAGGCTTACTCGATGTCGCCACTGCAGGCTTCCCACGAGCAGCGACAGAACCAATCGGCCACACCAGGCGTCCCGGCCCAGGCGGGCGCACCGGTCACGGCCTACCCTCCACCCGAGACGGGAGCCGCCCCGGGGTGGCCGGTCATCCTGTACTTCCACCACGTCGACCCGGACATCCGCCACTACACCGCCGTGACACCGGAGGCCTTCGACCGAGGTCTCGCCCAGCTCGGCGAGCGGTTCCTGCCCATGGAGCCGCAGGCAGTGCCGTCCGTGCTGGACAAGGGGGGCCATCCGGACCCGGCCTGCCTGCTGACGTTCGACGACGGCTACACCGACGTCTTCGAGCACGCCCTGCCGATCATGGAGCGGCGCGGATGGCGCTCCGTGGTGTTCGCCAGCGTGGACCTGGTCGGCCAGATCGAGCAGCACCCGGTCCGCGGCCCGCTGCGGCACATGACATGGGAGCAGCTGGCGGAGCTCACCCGCCGCGGGCACATCGTCGCCAGCCACGGCAGTGCCCACGTCGCCCTCAACCGGATGGACACCGCCGCGGCCCAGGCCGACATCGACAACGCCCAGGACGTCCTGCAGGAGCGGCTGCCCGGCGCCCCGGACTGGCTGGCGTACCCCTTCGGAGAACTTCCCGGGCCCGGAGACGTGAGGCTGCCCTCGCTGTGCTTCGGATCCGTCAAAGCGTCCGCCCGAGCGTGGGACGTGGCGCCTCACGAGATCCGCCGGACCTATCTCCCGGCGGACGAACCGCAGCGGTGGGACAGCTGCATGACCGAATGGAGGCGGGCATGGGACCCCAGCGGATCGCGCTGATCATCCCGACCCTGGGCCGACCCGACGACATGCGGGCCTGCCTTCGATCCATCGAGCGCGAGGCCGATGCCACCCTGGCACAGGTCGTCGTGATCGACGACGGCGCGGACGAGCCGGTCACCGTGCCGTCCAGCGTGGCCGGCGTGCCCGTTCTCCTGCTGCGCAACCCCGAGCGGCGCGGTGCGGCGTACTGCCGCAACGTGGCCGTGCGGGCCGTCGCAGACGATGTCGACGCCGTCGGCTTCATCGATGACGACGCCCGCCTGTGCGAGGGGTGGCTCAAGGTTGCCTGCAGCGAACTCACCAGCGACCGTGGCGCCCTGACCGGCCCGGTGCGACGCTTCGACCGAGGACTGGTCTCCCACGCGCGCCAGCTGCGTTACGACCGTCGCTACGCGCCGCTCAAGCCCGGCCAGGCGGTCGACTTCCTCGCGGGCGGAAACGCCCTGGTCTGGCGCGATCTTCTGCTCGCCGCCGGCGGCTTCCCCGACACGCCGACCATGAGCGACCGGTTCCTCGTGCGTCGGCTTGAGGCACAGGGCCGGGCCTGCCACTTCGTGCCCGAGATGTATGTGCTGCACCGTAATTCCAAGGGTCTTCGTGTCGCGGTCCACGAGGCATGGCGGGCCGGACTGCTCGACGACACGCCCGCGACCACGCCCGCGCTGACCCGCCTCGCCACTGGGACACGCGACGCCCTCGGCGGACTGCCGCAGACCGCCGCCGCGCTGCTCAACGTCGCTCTCGACGGCGTGTACCTCAGCGGGCGCGCCCGCGGCCGGCGCCTCAGCGCGGGCATACCCCCGGCGGAGCCCGCTGTCGCCGTCTCGACGGCCGTGGAGGAGGGGCGATGACCGGCCCGGGGATCATGGAAGACCGGAGTCGGCCCGGCGGGTACGACGTCAACATCGCGCTCGTCGGGTGCGGGCGCGCGGCCCAGCAGCACGTCGAGGCGGTCGCACTCGCGGGGTCCGGCCGCATCATGGCCGTCGTTGACGAAGACGCCGGCCGTGCCGATGAGTTCGCGCGCCTGACCGGTGCGGCGCCCCGGCCCTTGGACGACGTGCTCGGCGACTCCCGCATCGACGCCGTCGCCATCTGCACACCGCCGAACACGCATGCGAGTATCGCCATCGCCGCGCTCCACGCGGGGAAGGCCGTCATCGTCGAGAAGCCGGTGACCCGAACCGGCGACGAGCTCGATGCCATCCTCGCCGCCGCCGATGCCAGCGGGGTGCCCGCGCTGGCGATGCTGCAGCACCGCGGCCGGTTGCCGGACGCCGCTCTGAGAACGCCGTGGACAGGGGATGCCAGCGCGGTCATCGAGGTCTTCCGGCCCCGCCCACGTGGCCACTATTTCGCCGATCCGTGGCGGCACGACCCCGACCGCTCGGGAGGCGGCCACGTCGCCCACCTCGCGGTGCACCTACTGGATGTGTCGTGCCAACTGCTGGGGATGCCGACCAGCGTCTCGGGGCTGACCGACTGCCGGGACGTCTCGGGCATCGACACACGGGCCGCGCTCGCCGTCCAGTTCTCCGACGGCGCGCTGATGAGCGTGCTGGCCAGCGCCCACCCGTCGCCCAGGGGCGAGCGCCTGCACATGGTCGACGGCGAGCGCGAGCTGCTCATCGCCGACGCCGGTGCGGAGTACCGGGTCGGCGACGCGGTGGAGCAACTCCAGCAGGTGCCCACGCCCCGGTTGCGCGCCCTCGTGTACCAGGAGCTGTACGCGGCCGTGCGCGGCGAGGCGCCGCCGGAACGCTACGCCCTCAGGCGTGCTCGCGGTGTCACCGCCGTCCTTGAGGAGGTCCGCCGTCTTGCGGCAGCTGTCGAGGAGACCGTGGCATGACCCCAGTGATCGGCATTTCCTCCTCAAGCCTGCCGGAGGCGTCCGCGACGGAGCTGCTGAGCAGCGCGACCGCCATGGGAGCCGAGTGCGTCGACCTGCGCGCCGGCCGTGGCCAGGGCTGGGAGCCGGAGTTCGACCTGATCGCCGGGAGGCTGCCGGTCGCCTTCGTGGGCGTCGGCGCCACGCTCGGCGCCGGTGTTCCGGCCGAGCCGGCGCCCCCTGATCTCATGCGGGCCGCCATCGAACGCGGCATCCCGCTGCGGCTGTTCGCCGGCCCGCTCGACGACGCCGCGGGCGTCCGCCGGTTCGCCGCCGACGTCGGCCTCCTGCGCGACACCTGGGGTCCGCGGCTGCGCCTCGCCGTCGAGCCGCACACGGCCGCGCCCACCCTGGCGCAACTGGACGATGTGCTGGCCGAGCACGGTATCGGAGCGGTCGTGGACACGCTGGGCCTGGTGCGCCTCGGTGCCTCACTCGACGAGTCGCGTGCGTTCCTGTGCCGGCACGCCATCGCCGTCCAGGTCAAGGGCCTGGTCCTCCGCGACGGTGTCTACCGCCACACCGCGCTCAGCGGCGCGCCGTCGCTGACCGCCTGGACCGCCGCCCTCATCAGCGACGCCAGGGTCCCCATCACCGTCGAGACGAAAGCAGGCACCGCGGCGGAGGACATCCGCACGCTGCGCCAAGCGCTCCAAGGGTCGCTGTCCGCCCCCGTACCGCAGGAGGTCGTGTCATGCGTCCTCGCATCCTGAAGGTGTCCGCGGACAGCCTCGCTGCGGGCATCGCGACCGGGGCCTGTACCGACACCTCGACCGTCGCCCCGGGGCAACGGCTCGTGGACACGCACGTTCACGTCAAGGACCGGCGCGGCACCCGCGGCTACGTCGAATTCGGCTGGACCGGGACGCCGCCGGGCACCTGCCGGGGGGGACGGGACGGCCCACTCGCTGACCCGCGACAGGCGGGGACCGCCCGGGAGCGGCACCGAATCGTGTGGACCGTACGGCCGCAGTGCGAACCGAGGGAAATTCACAAAAGGAACAGGCTGATTTGGGGTGCTCTTAGCGCATGAGTAGAACAGTCGAACAAGAGACGGACACACGGCCCGACGTGGTCGTGATCGGTCTCGGCTACGTCGGTTTGCCACTTGCTCACGAAGCGGTGCGTTCCGGGCTGACCGTGGTCGGGTTGGATCAGAAGAGCCAGGTGGTGGACCAGCTCAACGCGAGCCGATCCCATGTGGACGACATCACCGACGAGGACGTCGGGGCCATGCTCGCCGGCGGGTTCCGCGCCGTCGCCGACGTGTCCGGGCTTACGGCGCCCCGGACGGTGGTGATCTGCGTCCCCACACCGCTCTCCGGCACGGACGGACCCGACCTCACGGCGGTACGCGCCGCCTCGGAGACGGTAGGAAGGATGCTTGAGCCCGGCATGCTGGTCGTCCTTGAGTCGACCAGTTACCCGGGTACCACGGACGAGTTCGTCAGGCCCATCCTGGAGAAGCTGTCCGGACTGAGCGCGGGCATCGACTTCCACTTGGCGTTCTCGCCGGAGCGGATCGATCCGGGCAACACCGCTTTCGGTCTCCGCAACACCCCCAAGATCGTCGGCGGCCACACCCAGGAGTGCGCGACCGCGGCCGCCGCATTCTACAGCAAGCTGTGCGACCAGGTCGTGCAGGCCAGGTCTACCCGCGAGGCCGAAATGGCCAAGCTGCTGGAGAACACCTACCGATTCGTCAATATCGGCCTGGTCAACGAGATGGCGATCTTCTGCCGCGAGCTCGGCGTGGACCTGTGGGACGCGATCCGGTGCGCCTCGACCAAGCCGTTCGGCTTCCAGGCCTTCTACCCGGGCCCGGGAATCGGCGGGCACTGCATACCCATCGACCCCTTCTACCTTTCACACAAGGTCCGCACGCTGGGCTACCCGTTCAGGTTCGTCGCTCTCGCCGAGGACATCAACAACCGCATGCCCGGCTACGTCGTGGACCGCGCGATCGAGCTGCTCAACGAGAACAACAAGGCGGTCAACGGCGCCAATGTGCTCCTGCTCGGCGCGACCTACAAAGCGGACGTCGCCGACGAACGTGAGACCCCGGTACGGCCGATCGCGCGCAAACTCCGGGCCCGCGGAGCACGGCTGGCCTACCACGACCCGTATGTGAGCCAATGCCGGGTGGATGGTCTTCCGCTGCGGCGCGCGACCGACCTCGACGCCGAGGCCGCCGCGGCGGACCTGACCATATTGTTGCAGGCGCACAGCATTTATGACATGGACGTGATCGCCCGCCGGGCGCGGCTGCTGCTGGACACCCGGGGCAAAGCGAGGGCGGCCGCCGGGGCGGTGACGCTGTGAACCGCGGGCGCGGACAAAAGAGCAGGACGATCACAGCACCGGTGTCGCACCGGTGAGCGCGAGCGGCACCCGAGCGGCCGGGACGGGCGTCCACGCCCTTTCACAGCTTGACGTGCTGGAGTCCGAGGCGGTGCACATCTTCCGTGAGGTGGCGGGCGAGTTCGAGCGGCCGGTGATCCTCTTCTCCGGTGGCAAGGACTCCATCGTCATGCTGCACCTGGCGCTGAAGGCGTTCGCGCCGGCGCCGGTGCCGTTCTCGCTGCTGCACGTGGGCACCGGGCACAACTTCCCCGAGGTCATCGAGTACCGGGACCGTACGGTCGAAAAGCACGGCCTGCGGCTGCATGTCGCGTCCGTGCAGGACTACATCGACCGCGGGGTGCTGTGCGAGAGACCGGACGGCACCCGCAATCCGCTGCAGACGCTTCCACTGACAGAGAAGATCCAGTCCGGGCGGTTCGACGCGGTCTTCGGCGGTGGCCGCCGGGACGAGGAGAAGGCGCGGGCCAAGGAACGGGTGTTCTCGCTGCGGGACGAGTTCTCGCAGTGGGACCCGCGCCGGCAGCGCCCCGAGCTGTGGCAGCTGTACAACGGGCGGCACGCGCCCGGCGAGCACGTGCGGGTGTTTCCTTTGAGTAACTGGACCGAGCTGGACGTGTGGCAGTACATCGCCTGCGAGGGCATCGAGCTGCCGTCGATCTACTTCGCCCATCACCGCGAGATGTTCCAGCGGGGCGGCATGTGGCTGACGGCCGGCGAGTGGGGCGGCCCGAAGGACGGCGAGCCGGTGGAGCGGCGCCTGATCCGCTATCGCACGGTCGGTGACATGTCCTGCACCGGTGCCGTGGACTCCGACGCGGCCACCATCGAACAGGTCATCGCCGAGATCACCGCCAGCCGGCTCACCGAGCGCGGAGCGACCCGGGCCGATGACAAGCTTTCGGAGGCCGCGATGGAAGACCGCAAACGCGAGGGGTACTTCTGACCTCGTGCGCACGCCGCGGTGATGCCGCGCGTTCTCCAGGACCTCG
The DNA here is from genome assembly GCF_001514305.1 of Streptomyces dysideae. Lineage (GTDB taxonomy): Bacteria > Actinomycetota > Actinomycetes > Streptomycetales > Streptomycetaceae > Streptomyces > Streptomyces dysideae. The sequence goes on from NZ_KQ949080.1 coordinate 88,464, forward strand.
CCCGCCCGCCGGGCCTGAGCGCAAGGAGCAGACCTCTTGACGTTTGCCGACTACCAGAACGAGATCTACCTCGACGGGCTGCGTGGCGTTTCGCCGCGGTTCCCGATGCGCCACGACGAACTGAAGGCCGCCGCACACGCCGCGCTGCCCGCCTCCGTATGGTCCTATGTCGCCGGCGGCGCCGGGGACGAACGCACCCAGCGGGCCAATGTCGCCGCTTTCGAGCGGTGGGGGCTCATTCCGCGGATGATGGTCGGCGCAAGCCGACGTGACCTGACGGTGGACCTATTCGGGATGACCCTGCCCGCACCGCTGTTCATGGCTCCGGTCGGCGTGATCGGCCTGTGTGCCCAGGACGGACACGGCGACCTCGCAACGGCCAGGGCGGCGGCCCGTACCGGGGTGCCCATGGTGGCCTCCACCCTGTCGGAGGACCCGATGGAGCGGACCGCCGCCGAGTCGGGCGGCACCCCCGGTTTCTTCCAGCTCTACACCCCCACCGACCGGGAACTGGCCGAGAGCCTGGTGAAGCGGGCCGAAGCCGCCGGGTTCAAGGGCATCGTGGTCACCCTGGACACCTGGATCACCGGCTGGCGGCCACGCGACCTCGCCACAGGCAACTTCCCCCAGCTGCGCGGGCACTGCCTCGCCAACTACACCTCCGACCCCGTCTTCCGCTCCCGGCTCGCCAAAGCCCCGGAAGACGATCCACAGGCCGCGATCCTGCACTGGGCGCAGATCTTCGGCAATCCGCTGACCTGGAACGACCTGCCCTGGCTGCGCTCGCTCACCGACCTGCCGTTGATCCTCAAGGGCATCTGCCACCCCGACGACGTCCGCCGCGCCAAGGACGGCGGCGTGGACGGCATCTACTGCTCCAACCACGGAGGCCGCCAAGCCAACGGTGGGCTCCCGGCCCTCGACGCCCTCCCTGGGGTGGCGGAGGCTGCCGACGGCCTGCCAGTGTTGTTCGACTCCGGCATCCGCACCGGGGCCGATGTCGTCAAGGCCATCGCCCTGGGCGCCACCGCGGTCGGCGTCGGCCGCCCCTATGCCTATGGCCTCGCCCTGGGCGGCACCGACGGGATCGTCCATGTGCTCCGCTCCCTGCTGGCCGAAGCAGACCTCATCATGGCCGTCAACGGTTACCCCACCCTTGCCGACCTCACCCCCGAAGCTCTCCGACGCGTCACCTGAGCGCGGCCGCCACCGCCATCCCGTCCGGCCTGTCTACGGGCGCGCACAGGGCGTATGCCCTCGTGCGCCCACTGCCCGCCTGGGTGGACCCGCGTGCAGGTCCGGGGATCACTGACCGTCTGGCGGCCGAGCACGGCTGCACCGCGGCCTTCGGAACGGTCCGTTCCTATGTCGCGCTGCGCCGCCCGCAGATCGAGCGGGAGAACGGGAAGGAACCACTGGCCCGCCACGGCTACCTCGAACGGGCCCCGGAGCTCAGGCGCAAGTGGACTGGGGTGGTGCGACACGAGGTCGCGCATATGAGTGAACTCGCAGATTGGAGGCCGGTCATGCCGGTTGCAGGTCGATCGTAACGTCGGATTTCAGGGGGAGGTGGCGATCTCAAGTACCGCAACCGAAGCATGTGAACTGAGGTGCTTCACCAACTGCGAGTTAGTGCCTATTTGTATCCCTCGGCACGCCTCTGACCAGGCGTTTTGTGTGGTTGGTCGAGAGTGAGGTCAAACGGCGGCGGTGAATAGGGTTAAGAACGGCAATCGAAGCATGTCTCAATACGTGCTGCGTAGCCTCATCCGCAAGTAAGCGGTACAGCACGGCAGTTGAGGGCCGTATCCCTGGTCACCGGGGATACGGCCCTCGCCGTTTTCGTCCCGACACATCGCCAGGGCTCAGGCTGAACACAGGATTCCCCCAGCCGGCCGGGACACGATCGAGACATGTCAGGCAGCGCTGGGTCACGCACTGGTCGCGTCCGCGTCCTCATCGTCGACGACGAGCCCCATCTCACCGAGCTGCTGTCCGTCGCCGTCAGCGAGGCGGGCCGGCGCCCCTACCCCGCGGCCGACGGGCACAGCGCGCTGCGTGTCGCCCGCGGCTGCGCCCCGCACACGGTCGTCCTCGACGGCATGCTGCCCGACCTGGACGGCCTCCGGGTGCTGCGCCGGCTGCGGTACGAGAACCCGGAGCTGCCCGTGCTCATGCTCACCGCCCGCGATGCGCCGGAGCACCGTGCCGACGGGCTCTCGGCGGGTGCGGACGACTATGTGGCCAAGCCGTTCTCCCCGGAGGAGGTCGTGCTGCGGCTGCGCGGGCTGCTGCGCCGGGCCGGGGCCGAAGAGGCGCGGGCCGACGACTCCGTGCGGGTCCTCGGCGACCTCGTCCTGACCGGCCAGACGCGCGAAGTGCGCCGCGACGGCACCCCGGTCCAGCTCACCGGCAAGGAGTTCGACCTGCTCGGCCTGCTGCTCGACCACCCGCGTCAGGTGCTGAGCAAGGCGCAGATCCTCGACCCTGTGTGGAGCAGCTCCTTCGACGGCGGCGGCAACCTGGTCGAGGCGTACATCTCCAGTCCGCGCCGGAAGATCGACAAGGGCCGGGCGCCGGTGATCCACACCGTGCGAGGGCTGGGGTACGCCATCAGGCCGGCGGAGGACGGGAGATGAGGGCCCGGCCGCGCGGGCGCTCGCTGCGGACCCGCCTGCTGTTCTTCATCGGCGTCACCCTCGTCGTCGTGTGCGCCGCGATGGCGGTCACCACCGTCCTCGCCCGGCGCGACCATCTGCTCGGCAATGGCACCGACCGGGTCGAACCGGTGCTGGCCTGGCGCCGGGTGTCCGCCGAGTCCGCCCGGATGACCGGCCTGGTGGAGGACCTGCTGCTGCTCGCCCGGCTCGACGAGGGCAGGCCGTTGCGGTCCGCCGAGGTGGACCTGGCCGCGCTGGTCGCCGAGGCGGTGTGGGACGCGCGGGCCGCGGGCGGCGGCCACGACTGGCAGCTCGCGCTGCTGCTCGACGCCCCCGCGCTGGTCGTCGGCGACGAGGCCCGGCTGCACCAGGTGGTGGCCAACCTGCCGGCCAACGCCCGGGTGCACACCCCCGCGGGTACGACGGTCATCGCCTCCGTCGAGTCCACGGACGCCGCCTGCGTCGTCCGCGTACGGGACGGCGGCCCCGGCATCCCGCCCGAACTCCTCCCTACGGTCTTCGAACGCTTCACCCGCGCGGACGCCTCCCGGACCCGGACCGGCGACCGGGAGGGCGGCTCCGGCCTGGGGCTGGCCATCGTCGCGGCGATCACGGCGGCGCACGGGGGCCGTATCGCCGTGGAGAGCGAGCCGGGCCGTACGGAGTTCACCGTCGAACTGCCGCCGGCCGGAACCGCGCCCGGGCCGGCCTCCGCGCACGCCAGGCCGGCGACCGTGTGAGCCCCACCCCGGCCGGACCGGGGTGGGGCCCTTGCTCACCCGACTCTGCAGGGCAGGGTCGTCGCCGTATCGCCGCCGCCACCGGTGACGACATAGCCGAAGTTGGCACTCTCCCCGGGATCCAGGGAGCCGTTCCAGTTCGCGTTGTGGACCATCACGGACTGTCCGTTGTAGGTCGCGTCGCCGTTCCAGAGGCTGTCGACCTGCTGACCGTTCGGGAGCGTCCAGTCGACCATCCAGCCCAGCATCGGGACGTCGCCGGTGTTGGTGACGGTCACCTCGGACTGGTAGCCGCCGGACCAGCTGCCCGTCGTACGGCGGGTGGCGGAGCACTCGCCGGGTACCGGGTCGGTCGGGTTGCCGGGCTCCTTGATGCCCGTCACCTCGCCGTTGCCGCCGTCGAAGACGACGTCGGAGCAGGAGTAGAAGGTCTCCTGGCTGTCGGAGCGCTGCCAGACCATGTAGATGATGTGCCGCCCCGACTTGTCGTCGGGGAGCTTGCCTGACCAGGAGTAGTTGGCCTCGACCGTGCCCGGGGAGCCGTTCAGCGGCGGGTGGTCGACGGAGAGGAAGGGCTGCTCCTCCATGTCGTTCCAGGTGAGGGTCTTGGTCGGGTCGAAGCCGTCCTTGGTGATGTAGACGTAGAACCAACCCGGGTGCGCCGCCCACGCGTTGTACGAGAAGTCGACGGTCGCACCCGAGGTGAGGTGGGTCAACGGCCAGTCGCTGCTGGGGGTGTTGAACCCGGTGAAGTTGGTGTTGCCGCCGCTGCACAGTTCACCGTCGGGCACGAAGCCGCGGGTGCGGCCGGCGCCGTCCGAGCGCAGCACCGAGAACCAGTTGTAGAACGGCGTGGTGCCGCTGACCTGTTGGGCGGTCCGGCAGGCCGGGTTGACCGGCTTGATCTCGCCGGTGTCGGTGAGGCCGTCCTGCCAGCACAGGAAGGTGCGGCTGCCGGGCTTCATGGGGGTGCCGTGGGCCTCCGCCTCGCCGCCCGCCGACATGACGAGGGCGAGCGCGGGGAGGGTGGCGATCAGGGAGACCAGGACGAGGAAGAGGGCTCTGGCGCGGGTGGGGAGCGTTAATCGGCGTGCCGAAGCCGCCCCTGTTCTTGTCAGGATCATGACAGATAAGTCCGTTCCTTCAGGTACGGGCCATGCGGATGCGTGTGTGTGGTTGCGTGTGCGCAGAGGTGCGAGTGCGGATGTGTGGGGGCGGGAGCGTCCCGCGGGCAGGTTCCGGTCCACCCGTATGGGAGCGCTCCCACCACCACCTGTTGCGGAAGCTAGCGCCGAATGACTCGCTTGTAAACGCCTGTGGTCAGGTCACTGGTGATGCGGTGACGTGTCGAGCTCGGTCATCGTCGCCGGCTGCCTTCGTCGTGGCACGTCCGAAGCGGACGGCCGGGCGCGAACGACTCTGGGGGAGCGACCTGAGCCGAACCTGAAGAGGACCTGCCCCGCCCGTCGCTCGGGCCTGGCAGGAATTTGACGACAGGCGGCAGCCCTGCCACTGCCGCCCGGGCTTGTTTGGGATCAGGCTGGTGTCATGAACAACACCTTCGACGCTACTGTCCAGACGGTCATCACTCTCGCCGTCCTGTCCCTCGTGACGCTCCCCGCGATCATCGGCACCGTCCGCGAACGCCGCATCGACGTCCAGCTGAGAGACGCGGAGGAGGGCCGAGATCGCCGCACCGGCGTGCTGCTCGTCTTCGACCTCGCCTACGGTCCGCATGAGGAAAGGGCCTTCCGGGCGAGCGCGCGCAGTGGCTCCGGCTGAGAGCGGAACGCCGGTCGGTGCGGCGTGGCTGCCCCGACCGGGTGAGGGCGGTGCACGCCCGCGCGGCGGAGGGCGTCACCCGTGGTAACGCTGACGCACGTCACTGACCCGCTCAAAGGGGGAGCGGTCGCGTCATGCGTTACGGGCGGCGATGCGTGAGCTCCGGTCGACGGAACCCGGCGGCATCCCCGGCAACGACGACCTCGGCGCGATGTCGTCCTGGTACGTCTTCGCCGCGCTCGGCATGTACCCCAGGTGCCTTCCCGAGCCGAACTCGACCTGGCCTCACCGCTGTTCCTACGCATCGAGATCGGCCGGCCGCACGGCAACGACATCTCCGTCCACGCGGAGGGAGCGGCCACGGACGCGCCGTACGTACACTCCCTGAAGGTCAACGGCCGTATCAGCGACCGGGCTTGGCTCCCGGCATCGTTCGTGCGGTACGGCGGCAGGCTGGACTGCACGCTCTCCGGTACGACGCCCGACCGGGCGTGGGGCATCTCCGAGCCGCCGCCCTCCTTTACATCGGGATGCTCAACACGTCCTCCAGCCAGTCCAGTTGGCGGCGTACATGCACCGCGTCGCCGCCCTCGTGGCCGTTGAACGGATAGGCGTGGATCTCCTTGCGCGGGTCGGCGCCGGTCAGCTCGGCGTAACGGTTGTAGGCGCCGTACGCCCCGCTCGGCGGGCACACCGTGTCTCGTAGGCCCACGCCGAAGTGGGCGGGGGCGTGCGCGCGGCGGGCGAAGGAGATGCCCTCCATATGGGCGAGGGTGTCGTATGCCGCCTGCTCGGCACCCCGGTGCACGGCGAGGTATGCGGTGATCTCGCCGTAGGGAGCCGCGTCCGTGAGGTCCAGCGCACGCCGGATCCCGCACAGGAAGGGCGCGGTGACCAGGACCGCCGCCAGGTCGGGGACCAGGCCCGCGACGGCCAGGGCGAGCCCGCCGCCCTGGCTGTTCCCGACGGCCGCGACCCGCGAGGCGGCCACCCCCGGCAGCTCCCGCACGGCGGCCACCGCGCGCACCGCGTCCGTGATGAGGCGGCGGAAGTGGTGGTCCCGTGGGGCGAGGATGCCGCGTACGGCGGGGCCGGGGCCGCCCGGTGCCATGGCGTGCGGGTCGGGGGTGGCGCCGCCGTTGCCGTACTGGTCGCCCTGGCCCCTGTTGTCCATCAGCAGATGCGCGTACCCGGCGTTCACCCAGGTCAGCCGCTCGTGCGGGAGGCCGCGGCCACGGCCGTAGCCCGCGAACTCGACGACCGCGGGGAGTGGTTCGCGTACCCCGGCCGGTCTGCTGAACCAAGCGCGCACCGGGTCGCCGCCGAAGCCCCGGAAGGTCACGTCCCAGGTCTCGGTCAGCCGCAGGCCGGTCGCCACCGGTCGTACCGACACCAACAGCTCCGATTCCCCGGCCGCTTTGAGGGTCTCCTGCCAGAACTCGTCGAATCCCGCGGGCTCTTCGAGGTCCGGACGGTAGCGCTCCAGGTCCTTCGGCGGCAGGTCGAACGCGGGCACTGCGGCACCTCGCAGGAGTCGGTTTTCATCCAGAAACTTGCGATGACAGCTGGCGTGAACTCCAGGGTCTTACCCGCCTTTGAGTGAATTCAACGCCGTGCCGGTGGCTCAACTGACCGCTGTGACACCCATTGACAGCGCTTTCTGAGGGCTTTAAGTTGCCGCGAGTTACCGGTAAGAGCTCGAAAGTTTCGGTTCCGTGCAGTCGTCCGGGAGGACCGAGCATGAGCACCCCCACCAGATCGACGCCATCGCCCGGCACCCAGGACCCGCCCCCGCCGAAGCCCGCGCCCTCCGCCGCGCCCCGCCTCGCGCGCGGCGGCTGGCGGCGGGCGCTGCGCCGCGACTGGCAGCTGTACTCGCTGGCCGTGCTGCCGCTGCTGTTCTTCCTGGTCTTCCGCTATCTGCCGATGATCGGCAACGTGATCGCCTTCCGCCGCTTCGAGCCGGGCGGCTCGATCTTCGGCGAGCAGTGGGTGGGGCTGCGCTATGTGGAGATGTTCCTCAGCGACCCCACCTTCTGGCAGGTGTTCCGCAACACCCTCTGGATGGGCGCGCTCACCCTCGTCTTCTGTTTCCCGATCCCGATCGTGCTCGCCCTGCTGCTCAACGAGGTGCGCCGACGCTCGCTGAAACGGTTCGTGCAGTCGGTGTCGTATCTGCCGCACTTCCTGTCGATCGTGATCGTCGCGGGTATCACCATGCAGATGCTCGCCGTGGACGGCCCGGTCAACCACGCGCTGGGCTGGTTCGGGCACGACCCGATCCGGTTCATCCAGGAACCCGGCTGGTTCCGCACCATCTACGTCGGCTCGGAGATCTGGCAGACCGCCGGCTGGGGCACGATCCTCTACCTCGCCGCGCTCACCACGATCGACGAGGACCTCTACGAGGCCGCGCGCATCGACGGCGCCAACCGCTGGCAGCAGATCTGGCACGTCACCCTGCCCGGCATCCGCCCCACCATGATCACGCTGCTGATCCTCAACGTCGGTACCTTCCTGGCGGTCGGCTTCGAGAAGGTCCTGCTGCTGTACAACCCGCTGACCTATCCGACCGCCGACGTGATCTCCACGTACCTCTACCGGGCCGGCGTCGAGTCCAACAGCTTCAGCTACGCCGCCGCCATCGGCCTGTTCGAGGCGGTCATCGGCCTGGTCCTGATCACGTCCGCCAACCAGCTCTCGCGCCGCACAGTGGGGACGAGCCTGTGGTGAGTGTCCATCGGCCCACCAGGGGCTACCGCGTCTTCCAGGGCGTCAACGGCGTGATCCTCACACTCGTCGTGGTCGTCACCCTGTACCCGTTCGTGAACATCATTGCCCGGTCGTTCAGCGGTGAGCGGCACATCCGGGCCGGTGAAGTGACCTTGTGGCCCCAGGGGTTCAACCTCACCACCTACGAAATCGTCTTCCAGGACTCCATGTTCTGGCGCAACTACGGCAACACCGTGCTCTACACGGTCGTATCCACCGTCGTGGCCATGGTCCTGACGACCTGTTACGCCTACGTCCTGTCGAAGAAGCACCTCAAAGGCCGCAGCGCGCTCGTCGGGATCGCCGTGTTCACCATGTTCTTCACCGGCGGTCTGATCCCCAACTACGTGCTGATCACCAGCCTCGGCATGAAGAACACCATCTGGGCACTGGCGATCCCGAACGCCATCAGCGTCTTCAACCTGCTGGTGATGAAGGCCTTCTTCGAGAGCCTGCCCACAGAGCTGGAGGAGGCCGCGCAGATCGACGGCCTGAACACGTACGGCACCCTGCTGCGGATCGTGCTGCCGCTGTCGAAGGCGGTCGTAGCGACGATGGTGCTGTTCTACTCGGTGTCCTTCTGGAACTCCTGGTTCGGGGCGTTCCTCTACATGGACAAGGCCGAGCTGATGCCGGCCACCGTCTATCTGCGCAACCTCATCGCGGGCGCCACCACCGGCGGCAACGCCGGCGCGGGCACCGAGCAGCTCAGCCAGGCCGCCGCGAACATCCAGGCGGTCACGATCGTGCTGACGTCGCTGCCCATCCTCTGCGTGTACCCGTTCGTCCAGCGCTACTTCGTCTCGGGCGTGATGCTCGGCGCGGTCAAAGGCTGACGGACCGGCCGGGCAGATCCTGGCTGACGAACCGTCATATCACTTACGGAACAAAGGAGTCTCCGTGAAGAACGCAGGGCAGCTGTCGCGGCGCCAGGTTCTCGCCGCAGCGGGTTTCATCGGCCTCGCCACCCTCACCGGCTGCGGCAGCGGCGAGGACGGAGGGGACGCCAAGGACCTCTCCAAGAAGCAGAACGGCGCGATGAAGAACTACCGCGCCGGCCAGCAGTTCAAGGCCGCCAAGCCGCTCTCGTTCCCGATGCTGCACAACAACAACCCGGTGTATCCGATGAAGAACAGCTGGCTGTTCTGGAAGGAGCTCACCAAGCGCACCGGCGTCACCCTGGAGCCCATCGGCGTCCCGCTCAGCGACTACGAGAAGAAGCGCAGCGTCATGATCGGCGCGGGCGACGCCCCGTTCCTGATCCCCAAGACGTACCACCCCTCCGAGGTCGCGTTCGTGTCGTCGGGAGCGATCCTTCCGGTCAGCGAGTACGTGGATCTGATGCCCAACTTCCGGGCCAAGGTGAAGAAGTGGGCCATGGAGCCCGAACTCGACTCCATCCGCCAGTCCGACGGGAAGTACTACCTGCTGCCCGGCCTGCACGAGAAGCCCAAGCCCGGCTATTCGCTGGCCCTGCGCACGGACGTCCTCGACAAGCTCGGCCTGAGCCTGCCCACCACCTGGGACGAGGTGTACGACGTCTTCAAGGCGATCAAGGCGGAGTACCCCGATCGCTACCCCTTCTCCGACCGCTGGAGCACCAACACCACGTTCCCGGTCGGCGCCCTGCACAGCTACCTCGGCCAGGCGTTCGGCGTCCGGGCCGGCTGGACGTACGAGAACATCAGCTGGGACCCGAAGGGGAAGAAGTTCGTCTTCACCGGCGCGACGGACGGCTACCGCCAGGTCATCGAGTACCTGAGAAAACTGGTCGCCGAGAAGCTGATGGACCCGGAGAGCTTCACCCAGACCGACGACGACGCGATCCAGAAGCTGCTGGGTGAGAAGACCTTCGCGATCAGCGCCAACCCGCAGGAGCTGGTGCAGAACTACCGCTACAACCTGGAGAAGCAGGTCAAGGGCGCGAAGATCGAGATGGTGCCGGTGCCGCTCGGCCCGGCGGGGCCCGTGGTCCTGGGCGGTTCCCGCCTGGAGAACGGCGTCATGATCTCCAGCGAGGCGCTGAAGAGCGCGAACTTCGTCGCGATGATGCAGTTCGTGGACTGGCTGTGGTACTCCGACGAGGGCCAGGAATTCTCCAAGTGGGGCGTCAAGGGCGTCACTTACACCGAGTCCGGCGGCCAGTACGAGCTCGCCGACGGCATCACCCTCATGGGCTCCGACCCGGAGGCACCCAAGGACCTCCAGAAGGACTACGGCTTCTTCAACGGCGTCTTCACCTACGGCGGCAGCTGGGCCCTGGTGTCCTCGTCCTTCAGCCCGGACGAGAAGAAGTTCCAGGCCGCGATGGCCCAGCGCAGCCAACTGCCCATCGCCCCGGCCCACCCCCTCCAGTCCGTGGAACAGGAACAGGCCTCCCTCTGGGACACCCCGCTCCGGGACCACGTCACCCAGAACATGCTCAAGTTCGCCCTCGGCAAGCGTCGGCTGTCCGAATGGGACGCGTACGTCTCCGAGTTGAAGGCCAAGAACATGGACCGGCTTGTCGACCTGCACAACAAGGCGTACGAGCGCTTCAAGAAGGAGAACGGGTGATCCGCGTCCCCGACGCGCCGACCGGCCGCCTCTCGGACGCCTGGCGTGCCTGCGTCGGCACGGGCCGCGTCGAACTCGCCCTGCGCCGCGACTACCAGGACTCCCTCGCCCTGCTCCAACGTGAGATCGGCTTCCGGTACATCCGTGGGCACGGGCTGCTCAGCGACGGCATGGGGGTGTACCGGCCGTACGACTGGCAGGGCGAGCGGCGCGTCCAGCACTCCTTCACGTACGTCGACCAGGTCGTGGACGCGTATCTGGCGCTCGGCATCCGCCCCTTCCTCGAACTGGGCTTCATGCCGACGGAGTTGGCGTCGGGGGAGCGGACGGTCTTCTGGTGGCGGGGCAATGTCACGCCGCCCCGCTCGCACCAGGAGTGGGCGGACCTCGTCCGGTCGACCATGGCTCACCTGATCGACCGGTACGGCCTCGACGAGGTGCGCACCTGGCCCGTCGAGGTGTGGAACGAGCCCAACCTGGCCGACTTCTGGGAGGGCGCGGACGAGGCGGCGTATCACCGGCTGTACGAGGTGACGGCGGGCGCGGTCAAGGAGGTGGACGCGTCGTTGCAGGTCGGCGGTCCGGCGATCTCGCCGGGCGCGGACGAGTGGCTGGAGCGGTTCGCCGAGTTCGCGGAGCGGCGGGGGGTGCCGGTGGACTTCGTGTCCAAGCACGCGTACACCTCGGGTCCTGCCCAGCATGTGCCGTTCGGCGTGCACCAGACGCTGGCGCCGGCGAGCGCCCTGCTGGACCAGTTCGCGGCGGCGCGGGCCCGTCTGAAGGGCAGCAAATTGGCCGAACTTCCCCTCCATATAACGGAGTTCAACTCCTCCTACCGGCCCGACAACCCGGTCCACGACACCGCCTTCCACGCCGCGTACCTCGCACCCGTCCTCGCGTACGGCGGGGATCACGCCGACTCCTTCTCGTACTGGACGTTCAGCGACATGTTCGAGGAGGCCGGCGTGCCCACCGCCCTCTTCCACGGCGGCTTCGGCCTGCTCACCCACCGCCAGGTGAAGAAGCCCACCTACCACCTGTACGCCTTCATGGCACGCATGGGCCCGGACCTCCTCTCCCGCGCCGACGACCACCTGGTCACCCGGCACCCCGACGGCCGGGTCACCGTCCTCGCCTGGGCCCCCGTCGACCCGACCGGCGAGCCCTCCGGGCCCGAACGGCATCGCCTGCGCCTGTCCGTCCCGATTGCCTCGGGGGCGGCGTTCGTACGACGCTCATCCGCCGACGAGGAGCACGGCAACGCCCGTACAGCCTGGCAGCGCATGGGCAGCCCCCGCTCACCCCGCCCACACCAACTCGACGTACTGCACGAGGCTGCTGAGCCCGCCCGCCACCACCTGCGCCTGCCGGTAGAGGAGGGCCGGGTGGACCTGGATCTGACGCTCGCCCGCCATGAGGTCACCCTTGTCGAACTCAGCCCGGTCGAGGAGGAGGCGCCGCCGTGGGCGGACGAGGGGCGGCTGCTCGGAAGGGAGGCGCCAGGGTGAGCGCGTCCGCGTCTCCCGCCGTCTTCGGCGCCGGGCCCCTCTCCCGTGCCGCGGCCCTGATCCACACCCTCGTCACTGTCGAGGTCCTGCTGTTGGCCGCTGCTTCGCCAGGGCTGGCCGGGCTCTTCCTGCTGGGGCCCGACCCGTCCAACCTGCCCCTCGCCGCCGTATGCCTCCTCCCGCTCGGCCCGGCCCTCTCCGCCGCCGTCTACGCACTCCGCCACCGCAGCCGCGACCTCACCGACCTCCACCCGGCCCGCACCTACTGCCGGGGTTGGCGGCTCAACGCCTTTCCCTCGCTGCGGCTTTGGGTGCCGTTGCTCGGCTGGCTGACCATCGTCGCCTTCACGCTCAGCCACTTCTCCGCCACCGGCCTGCCCGGCTGGTGGGCGGTGCTGCTCGTGCTCATCGGCCTCGGCTCGCTTCTCTGGGGTGCGCACGCGCTCGTGCTGTGCTCGCTCTTCACCTTCCGTACGCGTGACACCGCCCGCCTCGCCGCGTACTTCCTCGTCCGGCGCGGCCGCGCCACCCTCGCCGCCGGTTCGCTGCTCGTGCTGGCCGGCGGAATGACCGCCCTGCTGACCGAGGCCCTGCCCGCCCTGCTGGCCGCCCCACTGCTGCTCTCCCTGCTGCACAGCAGCCGCCCGGTGATCGCCGAGACCCAGGAGGACTTCACCGCATGACCCCGCCTCGCACGCCCAGGATCCCGTACGGCGGTGACTACAACCCCGAGCAGTGGCCGGAGCCGGTCTGGGACGAGGACCACCGTCTGTTCACCCAGGCCGGCATCGACACGCTCACCGTCGGCGTCTTCTCCTGGTCCCTCACCCAACCCGCCCCGGACACCTACGACTTCAGCGTCCTGGACCGCATCCTCGACCGCGCCGCCGCCGAGGGCCGCCAGGTCTGCCTCGCCACCGGCACGGCAGCCCTCCCGCCCTGGCTCGCCAAACGGCACCCCGACGTCAACCGCACCGACTTCGAGGGCCGCCGCCACCGCTACGGCCAGCGCCACAACTTCTGCCCCAGCTCACCGGCGTACCGCAGCCACGCCACGGCGATGGCCGCCCGACTCGCCGAACGCTACGCCGAACACCGGGCGTTGCTCGCCTGGCACATCAACAACGAGTACGGCGGCGTCTGTTACTGCGACCTGTGCGCGGACGCGTTCCGGGAATGGCTCAGGGACCGCCACGGCACCCTCGACGCCCTCAACGACGCCTGGTGGAGCACCTTCTGGTCGCACCGCTACACCGACTGGGACGAGATCGAGCCCCCGAACGCCCTCACCGAACACTGGCGCGGCCCCGACCACACCGCCTTCCAGGGCATCACCCTCGACTACTTCCGCTTCACCACCGACGCACTGCTCGGCTGTTTCCTCGCCGAGAAGGAGGTGATCCGCGCCCATGACCCCGACACGCCCGTCACCACCAACTTCATGGGCATGTTTCACCCGCTCGACTACCACCGCTGGGCGCCCCACCTCGACTTCGCCTCCTGGGACAGCTACCCGCCCCTCGACGCCCCGCCCACCTGGCCCGCCCTGGCCCACGACCTGATGCGCGGCCTGAAGGACGGCGCCCCCTTCTGGCTGATGGAGCAGACCCCGTCCACCACCGCCTGCCGTGACGTCAACCCGCTCCGCCGACCCGGCGAACTCCGCCTCGCCACCTTCCAGGCCATCGCCCACGGCGCCGACGCCGCCCTCTACTTCCAGATGCGCGCCGCACGCGGCGCCTGCGAGAAGTACCACGGCGCGGTCATCGGCCACGCGGGCCGCGACGACACCCGGGTCTTCCGCGAAGTAGCCGACATCGGGCGGGAGTTGACGCTGCTCGGCGACACGACCCTCGGCGCCCGCACCCCCGCCCGTACCGCCCTCCTCTTCGACTGGGACAGCTGGTGGGCCCTGGAGATCTCCGACGGCCCCTCCCGGCTGGTCAGGTACCAGGACACCGTCCACGCCTACTACCGCGCCGCCCGCGAGGCAGGCGCCGACATCGACGTCGTCCCGCAGACCGCCGACCTCACCCCGTACGACGTGGTCCTCGCCCCCGCCCTGCACATGGTGAAGGGCGACCTGGCCGAGCGGCTCGAAGCCGTGGCCGCAGGCGGTGGCAGCGTCCTCACGACCTTCCTCTCCGGACGCGTCGACGCACACGACCGCGCCTTCCTCACCGACATCCCCGGCCCCCTCGCTCCCCTCATGGGCGTCCGCGTCGACGAATGGGACGCCCGCCCGCCGGAGTTCGTCCAGCCCGTCCCCGAGCTGTCGGCTCAGGCCCGGCTCGTGTTCGAGATCGTGCTGCCGCAGGGCGCCGAGCCGGTCGCCACATACGGCGCCGACTTCTACGCGGGAACCCCCGCCGTGACCCGCAACCGCTTCGGTGCCGGGGAGGGCTGGTACGTCGCCACCGCACTCGACCAACCCGGCGTCGACCAGGTGGTACGCCGCGTCCTGGCCCGCCACGGCCTGACCGGCCCGTACGCCGAGCACACGGGCCTGGAGACCGCGACCCGCGTCACCGCCGACGGCACCCGTCTCCTCTTCCTCCTCAACCACGCCGCCGAGCCGGCCCGCCTGACCGCCCACGCCCCCGCCACCGACCTCCTCACCGGCAAACGGGTCGAGGAGGGCGAACCCCTGACCCTCGACCCGCTCGGCACAGCGATCCTGCGGATTCAGTAGATTCGGCGCCCATGTGCGTCGGGCACACCCGACTTCCGGAAGAAGTAGCTGTTGATCTGATCGCGCCACTCGCGGGCACTGCGGAGCTGTTCCTCGAACAGTTCCGTCACCCGCGCGTGGCGCGCCGGGACCACGAGCCCGGCGAGCGAGGCCCACACCTCCCGGGCCTCCTCCACCTCCTCGACACCCTCGAAGTGCGTGTCGTAGATGTGCTGGATCACCGTCTTCCCGCTCTTCAGCACATGCCCGTAGGACACGTGGTGGAAGAACAGCAGCAGCTCGTCGGGGCACGTCTCCGGCGACTCGTACAACTCGGCCCACGGCTTGGCGTACTGCGCCGCGTACCCCGTGCCGGTCGCCGCGCTCCGGTCGACGCCGATCCCGTCCCGGTCGGCGAAGTGGTAGGTGCCCCACGGGCTGTACTCGTAGCCGTCCACGCTCGGCCCGTAGTGGTGCCCCGGCTGCACCATCCATCCCACGCCGAGCGGAGCCGTGTACTTCTCGTACGTCCGCCACGACCCGTCGAGCACGTCGTGCAGCCCGGCGACCAACCGCTCGGGCGCCTCGGGGAAGGTGAGCCCGATCCATTCGTCCAGAACCGCACCCGGATCCGCATCCGGATTCCAGGCCAGCCGTCCGAAGGCGTACAGGTTCGCCTGGCCCAGCGGATGCCCGGTCCAGAACGGGTCGTCGCCGACGTTGGACACGGCCACCAGTCCGCCCCGCGCCAATTCTCCTACCGAGACGCCCTCTTCAGGCCGGAACCGCAGCACCTCACTCCACATCGGTCCCAGCCAGCACACATGCCGCTGCTGCCCGGTGTACTCCTGCGTGGCCTGCACCTCCACCGCGAGCCGGGTGCCCGGCATCGCGCCGATCAGCGGTGAGACCGGCTCCCGTACCTGGAAGTCCATCGGCCCGTGCTTGACCTGGAGCACCGCGTTCGGCGCGAACTCCCCGTCCAGCGGCACGAAATGGTCGTACGCGGCACGCGCCCGGTCCGTCGTACGGTCCCCCCAGTCCTGGCGGTGGTCGTAGACGAAGGCCCGCCAGTGCACGGTGCCGCCGTGCGGGGCGACCGCGGCGGCCAGCATGTTCGCGCCGTCCGCGTGACTGCGGCCGTCCGCGAACGGGCCGGGCCGGCCCTCCGAGTCGGCCTTCACCACGTACCCGCCGAAGTCGGGGATCGCCTCGTACACCCGCGCCGTCGCCCCGGCCCACCACGCCCGCACCGCCTCGTCCAGCGGATCGGCCGTCGGCAGCCCACCGAGCACGACCGGCGCGGCGAAGGTGACCGAGAGGTGGGTGCGGATGCCGTACGGCCGCAACGCGCCCGCGATGTCGGCGACCTCACCGATCCGGTCCGTGAGCAGGTGTGCCTCGGTCTCGTGCACGTTGACGTTGTTCACGGCCACGGCGTTGATGCCGCAGGCCGCGATCAGCCTGCCGTACGCCCGCACCCGTTCCAGGTCGCCCCGCGCCCAGCCGTCCGCCCAGAACAGCGACCCGCCCGCGTAACCCCGCTCCACCTGGCCCATCACCGGGTGCACGGCCACGTTGTCCCAGTGGTCCAGCATCCGCAGTGCCGTCGTCGGCCGGTGGATCTCCTGGGCCCGTTCGCCGTGAAACGCCTCCTCCCCGAGCCGGACGACATGGAACAGCCCGTACAGCAGCCCTCGTTGACCGGCGGCGGTGACCGTCGTCCGCCCGACCTCGCGCGCGTATGTGAATCCCTCATCGCCGAGAGCCTCCGCGTCGCCGCCCAGTTCGAGCACCAGGTCGCACGAGCCGCCGCCCTCCGCGCCCCGTACGACGCTCCCGCCGAACCGGCCGCACCCGGCGGCCAGTTCGCGGTGCACCGTGTCCACGAGCGGTCCCGTCCCGTGGACGAGCGTGTGCCGGCTGCCGACCGCCCGGAAGGCGGCGGTCGGCAGCCATGCCTGATCCGTCTCCATACCGTCAGGCCACCGCCGCGCCGGTGCCACGCGCGGCACCGATCAGGTCGGAACGCTCCGTGTCGTCGTAGACCGAGATGTCCACGTAGGCGCCCTCGGGGATGTCGAGGTCCGCCACCATGAGGTCCACGGTCGCCGAGGTGCCCGGGGGCTGGAAGATGCCGACGTAGTGGTAGGAGCCCCCCGAGGTGTAGCTGACGGAGACGACGTACGAGTCGCCGTCGTTCCGCGTGTCGTAGACCCAGAGCTTCTCGTCGTACGGGTGGAACTCCACCTTGCCGATGAACCAGCCCGCGTCGGACATCTCCATCTTCACGGCCAGCCCGCCGGCGTCGTACGCGAAGGACGTACCGTCGAACGGGTCGGTGAGATTTCCGCCGCTGCACGGACAGCCGTCCGTGTCGTAGTAGTACTTGCTCAGGCTGGGATTCGGGCTGTACGCCTGGGCCGACGCGGCCGTGCCGAACAGGGCGCCGACCGCCAGGACCGCTGACACGAGCAGTCCCACGAACCGTCTTCCACCAATCATCCCCGCGACTTCCCCTCCCTCGGATGGCCCGGCTCAGGACAGCAACTCGACCTCCGACAGCGTGGCGGGGCCGCCCAGCACCAGGCGGTACCTTGCGTACGTACCCGACAACCCCACCGTGAACGCACGTTGCCCTGGAGGGTCCAGCCGGTCGGCGCCTTCGCCTGGTCCGACGAGGACGTCAAGGTGTACGGCACGGCCTTTGGTGCGCCCGGACACCGGAAGGTCCACTGGTTGACGTACAGCACCTTCGCCGCGCCCTGTCCCCGCGGTGACAGCCCGAAGCCGTGCTGGTCGGTCGCGCCGAGCTCGCTGAGGTACGTGCCGTCCGTGAAGACCACGTTCACGTCCTAGATCTTGTTGTACGAGTACCCGCGCCCGTCCGCCGTATGACGTCCGGCGTACCGCAGCGCCCGCTTGCCGGTGCAGCCGGCGCCCGCCTTCGCCGTCGGGGAGCCGCTCGGGCCGGGGTCGACCAGCGAGAGCATGTCCTGCGGGACGGGGCCGTCGCTCTCGCCGGTCGAGAACCGCACGTCGGCGAGTTGGAGGATCCCGGCGGCGCCGTTGTTCCGCGTGACGTCCAGCCGGAACGGACGTTGCCGGGGATGCCGGTGCTGAAGCCGCCGGCGACGCCCGACGCGCGCTTGCCCCCGTCCGGTGCCGTGTCGACGGTGCTGAGCCGGTCGGGTGCCGGATCGTCGGCCTCGAAGGAGGAGGTGAACCCTGTCCGTGCCGTGCTCTGCCCTGGATCAACAGGTACCCTCCCTGTGCACGGGACAACGTTGTCAGTTTCGATACGCAAGGACTACTACTTGCTCAAGTGGCCAGTGATGTCAAGGGTGTTGGCTGTGGCATTCGGGGGCAATGACAAGCATTTTTCCGTCCCGACGTACACAGGCCGCTCATATTTCCGCGAGGTCTCAACTCGGAAAAGACCCATGGCCAACCTTGCATTCGATCTTGCTCCCCTGGCGGGAAGTGGACTATACCTGTCGGCGATTCACCCGATCCGTACGACCCGCACTTCCTGCACGACCCAGCTTGACCCGATCGCGGTGCCGGGGAGGATCCGGTTCACCGCCTGAGTCCTGGAGAAGGCGAGGACTTGAGCATGGGATCCACTTCCGCCGAGAACCCCGAGAACCCCGAGAACCCCGAGCACACCGGCACCACCGTGAACAAGGAATCCGCAGGTGTCGGCCGCCGCGATCTGATCAAGCGGTCCGTCGCGCTCGGTCTGATCTCCGTACCCACGATGAGTTTTCTCTCCGCGTGCGCCACGGGCGGCGGGGGCGGCGACGACGACGCGAGCAAGGCGCCCGGCGGGCCGAAGTCCGCCACCAACCCCCTCGGCGTGGAGAAGGGCGCGGCCCTGGAGGCGTTCATCTTCAAGGGCGGCCTCGGCGACCAGTACGCCAAGGACGCGGAGGCCGATTACAAGGCGAAGTACGGCGCCCAGGTCAAGCACACCGGCACCCAGCAGGTCGGCCCCAAGCTGACCCCGCGCTTCGCGGGCGGCAACCCGCCGGACGTCATCGACAACTCCGGCGCCGACCACCTCGACATGAACAAGCTGTCCACGCAGGGCCAGCTCCAGGACCTCCAGGCGCTGCTCGACGCGCCCTCGATGGACGACGCCGACAAGAAGATCTCGGACGTCATCCACCCGAGCACCATCGAGAAGGGCAAGCACGGCGACACCTTCGACGTGCTCTACTACGCCTTCACGATCTACGGCACCTGGTACTCGCAGAAGGCCCTCGACGACAACGGCTGGCAGTACCCGAAGACCCTCGACGAGATGGTCACGCTCTGCGGCGAGATCAAGAAGAAGGGCATCGCGCCCTGGACGTACGCCGGAAAGTATCCGTACTACGTCCACTTCAACCTGTTCGCCCAGATCGCCAAGATCGGCGGCATGGACGGCTGGATCGCCATCGACAACCTGGAGCCCAAGGCCTGGACCAGCAACGACGCCGTGAAGCAGGTCGTCGAGCACTACGAGGAGCTGGCCGCCAAGAAGTACTTCCTGGAGGGCAGCCAGGGCCTGACGCACATTCAGTCGCAGACCGCCTGGAACAAGGGCAAGGCGATCTTCATCCCCAACGGTTCCTGGGTGGAGAACGAGGCTGCCCCGACCACGCCCAAGGACTTCGCGATGTCCGTCGGCGCCCTCTTCGACGGCTCCGGCGGCGACGGGATGCCACACGGCACCCTGCGCGCCGAGCCCAGCGAGCCGTACATCGTGGCGAGCAAGGGCAAGAACCCGGCCGGCGGCATGGAGATGCTGCGCATCATGCTCTCCAAGAAGCACGCGCAGAACTTCGCCAAGCTGGTGAAGTCGCTGACCTGTGTCGTCGACGCCACCGAGGGCATGACTCTCTCGCCGGGCCTGGCCTCGGCGAGCACGGCGTTCAAGGAGGCCGGGGACAACATCATCAGCCTCCAGCTCCAGGAGTGGTACCCCTCGCTCACGGACGAGAAGATCGGCGGCCTCACCGGGCAGCTGCTCACCGGTGAGATGAAGGCGGCGGACTGGATCAAGAAGACGCAGGAATACGCCGACGCCGTCGCCAAGGACGACTCCGTCAAGAAATTCAAGCGCGAGAAGTAGGCCAGGCGGGACGACTGAGGGGAAGGGCCGGGAAGCACCATGCAACACGGCAAATACCGATTCATCGTGGGCTTCCTGGCCCTGCCAGTGATCGTTTACGCGATCTTCGTGATCTCGCCGTTCGTCCAGGCGTTCCAGATCTCGCTGACCGACTGGTCGGGGCTCGTCGGCACGGCGAAGTTCGTCGGATTCGAGAACTTCGAAAGACTGTGGAACAACGAGGACTTCTGGAACGCGCTGCGGCACAACGTCTACCTGCTGATCGCGGTGCCGATCGTGACGCTCGCGCTCGGTCTGTTCTTCGCCTTCATGCTCAACGTCGGCGGAAAGCGGCGTAAGAACGAGGTCATCACCGGTGTCGCCGGTTCGAAGTTCTACCGTTTCGTCTTCTTCTTCCCGCAGGTCATCTCCATCACGATCATCGCCGTCATCTGGTTCAACATCTACAACCCGGACCCGAACGACGGCATGCTCAACTCCCTGCTCGGCGCGGTCGGTCTGGACAGCCTGCAGAACGCCTGGCTGGGCGAGAAGAGCCTCGCCCTGCTGTGCATCATGGCGGTGATGATCTGGTCCCACGTCGGGTTCTACGTCGTGCTGTTCTCGGCGGCGATGGCGTCCATCCCGCGGGACATCTACGAGGCCGCGCTGCTCGACGGCGCCGGCCGCTTCCACACCTTCTTCCGGATCACCCTGCCGCTGCTGTGGGACACCGTGCAGACCGGCTGGGTGTACATGGGCATCATCGCCCTCGACGGCTTCGCCCTGGTGCAGATCATGTCGGTCAACATGGGCGGCCCCGACGGCGCCACGGACGTCATGCCGCTGCGCCTGTACCTGACGGCGTTCCGTGACAGCCAGTTCGGCTACGCGTCCGCGATGGGGATCGCGATGCTCATCGTCACCATGACGTTCGCAGTGCTCACGATGCGTTTTGCGCGGCGTGAGCGGATCGAGTTCTAGGGGTAGGTACGGGCGACATGACGACGGACACCAACACGGGCACGGTCGCCAAGACGGACGAACCGGGTCCCGGCGGCGTCACCAGGAAGCTCGGCCCGACCGACGGCCGCAGCTCCGAGGGCGGCGTACTGCACGTCTTCTCGCACGGCATGCTCGTCGTGTGGGCGCTGATGGTCGGCGTACCGCTGCTGTGGGTGCTGTGGAGCTCGTTCAAGACGAGCAACGGCATCCTGTCGGACCCGTGGGGCCTGCCGACCTCGTTGCACTTCGAGAACTGGGCCAACGCCTGGAACAAGGCGAACATGGGCCAGTACTTCCTCAACACCGCGATCGTGGTGGGCGGTTCGGTGGTCGGCACCATGGTGCTGGGTTCGATGGCCGCGTACGTGCTGGCCCGGTTCACCTTCCCGGGCAACCGGTTCATCTACTACCTGTTCGTGGCCGGCATGTCCTTCCCGGTGTTCATGCTGGTCATCCCGCTGTTCTTCGTACTGCGGGACTTCCCGGGCAGCTCGCTGCTGGCGACGTACCACGGACTGATCCTGGTCTACATCGCCTACTCGCTGCCGTTCACGGTCTTCTTCATGACCGCGTTCTTCCGCACGCTGCCGACGTCGGTGGCGGAGGCCGCGCTGATCGACGGGGCGTCGCACACGCGAACGTTCTTCCAGGTGATGCTGCCGATGGCCAAGCCGGGCCTGATCAGCATCGGCATCTTCAACTTCCTGGGGCAGTGGAACCAGTACCTGCTGCCGATGGTGCTCAACCAGGAGGAGGACAAGTACGTGCTCACCCAGGGCCTGGCGATGATCGCCCTCCAGCAGGGCTACGAGAACGACTGGGGCGCCCTGATGGCCGGCATGATGATCGCGATGCTGCCGGTGCTGATCGTCTACTTCGTCTTCCAGCGGCAGGTGCAGGCGGGCCTCACGGCCGGCGCCCTGAAGTAGCCCCCGCGACCGTCCGACGCCGGGCCGTCTCCCCCTGCGGGACGGCCCGGCGAGGCATGCGTGCACATTCCCGGATCCGGTTCAACCTCTTGACGGGAGGCGGCCCGAACGGCTCAGCTTAGAGTTCACTAGTTGGACATGGACGGGGCCTCATTGAAGCGGTCCCGCGCGCAGGAGGTCGTCGTGGAGACTCCGGGGTCGCAGTCGTCACTGCACCGAGCCAACCTGGAACGGGTCGTCCGGGCCGTACGGCTGGCCGGGTCCCTCACCCAGGCGGAGATCGCGAGGACCACCGGTCTGTCCGCCGCGACGGTCTCCAACATCGTCCGCGAGCTCAAGGACGGCGGAACCGTCGAGGTCACGCCCACATCGGCGGGCGGCCGCCGGGCCCGCAGCGTCTCCCTCAGCGGGGACGCCGGCATCGTCATCGGCGTCGACTTCGGCCACACCCATTTGCGCGTCGCGGTCGGGAACCTCGCCCACCAGGTGCTGGCCGAGGAGTCCGAGCCGCTGGACGTCGACGCCTCCTCCACGCAGGGCTTCGACCGGGCGGAAGAGCTGGTCAACCGGCTGATTGCGGCCACCGGAGTCGACCGCTCCAAGATCGCGGGCGTCGGTGTCGGCGTGCCGGGACCGATCGACGTCGAGTCCGGGACGCTGGGTTCGACCGCCATCCTGCCCGGCTGGACGGGCACCCGGCCCGCCGAGGAGCTGCGCGCCCGTCTCGGCGTGCCCGTGCACGTCGACAACGACGCCAACCTCGGCGCCCTCGGCGAGCTGGTCTGGGGCAGTGGCCGGGGGGTGCGAGACCTGGCGTACATCAAGGTCGCCAGCGGTGTCGGCGCCGGGCTGGTCATCAGCGGCAGGATCTACCGGGGCCCGGGTGGCACAGCGGGAGAAATCGGTCACATTACTCTTGATGAGTCCGGCCCTGTCTGCCGCTGCGGAAACCGGGGCTGCCTGGAGACCTTCGCGGCCGCGCGCTATGTGCTTCCGCTCCTCCAGTCCACTCACGGCACCGACCTGACCATGGAGGGCGTCGTGCGGCTGGCCAGGGACGGAGACCCGGGCTGCCGTCGGGTGATCGCCGACGTCGGCCGACATATCGGCAGTGGAGTCGCGAATCTCTGCAATCTCCTGAACCCGAGCAGAGTGGTCCTGGGCGGTGATCTCGCCGAGGCCGGTGAGCTGGTGCTCGGCCCGATAAGAGAGTCCGTCGGCCGCTACGCAATCCCCAGTGCGGCACGTCAACTCTCCGTTCTCCCGGGGGCACTTGGAGGTCGTGCGGAGGTTCTCGGAGCACTCGCTCTCGCGCTCAGCGAGATGGGTGATTCAACCCTTTTGGACAGCACGCTGCATGCGGCCACGCCTGCCTTCACTTAGAGAACGGAAGGCACCGTTGCCAAGCCGTTAAGGATTTACTTCTTGACGTCGCACGTGTGGCCGAGTTGACTTCCAGCCACCTCGGCCGCAGCGTTGCGGCCCTGTCAGGGAGGCACACCCCCAATGAACGCATCGATGCGTAGAGTCGTGATCGGCACCGCCGCGGTTTCGCTGGCACTCACCGCGGCCGCCTGTGGCAAGGCCGGCGACGACGACTCCGACGGCGGTAACGCGGGCGACAGCAAGACCATCGGTCTGCTGCTGCCCGACAGCGTCACCGAGCGGTACGCGAAGTTCGACCGCCCGTTCTTCGAGGCCAAGGTCAAGGACCTGTGCGACGACTGCACGGTCGAGTACGCGAACGCCGCGGGTGACGCGGGCAAGCAGGCCCAGCAGGTCAGCAGCATGATCACCAAGGGCGTCAAGGTCCTCGTGATCAGCGCCCAGGACTCCGCCGCCATCAAGTCCTCGATCCAGTCCGCGGTCGACAAGGGCATCAAGGTCATCGCGTACGACCGCCTCGCCCAGGGCCCGGTCTCCGCGTACGTCTCCTTCGACAACGTCAAGGTCGGTGAGCTCCAGGGCCAGGCGCTGATCGACGCGCTCGGCGACAAGGCGACCACCAAGTCGAAGGTCGTCATGATCAACGGTGACGACGCCGACCCGAACGCCGGTCAGTTCAAGGAGGGCGCGCACAAGGCCCTCGACGGCAAGGTCGACATCGCCTACGAGCAGTCCGGCCTCTGGAAGGACACCGTCGCCGCCCAGAAGATGTCCGCGGCCATCACCCAGCTGGGCGCCAAGAACATCGCGGGCGTCTACGCCGCCAACGACGGCATGGCCGGTGGTATCGCGAACACCCTCAAGGGCGCCGGCGTCAGCGGCATCCCGCTGACCGGTCAGGACGCGGAGCTCGCGGGTATCCAGCGCATCGTCGCGGGCACCCAGTCCAGCACCGTCTACAAGGCCTTCAAGCCGGAGGCGGACGCCGCCGCCCAGCTCGCGGTCAACCTGCTCGAGGGCAAGAGCATCGACGACCTCGCCACCGAGACGCTGACCAGCGGCTCCGGCGACAAGGTGCCCTCGCAGCTGCTGACCCCGGTGTCGGTCACCAAGGACAACATCAACGACACGGTGATCAAGGACAAGCTCTACACCGTCCAGGAGATCTGCACGGCCGCGTACGCCAAGGCCTGCAAGGACGCCGGCCTCGAGTAGGCACGCGCCCCGAGTGGCCGCTCGCCCGAGCGGCCACTCGAACTCCGGGCAGAGACTCGGGTCCCGAGCCGGGGACCCGGGTTTCACGACCGCCGAGCGGTCCCGCGAGACACGTCCGACGCCCGCCCTGGCCCTCAGACCCCGCTGCCGGGGCGGGCGTCGGACGGAACCGTTGCCAAGCGCAGCGGCTTCACGCATGTTCATCCTGTAAACCTTGTGCGTTTCGCACATCCCTCCGCGCCCTACCCCAAGCGCGGGACCCCGCCGGTCAGGCGGCGAAGGAGATGGTTCACGTGTCCGCTACGCCCGTGTTGGCGTTGCGCGGAGTCTCCAAGCGATTCGGTGCGGTCCAGGCACTCACCGATGTCGATCTGGAGGTCCACGCCGGAGAAGTGGTCGCCCTGGTGGGCGACAACGGCGCAGGAAAGTCAACCCTGGTCAAGACGATCGCGGGTGTCCACCCCATCGATGAGGGCGTCATCGAGTGGCAGGGCAACCCGGTCAGCATCAACAAGCCGCACGACGCACAGGGACTCGGCGTCGCGACCGTCTACCAGGACCTCGCCCTGTGCGACAACCTCGACGTGGTCGGCAACCTCTACCTCGGACGTGAACTGCTGCACCACGGCGTCATCGACGAGGTGACGATGGAGAAGAACGCGCGCGAACTGCTGAGCACGCTCTCCATCCGCATCCCGAGCGTACGCATCCCGATCGCGAGCCTCTCCGGTGGTCAGCGTCAGGTCGTCGCCATCGCCCGTGCGCTGATCGGCGACCCCAAGGTCGTCATCCTCGACGAGCCCACCGCCGCCCTCGGCGTCGAACAGACCGCGCAGGTCCTCGACCTGGTCGAGCGGCTGCGCGAGCGCGACCTCGGCGTCATCCTCATCAGCCACAACATGGCCGATGTGAAGGCGGTCGCGGACATGGTCCACGTCCTGCGCCTGGGCAGGAACAACGGTGCCTTCTCCGTGAAGGACACCAGCCACGAAGAGATCATCGCCGCGATCACCGGTGCCACGGACAACGCCGTGACCCGCCGTGCGGGGCGGCACAGCACGGAGGCGGCACAGTGAGCGACACGTCCAAGGTCGAGAAGACGGAAGGCGTGGTGGAGACCCAGTCCACCGTGGCCCCCGCCGACGATCCCACGGCCGCCGCGGTGGCCGTCGTCGACCCGCGTCTGCTGGTCCGCGAAGAGGGCTTCAAGGGCTACTGGACCGAGTTCAAGCGCAAGACGAAGGGCGGTGAGCTGGGCTCGCTGCCGGTCGTCATCGGACTGATCGTCATCTGGACGATCTTCCAGCTGAAGAACGACCGCTTCCTCAGCGCCGACAACCTGTCGAACATCAGCTACTTCCTCTCCGCCACCGGCATGATCGCCATCGGCCTGGTGTTCGTGCTGCTGCTCGGCGAGATCGACCTGTCCGTCGGCTCGGTCAGCGGTCTGGCGTCCACACTGTTCGCGGTGTTCGTGGTCGACCACACCATGAACGGTTGGCTGTCCCTGTTCCTGACCATCCTGACGGGCATCGGCATCGGTGCGCTGCACGGCTGGTTCTTCGCGAAAATCGGCGTGCCGGCGTTCGTGGTGACACTCGCCGGCTTCCTCGGCTGGAACGGTCTGATGCTGTGGCTGCTCGGCTCGAGCGGCACCATCAACATCCCGTCCGACTCCGGCCCGGTGCACCTGCTCGGCCAGAACTCCTTCTTCATGGACCAGGCCATCATCGGCGCCTACGTGCTGGCCGGCCTCGGTGTGACGTCCATGGCCGTGGGCTCGTTCACCGAGCAGCGCCGCCGCCGTGCCGCGGGGGTGCCGTTCCGGCCCACCAGCGAGATCCTGCTGCGGGTCGGGCTGCTCGCCGTGGCGTCCTTCCTCGCTGCGGCCGTGCTGAACAACGCCTCGGGTGTCTCCAACGCGCTGGTGATCTTCCTCGCGGCGCTGGTGATCGTCGACTTCGTGCTGCGGCGCACCACGTACGGCCGTAAGGTCTTCGCGGTCGGCGGCGGCATCGAGGCGGCTCGCCGTGCCGGTATCAACGTGCCGATGATCCGGATCACCGTGTTCGCCATCGCCGGTGGGTTCGCGGCGGTCGGTGGCATGTTCTTCGCGGGGCAGACGGCCAGTGCGACGCTGAACGCCGGTGGCGGCAACACGCTGATGCTGGCGATCGCGGCGGCGGTCATCGGCGGTACGAGCCTCTTCGGTGGGCGCGGAACCGTGTGGTCGGCGCTGCTCGGCATGCTGGTGATCCAGTCGATCCAGACCGGTCTGGATCTGCTGAACATGAACACGTCGATCCAGTACATGATCACCGGTGCGGTGCTGTTGGGTGCGGTCGTTATCGACTCCGTCTCTCGTAAGAGTCAGAAGGCCGCTGGACGCGCCTAGACGCAGCTGGTCGCGCAGTTCCCCGCGCCCCTGAGGGCGTGACTGTTGCCCGGTGCCGAATGGGTACCGGGCAACAGGTGTGTCGTAGGACAGGCACATCTTGGGTACAGCCG
Organism: Streptomyces dysideae; assembly: GCF_001514305.1. Lineage (GTDB taxonomy): Bacteria > Actinomycetota > Actinomycetes > Streptomycetales > Streptomycetaceae > Streptomyces > Streptomyces dysideae. The sequence goes on from NZ_KQ949080.1 coordinate 115,294, forward strand.
ATCGCGTGACGTATGACGCACCGCCCGGGCGCCGGGCGCAAAGGCGGAACATTAGACTCGACAAGCCCGGCAACAGCTCGAACAGCTCTACTGCAAGGAGGCACGGGTGCCGCTGCTGACCCGCATCAGGGGACCGCGTGATCTGGACCGGCTCAGCCTGGAGCAGCTGGACCAGCTGGCAGAGGAGATCCGGACCTTCCTCGTCGACGCCGTCTCCAAGACCGGCGGCCACCTCGGCCCCAACCTCGGTGTGGTGGAGCTGACCATCGCCCTGCACCGGGTCTTCGAATCGCCCAAGGACAGGGTGCTCTGGGACACCGGCCACCAGTCCTACGTCCACAAGCTGCTCACCGGCCGTCAGGACTTCTCCAAGCTGAAGATGAAGGGCGGCCTGTCCGGCTACCCCTCGCAGGCCGAGTCCGAGCACGACGTCATCGAGAACTCGCACGCGTCCACGGTCCTCGGCTGGGCCGACGGTCTCGCGAAGGCCAACCAGGTGCTGAAACGCGGCGACCACGTGGTCGCCGTGATCGGTGACGGCGCTCTCACCGGCGGTATGGCCTGGGAGGCGCTCAACAACATCGCCGACGCCAAGGACCGCCCGCTGGTCATCGTCGTCAACGACAACGAACGGTCCTACGCCCCGACCATCGGCGGCCTCGCCAACCATCTGGCGACGCTGCGGACCACGGACGGGTACGAGCGGTTCCTCGCCCGCACCAGGGAGGTGCTGGAGCGGACCCCCGTCGTGGGCAGGCCGCTCTACGAGACGCTCCACGGTGCCAAGAAGGGCCTCAAGGACTTCATCGCGCCCCAGGGCATGTTCGAGGACCTCGGCCTGAAGTACGTCGGCCCCATCGACGGCCACGACATCGAGGCCATGGAGTCCGCGCTGGCCCGCGCCAAGCGCTTCGGCGGCCCGGTCATCGTGCACTGCCTCACCGAGAAGGGCCGCGGCTACCAGCCCGCCCTCCAGGACGAGGCCGACCGCTTCCACGCCGTCGGCAAGATCCACCCCGACACGGGCCTGCCGATCGCCTCCTCCGGCGCCGACTGGACGTCCGTCTTCGGCGAGGAGATGGTCAAGCTCGGCAAGGAGCGGGAGGACGTCGTCGCCATCACGGCGGCCATGCTGCAGCCGGTCGGGCTCGACAAGTTCGCCAGGGCCTTCCCGGAGCGGGTCTACGACGTCGGCATCGCCGAGCAGCACGGCGCCGTCTCCGCGGCCGGCCTCGCCACGGGCGGGCTGCACCCGGTGTTCGCGGTGTACGCCACCTTCCTCAACCGTGCCTTCGACCAGGTCCTCATGGATGTCGCCCTCCACAAGTGCGGGGTGACGTTCGTACTGGACCGGGCCGGCATCACCGGCACCGACGGCGCCTCCCACAACGGCATGTGGGACATGTCGATCCTCCAGGTGGTGCCCGGCCTGCGGCTGGCCGCGCCGCGTGACGCCGACCAGGTCCGGGCCCAGCTGCGCGAGGCCGTCGACGTCACGGACGCGCCGACCGTGGTCCGCTTCTCCAAGGGCGCCGTCGGCCCCGCCGTACCCGCCGTGGGACGGGTGGGAGGCATGGACGTGCTGCGCGAGCCGGGCACGGACACGCCCGACGTGCTGCTCGTCTCGGTGGGCGCGCTGGCGCCCATGTGCCTGGAGATCGCGTCCCTCCTCGACAAGCAGGGCATCTCCACCACCGTCGTCGACCCGCGCTGGGTCAAGCCCGTCGACGAGGCCATGGCCCCGCTCGCCGAGCGGCACCGCGTGGTCGTCACCGTCGAGGACAACTCCCGCGTCGGCGGCGTCGGCTCGACGGTCGCGCAGGCCCTGCGGGACGCCGGTGTCGACGTCCCGCTGCGCGACTTCGGCATCCCGCCGCGCTTCCTCGACCACGCCTCCCGCGCCGAGGTGCTGGCCGAGATCGGACTGACCGCGCCCGACATCGCCCGCCAGGTCACCGGGCTGGTCTCCAGGCTGGACGGCCGGTTCGACCGCACGGCGGCCGAGGTCGACTCGGTGGAGCCCGCGCGCGACTGAGTAAGGCAAGGCCGGATGGGCCGGTTCGCCACCCCCTGCGGTGGCGAACCGGCCCCTTCGCGTGCATCTGCACCGCGCGGCATCCGCGCCGACCTCACCCGCGACCACGCCGACGCCGAGTGCTGGTCCAGCGCGGGCGGGCTGTACACGGCCGCCGGTACGAAGATCAGCGACGTTGCCGCAGGTTTCCTCCGGCCTGATCTCCCGGCAGACCTCAGCGCGGGCGCACCGTACGCGGTCCCGCCACCTCCGCCCCCAACTCCCCGACCCGGCGCCGCAGTTCCCGGTCCGCCGTCACGACCAGACACGGGTGGCAGTCGGCCCGTGCCACCAGGTCGACCATGTGGTCGTCCCCGCTGCCGGCCGCCGACTCCACCCGTACCCCCGGCACCGACTCCACCCCACGGGCGGCGCCCTCCACCACCAGCACGATCTCCACGGGCCCCGTACGCCCCGGCACCCCGTCCGCCGCCAACCGGTCCCGCAGCCGCTCGGCGGCCCCCCGCCGGTCCCGCCACCACCCGTCGGGCACCGACCCGACGACGTTCGCGGCGTCGACGATCACGAGCAGCGGGACGTTCTCAGTCATGGGGCAAGGGTCGCACGGACGCGGGATCAGTCCGTCGGCTTCTCGTCGTAGCTGGCGAAGTACGCGGCGACCATGTCCTCGTCGGCGTGGCCCTGCGCGGCCGCCCGTTCCAGGCGCTCGGCACTCGCGGCGGCCACGTCCAGGCGTACGCCGTTGCGCGCGCCGGCCTCGACGATGAGGCGGGCGTCCTTGGCGGCGGTGGCGACCGCGAACTGGGCGGGGGAGAGCTGGTCGTCGAGGACCAGGCCCGCCTTGGCGCGCAGGTAGCCCATGTCGAGCGGGCCGCCGGCGATCAGCTCGAAGAAGCTGTCGGGGTCGACGCCGAGCGCCCGGGACAGGGCCAGCACCTCGCCGGTCGCGGTGGTCGCCGCGAGGACCCAGCTGTTGGCGACCAGCTTGAGCCGGGTCGCGGTGCCGGCCGCGCCGTCGTCGCCGGTCCACACCGTACGGGCGCCCACCGCGTCGAACACCGGCGTGACCGTGGCCCGGCCGGTCTCCGGCCCCGCGGCCAGCACGGTCAGCCGACCGGCCTCGGCGGGCTGGCGGGTGCCCAGGACCGGGGCGTCGTAGAAGAGCAGGCCGTGGTCGCGGGCGAAGCCGGCCAGGTCCTCGATCCCGTCGAGTCCCGCCGTGGTCGACTGCACCCACGCGGTCCCGGACCGCAGCGCGGGAGCCGCCTCGCGCATCACGTCCAGGGTGGCGGGACCGTCGTAGAGCATGGTCAGGACGACGTCGGCGCCGGTCACCGCCTCGGCGGGCGTGGCGGCGACGGTGATGCCGTCGGCGGCGAGCGGTTCGGCCTTGGCGCGGGTGCGGTTCCAGGCCTGGACGGTGTGTCCGGCGCGGGCGAGGTTGCGGGCCATCGCGGCGCCCATGATGCCGGTGCCCAGGACGGCCACGGTCAGCTTGTCGGTCATGATGTCGACTTCCTGGTCTCGCGCGGAACAAACGGTCATTGATCAACATCTCCCACTCCATCACCGTGGGGGTGTGCTCAAGCTCACTTGATCACACGGAAGATGGTGTCCGTATACCTGAACTTGTCCCTAGCAACATCACACTTCCGCCAAGTACTGTCCCAGCTGCCTTTTTAAATCTTCATATGGCGGGTGGGGTGTGTGAACACAGGGGCCAAGCTGCGAAGACGTGTCGCGGGAGGGGCGCTGTCCGTGGCGCTGAGTGTCGGCATGGTCATGGGTCTGCCGCCCGCGGCGGCGACTGCCGGGCCAGCATCGACGCCGCAGGTGACGGGCGAACCGGCCTCGGATGCCAGCCCGTTGACCGAGGCCGAAGCGCTGACGGAGGCCTAGCGGACCGGCACGGATGTGGAGATCGTGTCGCTGCGCAGCGAGAGCAGCGAGGTGTATGCGACACCGGACGGCAATCTCGAAGCGCGGGAGCATCTGCGTCCCGTACGCGCGCGGGTGGACGGCGCATGGAAGCCGATCGACACCGGCCTGGCGAAGAGCGCCGACGGCACGGTCGCGCCCAGGGCTACGACGGTACAGCTGGAGTTCTCCGGCGGCGGTGATGCGCCCCTGGTGCGCATGGAACGCGCCGGACGTGAACTCGCCCTGTCCTGGCCGACGAAACTTCCGGCCCCCGAACTCGACGGGGACACCGCGACCTACCGGAACGTCCTCCCGGACGTGGATCTGCGCATGGGTGCTCAGGAGGATGGCTTCACCCAGCTGCTCGTGGTCAAGTCGGCCGAGGCGGCGGCCAATCCGGAGCTCGCCGAGTTGCGTCTGAAGCTGTCCGCCCAGGGGCTTGACGTGCGCGAGACGGCGTCTGGCGGTCTGGAAGCGGTCGACGAAGGCGCCGGGAGCGCGGTGTTCGAGGCTCCCAAGCCTGTCATGTGGGACTCCAGCCCCGGCAAGACGGCCGCTGCGGATCCGACCGCCGAGAACAGCGCGGCGTCCGGATCCGCCGAGTCCGCCCTTAGCACCACCGCCCTCGCATCCGGCGACGGAGCCACCGAGGGGGGCGAGCCCGGCGCCGGTGAGTCCGGAAAGCTTGCGCCCGTCGGTGTGGAGCTTCCGGCCGAGGGCCGCGAGCTGGTGCTCAAGCCGGACGCGGACGTCCTGAAGGGCCCCGACACGCAGTACCCCGTCTTCATCGACCCGCAGTGGTACTCGCCCAAGCCGTCCGCGTGGACGATGGTGTCGAAGTACTGGGCGTCGGCGCCGCAGTGGAAGTTCAACGGCGAGTCCACCGCCGGCATGGGCTACTGCGGCTGGTACTACTGCAAGCCGTACGACACCAAGCGGCTCTTCTACCGCATCCCCGTCTCCAAGTTCGCGGGCCGGCGCATCCTGTCCGCCGAGTTCGTCGTGCGCAATACCTGATCGGCGTCCTGCTCGGCCCGCGGTGTGCAGCTGTGGCGTACGAAGGGCATCAGCTCGTCGACCACCTGGAACTCCCAGGACGACTCGAGCTTCTGGATCGACCACCTCAGGACGGGGAGCTTCGCGTACGGCTACGACGGCTGCGCCACCAAGGACGCGGAGTTCGACGTGCAGTCCGCGGTGCAGCAGGCCGCGAACGGCAAGTGGTCGACGATGACCTTCGGTCTGAAGGCGTCCAGTGAGACGGACGAGTACGGCTGGAAGCGTTTCTCGGACGACGCGTTCCTGCGGGTCAAGTACAACCGTCCGCCGCCCCAGCTCAAGATGTCGCAGCTGACGATGCAGTACGGCGGCACCTGCAAGAGGCCCTCCGTCCAGGCACGCGTCCACACTCTGGGCCAGATCTACGCGGACAGCGTCACTGACCCCGACGGCGACCAGGTCGCCGTGCAGTTCCAGGCCAAGTGGGACGCGGGCGACGGCAAGGGACTCATCGCCCGCTGGAAGCCGCCGCTGACGAGGTACAAGAAGTCGGGCTCCAGCTTCTCGATCGCGCTGCCCTCGTCGATCACACCGAACAAGCAGGTGCACTGGTACGCGCGGGTCCGGGACACGGACAGCGTGGGCGAGGGCAACTACTCGCCGTGGTCGTACGCCGGTGACCCGACCGGCTGTTACTTCGTCTACGACACCGATGTGCCCGAGGCACCGACGGTCGCGTCGGGCGAGTACCCGTTCTCGGATCCGGAGGACCCGAACGACCCGTGGTACGACGGCATCGGCAAGTACGGGTCGTTCGAGATGAAGGCCGCTGACGGCGACGTGACCAAGTACTGGTACGGCGTCAACGTCGATCCGTCGTCGGCGAACACGATCACGACGTCGGGCGGCGCGGCCAGGACCGTCGCACTGCTGCCGCCCAAGGTCGGTCCCAACACTCTGTACGTCTCCTCCGTCGATTCGGCAGGCAACGTGTCGGAGGCTGCCGGGTATCGGTTCCGGGTCAAGGCCGGACAGCCGGAGCGGGCGACGTGGCAGCTGGACGACGCTGCCGGGGCGAGCGCAGCCCAGGGATCGGCGCCGGAGCGCACCGCCGAATTGCGCGGCGGTGTGACACCCGGCGTGGCCGGGGCCAAGGGGATGGCGGCGTCGTTCGACGGGGTTGACGACTACGTGGTCACTGACATCCCCACGGTGGACACCTCGACCGGGTTCGCCGTCTCGGCGTGGGCGAAGCTGTCGGCGATGCCGGACCATGCGGCGATCGTCGCGGCGCAGCCGGGCAACCACGCGCCGGGCTTCGAGCTGTACTACTCGAAGGCGTACGACCGGTGGGTGTTCAACCAGTACACGGCCGACACCACGGGCGCGGGCATCGCACGGGCCATGCAGGCATCGGCGGGTGGTGTGAAGGCCGGCGAGTGGACGCACCTGGTGGGCAGCTACAGCGCGAGCAGCGATGAGCTGAAGCTGTACGTCAACGGGGCGCTGGCGGGGACCACGACGTACAGCTCGGCGTGGGACGCGCGGCGTGGTCTGCAGATCGGCGCCGGTTCCTACAGCGGGCAGCCGGGGTCGTTCTTCCCTGGGGCGATCGACGAGGTGCAGATCTTCGACAAGCCGGTGTCGGCCGGCGAGGTGACCCGGCTGTACGGCAAGGAGTCGCTCATCTCGGGCCGTCCCGCGAGGGCGGTGTTCCCCTTGGACGAGCTCGTTACGGACAGCGAAGGCAACCCCACGACCGTGGTGACGGGCGCCGCGGAGGTACCGTCCGCGACGTTCTCCGGCGGCGCTGCCCCGGGGCAGCCCGGCATCGCGGGCAAGGCGCTGACGCTGGACGGGGCGGACGACTACGCCACCACCGGGCGGCCGCTGTTGAACAACCAGCGCAGCTTCGCGGTTTCCGCCTGGGCGAAACTGCCCAGGACCAAGCCCGACCACGCCGCGGTCGTCGTGACCCAGGCGGGCACGTACCGGCCGGGGCTGGAGTTGTACTACTCCAAGGCGTTCGACCGGTGGGCGGTCAACCAGTACTCGGCCGACTCCTCGAGCGCCACACCGATCCGGGCGATGCAGGCCGACGGGCAGACCGCCTACGGCGACACATGGACCCACCTGGTGGGTGTGCACGACACCGTCGCCAACAAGCTCACCCTGTACGTCAACGGGGTCAAGGCCGGGGAGACGGCCCTGCAGGCAGGTTGGTACGCGGGCGGCGCTGTGCAGATCGGCGCGGGCTCCTACGACGGCCAGCCCGGCTCGTTCTTCTCCGGACAGATCGACGACGTGCGCCTGTTTGACCGGCCGGTCTCCGCCGACGAGATCCGGCAGTTGTTCCGGCAGCGGCCGCTGGTCAAGGGCCGCTGGCTGTTGGACGAGGTGACCACCGGCACCCCGGCCACCAGCCCGGACGCCCCCGCCGAGAACAGGGCGCTGACCGTGGGCGGCGGTGCGCAGACCGGACTCGGCTGGGTCGACAGCGGCGCGCTGGAACTGGACGGCGTCGATGACTACGCGGCGACCGCCACGCCTGTCATCGACACGGGCGCCAGCTTCACGGTGATGGGCTGGGTCACGTCGGCCGGTGTCCCGACCCGCAGCGCTGCTGTGCTGAGCGCGCCGGGCGCCTCCAACAGCGCCTTCGCCATTCGGCACGTACCCGCGGACACGGGCGCCGGGCGCTGGCAGATCTCGATGCCGGACTCCGACTCGGCGGACGCCGCGGTCGTACGCGTCGAGAACCATCAGTTCTACGACGCACGGGACTGGAACCATCTGGCGCTCGCGTACGACGGCTTCACCAAGGAGGCCCGGCTCTATGTGAACGGGCAGCTGGAGGAGGTCGCCTGCGCGGACGTGGACGGTGACGGCGAGTCCGACGACACCACCTGCGCCGACCGGTTGTCGCGGTCCGAGAACGTCCTGTCGTACAAGGCCACGGGCGGGCTGCAGATCGGCCGGGCCAGGACGGCGGGAACGTGGGGCGAGTACTGGCCCGGCGCCGTCGACGACGTGTGGGTCTTCCAAGGCACGCTGAGCGATTCTCAGATCTCCCATCTGTCGCTGGGCATGTGGGGAGTCGCCACCGAGGTACCCGGCACGGACTGACCGGGAACGGTGCCGGCCCGTCGCCATCGGCGTACGGGCCGGCACCGCGTTGCGGCCCGGCTCCGGCACGGGCCGCCACCGGCTTCACACGAGCATTCACACGAGTCTCACGCACTCCTGCGCGAGCGAATCCGAGGGGAACGATGAGGGATACGGCACAAACGGGCCGGTCAGCCCGATGGAGACGGAAGACCGCACTGGCTTCCGGAGTCGTCTTGATCGCCACACTGCTCCAAGGGGTCGCCAGCCCCGAGAACGCGGGAGCCAGGGCGGACGACGGGCGGGGTCGGCCGGCTCTGCCGAAGGCGGAGCGGCCCGTGGCCGGCTCCGCGACCAAGAAGGTGAGGCCCCGCACGGTGGAGCGCGGACCGCGGACCCCGCGGACCGCTCCCAAGGCCCAGTGGCCCGGGGCGGGTTCGGGCCATGTGAGGCTCGCCGGGACGCCGACGGGCGCGAAGATCGCGAAAGGCACGAAGAGCCCTGCGCTGGTGAAGGCCGGGAAACTGCCGGTCTCCATCGGCGCGGCCAAGTCGCGCGGCGCCGTCGGCGCCGTGCAGGTCGAGCTGGCCGGGCGCAAGCAGACTCAGCGGGCCTCGATCGACGGCCTGCTCATGAAGCTCACCCCCGAGCGCAAGAACTTCACCGACGGCGCCGCCCAAGTACGCGTGGACTACCGCGACATCGCACAGGCGTACGGCGGCGGTTACGGCGCCCGGCTCACGCTGGTGCGGCTGCCGGCCTGCGTCCTGAAGACGCCGGAGCTGGCCAAGTGCCGTACCCGGACGCCCGTCGAGACTGTGAACGACACCGAGACCGGCACCGTCACCGCCCCCTCCGTACGGCTCGGCACCGCGCAGCCGACCGTGCTCGCCGCGATGGCGGACGACGGCGCGGCCACCGGCGACTACAAGGCGACCACGCTCGCCCCGTCCGCGACCTGGCAGACCAACCTCAACACCGGTGACTTCGCCTGGTCCTACGGCATGGGCGTCCCCGAGGTGCCCGGCGGACTGAAGCCGAGCATCGGCATCGGCTACTCCTCCGGCTCGGTCGACGGCCGCACCAGCGAGACCAACAACCAGTCCTCCTGGATCGGCAGCGGCTTCGACATGTGGCCGGGCTACATCGAGCGCCGCTACAAGCCGTGCGCCGACGACGGGGTCGAGAACAGCGACGGCCTAAAGCCCGGCGACCTGTGCTGGGGCTACGACAACGCCTTCATCAGCTTCAACGGCAAGGGCGGCGAGCTCGTTCCCACCGGCACGGCCAACGAGTTCAAACTCCGCCTGGACGACGGCACCCGCATCGCGCGGCTGACCTCCACCAACCGCGGCAACGGCGACGACAACGGCGAGTACTGGCGGCTCACCGACCCCGACGGCGTGCGTTACTACTTCGGCTACCACCGGCTGCCCGGCTGGGCCGACGGCAAGAAGACCACGGACTCCGCCTGGACCACCCCCGTCTTCGGCGACGACACGAACGAGCCGTGCCACGCGACCACCTTCGCCGACTCCTGGTGCCAGCAGGCCTGGCGCTGGAACCTCGACTACGTCGTCGACCCGCGCGGCAACGCCGTCGCGTACTACTACACCCAGGAGAAGAACTCCTACGGCCGCAACCTGAAGGCCACCGACGACACCCGCTACATCCGCGGCGGCCACCTCGACGAGATCCAGTACGGCCTCAAGTCGTCGTCCATGTACGGCACGCCGGCGCTCGCGAAGGTCGTCTTCACCAACGCCGAGCGCTGCCTGCCGAACGCCCAGACCACCTGCTCGTCCATCAGCACGGACTCCGCGTACTGGTACGACACTCCCTGGGACCTCAACTGCGCCGAGGGCACAGACTGCGACCAGGGCCGCCTCTCGCCCACTTTCTGGACGCGCAAGCGCCTCACCGACGTGACCACGCAGGTCCTCGACTCCGCCGGCGCATACCAGAACGTCGACTCCTGGAAGCTGACCCACCGCTGGGGCATGGCGGACATCGACTACCAGCTACTGCTCGACTCGGTCCAGCACACCGGCCACACCGCCACGCCCGCGATCACTCTGCCGAAAACCACCTTCAGCTACACCCAACTGGAGAACCGGCTCGACAAGACCGGTGACGGCTTCGCCCCGTTCATCAAGTCCCGGCTGTCCACGATCGCCGACGAGTACGGCGGCCAGATCGACGTCAACTACTCGGCGCCCGCCTGCGACTGGGCCGCGCTGCCCACCCCGCAGACCAACACCACGCGCTGCTTCCCGCAGCACATCGGCGGCAGCTCCACAGAGGACCCCGAGCGCCACTGGTTCAACAAGTACGTCGTCAAGTCCGTCACCGCCACCGACCGCACCGGTGGCGCGCCCGACCAGGTCACCGCGTACGAGTACCTGGGCCCGGCCGCCTGGCACTACGACGATGACGACGGTCTGACCAAGGAGAAATTCAAGACCTGGTCCCAGTGGCGCGGCTACGGGCACGTGCGCGTCAAGACCGGCGGCCAGGGCGGCGACGCGGCCATGAAGTCGCAGAGCGACTCGTACTTCCTTCGCGGCATGGACGGCGACCGCGAAACCTCGACCGGCGGCACCAAGAACGTCACCTTCACCCTCGGCGAAGGCGAAGGCGACCCAATCACCGATCATGAGGCCTTCGCCGGCACCGCCTACAAGACGGTCGGCTACTCCGGCAACGGCGGGCGGGTCCTCACCAAGACGGTGAACCGTCCCTGGTACCACCAGACCGCGAAGAAGACCCGCGACTGGGGCACGGTCACCGCCAACTTCACCGGCATCGGACACACCAAATCGTGGACGTCCCTGGACGACGGGGCGGGAACGTCCTGGCGGACCACCTCTACTTCCACCTCGTACGACACGGTGGCGGGCCGGGTCACTGAGGTCAACGACTTCGGCGACAACTCCACCGCGGCGGACAACCGCTGCACCCGCACCACCTACGCCACCAACAGCACCGTCAACATCCTCAACCTGCCCGAGCGGGTCGAGACGGTCGCCAAGTCCTGCGCCGACCCCGTCGACCGTGCCAAGGACGTCATCTCCGACGTTCGCTCGGCCTACGACGGAGGCGCCTACGGCGCGGCCCCGACCAAGGGCGACGCCACGGCCACGGCCCTGCTGAAGAAGCACGACGGCACCACGGCCACCTACCTGGAGTCCGGAGCCACCTTCGACTCCTACGGACGGGTGCTCACCAGCACCGACCTGACGGCGACCGTCACGGTGACGGGCACGTCCGCGCCCGTGCGGACCCCGCGCACCGACGGCCGTACCACCACCACAGAGCGCACACCGACCACCGGATTCGTCACGAAGACGACGACGACCACACCGCCGGCGAAGGCCGGGGATGCGACCACGGCCCTGGGCAGCTCCGCCACCCACGATCTGCTGCGCGGGCTGCCGCTGACCCAGACCGATGCCAACGGGAAGGTCACAACCTTCACCTATGACGCGCTCGGCCGGTCCAAGAAGGTCTGGCTCGCCGACTGGCAGACCACGCTTACACCCAGCTACGAGTTCGACTACCTGGTCACCGACGGCCAGCCGGTCGCCGTCGTCACGAAGGGACTCGGCACCAACGGCACCCAGGTCGCCTCGTACACCCTTTACGACGGGTTCCTGAGGGAGCGCCAGACTCAGGTTCCAGGGCCGGCCGGCGGACGGCTCCTGTCGGACGCCTTCTACGACGAGCGCGGACTGACCGCCAAGACCTTCGCGCCCTACTACTCCACGGGCGCGCCCTCACAGACGCTCTTCAAGCCCGCTGACGCGCTCTCCGTCGAGACACAGACCCGCACCACTTTCGACGGCATGGGCCGCCCGACCGTGACCGAGCAGATCGCGGGCAACGGCGACGGCGGCACGGTGCTGGGCACCACCCGCAGCATCTACGGCGGCGACCGCACCACGGTCATCCCCCCGGAGGGCGGCACCGCGACCACCACCGTCACCGACGCCCGCGGGCAGACGACCGAACTGCGCCAGCACCACGCACGGTCCGCGGACGCCGCGTACGACACCACCCGCTACGACTACACCCCGCGCGGCGAGCTGGCGAAGCTGACCGACCTGGCCGGCAACAGCTGGACCTACACCTACGACCTGCTCGGCCGTCTCACGGACACGACCGACCCGGACAAGGGCGCCGGCTCCAGCACGTACGACGACCACGGTCAGCTCACCTCCGTCTCCGACGACCGGAACACGGACCTTTACCACGTCTGCGACGGCCTCGGCCGGCAAACCGAGTTGCGGGAGAACAGCGCCACCGGGACACTCCGCGCCAAATGGGTCTACGACACCATCAGCGGTGCGAAGGGCCACCTGGCCGAGTCCACGCGATACGTCGGCGGCAACGCATACACCAGCAAGGTCGTCGCCTACGACCGGCTGTACCGGGTTCTCCGCTCGACCGTGACGATCCCCACGAGCGAGGGCGCACTCGCCGGCACATATCTGTCGGCCACCGCCTACAACGTGGACGGCTCGGTGCGCTCGACCGGATTCCCGGCCGCAGGCGCACTGTCCGCCACCACAGTGGCGTTCACCTACGAGGCCCAGACCTACCGGCCGATCGCGCTCAGCGGCAGCCAGGGCCTGGACGCCACCGTCAACTACAGCCTCACCGGGAAGCCGCTGCAGTACGAACTCTCCAACAACAGCGGCAAGAAGGTCTGGGCGACCAACACCTACGAATGGGGCACCCAGCGCCTGGCCACCTCCCGGGTGGACCGCGAGAACGTGGCGGGCGTCGACCGCAACAACACATACCGCTACGACCAGGCGGGCAACGTCCTCTCCGTCTCGGACGTCTCCCGTTCCGGCACCGACACGCAGTGCTTCGACTACGACTACCTGCGCCGGATGACCACGGCCTGGACCCAGGCCACCACCACCTGCGCAACGGCCCCCACCGGGCAGACGGTCAGCGGCCCTGCGCCGTACTGGCACTCGTACACGTACGACAAGGTGGGCAACCGGCGTACCGAGACCCTGCACGACATCACCGGTGACGCGGCGAAGAACACCGTGCGTACCTACGCATACCCGGAGCCGGGCGCGCCACGTCCGCACGGTGTGACCTCCGTGACCCAGACCGGGCCCGGCGGCACCGCGCAGGACTCCTACGGCTACGACGTGGTCGGCAACACCGAGACCCGCACCCTCGCGGGCACGACCCAGGATCTCGACTGGGACGCCGAAGGCCACCTGGTCAAAGTGACCAAGCCAGTCGAGGGCAAGGCGGACGAGGTCACCGAATACCTCTACGACACCGGAGGCAATCGCCTCATCGCCCGTACCCCGACGGAGTCCACGCTCTACCTGGGCACCACGCAGATCACCGTGGCCAAGGGCAGCAACACCCCCAAGGCCACCCGCACCCTAGATCTCGGCGGCGGCCACCAGGCGGTGATCGACGACGACGGCTCAGTTGCCTTCACCCTCGCCGACCACCAGGGCTCGGGTCAGCTGGCGATCGAGGCCGCGGACCAGCAGCTGACCCAGCGTCGCACGCTTCCGTTCGGCGACATCCGCGGCACCCGGCCCAGCAACTGGCCCGGCACAGCCGGATTCCTAGGCGGGACGGACGACTCCGAGTCCACCGGACTGCAGCACATCGGCGCACGCGAGTACGACCCGGCGACCGGCCGGTTCATCTCCGTCGACCCGCTCCTCAACCCGAGCGACCCACAGGCGTTCAACGCCTACGCCTACAGCAACAACAACCCGCTCACGTTCAGCGATCCCAGCGGTCTTGGTTGCATCCACGGGGCACCCGGTGGCGGAGCGGACGGCATCTGCGCGGGCGTCCCGGGTGACACCGACGGAGTGATCAACGGCACCTCCAACAACTGCCCGGGGTCAGATGCTTCCTGCAACGAGGCCGCTGGCGAGATGGCCGATGAGGCCAGGAGAAACGGCACCTACGGCAAGAAGCCGGTCATCATCCAGTCCAAGGGCGACTCGATCACCATCCAGGGCACCTACATCCCGACCCAGGCCGAACTCGCCGAGACCTTCCCCTACTACCACGAGCAACTGGACTACCAGCACAACCTGCAGAGCTGGGCCAAGTCGGAGTGCAGCCTGGGCGCTGCAGATCCCGATTTCTGCACGGCGGTCGGACAGCTTGGCTGGTTCGGCGACCAGAACGGCCCCGGAATTCTCGAGGTACTGGGCGTCGACGACTACGTCGGATGCGCCAAGGGATCCGGCAGCGCCTGCAAGGCGGCGGCCATCGACGTGGGTATCGCAGTCGTCACCGGTGGCATCGGTAAGGCCGCAAAGGTCATCTTCAAGAGCATCAAGGCAGGGACCAAGAAGGTCCCCAACTGCCTGGTGAATCACAGCTTCACGCCGGGCACACAGGTCCTGATGGCGGACGGTTCGACCAAGCCCATCGAAGAGGTGCGCATCGGCGACAAGATCGTTGTCACCGACCCGTCGACCGGTGAGACCGCCATACGCGCGGTCGTCGCCACCATCGTGACCGAGGACGACAAGCAATTCGTCGACCTCACCGTCACACAGGAACACGCCCGGGGCACGGCCAAGCTGACGTCCACCACGACGCACCCGTTCTGGTCGCCGTCCGAGGGCGCCTGGGTGGATGCCGGGGAGCTGAAACCCGGCATGACCCTGCGCACTGTCGATGGCAGCACGGTTCGGATCGAGAGCACGCGTCCGTTCCAGAAGCGGCAGCGAACGCACGATCTCACGATCAATGACACCCACACGTACTATGTGCTGGCGGGCGAGACGCCGGTTCTCGTGCATAATGCGGGAGGGAGCGACGATCCGGGCTCCTTCTCCGGCACGGTATTCCGGGATGGAAAGTACCGGTTCCAGATCTATTCCAACGATCACGGTCCCGCACACGGGCACTTGATCGGGCCGGGAATCAAGGGAGACGGTATACAGATCGGACAGAATGGTAAGCCGCTCGACCCCAAGATTCAGCTGAGCAAGGATCAGCAGCGCGTCATCGACAACAACCTGCAGGAAGTTCGAAAGGCCATCAGGAAGAGCATGGCCGCTTATCGATTGGCTGGCGGCATTGGATGCTAGTTTCTCGGACTTCGAGTCCGTCGTCCTGGAACTTGCCCGTCACTCCGGCAGCGAGACCGTCGACCTGTCCAGCGGGCATGCCCGCTGGGACGTATACCGGCGCGCTATGGATTCACCGGCCCAATGGGGCCCGCTGCTGGAGATCGCTGGGCTGGAACCTGACCCGTCGATCGCCATGTCCGTAGTCCTGCAAATGTTGGAACGGGTTCCCGAGGCCGAGAGGATTTCCTGGACCGAACGGATCTCGGCAGAAGACAAGCGTTCACTGGCCGACCTGCGCGTGCGTGAACTGCGGATTCTGGACGCCGTGAGCGGAGATGCGGGAACGGACTACGCTCCAACATTCGATGAGATTTCGGAATGGTCCGACTGGCTGCAACGTCGCGCTTCGGAAGGGTCGACCTCGTCGACAGTTCTGGCGCAGTTGAGTCAATCCGGGCGCACCAGGCGGGTCAGGCATCTCTCCGCAGAGCGGCTGCGCATGCTGCGGCAGGCATCGTAATCGCGGAGGTCTTCGCGAGCCCCGGCCCGGGGCAGATCCCGGGCCGGGGCTCGGGTGCCGGGTCGGGCTGCTCAAGGGGTGGCCGGACCCGGTTCGGACGGCGGCAGTCGCAGAAGCACGAACCGGTGTCGATGGGCTGGTGTTGGAGCAGACCACCGCCACCAGGCCAAGGACGCAGCGGGCAAGGTGTGTCGGGAGACGTCGAAGGGCCTGGAGTGGTACGCCGACGCCGACGAACACGGAGACTTCATGGCAGGCAAGCACAAGGGCAAGACCGGAAAGATCAACCCCTGAAAGAAAGTTCCTGAAGGGCGGGCAGCCAGCGGCAAGGAACCTGACGTGCACCCAACAATTTGGGGCGAAGCGGCTTTTGTGGAGGGTTTGTGTTCAGTAGAGGTCCGGGTCCGGGTATTCCGGCCATGTCGGCGATCGGTCTGGTGGGGATCGCGATCCTCTCTCTGGTCGGCTGTTCCGGAGGAGGGGGATCCGAGGGGGCTGAAGTTGCGGTGGCCGAGAGATCTCCTGCGGAGGCTCCCGGAAAGACGCTCAATGTTCAGGAGCTGAAATCGCTTACGTTCACCGCGGGCGAGGTGCCGGGAGTCCGTGACGTGGCATCGGTGACCCCTTTTTCTGTAAGTGAGCCCACTCATCCACCGGTTTCTGTTGCGGCGTGTCGGTCGGTAGTGTATCCGCTACGCGCTAGCGGCTTGTCCGCCGCCGTGAACCAGAACTTCAATTGGGAAAATTTTTCGGGAGGCGATGTCACGCTCGCATCTTATGAAAACGATGGGGCGGAGCGGGTATTTCGAAGGCTTCGTGAGGAGTTGAAGGAATGCGAATCCTTCTCCTCCTTCTCTGCGGAGGTCTATGGCAAAAAGAACACGTTTGAAGTCAAGATGGAAGATGCTCCGAATGTTGGAGATGAGGCTCTTCGCTTCCGGGCCAATATCAAGATAGAGATGGGAGAGGGGGAAGGAGGTGACCTGTTGTCAAATAGAGAGTATATCTTTGTGTGGGTAGGGCGCACTGTTGTCGTATTCGATAAAATGGAATACGAAGAGAGGAAGCGAAATTTCCGCCTGACTCCGTCGAGAAGCTGGTTGATCGCTTGACCGAGGCTCAGCGCGCTGGAGGTTGAGATGACCTACGTGCCTCATTCTGGCGAGCCGTCGTGCGGACTCCGCAGGCCGGCTATCAAGGCGCCGAGTTGGCGTGGGTCAGTGGTGAGGATGGTTTGCGGTTCGTCGCTCTCGCGGAGCAGGACCGTTCCGTCGGAGGTGGCAGCGATATATACGCAGTCGGAGCCGTCCGGGCTGAACGTCGACTTCTGCCAGGTGGATGGGGATATGGCGGCCACTGTTTCACAGGCTCCGGATGATGTTGGTGATGAGGTGGCGTGAGGCCGAGGGTTCGAGGGCGACGGCCTCCATGCGGTCGAGGATAGTGCGGTACTTGGTCAACTGAGCCTGGGCGTCCAGGAAGTCGCAGCCGTGGTGGGTGTCGAGTTGCACGGTGTCGAGGTGCGGGGTCGTGCCGTGCACGTAGTTGATCGTCTGCCCGTTTCCGGGGAATCCGGAGCAGCTGTAGGGGATGATGCGGATGGTGATGTGGTCCTCTTCGTTCAGGTCGAGCAGGTGGCTGAGCTGAGCTCGGGCGATGTTCGGGCCGCCGTACTGGATGTGCAGGGCGGCTTCGTGGAGCAGCGCGGTGTACGGCGGGGGGTTGTCGCGGTGCAGGGCCGTCTGGCGCTTGATGCGGTGCGAGAGGCGGTGCTCGATCTCGTGGGGGCGGAAGGTGGGGACCGCCTCGCGCAGCATGGCGCGGGTGTGGTCCGGGGTCTGGAGCAGCGCCGGGATATGGATGGCCAGGGCGACCCTCAACGCCGTGGCGTGGTACTCCAGTTCGGCGAGGTCGATGAGGTCGGGCGGCAAGTGGTCGCGGTACTCGTCCCACCACCCTCGTACGCGCCGTCCTGTCATGGCGGCCAGGGCTCCCACGTGTGAGTCGTCCGGGCAGGTGTAGGTGAGGGCGATGGCGTGCACGCGGTCGGCGCTCACGGGGTATCGGCCGGCCTCGATCATGCTGAGCCGTGCCTGTTGCAGGCCCAGCCGCTGGGCCGCCTCGGTCGAGGTCAGCCCGGCGTGTTCGCGGAGTTTGCGCAGCTCGGTGCCGAGCCGTCGCTGACGCAGGGTGGGGCTGTTGGTGGGCGGCACTGCCCTTCCTCTCGCGTTCACCAGGGCTCGGGCCCTGTCCCTCACATGGGTGATTCTGGGATGGATTATCACTTACAAGGTAGCAGGGCTATCACTTTCTGCTCTACGTTCATAGCGTCAGCCGCTCAACCGCCCTGGCCTGTAAGCCGGAAGCACGACGCGCTGCCCTGCTCGCGGCACTGCCACTGCATGGCCGGACGGATTGAGAGAACCAAGTCCCTTAACTTCAGGAGGCGTTCATGGTCACCGTATCCCCGCCACAGCCCGAAGCGTCCGAGTTCTGGTCGTACGCCCTCCATCTCCCCTGCGATCCCCGCGCCGCACGTATCGCTCGTCGTACCCTTCGTGCGGTCCTTGCCGAGCATGGCATGGTCGAACTCGTCGAATCCGCCGAGCTCGTGGCCTCCGAACTGGTCGCCAACGCCTACCGCCACTCCAAGGGGCCCGCTGCCCTGCGGATGCGTGCGCTCGGCGGAGGACGGCTGCGCGTGAGCGTGTGGGACACCAATCCGCACATCCCGCCGCCCTTCGACGACGGCCAGCGCTGCCGACCGTTTCGACCGATGGTGGCACCGGGTGAGGCCGACAGCGGGCGCGGGCTGTTCCTCGTCTGCCACTACGCGCAGGCATGGGGCGGCTGGCCTCTCGGCAACGACCTCTTCGGGCGGGGCGGGAAGTTGTTGTGGTGCGAACTTGATGGGGATGCCGCCTCGCGTCCTTCCAGCGCGGCCTGACGTGTTTCCGGGGCCGCTTCGGTGGATCTATGCATAGTGCACAGCCGTCTCGCCCCTACTGGGCAGGCACCGTAGCGAAGCTGTTCGGCTGGATCTCCCGCGCGGAAGAGAGCGGAGTGCCTGGCGTTCCTTGCCGAGGAGCCGCCTCCTACCGGGGATGATCACTGGAAAAGCCCTCCTCGGCGGGTCCGCCGAGTATCTGTATGCCGAAGCGACGCCGTTGACCAGTCAGGGGGCAGGGGGCAGGGGGCAGGGGGCAGGGGGCGGGAAGCGGGCGCCCACCCGCCCCGAATAGAGTGAACCGGTGAACGGCGACTGGTTCATACGCGGCCGGGACGGCCGCCTCAGCGTCTATCTGCCGACGGACGACGCCGTCCTGTGCCGGGCGGAACGCGCCTTGGGCGGCTCCTGGGAGCCGCCGCGCCGACTGGGCGGCGAGCAGAGACTGCGCCCCGGCCCCGCGGTGGGCCAGGGCGCCGACCGCTACACCCATCTGGCGGCATGGCGCCCCACCAAACCCGGCGAGGCGGGCCTGGTCCACTCCACGCACTTCCGCCCGCACCTCGCCGCCCTCGACTGGACCCCGATCGGCCACCCCGGCAAGACGGGCGACCGCACCGGCCCGCCCGCCGTCGCGGTCGACGCCCGGGGCCGCGCCCATGTCTTCGTCCGCAACCAGGCCGGCGGCGTGAGCATGCGGATGCAGAAGGAGAAGGGCGGCTGGGACCCCTGGCGGGACCTCAAGGGAGGTGATGTACAAGGGGAGTTGGCGGCCGTGACGGGACAGTCCGGCCTGGTGGAGCTGTACGCGGCCACCCCGGCCGGCATCCTGCACTGGCGCCAGGAGAAACCGGCCGCCGTGCCCACCCTGGAGGAGGCGATGGACGCCTCGGTCCGCCCGGACACCCTGTACGCCCTGCCGACGTCCGCCACCGACACGACGCTCTTCCACACGGACGACTCGGGAGACCTCTGCGCCTGGCGCCCCGGCACCAAGCCCACCACCGTCCTCCCCTCCGCCGGCCCCAGCCGGGTCTCCGCCGTCCGCTGTGAACTCGACGGCCACGACTGCACGTTGCTCGCCCAGCGCTCGGCGAGCGGACGGGTGGCCTTCGCGGCGTATCCGACGGAGCAGGAGTCGGCGGGCGCGTGGTGGACCGAGTCGGGACCCCAACTCCCCGCGGATGCCTTGGTGTCGCTGACGGTGGACGAGGAGGACCGGGTGATGGCGGCGACGTTGTCCCCGTCGACGGGGCGACTGCTCATCAGCCGACGCAAGGACGAGCCGGGGCTTGCGCTGGAGGCCTGGCGGGAGGTCTGAGGGACGGCAGGTGTCAAGGTCTGAGGGACGGCGGCTGTTTCAGCGCCGGTCCAGGCAATCTCAGCCCGACCAAACGCCGGGTGCCCCGCACACCAGTCGGCGTACAGGGCACCCGGCGTCCACAGCGGAGCGCCTACGCCGGGACGCTCGCCACGCCCGGAGCCAGGAACTTCTTGCCGTTCACGCGCTCGGAGACGCCCTCGCGGTCCAGGTACGGCGTGATGCCGCCCAGGTGGAAGGGCCAGCCGGCGCCCGTGATCAGGCAGAGGTCGATGTCCTGGGCCTCGGCGACGACGCCCTCGTCGAGCATCAGGCCGATCTCCTCGGCGACCGCGTCCAGCACCCGCGCCCGTACCTGCTCCTCGGTCAGGACGGTGTCGCCCTGCTTGAGCAACGCTGCGACCTCCGGGTCGAGCTCGGGCTTGCCGCTGTCGTAGACGTAGAAGCCGCGCTTGCCGGCGTCGACGACCGCCTTGAGGTTCGAGGAGACCTTGAAGCGGTCCGGGAAGGCCCGGTTGAGGGTCTCCGAGACGTGCAGGCCGATCGCGGGGCCGACCAGCTCCAGCAGGACCAGCGGGGACATCGGCAGGCCCAGCGGCTCGACCGCCTTCTCGGCGACCTCGACCGGCGTGCCCTCGTCGATGACGTTCTGGACCTCGCCCATGAAGCGGGTCAGGATGCGGTTCACGACGAACGCCGGGGCGTCCTTCACCAGCACCGCGGTCTTCTTCAGCTTCTTGGCGACGGCGAACGCCGTGGCCAGCGAGGCGTCGTCGGTCTGCTCGCCGCGGACGATCTCCAGGAGCGGCAGTACGGCCACCGGGTTGAAGAAGTGGAAGCCGACGACCCGCTCGGGGTTCTTCAGCTTCGACGCCATCTCCGACACCGACAGCGAGGACGTGTTCGTCGCCAGGATCGCGTGCGCCGGGGCGACCGCCTCGACCTCCGCGAACACCTGCTGCTTGACGCCGATCTCCTCGAACACGGCCTCGATGATGAAGTCCGCGTCGGAGAAGCCCTCGGCCTTGTCCAGGACACCCGAGACCAGCGCCTTCAGACGGTTGGCCTTGTCCTGGTTGATACGGCCCTTGCCGAGCAGCTTGTCGATCTCGGCCTGGACGTAGCCCACACCCTTGTCGACGCGCTCCTGGTCGATGTCCGTGAGGACGACCGGCACCTCGAGGCGGCGCAGGAACAGCAGGGCGAGCTGGCTGGCCATCAGACCGGCGCCGACCACACCCACCTTGGTCACCGGACGCGCAAGGTTCTTGTCCGGGGCACCGGCCGGGCGCTTGCCCCGCTTCTGCACCAGGTTGAACGCGTAGATACCGGCGCGCAGCTCGCCACCCATGATCAGGTCGGCGAGGGCCACGTCCTCGGCGTCGTAACCCTGCTGCAGGTCGCCGTTCTTCGCGGCGGCGATGATGTCCAGGGCGCGGTACGCGGCCGGAGCGGCCCCGTGCACCTTGCTGTCCGCGATGAAGCGGCCCTTGGCGACGGCCTGGTCCCAGGCCTCACCGCGGTCGATCACGGGACGCTCGACCTCGACGTCGCCCTTGAGTACCTGGGCGGTCCAGAGCAGCGACTGCTCCAGGAAGTCCGCGCCCTCGAAGATGGCGTCGGCGATGCCCAGGTCGTAGACCTGCTGGCCCTTGAGCTGCTTGTTCTGGTTGAGGCTGTTCTCGATGATCACCGAGACGGCCTTGTCGGCGCCGATCAGGTTCGGCAGGATCGTGCAGCCGCCCCAGCCGGGCACGAGACCGAGGAAGACCTCGGGCAGCGAGAAGGCGGGGAGCGCCTTGGACACGGTCCGGTACCTGCAGTGCAGACCGACCTCGACGCCACCGCCCATGGCCGCGCCGTTGTAGTACGCGAAGGTCGGGACCGCGAGGGCCGACAGCCGCTTGAAGACCTCGTGGCCGCCCTTGCCGATGGCGAGCGCGTCGTCGTGGTTCTTCAGGAGCTCTACGCCCTTGAGGTCCGCGCCGACCGCGAAGATGAACGGCTTGCCGGTGATGCCGACGCCGACGATGTCGCCGGCCGCGGCCTCGGCCTCGACCTGGTCGATCGCGGTGTTCAGGTTCGCGAGCGACTGCGGGCCGAAGGTGGTGGGCTTGGTGTGGTCGAAGCCGTTGTCCAGCGTGATCAGGGCGAAGCGCCCCGCGCCGAACGGCAGGTCGAGGTGGCGTACGTGCGCCGACGTCACGACCTCGTCCGGGAACAGCTCGGCCGCGCCCTTCAGGAGTTCGGTGGTGCTCACTTGTTGCCTCCGGCGTCCTTGTGGTGCGGGTTCTCCCAGATGACCGTGGCGCCCATGCCGAAGCCGACGCACATGGTGGTGAGGCCGTAACGGACCTCCGGCTGCTCCTCGAACTGGCGGGCCAGCTGCGTCATGAGGCGGACGCCGGAGGAGGCCAGCGGGTGGCCGTACGCGATGGCGCCGCCGTACTGGTTGACGCGGGCGTCGTCGTCGGCGATGCCGTAGTGCTCCAGGAAGGCGAGCACCTGGACCGCGAAGGCCTCGTTGATCTCGAAGAGGTTGATGTCCTCGATCGACAGGCCCGCCTTGGCGAGCGCCTTCTCCGTCGCCGGGATCGGGCCGTAGCCCATGACCTCCGGCTCGACGCCCGCGAAGGCGTAGGAGACCAGGCGCATCTTCACCGGGAGGTTGTGCTCGCGGGCGAAGTCCTCGCTCGCGATGATCGACGCGGTGGCGCCGTCGTTCAGACCGGCCGCGTTACCGGCGGTGACCCGGCCGTGCACACGGAACGGCGTCTTCAGACCGGCCAGGTTCTCCAGCGTGGTCCCCGGGCGCATCGGCTCGTCGGCGGTGACCAGGCCCCAGCCGGTCTCGCCGACCTCCGAGTTGGTGTTGCGCACCGAGATCGGCACCAGGTCCTGCTGGATCTTGCCGTTGGCGTACGCCTTGGCGGCCTTCTCCTGCGAGCGCACCGCGTACTCGTCGGCGCGCTGCTTGGTGATCTGCGGGTAGCGGTCGTGCAGGTTCTCGGCGGTCATGCCCATGAACAGCGCGGACTCGTCGACCAGCTTCTCGCTGACGAACCGCGGGTTCGGGTCCACGCCCTCGCCCATGGGGTGGCGGCCCATGTGCTCGACACCGCCCGCGATGACGGCGTCGTAGGCACCGAAGGCGATGGAGCCGGCGGTGGTGGTGACGGCGGTCAGCGCACCGGCGCACATGCGGTCGATGGAGTAGCCCGGGACCGACTGGGGGAGACCGGCGAGGATGCCGGCCGTGCGGCCCAGCGTCAGGCCCTGGTCACCGATCTGTGTGGTCGCGGCGATGGCGACCTCGTCGATCTTCTTCGGGTCGAGACCGGGGTTGCGGCGCAGCAGCTCCCGGATCGCCTTCACGACGAGGTCGTCGGCACGGGTCTCGTGGTAGATGCCCTTCGGGCCCGCCTTGCCGAACGGGGTGCGGACGCCGTCGACGAAGACGACGTCCCTGACGGTACGAGGCACGATGGCTCTCCTCCAGGGTGCGGGATGGCACTACTGCTGCGATGCGCTGAGCGCGCGCTCAGGACCCATGCTACTTGTGGGTAACGTAGCTGCACAGTACCGGAGCCGGGAGCGGCGAAGGTCACATTGAGGACGGACACTCACCGAGGCGGCGCAGTGGACCCCCGAGGCGTCAGTACCGGCGTAGGCACAGGATGCGATCCCGGCCCGCCCCCCGCGATCACCCCGAACAACGTCCGAGCCACCTCGGCCCCGAACCCGTGCACGTCATGGCTCATCGCGGACAGCGTCGGATGCGTCAGCCGGCACAGCTGAGAGTCGTCCCACGCCAGCAGCGACACGTCCCTGGGCACGCTCAGCCCCATCTCCGCGGCCACCGACAGCCCGGCCACCGCCATGATGTCGTTGTCGTAGACGATCGCCGTCGGCCGGTCCGGCGGAGCGGCGGCCAGCAGTGACCTGGTCGCCCGGGCCCCCGCGTCCCCCGAGAAGTCGGTCGCGACCTGCCACGCCCCCGCCAGCCCCAGCGCCCGCGCCGCCGCGTCGAAGGCGGCCGTACGGATCGACGTGTGTCCCAGGGCCGCCGCACCGCCCACCCGGGCGATCCGCCGGTGCCCGAGGGCGGCCAGATACCGCACCGCCTCCGTCACGGCGGTGGTGTCGTCGGTCCACACGGACGTCAGCCCGCCCGTCAGCGACGGATGCGCCACCGCGACGACCGGCATCCCGAGCCGCTCCACGGGGGCCACCCGGGGGTCGTCCGCGCGGAAGTCGACCAGGATGGACCCGCCGATCTGCCGCCCCCGCCACCACGTCTCCTGCAGCCCGGCCTCCTCCTCGACGCTCCGTACGAGCCGCAGCAGCAGCGAGGAGGAGTGCTCGGTCAGGACGCTCTCCACGCCCGAGATGAACTCCATGTAGAACGGCTCGAGCCCGAGCAGCCGGGCCGGCCGGCAGATCGCCAGCCCCACGACGTCCACCCGGGACCCGGCCAGCGTCCGCGCGGTGAGGTTCGGCGCCCACCCGAGTTCCCGCGCCGCCTGGAAGATACGGTCCCTGGTCGCCTCCGACAGGCCCGGCTTGTGGTTGAAGGCGAGGGACACGGCACCCTTGGACACGCCGGCGAGCGCGGCGACGTCCTTGATGGTGACGCGAGAGGCGGGAGTTGCAGTCATCGGGTGGGCTCCACGCAGTACAGGGCCGTACGGGCACGCTCGGCGTCCGGAGTCTGCCAGCCGCGCACCCCGATGGTCACCTGCTCACCGGGCAGCAGCGTGACGAGCCCCCGGTCGGCCCGCGCGTCCGGATCCAGCCGGTCGGCCTGGAGCAGCAGATCCCGTACGAGGGTACGGGCCGTCACCGTGATCCCGCCCGGCACCAGCGCGACGTCGAACTCCGGCCGGGGATAAGGAACTTCACGGTCCTCCGCCGGGAAGTGCACCGCCCGCAGCCCGGCCCCCTCCACGTCCCCGACCAGGAACTCCTTCGGCCCGACGGGCGCCAGCTCCCTCGGCACCTCGACCAGCGCCACCGCCCGCCGCGCGGCCGCGAACCCCACGCTCGCCTCACCGGCCACCACCCCGTCGACCGACACCCGCCGCAGCCGAAGGACCCCCGTCCACTCCTCCGCGGCCTGGTTGACGGCGGCCAACACCAGCCCCGACGCCTGCACTTGAAGGGTCAGCAGCCGGTCCGCGTACAGCCTTCGCAGCTCGTGGTACAGCGGCTTCTCCCGCCCGTCCCCGTCGATCGCCGCCCAGGAGGTCACCGGCCAGCAGTCGTTGAGCTGCCATACGACCGTCCCGGCACACACCGGCCAGTGCGACCGCCAGTACTCGATCCCGGCGGCGACCGCCCGCGCCTGATTGACCTGCATGAGGTAGTGCCAGCGGTCGAAGTCCCCGTCGGGGAAGGCGAAATGCCGCTCCAGCCCCCGCCGCAGCTTCCCGTTCCCGTCGTCCGCCTTCTGGTGGTGCAGCATGCCGGGGGAGTCCGGCGCGAGCTGCTCACCCGGCAGCGCCCGCCGCAGCGTGGCGTACGCGGGCGGCGCCTGCCACCCGAACTCGGCCACGAATCGGGGCACATTCGCGCGGTACCCGGCGTAGTCCTCCCGGTTCCACACCTCCCACGAGTGATGCGTCCCGTGTGCGGGGTCGTTGGGATGCCGGTCCCACGACCCCGACCACGGACTCCCCGCCGTATACGGCCGCGTCGGGTCCAACTCGGCCACCACCCGCGGCAGTATGCCCAGGTAGTACCCCTCGCCCCAGGAATCCCCGGCCAGCCGCCGTTCCCAGCCCCAGTCCCGGAACCCCCACAGGTTCTCGTTGTTGCCGTTCCACAGCACGAGCGAGGGATGCGGCATCAGCCGTACGACGTTCTCCCGCGCCTCGGCCTCCACCTCGCCCCGCAGCGGCTGCTCCTCCGGATAGGCCGCGCACGCGAACGGGAAGTCCTGCCAGACCAGTAGCCCCAACTCGTCGCAGGCGTCGTAGAAGTCTGCGCTCTCATAGATCCCGCCGCCCCAGATCCGTACGAGGTCCACCCCCGCGTCGGCCGCCTGCCGCAGCCGCTCGCGGTACCGCTCCCGGGGCACCCGGGACGGGAACACATCGTCCGGGATCCAGTTGACGCCCCGCGCGAACAGCCGCTCGCCGTTGACGACGAGGGTGAAGCCAGTGCCGTGCGCGTCGGGGCGGCGGTCCAGCTCCACGGCCCGGAAGCCGATCCGCCGACGCCACACATCCAGCACGTCCTCGCCGTGCAGCAACGTCAACTCGACGTCGTACAACGGCTGTTCCCCGTACCCGCGCGGCCACCACAACCGCACGTCGGGCACTTCCAGCCGTACGACCCCGCTCGTTCCGTCGATCTCCGCACGCGCCCGCACCCCGCCGACGGTCGCCTCGACGGCGAGCGGCGCCTCGACCCGGCTGCGCTCGACGTCGACGGCCAACTCGACGACACCCAGCCCCTGTCCGACGGTCACCAGCGGACGCACCCGCGCGATCCGCGCCGTCGACCAGTGCTCCAGCCGCACCGGCCGCCAGATCCCGGCCGTCACCAGGGTCGGTCCCCAGTCCCAGCCGAAGGAGCAGGCCATCTTGCGGATGTACTGGAACGGTTCGGCGTAGGCGGCGGGCCGCTCGCCCACCTTGCCGCGCACGGCCTCGGCCTCGGCGTACGCGGACACGAACCGGACCGTGAGCCGCCCCTGAAGGCCTGTCACGTCGAAGCGATAGGAGCGGTGCATGTTCCGTGTCCGGCCCAGGAGTTGACCGTCCAGCAGGATCTCGGCGGCGGAGTCGAGCCCGTCGAAGACGAGGTCGGTCTGCTCGTGCGCGGACGCCGCCCGCAGGTCGGTCTCGTACGTCCACTCCCGCCGCCCCACCCAGGCCACCTCGGCCTCGTTCCGCCCGAGAAAGGGATCCGGGATGACCCCGGCCGCCAGCAGATCGGTGTGCACACAGCCCGGCACCGCGGCCGGGAGCGCCTCTCCTTCGTGCCGCAGGATCCATCCGTCGCTGAGCGGTGAGGCCTCCAGCATGCGCACTCCCTAAGCCGGTCGATCCCAGTGCTGCGAATTATTTCGGCATCGTTGGCGGAATAGGGACTTTACCGGTTAAGAAAGCGCTGTCAGAGTTCCGAACCAGCCAACCCGCTCGTCCCAGGGCCTGTCCGGCGGGCCAGGTCGGAGGAAATCGGCGGCGCCTCATCGGCGACCGACGACAACGCGGCAGATGTGCGTGCCAGACCCCGCGTCTCCGACAGGGCCCGCCGGGCAGGCCCTGAGTCCGTCCCATGAACGGAGCTGATGCACATGAACCGCCGTACAGTCCTGGCCATGGTCACCGGTGCCCTGCTGCTCTCGGCGTGCACCGGGACCGGAGGATCGTCCAAGGGAGCCGACGCCAAGGCGCCTGACGATCCGTCAAAGGTGACCGGAACCATCAAAGTCCTCACCGTGCGGACCGACCTCGTGCAGAACGGCACGATGAAGAAGTACGCCGCCGAGTTCAACAAGACCTACCCGAAGGTCAAGGTCGAGTTCGAGGCCCTCACCAACTACGAGGCCGAAGTCAAGATCCGTATGAACACGGAGAACTATGGCGACGTCCTGCTGATCCCCGCGGTGATCAAGAAGAACGACTACCCGAAGTTCTTCGCCTCGCTGGGCACCCAGGAGGAGCGCGGAAAGAAGTACCGCTTCACCGACTTCACCACGGTCGACGGCAAGGTCTACGGGCAGAGCCCGAACGGCGTGATGCCCGGCTTCGTCTACAACAAGCGGGTGTGGCGGGAGGCCGGGATCACCGACTGGCCCACCACCCCGGCCGAGTTCGTGACCGCCCTGAAGGCGATCAAGTCCAGGACCGACGCGACCCCTTACTACACCAACTTCGCCGCCCAGTGGCCGCTGACCTCGTGGACGTACGTCAACGGTTCGGTGCACTGCGACACCCGGGCGACCACCAAGCTCGCCGAGGGCGACCCGTGGGCCGAGGGTGCCGACCTGCGCGTCGGCGACCAGCTCCTCTACGACATGGTGCGCGAGGGCCTGGTCGAGAAGGACCCGACGACCACCAACTGGGAGGAGTCCAAGCCCCGGCTGGCGAAGGGCGAGCTCGCCACGCAGTGGCTCGGCACCTGGGCGATCGTCCAGTTCCAGGACGCCGCCAAACAGGCGGGGGTGAACCCCGACGACATCGGGTTCATGCCGTTCCCGACCGCCCAGGCGGACGGGAAGTTCTGCTCGACCGTCAGCCCCGACTACAACCAGGCCGTCAACGTCCACTCCCAGCACAAGGAGGCGGCCCGCGCCTGGATCGACTGGTTCACCGACAAGTCCACCTACGTCGAGGACAACCTGGCCATCTCCCCGCTCAAGGACGCCTCGCTGCCCGGCGTACTGAAGCCGTACGAGGACGCGGGCGTGAAGCTCATCGAGGTCGACGACGCCAAGGGCGCCGAGGTCAAGCTGATCGACGACCAGTCCGAGGTCGGCATCTACAAGCCCGAGTACCGCCAGGACCTGATCGACCTGGCCCGCGGCGCCACCGACGGCAGCCTGGACGGCTTCCTCGCCGGCCTGAGCAAGAAGTGGACCGAGGCACAGCAGACCGTGGGGTCCTGATGACGGACACCACCGAGAAGGCGGCGGCCTTCCGGGCCACCGCGGGGGCGGCACCCGCCGCCCCCGCACCGGCCCCACCCCGGGCCCGCGTCTTGCGGACCGTCACCCCCTGGCTCTTCCTGATCGCTCCGCTCGCCCTGCTGATCACCTTCACCTACGCGCCGATCGCCAACATGGTGGCGTACAGCTTCACCGACTGGGACGGCGTCAGCCCCGAACTGCACTACACGGGCGTGGTGAACTACGCGGAGATCTTCACCCGCGAGGATCTCTTCCAGGTGTTCTTCGTCAGCGGCTACTACCTCGCCGCCTCGGTCGTCCAGATCGTCGCCGCGCTCTACTTCGCGACGGTCCTCAGCTTCAACGTCCGCTTCCGGAACTTCTTCAAGGGCGTCCTGTTCTTCCCCTACCTGATCAACGGGGTCGCGATCGGCTTCGTCTTCCTCTACTTCTTCCAGGACGGCGGCACCCTCGACTCGCTGCTGAGCCTGTTAGGCCACCACACCGACCACGCCTGGCTGGGCACCTCCACCTCGGCGAACACCTCACTCGCCGGCGTCTCGGTCTGGCGTTACATGGGCCTGAACTTCGTCCTCTTCCTGGGCGCGATCCAGTCCATCCCCGGTGAGCTCTACGAGGCGGCGGAGCTGGACGGTGCCAACCGCTGGCACCAGTTCCGGCACATCATCGCGCCGAGCATCAAGCCGGTGATCAGCCTGACCGTGATCCTGTCCATCTCCGGATCGCTGTCGGTCTTCGAGATCCCGTACATCATGACCGGCGGGGCGACCGGCACCGAGACCTTCGTGATCCAGACGATCAAGCTGGCCTTCCAGTTCAACAAGACCGGCCTGGCCTCCGCGGCCGCCGTCGTCCTGCTCCTGATCATCCTGGCGGTGACCTGGCTCCAGCGGCGCCTCGTCCCCGACGACAAGGTGGACCTCGTATGAGCCGACGCATCGCCGCCCGCACCCTGGTCTACCTGTCCCTGATCACCGCGAGCGCGGTGGTCCTGCTCCCGCTGGGTGTCGTCTTCCTCACCTCCCTCAAGACCTCGAAGGAGATGGCGGACGACAGCGGAAAACTGACGCTCCCCGACAACCCGCTGAACTTCGACAACTACGTGACGGCCTTCCAGGACGGCCGCATGCTCTCGGCGTTCGGCAACACGGCCCTCATCCTGCTGTTCGCCATCGGCGGCACGGTCCTCATCGGCTCGATGACGGCGTACGCGATAGACCGGTTCAGCTTCCGCTTCAAGAAGCTCGTCGTGGCGCTCTTCCTGATCGCCGCCCTGGTCCCCGGCGTCACCACCCAGGTGGCGACCTTCCAGATCGTCAACAGCTTCGGCATGTTCGACAGCCTGTGGGCACCGATCGCGCTCTACATGGGCACGGACATCGTCTCGATCTACATTTTCCTGCAGTTCGTCCGCTCGATCCCGGTCTCCCTGGACGAATCGGCCCGCCTGGACGGCGCCAACGCCTTCACGATCTACCGCAAGATCATCTTCCCGCTCCTGAAACCGGCGATCGCGACGGTCGTCATCGTGAAGGGCATCACGACCTACAACGACTTCTACATCCCCTTCCTCTACATGCCGTCGGAAGATCTTGGCGTGATATCGACGTCCCTGTTCCGCTTCCGCGGCCCCTTCGCGGCCCACTGGGAAACGATCTCGGCAGGAGCGGTCCTGGTAATCCTGCCGACCTTGATCGTCTTCCTGTGCCTGCAGAGGTTCATCTACAACGGCTTCACGAAAGGTGCGACCAGATGAGGTGCCTCTAGGGGCGCGGGGCCGTATCAGTGTGCGGCTCCGCCGCGTGGGCGCGAGCAACCACGACGAGCCCGCAGCCGCCGTACGGCAGAACCCCCTACGGCGGCTAAGCGGACAATGCAGCCACCAGTACAGGAGTCACCTGCTCCACCTGCCACGGCCGAGCCCCATAACCAGCCAGCGCACCACCAACCGACTCGGCATCGACAACCTTCGGCGGCTCCCAGCAAACCCGCCGAACCGTATCCGGCGTGATCAGGTTCTCCTGCGGCATGTTCAACTGCTCGGCCAGCGCGGACACAGCCGCCCGCGCCGCGGACAACCGAGCCGCAGCGGCAGGATCCTTGTCGGCCCAAGCCCGCGGCGGCGGCGGACCGGTGATCGGCTGCCCCGGCGCCGGCAACTGCGCCTCCGCAAGCGCCTTGGCCCGGTCGACGGCGGCCTGCCACTGCTCCAACTGCCGCCGCCCCATCCGATGCCCGTACCCGTTCAACGCCGCGAGGGCATGCGCGTTGGCCGGCAACGAGAGCGCGGCCTCCACAATGGCCGCGTCACTCAGCACCTTGCCCGGCGACACATCCCGCCGCTGGGCGATCCGGTCCCGCGCCTGCCACAGCTCCCGCACGACGGCCAGCTGCCGACGCCGCCGCACCTTGTGCATGCCGGACGTACGCCGCCAGGGATCCTTACGCGGCTCGGCGGGCGGCGCCGCCGCGATCGCGTCGAACTCCTGCTGGGCCCACTCCAGCTTGCCCTGCCGGTCCAGCTCCTTCTCCAGCGCGTCACGCAGGTCGATCAGGAGCTCCACATCGAGCGCCGCGTACCGCAGCCACGGCTCGGGCAGCGGCCGGGTCGACCAGTCGACGGCGGAGTGTCCCTTCTCCAGGACGAAGCCCAGGACGCTCTCGACCATCGCGCCCAGGCCGACCCGCGGGAACCCGGCGAGCCGCCCGGCCAGCTCGGTGTCGAACAGGCGGGTGGGGATCATGCCTATTTCCCGCAGGCAGGGAAGATCCTGGGTGGCGGCGTGCAGCACCCACTCCACACCGGAGAGTGCCTCGCCGAGTCCCGACAGATCGGGACAGGCCACGGGGTCGATCAACGCGCTGCCCGCGCCCTCGCGGCGCAGCTGCACCAGATAGGCGCGCTGGCCGTAGCGATAGCCGGACGCGCGTTCGGCGTCGACGGCGACCGGGCCGGAGCCCGCGGCGAAGGCGGCGATGGCCTCGGCGAGCGCGGTCTCGTCCGCGATCACCGGCGGAATGCCCTCGCGTGGTTCGAGCAAAGGGATCGGCGCCTCCGTAACAGAAGATCCGCCGTCGTCCGGAGGGGCGCCTCCGGTGGTTCGCAGTGAACTGTCTGCTGCGGTTTCTTGGGCGTCGGTCACCTGTCAAGGGTATCTGTGTATGGACAGCACCCGTCGACGGAACGTTCCGTCGACGGGCGTCTGGGGGTCGTAAACCAGTCAGGTCGGTGAATGGTCCGGTTCACGACGGGTGGGAGGGGGGACGCGGGGGATCAGCGGCCGATCCGGTTCACGTCCGTGAATGATCTGGCTCTCGGTAGAGCTCGGTGAGCTCAGTGGATGATGCCGGTCCGGAGGGCGACGGCGACCATGCCGGCGCGGTCGCCCGTGCCGAGCTTGCGGGCGATGCGGGCGAGGTGGCTCTTGACGGTCAGTGCGGACAGGCCCATCGAGACGCCGATGGCCTTGTTCGACTGGCCCTCCGCCACCAGTCGCAGCACCTCGACCTCACGGCCGGACAGTTCGCGGTAGCCGCCCGGGTGGCTCGGAGCACCCGGGGGGCGGCGGTGCATACGGGCGGCGGCCGCGCCGATGGGAGCGGCACCCGGCCGGGTGGGGAGCCCGACGTTCGTACGGGTGCCGGTGACG
This sequence comes from Streptomyces dysideae, assembly GCF_001514305.1. Taxonomy (GTDB): domain Bacteria; phylum Actinomycetota; class Actinomycetes; order Streptomycetales; family Streptomycetaceae; genus Streptomyces; species Streptomyces dysideae. The sequence continues at coordinate 147,514 of NZ_KQ949080.1, forward strand.
ACGTAGCCCTTCACGCCGCCTGCGAGCGCGTTGCGGACCGCGCCGATGTCGTCGGCGGCGGAGAGGGCGAGGCCGTTGGGCCAGCCCGCGGCGCGCGTCTCGGACAGGAGGGTGAGGCCGGAGCCGTCGGGGAGGTGGACGTCGGCGACACAGATGTCGCGGGGGTTGCCGATGCGGGGACGAGCCTCCGCGACGGACGAGGCCTCGATCACGTCGCGCACGCCGAGCGCCCACAGGTGGCGGGTGACGGTGGAACGGACGCGAGGATCGGCCACGACCACCATGGCGGTCGGCTTGTTCGGGCGGTAGGCGACCAGGCTTGCGGGCTGCTCGAGGAGAACGGACACCAGGCCTCCTGGGTGGGGGACGGGGCCGGCTTGTGGGGATGAAGCCGGGGGGAACCGTGCTTTCAAGGTCACAGTCGTCTTCGGCACCAAACCCGTCCGCCTTTAGAGAATGATCACGATCTGGTGAGTAACAATCCGTGCAATTCGGACACGCGATCGATCATCCGAAGATCGAACGGTTTCGGTCTGCTTCGATACGCGTCCGAAAGTGGCCGTATCGACAAAGTGACGGGCAGGAAGGGCAGGGGGAGCGGGGGAGGGGGCCAGGAGAGGGAGAGGTCAGCGTGGCTGCGGGCCGCGCCGCTGTGGCAGCGTCACCACGGACGCGTCACCGGGACCGGCCGGCGGCAGGCCCGCGACCTGGGCGAGCAGATCACACCAGGCGCCCAAGTGGGCGGCCGTGTCCGGGACGCCGCCCAGGCCCTCGCGGGGTGTCCAGGACGCGCGGATCTCGATCTGCGAGGCCGCCGGGCGCTCGGACAGCCCGCCGAAGTAGTGGGAGCTCGCGCGTGTGACGGTGCCGCTCGGCTCGCCGTACGTCAGTCCGCGCGCCTGCAGCGCGCCGGTCAGCCACGACCAGCACACCTCGGGCAGCAGCGGGTCGGCGGCCATCTCCGCCTCCAGCTCCGCGCGCACCAGCGTCACCAGCCGGAAGGTGCCCCGCCAGGCGTCGTGCCCGTCCGGTTCGTGCAGCAGCACCAGCCGGCCGTCGGCCAGGTCCTGGTCGCCGTCGACGACCGCGGCCTCCAGCGCGTACGCGAAGGGGGCGAGCCGCTGCGGTGCCCGCGTCGGCTCCACCTCGATCTGCGGCCTCAGCCGCGCGGCCCGCAGCGCTTCGACGGCGGTCCGGAAGGGCAGCGGAGCCGTCGTGCCCGCATGGTGCTCCCCCTCCTTCGCGTCATCCGTTCCGCCAGCGCCGTCCGACAGTTGTCCCTGAGCCGCAGCCATGCCGGAAGATTAAGGGGAACCGGGGCCCGGTGCTGGGCTAGACACCCGGACAACCGGCGCGGCCTGCGGGCGGTTGGGCCGCAGGTGCCCGACAGTGACCCCAACACCGGGCGCCTGGCACCTTGGACGCCGTGCGAGACTTGCCACCGTGAGTGCCAACCAGACGCAGCCGACGCCGCCGACAGCCACCTACGACTCCGCGTTCCTCAAGGCGTGCAGGCGCGAACCCGTGCCGCACACCCCGGTGTGGTTCATGCGGCAGGCCGGGCGCTCCCTGCCGGAGTACCGCAAGGTGCGCGAGGGCATCCCGATGCTCGAGTCCTGCATGCGCCCCGAGCTGGTCACCGAGATCACGCTGCAGCCGGTCCGCCGGCACAACGTGGACGCGGCGATCTACTTCAGCGACATCGTCGTCCCGCTCAAGGCCATCGGCATCGACCTCGACATCAAGCCCGGCGTCGGCCCGGTCGTCGAGCGCCCGATCCGCACCCGCGCCGACCTGGCCCAGCTGCGCGACCTCACACCCGAGGACGTCTCCTACGTCACCGAGGCCATCGGCCTGCTCACCCGCGAGCTCGGCTCCACCCCGCTCATCGGCTTCGCCGGCGCGCCTTTCACCCTCGCGAGCTATCTCGTCGAGGGCGGTCCGTCGCGCACGTACGAGAACGCCAAGGCGATGATGTACGGCGACCCGGAACTCTGGGCCGACCTGCTGGACCGCCTCGCCGAGATCACGGGCGCCTTCCTCAAAATCCAGATCGAGGCCGGTGCCTCCGCGGTCCAGCTCTTCGACTCCTGGGTCGGCGCCCTCGCCCCGGCCGACTACCGCCGCTCGGTGATGCCGGCCTCGGTGAAGGTCTTCGAGGCCGTCGCGGGGTACGGCGTCCCGCGCATCCACTTCGGCGTCGGCACCGGTGAGCTCCTGGGCCTGATGGGCGAGGCCGGCGCGGACGTCGTCGGCGTCGACTGGCGCGTCCCGCTCGACGAGGCCGCCCGCCGCGTCGGCCCCGGCAAGGCGCTGCAGGGCAACCTCGACCCGACGATCCTGTTCGCCACCACCGAAGCGGTCGAGGCCAAGACCCGCGAGGTCCTCGACGCGGCGACGGGCATCGAGGGCCACGTCTTCAACCTCGGCCACGGTGTCCTTCCGTCCACCGACCCGGACGCGCTGACCCGCCTGGTGGAGTACGTCCACACCCAGACCGCCCGCTGACGGTCCAGCACCCCAATAGCTCGACTACAAGCCGTCTTGGCGCTGCCGGTCGCGGCGCCGGCCGTCGTGGTCGGCGCGACCTCGCGGCACGCTGACGCCGCGCCCTGCGGCGCCGCTCCGGCGTCCGGTCCCCTGTCACCAACCGGGTCGCGCCCTCCTTCCGAACAGCAGGTTGCGCGGCTCCGGGGGCGGCGGGGTGTTGGCGCGCAGCGGCCAGGCGATCGCCATGCCGGCCAGGAAGCCGACGACGTGCGCCGCGTACGCCACGGTGCCCGCGTCGGCGACGCCCCCGCCGGACGAGTACGCCGCCTGCAGCACGAACCAGAAGCTCAGCACCAGCCAGGCCGGCAGCCGCAGCGGCAGGAAGATCAGGAACGGGACGAGAACCCACACCCTGGCCTTCGGATACAGCACCAGATAGGCGCCCAGCACCCCGGCGATCGCCCCGGACGCGCCGATCAGGGGATCGGCCGACTCGTCGTTGAGGAGAGCGTAGCCGTACGAGGCCGCGTAGCCGCAGACGAGGTAGAAGAGCAGGTACCGCACATGGCCCATGCGGTCCTCGATGTTGTTGCCGAAGATCAGCAGGAACAGCATGTTGCCCAGCAGGTGCAGCCAGCCGCCGTGCAGGAACATCGCGGTGAAGACGGACAGCGGCGGGGACTTGTCGTAGTCCGGCGGGCCGATCACACAGCCCGGGCCCTGCGGGCCGACGGCGACCTCGCCGGTCGGGACCGAGCGGGGCAGCTGACCGTGGATCAACTCCTGCGGCACCGCCGCGTACTGGTCCAGGAACGCCTGCAGATGGCACAGCTGCGCCAGGCTGCTCTCCCCGGCCACGGAACCGGCCAGACCGGGCGTGAACAGGAACACGAGGACGTTCGCGGCGATCAGGGCGTACGTCACCACGGGGGTGCGGCGCGCCGGGTTCACGTCATGGACGGGGATGACCACAAGGAATGTGTGCCCCCGACGCGCTCCGTGAATCGGTGAACACGGGTGTCCGCCCCTGCGTATGTCTTCTCAACCGCCCGTGGCACAGGGAAGGCGGGCCGCGGGGTCAACGTGAGGAACAGGCGATGAACGACCGAGTTACTCCTCCGATTCACGCTCTGCCCGACGGCGAGGCGGAGATCTCCCTGGTGGTGCGGCTGCCGTGGGAAGACGTGGCCCGGCTGGGTCAGGAGGCGGGGCGGCTTGCTTCGCAGATGCAGCGGCCGGTGACGTTCGATGAGGTCGTCAGTCAGCGGTTGCGGTCGGCGCGGCCGGCTGCGGCGCATGCGAAGCCGGCGGGCGAGCAGCCGGTTGCCTCCGGTGGTAGTGCGTCGGTGTCGTCGTTGCCGGCGAGGCCGCCGGCGGAGCAGGCGCGGCAGGCGATCGAGAGGATCAACGGGTCGGCGTAGGAGCACCGTAGGGGTGCGGGTGCATTGTCGGCTGCGGGTTCGTTGGGGCTGGTCGCGCCCACGCGGCGGTAGCCGCACATTGACACAGCCCCGCGTCCCTGAGGGCGTTGCCCGCGGCCCCGCTCAAGAAGGACTCTCGTTTACCGTTTTTGTTGCCTTGCGGGCCGCTACCAGTACCGGGTCCCAGACGGGTGAGAAAGGTGGCGCGTAACCCAGGTCCAGGGACGTAATCTGCTCCACCGTCATCCCGGCCGTCAATGCCACCGCTGCGATGTCCACTCGCTTGGCCGCCCCCTCCCGGCCCACGATCTGGACGCCCAAGAGGCGGCCGGTGCGGCGTTCCGCCAGGATCTTGACCGTCATCTTCGAGGCGTCGGGGTAGTAGCCCGCGCGGCTTGTGGACTCGATCGTGGTCGTCACGTACTGGAGGCCCGCCCTGCGGGCGTCCTTCTCGCGCAGACCTGTGCGGGCGATCTCCAGGTAGCAGACCTTGCTGACCGCCGTGCCGACCACGCCGGGGAACGTGGCGTAGCCGCCGCCCGCGTTGGTGCCGATGATCTGGCCGTGTTTGTTGGCGTGGGTGCCGAGGGCGATGTGGCGTTCCCGGCCGGAGACCAGGTCGAGGACCTCGACGCAGTCGCCGCCCGCCCAGATGTTGTCATGGCCGCGCACCCGCATCGCCAGGTCGGTGAGCAGGCCGCCGTGGTCGCCGAGGGGGAGGCCCGCCGCGGCGGCGAGGGTCGTCTCGGGGCGGACGCCGATGCCCAGGACGACCACGTCCGCCGGGTACTCGGCGGCCTCCGTGGCCACCGCGCGGACCCGGCCGTCGTCCCCGGTGAGGATCTTCGTCACCTCGGCGTCGTCGACCATCGTGATGCCCATGGCCTCCATGGCCTCGTGCACCAGGCGGCCCATGTCCGGGTCGAGCGTGGACATGGGCTCCTTGCCGCGGTTGACGACCGTCACCTCGTAGCCGCGGTTGATGAGCGCCTCCGCCATCTCGACGCCGATGTAGCCCGCGCCGACGACCACCGCGCGCCGCCCACGCGTGCGTGCCAGAGTGTCGAGGAGGGCCTGGCCGTCGTCGAGGGTCTGCACGCCATGGACTCCGGGGGCGTCGGCACCCGGCATGTCGGGGCGGATCGGGCGGGCGCCGGTGGCGATCACGAGTTTGTCGTACGACGTCCAGGACTCGGCGCCCGAATCGACGTCACGCGCGCGTACCCGCCCGCCGGCCACGTCGATCTCCGTGACCTCCGTGCGCATGCGCAGGTCGATGTCCCGCTCGCGGTGCTCCTCCGGTGTGCGGGCGATCAGCTGGTCGCGGTCGGGGACGTCACCGCCCACCCAGTACGGGATGCCGCACGCCGAGTAGGAGGTGAAGTGGCCGCGTTCGAACGCCACGATCTCCAGCTCGTCGGCGCTCTTCAGCCGCCTGGCCTGCGACGCCGCGGACATGCCCGCGGCGTCGCCGCCGATGACGACCAGCCGCTCTCTCGAACCCCTCGCACTGCTCATGCTCATGCGAACACGCTATGCGAGCGCGGCATTTCAGGGCGGGCCTCCCAGCCCTCCGGCCAGCTCTCCCGTCAGCCCTTTGATCAGTTCTCGCCGTTCTCGTCCGTGCGCTTCGGCTCCGGTGCCGGGCGCGCCGTCGGCAGCGGGCCCAGCGCCGTCATCGCGGACGCGGTCGCCGGGCGGCGCGGCAGCCGGTGCCGGAGGACCTTCAGCCACACCAGCACGATCAGGGCCGCCGCCGCGGCGAACGGCAGCACCGCGCCCAGGGCCACCGCCAGCCAGCGCAGCATCGTCAGGAACGCGCCCCAGCCGCCCGCGACCGCGTCCACGAACCCGGGGTCGTCGTCCTCGGCGGGCTCCTGCACCGGCGTTTCGGTGAGGGAAAGGGTGATGGTGGCCAGGGTGGTGCGGTCCTTCAGGGACGCCTGGCGGGCGAGCAGCGCCTCCAGTTCGGTCTGGCGGGCGCTCAGCTCGCCCTCCAGTGTCACCACGTCGCTGAGCTTGGTCGCCTGGTCCATCAGTTCGCGGACCCGGGCCACGCTGGCCCGCTGCGACTTGATGCGGCTCTCCACGTCGACGACCTGGTCGGTGACGTCCTGGGCCTTCGCGGTGCGTTCGAGCAGCTTGCCCGCGCCCTCCAGGTCGGCGAGGACCTCGGCGTACTTGTCGACGGGCACACGCAGGACCACCCTGGTCTCCTCGCCGCCCTCCTCGACCCGGGTGGTGGTCTCGTTGCCGACGTAGCCGCCCGCGTTCTCGGTGGTGGTGCGGGCCTCGTCGAGGGCCTTCGGTACGTCCTTGACCTGCACGGTCAGTGTGGCGGTGCGGATGATGTGGCTCGCGGTGAGCTTGGGCGCCGTGGTCGCCTTGTCGGCGCCGCCGCCCGGGGCGCCCTCCTTCGTGCCGCTGTTCGAGTCGGCGTCGGCCAGTGAGGCGGCGTCCTCCGCGCGGCTGCCGCCCGAGTCGTCGCCTGCGCCGCTGCAGCCGGTGAGGGCGAGGGCCGCGGCCAGCACGATGCCGGCCAGGGCCTGAACGGGTCGTACGGAACGTCGTGCGCGCATGTGGGAGTCCCCCCGAGGGTCGTCGTGTCGACTGACGCTCCTTCGACGCCCGGGCGGGCCCGGACGTTGGCGGGAAACGGTTCCGATGCGGTCACGGTCGGGACTCGGTGCGGGCACGCGGCGGCCGGGCGGGACCGGGGCCTTCCGCCGGGCAGCCCCAGGGCCGAACGGCCCTGTCGGGAGTGTCAGTGGGGTTTGAGAGAGTGGGATCATGCGCGAAGCGGACACACACACGGGACCTGGTCATGCCGTCGTCATCGGGGGTGGGATCGCCGGACTGGCGGCCGCCCACCGGCTCCTGGACCGCGGCAGACAGGTGACCGTGCTGGAGGCGTCGGACCGGCTCGGCGGCAAGCTGCTGCCCGGCGAGATCGCGGGCGCCCGCGTCGACTTCGGCGCCGAGTCGATGCTCGCCCGCCGCCCCGAGGCCGTCGCCCTGGCCCGCGAGGTCGGCCTGGCCGACCTACTCCAGCCGCCCGCCACCGCCACGGCGTCGATCTGGACCCGCGGCGCCCTGCGCCCCATGCCCAAGGGCCACGTCATGGGCGTCCCCGGTACCGCCGCCGCCCTGGCCGGCGTGCTGTCCGACGAGGGCCTCGCCCGCATCGAGCGCGACGCCGACCTGCCCCGCACGGAGGTCGGCGACGACGTGGCGGTCGGGGAGTACGTGGCGGCACGGCTCGGCCGCGAGGTCGTCGACCGCCTGGTCGAACCCCTGCTGGGCGGCGTGTACGCGGGCGACGCGTACCGCATCTCGATGCGCTCGGCGGTCCCGCAGCTCTACCAGGCCGCCAGGACCCACGACTCCCTCACGGAGGCGGTCCGCGAGATCCAGGCGAAGATGGCCGCCGACCAGCAGACCGGCCCGGTGTTCATGGGCATCGAGGGCGGAGTGGGCCAACTCCCGCTCGCCGTCGCGGAGTCGGTCCGTGCACGGGGCGGTGAGATCCTGACCGGGACGCCGGTGACGGAGCTGCGCAGGGTCGGTGGAGGCGTAGTGCCGGAGTCGGAAGACGCCGACGGGCCGCGTGCCTTCGGCCCCGAGGGTGCCGCATGGCGCGTCGTCGCGGGCGACCGGGTGCTGTACGCGGACGCGGTCGTCGTCGCGCTCCCCGCCCCGGCCGCCGCCGCCCTCCTGCGCGCCGAGGCCCCCGAAGCCGCCATCGAGCTCGACGCCGTCGAGTACGCCTCGATGGCCCTGGTCACCCTCGCCTACCGCCGCGCCGACACGGACCTCCCGGCGGGCAGCGGCTTCCTCGTGCCGCCGGTCGACGGGCGCACCATCAAGGCGTCGACGTTCGCCTCCCAGAAGTGGGGCTGGATCGCCGACGAGAACCCGGACGTCGTCGTGCTGCGCACGTCCGTCGGGCGGTACGGCGAGACCGAGATCCTCCGGCGCGAGGACACCGAGCTCGTGGACGTCTCCCGGCACGACCTGAAGGCGGCGACCGGCCTCGACGCCACGCCCCTCGAAACCCGCGTCACCCGCTGGACCGACGGCCTGCCCCAGTACCCCGTCGGCCACCACACGCGCGTGGCCCGCATCCGCGAGCACATCGGCAAGCTTCCGGGCCTCGCGGTGTGCGGCGCGCAGTACGACGGCGTGGGCGTCCCCGCGTGCATCGCAGGCGCCTACGCGGCGGTGGACGAGATCGACGGTGACCTGGAGACAAGAGGTGCAGCGCGAAGCGCTTCGGTTGAGGGTGGTGGTGGGCGACGGGCGGGCGTGCAGGAGCTCACCGCCAACCCGGTGCAGAGTCTGCACGGCGGAGCAGGAGAATAGGGACCATGAGTGACGACGCCCCCACCACCGAGCCCGGCAGGATCCCGAACAAGGGCAAGCTGGCCAAGGACCTCAACGAGGTCATCCGCTACACCCTCTGGTCCGTCTTCAAGCTGAAGGACGTCCTCCCCGAGGACCGCGCCGGTTACGCCGACGAGGTCCAGGACCTCTTCGACCAGCTCGCCGCCAAGGACGTCACCGTCCGCGGCACCTACGACGTGTCCGGCCTGCGTGCGGACGCCGACCTCATGATCTGGTGGCACGCCGAGACCAGCGACCAGCTGCAGGAGGCGTACAACCTCTTCCGCCGCACCAAGCTGGGCCGCGCCCTCACGCCGGTCTGGTCGAACATGGCGCTGCACCGCCCCGCCGAGTTCAACCGCTCGCACATCCCGGCGTTCCTCGCCGACGAGACGCCCCGCAACTATGTGAGCGTCTACCCCTTCGTGCGCTCCTACGACTGGTACCTCCTGCCCGACGAGGACCGCCGCCGCATGCTCGCCGATCACGGCAAGATGGCCCGCGGCTTCCCCGACGTACGCGCCAACACGGTCGCCTCGTTCTCGCTGGGCGACTACGAGTGGCTCCTCGCCTTCGAGGCCGACGAGCTCTACCGCATCGTCGACCTCATGCGCCACCTGCGCGCTTCCGAGGCCAGGATGCACGTCCGCGAGGAGGTCCCGTTCTTCACGGGCCGCCGCAAGTCGGTCACCGAACTGGTCGCCGGGTTGGCGTAGCGCCCCGATAGGGGCGCGGGGCTGTGTCAATGTGCGGCTACCGCCGCGTGGGCGCGACCAGCCGCAAACAACCCGCAGACGGCGTCACTGATCAGCCTGCGGGTTCGGCTCCGGATGCGGCGCACAGGCAGCGCGCCGCACCGGAAGCCGCCCCTCCAACAGATACGCGTCGAGATAACCGTTGACGCAGGCATTAGGCCCACCCGCGATCCCGTGCGTACCGGAGTCCCGTTCAGTCACCAGCACCGAGCCGGACAACCGCCGCTGCAACTCCACCGCCCCGTCATACGGCGTAGCCGCATCCCGCTCGGCGGCAAGGATCAACGTAGGCGGCAACTCACCAGCCCCAGTCCGCACATCAAGCACCTGCTGACGCGGCGCGAGCCAATACGCACAGGGCAGGTTCGTCCACACGTTGTCCCACGTCTCGAACGGCGCCACCCGCGCGAGCCGCGTGTTGTCCCGGTCCCACACCTTCCAGTCCGTCGGCCAGGACGCGTCGTTGCACTCGACGGCCGTGTAGACGGCGCTGGAGTTCTCCGCCTCGGCCGCCGCCTCCGTCACCGGCGCGGCCAGCCCGACCAGTGGCTTCGGGTCGCCCTTCAGATACGCCGACAGCGCCTCGGCGCGCGAGGGCCAGTAGTCGTCGTAGTACCCGGCCTGCAGAAACGTCCCCTGCAACTGCGCCGGCCCGACCTTCCCGCCGGCCGGCTCGGCGGACAGTTGCGCCGCCGCCTTCTCGTAGCTGCGCCGCACCTTCTCCGCCGTGTCGCCGAGGCCGTACACGTCGTCGTGCCGGGCGATCCAGTCCCGGAAGTCCGCCCAGCGGCCCTCGAACGCGGCGGACTGGGTGAGGTTGTTGCGGTACCAGATCTGCTCGGGGTCCGGGTTCACCGCCGAGTCGAACACCATCCGCCGTACGTGTGAGGGGAAGAGCGTCGCGTACAGCGCCCCGAAGTAGGTGCCGTACGAGGCGCCCATGAACGTCAGCTTCCTCTCGCCCAGTGCGGCCCGCAGGACGTCCAGGTCGCGGGCGTTGTTGAGGGAGTGGTAGTGCCGCAGCGCGCTGCCCGACCGTTTGGCGCAGCCCCGCGCGTACGCCTTCGCCTGGGCGATGCGCTCCTGCTTGTACGACTCCGAGGGGTGCGTCGGTGCCTGCGAGGGCCCCTTGAAGAAACGTTTGGGTTCCTGGCAGGACAGCGGCGCCGAGCGGCCCACCCCGCGCGGGGCATAGCCGACGAGGTCGTATGCCGCCGCGAGCCGCTTCCACTTGGGCATCAGGCCGATGAGCGGGAAGTACATGCCGGAGGCGCCCGGACCGCCGGGGTTGAAGACCAGGGCGCCCTGCCGGGGCACCCGGTGCTTGCTGTTGTTCGGGTCCTTGTGGGTGGCGCGGACGCGGCTGACGGTGAGCTTGATCTGCTTGCCGTTGGGATGTGCGTAGTCAAGGGGGACGGTGACCGTGCCGCACTGGAGGCTGCCCGGAGTGTCCTGCTCCTTGGAGCACCTGCCGAAGTCGATGCCCGCCGCCTCGGCGCGCGCGGTGGCCACCGCGGTGCCGTGCCGCTCGGCCACGCCCGGGGCGGCCCCGGCGCTGTCCGCCGGGGCGGCGGAGAGGGTGGTCAGGAGCAACGACCCGGCGGCCGAGTAGAGGGCGGGAGCTTTCATCGCGTATCCCTTCGGTGCACAGATGCAACAAAAGGGATGTTTCGTCTGCTTGTTGGGGAAGGCAAGCACCGGCCCGCCGGTGTCGCCCCCGATGCTCCCTTTGCGGCCCCGCCGGACCGGCACTAGGGGGTGTTTCGAAAGTCCTGTGCGGTGCCCGCGGTGTCCGGTGCGTGCTCTCGGCGTGCCGGGTACAAGCCCTCGTACTGGACGTACTTGGGCTTTTGGCCGGTGCGGCGAGTGGGGGCACCTCCCACGCCCTTAAGGCAGTGGGGGAGCGTGCCGGGCGCCGTGGGTGCTGTGCGGGACTTTCGAAACACCCCCTAGCCGCGCCGGTGCAGCTCCCGGTGCTCGAACGCCGCGCGCAGGTCGGGCTCGCCGATCGCGCGGACGCCGCGTACGGCGACGGAGGTGAGGTACGTACGGTCGTCACCGCCGCACGTGTGCCGAGCCAGCGCGCCCAGCAGGCGCTGCCCGGCCGGGGAGGCCCAGCGCGAGTACGGGTGCACCTCGATCCGGGCGATGGCCAGGCAGCTCAGGGTGAGCACGAAGGGGAGCGTGAACCAGAGGGCGACCAGGTGCCGCGGCAGGTCCGACGGAGTGGGCGCCAGCAGGGCGGTCGCGCCCAGGCCGAGGACGGCGCCCGCGGCGAACCGCACCTGCCGGATCGCGGCCGCGACGCCGGTGCGGGCCCCCTCGGGCACGGCGAGCCCGGCGTTCACCAGCCGGTCGGCGATGCCGCCCACCGCGTCCCCGGCGGCCGCCGCGTCCCGCACCGGCTCGATTCGGGACTGGCCCTCCGGGCCGATGGCCCCGATGACCGACCGCTCCATGTCGTCCCGGCCGCGCGGGTCGACGACGGTCGCCCAGCCGGTGTGCGCGAGCAGCAGCCGATGCTGCCGCGCCATGGAGACGAGGGTCAGATCAGCGACCCGCCGGGGGCCGCCGGACAGGAACGCCGCCTCGTACAACGTCAGATCGTGTCCCCGGCCCACGTCGCGCGCGTCGACGGCGGCCGCGCGTACGGCGGCCAGGCACAGCCGCGTACACGCCGTGCCGGCGGCGACCCAGGCCAGCAGCAGGAGAAGGACCCAGAACATGCCGCGTTTCTATGCCAAAGGCTCTGCCCGGCGCCATGCCTCGCTCACAATCGGCACGGAGCGTTGCCTGTATGTGACGTTCCGTTTGGGTGTCAGGACACCTCGGGCTGGGCCGGAGGCGGCAGCGAGTAGGTCGGGGACGGTGTGGGCGTCATCGGGGCCGCCGGGGCCGGGTCGGTGGTGGGGCCGGGCGGGGCCGGGGGTGTGGTGATCGGGGGAGTGCTGTCCTCGACCATGTCCTGGACCATCGCGTCGTAGTCGACGTAGCCGGTGGCCTCCAGGACCTTGATGTGGTCCAGCACGGTGGTGTTGGCGTCCTCGGCGAGTTCCCGCACGAGCGAGTTGCGGGTATTGGCCCGGACCTGGGCGACGACCGAGAACACCTTGCCGTGCGCCAGCCGCAGGATGTTCGCGAACTGCCGGTCGTACTCCACGCTCTGGGCCGAGTCGAGGGTGTCCAGCCATCCCCGCTGTTGCTCGGTGGGCTCGTTGGGCAGCTCGAGGCTGAGCTTGGCCGCGACGTCCCGGACCCGCTCGTCCAGGAAGGCGTGCCCCTCGATGAGGTGCTCGCCCGCCGTGCGTACGGCCGGGGTCGTGCCCTTCTGCTGCGCCTGCTGCCCGGCGGGCAGTTCCCACAGCCCGGCCAGCCGGACCTTGGTGAGGAAGTCGCGGTCGAGGGCGGACAGCGGCCCGTACTCGGTCGACACGGTCTGGGCGTTGAGCACGTCCAGACCGGTTCCGGAGCGGTCGGCGTACGACCAGATCGGGAAGACCATCGCCAGCAGCGTCGCCGTCAGGCCCGTGATGATGAGCCCGGTGCCGCTGAAGATGCCTCGGCCGTTGATGGGGGGTCGCGGTCGCATGGTGCCTCCTGTTGCGGCACCGCACGTTAGTGCGCTTCGGGGTCGGGCTGACATATTACCGCCGGGTCTACGCCAACTGTCGTACGGGGACGAATGGTTGGAACGTGGGCGGTTACGGGCGAAGAGGGGAGGGGTGATGAGTGACGCAGGGTGACAAAAGGGGGCGTATAGCGCGCTGTCGCTGCCCTCCACCGCACGGGTGTTAACCCCGGCACACTCGGGCGTGGACGGGGTGGGGACGTTTGCTTAGTGAGGGCGCGGGTGGTGGCGTAGGCGGGGTGCGTTCACCGGCGCAGCAGTACCCGGCGTGTGGCCCGGGCCAGCCGCACACCCGCCCGCTGCGAGCGCGGCGCGGGCCCCGACCGCTCCAGCCACCACTCCCGCAACTCCCGCCGGGCGTCCGCGTCTTCGGGCCGCCCGCCGGCCAGCAGATACTCGGCGAAGTCCAGCGCGTCGCGTCGATAACCGCCGGTCATCGGGTTCCGCTGGGCGTACGCCAGGAAGGCGGCCCGATACCCCTGCCCAAGAATCCCCGGCAACTCGGGCGCGACCTTGGCCACGACATCCGCCCGCTTCCCGGCAAGCGCCCGCGCCTGCACGCCAAGCCGCACCCGATCGAACCCCTCGGGCACGGGCGTCCCGGCGACGAGGGCGGACAGGAGGGCGGCTTGGGAGAGGGCCAGGCGCTGGCGGGCGGGGCCGGTGGACGAGGTGGAGGCGGTGGGCTCGGGGGTGCTGCGTGAGGGGGCGGCCGATGTGGGGGTGGTGGTCGTGGGGGTGGTGGCCGTGGGGGTGCTGGGTGTGGGGTTGCCGGGTGTGGGGGCGACCGGCTCGGGATCGCTGGGCGCGGGAGCGGTGGCCGTGGCGTTGCTGGGTGTGGGGGTGGTGGCCCCGGGGGCGACGGGCGCGGGAGCGGTGGCTGTGGGGTTGCCGGGCGTGGGGGCGACCGGCTCGGGATCGCTGGGCGCGGGAGCGGTGGCCGTGGCGTTGCCTGGAGTGGGTTCAGTGGACGGGAGGTTGCTGCGCGTGGCCCCGGCGGGCGTGGGGGTGACGGGCTTGGGGTTGCTGGGTGTGGGTGCGGTGGCCGTGGGGGTGACGGGCGCGGGAGCGGTGTGCGTGGAATCGCCGGGCGCGTCGTCGCGGGATGTGGGGTCACCAGGTGCGTGGTCGGGGGAGAGCGGGGCGCTGGGCCTGGGGCCCTGCGACTCGTCGGTGGTGGTCGTCTGCCAGGCCGCGCGGGTCGGAGCCTGTGGGCCCATTTCCGTCGCGTCCCGCATCGCGTCCTGCTCCACCTCGCCCTGAGCGGCGTCCCTTTCCGCGGAGTCCGGTGCTGCGTCCGTCTCCGTGGAGCCCCGTGCTGCGTCCCGCTCCGGCACGTCCTGCATCGAGGAGCCTCCAGCCGCACTCCGCCCCGCAACGCCCTGAGCCGCCCCCTTCTCCAGCGCCTCCCGGATCGCCCCCAACTCCCGCACCAGCTCCCCCTGTTCCGGAAAGTTCTCGTCGCGCTCCAGGAGGACCCCCGGCGGTGACACCCGGGACGCGAGGTCGGCCAGGATGGTGAGGACAGGCTCGGGGACCGGGTGGGCGTGGCTGTCGTGCCAGACGCCGGCTCGTTCGAAGCCGCCCGCGACGTGGACGTAGGCGATGGCCTCCAGCGGGAGTTCGGCGAGTGCCTTGGCCGGGTCCTCGGCGCGGTTGACGTGGTTGGTGTGCAGGTTCGCCACGTCGATGAGGAGCCGTACGCCGGTCCGGTCGGCCAGCTCGTACAGGAACTGGCCCTCGGTCATCTCCTCGCCCGGCCAGGAGATGAGCGCGGCGATGTTCTCCACGGCGAGCGGTACCGGCAGCGTGTCCTGGGCGATGCGTACGTTCTCGCACAGCACGTCGAGGGCGTCCCGGGTGCGCGGCACGGGCAGCAGATGCCCCGCCTCCAGCAGCGGGGACGCGGTCAGCGGACCGCCCGCCCGGACGAACGCGATGTGCTCGGTGACCAGCGGCGCCCCCAGCGCCGTCACCCGCTCGGCGAGCGCGGCCAGCCGCCCGGCGTCGGGCCGCTCCGCGCCCCCGAGGCCCAGTGACACGCCGTGCGGAATCACCGTGACGCCGCGCTCGCGCAGCCGTACCAGGGATTCGGGGAGGTGTCCGGGGCAGACGTTCTCGGCGACGGTCTCGACCCAGTCGATGCCCGGCATCCGCTCCACGGCGTCCGCGATCTCCGGCCGCCACCCGATCCCCGTGCCCAGTCGCTCCATCGTCGTCCCCTCCCCGGCCATTCCGTGCCCGATGTGACGGGGGTATGGCCCCGGCGCCCCGGTCCGAACCGCGCCGAGGACACCTTCAGAGCAACATTTGAGGTTGGGACCCGCGTCCTGGGCAGCCCGGCCGGCGTCAGGAGATACGCGCGGAACGCCGGGACCGTTCAGTACTCCAGCTCGGGGCGCAGGCGCAGCGGCCCGCCCACCGTGTGGAGGTACCGCAGCACCTGGGCGTAGGAGTCGAAGAGCCCGGTCTCGTGGTACGCGATGCCGTGCCGGGCGCAGAACGAGCGCACGATCTCCTGGGCATGGCGCAGGCCGGGCCGCGGCATGGACGGGAACAGGTGGTGCTCGATCTGGTAGTTCAGCCCGCCGAGCGCGAAGTCGGTGAACCGGCCGCCGCGGATGTTGCGCGACGTCAGTACCTGCCGACGCAGGAAGTCGATCTTGTCGTCCTTGGCGAACATGGCCATGCCCTTGTGGTTCGGAGCGAACGAGCAGCCCATGTACAGCCCGAAGAGCCCCTGGTGCACGGCGAGGAAGACCACGGCCTGGAGGGGGGTCAGGACCAGGAACAGGGCGGCGACATAGCCGACGAGATGCGCGGTCAGCAGTCCCGCCCCGGCCAGCCTGGCCGCCCGTGAGCCCGCGGTGCCGTCGCGCTCGAGTTGCGCCCGTACGCCGGCCACGTGCAGGGCGAGTCCCTCCAGGAGCAGCATCGGGAAGAACAGCCACGCCTGGTGGCGGGCCAGCCATGCGTACGCTCCGCTGCGGACGCGGGCCTGGTCCTCCGTGAACGCGATCGCGCCGTCGGCGATGTCGGGGTCACGGTCGACGTGGTTGGGGTGGGAGTGGTGCCGGTTGTGCTTGTTGATCCACCAGCCGTAGCTGAGGCCGATCAGCAGGTCGGCGTGCACCCGGCCGAGGAGGTTGTTGACCCGCTTGGAGGCGGCGATCTGCTGGTGTCCGGCATCGTGCCCGATGAACCCGATCTGGGTGAACATCACCGCCAGGAAGGCCGCGGTCAGCAGCTGCCACCATGACTCCCCGATCAGGGCGAACGCGGTCCAGCCGCCGGCCAGCAGCAGGAGGTTCGCCCCGACCTTGACGGAGTAGTAGCCCGGGCGCCGCTTCAGCAGCCCGCTCTCCTTCACCTCGCGGGACAGCGCGGCGTAGTCGCTGCCCCGGCGGGTGGGCGAGGGTTCGGTCATGCCGACGTGGCCCACCGGGCCGGTGCTCAGGGCGCTGATGTCAGTTGTCAAAGGGGATGTCTCCTCCGAGACGGCGAGTAGTGCGGGAAACACGCGCTCACGTGATCCCGGGCTGCTGGTCGCCAGCCGTCGAAGAAAACCCCCCGATACGACGAAGCGCCCGCTGTCAGAACTCCGCGGGCGCTCACACGTTCGCAAACTTCAACTACAACCACTTGCCTCAACGTCCGAAGCGCCGGCAAGGTTCCCAGCCGGCCGAGGCACTTTTCAATGCCAGGTGAGCGGCCTACGCGCGGGCTGCGACAAGGCACTGACCCGCTCGTATCCCTCGACCGCGACCGTCAGTCCGGGCGCGATCTCCGTGAACCCGGCGTCCCGGACCAACGGCAGCCCGCTCGTGATCAGCTCGCTCCAGCGGGCCGGGTCCGCGGCACGCACGGCCAGCGGGAACCCCGCGTCTCGCCAGGCGGCCCGCTCCTCGTCCGACAGCTCCCACCAGGCCAGCTGCGCACCGTGCCCGGCCTGCGCCATCGCCTTTCCGGCCGACATGTCGAGGTCGGGGTTCAGCCAGAGCACCGGTGCGGAGAGATCGGCCTCCACCGGCGGCTCCGGGTCCTCGAGGTCCGTGCCGGACACCTGGAGCCGGGCCAGATCCTTGGGCCAGCCGTCCAACGGAACGGGCGGAAACACCCGCACCTCCGCCGCCTTCCCCGTCACGGTGATCCCCGGCAACGCCTCGGCCCGCCGCCACTCGGCCCCCCGAGCCCGCCGCACGACCTTCCGAATCCGCGCGTCCTGCCAGTCCCGAATCGCCTGCGCCCACTCCCCGTCCTCGACGGACCGCACATCACTCAACATCACCAGCACAGCACGGGCAGCGGTTTCGAGGGCGTCGGTACGGGCGGGAGGAGCGCCCCGCTCGATACGCACGACGAGGGGCAGCACAAACTGCGGGGCGACGTCGCGGGCGGTGGGCTCGTCGCGGAAGGGGCTGTCACTGACAGACGGATCAATACTCACGCCCTCCAGTCTGCCAACCCCAGGGGCGCGGGGCGGTATCGATATGCGGCTCCGCCGCGTGGGCGCGACCAGCCACATACGAGCTGCGCTCGCGCTGCGAGAGGATGACCCCCCATGCAACGCGATCTTCGTCTGGACAACGTGGGCCGCCGCTACGGCCTACGCGGCCCCTGGGTCCTACGCGGCGTCAGCCTGTCGTTACCCCCCGCCACACTCACCCGCGTCGAAGGCGCGAACGGCACCGGCAATTCCACCCTCCTCCGCCTGCTCGCCGGCATAGACGCCCCCACCGAGGGCCGCATCACCGGCCGCCCCCGCACCGCATACGTCCCCGAACGCTTCCCCTCGGCCCCTCCCCTTCACCGCCGCCGGCTACCTCACCCGCCTCGGCACGGTGCACGGCCTGTCCCGCACGTCGGCCGAGCGCGCCGCGGGCGACCGGCTGGAGCGGTTCGGGGCGGCCACGTACGCCCGTACCCCCACGGCCCAGCTGTCGAAGGGCAGCAGCCAGAAGGCCGCCGTAGCGCAGGCGCTGCTCGCCGAGCCGGAGCTGCTCGTCCTGGACGAGGCGTGGACGGGACTGGACACCGGCGCCCGGGAGGAACTGCAGCGGGCTGTCGCCGAGCGCACCGCGTCCGGCGCCGCCGTCGTCTTCGTCGACCACGACCCGCGCCGCCTGGCGGGGGCACCCGACGCGACGTACTCCGTGCACGGCGGCAGCCTCAACCGCCTTACCGAGCAAGAGACTTCATCTCAACTCCGGGGCGGCGACACGCATCCTGTACGTGGTTCGATCCCGGGAGGCCCCCGCGGCCGGAGGCCGCTGATGGACACTGCCCTTACGACCTGGCCAGGTGGGCACGGCCAGAGGCGAACGGGGAGGCCCCGAACCATCACTCCGGTGGAGCGGGGGCCCCGCACGCTTGCGAGCCGACCATCACACGATCGAGCTAACTCGACCTCGTTGGCGAGCGCCGACCACCAGACCCGGGTATCACGTCTGCCGGCCGGCGCCGCCGGACTGCTCGCGGCGCTGGCCTGCGCCCTGCTGGGCACGGCCGTCGGCGCGCTCACCAGCTGGCCGCTGCTGCGCACGACCGGCCGCGCGGTCCCGGCGATACTGCTCGCGGCGCTGCTGTCGGTGGTGGTGACCGGCTCCCCGGCGCACGCGGCGGTCACCGGCCTGGTCTCCGGCTCGCGGTCGGGCGAGGTCCCGGTCCCTCTGCTGCCCCTGGCGGCGGCCGCCCTGCTCACGGCGGCGGCGACCGCCGTGGCCTGCGCGTTCACCTCGCGCAGATCACCCTGAGCAGGCGGTGCGCTCCGCCTCCTGCCACTTGCAGACGGGGCAGAGTGTGATCCCCTTGTACGACTCCGGGTACTCGGTAGGCTCCCGGCACAACACACTCCCCCACTCTCGACTGCGCTCGATCGGGGGCACCCCCATCGCGTACGGCGGCCCATCGGCCTTGGGCGGCTTCGTCGCGTCGCTGGTCGTGCAGTAGTCGTTGCCGCTCATACGTCCAGCGTAGGACGGTCACCGCCGGTCGCCCGCGGCCTCGGCGGCCCCGATCAGCTCGGACACCTTCACGAACCGGTAGCCCCGCTTGCGCAGCTCGGGCACGATCGTCCGCACTGCCCGCTCGGTCGTCGGTGCGGCGCTGCGTGTGCAGTGCATGACGACGACCGAGCCCGGCCGTACGCCCTCCAGCACCTGCCGGGCCACCGCGTCCGCGTCCGTCGCGAACGCGTCCCCGCTCACCACGTCCCACTGCACCGCGGTGACACCGGCGGGCGTGAGCGTCTTGAGGGCCCGCCGGTCGTGGCAGCCGCCGGGGAAGCGGAAGTACGGCATCGCGTCCGGCACGCCGGCCTTGCGGAAGGCGGTGTACGCCTGTTCCACGTCCGCCCGCATCCGGCTCTCGTCGACGGTCGGCAGCCCGTAGCAGTCGTCGGTGAAGGCGTAGTGGCTGTAGGAGTGGTTGCCGACCTCGAACAGCGGGTCCCGGCCGATGACGCGAGCCTGGACGGGGTACTCCTCGGCCCATCGCCCCGTCATGAACACGGTCGCCGGCACCTTCAGGGCCCGCAGGGCGGCAATGAGCCCCGGATTGTCGAACCGCTCCCCGCGTGCCGCCCGCGGCCCCTGACCGGCGGTCATGTCGGCGTCGAAGGTGAGCGCGACGGTCTTGCCACGAGTCCGGGGGCCGTGTTCGAAGACCGGGGTCACGCCCGCGGGGCCGGGGGCGAGGGTGGGCGGCCGGGGCGGGGCGGTGGCGGAGGCGGGCCGGGAGGAGGCCCGTGGCGCCTCGGGGGCCGTCGTGCCGCAGGCGGTGAGCGCGGCGCCCAGGGCGCAGACGGCGGTGGCGCGGCGGGCAAGAGGGATCATCGGATGAACGTATCGGCAGAAATAGCGCGAATCCCCCTGTGGGAGCGGATTCGCGCGCGTCTGCTCAGGAAGTCACCCGGTCAGCACCAGTCGAGGTGCAAGGCGCGCTTCGAACGGCGTCAAAAACCCGTCACCGCAAGGTAGGCAGGAACCTCCCGGATTCATCCGGGAGAGAGCTTCAAGCGTGGAGCATCTTGACCTGCGCCTGCGCCTGCGGCGAGGGGTGGACGCCGGACGGTGCGTCCACCCCATGGTTCAGCCCCGGCGCCAGGGCCCCGTCACCGCGAACGTCGTCCCGGGCGTGTAGCAGTTGACGTACATCGTCCGGCCGTCGGGGGAGAAGGTGACGCCGGCGAACTCGCCCCACTCGGGCTCTTCCGGTGTCCCGATGTTCTGGCGGTTGCGGGCCATGGCGTAGACCTCGCCCTTGCGGGTGACGCCGTACACGTGCTGGGCGCCGTTGCCGTCCTCGCAGACCATCAGGCCGCCGCTGGGGGCGAGACAGATGTTGTCCGGGGATTCGCCGGGGAGCTGGACGTCGGTGTCCGGGCCGAAGACGATCACCAGTGTGAGGCGGCGCGCCGACGGGTCGTAGCGCCAGATCTGGCCGTAGTGGTCGGCGGCGGAGCCTTCGGCGCTGCGCGCGTACGACGACACGAAGTACACGGATGTGCCGCCCCAGTAGCAGCCCTCGAGCTTCTGCGCGTGCGTTATGCCCTTGGGGCCGAAGTCCTGGAAGCGGATGGGTGTCCGGGCGGCCAGCGGGTCCGGTACGTCGGCCCACTCGACGCCGTCGAAGGTGGCGCCCGGCTCCTGGATCGAGGAGAGGTCGGGGACGCCGGGCACGCGCATCGCCTGGAGGCGGCCGCCCGCGCGCAGAGAACCCGGGCCGCCGAGCGGTTTGCCCGGCAGGAAGCGGTAGAAGAGGCCGAAGGGCCTCTCGAAGGCGTCCTCGGTCTCGTAGACGATGCCGCGCCGCGGGTCGACGGCGATCGCCTCGTGCTGGAAGCGGCCCATCGCGGTCAGCGGGACGGCGCCGGAGCGGTGCGGGTCGGCCGGGTCGACCTCGAAGATGAAGCCGTGGTCCTTGGTGTAGCCGTTGGTGCCGGCCTTGTCCTCGGTCTCCTCGCAGGTCAGCCAGGTGCCCCAAGGCGTGGGCCCGCCCGCGCAGTTGACGGCCGTACCGGCGATGGCGACCCGCTCCGACAGCACCCTGTTGCGGGAGTCCAGCGTCAGGGCCGTACAACCGCCCTTGCCTGCCGGGTCGTAGGTGAGGCCCTCGACCGTCGGGACGGGGACCTTCCCGGTGACGCGGTTCTCGTGGTTGCGGACCAGGTGCACAACGCGAGCACTGCCGTGTCTGCCGGCGAAGGCAGCCATGCCGTCGTGGTTGGAGGGGACCTTGCCCTCGCCGGAGCGGAGCGGGTCGCCCTCGCGGGAGAGGACGGTGTAGCGGAAGCCTTCCGGCAGGTCGAGCAGTCCCTTCGGGTCGGGGACCACAGGGCCGTATCCGGTGTGGACCAGGTGCTGCGCGGCGGCGGTGCCCGCGAAGAGTTCGGTCAGGTTTCCGGCGAACGCGATCGAGGCGCCCAACGCGCCTGAGCGGGCGAACATCTGACGGCGTGTTGAATCCGTTGAAGACAAGAGGGGGCAACCTTCCTGCTGGCGGACAGGACTGTGACGCCGCTGTGTCTATCACCTGGCACGGGCTGGGGGAACCACGCGCGTAGAACGTGTCACCGCTCGGTGGACTGCTCGGCGGACTGCTCGATCGACGGATGGTCCGGGTGCTCCTGCGCGCCCCTCTCCAGGAAACGCAGCAGCTCCACGGGGATGGGCAGCACCAGCGTGGAGTTCTTCTCGGCCGCCACCGCCATCACCGTCTGCAGCAGCCGCAGCTGAAGCGCGGAGGGCGTCTCGGCCATCTGGCGAGCGGCGTCCGCCAGCTTCTTGGAGGCCTGGAACTCCGCGTCGGCGTTGATGATCCGGGCCCGTCGTTCGCGGTCCGCCTCGGCCTGCCGGGCCATGGAGCGCTTCATCGTCTCGGGCAGGGACACGTCCTTGATCTCGACGCGGTCGATCTGCACGCCCCAGCCGATCGCCGGGCTGTCGATCATCAGCTCCAGGCCCTGGTTGAGCTTCTCCCGGTTGGACAGGAGGTCGTCCAGGTCGCTCTTGCCGATGATCGAGCGCAGGGACGTCTGCGCCATCTGCGAGACGGCGAACTTGTAGTCCTCGACATTGATGAGGGCGGCAGCCGCGTCGACGACCTTGAAGTAGACGACCGCGTCCACGCGCACGGTCACGTTGTCCCGGGTGATGCCCTCCTGGGCCGGCACCGGCATCGTGACGATCTGCATGTTGATTTTGTGCATCCGGTCCACGGCCGGGACGATCATCGTGAAGCCGGGTGACCGTACGTGTCCCGCCAGCCGTCCGAACCGCAGGACCACTCCGCGCTCGTACTGCTTGACGACCCGCGCCGCCGCGGCGACGTAGACGACACCCACCGAACCGGCCGCCACGGCCGCTGTCAGGAGCTCCTCGAGCATGCCGACCTCCTCAGTCAGAGGCCCCGTGTGTCCGCTCCTGCAACGATATGCCCGGTGTCTGGTCCGGGGCCATGGGCGGCCCCGGACCAGGGGTTCACGCGCCGGTCAGGACGCTGTCACCCGCACCGGTTCGGTGCCGACCGCGGTGGGGGTACCTCCCGCTTCGAGCGAAGTCGAGAAGTGGGGCAGGCGCTCGGCCCAGTTCTCCAGGGCCGTACGGCAGGCGTGGTCCAGGTGGTGCAGCCCGGACAGGTCCAGCTCGACCGGGCGGTCCTGGGGCAGCGCCTCCAGGCTGTCGAGGATCTTCGGCAGCCTGAGGAAGGTCGCGTTGCCCGACAGGTACGCCTGGACGGGACCCGCGCCCTTGTCTATGACCTCCAGCTTGAGGTGCGAGGCCTCCCAGGCGGTCTTGGCCACGGCCAGCGCGAGCCCGATGAGCACGCCCTCGAACATGCTGACCGAGACGATCGACACGGCCGTGACCACCAGGATCAGCGCTTCGCCCCGATGCTCGCGCCACAGGCCCACGATCTCCCGTACGGGGATCAGCTTGGCCCCGGAGTACACCAGGATGCCCGCCAGAGCCGGAATCGGGATGTACGCGAGGACCGACGGCAGCAGCGCCGCGAACAGCAGCAGCCATACGCCGTGCAGCACGCGGGACGCCTTCGTCCGCGCGCCCGCCTGGACGTTCGCCGCGCTGCGCACGATCACCGCGGTCATCGGCAGCGCGCCCAGCGCACCGCACACCGCGTTGCCCGCGCCCTGCGCCATCAGCTCCTTGTCGTACTCGGTACGCGGACCGTCGTGCAGCCGGTCCACGGCCGCCGCGCTGAACAGCGACTCGGCGGACGCGATCAGCGTGAACGCCACGATGGTGCCGAGCACACCGACGCTCGCCAGCTCGCCGAAGGTGTCCAGGGAAGGCGGCTGGATGGCGCCCAGCAGGCCCTTGACCTCGACGGTGGCGACGGGCAGGTCGAACGCGACCGCCGCGAGGGTGGCGAGGCCGACCGCGGCCAGCGGCCCGGGTACCGTACGCACCTGGCGCGGCATCCGCTTCCACACCACCAGCACGGCGATGGTGCCGGCGCCGAGCAGCACCGCGGCCAGGGCGGCCGGGTCACCGGCCGCGTCGGCGAGTGCCCCGGGCAGCCCGGCGATCTTCCCCAGCCCGGAGGCCGGGGCCTTGGCGTCGGCCATGGCGTAGAGCTGTCCGGCGATCAGCACCAGGCCGATTCCGGCCAGCATGCCCTCGACGACGGAGACCGAGATGGCCCGGAACCAGCGCCCCAGCTTCAGGGCGCCCATGAGGATCTGGAGCACGCCCGAGGCGAGCACGAGCACACCGAGGACGGGCAGCCCGAACTCGTGGACGGCCTCGAAGACCAGCACGGTCAGACCGGCCGCCGGCCCGGAGACCTGAAGGCTGCTGCCCCGCATGAGTCCGGTGACGATGCCGCCCACGATGCCGGTGACGAGTCCGAGCTCGGCCGGCACACCGGAGGCGACGGCCACGCCCACGCACAGGGGCAGCGCGACCAGGAAGACGACCAGGGAAGCGGCGAAGTCCTGCCGCAGGTGAGGGTATGTGGTCATCGCGCTGCTCACAGGGCCTCGAACGTGTCGGTGTCCGCGCTGTGGGCGCGCACCGAGCCGGTGTGGACCTCGTAGTACCAGGCGTGCAAGGTGAGTTGACGCTCCTTCAGCTTCTTCTCGATGAACGGGTACGAGCGCAGCCGCAGCAGCTGCGTCAGGGCGTGGGCCTGGACCCCCTGGGTGACGGCGGGGTCCTCGGCCGCCCCGGCCGGGCGCGGCGTCGCGTGCGCGAGCCAGTCCCGCACGGCCGGCACGGCGGTCAGGTCGTCGCCACGCACCAGCGCGCCGACGGCACCGCAGTGCGAGTGTCCGCAGACCACGATGTCGCGGACGCCCAGCACCTCCACGGCGTACTCGATGGTGGCCGCCTCGCTGGTGGGGGTCTGGGAGGCGTACGGCGGGACGATGTTGCCCGCGGTGCGCAGCTCGAAGAGCTCGCCGGGGCGGGCGCCCGTGATCAGGGCCGGTACGACCCGGGAGTCGGAGCACGTGATGAACAGGACTTGCGGAGACTGGCCTTCGGCCAGCTTGGCGAACTCCTCAGGGCGCTGTCCGAACGTACGGGCGTTGTCGATGAGGGGCTGCATATGGTGACTCCTCCTGGCGCGCCGCGATGGCGCGTCGGACTGGCAAGACAGAGTGGGGGACTGCTCTGCTCAGAACGGCGCTCTGCTCCCCACAGGGCGCCGGTGCCGCTCTCTCAGCAGCGAAAGACCTGAAGTGCCGCCGGAGAATGGGCTGTCGAGGGTCTCGACCTGTGCTGGCGCGAGGCTCTGTGCGCGTCCGGTGCGTGCGCGGCCGCGGGGTCCTGCGTCAGCAGAGGACGCAGCGGGACCTCGGGGCCGGAATCGGCGGCGCGATGGCGGTCGCGGGTTCGCAGGGGACCGGTCGGGTCCCCGTCACTGGACAGTTCGCAGTGGCGGGAGGTGAGGGTTTCGTCGCGCAGACCCTTCCCGGAGAGCTTGATTCCGGGCTGGGCTTTGGCCTCTACCTGACTGGCCGTGTGCGCGTGTGCGAAGGACGCGGTCGGAGCGAAGAACTGGAGGGCGAGCAGGGCGGCGGCGAGGATCGAAACCACGGTCCGTACCGTCGTACCTCGAAACATGCGCCCCCCTCCAGGCAGTTCGCACCCCTAGTGCGTACCAACGGTTGGTCAACGGCTGGTCAAGAAACACGTTAACCCTGCGAAGTTGTTTGCAGGGTTAACTTAACGTTTCCGGCTGAAGAGAGCCTGAAAAGCGCAGGTGTGTTGGCTTGAACTGGGCCTTGACCTGAGGGAATTGGTCAGGCTAGGAGGCGTCGACGAGACCCTTCGCGTCCCGGGCCAGGGCGGTGAGGCGGGAGATCGCGCGGAAGTACTTCTTGCGGTAACCGCCCTTCAGCATCTCCTCGCTGAACAGCTGGTCGAACGGCAGGCCCGCGGCCAGCACCGGGACCTCACGGTCGTAGAGCCGGTCGGCGAGCACGACGAGGCGCAGGGCCGTCGACTGGTCCGGGACCGGCTGGACGTCGGTGAGGCACACCGCCCTGATCCCGTCGGTCAGGGCGCCGTACCGGCTGGGGTGGACGCGGGCCAGGTGCTCCAGCAGGTGCGGGAAGTCGTCGAGCGCGGCGCCCGGGGTGGCGTACGCCGTCTTGGTCACCTGCTCCTCGGAGAACGGCGCCGGCGCCTCGGGCAGCCCGCGGTGGCGGTAGTCCTCGCCGTCGATGCGCAGGGCGCGGAAGTGCGCCGACAGGCCCTGGATCTCGCGCAGGAAATCGGCCGCCGCGAACCGGCCCTCGCCGAGCTTGCCCGGCAGCGTGTTGGAGGTGGCGGCGAGCGCGACGCCCGCGTCGACCAGCTTGCCGAGCAGGGTGGAGACGAGGACGGTGTCGCCGGGGTCGTCGAGTTCGAACTCGTCGATGCAGAGGAGACGGTGACCGGACAGGGTCGCGACCGTCTTCTGGAAGCCGAGGGCACCGACCAGGTTGGTCAGCTCGACGAACGTCCCGAACGCCTTGAGTGACGGCTCCGCCGGGGTGGCGTGCCACAGGGAGGCGAGGAGGTGGGTCTTGCCGACGCCGTAACCGCCGTCGAGGTAGACACCGCGGGGGCCGGCGGGGGTCTTCGGCGCCCTGGCCTTCCCGAAGCCGAAGAAGCCGCGCTTGGGGGTACCGATGGCGTGCGCCCCGCCGAGCCCGCCCGCGAAGCCATCGAGGACGCGGACCGCCTCGGTCTGGCTGGGCTGGTTGGGGTCCGGCAGGTACGTGCTGAAGCGGACCGAGTCGAACCGGGGCGGCGGCACCATCTCGGCGACCAGCCGGTCCGCGGGGACGTGCGGCTCACGGGTGCACAGGGACAGCGGCGTGGCTTCGGCTATCGGGCTGAGCCCCGAGGCGGCGGCGGAGGAGGACGACACGGTTCACCATGCTAGTCGCCGTGCCAGACTGCACGGCATGCGACGCCTGTTCCCTGTGACCGACGAGACAGTGACCCGGGGCCGGGGGGAGGGTTCTGGTGGCGGTGGGACCTCTGGGGCTGACGGGGCCGACATCGGCCTCGTCGACCGTGAGTGGAGCCTCGGCGAGCTCGCCGTTGCCTATGCCTATCCGGACCTCGGCTCCGAGCCGGAGACCGGCGGACGCCGGGCCTGGGTGCGGGCCAACATGGTGTCCACGCTCGACGGCGCCGCCCAGCACGACGGCCGTTCACAGCCCATCTCCTGCGCCGCCGACATGCGGATCTTCGGCACCCTGCGCGGGCTGGCGGACGTCGTGCTCGTCGGTGCCGAAACGGTACGCCAGGAGGGTTACCGCCCCGCACGCGCGCGTGCGGAGTTCGCGGCGGCGCGGGCAGCGGCCGGACAGGGGCCGGCGCCGACGATCGCGGTGGTCAGTGCCGGCCTGGACCTGGACTACACGCTCCCGCTGTTCACCTCGCCCCTGGTGCCCACGCTGATCCTGACCGGCGCCGCGGCGGCCCCGGACCGGATCGCCGCGGCCGAGAAGGCGGGTGCGCGGGTGGTGACCGCCGGTGACGGCGTCGGCGTCGACCCCGCCCGTGCGGTACGGGCCCTCGCCGATCTCGGTCACACCCGGGTGCTGACCGAGGGCGGCCCGCGGCTGCTCGGCCAGCTGGTGGCCGCGGGCGTGCTCGACGAGCTGTGTCTGACCGTGTCCCCGATGCTCACCGCGGGTGACGCCCAGCGCATCGCGGGCGGGCCTTCGGTGGCGGTTCCGCGGCGCTTCGCACTGGTGTCCCTGCTGGAGGAGGACGGGTTCCTGTTCAGCCGGTACCGGCGGGCCTGAAATCGCCCAACGGGTGTCCAGTCGGTACCGTCAGTCCGGAAATGGGTCTGATCCGTACCGCAGGTCCGGTAAGCAGCGGAATCTACCGTTCCGTTTAGCTTCCGCCGGGCACACTAAAACTCGCAGTCCCCGTGCGGGCACGGGGCAGGATGGTTTCCGGAGAAGGGGCGCCCGGTGTTCACAAGCGTTTTGATGATCGAGAAGGCCCTGACGTCCGCCGACGTGGAGTTCGTCACCACCTTGCACGGGGACGAGCGGGTCTCGTTCCACGTGCTGCTTCAGCCGCGCGGCGACCAGGCGGACCGGCTGCTGCGCGCCATCGACGACGTCGCGCTCGGCGAACTGGACGAGGCCGCGCGGGAGCGGGAGCGGCCGGAGGGTGAGGATGCGCGGGGGGTGGGGGAGCAGGCGCTCGATGTTTCGTTGCGGGCGTTGCGGGCGTCCGGGAACGATGCGGAGGGGCGGTTGATCGAGGATCACCCCTTGGATGCGCTGAGGACCCTGGTGGACGAGGTCCAGGCCGACGAGGTGATCGTGCTGACCGATCCGCATTATGTGGAGGAGTTCTTCCATCGGGACTGGGCGTCTCGGGCGCGGCACAAGGTGGGCGTACCTGTGCTGAAGCTGTTCTCGCACAGTAAGGCGTGAGGGGCTCGTTCTCGGGTGCGGGTGTGTGGGGGCTGGTCCGCCGCTGAGGTCGGTACAGTCCCCGGCGCTCCTGAAATAGGGTGGGGCGCTGAACGTTCGCCGTAGTAGTGACGCACAGGGAGACACGCGCATGGCACCCGGCCTTCCCACCGCCATGGACCGACCGCACTTCATCGGCATCGGCGGCGCCGGAATGTCGGGTATCGCGAAGATTCTCGCGCAGCGCGGGGCCAAGGTGGCGGGCAGTGACGCCAAGGAGTCGGCCACCGCCGAGGCGCTGCGTGCGCTGGGGGCGACCGTGCACATCGGGCACGCCGCGGAGCACCTCGCCGACGACGCGAGCTGTGTGGTCGTCTCGTCGGCGATCCGGCAGGACAACCCCGAGCTGGCCCGCGCCGCCGAGCTGGGCATCCCGGTGGTGCACCGCTCCGACGCCCTCGCCGCGCTGATGGGTGGCCTGCGTCCGATCGCGGTCGCGGGTACGCACGGCAAGACGACCACGACGTCGATGCTGGCGGTGTCGCTGACGGAGCTGGGCCTGCGGCCGTCGTACGCGATCGGCGGCGATCTGGACGCCCCTGGCTCGAACGCCCTGCACGGCGACGGCGAGATCTTCGTCGCCGAGGCGGACGAGTCGGACCGCAGCTTCCACAAGTACGCCCCCGAGGTCGCCATCGTCCTCAACGTCGAGCTCGACCACCACGCCAACTACGCGTCGATGGACGAGATCTACGAATCCTTCGAGACGTTCGCCGGCAAGATCGTCCCCGGCGGCACGCTGGTGATCACGGCGGACCACGAGGGCGCCCGGGAACTGACCCGGCGGCTCGCGGGCGCGGTGAAGACGGTGACGTACGGGGAGTCGGAGGACGCCGACGTACGCGTCCTGTCCGTGCGGGCCCAGGGGCTGAAGAGCGAGGTCAGGGTCCTGCTGGACGGCGTGGAGCTCACCTTTACGGTCTCGGTCCCCGGCCGCCACTACGCGCACAACGCGGTGGCCGCCCTCGCCGCCGGCGTGGCGCTGGGCGTCCCGGCGGCGGAGCTGGCGCCGGCGCTGGCGGCGTACACGGGCGTGAAGCGCCGCCTCCAGCTGAAGGGCGAGGCGGCGGGCGTGCAGGTCATCGACTCGTACGCCCATCACCCCACGGAGATGACGGCGGACCTGGAGGCGATGCGGGCGGCTGCGGGCGACGCGCGGATCCTGGTCGTCTTCCAGCCCCACCTGTTCTCCCGCACGCAGGAACTGGGCAAGGAGATGGGGCAGTCCCTGGCCCTGGCGGACGCGTCGGTGGTCCTGGACATCTATCCGGCCCGTGAGGACCCGATCCCCGGCATCACCAGCGACCTGATCATCGAGGCGGGCCGCGCCGCGGGTGCCGAGGTGACGCCGGTCCACGACAAGGCCGAGGTGCCGTCGCTGGTCGCGGGAATGACGAAGCCGGGTGATCTCGTTCTCACCATGGGCGCGGGCGATGTCACCGACCTCGGCCCGCTCATCCTGGACCGCCTGCCGAAGTGAGGGGCTGACGCTCATGTCGTACGACGTCGAAAAGCCGGACGAGCAGTGGCGCACGGAGCTGACGCCGGCCGAGTACGCGGTCCTGCGCCAGGCTGCCACGGAGCCGGCCTTCACCGGTGAGTACACCAACACCAAGGCGAAGGGCGTCTACTCCTGCCGCGCGTGCGGCGCCGAACTCTTCACTTCCACCACGAAGTTCGAGTCCCACTGCGGCTGGCCGAGCTTCTACGATGCACGCAACTCGGATGCGGTGGAACTGGTGTCCGATCATTCACACGGGATGGTGCGGACGGAGGTGCGGTGTGCGCGGTGTGGGTCGCATCTGGGTCACGTGTTTGAGGGTGAGGGGTACCCGACGCCCACCGATCAGCGGTACTGCATCAACTCGATCTCGCTGCGGCTGACGCCGGACGAGGAGTGACCGGAGGCCGCTTTTTGTAGTGCCTATGAGTAGCAGTGATGCCCCGCGCGGAGGTTCCGCGCGGGGCATCGGTGGTGTGGTCGCCCACTCTCTCTCGGATCAGTTGGCGTCGGATCCGCGTACATCGGTGTCTTTGACGAGGTACGGCGCCAACGTCGCGGCCACAACAGAGGACCGTAGATAGGAGGCCACTCGGTGGAAGTCGAAGGGGGCGATGCTGTCCGTGAGATCGAGATCGACTCCCGGGAAGCGCCGCTTGAAGGGGCGAGGGACGGCGACGATGTCCCCGTGATCGGACAGGTTGACCCACCGGCGCACCCCCGTGGGCCGTTCGCCGGTGTCGGCCAGCGGAGCCGGTGACAGGCGGTCGAAGACTCCGTGGCGGAGTGCGAGGGGGGAGCCGAGTGTCAGGAACAGGTCGACTTCGAGTTCCGGGTGGGCGTGGAGGGCCTCGTAGGCCACGACGCTTCCCAGGGAGTGGGCGAGGACCACGCGGGCGCCCGTCGAGGAGATAACGCCTGCGACCTCCTCTCGCGCCGCAACGCGGGCAGCGTCGTCCGGCCCGCCGAGATAGCGCGCCACGTCACGGAAGAAGGTGGCGATGAACGCGCGGGTGAGGCGGCCGTCGAGGCTCAGACGCTCGGAGATCGCGGAGACGAGTTGCCGGAGCGGAACGGTCAGCCGTCCCTGAGCCGTTGCCGCTGGCGGAAGTCTCATGCCCAGGGACTCGTCCAGCGACTCCGCCCAGTGAGTGATGTCCTCGGCCAGGTGGGGATGCTCGCGCTCCAGCTGCTCGAAGTCCTCGGCACCTTGCGCGACGGGCCTGCCGAGGTGGAGATGGTGGGCGTAGTAGGCGTATGTGACAGGGACCTGCTCGGCGGCCGTGCCCAGTCCGGCGGCGAGGTCCTTGGCCCAGACGGCTGAGCGAGCGGTGACGATCTCGGCCGGTGAGAGGGCGGACCGGTAGTGGCCCACGCCGTGTACGGCCACAAAGGCGGTCATCGGATGCTTGTTCCTTGGTCGGGAGTCGGAATCGGGCGTGCCTGGAGCCGGTCGTGCGGTGTCATGTGGATGATGTCCGGGCCCACCCCGATGTACAGGGCGCCGTCGGGGGCAACGGCGATGGCGCACACGGTGTCCGGGAACCAGAAGACGTCGGCCTGGCTACCGCTTTTCAGGTCCCACAACCGCAGCGACCGGTCGAGTCCGCCGGTGTAGAGGTGCGGGTGTCCGTCGATCAGGACCGGGAGTGCGGCGAAGACGGCACGAGTGTGGCCGGTCAGCGTGAACGTCCGGGTGGCGTCGAGTGCGGTGACACGAACCTCGCCGCGGTCGTCACCGCTGACGACGTGCGGCTGCCCGTCGAGGTCGACGACGGCGACGGTGTGGACGGCGACAGGATGCTCGGTGACGAGCTGCGGCAGGGGCGGGCCCAGCACGCGTGCGGACCGGACGTGACCGGAACGGTATCCGGCGACGGCGTGGGTGGCGGAGGCCGCCAGGCATGTCGCGGCCATGGGAACAGGGACTGTCCTCCCTCCCCATTCGTGGATGGTCCTGGCCTCGGTCGGTGCGAGCAGGACGCGCTCCGGTTCTCCTCTCCACGCCGGGTCCGTCATGTCGACGTCGGGCCAGCGCGACATCCGGTCCAGATGATCGGCGGTGGCTATCGCCACCTCACCTCGGGCGGAGGCATAGACGATGTGCCGGGCCCCCTCGATGGTGATGGTGACGATTGCGGTGGCACCAGGGCCTTCGCCCAGGTCGCGCCGTTCCAGATGCTTCTCGGTCGTGTTCGTGTCCCACAAAGCGACCCCGTCGTGTGCGCACGAGGCGACGATCCGCGGATGTTCGCCGGCCGTCAGGACCGCGATGCCGGTGGCTTGGTCCGGCAACGGGAAGTCCGTGTGGTGCAGCAGGGTGATCCGCTGCCCGACCGCACCGTCCGCGGTCCACAGAGCCATGCTTCCGTCCTCGCTGCAGGAGACCAGTCGTCCGTCGGGAAGCACCGTCAGATCATTGATGGCGTGGGTGTGCCCGGGGTGGCGTTGAGGCACCTCGCCCCCGGCCGCGTCCGAGACGCGGACGGTACCGCCGTTGCTCGCCGTGAGGATTCGAGTCCGGTGCGGTTCGGACACGACCGCGACTCGGGTGATCGCAGTGGTGTGGCTGACGACCTGACGTGCACTGCCGCTGCCGTCCAGCGGATGCAGCTGCGCGACACCGTCCTCGCCCGCGCTGAGGAGGTACACGGATCCGTCCAGCGACGCGGCGGTGAGATCGGAGACGGTGTCGGCATGAGGACGATCCTCGTTGAGGAGTTCGAGGTACTCGTCACTGCCGATCCACACGATTCCGTCCCGATCACCCGCGACCGGCTCGGGACCGTGTCCCAGATCGAGATAGCGGTAGCACGACAGCCGCTCCCAGTTGGTGTGCGGCAGCTCGACCTCCTCGCCGTGGACGGTCAGGACCTTGACCCAGTTGTCGTAGCAGGCCACGACGCAGTCGCCGATGCCGTCGACGGAGACGCGGGACAGGTGCCACACATGGCCGTTGATGGCGGACAGGTGCGTGGTGGCGAGCGGGGCTCCGGTGGCGAGTTCCCAGTAGTGGATCACCTGGTCCTCGCCCGCGCTGGCCACTGCGGGGACCCCGTTGTAGCGCACGCCCACCATGGACCAGATCGGACCCGTATGGGCCGGGGCGGTCCACAGGAGACGTCCCGTGGCCAGGTCCCATCCCCGTAGCTCGCCGCTGTCGCAGCCAGTCACGGCGAGTTGGCGGCCGTCGGCTTTCCCGGCCACTACGCCTCCTACCG
Organism: Streptomyces dysideae; assembly: GCF_001514305.1. GTDB lineage: Bacteria > Actinomycetota > Actinomycetes > Streptomycetales > Streptomycetaceae > Streptomyces > Streptomyces dysideae. The sequence continues at coordinate 179,872 of NZ_KQ949080.1, forward strand.
GAGCACCGTGGTTCCCGAGTTCGAGCGTCGTCGTCGCGGAGTCCAGGTCCCACAGCCGAGCCGTTCCGTCCTGACCAGCTGTCAAGGCGTGGGGACGGCCGTACATCTCAAGGGTTGTCAGGTCCCAGATCCTGCCGCGGTGCCCGGTCAGTGTCGTCAGGAGGTTGGTGTGCAGCGACCGGCCGGCGGTCCAGGCGATGTGACGGCCGGTGTCCTGCGTGAGGTCTGCCGCGAGCTGCCATTTCTGATGCCGGGCCGCGTCAACAGCCAGGATGTCGCGCCGCTGTCCGGGCGGACCGTCGTGGTGGACTCCGTACGAGGTCAGATAGACCGTTCCGTGAGGGCCGTGTTCACCGTGGTAGAGCTCCTGGGCCAGGGGGGCCGGGTCCGCGTGAACGAGGTATTCGCTGTCCTGGAGGAGTTCGTCGAGCCTGCCGGCAAGGACGCTGTGACGCGCCGCGTGCCGCAGCAGATACGGCTCGGCGGTCGCCCACCGGCGGCGGCCGGAGCCGCTTGTGCGCACCGTCGCGAGCAGGCGATCCCAGACCGTGGTCGCGTCCAGGACAGGACGTTCGCGGAGCCGGTCGGCCAGCCCTTGATGGAAGAGCCGGTAGAGCGGAGCGCCTTCACGATCGACGTTGCGGCGTATGTAGAAACGCGCGGCCCGAAGCAGATCGGCGGTGGGTGCCCGGTCCTCCCCGACCGGCCCCGGATCGGGGTTCGCGACCTGGGCGAGAAGGTCCTCCGGCATTCCCGCGCCCTCCGCCCAGGCCAGCGCGGCCAGCAGCTCGTGCAGGCCCGGTCGGGGGTCAAGACGGAGATGGAGGTCGAGGACCGCGTCGAGCGTACGGGGCACCTCACTGCCCAGGCGCTCGGCCTGCTCGGTCGTCGCCGGCGGTGGCATCTGTTCCTGGAGGAGTCTCAGATAGAGCCCGGCGACAAGGAACTCGCCCCACTCGCGTGACCCGTTCAACAAGGTGTCGGCCAGCGCGCCGCCCAGGCTCTCGGATGCCGCGAGTGAGCACCACGGCGATACGCCGGGGAGCAGCGGCCGCAGTACCCGCAGAACGAACTGGGTCAGGTCCTTGCGCAGTCGCAGGGGCGACACCTTGTCCAGGTCGATCAGTCCGTCGCAGGCACGGGCCGCATCGATGAGCGGCCGTGGTGCCGCTTCCGGACGCGTCGCGACGAGCATCCTGCACAGCGGTCCCCCGTCCGACCGCCGAATGGATGCCAAGGGCAGCAGCACGGCGCTGACCAGATCGGCCGGGTGCTCGGCCTCGTCCACCGCGTCCATGACGAGACAGGGCGGAACGGGCTTGGCCCGCAGTGCCGTGACCAACCGGTCCGTTGTCCACGTCGTCGCGTCGCCGGGAGAACTGAGCTCCCACTGAGTGGCGAGCGAGGTGAGGATCTCCGGGACACCGTGCCGTCGCGCGTGCACGATCGCGAGTTCGTCGGTGGTCTCGTGAATGTCGCCGCCCGACGGCCGCCACAACTGCTCGGTGGTCTCGTGCAGCGCCGGATGCGCGGCGCACACGAAGGTGCCGATCAGAGCGGATTTGCCGACCCCCGGTACGCCGGTGACCACACGTAACGAGGGTCCACGGCCATCCAACCAGCCTGCCAGCTCACGGAGTTCGTCACTCCGTCCGGTGAAGGACGGAGCGCCGAGGTTGCCGAAGGCGCTGTCGGCACCATGCGCCCGGATCACGAAGTGGCGGGCGTCGGCCACTTCGTCGAGGAGGGTGAACACAGCAGGATCCACGCCGGTGAGCCTGCGCGCGCCGGCCGGTTCGTACTGGGGGTTGGCGAAGAACCTCAGATGCGACAGGTCTGCACCGAGCGCGGCCAATGGCTGCTCGACGGATTGTGGATTCACGGATGTGCTCCGCGATTCCACATGGAGGGCCACCTCACGGCAGAACCGGGCGATCGGGATGTACGGCACCGATGGGTCGAGCTTCAGGTTCCCGGAGGCGAAGCCGCGAAGCACCTCGTCGACGGCGGTGCTCAGGCGGCCGTCATAGGCCTCCTCCTTCGACTGGCAGGCGGCGAGCACCCAGACACGGCGGCGCTCCGGCCGGACCAGCGACCGCAGATGCTCGGTCACCACGGCGCCGGCATGGCACAGATCGAGGATCAGCAGAACGGCCGGATCCCCGCTGCCCTCCGTGTCCTGGTTCTCCGCCATGTTGACCCAACGGGCCAGCTCCTCGGTGAGGCGACCGTCCCCGCCCACCGCCTGGATGCCGTGACCGTTGCGGGTCGGGGCTCCGTGTGCGAGGAGATGGATGACGGTGAAGTCGGCCTCGCTGCTCACGGCCTGCGTCAGGGCGCCGCCCAGCGCGGCCGCGGTGGACGCGGGGTCACGATCGGGCTCCAAGAGGACATAGGCGTACTCCTTCTCCAGCGCCGTGCGCACCCGTTGCGCGCACGGCGCCGCGAAGGTCAGTTGCTGCCACGGTGGGGGTGAGTCGTCAGCGGGGTCCGCGGCAGGTCCTTCGACGCCCACCACCAACGCCTGACGCCGCATGACGCGTCCCCCGTCCCCGTGAACTCCCATGAACTTTCGATGCATTGTGCCAGTCGACGGCCGGTGCCGAGCCGGGCTCCAGCAACGCCGGATCATGTCGGCGAGCGGAGACAGAGCATCACGCAGACCCGCTGAACGGCCTGCCGTTGAGCCGCCCGAGGGGCCGGCCTCCGGGAAGTCCGCTTGGGGCGGTTCGGCCGTCACCTGAAGCTTTGTAATACGCGTGGCGTCATACGCTACCGATATGGCGCAGGTACGGATCAGCATCAGTCTGGAGAAGGCACAGGCCGAGCGGATCAGGCAGCATGCGGAGCGGGCAGGTATGGACGTCTCGGCGTACCTGGTGCACGCGGCGACGCGGCAGGTGGTCGACAGCGATGCCATAGAGGAGCAGTTCGCGGGGGTGGACGCGCTGATCGCGCGGGCGGAAGAAGAGGCTGGTGCGATCGTTCACGTCGTCCCGGTGTGAGCGTGGCGGAGGTGAACTCCTGTGGCTTCCGGGGGGTGACGAGTCACGGCACGCAACTCAGATGCAGTGGAACTTCTGGAAGACCGTTCCCATGGGATGGTGCGGACAGAGGTTCGTTGTGCGAGGTGCGGCTCCCACCTCGGACACTTTTTCGAGGGGGGGAGTTGCGGTACGCCGACGGATCAGCGGTACCGCATCAACTCGATCTCTTTGCGGTTGACGCCCGACAAGGAATGGCATGGCAGTCAGTTGTTCTGTTCGGGTGACATTGAGGGCTTGACCTGGATTCGAGTCTGCGGCGGGAGTCGCGGGCGAAGGCTGCTCGCACTGTACCCGGCGTACAGCCCGACTCGTCTGCCGCTACCTGCGGCTTTGCCTCGGAGAGGGCCTCTGATCTGGGACGGAGGCCCTTTCCGATCTTTCACGGGCTTGCCGCGTTAGGCGGCGAAAAGTCCCTCGGAAGTCTCTCGGACAGCGCTGAAAGTCCCTGAAAAGTCCCTGGAGCGGAGGGGCGGATGACGCCTCTGAGCTGGGGGTCGATGGGACATCACGCTGTCGCTCTACCCCGCAGTTGACCGAAGCGAGCGTCACGGCCTTGCCGCCTACTGGCGGTTTGCTCGTCTATGCCACCGGCTGGACCGCCGGCGGTGCGCAGGGCCGGCGCGGCATCGTCTCGGGCTCGGCGCAGTCTGCTGCCCCGGACAGCGGCGGGTGGTCCGACTCGGCTCATGTGAGCGGCGTCTGGAAAGGTTCAGAGATTCGGGCTGCGGTGAGGATGGTTGCGCCTCTACCGTGGGTCAGTCGAAATGAGACCGGGAACGTGTAGTCGAGGAGACGCCTTGGATCCGGTATCGGTGGGAGTGTTGGCGGCGCTGGCAGGCGGGGCCGGGGGCGAGCTGGGGCGGCAGGCATGGGCGACGCTGAGTGAGTTGGTGCGGAGACCGTTCGGCAGGCAGGCGGGAGCCCCGGCACCCGGGGAGGCCGAGTTGGTGGCGCTGGGCGAGGCGCCAGCCGAACCGGCACGGGCAGAAGCGTTGAGTGGTGCCCTCGCCGCGCGGGCGGCCGTTGACCCGGAGTTCGCTGCCGCGCTGGACTCGTGGCGTGGCCGGATTCCAGCGTTGGCTGAGGGCTCGGTGACCAACACAGTCAGTGGCGGTACCCAGTATGGTCCGGTGGTCCAGGGTCGGGACTTCTCCGGCATCACCTTCAACAGTCCTGCAGTTCCCCCCGTGCGGGAGAGTTGAAGGCTTCGGTCGACCCTTGCGACGTCCCGGGCGGCCCCGGTTCGGATGCCGTCGACGCAGGGGGTTGCGTCCCATCATCTGTATGACTCGGATCACCCGTGCGGTATTGAGCGGTAGCTCGGGACGTCCGCGCGTCCGCTGGGGGAGTGCTGCGTGAACTGGCGGTTTTCCTGATGTACGCATCCAGGTGGGCCCGGTATCGTTGAGGACACTGTCAGTGATGTTGTGGATACTGGAGGCAGTCGTGGCCCGCGCATGGGAAGCCGATCCGTCTGCGTTATTCGTCAAGCGCCTCGGTAAGTCGGCGGCGGAGCTGGGCAACTCCAAGGACGACGACGAGTGCCCGGACATCTGGCAGCTGAGCAACGGTGACGTTGCCGTGATCGGCCGCGATCTCACCGCGCACTACCGGTCGCGCCTGCCGAGCGAGGTGAACCTGGGGCCGGACGAGCGGTTGGTCGTCATCCCGGGCAACATGCTGAGTGCGGCGAAGGTGGACATTCCCGATGCTTGATCTCCTCGCTCCTGGGCTCCCGGACGAGCTAGGTGAGCGGCTCACACGCCAGGACTACAAGCGGGACTTCCGGGAGCGGCGCGCCGCGATCCGCGATGGGGAGTCCTGGAAACTGGAGCGGTTGCAGCACTTCGAAGAGACGAACGACGACAGTCGGGAGGCGCTGCGTCAGGGGGACTGGCCAGCAGTGTTGCGGCTGTTCGAGGCCGACCGTGACGCCTTGGTTCGAAGGGCCAGGGATGAAGTGTCGCGGGGGGCGGTCTTTCATCGTATTCGTGTGGTTGAGGAGCCGCTGACGCCGTATGTGCAGTGGGAGCTGCACTGGCTACGACTGAGCGCGGAATGCGGGCATTCCGTTCGCGTCCTGCCTGCTTCCGCGGTCGCCGCCGCGGAGGGCGATGCGCTGCTGCCGGAGTTGAACCTTCTGGACAGTCGGGTTCTCTACCATGTGCTGTACACCGCTGCCGGTCAACCGGACGGGGCGATTCGCTTCACCGATCCCAGCACCGTGAGGAACTGGGCGGAGTATCTGCAGGAACTGTACGCGGCTGCGGAGGATGTCCAGGCGTACTTCGGCCGTGCCGTGGCCGACCTGCCTCCGCCGCCCGCGGCCTGACAGGGCGCATCGATCGACGTGCCTACAGAGGGCAACAGGCGACCCGGAGACTCGCAGAACGACCTCTCCGGGTCGTCTCGCGATGTCGTACAGGCCGGGAGCGTCACTGGTGACATCCACTTCCACCACGCCGCCGCCTCGGGGCCATCGGGGCCCGTCCCACGCCAGCTCCCAGCCGACGTGAACACCTTCGTCAACCGCTCCGACGAACTGGGACAGCTGAACGCGGTGCTTGCCGACCGAAACGGCGGGCGCGTCGTCGTCTCCGTTCACGTGGTGGCCGGCACGGCGGGCGCGGGCAAAACCTCGCTGGTCCTGCACTGGGCGCACCAGGTCAAGGACCAGTTCCCCGACGGCCAGCTCTTCGTCAACCTCCGCGGGTACGATCCCGGAGAACCAGTCACAGCCGCGCAGGCACTTCAGCGCTTCCTGCGGGCCCTGGGCGTGGCCCCGGCCGAGGTTCCCCAGGACGTCGACGACGCAGCAGCGATGTACCGCTCACTGATCGCCGACCGCCGGGTCCTGATCCTCCTGGACAATGCGGCCACGGTCAGCCAGGTCCGGCCGCTGCTCCCCGGCGGAGGAGACAGCCTCGTTGTGGTGACCAGCCGCAGCCGCCTGGCGGGTCTCTCAGTGCGGGACGGCGCCCAAAGGATCACCCTTGGCACGCTTCCGGAGCCGGAGGCAGTCGCTCTGCTGCGCGCGGTCACGAGGGGCTATCGACCCGAGGACGACGGCGACAAACTTGCAGAACTGGCACGCCTGTGCGCCCGTCTGCCGCTTGCCCTGCGGATCGCCGCCGAACGGGCCGCCAGCCACCCGCACATGCGACTCGACGATCTCATCAGCGATCTGCGTGACGAGTCCGCCCTCTGGGACGCCCTCAGCACCGGCATCGATGACGAGGCCGAAGCCATCCGTTCGGTCTTCACCTGGTCCTACCGCGCTCTACCCACGCACTCGGCCCGCCTCTTCCGCCTCCTTGGCCTGCACCCTGGAGCGGCGTTCAGCCTCCCCGCTGCCGCCGCCCTCGGCGAAGCCACACCCAGCCGAACACGCCAGCTACTTGACGATCTGGTCGGGGCCCACCTGCTGGAGCAGACCGCCCCGGACCGGTTCCAGTTCCATGACCTCCTACGCGCGTACGCCACCGACCTTGCGCAGGCGGAGGAGTCGTCCGACCAGAGGCAAGCTGCGCGACGACGCGTCCTGAGCTGGTACCTCCACACCGCCGACGCCGCCCAGACGTGGCTCTATCCGTCAGAGGACCACCTGCCACTGCCTGGGCCCTTGCCGGACGTCACGCCCCTCGTCTTCACCGACTACAACGCCGCCGTCGACTGGTCCGAACGGGAACAGGGCAACTTCCTCCCCGCCGTGCGCGACGCCGCCCGAAACGGAATGGACGAGACGGCTTGGCAGTTGGCCACCATCCTGTGGTTCGCACGTCCCGCCTCCTCGTCGGAGCGGGACTGGCTGGAACTGGGCCGAATCGGATTGGAAGCAGCGACAAGACGAGAGGACCAGAGAGCGCAGACACGGCTGCTCATCAACACGGGCATCGCGCACAGGGCTCTGAACAATTTCTCCGAGGGCCTGGACGCTCTGGAGCGAGCCGTCACATTGGCTCGCAGCTCGCAGAGCCGGTTCGACGAGGCCCAGGCCCTCAACCTCATGGGCCTGATCCATCTACGACAGCGCGAACTCGACTTGGCGGACGCGCATTTCGGGCAGGCCATGTCCGTCTTCCGAGACCTGGGAAATGGTCAACGAGCCGCCACCGCACTGTCCAACATCGCCAGCACTCGCCTGAGCGCCGGCCGCCTGCCCGAGGCCGCCTCGGTCATCGACGAGGCGCTTGCCGCGCACCGGGCCCTGGCCAATCGTGGCGGTGAAGGCAACCTCCTTCGGATCGCAGCCGCCCTGCGACTCGAAGAGGGCGACACGGACGCCGCCCGGCGATCCATCGACGAGGCGCTCGACATCGCGCTCGCCCTCCGCGACCACACCCGGGAAGGCTTCTGGCTCCTCACCCTCGGCGACATCCAGCGCACCGCCGCCCAGCACGGCGACGCCCTGACGTCCTACCAGCGCTCCGTCATGCTCCACCGACGCCTTGGCGACCGCAGCCGCGAAGCCCTGGCCTGGCGCGGCACGGGCCAGACGTATGCCGCGATGGACCGCCACGACGAGGCCACCACCTTCCACCGCCAGGCCGCGGCCGTTCACCGCGACCTGGGGGACATGTGGCAGCTCGCCCTGGAACTCGACCACCTGGCCTCAGCCGTTCACCCGGAGGACCCCGAGACTGCCCGTGGCCACTGGATCGAGGCATTGACCCACCTGACCCCCTATACCGACCCCCGGGCCACGTCCATCCGCTCTCGCATAGAAGCGTTGCTGACCCGAGCTGCCGGTTGACGCCGTCGCTGATGTGGCCAACGACGCCACCAAGCTCGACGGAGATCCAGCCCGTTCGAGGAACGCCGGGCCCAAGTATCTCACGCTCCAGAGCTATCGGAACGGCCCTCCCGCCATCAACCAAACAGCTCCGACATCACCCAATCAAGTTCACTCAAGCCGAAAGAGCGGCTGCAACCTTTTTCGCAACGGTCGGATCGCTGAGATAGCCCACGATACCGTGGGGATTATCCTGCGGATTTTCTACGTAGGGATGGTTCTCGATTGGAGCCGGGAAGTTGTCGCCCCCGAGGTTCGGGTATAGCGCGATCGGATCCCGTCTATCAGCAGCGTTGAACCATTCTTGGATGCAGCTGGGCTTCCCCAGGGGAGGAGATAGTCTTCTCTTAATGGCCTGGATTCCAAGCGGGCTACCCAAAGTAACCATCAGCGGTACAGTCGGTGGTGCCTGGTGATCGGTAAGGACACAATAGGAAACCACGGTACCCAAGGAATGGGAGACCACCACTGCGGGTTCCGTCCCTAGCTCAGCAGAAACGATGTCATTGACGCCCTTCCGTACGTGTGGCAAAAGGAGGTAGGCGTGCACATCGGCCGTAAACCGGCGAATGAATTCTTCGGCGAGGAGGGGAACTCGATCGCTAAGGAGACGTGCGGCTGCCCGCACCCATTCCCAGTTCTCGGGCCCCCTAGTCAATGCTGGCACCTCCAATGCCTCAGTTATCTCCTCATCTGTGATGCCGGCTCTTTCAGCCAGCTCAAGGAGTATTTCCGCAGGGAAGGGGGGAGGGCCCTCGGCGGCTCCGTACGTTGGAATTCCCATGGGAGGACCTGCCGCGGTCTCCTTGTCGAGAAACTCGGCGTAGAACGGCGCCTTTACGTCAAGTGAGTTCGGTAGTGGTGTTCCTGCCCTGGTGCAGCCCATCGTGAGGGCTTTCAGCCACTCATCTCGAAGGATTTCGCTACTCTTGGCGCCCTGGGAGCGGCCGTGCACGAAAATCAGTCGCATGGCAATTGCCCTTCGCCGAGGTGATCCCCGATCAACAATCTCTCTTGATGAGCTCATCCAGCACTTTTTGCGACGGGTCAAGAAGTGTGGTCCAGAAGGAGGGTGCTAGGTTTTGCTCAACAAACTTCGCTAGCGCCTTGCCATACTGAGTCCGCTCTAGCAAGTACCAACCGCGAATGGTCCATGGGTATCCTGGTATAATATGCGGTCCAGAAGGCGTATTTCCGAGGGCGATCAAGGCTACGTCGAAGGGAACTGGCAGCCCTTTTTCTCGCAGTTGATCGTAAATTTTACGCACCATCCTGACCTGTCCGACCCTTTGGTATGAGTGCGCCGCAAGAACTGTTAGCACTGGATTAAGAGTTTGCCACAAGGCGGCTTGGACCCACGGATCGTCAGAAAGAAGGGATCCCCACCGGGCGCGGGCTGTGGCCCAGGCGAGCACGCCTATTTCGCTCTCTTCTTCCATGTATGCCATGTGTTCGACGCCATGCTCGCCAACCCGCATCTGAGTGGTGTAGCCGGGCAAGAAGGCGGCTGCGGACCACATGGTCTGGTTCCGCCACGGTCGGTCGAGCTGGAGAATTGCGGGACCCGGCTTCTTGTGGGTATGCCTCATCAACAGACTTCCATCGACAATTTCGTATGGAGAATGTTGAGACTTTTGCCTCTGTATTTTAATGATTCTGGCGCCCTCGACGGATATCCCGGTGGCTGATCCTGCAAGCTTACGGAGCGCTGCTTCGGCTCCGTCTCGATTGGCTTCAAATTCGTCCAGCAGGTCAGGCTCCTCCGAGCCTGGGCCCATTGGGCCAACGCGTCCGCTTGGCGCAGTAGGCGGTCTGCCAGGATCGCCCTTTCGGGCGTCACTAGCGGTAAGTGCCGGGCCCTCACCTCCGGAATGACCAGATGGTGCGGTTGGAGATGAGGGGCCGTCAGTTCCGGGGCCTGACTTGGGTGATGACGGCTGCGATCCCGGCGGCTGAACCCATGCCATTACATTCGGCCTCCAGTGAGAGCAGGCGTCGGCATGGGGTTGCTGGACGAGCCCATACATGCCAGCCGCCCAGGGGACCTCTATCCGCAGGTGATCGCGAAGCTTATGCGAGATCACGGCGTGGGGTGTCACTCCACCGGGGGTGGGCTCGATCGCATCGCTGGCGCCACCATTTAGCGCGTTGAGTAGATACTTTGTGTACAGCCCGTAGCCGCCCTTCCTCTGTTCTCCCGGGGCGCTCGGCATCCCATGCGCTTTCCCGCCCGGCCGAGTAGCGAGAAAGGTGTCCACTTCGGCTTCAGTGAACTCGGTCTTCCCAGGGTCCGTAACAGGCGGAAAGACGGAGAAGCCTCTGATGAAGTAGTGGCTCGGATCACGGCAAGCGTCGCCGAAGAACGCCACATGCGGGATCCATAGTTGGACTGCGTCCTCCCGGCATTTCGTCAGATTTATTGCTTCACCGAGCGTGGCGGCTTTACTGAGTAGCCAGCAGGCCTGGCCCGTACCGTTGTTAACACCGTGGCCAGCGAAATAGATGAACAGTCGATCGAAGTTGCGGGCGTCCTGAGCTCTCTCGTAGATGTCGTACACGAGGGAGCGCACATCGTGTAGGAGCACGGGCTTGACATCGTCAGTCAGGAGGTGGACTTCGTCAAAGCGCGGACTGGCCCAAGCGTGGAACTTCTGAGCTCCCACCCGGGCATCCGGAATGAACGCGTAACCAGAGGCCTTGAGTACCTTCGCGACGCCGATCGCTATCGCAACCGAATGTCCCATGGCCGTTCCCCTCTGCTGTGCCCTTCTTCTACCGCAGCACGCCTCAGCGCACTGTGCAATTCGTGCGACCATCACCCCTGGTTACGCTTACACTTCTGGATCGTCTTCGAGGACGAAGCCGGACAGTCGATGACGCCGCCGTGTGCGAAAAGCTGGGGACGCAGGGGCTGCACTCCGGTGGTCCGCGTCCGTGGCCGGGGTTCGGGCCGGGTGTCCATGGCCGGGCTGACCTGCTACAAGTCGGGGAAGCGGTCCCGGATGTTCTACTCGGTGCGTGAGTACCGGGGCCGCAAGGGCGAGCCGAAAGGCATCGGCTGGCGCGACCTGCGCGACCTGCTGGTCAGGGCGCACATCCAGCTCGGCGGCCCGATCGTGGTGGTCTGGGACAACCTGTGTATGCACCTGGTCGAACCGATGCGCGAGTTCATCGCCGACCACGCGGACTGACTCACCGTCTTCCAGCTTCCGAGTTACTCGCCGGACTTGAACCCGCAGGAAGGCATCTGGTCGCTGGTCAAGCGCGACATCGGCAACCCCGCCGCGGCCGACCTCGGCCAGATCACCCGGGCCGTCAAGCGCAGGCTCAAGCAGATCCAGTACCGCCCGGACCTGGTCGACGGCTGCCTGGCCGGCACCGGCCTCATCACGGACGACTGACCGACATCACGAATTCAAGTTCAGTATCTGCTCACGCCACTCGGGCGAGGTGAGGACCGGGGCGACCGCCGTGCGAAGTCCCTTGGCGGTGGCCGTCTCCTTGACCAGGGCGACGGTGGCCCCGGCCTGCTGGAGCTGGAAGGCGTTGTGCTCCTGCTCGTTGCCCGCCGACGTCGCCAAAGGGATCAGGACGGATGGTTTGCGGAGGGCAGTGAGTTCGGCGATCGTGCCCGCGCCGTCTGCGGGAGATGACGACGTCGGTGAGCGCGAGGACATCGGGGAGTTCCGGGCTGATGAAGTCGGTGACCAGGAAGCCTCTTCCGGAGGCCCTCCCCGAGCGCTGGGTCGTGATCACCATGTGCGGCGGCACGGTCCTCACTCCGGGCGTGGAAACGGTGCTCAGCCACGAGCACAAGCAGATTGAACGACAGCCGTACGAGGAGGGATCGATGGGCTGCCAGCCCTCCATCGGCACTCGCTCACCGCTCGCGCGCATCCCTCCAGTAGTCATGGAGCATCTCGGTCGGCCACGAGGGCTGTGTGACAGGGCCGCGCGGGAGCATCTCCTTGAACACGGCCACGAAGTCGATGATCGGTGTGCCGTCGACGGCGTCGAGGTCGGTCACGTGGAGGTCGCGCCCGTCCACTCCGAGCAGGCGGGGGAACGACGTCGCGATCCGGGCGGGGCGACGGTGGTTGCGGTGTACGAACGTTCCGGTCGCCGGCCACTCCGGGGTGTTGCGAGGGCTGCGGGCATGCAGCGCGACGTCGCTGGGTGAGCCCTCGGAGAAGTACCAGGTGACCTGGAGATGCGAGAACTCCTCGATCCCCTGCAACGTGTCGAGGGGGTAGTCCGGGCGCAGCCGGATGATGGATTCCACGCCGCCCTGGAAGTCGTCGCCGACCTTCAGATGGCCCCCGACAACCGTGGCGACGATCGGCACCTCGATGGACTGTGCGGTCACAACTGCCCCTTCTTCCCCTCCAGATGGGATGCCCGGTCCGTGTCCGCACCGCACACCCCCATCGTCATGACGCGGTCAGGCTACTCGCCTCAGCACGGCCTTGGCTCGTTCGTCGATCTCCGCCGCCGCGCTGATCCCACGGTTGCGATACGGGGAGAGAACCCGGCGCATGTTGATCACCGCCTCGCGGGCTCGACCGGAATGAACGCCGTTCATGGCGTCCAGGGCTTGGGCCCAAGTGCCGCACGCGGCCTCGACATTGCCCTGACTCGCCTGCGCAGCGCCCAGATACCCCAAGGTCACGACGTGAGTGCGACCGAAGGCGTCGGTCTTCCTCGTGTGGACGCTGCGCCAGAACTCGTCCTGAGCCCCCTGGAGGTCGCCGAGAGCCCAGAGAGTACGAGCCGTTTCGTGCGCCAGGCTGGCCTCGGAGAAGAACCAGACGCGGGCGGGCTCGTCATCCCCGGGCTTTGCCGCCGCGAGGTCGTCCTCAGCCCGGAGGAGGGCTGTACGCGCTTCTTGCCGCCGTCCGGCCGTGGCCAGGCTCCGCGCCCGCACGACGCCTAGCAAGGCTCGTTCGCGGGGAGTCGCCAGGGTGTACCGCTTGTGTTCGACCGAGGCCGCCGCGATGTCCACGGCTTCCTTGGGGTGGCCGAGATCTGTCGCCTGGTGGGCCATGGCACGCAGGACGTGGCCGGCCAGTGGTGCGTCCTCGGCCTCGGCCGCCAGCTTCACCGCGAGGGTGAAGTACCGCCGGGCGGCCTCGTGGTGCGACGCGTCGAAGCTCATCCAGCCGGCGACGTACACCAGCTCGGCAGCGGCGGCGAAGAGGCGGCAGCGCGTCTCGTCACTGGCGAAGACACCACCGACGTACGTCGCGACGTCGTCGTAGATGTACTGGTAGAGGGCTGTCCGGCCGTCCACTCCGCCTTGGCGCTGGTCGCGCTTCGAGAAGAACTCGGTCATCTCCTTCAGCGCGTTGATCTCGGCAGTCCCGATTCTCCGGGTCGTCGAAGCGGGGCGCGATCGGGCACGCTCGGGGGCCTCGTCCCACCACGTCTGTCCAGGCAGGGCGAGTCCGGTCACCGAGTAGGCAGTGCCGGCCAGCACTCGGCGTCGCTCCAGGTCCACGTTGCTTCTCCCCAGATCCACCAACGCGCTCACCGTATCGACGTGCCATTCGGATGCCATGGCCGCACCCGATTTCGGCGGGGTGAGGCCGATCTCGGCGGGAGTGATGGGGCGTTGGAGCCGACGGGACAACGTCTCGCTCAGGATAAGGGGCGCCCGCCCGGAGGGCTCCGTTCCCGCGATCCACATCGCGATGTGCGAGCGGCTGGTGCCGAGCAGCTCGTCGGCGCCGACCTCGGCCGCAACCCGTACGAGGGCAGCGGCGACCTTCGGCTGCGACCAGCCGGTTTCCGCGATCGCAGCGGCCAGTTTCTCGTTCCGCTCGCGCCTCATCGTGCGCCCCTGTCCACAAGATGATCTTTGACGGGTTTGACGGCATCGCCGACCGGTGGGGGATACCAACCCGCCGTGATTCACGGTTCGCTCAAGGTCAACGAAACCACTAACTGGCCTTCCCCCGGGAGGAATTCGGTGAACGCAATCCAGACATACGGCTCTGGAGACCGGATGCCGCCGGGTGGGCAGGCCAGTCTCCGAGCCGACCCAGGCCAGACAAGGAGGTCCGAGAACGGCGGTCGACGCGCACCTCCGCAGCTTCGACGCCTCCACCGAGACCTGCCGCCGAGTCCTTGACGGACTCCGGCGGACACTGTGAGGAGGCCGAGATGATGCCCATCTGGAGCCTGGAGTCCGTCATCGAGTCCCCCGAGTACCGGGTGAGCCTCACCATGGTCTCGGACGACAGGGCACCCGGGGCGGCACGGACCTTCACGCGGGAGACGCTGTCGGCCTGGGGACTTGAAGAGTTGATGGACCGCACGGTCCTGATCGTCAGCGAACTCACCACGAACGCCGAGCGCCACGGCGGTACGCCAGGCGGCACCGAGCGCCCCTCGGACGCGAACGGCCAGATGGTGGCCGAGCACATCACGCTGACCCTCACCGCCCAGAGCGGAACCGTGGGCATCGAGATGGAGGACAACTCCCCCTTGCCGCCGATCCCTCGCGCCAGTGGGCCGGACTCGCTGGACGGACGCGGTCTGCTGCTCGTCACGGCCGAGGCCGACGCATGGACGGCTTGTCTCAACGAGGACGGCAGCGGCAAGCGGGTTCTCGCGGTCGTGAAACGCCGAGAGTCCGTCCCGTGCGGCCCGACCCGCACCGCACACCCCTTTCAGCCCTACTCGTTCGCCATGGAGGCGTTCGCCATGCCTGCTCAACACGTGCCCGTTGCCGCGCCCTTACCTCCGAGGAAGAAGATGGAAGACGTTGTGACGCAGCATGTGCTGCTCCTCGACCTGGACGGTGTCCTGGTCGATACGCGCCCCGTCATGCAGGAGGCGTGGCGTGCTGTCCAGCAGAGTCACGGCATCGACCTGCCGTTCGAGATGTACGAGCAGCATCTGGGCCGTCCCTTCAACGACATCATGGAGCGGCTCGAGCTGGCCGACGCCGATCGGATCCACGAGACGTACACGGCGGCCTCGCAGGCCGCCTCCCCTCTGGCCCGACCGTTCGAAGGCGTAGAAGAGGTGCTCCATGCCTTCGCTGCCGCCGACTGGCGCCTCGGCGTCGTGACGTCCAAGCCTTTGGACAGAGCCGCTCCACTCCTCGCCCAACTCGGCTGTCCCTTCGCCACGGTCCGTGCACCCGGCGGTCCGGGGAGGGGCAAGCCGGCCCCGGACCCGCTGCTGCTCGCCCTCGTTGACCTCGCGGCCGATCCGGCGTCCGCAACCTACGTGGGCGACATGGAAGTCGACCGTGAGGCCGCTCGCCGAGCCGGTGTCTCCTACGTACACGCCGCCTGGGGTTATGGCGCCCCCGGCACTCCGGAGCCCCGGATCGCGCAGTCGCCGGTGGACCTCCTTCGACTGCTCGACGTGAGCAAGAAGAGCGCGCCCCTCATCGAGGGGAGCCTGCTGTGACCGACCCTGGCCAAGTCGCCGAGGCGCTGATGGCCGCGCTGGAAGCCGAGTACGGTGATGCGCTCGTGACAGTCGGCGGCGTGAGCTGGCTGTCGGTCCACCACGTACCGATTCGCCGCCTGGTCACCCGCCTGGTGAGGCAGCTCTTGGAACTGGACGAGGTGCCGACCACCACGGTGTTCGGCGCAGCCGAGGATCTGGTGGTGGCCGGCGGCAGTACGTCTCTCGGCTACGTCGCGTACGAAGTGTCCGAGGCAGGTCTTTCCTTTCTCCTCGGGCACGGCGAGCCCGGCCAACTCACCCCGGACGGTGGCGAGCTCGCGGTGCCGGTCCAGCCTCGCTTGGAGGTCACCACCGCACCCGTGTGCGCCGTCTCCTGGTCATCCCGCCATGCGGAGACTTTGCTTCCGGTTCTCTCCGACCTTGCCTGCCAAGGGGTGAGGAGCACCGTCGTGGACATGGCCTCCGAAGTGGATCAACGTTTCCCGGATACGTCGGAACCGGGAATCACCGTGCTCCGCCTGCCAGAAGAAGCCCTTGGCCGACACAGCGACGTACCTGCCCAGAGCGCTTTCCGGACCGAAAACGAGCGCACGGTACGAGCGGGACAGCACGAGATCGGCATCGGCCGACTGGCGTGGCTCGCCGCCCGAGTGCTTGTGCGCAGCGCCGGCTGCACCCAACCGTCCTGGTCGGCAACGCTGTACGTCGAGCAGTGGCTCGACGCCGTTCTCCTCGAATCCCACAGTCGGGTCCTGTTGTGCAGCAACGACTCCAGTCCGCTCGGCGTCCTCGCCGTTCGCGCCGCCGAACGTGCTGCCGCGGACACCGTCTACGTCCAGCACGGCGCGTGGATCGAGGGGCAGACCTCCTCGCACGCCCAGCGCTGCCGCCATGTCGCGGTCATGGGGGCGCGTGATGTGCGCGTGGCTCAGGCGGGGACTCGGCGCGTTGACGTTCGTACGTACGTCGTCGGCCAGCCGCGGTTCGACGGGCTCACCCAGGTTGACCGCCTCGGCCAGCGGGCCTACCTGCAGAGGATGTTGAAGGAGCAGACGGGTTCAGCGCCGACAAGGGTCGTCGTGTGGGCGTGCCAGCCGTTCAACGAGCAGCGGCTTCTTGGGCAAGCAGAGGTTCTGGCCGAGGGGCTACGGAACGCGCGGGGCGGCTGGGGCCTTGTGGTGGCGCCACACCCCGCCCAGAACGCAGAGACGCTGTCGCCTCTGCTCGACGTGATGAACGGTGTCCCGGTCGCCTTGATCGGCGCGGAGGTCGGAGCCCGCGGATGCCTGGCCGGCGGGGATGCCCTGATCAGCGCGTCATCGACGTGCGGGATCGAGGCTCTGCTCCTCGAAGTGCCCGTACTGGAACTGGCGCTTCCTGCCACGCGCACGTTGGGACTCGCCGACCACGGGGCCGCTTGGCGTTGCGAGTCCAGCCGGGATATCGCCAGGTTCCTGACGCGTATCGACGAGTCTCCGCAGACCGTACGCGTACCGACGGCGGCCAGGGAGTCGATCTGCCACTGGGACGGCCGCAGCGCCGACGCCGTCGCGGACATCGTCACCCAGGCGCTGTCCGGCAGCACAACTCCCCACCACTCAGCGCAAGGGACCGACAGGCGATGACAAACACGTTCACCGGCGACAGCGTCGCCGAACTCTTCATCGGCGCGGTGATGTTGGCCAAGAGCGGGGACAAGGTCAGCCCGCGCGGAATGGCCACCCGCGAGGTCTTCGACGTCAACATGACGCTGACCCAGCCCAGGGCCCGTCTGCTGTACGCGCCGCCCGCCCGGATCCTGAATCCCGCCTTCGCGGTGGCCGAGACCGTCTGGCATCTCGCCGGGACCGACGCCCCGTGGATCTACGGATACAACGAGCGGCTGCGGCAGTACGCCGACGATGGGATCCTGCAGGGTGCCTACGGGCCGCGGATGCGGAACTGGGGCGGGAAGGTGGATCAGCTCCACCGCGTGGTCGAGATTCTCAAGGACGACCCCGACTCCCGCCGCGCCCTGATCCAGCTGTACGACCCGGCCCGCGACACCGCCGGGCACAAGGACGTCCCCTGCACGCTCGGCTTCCGCTTCCACCTGCGCGCGGGCCGCCTGCACATGTCCACCACCATGCGCGGCCAGGACGTGTGGATCGGCCTGCCGTACGACCTGTTCTTCTTCACCACGCTGCACGAGCTGGTCGCCGGCTGGCTCGACGCGGAGCTGGGCGAGTACCACCACCACGTCAGCTCACTGCACATCTACGAGCGCGACCTCGACAGGGCCGACGGACTGACCGACGTCGTCGCGAGCCCGCTCGTGCCCGAACTCACCACGCCGTGGGAGAGCTTCGATGAACTCCTCGGCCGAGTCGAGGCACGTGCTGAGACCGGGCATCCGGGCTGGGACTCCATGGCCGAGACGATGTGCAGTTACCGGCTGTGGAAAGACGGGATGCGCGAAGAGGCGTGGCGCGTCGCCGACGCCATCGAAGGACCGCTCGGTGAGGCCCTGACCGCCTGGTACGGCGAACTGACCTGCCGCACCGGGACCTCGGCCGCACAGGCTGCCGCGGGAACGAGGTGACGACCGCGATGGACCACGTGCCCGCCGTCGTTCTCGGACTCTGCTCCTACACGCACGACTCCGCCGCCGCGCTCCTGGTGGACGGTGAACTGGTCGGCTTCGTCGAGGAGGAACGCCTCTCCCAGAAGAAGCACACCCACGAGTACCCCCACCACGCCGTCGAGTGGCTGCTGGGTGAGGCCGGCCTCACGCCCGCCGACGTCGACGCCGTCGCGTACAACTTCCAGCCCGTCCGATACCTCGCCGAGGCCCCCACGGCCCTGCGCCTCGCGCTCTCGGGCACAACCCGTGACCGGGCTCTGCCACGGGCCGCCGGATTCGCCAAGGTCGCGCTGCGCACCCGGCGCCGGGTCCAGTCCCTCGGCCGACGGTTCCCCGGCGCGCAAGTCTCGCCCGTACTGCATCACCGCGCTCATCAGCTGACCGCCTTCGCCGCCTCGGGGTGGGACGAGTCCGCCGTGCTGGTCGTCGACAGCCTCGGCGAGCGGCAGACCACGACGATCGCCCATGGCCACCATGCCGGCCGTCCCGCCACCCGTACGCTGGAGGCGATCCACGACCCGGCCTCGCTGGGCTACGTATACGGGGCGGTCACCGAGCACCTGGGCTGGCGCCGGGGCGACGAAGAAGGCACCGTGATGGCGCTCGCCGCCCTCGGCGACCCCACCCGGTTCCGGCACCTCTTCGCCCGCGCGGTCCGCACCACCGCCACGGGCTTCGCCCTGGACCCGGCTTACTTCCCGCCTCGCGTTCTCACCTCCGGCTACCCGCGGACCTCCCGCCGCTTCGTCGTGGAGACCTGCCCGCCCCGGCGCCCGGACGAGCCGATCCAGGAGGTCCACCAGGACCTGGCCGCAGCGCTACAGGAGCGCACCGAACAGGTGATGCTCCACATGGCGCGGCGCGCCCGCCTGCTCACCGGCTCGCGGCGCTTGTGCCTGGGCGGCGGCGTGGCCACGAACTGCGTCAGCGTCGGGCGGATCATCGAGGCGGGCATCTTCGACGAGGTCTTTGTGCCGCCCGCTCCGGGCGACGCGGGCACCGCGCTCGGTGCCGCGGTCGCCGTGCACACCGACAGCGGGAACGGCCGGCCGCTGTGCGGGGTCGCCCGCGCCTGCTACCTCGGGCCGTCCTACCCAGAGCCGAACCTGGACCTCACCCCGTGGCCGGGACTCCAGCAGAAGACCCTGGACATCGAGGTCGCGGAGTTCCTCGCCGACCAACTCGCCCACGGCATGATCGTCGGCCTGTTCCAGGGACGGGTGGAGGCCGGCCCCCGCGCACTGGGGAACCGGTCGATCCTGGCCTCCCCTCTGGAGCCCGGCGTCGTCGAGCGTCTGAACGCGAGCGTGAAGTTCCGCGAGCCGTTCCGCCCGTTCGCCCCCATGGTCCTCGCCGACCGAGCACGGGAGTTCTTCACCCTCGGCCAGGACGCCCCGTACATGTCCATGGCCTCCGGAGTGACGAACAAGGCCCGCGAACACATCCCCGCCATCGTCCACGCCAACGGCACCTCCCGCCTCCAGACCATCAACCCGACCCAGAACCCCTTCGTGCACGACGTGCTGCGGGCATTCGCCCGCCGTACCGGCGTCCCCGTACTGATCAACACCTCGCTCAACGTCAAGGGCAAGCCCATCTGCGGCACCCCGGACATGGCCCTCGACTGCCTCGCGAACTCCGGGCTCGACGCCCTGCTGCTGGAAGGCCGGTGGATTACCAAATGAAGATTGGATACAGCTTCTGGGGCTTCCTCGGCAACGGCATCACGGACACACCCGACGGAGGCCGCAGCCACCGCCGCCCTCTGGTCGACGCTCTCCTCGCGCGCGGCCACGAGATCGTCTTCCTCCAAGCCAACCGGGACCTCCTCGAAGCAGGAGACGACCTCGGCGGTACGTACACCTTCGACGGCGGCATCCCCGACATCGACGTGCTGTTCCTCGAATGGCGCTGGCTCATCGACGGACGCAACAACACGCCCTGCGGCGCCGAGGGACACACCTGCGACCTTCACCGCCAGGCCGAACTTGTCAAGCGCTACACCCTGCTCCGCGGTACCCCCACCGTGATCTGGGACAAGGACTGCCAACTGCGCGAACACAACGTCCTTCGCCATGTCCCCGGCGTCGCGGTGTGCGAGGCAGCCCTCACCCCCACGCCCGGTGCCCACCGTCTGCTCTTCCCGGTCGACGACCGACTGCTGGACCAGGCCGACCCGAACGCACTCGCCAAGAGGCCCTGGGAGACAGCGCTCGCCTATGTCGGCAACCGGTACGACCGCGACGCACAGTTCGACCGCTATTTCTCTCCGGCCGCCGCATGCTTCGATCACCAGGTCGGCGGAAAGTGGACGGACACCAGCCGCTGGCCGCACATCACCTTCCTCGGCCGGATCCCCTTCGAAGAGGTGCACCGCCTCTACAGCGGAGCCCTGGCCACCGTCCTGCTGCTCCCCGAGCGATACGCCGCAGTCGGTCAGATGACACAGCGGATCTTCGAAGCCGTTCTCGCCGGGTGCCTTCCACTGGCCCCCGCCGATATTCAGCACGTTGAGCGGTTCGTTCCCGAGGAACTGGTGGTGCAGTCCGGCGGACAGGTGATCCGACGGATCACCGACCTCCAGAAGATCGCCGGCAGCAACCGGCACGCCGAACTGATCGCCGCCTGCCTCGGCCGGCTGGAACTCTTCCGGCTCAGCCGTCAGGTGGACGCGCTGGAGACCGTTCTCGCCACGGTCACGGGAGCTGCCGAAGAGCAGCGAGGGGCCGCCTGATGAAGCACCTGCCGCAGGCCGCCGAGCCCGGACCATCCGTACGTGTTCCGGCGGTCGGTCCGTCCGGACACCTGAGCACCCCTAGGGTGGAGCACCATGAAGAAGGTCGCCATCGTCGGCTGCGGAGGCAGCGGCAAGTCGCATGTGGCCCGTGCGCTGGGGGAGGCCCTGGACGCCCCGGTGACGCACCTGGACGCCGCGTTCTACGACGACGAGTGGAACGAACTGCCCATGGAGAAGTTCGCCGCGGTGCAGCGCGACCTGGTCGCGCAGGAGAAGTGGGTGATCGACGGCAACTACAACTCCACGCTCCAGATCCGGCTCCAAGCCTGCGACACCGTCGTCCTGATGGACGTCTCCACCCTCGCCGCACTGTGGGGGGTCTTCTCCCGACAGCTCCGGCACGGCGCCGGGCACAAGGGCAACGGGGTGCACAACCGCATCCACTGGGGCGTGATCAAGTACGTGGCGACGTACCGGCGCAAGATGCGTCCCCGCGTCATGGCCAAGATCGATCAGTTCGCGACCGGACACGCCGACGTGGTGCTGCTGACCAGCCGACGGCAGACGCGGCGCTGGTTGCGGAAGGCCGCCGCCCGGCAGCGCTGAGCCGCCCGCGCCTCCAGCGGGGGTGCGGCGCATGAACCTCAACCCGTTCCTCGATCCCGGGCGGCAGGAAGACCTGTACGGGCACGCCTCCCGGCTGGCCAGACGGTCCAACGCGTTGATACGGGCCAGGACCGTCGGCCGGCCGGTACCCGACACCATCGTCCAGTTGGCCCGGTCCCACAGTGCGCCGGGCTCGGAGCGTCTCCGCCTTGTGGCGGACATCGGTTGCGGTCGCGGCACCAGCAGCCGGGTCCTGGCCGAGCAACTTCATCCGGAACGCCTCGTCGGCATCGACGCGGCGCCCGCGTTGGTGGCCGATGCCCGCAAGCGGGTGGGCCGCGTTCCCGGTGTCCAGATCGGCTTCCTGAAAGGGGACTTCCACCGCATACCGATGCCGGACGGTTCCTGCGACCTGGCCGTCGCCGCCTTCTGCCTCTACCACTCGACGCGCCCCGAGCAGGCCATTGCGGAGATCGGCCGTGTCCTGGCTCCCGACGGCGTGGCCATCCTCGTCACCAAGGCGCTCGACAGCTACCACGAGATGGACGCCTTGGTGGCCGCCGCCGGACTCGACCCGCGCGCCGAGCAGCACGAGAGCCTCTACGTCTCCGCGCACGGTGGCAACCTCGCCGACCTGGCGAAGCCCTCCCTGAACGTGATCACGACCGAGCACGAGGAGCACCGCTTCACCTTCGACGGACACGAGCACGTGGCCGAATACGTCGCCACGAACCCGAAGTACGACCTCGCCCCCGGCCTGTACGGCAAGCCGGGCGCGCTGGCCGCCGCGCTCCACGAATTCCTCCCGGACCAGCCGATCACCACCAGCTCGGTCATCACGTACGTCGTGGCCCGGCCGCGGGGAGGCCGGACGTGAGAATCACCCACTTCACCAAGACCTACGCGACCTCCGAACAGGCTGTCGCAGCCGCCCGTCACCGCACCTGGCTGTCCGTCCACGCGCAGCCGCTCCGTCAGCCGGCCCTGACGGTCATCGGCCCGAAGAGCCTGACCTTCGAGTGGATCGAGGGCCGCCACGCAGAACCCGGCGACCTGCCGCGGCTGGCGGGGCTGCTGGGCGACGCTCACGGCACCGCCTGGGCCAGTGACCTGCGATCCGTCTCCCTGAACGAACCGCACACCTTCCGCGACGGCACTCCGTTCGGCGGCTACCTCGCGGTACGCGAAGTGGCACTGCGTAGGCGGCTGGAGCAAGGCCACCTGCCGGACAGGATCGCTCTGCACGCGATGCTGACGCTCCTGGAGAAGACCGTCGAGGGGCCCGCCGCCTTCTACAAGGACAGCAACCCGAGGAACTTCCTGTTCACCGAGGACGGCACGCTCTTCACCCTCGACACCGACGACCTCACACTCGCCCCGTTCGGGTACGACCTGGCCAAGCTGATCGCGACGCTGGTCATGACGTACGGACCGCTCGGGCCACCTGCCATCGACGAGGCCCTGAGCACGTACAACGAGGCCGCCGGCCGCCACGACTCCCGGCTCGGTACGACGGATCGCGAGCGCCTCGACGACTTCCTCGCCCTGCACTGCGTTCTGACCGCCCCGTACGCAGGGCGCAACGGTTACCGCTTCGGCTGGCCGGTTCCGCGCCCCCGACTCCAAGGTCCCGCATGATCACCACGGAACTCGTCTTCGTCCGCCATGGCGAAGCCCACTGCAACGCCAACGGCGTCGTCGGCGGCCCGGCCACCTGCACCGGGCTCACCAACCT
Source organism: Streptomyces dysideae (assembly GCF_001514305.1). GTDB lineage: Bacteria > Actinomycetota > Actinomycetes > Streptomycetales > Streptomycetaceae > Streptomyces > Streptomyces dysideae. The sequence continues at coordinate 202,837 of NZ_KQ949080.1, forward strand.
CGGGTACCACCAGGTCGAGCAGGCAGCCGACCGGCTGGCTGACGAGCACCGCGACAGGCCCTTCACCGCCCTCTACTCCGGTCCTCGTCTCCGGCTGCGGCAGACCGGCGAGATCCTCAGCCAGGCCCTCGGCCTGCCGATGCGCACCGCGCCCGGTCTCGGCGGCCCCATCCACGGAGTGGCCGACGGCAAATCCTGGACCGAGGTGAAGACCGCCGCCGACGGCGGGCCGCAGGCCCACCCCGACCGGCCCTGGGCGGAAGGGTCCGACACCTGGAACGGCTACCTCCAGCGGGCCGGAGACTTCCTCCACGGTCTCATCGACCGGCACGAGGGCGATCGCCTCCTGTTCGCCGCACACGGCGAGACCGTGATCGTCGCGCACACCCTGCTCCTCGCGATCCCCCTGGGTTCGCCGGCGGGTTTCACCGTGTCCCACGGCTCCATCACCCGCTGGCAGCATCACCTCAACCGGCTCGACCAGCGGCGCTGGATACTGGACCGGCACAACGACACCGCCCACCTGGGTGCCCCAGCGATACGGGCGACGTCATGATCACGGCGTACGACGACCCGCGCATGGAACTCGCGCGGCAGACGGTCGGAGCCGTCCGCATCGTCGCGGACCCGGCGCTACCACCTCATCTGCTGCACCTTGTCGATGTCCGCGGGAACGCCTACTTCGCCAAGCAGCACGCCAACCGAAACCGCTATGTCCACGAGGCGCACGCCTACCTGACGTGGGGACGCCACCTTCAAGGCCACGCCCCTGAGCTGGTCGGCCGACAGGACTCCACACGCACTCTGCTGCTCACGGCGATACGCGGGCAGAGCGGCGACGACCTGCCGCCGGGTTCGGCTGAGGAAGAAGAGGCTCACCACAACGCCGGCCTCGTGCTGGGAGCCCTCCACCGGGCCACGGCAGGTCCCAAGACCGGCGGCATCGGCGTCGAACTGGCCGGTCGGCTCCGAGGCTGGGTCGACAGGGCCGACCGCGCGGACCTCCTTTCGACAGACGAAAGGAGGAGCCTGCTGCAGGTCGCGGACCTCCTGTCCCACGTCCAGGCGGAGAGCGCCGTGTGCCACCTCGACTACCAGCCCAGGAACTGGCTCATCGGGGACGGCTTCTGGATCTGCGACTTCGAGCACATGCGACGCGACGCCCGCATCCGGGACTTCGCCCGGCTCGAGTTCCGCCGCTGGCAGGCCGCCCCTCATCTCCGCAGCGCCTTCTTCGCCGCGTACGGGAGGGAGCTGAGCGACGCCGAGCAACACCTCCTGGAGTCCTTCGGCGCCATCGAAGCCGCCACCGCGCTGGTCCGGGGACACGAGCAGGACGACCTCGCCCTCAGCGCCCACGGCCGCACCGTGCTGGCGCGACTGAGCTGACCGACCCCACCGACCTCTGGAGAGTTACGTGTCAGAAAGCACCCCCGTCTCGACCACACCGACCCCCCGGCGGGCCGTGGTGACCGGCGCGGCCGGATTCATCGGCTCTCACCTCGCCCACGCCCTGCTCCAGGCAGGAACCACCGTGATCGGCGTCGACCGTCGCGACCCCGCCGCAGACCAGACGGCAGCGGCCAACCTCGCCGCGTCGCACGGTCTCGCGGGATACATGCACATCACCGCCGATCTGCTGACCTGCGCGATCGATCCGCTCCTCTTCGACGCGGACGTGATCTTCCACCTGGCGGGCATCCCCGGCGTGCGGCCTTCGTGGGGCCCGCACTTCAGCGACTACGTGGCCTCCAACATCCTCGCCACCCAGCGAGTGATGGACGCCGCCACCCGCATGCGCGTCCCCCGCGTGGTCGTGGCCTCCTCCTCCAGCGTCTATGGGCCCACCAGCGGCGGTCCCAGCGTCGAAAGCGACCATCCTCGGCCGGCCTCCCCGTACGCGGTCACCAAGCTCGCCGAGGAGCAGCTCTGCCTGGCGCACGCCGCCCGCGCCGACTGCCCCACGGACGTAGTCGCTCTGCGGTACTTCACCGTCTACGGGCCACGCCAGCGCCCCGACATGTTCACCCACCGCGTTCTCCGGGCTGCCATCACCGGAGAGCCGCTCCGCTTGTACGGCGACGGTCATCAGCGCCGGGACTTCACCTACATCGACGACGCGGTCGCAGCCACCATCGCGGCTGCCTTCGCGCCGACCGACACGGGCATCGTCAACGTCGGCGGAGGCTCCAACGCCTCCCTGCTCGAAGTGATCAACATCGCCAAGAGCCTCGTCGGGCGCGACATCCAGATCCACGTGGAGCACGCACGCAACGGCGACGTGCTGACCACCCGGGCCAACTCCGGCCGTGCTCACGACGTACTCGGCTGGCAACCCACGGTCGACCTTCACAACGGCATGCGCGCCCAGATGCAGGCATTGACCCAGCCCGCGTACCGCGCCGCGGCCTGACCATCTCGCGACCCGACAGGAGTTGCCGTGGAGAGCCCCGAAAGAATCCGGCGGGATGCCTTCTTCCGCCGCATCACCGCGCAATTCCCCGCCGACGGACAGCTCAGCTCGCTGATCATCACCCACCTGCTCCCCGAGCGCCCGGCGTTCCTCCACGCGATGGCCCGGACCACCACGGTCGCTGCTGTGCTGCCCAAGCCCAGGTCCATCTCCCAGCGGACCCTTACGAAGGTGCGCCGCGAGTACGCCGTGCACCCTCTGAGCCGAGACCTGTTCACGGACCCCACCAGCGCCCTGGAGTACCTGGAGGTCACCGCTCCCGGTCGTGACGTCGTACTGCTCGACATCGGGGGCTACTTCGCACCCAGCCTCGGCACTCTGGTCGAGAAGTTCTCCGGCCGGGTCGTCGGCGTCGTCGAGGACACCGAGAACGGCCACCAGCGATATGCGTCAATCGGCCAACTACCCTGCCCCGTCTTCTCGGTGGCCCGTTCCCCTCTGAAGGACTGCGAAGACCACCTGGTGGGGCGGTCCATCGTCTTCTCCACCGAGTCGCTGGTCCGCACCCGCGGCGACATCCTGGTCAGCCAGGGCGCCTGCGTGATCGGCTTCGGCAAGGTCGGCCGCGCCATCGCCCAGACCCTGCGCGCCAACGACGTACGCGTCACCGTCTACGACAGCGACCCCGTCAAGCGAGTGCAGGCACACTCCCAGGGGTTCCGTACGGCCACTTCCCGCACCGAGGCACTCCGCGACGCCGACCTCGTGCTGTGCGCCACCGGCAACCTGGCGCTGCGGCAGGGGCATTTCGAGGCGCTGCGCAACGGCGCCTATGTGGCCTCGGTGACGTCCTCCGAGGACGAACTCGAGCTGGACTCGCTCGACGGGCGCTACCGGCGGACACCCGCCGGGGAGCACCTGACGCGGTACGACGTGGCCGGACATCACTTCTTCGTTCTCGCCGACGGTGGGGCCGTCAACTTCGTCCATGGCGCGTCCGTCGGTACATACATCCACCTCGTGCAGGCCGAGATACTCGCGGCGACCGCCGCGCTCAGCCGCGGCAACTGTGAGCCCGGCCTGCGTGAAATGCCCTTATCCGCCCGCCAGACCATCGCGAAGGTCTGGCTCGACCACTTCGCCGAGTGATCACATACCCCGTCCCACATGCCCTTGGTCCGCCACCGACCGACAGGAGAACGCTGTGACCGCCACCGCAGGGCGTCGCCACATAGCGGTGATCCCTTGCCGCTGGGGCGCCTCACGATTTCCCGGAAAGCCCCTGGCCCTGCTCGGCGACATGCCACTGCTGTGGCACGTCCACCAGCGCTGTCAGGAGGCGAAGCGGATCGACGACGCCGTGGTCGCCACCGACGACGAGCGCATCGAAGCCGCCTGCCGTCGGCTCGGGATCCCCTGCGTGATGACCGGCGACCACCCCACCGGGACGGATCGTGTCGCCGAGTGCGCCCAGCGCGTCCAAGCCGACGCGTACATCAACGTCCAGGGCGACGAACCGTTCATCGCCCCCGCCGCGATCGACGCGGTGTCGGAAGCCCTGGTCCACCTCAGCGCCGAGACCCTGGCGGTCAACGCGTACGCGAAGCTGGACGACGCGGCATCGGTCATCGACCACAACGTCGTCAAAGTCGTGGTCGGCGAGAACGGGAACGCCCTCATGTTCTCCCGGCAGCCGATCCCGTATCCGCGGGGCCATCGTCCGAACTACCTGCGACAACTCGGCCTTTACGGCTTCACGCGCAGCGGACTCGACCTGTTCCGGCACCTGGAACAGGGACCAGTTGAGCGCGCCGAAGGCGTCGAGATGCTCCGGCTGGTCGAGCACGGGCACGGCGTACGGATGCTTCCCGTCGAGGACGAGGGCATCGCGGTGGACACGCCGGAGGACCTCGAAAGGGCGTGCGCAATGCTGCGATCTCAGTCCCAAGAGTCCTTGAACAGCCAACGTCGCCGCTCGAGAGATTCTAGTTCCGGTCGGTGACAAGCCGGCCGACCGAGCGTCACACCAGAGCCTCCGACCAGTACGTTCGAAGATGGCGAAGGCTCACAGAACGGCCGACGGGAGGCCGGGACGTGTCAGCGCGAGGGACGATGCCCGCGGACCCTATGAGCAGCCCGCCCGGCGGGCCACGCTCGGTTCTAGACCGAGGCTCCGTCCCCGACGAACACCCGGTCATGCGGTACTCAACCCGCGGATATCAGGCTGACCGCGCGTCGTCGCACGACACGCACACCGGCCGCCCGCCGGTCCTCAGCACCACCCCAGGCCCGCACCGGCGAGCCCAACAATCGCTGCCCACTTGACAAGACGGCCTACATATCAGGATCCGAGACCTCGTAGCAATGAAGATGGTCCCAGTCGACCCGTCCGGCGCGGACAGCCCTCTTTGGACGGGCCGATCACGCTGTCAGTCCCCGGTTCTACTGTCGTGGCATGGATGACAACCACCTGGCCGGAGTTCTGCACTCCGTCGCGATGAGGATGCGCGCGGATTTCCGCCAATCTCAGCTGTTTCAGCACCGCGGCGAGGCCGGAACGAACCGTGAGCTCCTGGTCCGGGACTTTCTGGCCAGCCAGCTTCCCGGCCATGTCGAGGCAGTCCACAGTGCCGAAATCATCACGGCGTCCGGCGAGGTGTCGCCCCAGTGCGACATCGTCATCACCGATCGCAGCACCCCACCACTGACCGACCTCCAGGGCTACCGGATCGTCCCCAACGAGTGCGTCTACGGTGTCGTAGAGGTGAAAACCACTCTGGACCGCGAGAAGCTCCTCGACGCCTGCGAGAAAGTCCGCAAGGCCAAGGAACTCGCGAAAACCGCCTACTACCCGACGCCCGGCTTCCAACGGACCCGTACGGCCTACGGCCGCACCTACCCCTACACACCGACCGTCGGCATGATCTTCGCGTTCGACAGCATCGACCTGGCTACACTCGGCGAGCACTTCATCGGCTGGTGCCAGGAGCACGAGCCGGAGCACCGGCCGGACAGCATCTGGGTCCTCGGCAAGGGCTACTACGTCTGGACCGACCCGGCCACCGGCTTCGTCAATCCGACTCCGGAGCCTGGATCAGGGATGATCGCCATGGAGCCCTGGCACGACGAGGATGTTCTGCTGCCCCTGGTCCTGCATCTCAACCAGCACTTCGCCACGGCATGGATGCCGCCGCTCCGGCTCTTCGACTACGCCGGGCAACACCCTTTGGGGGTCTCCAAGCACATCTGGACCGAACTGCCGACGCCCACGACGGAGTGACACCAGAGCACCTCGGAGCGATCACGCCATCGCAGTCACGTCGCCCCAGCGGCGCCATCTTCGACGGCCGCAGCGACGCTGTCGTGCACAGAACGCGGGAACCTCCGGTCAAACCGGCCCACGAGATGCAAGATCCCCTGGGCGCCCTCCGCAAGGGGCGTATGGGACCCTGCCCGATCCATGATTGCCAACCGCGCAACGCCCCGCCTGCCAGCCTGTCCGGCCTCTCTCGGCGACACGGGGATCACTAGTCTGGCCACCGCCGGCATCGCAGACGACGCCGTCCACGTGTTCCGCGATCTCGACCTGCCCGGCCTCAACCCCCTCGGCGACACCCTCGCCTCGATCGATCCGAAGCTGCCCAAGGTCAACCCGATCGGCGACGCGTTCGCCTCGGTGGGGTTCGAGAGGTCGGTCGCGGACCTTGTTGACTGGGCGACCCCAGCCGACAAGATCTCCTCGGCGTTGATGGACCTGTCTCTCGGCGACACGGGGATCACTAGTCTGGCCACCGCCGGCATCGCAGACGACGCCGTCCACGTGTTCCGCGATCTCGACCTGCCCGGCCTCAACCCCCTCGGCGACACCCTCGCCTCGGTCTGGAGCCATGTCTTCGACATGCCTGGGCTGGCGGGTCTGCTGCGAGGGCTCCCGGACGATCTGCTGAACCCGTTGCGTTCCGTCGCCCGGCGGATCGAGCGTCTTGGGGCGCCGATCGTCTGGGCGGCACACGCTGCTCTGAACGCCTACCTGGACGGCGACCACGATCCGATGCGCGAGTTTCTCCACAAGCACCTTCGTCTCCGCCCTCCGACGGAGGACCATGCCCAGGCCCTGGCCTTGGCCCTGCTCGTCCGGGAGTGGGAGAAGGAGGTCGACCTCCAAGACGCCGACGCGGTCCGTGCGGTTCTGCGGAAGTACGCCAGGGAGGGCAACGACCTGGACGGTGATCATCAGGTCATGGGCCGCATGATTGGCCACCTGCCGGAGGGGCTGGATCTGCTGTCTCCGGCCCCGGGGCCGGAGGCGCTGGCCATCGCAAGGGTCGTGCCTTGGCCGGAGCACTTTGACAACCGGGACGTCCGCTATGCGACCCGTCGGCTCAAGGAGACCGAGCAGACGGTGGCGCGGGTCTGGGCCGAGAATCCCGAACTCAACTGGCTTCAGGCACCCGAACTGGTCGGCCAGGATGTCGCCATGGGCACCCGGGTACGGCGCAAGCTCCTCAGGGCAGGCGACCAGATCATCGAGCGGGCTGCGGCTCAGCTCCGGAGGACGATTTGATGGCAAGAAGCGACAGGTCCGAGGAGCCGCTGCTGAGCCTGCGCTCGGCGGTGGTGTTCCTGATCGGCCTGCAGGCCGCTGCGGTGGCGGGATTCCTCGCTCACGCCGTTGGCAGCGGCCACGGCAGCCCCGGCGGCTCAGCAGCCATCCCGTGATCGAGAGGGACACAAAATTGCTGGTGATGCTCGCCGGGCGTCTGGCACTCTCCCTGCATGCTGCTGATGCTGACCGGATCGAGCTGCTCCGGGAAGTCCACCCTCGCATTCGCTGTCGCCGACCGGATCGATCACATCGCCGTCCATGACACCGACGAGAGCGGCGTTCCGCACAACCCACCTCCGCACTGGCGGAATCACAACACGGAGGAGTGGATTCGCCGCGCGCTCGACTACCAGGCTCACGGCATCGACCTCCTGTTGACAGGCCAGGCACCGCTCGGCGAGGTTCTGGCCGCCCCCTCGGCGTCTTTGCTGGACGGCATCGCGCTCTGCCTTGTCGATGTCGCCGACGAAGACCGGCGCCGTCGGCTCCGCTGGCGCGATCCAGGCCGCTGGTCCGAGTCCGCGGTCGACCGTTTCAACAACTGGGCGGCTTGGCACCGCGGTCACGCCCGCGACCCCCGGCATCGCCCGGACGCCATCACTGCCAACAGCGCGCCCATGATGGCGTGGCACCGCTGGACGTCCTGGACTGCCGAGGACCCCCGCTGGCAGATTCCTGTCATCAACACCACTGACCGTGGCCCTGAGAAGTCCGCCGACGAGCTGGAGCAGTGGATCAACCGGCAGCGCCAAGCTCTTCGGGCAGGCCGTCATCCCTTGTGTCGCGGCTGGGCGGAGTAACGCCCGCCCCTGAGATGAGAACGACTGTACGCGCGCTGTCGTCAACCTCGGTGGACAGAAACGCCTATTCAGCGACGTTCACGGCCCTTGGTTTGGGTGCGTCTACGTGCCCCATGGCTCGCTCGATCGTGATCTCGATGACCACCCGCTCGGGGTCCGGAGCAGGCGTCCGACCGTATCGGCTGCCATAGCGCGCTACGGCATCGCTGACGACATCCGGGTGCGTGCGGACTTCGGCCGTGCCCTCCAGGGTGGCCCAGCGCCCTCCGTCGACCTGGCAGACGGCTACGCGGGCCTGACCGGGTTGCGAGGCAAGGATGTTGGCGACTTTCTTGCTGGATTTGCGGGTGATAACCCGAGCGATACCAGCGACGGCGTCGACGGTGACCCCGACGGGCACAACGTGAGGGCTGCCATCGGGGCGCACCGTGGTCAGCGTGCACAAGTGGTACTCATGCCAGAACTCTACGTAGCCATCGCCTTGGTTGCGTATCTCGGTTGACATGGCTGGAAGCGTAATAGTGAGTGATGCCCGAACTGCCCCGAAGTGACCACGACCACACTCGCCCTCGCATGCGACGGCGGGAGTCGATTCGCCCGACTATTAAGTGCATGTCCCAGTTGCCTGTGGCGTAAAGGTCTCAGATTGATAACTTCGGCATATGCCAGAGTGGGGTGATTGAAGCGCACGCGTCAGATTTTGAAGTGCCAGTTCAAGAGCATGATCCACCGCCACTGTGGCTAATTTGCCACGATTTAGCACGCCTCTGGCGACGGCTTGCGAGTGTCGATTTCAGGCCATTCCTCCCTTCAGGCTTCACGTAATGTCCATGGGGTTCCTGAAGGCTCCGTCGGGGTCGCTCGGCCGCATTGCGGTTGCTTATTTGCGTGCGCGATCATGGCGTATCGGGGAGGTGCGGGCACATGTGTGTGCGGCCCACTTGCCGCTGCTCAGCAGTACACACCGAGATGCTGTCCTTCGATGCCGGTGATCGTTTTCGTCCTCGCTGTGCCGTCCGGGAACTGAAACGCTATTGGATCGGGCGCGGCTGTCGCCCGGCTCCCGTGAGAGCCGTCAACGGCCGGTACGAAGGGGATCTCTCATGTGGTCGGGAAGACGTGTCGGCGGCTCGGCAGAATCCGAAGGGCCTGAACAGGGCAAGGTGAGCCGCCGGTGGTTGGGACGGTGGCGTACCGCTGAGAAACGGACGGCCGAGAGGGACCTGCACCGCTGGCTACGGCGCGAACTTCAGGACCTCGGTATAAAGCCTCCGCTGGATGTGGAGGAGCTGTGCCGGGCGCTGGGCGAGAGGCGCGGGCGTCCGATCGTCCTTCGGCCGTTCCCCCTGGAGAAGCCCGGACCGTCGGGGCTGTGGGTCGATACGCCTCAGATGGACGTGATCCTCTACCAGCAGGAGACGACGCGCCTGCACCAAGAGCACATCATCCTGCACGAAGTGGGCCACATCCTCGTGTCCGAAGATGAGCAGGCCGACGAGGAGCAGGAGACCCCAGACGATTTCGTCGAGGGCTGGGCGACCCTGATTCCGGTGCTGGATCCCGATCTGGTCCGCCGAGTGGCCCGGCGCTGCTCGTACGACGACGGCGAGGAATGTGAGGTCGAGCTCGCGGCCACGATCATCCTGGAGTGGTCTTCGGTGCTCGACCGTGCCACCCCGCTGTCCGACGACCCTGCGCTTCGTCGGGTCCAGTCGGCCCTCGGTGACCGGCGAGGGTGGCTGTAACCCATGACCGAGCTGCTCCTTGTGGGCATCGCGGCTGCCGTGTTCTGGAAGCTGTACCAGTGGTCGCGCGCCCCCCATGACGCTCCTCTGCGTTCCGTCACGCTGTGTCTGCTGAGCGCCGCGCTCTCCTACCCCGTGGCCATGCCCGGCGGTGCCTCGGGCGTCGACACCGTGGCCGGGCACGGCACCGCGAAGCTGATTCAGAACGTGCTGCTCCTGCTGACGGTCTACTTCCTGATGTGCTTCTACCTGTACTCGGCGGACGGGCAGGCCGCCCGCCGCCGGGCCCGGCGGGAAGCCGTCGTCGTCGCGCTCGTAGCGGTATCGATCACTGTGGCCGCCGAGTCCGTTCCGAACGAGGTCTTCGCCGGCTCCTTCAGCACGGCGGACATGACGATCCCGCAGATCGCCTTCTTCTACGGCGGCGCCGGCCTGTACCTCATGTACGCCCTGGGCGTCGCCGGTCGGTGGACTCGCCGCTACGCCCGCATGTCACGGCGCCCGCACGCCACGGGCCTGTGGATGGCCGCGATCGGTCTCACCGCGATGGCCGTGGCCTGCGCCGTCCGCGCGGTGATCGTCGCCATCCGGTGGAGCGGCGGGACCGTACCGCAGCCGCTCATGACCGGTGTGGCGTTCCTGCTGGTGGTGTCCATCCTGCTCTTCGTCGCGGGCGTCACCTACCCCGGGGCCCGCGCCAGGATCACGTCCCTGACGCTCTGGCCCCGCCACCGACGTGATCACCGTCGACTCACCCCGCTGTGGCAGCTGCTCGCGGAGGCATACCCCGAGAACGTGCTGCGGCCCGCTTCTCCGACACTCCGAGACCGGTGGCGGGCGCGCAGCGTGCACCGGCGCTACCACCGACGGATAGTGGAATGTCGTGACGGACTGGTCGACATCAGCCCCTACCTCGGCTACACGGCCGAGGACACCGAAGTCCTCGACCTCGACCCTGCCGAACTGGCCGAGCGCCTGCGCCAGGCAGTAACCACGATCGGAAAGGGTGCCCTCTCGCCACGTCAGGCGGTCCCGCTGGCCATTCCCCAGGACGACGACCGGGAAGCGGATGTCCGTCAGCTGATCGCGGTGTCGGACGCACTGCGGCTGTCCGCGTAACCACCGAAGATCAAGGAGACGAAATGCTGATCACCGCTGGCCGAGTCCTGGTCGGCTCCGGGACGTACCTGGACGACGGCGCGGTCCTCATCGAGGGCGACTCGATCACCGCGGTGGGGCCACGCGCGCAGATCGCGGAGCGGGCCGGTTCGGACGTGATGCACCTCGCGTTCCCCGAGGGCACGGTCGTGCCTGGCCTCATCGACGCCCACGTCCATCTCGCTTTCGACGGTGGCGCGGACCCTGTGGCCACGCTCCACGAATCGAGCGACGAGTCCCTCCTTCAGGACATGCGCCGCCGTGCGGAGCAGCTTCTCCACAGTGGTGTGACGACCGTGCGCGACCTGGGAGACCGCAGCGGCCTCGCGCTCCGCCTGGATAAGGAGATCGCCGACGGCAGCGCGGCAGGCCCTCGGATCGTGTCCGCGAGCACGCCCGCGACCCCGCCCGGAGGCCACTGCCACTTCCTCGGTGGTGAGGTCTCCGGCGTGGAGGAGATCCGCGACCTCGTGCGGCGCAACATCACGGCCGGTGCCGGCGTGATCAAGGCGATGGTGACCGGTGGCGGTCTGACCAAGGATGGGCCCAAGAGCTGGCAGAGCCAGTTCACCCCGGAGGAACTCGCTGCCCTGGTAGACGAAGCCCACCAGGCCGACGTACCGGTGGCCGCCCACGCCCACGGTACGGAGGGCATCACCGCGGCCGTGGAAGCGGGCGTGGACACGATCGAGCACTGCACGTGGATGACCAGCGACGGCTTCGACCTCCGGCAGGACGTCCTGAAGCGGATCATCGACCAGGGCGTCGCCGTCTGCCCGGCCGTCAGCCCCCACTGGCAGATGCTCCCCCGGTTCTTCGGCGAGGAGCGGGCCGCGGCCATGTTCGACCTGGTGCGGCAGATGGCTGAGGCCGGCGCCCGGCTCATCGCCGGAACCGACGCCGGGGTCCAGCGGGCGGGGTTCGACGGCCTGGTGCCCGCCCTGTCGTTCTACGCGCACCTGGGCCTGCCGAACAGCAAGATCCTCGATATGGCGACCACCGACGCGGCTGGCGCGCTGGGTCTGGGCGAGACGACGGGGCGCATTGCTCCCGGGTTCCGGGCGGACCTGCTGGTGATCGGCGGAGACCCCCTTGAGGACCTCACCGCGTTGAAGGCGGTCCGGACGGTGGTGGCCGCAGGGCGGCGGCACGAGCCGCGCGAGACGACCGCACAGCAGTAGGGGCCAGCATGTCCGGGGCTCTTCAGAGTCCCGGACAGAGCGCTACTCGTTCGCCTCCGGTTCTCTCTGCTCCATCTCCGTGACCAGGTCGTTGACGAACTCCATGACGTTCGCCGGCAAACCCTGGGAGCCCGTCCCCCGCCCCCTGACCCGGCCCACGGCCCCCCTCCTCGACGCCGACAGCAGTCGGAGGCCCTCGTAGACCTGACGGGCCACGGCATCGTCCGGCTGGAAGTACATCGGGGACACACCGAAGAAGGCGGCCAGGCCCTCAAGAACGACTGGCGAAGCCGCTTCCGTGACGCCGGTCCGGAGATCCCGGACGCCCTCCCCGGTGATGACCTTCGACCCGGCATGAGCATTGACGGCGTCGGCGATCTCCGAGTCCGTCGGCGGCCCCTGCTGCCCGGGGTACGAGCGCTCCAGGACCAGAGTGATCTTCTCGCCCAGCGTGCCGGGTGGCCCCGAGGAGACCGGGACGGTGCCGCCATCCTCGGCGGATTGGCCGGCTTGTGTCTCCTGGGCCTTGGCGATCGAACGGTCCTCTGCCCGCCGCAGCTCCTCCTCGCTCACCCGGTACGCCGCCGCCAGGGCCGGGACGTACTTGTCCTTGAGTCGCCGCTCCCCGCGTTCGGCTCCCGCCACCGGACCGGCACTCTTGGTTCCGATCAGAGATGCCGTTTCGTACTGGTAGTAGCCGGCATCGCACCGCAGGTCCGTCAGATCAGGCAGCCCGGTACGCGGAAAGAGGCCGTCCAGCCCTCGGTTGAGAACGCGGGCCAGCGCGGGCAGCTTCTCCGCGTCGGGGACCGCGTCCCCGGATTCCCAGCCGGCGACCGTCGAGTCGGCCACGCCGAGGGCCGCAGCCACCTCGGCCTGCGAGATCTCGGCAGCTCGCCGCACCGTGCGCACACGATGTCGGTCGAAGTGACGAGCAGACATCTCAACCTCGCTTTTCGTCAAACCGAAGGAACGTCGGTGCGTTGACTTTTTCGTTGGGTCGGAATAGCTTCAGCCTAGCGAAAGACGGGGTGCTCCGCACCCCTACTCGATCTTCGCCTTCGGCCTCTCTGTGGCGCCTCCGGATAGGGCTGGATCTTGGCGCGACCTGCGCATATGTTCGTCGTCGCTCGCCGGGCAGCCCGCCTGGGGAGCGACGGCAAGAAGGAGGTACGTATACGAGACGGGCAGATCGACCGGGCCGGGTAAGCCCGGAAAACTGCACCGGCGCCCGGGAGCTACCAACTCCTGGACGCCGGGCCGGCACCCCGAAGGCGCCGATTCACATCTCGCGGGCGGCGGGGCTTTTGCACGAGAACCACCGCACCGCGCTCCTACGAACAACGGAGTATCGCATGCTCGCCACGCCGAGCGACATCCCGGCATGCCCGGACACGGCCCGCCAGCACCGGCTTGCAGCCCAGCTGGCCGACATGATCCCCGGGGCGGCCACCATCCGCGTCAGCCTCACCGACCCCGCGCAGACGTGGCCCCACCCGCACACCATCGCCAAGGACGCGTGCGGGGCAACGGTCGAGCTGAGCCGGACGACCGCCAGGGTCGCGGCACGCTGGATCATGCGGGTCTGGCCGGACGTGAACTGGACCCGCCCTCACACCTTCGACCTCACCATCGCGACCCTCTCCCGCAGCGATCTCGTCGGTCGAGGCCGCTGACATGGCACGGATCCGGACCATCAAGCCGGAGGCGTTCTTCTCCGAGTCGCTCGCCGAGGTGAGCGTCGAGGCGGAGCGGACGTTCTTCGGCCTCCTCACCCAGGCCGACGACCACGGCCGCCATCGCGACAACGCCGCGATCATCGCGGGGCTGCTCTGGCCCCTGCGGGCCGAGCACACGTCGGTTCACGTCGAGGACGACCTCCAGCAGCTCGCCAACGCTGGCCTGCTCTGCCGGTACACCGGTTGCGACGGCCGCCGCTACCTCCATGTCGTGACCTGGTTCGAGCACCAGAAGATCGACAAGCCCAGCCAGTCCCGACTGCCCTCCTGCCCGCAGCACCACGCGGCAGCCCGGTGCGGTCCTTGCAAGGGGACCTGCACTCGGCACCCCGAAGCGTCGCCCACCCCTACCCGAGGTGTCGCCGAGACTTCGCCGAACGCTCCCCGAACCCTCGATCGGCCCGCGCAGCCCGCTCCGACGCCTCCCATCCCCCGGAGCGGGGCCCCGGCCGCCCGGCAGGACCCCTTGGTCGGCCTCGCCGGCGCCCCTGATCGCAGTGATAAGAAAGCCGCGGGTCGGGAGGCATTCGCCGAGGGCTCCCCGAAGCCTCCCCGAAGCCTCGGAGAGGGCTCGGCGCCTGGATCAAGGATCTTGGATCCTGGATCTTCATTCCCTACGGGGCGCACAGCGCCCGCCACCACCGTCTCGGTCAACGACCTGATCGGCGAGTACGTCGCCGCGTGCGACGAGCGTCCGCCCAGCGACGTGATCGGACACCTCGGCCGCATCGCCAAGAAGCTCCTCGGCGAGGGCATCGCGTCGGAGCATGTCCGCGCCGGACTGCGGCGCTTCGCGGAGATCCAGGGCCACCCCAGCCGCCTGCCGAGCCTGGTCAACGACGCCATGAACGCACGGTCCGCTGGTTTGGCGCGGCCGGGAATCCGGCCTAACGTGCCCGCTCACCAGGCGTGGACCAATCCGGTCGACGCTGCCGCTGCCTATGCCGAGGAGCTGTGATGCGCACCCATACTCGCGACCCGCAGACCCTCGGCAGCGCAGGCACCCTGGACCGGATGGCCCGGATCCTTGCCGCCCGCAACATCGACCCGGCAGCCGTCGCCGCTCTGGTCGACGAGCCCGATTCCTTCTCCCCGCTGGACGCCCTGTTGGCCGCGATGCCCCCGCGCTACCAGGGTGCGGTCGCCGACCATCCGCAGGTCCTGGACTGGGTCCGGGACGTCGCCCAGCAGGCCGTCGCGCCCAGTCAGGGAGCCCGGCGGCAGGTCACCACCGGCCCGAGCCTGCTGATGGCCGGGGTGGTCGGCGCGGGCAAGACCCACCAGGCGTACGGGGCGGTCCGACAGCTGGTGCGGACCGGGGTGGGCGTGCGTTGGCGCGCGACCACGGCCGCCGACCTGTACGCCGACCTGCGCCCTCGCCCCGGGGTGGACAGCGAGCGGGAGCTGGCGGACGTCAGCCGGTGCCCGCTGCTGATCATCGACGACCTCGGCGCGGCCAAGGCGTCCGAGTGGGTCGAGGAAGTGACGTACCGGCTGATCAACCGCCGGTACAACCACATGCTCCCGACGCTGATCACCACCAACCTGGCGATCAAGGACCTCCGGGCCTATCTCGGCGACCGCGTCACCTCCCGACTCGCGCAGATGACCACCCGGGTCGAGTTCGAGCCGGTCGACCGCAGACGCCACCGCCCCGCCGCCTGACCCACCGCCGGCCGTACCGCCGGGCCGCGCCTCCGGCGCCCCGCCCCATGCACCTCCCGACCCAGCGCACCCCTCCGCCGACGCCCCTGCGCGCGGAGAGCGATCGGAGCAACCCGCATGACCACCACGACGATCAGCCCTGCCCGCCACCGGTCGCTCGGTGACCACACCTGGCAGGACCAGGCCGTCTGCCAGAGCACCGAGCACAACCCGGTGGACCCCGACATGTTCTTCCCCGAGCCCGACGAGACCGCCAAGATCGCCGCGGCGAAGTCGCTGTGCGGCCAGTGCCCGGTCCGCCGCACCTGCCTGGACGCCGCCCTGGAAGGCGGCGACACCCACGGCATACGGGGCGGGATGACCGAGGAGGAGCGCGAGCCGCTGCACGAGAACATCGCCAGCCGCCTCGACTACAGCCGGGTCAACGCCACAGTCGCCGGGCGCGACGTCCACCTCACGAAGGCCGAGCGCCGCGCGGTCGTCCGTGCCGCCTACCGCCACGGCCTCACCGAACAGCGCCTGGCCTGGCTCCTGAAGATCAGCGAGGAGCACGCCCAGAAGCTGTACCGCGAAACCCGCCGAGCCATCCGCAACCGACACCTGGAGCAGACCACGCAGGACACCCCACCCCCTGAGACCGACGGCAAGCAGCTGGGCCGCGACGACTTCGGGACGGCGGCGTGAGTATCGCGAGCGCGCCGAGCACGGCGCATGTCACCGGGTGGGACCGCGCGGTCGTCATCGCCCTCGGTGGTGCGGGATGCGCCCTGTCGTACGACGCCCTGCAGCAGATGGCCGTTGCCATCCACGTGCGGGGGCTGCTGACTTACCTCTTCCCCTTGGTGATCGACGGGTTCATCGCGTACGGCATCCGGGCCCTGCTGGTTCTGCGCGACGCACCGCTGCGCGCCCGGCTTTACGTCTGGACGCTCTTCGGCACGGCCACCGCCGCCAGCATCTGGGCCAACGCGTTGCACGCGGTCAGGCTCAATGAAGAGAACACCTCGGCCACCGGGCTGCGGCTCGGAGACACGGTGGTCGCGGTGCTGTCCACCATCGCCCCGCTGGCCCTGGCCGGAGCGGTGCACCTGTACATCCTCATCGCCCGGGGGCCGGTCAAGGCCAGCGACCGAAGTGACCGCGATGGCCTCGGTCAGGCCGGTCGCCCCGGTCAGCCCGAGCGTCTCCCGGTCACTCGGACTGACCGGGTCGGCCCCCAGCAGCCGCCGCCCGGTCAGGTCAGCGCCGGACAGTCGGCCACCGCCCTGACTGACCGGCCCCGCCCGTCCCTGGACAAGCGGACCCCGGATGCCCGGACACTGGCCGGGGGCAGCGCCCCGGCGGACAGCGGCAGCCCGGTCAGCAGCCAGCGTGACAGGGAGACCAAGGCTGCTGACCTGGGCGGACAGCCGGACACCACCCCGGCGGTCAGTGACCGACGGACCGTTACCGAGCCGGTCAACGGCCACCCGGACAACCTCCCGTCGGCGACTGACCGGCCGGTCACTCCGCCACCGGTCACTGACGACACTCCCCGGGCAACCGGTGGCCGGCGACCTGACCCGGACACCGAGGAGCTGCTGGAGATCGCCCGGTCGGCGGTCAGGGCCGAGGACAAGCTGACCCGCAAGGTGGTCGCCCAGGCGATCCGCGGTCAGCAGATCCCTCTCTCCAGCGACACGCTGACCGCCCTGATGGTCCAGCTGCGTCAGCAGCACGGCCAGTCGGTCACCACCCCCCGGAACTGACCGCACACCCCATGGGGCGGTGACCGAGCCGGACACCTCGGCCGGTCACCCGCCCCGGACAGCCCGCCCCACGACGTCCTCCCGTGAACCGGAGAGCACCGCCATGCGCACGAAGCCCGCGACACCCGCCGAGGTGGACACCTGGCTGACCGTCCTGCACCAGCGCGGCCACATCCACCGAGCCGAGTCCGGTCCCGACAACACCTGGACCGTGCAACGGTGCCGACACAGCCGCCCCTGGACTCTGCACCACCCGGTCCTGGCCATGGACTGGATCGAGGGCATCGTCCGCGACATCCGTCAGCAGGATGCGGAGGCGGGCCGGTGACCGCCAACGACCAGGCGGCCACCACGTCCGGACCGCAGCGTGACCCCAACTCGGCTCCAGGCGGAGCAAGTTGTCGCGTACGACGGTCCTACGGCCCGTCGTACGCACTTGCCCCCGCCCAGGGGAGCGGGGGAAGTCCGGCTGCTCCCCGAGCGAGGGCGCACGGGGACCAGCCGGACTCCCGGCACCAGGGGGCGCCGGTCGTGGGAGGAGAAGCAGATGACCGCGCCCCGCGCGCGCAGCAGAGCCCGAGCCAACCTGCGTTCCCCGACCGCAAGCCGCGCCGACGCACCCGCAACCCGAGCCAGCGCACCCACAAGACGACCACCCGCCTGTCCGACACCGAGAAAACCGAGATCACCGCCGCCGCCAAACAGCGCGCCGTCACCGTCGCCCGTTTCCTTGCCTCCGCCGGCCTCGCCGTCGCCCGCGGATCGACCACCGTGCACACCAACGAACAGCTCGACGCCGCCATTGACGAGCTGGCCAGCCTGCGCACCGCCATCTCCCGTGTCGGCAACAACATCAACCAGATCGCCTTCGTCTACAACGCCGGAGGACAGCCCCTCCCCGGTGAACTCGACCGCGCCCTGACGACCGTGAACCGCGTCCTGACCCGTGTGGACGACGCGGCCGACATCCTGGTGAAGAAGCGCCTCTGATGGTCCCCAAGATCCGACGCGGCTCGCGCACCCACGGCCTGCTCGTCTACCTGTACGGCCCCGGCAAGCGCGACGAGCACACAGATCCCCACCTCGTCGGCAGTTGGGACGGCTTCGCCCCCGACCCTGGCCGTGACACCAGCGCCGACCCCGACCCCAAGGTCACCCTCGCCCGGCTCGCTGCCGCCCTAGACCTGCGGGTCAAGCAGGCCGGCGACAAGGCGCCGGCCCAGCACGTCTGGCACTGCTCGGTCCGTACCGACCCGGGCGACCGGACCCTGACCGACGACGAGTGGAACACCGTCGCCCGCCGCCTGGTCCAGGCGGTCAACCTCACCCCCGAAGGCGATCCTGACGGCTGCCGCTGGGTCGCGGTGCGCCACGCTGACGACCACATCCACATCCTGGCCACCATGGTCCGAGGCGACCTGCGCCGCCCGAGGATGAACTACGACTTCAAGAAGGCCCAGGCCGAATGCCGCCGCATCGAACAGGAGATGGGCCTGCGTCGGCTCAAGCCCGGCGACGGCACCGGAGCCAAGACGCCCACCAGCGCCGAGCGCTTCAAAGCGGAGCGGGTCGGTCGACCCGAGACACCACGCGAAACGCTTCGCGAAGCCGTCCGCCAGGCCGTCGCCGGAGCCGCCAGCGAAGCCGAGTTCTTCACCCGCCTTCGCGAGGCCGGCCTGCGCGTCAAGCTCCGGCACGCCCCCTCCGGGGACGTCCTCGGTTACACGGTCGCGCTGCCCGGAGACCGCAACCGCGACCGCGAGCCGGTCTGGTTCGCGGGCTCGACCCTGGCCCCAGACCTTTCCTATCCGAAGATCCAGCGCCGCCTTGCCGACGGAACCCCCGACGCGGTCACGATGCGGGAAGCCGACGGCGGCCGGTCGGACTGGTCGCCGCCCGCACGGGGGCGACGCACCGCCACAGGGGTCGCCGAGCGCGCCGCGGTCCTCCTGGACAGCGACGACGACGAAGCCGCAGCCCAACTCGTCGGAGTCGGCGAACTCCTGGACGCCGTCGCCCAGACCTCCCCGGCCGCCACCCGCGCCGAACTTGGCGCCGCCGCTCGCTCCTTCGAACGCGCCACCCGCAGCCACGTCCGAGCCGAACGCGCCGACACCCGGGCGATCCGCTCGGCGGCCCGGGGCATCATCCAGGCCGGCGGCGCGCTCGGCCGAGGAGAAGACGGCGGAACCACCGCCATGCTCGTCTCCACCCTGGTCCTGGTGGCGTTGGCCGCCGCCCGTTGGCACTCCGCACGCGGTCACGCCCAGCAGGCCAAAGCCTCCCGGCAGGCCGCCGAGCACCTTCGCGCCGCCTACCGCCAGGCCGCCGCCGCACCCATGCAGGCCCTGCGCGACCAGGGGCGAGCCTTGCCCGAAGCCCAGCGCCGCACCTACGAGACCACCATCCGCGCGGCCCTGCCCGAGAACAGCACCCGCCCCGGCACGAACACGAAGAACGACGCCTTGGCCGCCACCCTGGCCCAGGCCGAGCAGGCAGGCCACGACCCCAAGGCCCTCCTGCAGGAGGCCATCGCCATGCGCGAACTCGACACGGCCGAGGACGTGAACGACGTCCTGGTCTGGCGACTGCGCCGCCTCGCCCAGCTCCCCGCCCACCCGGGCGAAGCCACTCGACGCCCGCAGGTCGGCACCGGTCGCGCCACACCTCCCGCCAACCCGGCCAGCGTCCGGACCGCGCCCCCGGCCTCGCCGAGGCCCGCCGCATCGGACCCGCACAGCCGCCCGCCGCGACGCTGACCAGCAGTCCGGCAGGCCCGCCATCGGCCTGCCGACTGCGCGAAACCCCTGGACAACCGATTCCACCGGCTGTTACGGATGAAGAGAAGGCCCTCGACCGGGAGATGACGCTCGTGCTCAGAACGACCGACAACCACGTAGAGCCGCCCCCCGTCCTGCCCGCCGCCCCCGCCGGAAGTGATCCGCTGCTGCAACTCCAGTACGAGACGCAGCCGCCCAGCGGACCCGGAACGACGCGATGCCTCAGCCACCCGCCGGAGCTGGCCCTGCGCGGCATCCCCGTGCTGTGCTCGGCCTGCCGGGCCCGGCGCGACTGGCTGCTCATGAACCACGGCCGCAATGTCTGGGTCCGCTGCCGCTGCGGCAACCAGTGGCTCGAGCCCGAGATCAGCCGCGCCGACTTCGACGCCATGATAGCCATCCCGGACGGGACGACGTACCCCAGCGTCGGACAGGGCCTGATCGCACTCGGCTTCGACGGCGCCTTCGCTGGCGCCTACCTGGAGTAACTGGTGCTCGCTGCCGGCCCGGCCACCCTGCTGGCGGCCGTCGGCCCTGATCGGGCGACACCGGCAGTCGAGCATCGGCCGTGCTCTCGGGGATGCGACCACGGCCGACCGACTGCGGATGGAGTATCGCGGCGGCTGGGCCCACAAGTACGAGGCCCAGCTGGCACACGTCGGTGCCCGTGCCCAACTTCAGGCCGAGAGACAGAGAAGAACGACTCGACGACGTCCGTGAAGCCTCCACCGATCTCGCGACCTGCCTCATTACCCACGAACACGTCCAACGTCCTTGTCAAGACCTCTTACACGGCGAGACTGAGGTGCCGTGCCCTGGTGAGCGCGACGTAGAGCGCGCGGTGGGCTTCGTTGGTGGGGTTGAGACCTCTCAGGAGCGCGGCCTCGTCGGTCTCCTCCAGCCTCACCCCGACCCGGTTCCACTCCCGCCCCTTCGCCTGGTGGCAGGTCATGCCGGGGACCAGCCCCTCACGGGCGACCTCGAGCCTCGTGCGCAGCTTGGCGAGGGCGGCCCGGGGTGTCCGTTTCTGGCCTTCCGACGGCACGACGGGCGTCATAGCGACCATTGTGGATGCCAAGTCGGTCCAGATTCCGCTGAGATTGCCCTGACCTGCCAGGCGCTCAAGGGCATTACGCAGATGCGGACGCAGCTGTGCGAGAGTGTCGCTCTCCATGATGCCCAGGCTGGTCCGGGCATCGACGAGGTCGATGCCCGGCCGGCCGAAGGTGCTCTGGGCGAGTTCGTTCAGGAGCAGGGTGCAGACGGCTTCCTGGAACTGGCCTGTCTTGGTCCTGACGGCCAGAGGAAGGATATGAGGGTCGGCATCCCACAAAAGTCTCCACTGCCGTGCGAGGACGACATCGACGTCGCGTGCCTCCCCTTCGGGAAGGACTACCCTCTCCTTGCCGCGCAGCTGGCGTGCCAACAATGTCTGAGCTGCGCTGCCACGCCAGCGGAACGAGGTCTGGAGTTCACTGCGCTGGAAGCCCAGTCGGCTCAGGAGGCGGGGGACGTTCTCTGGGCGTGCACCGCGAAAGCCGTAGAGAGCCTGCCACGGGTCTCCTACCAGGGTGATGACGAGGCCCGCGTCTGCCGCAAGGTGGATGACCCCTAGGTCCAAGTCGTTTGCGTCATAGACCTCGTCGACGAGCAGGGATCGGATCGTCGTGGCGAAGTAGGCCATCACGCAGGCGCGGATGCCCTCGATGCGAAGAGCAACCTGCAGTACTTCGCGTACGTTGTCGTGCGTACACCGCCCTGCACCAACGGCCGAGGCGAAGCAGGCCGGTTTCACGAAGCTTTCCCGTCTCGCTTGCCGTACGGAGTCGGTGACGATACGCGTGCCGTTCAGCGTGAGGACTGGCTTGTCAAGGGTGTAAGTGTTGGGCAGATGGGACCGCCATGTGTCCAGCACCTCGAGTTCCTGGTGGCCGCCGGGCCACTGGAGGATCCCGGAGCGCAGGAGGTGGGCGAGGAGATCGTTCAGGATCGTGTCGAGCGTGACGATGCGGTGAGGCCATGCCAGTGCCGAGGGGCCCCACTGCCGGGACACGCGGCTGCGTATCTCCTCGGTGGCCGAGCGGGTGAAACTGACCGCCACGACCGCCCGGTGATCGGTTGTACGTGCGTAGCGATGCAGGCCGAAACGCTGGTTCGACACGGTCGTCTTCCCCGAACCAGGAAAAGCCTCTACGTAGAGAAGGCGGTGCGGGCTCGCTGCGGCAAGAACCTGTTCGGGTGTGAGAATGCGGGTGCCGGGCCCATAGTTACTCATGGTCGCCCGTCGTCTGCTGTACGGCGGCCGTGGGCCAGGCGCCTGGTTTGCGACGCTGAAGTTGGAGACTTTCCCAGGGCAGATCCTCTGCCTCTGGTCCGTCGGGATCGGGTTCGTACGTCGTTTCGTCGGCCCACTCCGGGCTCTCCAACTCGTCCGGCCAGAAAAGGCCCTCGACGTCGGCAGTCGGGACGTCGTCTGTGTCCCGTTCGCTGGCCCTCATGAACCAGTCCGGTTCGTCGAGAGCCTCAAGAGGGTCGCTGCCGTCCGCCGCGGCGCCATCTGCTGCCGGATCGGACGGGTACAGGAAGTCGAAGAGCTGCCGCATGTGCTCGGGGACTGTTGGTGGGTCGGGCACTTCCTCAGAGTCCGCCTCGTTGGCCTCCGCAAGCAGAGAGGCGAAGGCCAGCGCGAACTCGCCCTTCTTGCTGGAGCCTCGGCCGGCCTTGTTCGCGGGCTCCTCCTTCGTGCCCTTCTTCGCGCTGCGAAACAGCTCGTACATGGTGCGGGCCGTCACGTTTTCCTCGTCCAGGCCGACCTCGCGCAGAGCTGCGGCGATCAAGCGCTCGTTGCCCTTGGTGATGGACGGTTCCAGGGTCGGGTGGCTGACGAAGGCGTCGACGACCGAGGGGTCGTGTTCGGAGAGCCATCCGGGTTTCTTGCGCTCCTCGCTCTCGAAGGGCAGGTCGCTGTCGACGAGGACCGCCAGCTTGGTGCATAGTTCGCTGCCTCGGGTCGCCAGGAGATGCGCCGGCCACTGTCCGACTTTCCATCCCATGTGCACGATGCTGAGTGCGTCGATGAAAGCGTGTTTGAGCGTGTCCCGACCGGCCCAGGTCCTGCCGAACTCCCGGAGGACAGCGGCGTCGGTGACACCCTCGACGAGGACGAGGCGATCCGCGAAGAGAGCGGCGGACCGGCTCGCATCCAGATGGAGCCGGGTCTTCCGCAGGGTGATGTCACGGTGCTCGGCCGGCACGACGTCGGCGACGGTGCGGCACACCCTTCCTTGCGCCGTCCGGCGCACGACGACGAGTTCCTCCGGGGCACAGGACGTGATGACGTCCGTCGCGTGGCTGGAGAGGATGACCTGCAGTTCCGGCCGTTGCTTGACCGTCCTGCGCAAGTACCGGACAAGGGCGTGCTGCAACTGCGGATGGAGGTGCGCCTCGGGCTCCTCGATGACGACCGTTGCGTGGAAGGGCTTCGTACCGAAGAAGGAATCCTCCTCCGACTCGGCGTCGGCCTGGGCCTGTTCGAGGTTCCGGACCGCCTGCTGGATCTCGTCCTCCACCGTGAGGGGCGGCCGATCAGCGACATCCGAGTGAGGCCGGGCAGCGTCCTGCGGAAGCTCGGTGGAGTCAGGTATCGCTGCCAGGGTCACAGCTATGTGCAACAGGTTCACGTATCCCAGGCCGGACACTTCGAGAGGCCGGGCGAAGGCGCGTCCTTCCATCACGGCGAGCATGAGCTCCAAGACGCGGGCGAGGTAGGTGTCGTCGATGACCTGGCCTCGTATGTACGGCCACTGGGGATTCACCCCAGCCGACAGATCTGTCAGGTAGCCGCGAATCCGCGCCTCGACAGCATCGATGATGTTTTCCTTGGCCAGCTCCTCCAGCAGTTGGGAGGCCCGCGCCCGGAGACCCACCAGGTTCCGGGTGCCGCTCTGGCGCTGCTGTTCGGCACGGAGCAGCTCCACCAGGATCCGTGTCTCTCGGCGGGCCAGCTCGTCCAGCGGATGGCGCCAGGCTGGCAGGTAGATGAGTTTGTACGGGTCCAAGTCCAGAGACCTGCCGTGCGCCGCCTCGATCTTCGTGGCGACACTGCCGAGCCTGCGGCTCAGCGTGACACCCCATTTCTGGGCGACTTCACCGAGCCGTTGATGGCCGACCCCGTGCAGCTGACGTCCGAGGCGGCCTTCCTCGGCGAGACTGTCGGCCAGCTTGTACGCCACATCGATGGTGCGGTTAGAGCCTTTGAGCGCGAGCGTGGCAGATCCGTACCTCGGTAGGACCGGGAAGCGGGAACTGGGATGAGCGAGGTAGAGCGCATCCGTGAGCGTCGTCTTTCCGGCGCCGTTGGCTCCGATCAGCACGCTGAAACGGCCGGGCAAGTGGCAGACCATCTCGCCCTCCGTGCTCGCCCGAAACCCGCTCACCGCGATACGACTCAGGTGCACCATGCCCCCCATGGACAAGAAGTACGTCAGTAGTCATCATCGCCCCCGACAGTGACAACTCCCGGCTCTTTGTGCTCACTTGCAGTCTGAATGTGGGCCCGGGCGAAACCGACCGTCAGGTGACCAGAACGACAAGAGTCGTAAGACGGGGGAGCCCGAGGGCGAGATCCTCTCGGGCTCCCCGACCTTCTGCGGTTGCGGTCAGACCTCGGCGAGGCGGTTGGAGAGGTCCAGGGCGACGGTGGCGACCGCGAGGGCGGCGCACAGGCCGGTCACCTCGTGGATGGTGGGGCGGACCAGGCGCGGCCAGTCGTCGGGGGCGGCGGGCCAGGAGGCGAGGAGGACCTCGGTGGTGGCCAGGCCGAAGTGGGCCGTGACGTCCCAGCCCGCGCGGGAGGCGGGCTCCCAGTGCAGGCGGATACGGCCGAGCGGGAGTTCAGGGGTGCCCGCCGGGAGCCAGGAGACGTCGAGCGGTCCCTCCGGGAGAGCGGAGACGCGCTGGACCAGTGCGCCGCGCACTCCCGGCGGCATGGGCCGCACGGCGAGGGCGTGCAGCGGGTGGGTGGTGGAAGGGAGGGGTCGCGGTGAGATCGGGGCCTCCTGGACGGGTCGGTACGGAGGGTCAGGCCCAGGCGAGGGCGTTGCGGACCGATGCCGGGAGGTAGCCCTCTTGGCCGTCCTCGGCGATGAACGCCATGCCGTCGCCCACGACGACGTCGGTGCCGAGGTAGTGCGCGAAGGGCCAGTCGGGGTTGACGGCCAGGCGGATCGGCAGGTCGGGGTCGAGGTTCTGAAGTTGGCGGAGCAGGTGGCCGACGGTCAGGCAGTGGGGCACGGGGAACCTCCGGAAGCGAGGTGGGCGGGTGAGACAGCGTGGTGATGGAGCGTCAGCGGGCTTCGAGGCCGGGCTGGTCGTGCAAGACGGGCTGCCGGGTGATTCAGCGGCTGGCGATGAGCGCTGTGAGGAACCCGGCCACGGCCTCGGAGGGGGTATCGAGGCCGAACTCCTGGATCCAGGGCTCGGCGTCGGCGGGGAGGACCCGGACCTGCCAGACGATGCCGCGCTTCCAGGCGGTGGTGTCCTCGGGGAGCCAGCCGACGTAGACGCGGCCGTCCGGGCTGGTGCAGTGCACGTTGGCCTCCGGGGTGTCGACTATCGCCCAGCCGAGCCCGCCGAGCAGTTCGAGTACCGGGCTCGCGCAGTGGTCGCTGGAGAGCCAGGCGCGTTCCTCCACGGCGGGGCGGACGACGGCTGGCAGGAGGGTGCTGGAAGCGTTCACGAGTGGGCGTCCCTTCGTTGACCTGCGGGTTTTCCCGAGGTCCGTACGTTGACATGCGGTGTGCCGAAGTACGTAGTCGTTTCCGGGAAGGTGAGGTCTGCCGTGGGCGAACTGGCCGTCGAGGAGGGCGGAGGCCGGCGGGCTGGGGAATGGATCGGCGCGGCCGGTTGTCGTAACCGGGTTGCGGCGCAGGGCCGTACAGAGCAGAAGGGGCAGGCCGTGGCGGAGTCGAGCAGACACTGGGACGGTGCCGGGCTGGAGCGCAAGGTCCGCGGCGCCGGACGGCCGTGGACAGTGGGCGACATAGCGATGGTGGCCGACGGGCAGTGGGCCGTGGGCATCCAGGCCGGGAGGCAGCGTGGCGGGGAAATCGTGGTGGAGCGTCGGATCGCGGACGGGCGGCGCGTCGAGCTGACGTGGGTGGAGCTGGCCCGCGCGATGGACTCCCGGTTCGGCGCGGCCCATCGCGACGAAGACTCCCGCTGACCGGTTACCGTCCGGGCCCGGTCGTGGCCACCGTGGGGCGGACAGCGGCCGACGGGGCGGGCTGGTCCGGTGGTTGGCCCAGCGCACGCGGCGTGTGCGCGGAGCGGGCGACAGCGGCCTGGGCCAGGCTGAGCGAAGGTGCCCGGTCCGCGGTCACGGCGGCTTCGCGGGCCTCGATCACGTGGCTGATCGCCTGCAGGGCTATGCGGCTCTCGGCCTGCGCGACGCGCAGGTCCACCGCCGAGCTGGTGATCCGCTCCAGGTCGTGGAAGGCCGGCACATGACCGGGCCGGGTGAGGGCGTGCAGACGGTCCTGGTGGACGGCGACCGCGTTGTTCGAGACGACGAGGTTCGATCGGATATGCATCGCCGAGCGGAGGAGAGGGTCCTCGACAGGGCGGCGGACCGCGAGGTTCTCCAGCACGTCGATGGGGGCGGCCCAGGCTTTCTCGATCATGGCTGTGGCCTGATCGAGTGCGGTGGCGTCGGGCATGGCGGAACTCCCGGTATTCGGAGGTGCTGCTTCGGTCAGAGGCGACGTCTCGGAGGGGCTGGGGGCGGGAGTCAGCGGCTGTGCCGTGGGGCCGACGGACTGGCCGGCGGCCTGGCCGCGGCTGCGTGTGCGAGGTTGCCCGACAGATTCTGTGCCGAAGTCGCGGTGCGACTGCGAGCGGCCACCACGCGGAGGTCGGCTGCTGTCTGTGGGGCGCGTGCGGCGCGGTGGACGGCTTGGGCGACAGCGGTGCGGCGCACGTCGAGTGGGGTCGGAGCACGAGAGATCTGAGGATCGGCGGCTTGGCCGACCGGGGCCAGCGTGACCAAGTGCTCCACCTTGCGGTTGATCTGGTGCCGCTCACGAATCGCCGGGGCTGAGTCCGACATGGCGGCTGCGGTCGCCGCGACCAGGTGGGTCGGGGTGCGGGCTGTGAAGACCGCTTCCGCGCGCGTGCCCCAACCCGGAGGACCGGCCCACAGCCTGGCGGTTTCGTCGTCCCAGTCAGAGAAGCGGTTGTCGATCAGAACGCCTGCTTGTCCGTCGGGGGCGATGATCTCGACAGTGCCGCGCTCGGCCGCCCCGTCGCGGGTCCAGCCGGCATTGGTCAGCGGCCGCACGGCAGCAGCCCAGTACAACGACGGGCTCGTCAAGAAGCGCGCGTTGCCTTCGCTGGCCTCGGCTTCGGCGTAGTCGCGGGCCAGAGCGCTGGTGAGCCCGGCGACGATCTCGGCCGGGGTGACGTGGTTGAAGGTTGCCGTCCAGCGGGGTGCGGAGACGGCGTCCTCGGCGGCGGTGATCTTCCACAGTTCGAAGTCGTCGCCGAACCAGCCGATCCGTATTCGCTGGTCGGGCGAGGTGACGAGGAGCTGGCAGGGGCCCTCGTCGAGATAGTGGTGCGGCCAGTGACTGACAGGGGCGAAGCCAGCGTCCCCGGTCCCGTTGGAGCCGGCCAGGTACATGGGGCTGACCAGTACCTCTTGATAGGGACGCTGGTCGGAGGGCTGGGTGTTCACGGTCGAGACTCCGAGGTGTAGGAGGGGAACGCGCCCGCGTGCGCGGAGGAACGAACGGCTGGACCGCACGGGGGCGCCGTGGCAACGGCGAGAAGCGGCTGACTCTCAGTACCACCCGGATCACCGGCCCCGCGAGGAGGCCGACTGAGCGGCCACGGCCACCGGCACCCGCGGTTGTGGCTGCGGGGCGTGGCTGAACAGGGAGCTGGGCGCGGCGGTGCTCCGCCGCAGGGCCGCTGAGGTACGGATGCCGTCCGACCCCGGCGGGATGCCCGTGAGGGTGCGCCTGGCCGCCGCGACCCGGACAGGGGCGGGACGTGGCGCGGCGACGGGGTTGCTCCAGTGCTCTACGGCTGCGTAGACCGGGCCCAGCGCCCGCCCGGCTGCGGTCAGGACGTACGGATCGCCGTGGCGCGGCCCGGTGCGGGTGACCAGGCCGTCGAGCTGAAGCCGGATCAGGCGCTGCCGGGTGAAGCTGTTGTCCAGTCCTGCCTGTTCGGCGATGTGGACGAACCGCATGGGCCTGCCCGCGTCGAGGGCCTGGATCACGGCGGTCGAGTGGCGGAGGTGCAGCCGGCGCACGGCGTCCTCGACGCGCTCGGCACCGGCCACCTTGCCGAGCGGCAGGTGCATGTGGGACCAGTCGGACAGCGCACGGTGTACCGGGGACAGTGCGTCGCCGAACCCACTGAGCTGGTACGGGGCACCGCGGCGATCACCGGCTCGGGTCACCAGCCCGTCATCGTGCATCTGGGCCAGCCGCTTGCCGACGAACTGCTCGGTGACGAAGGGGAGGCGGGCGGCGACATCACGCACACGCATGGGGCCGCCATGCTGGGCCAGGGTCTGTGCCGACCAAGTGGTCCACTTCGGCGCTATGAGGGACAGTGCGTCCTCGACGCGTTGGGCGTCGACGAAGCCGATCTGGGAGGTTGCGGGTTGTGCGGGGGCGGACATGGCGGTAACTCCGTTATGACGACGAGGGAATCGGGCGGCGGGGCGCGGATCAGTGAAGGTCGCGCTCGGCGCGGAGACGCTGGAGCACCGTGCCGAGGCGGCGGTTGCTGACGTGGATGCCGCGGGCGCGTAGGCCTTGGCGCAGGGCTTCGCGGTTGAGCCGGGGCAGACGGGCGGCGACCTGGCGGGCTACGGCTATGAGGTCCTCATCGCCCGGCGCGGGGCCGGTTCGCCGGGCGGTCGAAGGCCGGCGGGCGGCAGGCTGGTCCAGGAGGAGGCGGACGTCCAGCAGGTCCCAGACTGCCTCGGCTTCCGACTGCTCGCGGCGTTCGAGGTCCACGACTTCGGCCGCGTACCGCAGCACGAGGTCGTCGAGGGCGTGTTGGCCGGAGCGGCAGCGCTGCCAGGCCGCGTCGAGATTGCGGCGGGCGGCACGGGCATGGGCGTTCGTCGTGGATAGGCCGTCGAGCCGCCGCAGCACGATGGGCAGAACGGGATCTCCCGAACCGCCATGCGCGCTGTGGCGCTGGAGGTCCTCCAGCGGGCGGCCGTACCGGTGCTCGACCAGGTGGCGGGTGTAGTTCACGGTGGACATGGGGTCTTCCTCCTGGGGATTTCAGCGGGAGCGGGAGGGCTTGGCGGTCGGGCCGGCGCGGGAACGCGGGTCGCGGGGTGGATGGTCGTCGCTCAGCGCCAAGGGGGCTCGACGCAGAACTTCTCGGCGACCAGGTGCGCGCCGGGCCGCTTCGCCCTGTCGTGGGGGTTCATTCGGCAGCGTCCATCCCGGCGAGCAGGGAGCGCACCAGGGTGGGCAGGCTGTCGGGGCCCTCGCCGATTCGGACGTGATCGGTTGCCTCACTGAGGACGTACGCGGCGTCTTCGAGGAGGCCGCTGGAGATCTCCATGCAGGCGTCGGTGATCCGGGAGGCGGCGAGCAGGGACCGGGAGAGCACCTCGACGTAGTCGCCGGGGCTGAGGTCGGCAGCCTTGGCGGCTGTGCGGATGGCGGCCAACTCCAGTGCGCTGAACGCGAAGTCGAACTCGTCGTCCTGGTTCGTTGGCGAGGGCGCGGCGAAGGCCGGGTCCGGCGGCTCGGCGGGGATGCCGACGCGCGTGCAGATCTGGTCCACGGAGGCGGTCAGATCGGCGAGGGACTCGGTGAGCCAGCCGAGCGCGGAAGCGTAGGACGCCAGGGTGAACAGACCGGCGGGGGTGGAAGGCAGCGGCTCCTCGACGACGAACTCCTCGAGCCGGTCGTTCAGGTCGCGGACCACCCGCGGACCGGCGGACAGCGCGCCGAGGACGGGATGCAGGTAGGAGCGGCCGGCGGAGGTGGGGTACTCGGTCGTCAGGACCTCCGAGACGCTCCGCGCGGCGTCGGTGAGCAGCCCGGCCAGTTCGGCGCGGTCGAGGGACGCACGGTTGGTGGTCATCGCATGGAGGCCTTTCGGGAGGTGGCCGGGGCGGCGGGGCTGGCTGGCGCCGGAGCGGTGGCTGGGAGGGATGTGGTCGGGTCGGTCGCGTGGGGGGATCGGGACCGGGCCGCCTGGACTCGGGCCTCTGCCGCCGCGTCGGTGCCCTCCTGCCGGTTGAGGCCGATGCGGTTGGTGCGGAGCTGGGCCGTGCGGTAGACCGCGTAGTCCTCCCGGGCACCGGCCGCGACGAGGTAGATCTCGCGTTTGTGGGTCGAGGTGGGCGGGGCCGGGCGGAACTGGATGACCATCCGGTAGGAGACGGCCGGGTCGACGTAGACCTTGTGGAAGCCCGCGAGGCGGCCGGTCAGCGGCAGGCAGTCGTCGCTGCCGTGGACCAGGTTCTGCAGTTCCAGCAGCGCTAGGTCACGGACTTCGTCGGGGAGCTGGCGCAGGTCCGCGATGGCGTCCGGGTGGGCGGCGAAGGCGAAGCGGGCGCGGCTCACATCGGCCTCCGGGGGGTCGGGCGCTGACCCGTTCCTGCCGACGGCGCGTTGCCCGTGTCGAGGCCGGCTTTCGGGATCGCGGAGGCACCCGATGACCGGGTGAGGGCGGCGCGGGTCAGCCGGGCGGCGGCCTCACCGCGGTAGTCCGGAGGCTGCGGCAGCGGACTGCCGCGGTCTTCCAGCCAGTGGCGGGCGGCAGCCTCGTCGGCGAAGGCGCCCTCGCGCATCGTGTACGTGTGGGCGTCGGGGTTCCCCTCTTCGAGAAAGACACGAATCGGTGCCCGAGCGGCGCTGGAGTCACGGGTCAACGTCCAGGTCTCGGACGGGGCGAAGTCCGAGGTCCAGCTGTCGAGGACCTTGTAACGAGAGCCTGACTCCCGGATCTGCCGCTCGACCCAGAGGGTGAGATCGTCGGCGGGCTTCAGGAAGTCCCCCTTGGCCTGGGCGATCCGCTCGGGCGGGCAGCCATGCTCGATCAGCCAGTTCTGGGCGAACGCAAGGCTGGCGTGGTTCGCGGTCTCGAAGGTGAACGTGCGCTCGCGCAGGTCCCGCGTGATCTTGATGGCGACGAGCGCCGGATCACCGGGGACGCCCCAGGTCATCGACCTGTCGTGGGCGACGAGGTAGCTGTGTGTCCCCTCCGGGGTGGTGTGGTGCTCGGCCAGCACGGTCAGGTCTCCGGCCCAGATGCTGCTCTCTGCGAGTTCGGAGGCGGCGTCGGCAGGCTCGAAGTCGGCGAGCCGGAAGTCGGGTTCGGTGATCACTGGGTGGCTCCCGTCAGCTCGGGCGCCGGGGTGGCCAGCACGCGGTGGTTGGGCCGGGTCGGGCTCGTCGTGCATGCGGCGAAGGGGCCGTCGGGGGCACGGAGATGAACCAGGGCCTGGTCGAGGTGGTCGCGGTGCCACGTCGAGGGACCGGAAAGGCCGGCCTCGGCGTCGGTGAGCTGCTGCCACGCGAGCCAGAGCGCGTGCAGCCGGGCAACGGCCTCGGGGTGCTCGTGCCACTGGTCGCACCACGGTCGGGTGGTGCTGATCTCCCGTCCGTAGACGGGCAGGAACAGGTGGTTCACCCAGTCGCTGAGCGCGGCCAGCTCGACGGCGTACGCCTTGCCGCCCAGGGCGAGGATGAACACCGAGGCCGGGACGTTGGCCTTGTCGGCGCCGGCAGCGCCTGCGATGGAGGTGCCCGCGGTGGGTTGAGGGGTGGAGACGGGCTCGGAGCCGAGGCGGTCCAGGATGACGCCGTGTTGGCGTACCTCCGCCATGGTCTTGGCGAGGGTGCTGGCGAGATCGTCGAGGTCGCCGTCGGGAACGCGGAACGGCTCGGGCTCGGGGGTGGCCTTGCTGGGGTCGGACATGGCGGATCCAAGGGAGTGAGCGAGCAGGGCGGGGGCGAGGTGCGGCGCGCTCTTCTGGAGGTCACGGCGGTGCTCCCTTCGCAGGTCGGCATGGGTAGGAGGATGCGGAGATTCCGCGTTTTGGCGCGGCCGGGGAAACCGGGTAGTGGGGCGCTACGGCGTGGTGCAGCGGGGGCAGCCCGGGAAAGGCGGTGCCAGCAACTGCATGGCTCGGGTGGCCTGTTGGGGGACCACGCCGTTGCCGAGTGCGGTGAGCTGAGCCGGTCGGCCGAGTCCCGGAGTGGCGGTCACCCAGCCGGGGGCCAGGCCCTGCATCCACTCCACGAAGTCGGCGCGCAGGCGTCCGGCGGCGTCGGTGGGCGGCGGCGCGGGGCGGGTGAGGTTCTCCCATCGGGCGATGGCGGAGGCGTACGCTCCCCATCGCCTGGCGGTACTTCCGCTTCCGGGGCCGCCTCCGCCCACAGCGGCAGGACAACCGCCGACAGGGGCGGGCGCCAGCCCTTGCCCGGACGGCGGCCGGGGGTGCCGGTGTCGCTCGCCCTCAGGGTGGGCAGCAGCGACGCTGCCGCACTCGGCAGCGTCATGTCCCCGTTGCCGTGCCGCTGGTTCGGCGAGCCCTTGACTCCGTCCGACGCCTTCGGCGTGGGCAACAGCCACTCCACCTCGTCGGCCAGGTTCGGGCCGTGGCCGCCGCTCTTCCTCTTCGACGGGTGCTGGGAGCCGCCGTTCTTGCCGATGTTGCTCGTCGGGGTCTTGAGCAGGGTGCTCGGCGGGCCAGGCGGTGAGGAAGGTGCGCTCGCGACGATGGGGGGCTCCGACGTCGGAGGCACGAAGCACGAGCCACCTTGCGTCGTACCGGAGATCGGTGATTTCCCTGTTGAATCGGCGTGTTGAAGCCGATCGAGAGGGGTGTGCTCAGGGTGGAGTGGCGGGTGTGCTGGGTGCCGCCGGGGAGGGCCCGGAGCGGGATACCGAACGGGTTGCTGGCGGGGTGGGGGGACCTGACGGCACGTGAGGAGTCGGTCGGAGTCCGGGCGGGCGACCCGGTCTTCTTGTCGCCGGATTACCGGGTGGACCCGCTGCTGAGCCTGTACGTGCAGTCGCCGGGTTTTCGCCGCTATTCGGTCGAGACGAAGCGGAACTACGCGACGGATATCGCATTGCTGCTGACCTTTCTGTGGGGTCGTGGACGCTCGTGGACGAATGCGGCGGCGCGGGATCTGGAGGACTACGAGCATTGGCGTCTGCACGCGGTCGAGAATCCGGTCCGGATCGGCGGGTCGAAGTGGAACCGGGAGTTGTCCGCGTTCTCGGGGCTGTTCGCGTGGGCGGTCAAGGAGCGTTGGATCAGCCGGAGTCCGGTGGCGACCAGGCAGGTTCTGGGCCGGCGCGGTGAGGTGCTGACGGTCGCAGTGGCGAAGGCGAAGGACAGCAGGCCGTCGAACGTGCACTGGTTGACGCCGCGTACCTGGAGGCTGTGGATCAACGTGGGGTTGCGGGGCCACACCCGGCAGGGGGTGCCGGAGCGGGGCTGGGCGGGCCGGCTGGAGGACCGGAACGTGGCGTTCACGCGGCTGGTGACGTCGTCGGGGCTGCGGCGCCTGGAGGCGGGGGCGCTGCTGACGTTCGAGGTCCCCAGAATCCGTCTGTCAGGCGGGCGTTACTGCCATGGGAGGGTCGCTGCTGAGGTGACCCGGTCGAAGAAGTCGCGGACGTTCTACGTCTCGGCCGGCGCGGTCGGCGATGTCGAGAACTACATGGACTCGTCGCGGGCATGGGCGGTGCGGCAGGCGCAGAGGGCGGGTCGCTATGACCGGCTGCCCGGGAGGCGGCTGGTCGCCGAGGTCACGCGCGGGACGAAGCCGTTGGTGCGCTGGTGCGACCAGGACGGTGTCGTCGGTGAGCGGGAACTGGCTCGGCTGACCTGGCAGGAGCGGATGCTGCTGTTCACCGAGGGCCCGGAGGGGCCGGAGCCGCTGTGGTTGTGGCTGAACGAACAGGGACTGCCGTTCCAACCGCATTCGTGGGAAGGGGTGTTCCGCACGGCGAACCAGCGGTGCGAGCGCATCCTGACCCCGCCCGAGCACCTGGGCCGGGACCCGCACCAGGTCTTCGCCCCCTATACGACCGTTCACGCCGGCCGGCACAGCTTCGCACTGTTCATGCTGGTGGTGCTGAATGAGGTGATGGACCGGCGCTACGGGCTGACGCCGGCCGAGCGGCGGGACTTTAGGCTGCTCTACGGTGATCCGTGGTTCATGGTCCAGGGCCTCTTGGGCCATGCGTCGCGGGAGACCACGGTCGAGACGTATCTGGCTCCGGTGAGGCATCTGCAGTTGCAGTCGATGCTCGCCGATGCGGCGGCACCGCCCGACGCTCCGACGCCGGACCTGGACGGCCTGTTCGCGCGGGTGGCCCGCGATGCGGAGGGCATCCAGGACATCGATGCCTGCATGGCGCCCGCACAGGGTGCCGAGTGAGCGCCCGCGGACGCAAGGCTTCGCTGCCCCCGGCCGATCACAGTCGCCCCGAGTCACTGGCCTTCGACAGGCTGACGGTTCGTCACTACAACTCGGACGGCCGGGTCAAGGAGTACGACTTCTCTGCCCTGCCGGTGGCCGAGCCGCTGCAGCGCTCGCTCGCCGCGTTGTTCGCCGCCCGGTGCGCCAGCTCCTGGACCCGCCATGGCACCTCGAAGAGCGTTCACGCCCACGTGGCCGGCTTCGCGACGTTTCTTTCGCAGCAGGAACAGCCGCCGCGGGATCTGGACGAGATCTCCGCCGCGTTGGTGAAGCGCTGGTGGCTGAGCGTGCGGACGACCGCCGGCGGTCGGAAGCTGTTCAGTAGCGTGACGCTTCTGCTGCGGGGCGACGCCCGCCTGCAAACGGGCCCGGTGGTGGAGGAACTCGCCCGGCGCGTCGGCGATCTTCCCAGCACGCGGCAGTCCTTCAACGAGGCGGACTTCGAACAGGTCAAGCTGGTGGCCCGGCGGATGTTCCGGGCCGCGCTGCTGCGGATCGAGGACAACGCCCGGCACCTGGAACGCTGGCGAGGCGGGGAGTTCACCTCGGACAGCCGCGAGCGGGAGCTCGGGGAGGCCCTCGATGTCCTTGCCCGAACCGGCGCACTGCCCCACACCCGAGGGCCCGCCGGTCAGACGACGCTGGCCGGGAGATATCGCCGGGTGCTGGGCGGGGCGACTTCGGAGGTGACGTGGCAGCGGCTGTTCCTGTCCCGGCGGGAGGCGACCGCGCTGGGGGTGCTGTTGATGGCCGAGTACGGGTGGAACCTGTCGGTGATCGACCGGGCCGTCACGCCCCGCGCAACCGCCGATCCCGGGATGGACGGGCATCCGACCTACCGCATCCCGCTGGTGAAGTACCGCCGCGGCGCCGGACGCCACTACGAGACGGAGAACGTCACCGACAGCGGCGCCGGCTCCCCGGGGCGGTTGATCACCCAGGCCCTGCGGGCGACCCGTTTCGCCCGCGTCCTCGCCGACCGACTCGCCCCGGGCACCGACCATTTCGTGGCCTGGCGCACCCACCGCGCCGACAAGACGACCGGCGACATGGAGCGGCCGCTGCCTGTCGGTCCGATCCGGTTCGGCGTCAGCTACGACGACGCACGGGACTGGGGGAAGAAAGAGGGCATCGGCGGATCACCGTTCCAGCGGGGACGCCGGACGGTGTTGGCCGTTGAGCGCGGCGAGCGGGCCCAGCACTCGCAGGAGACCCACGACCGGACTTACGTGCTGCCCGACCAGCGGGTCCAGGCCGCGGCCGTTCCGGTCATCGCGGCCGGCGCCGCCTCCGCTGTCCGCAAGGCCCGTGAGGCGGTGAAGCTGGCCGCGATGCTGAGCGAGGTCCGCGACCCGGCCCACGCGGAGACCGCGACCGCGGACTGCTCGGACGCCGACGGCAGTCCCGTCCCGGCCCCGGGCGGAGGCTGCGGCGCTTCGTTCCTGTTGTGTCTGGCCTGCACGAACGCCCGCGTCCACGCCGACCACCATCCGCGGCTCGGCCACCTGCACCAGGCCCTCACCCAAATGCGGTCCGTGCTGCCCCCATCTGCATGGGAACGGGACTGGGGCGATACACACGCCCGTCTGGAAGACCTGAAGAACACGATCGGTGACGGCGGTTGGCGGCACGCGCTGGCCCGGATCACCGATGCCGACCGCGAGATCGTCGACCACCTGCTGACCGGGGAGCTCAACCCGTGACAACGGCCGCCCAGCCCGATCCCTTCCGCCTCCCGCTGCCGAACCCGGCCACGCCGGTCGTCCCCGCCCACCTGGTGGTGGCAGAGCACGCTCACCTCAACGCCAACTACGGCGCCCTCGTCTGGCCCATGGCCCCGCTGATCGCAGACCCCAGCCAGGGACGCAGGTCGATCTTCTGGGAGAACTGCCCGGCCGCCTTCCGCGAGGAGTTGCGGCTGGTGGCCTGGACTTTCATCAACGGCGAACTGCGGCGCACGTTCCTCAAGGAGCACGGCGTGCGGATGCGCTCGCGCCTGTCGGCCGGGGCGACGCCCGCCACGGTCGTCTACTGGATGCAGCTGGCCAGATGGCTGGACAAACGCGGCATTCGCACCCTGGCCGCCTGCGACCGCTCGGTGCTGCACGAGTACGGCGTGTTCGTACGCGACACCGCGACCGGTCGGCAGGTCGCGGTGAAGACCCTGACCGCGGTGACCCGCTTGTGGGCCTACGACGAGCTGAGCGCGCGGCCGACGGGGATGGCACGGCCGCCGTGGGACGAGTTCGGCGCGGACGACTACCTGCCCGCCGCCACCTCCTACGGCGGCGAGAACGAGAGGGAGCCCCTGGCCGAGGAGACGACGGGCCCGCTGCTGGTCTGGGCGATACGCGTGATCGAGGACCTCGCCGACGACATTCTCGCCGCCTGGGCGCAAGCGCGCCGACTTCGCGACACCGCGACCCGCACGCCGTCGACACCGGCGGGAAGTGCGGCACTCGACGCCTACCTCGACGCGATGACCGCAGTCGGCAAAGCCCTGCCCGCCGTCGTGCTCAAGGGCAAGAGCCGGCTCGCCTGCATCTACATCGCCGCCAGGACGGGCGCTTCCCTGAACCAGGTGACCGTGCGGAACCAACGACGGGGGCTGACACGGTCCGTCGCCGAGCGACCAGGGCCGTGTCCGCTGGACCTGCCGGTGACCGGAAAGATCGCCGGGGCGCCCTGGCGGGAGGTCCTCGACTTCCACGAGGCCCCCGTCCTGATGCGGCATCTGGGCACCGCCGCGTTCATCATCTGTGCGTACCTGACAGGAATGCGCCCCCAAGAGAACGGGGCGGAGTTGCATCTGATGCAGCACTCCGCGGGGTTCAAGTACGCGTGAATCTGCAGGTGACAGGCGTCTGTTCCGTCATCCTCTCGCACCGTGCACGCGATCTACCAGCGACTCTTGCGCATGGGTGATGTCATCCCAACAATGTTGCACCTAACGCAACGGAGGTTGGAGTGGCGAAAGCGGCCGATTTGGCGGGTGCGGCACACCTGATGCTCGTGGACGGGATCTCCTACCTGGACCCCGAACCCGTCGTCTTCGAGGCGATGTTGGAGGGGTGGACCAAGCAGCAGCGGGCCCGCTTCCTGAATTGGGACGGGACCATCAAGCCGCGGCTGTCGCTGGTCCGTCGGTTCGCCGAGTTCTCCAACCAGTACCCGTGGCAATGGCAGTCGGCGGAGTTCGAGGCGTTCATCGACCACCTGCGGACGAAGACGCCGACGTTCACGGTGGCGAGCGGCCGCAACTACCAGAACCACCTGCGGCTGTTCTGCGAGTACATTACTGATCCGCGCTACGACTGGATGTCCGTCTGCCAGCAGCGATTCGGTCAGGTGCCGGTCCAGATCCTGCACGAATGGAACACCGTCAGCCACGTCAGCGAGTACGAGGGCGATCCGAGCCGCCGGCAGCTGACCTACGACGAGATCCAGGCCCTGTTCGACGCCGCCGACGGACGGGTGGAGGAGATCCGAAAGCGCGGCCGCAAGGGCGCGTTGACCGCGATGCGCGACTCCGCCCTGCTCAAGACCTACTACGCCTACGGCATGCGTCGCCGGGAGAACATCGGCCTCGACCTCGCCGACCTGCGGAGAAACCCGAAGGCCCCGCAGTACAAGCGCCACGGGGCGGTGTTCGTACGCTGGGGCAAGTCCTCCAAGGGCAGCCCACCCAAGCGCCGCACCATCTTCACCGTCCCCGAAATGGACTGGATCGTCGACACCCTCGACCACTACCTGACCGATGTCCGGCCCCGGTTCAACGTGGGCAAGCACCCCGCGATCTGGGTCACCGAACGCTCCGGGCGCCTGTCACGCCGGTCGGCGAACGAAGCCTTCGAAGCCGCCAAACAGGCCGCTGACCTGCCCGAAGAACTCGAATTGCACTGCCTGAGACATTCCTATATCACACATTTGACCGAATTTGATTACCCAGAAAAGTTCATCCAAGACCAGGCCGGTCACAGCTATGCCAGCACGACGGCGCTTTACACCGGTGTCTCGGCCGAGTATCGAAACCGGCTGGTGCACAAGAAGTTGGGCCAGCGATACCCCGGCATCTGGGAGGACCCGAAGTGATCAAGAAGATGGGCTACCGCTGGAACCTGCGCAAGCTCATGGCCGACCGGGAGATGTTCCAGACCACCGACCTGGTGCCGCTGCTGGCCGAACGGGGCGTCAATCTCTCGCGTGAGCAGGTCTTCCGCCTGGTCACGCAGCCGCCGCAGCGGATGTCGATGGACACTCTCGCGGCTCTGTGCGACATCCTCGACTGCCAGCCCAACGACCTCATCGAGGTCCAGGTCGTCAACGAAGAGGTACGCAAAACCGCCGACGGCGAGACGCCCGGTCCGCTTCCGGCCGTGCGCCGGACCTCGATCCGGCGCCCGGAGGGCCTGTGACCGCATCCTCGCCGACCGCCCCGTCGACCGTCGCCCGGCTCGCCGCGCAGGCCGCCCGCATGGAGGCCGCGACGGCCGCCGCCATCGGCCAGCTCATCTCGGCGCTGCCGTCGCTCGACGCCCAAGAGGCCGAGGCCGCGCTGGTGGCCGCGGTGCCGATCCCCGTACGCGGGGCGGCGCGCTTCCTGGAGGAACTGGCTGGACACCTTGCCGCCCGCCCTGACGCGTTGACGTCGGGCAGTTCGCTCTGCCCGCCGGTTCTGCTGCGGCTCGCTGAAGTCCTGCACGACGCCGGACACCCCGTGGTCCGTCCCGGCTGTGCTCACTGCGGAAAGATCCGGGCTGACCTGCGACAGCTCCGCCCTGAAGGGCGGGTCTGCGGTTCATGCGACGCTCGAAGCCGCCGTCGCGAAACCTGCGCACGCTGCCACCGTGACGGCCAGCGCGTCGCCGCCCGGCGCCACGACGGGCCGATCTGCAACCGCTGTTACCGCACCGACCCCGCCACCTTCAAAGAGTGCGCCGACTGCGGCCAGCTCCGGCACCCGGTGGTGCGACGGGACGACGGGCGAGGACTGTGCATCAACTGTTGGAAACGCCCGACGCATACCTGCGTGATCTGCGGCAAGACCGCGGTCGCCGCCCGTATCGACGCCGACGGCGCGGTCTGCCATCTCTGCTACAACCGGCATCGTCGGCCACGACGCCTCTGCGGCCGGTGCGGGCAGCTCAAGCGCATCGCCTGCAACGCACGGGACGGGCAGCCGGACCTCTGCGACGGCTGCTACCAGGGCCCCGAGGCTGCCTGCTCGATCTGCAGCCGTGTCCGTCCCTGCGTCAGCCGTGACGAAGAGGGCCAGCCGATCTGCGCCACCTGCTACAAGCGGCACCGCACCGGCGAGACGTGCGCCCGCTGCGGTCGGACCAGGCCGAGCACCACCCGGTGGCCCATCGGGCCGGTCTGCCAGGTCTGCTACACCGCCGTGCTCCGGTCGCCGACCGAGTGCCCTCGCTGCGGCATCGTCCAGCCGCTGATCGCGCGGGACGACGACGGCGCCGAGGTCTGTGGACCGTGTGTCGG
This sequence comes from Streptomyces dysideae, assembly GCF_001514305.1. GTDB lineage: Bacteria > Actinomycetota > Actinomycetes > Streptomycetales > Streptomycetaceae > Streptomyces > Streptomyces dysideae. Next base: position 242,654 of record NZ_KQ949080.1, read on the forward strand.
CTTCGCCGCCGACTACACCTGCAAGCAGTGTGGTCGGGTCGGCAACCCCCACACCCGCGGCCGATGCGCTCACTGCGTCCTCGCCGAGCGGGTCAACACCCTGCTGGCCGGGCCTGACGGCACGGTCGTCCCACAACTGGAGCCGCTCGCAGTCGCGTTGGCGGACGCTCCCTCACCGTTCCCCGCCATCCAGTGGATCAAGGAGAGCCCGAACACCAAGCTCCTCGCTCAACTGGCGGCCGAAGGTCGTGAGCTCACCCACGAGCTGCTGGACGAGCTCCCGCCCGACCGGAACCAGCGCTACATCCGCCAACTCCTCGTCCACACCGGCATCTTGGACGACCGGAACGAGGACATCGAACGCATCCCCGGCTGGCTGGAGCACGAGCTCGCGGACAAGCCGCCCGCGCACGCCAACCTCGCCCGCCCGTTCCTGCACTGGTTCCTGCTTCGGCGAGCACGCCAGCGGGCCGCCACTCGCCGCCATCCCGCCTCCGCCGACCGTGACCTGCGGCGCCGAGTGAGGGTCGCCCTGGACTTTCTGGCCTGGATGGACCAACGCGACTTGGGTCTCGCCGACCTCGCCCAAGAGCACATCGACGACTGGATCACTGGAGCCACCAGCCAACGTCGTTACCTGGTCCGATACTTCCTGAAATGGACCACAAGCCGTCGGCTCACACGTGAACTGACCGTCCCCTCCATCCCGAGGCAGGAGCCCCAGAACTTCCTCGACGAAGACGATCGATGGCCGCTCCTCCAGCGCTGCCTAATCGACGATGCCCTACCTGCGGACGTCCGGGCCGCCGGCGCGATCACTCTGCTGTTCGGCCCGTCCACCGAACGCCTTTGCCATCTGACGCCCGAGCACCTCAAGCTCGGTGACAAGCACGCCCACCTGGTCCTGGGCCGCCACTCGGTACTACTGCCTCCACGACTCGCTGAACTCCTGCGGCGCCTCGCCGAGCAGCCCCAGCTACGGCCGCAGCTCTCACGAGCCCACCCGGGCCCTCGATGGCTCTTCCCGGGCATGGTCCCGGGCAAGCCGATCTCGACGCACGGCATGACCCAGAAACTCAACCGGCACGGCATCCCGGTTCGCACCGCCCGCAACTCGGCGCTGGCCGCCCTCGCTGCTGATCTCCCCAGCCCGATCCTCGCCGACGTGACCGGGATGCACCGCCACACCGCACTCCGCTGGGTTACCTACGCCAAACGTGACTGGGCCGAGTACCTCGCTGCACGAGCCGAAGACGACGCCGAGAAGCGAGAAGGAAGGGAATGACGGAGCGCCGCCGGCCACCGTCAGTACGTGTTTTTGAACCCTGGTGCGGTGATCAGCATCTGGGCTCATGCTCTTGTAGAGGAGTTGCAGTGACTGCGTGCTGTGGGTGGATGCCGCGCAGGCATCCGAGTTGCGGGGACAGCCACGCCGCCGATGCGGATCTATGTGTCCTCGGTCATGAGCTCGTAGCCTGCTTCCTCGACCGCGGCGCGTACGTCCGCGGTTTCCAAATCCCTGTCGCCGGTCACCACAACCGTGCCGCTGTCGACGTCCACTGTTACGGCGGCAACGCCGACGATGCGCTCGAGCTCCTCGGTGACCGACTCCGCGCAGTGCCCGCAGGCCATGCCCGTGACGGTGTACGTGCTCTCGGTCACGACGCCGCCTCTTGCCGCTCGCCGCTGCCGTCCACGGGAACAGTGCGGGTTGTCATGTGTGCCTGACACATACGCCCTTCGGGGGTGAACTGGCCGAAGAAGTAGACCTCGGTGGCGAGGTCTTTGCCGCGCTGCGAGGAGTGCAGGGTGTAACGGGCGGCGAGCCGGCCCTCGTCGGCGATGGCCTCGTGCACCTCCATGCGGATGGTGGGCCGGTTCTTGCGGACCGGGCGAGTGTGCGCGATGAGCTTGTCGCGGTCCATCCGGTGTCCGTCGGCGATCTCGACGATGTCCGGGGTGTGATAGCGGTCGACGATCAGCGCCGCATCCTCGTCCGTCTGCAGCAAGTCCTCGGTGAAGCAGGTGAAGAAGTCGGCGATGAACTGCTTGGGGTCGGTGTTGCCGAGTGGGCGCATGTCACTCCCGTCGGTCGGATGCTCACACACGATCTTTTACACTCTGTAAGATTATGCAGGCTTCGATAAGTTTGGCAACATGTAAGAGATGACGTCTTCCCCCTCCCGAAACCGCCGTGCTGACGCCCGCCGCAGCAGGGCCGCCATCCTTGATGCCGCAACCCGGGTCCTCAACGCCGAACCCGACGCCAGCCTGGAGACGATCGCCAGCGCCGCGGGCGTGACCCGCCCGACCGTCTACGCCCACTTCCCTTCACGGGAGCACCTGCTGCTGGCCGTGGTCGAGCGGATCACTGAGGAGGCCGTCGCGGCCATGGATGCCGCCGACCTCGGCACCGGCCCCGCCGCGGACGCCCTGATGCGCGTGCTCGATGCCGGCGCACAGGTAACCGGGCGCTACCCCGTACTGCTGCAGGTGATCAGCGCGCACCCCGTCAGCTCGCAGGCCGACCACGACCGGCACACGCCCGTCGCCGACCGGATCAGACGGGTGATCCAACGCGGCCGGCAGACCGGAGAGTTCGACGACCGGCTCCCCGTCGACTGGCTGGTCGCGGCGACCATTAGGCTCGGCCATGCCGCGAGCGAGGAGCAGGACGCCGGCCGCCTGTCCGCCCCGGCCGCACAGGACGCCCTCCGCGTCAGCCTTCTCCGCATGCTCGGTGCCACCGCACAAGCAGATTTCTCACCTCGGCTTCGGTGAGCGCATCGGGCTTCCCCATCTCATGATTCCGGGTCGACCATGCGAGCGGCCTCGTCCGCAGCGCGGCGCGGGCCGCGGACGGTGATGGGCGCGAAGGAGCACTTGGCCGTGCTGGTCGAAGCCGGACCAGAGACGAGCACGGTGGCGCGGGCGCGGCGCACGGAGGCCGCTCAAGCCTCAGGAATAGTGCACAGTTGGAATAACCCCCTCCCGCCAGTAGTGCTCGGCATGCGGGCGGGCTGCTGCCCCGACCCCGAGCCCGGACCGGACGGCTCTCGCGCACGTCACCTGATCCGCACCCGGGCCGGCGACACCGACGATGGACACGACGGGGCCGAACCGCACCTGATCCGCAGCCGGCACTACAAGAACGCCACCGACGAGGACGGCAACCACCTGTCCGCCGGCGTCGAACGCGACGTCCCCTGGGTCGCCATCGCACCCGTGGTCCATGCAATCCGCATCCTGGAACGGATCGTCCCCGACGGCCACCTTCTGTTCGACCTCAACGACCACCAGTTCCAGTCCAAGCACCGCAAGACCGGCTCCCTGAAGGCACCGGCGATGCGCATCCGGATCGAGGACTTCGTGGCCTGGGCCAACACCGAGGCACTCGCGCAGGGGCTGCCCGACGAGGTCGTCCCGCCCGACCCCCACGGCAAGATCGGCACCGCCCGGTTCCGCAGATCCCTGGCCTGGCACATCGCTCGCCGCCCCGGCGGCCTGGTCGCCCTCGCCATCCAGTACGGCCACATACGCACTGCCCTGGCCACCGAGGTCTCCGAGGGATACGCCTCCCGCAGCCGAGGCGGCATCCACCGCATCATCGACATCGAGACCGCACTGGCCGTCGCGGAAACAGCCGCCGACCTGCGTGAGCACTTCGAAGCCGGCGGCGGTCTCTCCGGTCCCGCCGCCCGACGCGCACTCACCCAGGCCGCGAGCACCCCGCGGTTCGAAGGACGCGAGGTCAAAGCCGACTTCGCCCGCAAGTTCCTCGCCCGCGACGGCGCCGTCCTCTACGACAACCCCCACGCACTCCTGCTCTGCCTCTACAAGCGCGACCGAGCTCTGTGCGCCAAGGGCGAGGCCAGGGAGGCGCCCACCCTGGACCAGTGCGTCGCCGGCTGCGGCAACATCGTCCGCACCGACCACCACGCCGCCCAGCTCCGCGAGCACGCCGACATCCTCGACAAGAAGGCCGCCCACACACCCCAGCCCGTCGGCGACCGCCTACGCGCGAACGCGACCCGGCTTCGCTCCTACGCCGACAACCACGACCGCACCCGCATCACCCGCCAGGAGACCTCGGCATGAGCCCCGCCCCCGACGAACGCGACCGCATCCGCGCCGCGATGGACCGCATCCTCGCCGACACCCCGCACAACTCCGACGGAGCCCTCACCATCGTCGCTCTCGCCCACGAAGCCGGCGTTCCCAGAAACGCCCTGACCCAGCGGCACCCCGACCTGAGGAACGAATTCTACGAACACGTCCGGCAGCGCGGCGCCGCCCCGGACGTCGAAATCCGGCTCCGCAAGACCATCGTGGACCTGAAAAAGACCATCGCCAACAAAAACAAGGAACTCGACCAGCTGCGGGGCGACGTCCCGAACCTCATCCGAGTCATCAACCAACTCACCCTGGAAAACCAGCAACTGCGCGAGGCTCTCGCTCATCCCAGTCCGAACGTCATCCCGCTCCACACCCGCCGGCCGATCCAACCCAGCGAGTGACACCAGAGCTTCCGCACTGCATGACCGTGGTCCGCGCAGGGCCCGGCCGACCGTTGCATCAGACTGATCCCAGGCCCTCAGAATCTCAACACGCCGACTTGACAGGGAAGGCCAGGGAGCCGAGTACGGCACCAAGTGCCCGCACAGGAGGCTGGGTTGGGTCGTCTCCCAGACACCACGGGCAGAATTCCACGTCGCCAGGGGAACCGGCCGGCGAGGTGAGGAGACCTCGGACATTCTCGATCACCACCAAGCAGGGGCGGAGGGCTTCGACCGCACGGGCGACGTGCAGCCACAGCCCCGAGCGGGTGTGGGGGTTGAGTCCGGCTCGGCGACCGGCGACGGAGACGTCTTTGACAGGGAAAACCGGCCGTCAGGACGCACACCCGAGGCACATCGGCCCAGTTGACGGCGGTGATGTCCCCCAGATTGGGCACGCCGGGCCAGTGCCGGGCCAGGATGCGCGCGGCGTCAGGGTTGATCTCGGCGTGCCAGGCCACGGTGCCGCCGAGCGCGGCCTGGACCCCGAGGTCCAGACCGCCGTAACCCGAGCAGAGCGAGCCGATCAACGGCATTCGCGCGGTGGCGGTTTCCATGTCACCGGCCACGTGCGATTCGGTCCGAGGGGGCCGCCACCGCCGTGGCGACGTTGGGCGGCGGCGAACCCGGAGAACGCGCGGTGGTCGCGGACCGGCTGCGGGCAGCCTGGAACCGCGCGGACGGGGGAGAGACCGTTGCCGATGCGGCATGTAGGGAGTTGGCTCCGTCGAGCAGTGCCGCGCCGGCGGTGGCGAGCGCTTCCTCCATCACCCGTACTGCTGCCTCCCGGGCATCCCTGGCGTCGGGCTGGTCGCGCAGACTCTCGGTCTGGTTCAGGAAGGCGAGCTGATGGGCCACTGCTCCCAGGGCGGAAGCCGCTTCGCCGGCGGGCTCGACGGCGGCGGCGAAGTTGGTGATCACACGAGCGGTGTGGGGCGCCTGCTCCTGGTCGGCGGCACGGAAGAGGACCTCGTCGCCCAGATCGCTGACCAGCTTTCCGAGCTCGGAGATCTGGCGTGCGACGGCGACGACATCGGGTGAGCGGTGGGGGTCTCCCGGCACCGGCAGCTTGCCGCGCTGGGCGTCGAAGGCGGAGGCCGTGGCGCGCAGAGCCAGGGCGTCGGAGAGTGGGGTGTTGTCCACGGGGCGTTCCAAGGTGGGGACGGTCGGATGGGCTGGGTTGGTGGGTGAGGACGGCTTAGCCGTGGGTGCGCGAGGGCGGTCGTGCGGCTGATGATGTGGAGGCAGAGCCTGGGCATTCCGAGGGCCGTGCGGCCGGTCGCGCCGTGCTGCGGGCGAGGGCGGCGTGGACCTGCGCCGTCGGGGGCCCCTCGCTCGGCGGCGCGGGGGGCGGCGCCGGAGCGGGGTGGCCGTTCGCGGTCTGCCAGCGGGCGCGCACTTCGTCGAGCGGCCCGAGCGCGTGCAGGGCGTGGCTGATGAGCCGTCCGGGGGCCAGGGTCTCGTTCTCAGCCAGGGCGCGGATGGCGCGGGCGGAGGCGGCGGCAGTACGGGCGACGGAGGAGCGCATGATCTGCTCGCCGAGCCACTCGGCGCTGCCGGCGCCGACGCCGTTGCAGATGGCGGTGAGCTGTTCGGTGGTCAGCGTGCCGTCGGCGAGCAGACCGCGCCGCTGGGCTTCCCACAGCACGGTGATCCGGTCGATGGGTTCGCCACGGTGGTGCAGCGCTCCCAGGCAGCGATAGAGCTGGCCGTGGGCGGGGTCGGCGAAGTCGCCGGGGCGCAGCCAGCCGACGACTTCGTCCATCGCCTTCGGCCGCTCGACCAGAACCGCCAGCAGGAACTGCTCGTCCTCGGCGACATGGTCCGCTCGTACCGGCGGCGGCGCGACGGGAGCTGTGGGGGGCTGTGTCGCCAGGGCGACCGGGCGCGGTTCGGACCCCCAACGGCGCGCGAGGTCTTCGAGCACCCCGGCCAGGACGTCCGCATGGTGCAGCGCTCCTTCCACCTCACCCTGGAGGGCGGCGGCGCGGGCTGCCTGGTGGAGGCGGATCGCGTGCGCGGTCACGCTGCGGTGGATCGCTCCCTCCAGCACCATCCGGCCGTACACCGGGGCGTGCTCGGGTCGCGGGCAGGCCGAGATCAGGATGTGGGGATACACCTCGGTCAGCCCCCGGACATGGTTGCTGGCCTCGGCGACGGCGTCCGTCACCCAGGACAGCGGCACGCGTTCTCCGGTCGCCACGGCGGGATGGTTCTCGGTCCGGAGCTTGCGCAAGGCGGCGAACAGCGCCTGGTGGATGGGCCGGTAGAAGTGATCGGGCGCGAGCCAGTCCAGGTGCGCGAGCTGGCCGGGATCGAGCAGCACCGAGCCGAGCACCGCCTGCTCGGCACTCAGCAGCGGGTTCATCGTCGCCACCCGGGGGTCGGCGGGTCGTTCTGCTGCGAGCGGAGATCGGCGACGGCCTGGTCGGCGGCGGTCATCGCGTCGGCGAAGCGGTCCAGCTCGCCGGTGAACGTCGGATCGGTGGCGAGGATCCATTCGGAACCGGTGACCAGCCACCACTGGCCACCGCGTCGGACGACCGGTGACCAGGCGAGGCGTTCGGAACACGTCGGAGGAGGGGACGGAGTGCGCGAGGACATGAGGGGACTCCTGAGCAGGTAGAGGGGAGGGGCAGGCCGTGAGGTCGACGTCGGCCTGGACGGGGGTGCCGGAGCGGCAGGACCAGGGCAGGCAGCCGTCCGGATCGCCGTTCTCCGGTTCGGCGTCCGCGAGCGCGTCGAAGATGTCGCCCTGACGTCCGGACCACTCGTGGGCGGTGACCCGGTCGATCGGTGCCTGGTCCAGAGGCCGGCGACTGCAGTGCGGATACGCCTGGCCGAGCAGCGGCGTGCCCTCCGTCAGCGGCGACGGCCGCGGTCGAGGGCCGTCTGCGCGGACGCCGGGAGGGACGACGTGGTGGGCGGTGGGGTGTGCGGTGTGGGGCGGTGGGGAGTCGTGGTGCGTGTGGTGGCGGCTCGGACTCGTGGGGAGGCGTCGTCGGTGTGCCGGAGGGCGTTGGCGGTGTCGGTGAAGCGGCGCCAGGCGTAGTCGGAGCGGTCCGCGGTCCAGGCCGGGGCCCGGGCGACGAGGGCTTCGGCGAGGGCGGCGACGTCGTTCTCGGGTGCGGTGCCGCGTGCGAGGAGGGGGCCGGCGGGGGACCACAGGTCGATGCGCCATTCGTCGCCGAGCCGGACGGCGGTGACGAAGCCGTCGTCGGGTGCCGGCTGGTAGGTCCACATGTGGGCGTGGACTGTCCAGCCGGGTCCGGCGAAGGCGGGTGGGGCGGGCTCGGGCAGCGGTTCGGGTGTGCCGACCTCGAACAGGTCGAGCAGCGGTCCGTCGTTGAGAGCCGCGTCCATGAGCCGCAGTGCGTCGTCCGTGGAGACGTCCCGGCGTCCCTTGAGCGCGGCGAGGACGGTGCGCAGAGTGCTGAGGTGTTCCCGGGCGTCGCCGGGGTCGAGCCGGTCCTCGGCGGGCCCGTCCTGGCGTAGCCAGTGCCGCACCGACGCCGCCTGGGACCGCAGCGATTCGATTTCCCTGGCGGAGAGCCGTTCCGGCAGGTGTTCGACGCGGTGGACCAACTGCCAGTAGGGCTTGAGGTGTTCGTTGACGACGTGGCGGGCGATGCGGTCGATCTGGGGGCGGAAGCCGGCCACGGCCCCGGCGCGGACCTGGTCGTCGTGGTGGCGTAGATCGGTGAGCAGGCGCATGTAGGCGTCGTGGGTGTCGATCCGGTCGCGGACGACGGACTCGTAGGCCCGGTTGAGGAGTTCCAGATCCGACAGTTCCTGCGCTCCGGACTCGGGGTGGTGGGCTGCTTCGCGCCGGAGGGCGGCGACGCGTTCGGCGGCGGGGACGTCCCAGACCCCGCTCATGCCGCACGCCCGAAGCCGGAGTTGTTCGCCTTCGCGAGTGCGCGGTCGGTGATGGTGGCCGTGGCGGCGGCGGAGGCAGGTGCGATGGTCTTCGCTGACGGCTCCTTGTACCAGGGCTTGAGGTCGAGCAGCGCGATGCGCAGGCCGGTGGCCAGGAGGAGCGCCTTGCCCTTGGGCAGCGCACGGATCGCGTCGGGGGCGAGGATCCGCTCGGTGCGCATGGACACGGACGTCGACTTGCCGCTGTCGGAGCGGGAGACGGAGACGGTCCGTACCTCGTGCTCCCCGATCGCGCGGCTCAGCTTGTCGGCGAAGTCGATGTCGTCGATCCCGGAGCCGACGATCTTGACCGTGGCGGCGCTCCACAGTGCGTCCATGCCGGCCTCGCCCCAGCACCGCTGGCCCTGCCGGTAGGACTGCAGGATCGTCATCGGGATCACGCCCCGTGAGCCCAGGTGGCTGTACAGGTCGGGGAGATCGGAGATCTTGCACACGTTGGCGGCCTCGTCGAGGACGCACAGGGCGGGCGGGTCGAGCCGCCCGCCGGAGCGCTCGGCGACGACCACGGCCGCGCGCATCACCGCGTCGGCCGCCGCCGCGATGATCGCCGATGCCGAGCCGCCGCCGTCCTTGCTGAGCAGGTACAGCGTGTCGCGGGAGGTGGCGAACGCGGAGGGCTTGAACTCGGGAAGGTGCTTGTCGGGTGTGACCCAGGCGGCGATCTCCGGGTCGAGCAGGCAACTCGCGTACTGCCGCGCGGTCTCATAGATGCCGTCCCGCGTTTCCGTGGCCCCGCTGACGGTGCCCTGGAGCTGGGCGGCGACCGCCTCGTGGCCGGCGTCGGTGAGCAGGTCCACCGGAGTGCGGTCAGCGGGGGAGGCAAGCCAGGCCAGGACATCGGTGATCGGGCGCCGATGGCTCGCGGCGCCCAGGAAGAGCGCGCCCAGCGTGTTGCTCGCGGCGGTTGACCAGAAGTCGGCACCGCTGGACTCGTCGACGCTGGCGGCGACGAAGTGCCCGGCCAAACGTTTCGCCCCGGCCAGGTCGCGGGCGTCGGCCAGGACGTCCCACCACATCTCGCGCGGGTGGTGGGCGATCTGCTGCGGGTCGAGCGTCCAGATCGTGCCGACCTCGGCGCGGGCGTCCACCGTCGCGGTGAAGGCGTCGTTCGCCGCCTTGTTCGAGGTCAGCAGTACCGGGCCGGGAGCGGCGAGGATCGCGGGGATCGCCAGCCCGGACGTCTTGCCGGAGCGCGGGGCCATGATCGCGACGATCACGTCCTCCCAGGAGGCGCGGACCTCGGCCCGGCCCGGGGAGTGCGTGCCGACGAGGATCCCGCGGTCCGCGGGAGCGACCTCCTTCGGTTTGAGGCCGGACAGGCTCGGCCGCAGGCTCTTCGCCTTGGCGGCGATCTCCCTGTTCATCAGAGGGGCGAGATCCCGCCTACGGGCGAGGCCGTTCTTCGCACCGCCGCGCAGCCGCAGCCACACAACCAGGCCAGTGACGGTGAGGCAGACGGAGAGCAGCCCGGGAACGAGCCGCGCGCCGACCAGCAGAGCGGTGGGACTCAGGTGCGGCCACAGCACGTCGGGGTGCAACAGCGCGTTGGTGGCCTCGAACGGCGCCCAGGGGCCGGTGCCGACAAGAGCGTTGGTGAGGTTGCCGGTCAGCCAGGCGAGGGAACCGAAGGCGATGCCGACGCCGAGGACGCCGAACAGGAGGTAGAGGAGCGCGTCGGAACCGGTGGTGGTCGAGGGCGCGCTGGTACGCGATGCGGGCATGGCGGGTCCAAGGAGGGAGAGCGGACAAGGCGAGGCGGGGCGCGCGGCGCTCTTCTGGTGGTCATAGGGGCAGCTCCTGTCGGGGCAAGGGACGGCGGTTGGGGGTCAAGCCGAGGTCATCGGGTGCGTGGCGACCGGGGCGGTAGGCCGCTGGTGGGTGGTTCGGATGCCGCACCGGCGGAGGGCACGGTCCGTTGAGTGCCAGCGTGCGGGGAGGAGGCGCGGGCGGCTCGGCGTCGGTCCGCTTCCGGGTTCCGGGAGGCGGGCGGCTCGTTGTCCGCGACCGCGTCGTTGCCGACGACATCGCTGAGCGGCTCCCTGGTCCGCAGTGCAGGCACCTCGTCGCGGTACTTCGGGTCGCTGAGTTGCACAGGGCACGCGGCGATCATGTCCCCGGCGACCGCCAGCTCCTCCTGGACGTCCCGCAGCATGCGGGTGGCGGCGGCCAGCCGTGTCCACGTCTCGAAGGCCGGGTTGTGGTGCGGGTTCTCGAAGGTCAGACGGGCTCGGGTCCAGTCGGCCGCTGCGGCCATGAGTTCGGTCAGCTGGGGGAGTGCCCCGAACGCTCCGTTGACCTCCTCGATGATTCCGGCGACCTCATGGGGAGTCGCTGTCTCCGTGAGCCGGGCGATCATCCCCGGGACGGAGTACGGGTCGGCCGACGGGTGGGGCAGGTGTCGGACCTGCGGGGGCGTGTCGGAGCCGGGCGCCTTGCCGCCGTAGGCAAGCCGGATGTTGTGCTGCATCGCGGCGCCTACGGCCTCGCCGATGCTCGGGTGGAACTCGGGCACTATTCCTCCTTGGGTGGGGTGTCGGGTCGGTGCCGGGTGGGTTGGACAGATCTTTCGGACCTTGGCCGGTCTAACGGGTCCGAGGGCTTGTGACCTGCGGCGCACCTACGGCTGTACCGACCTCCGGAGACGGAGTTCCGAGCGCCGAAGACGCCTTGGCCCTGTCCGCCGCGGGTGATGTGGCGAGAGCCACGTTTCGTGCGTCGGGCGGGGCTGGGGACTGCGTCTGCGCCCCGGCGTGGTCCTGCCGCGAGTCGTTGACGCGGTGCAGTTCGCGTCCCGCTCCGACGAGTTCTGATTGCGCCGCGCTAACGAACTCCGCGGCGAAGCCGAACCGGTCGGCGAGCGCGTACGCCTCGTCGTCGAGGTCGGTGATCTGTTCGCCTGCCGTCTCCAGAGCTTCCCGAAGGCGTTCCAGGACGCCGTGCTCGGGATGAAGGAGGTGATCGACCGCCTGGGCAAGGCCGGCACCGTTCTCGGCGGCCCTGATCTGGTCGGTCAGCCGCAGGACTTCGGCTCCGGCGGTGTAGAGCCCGAGAGGGTTGGCCGGGCTGGTCAACCGGCTCGTGTCGAGGTCCGGGTCCAGATCGACGCTGTACCGGGCGGCGCGGAGCATCTCGGCTGCGTGGGAGGCGATGGCGACGCGTTCAGCCTGCGGGGTGGTGGTCGCCAGGCGGTGACGGCGGCCGTACCAGTCCTCGATCTGCTGGAAACCGGCGTGCTTGAGGAGCGTGGCGGACAGGTCGTCGCTGGCGCCCTTCGCCGAGACACTGCCGCTGGGCTCTGCGCTGATGGTGATGTAGGGGGCAGGCACGGGGGTCTCCTGGGCACGGGGTGTCGGGCGCGGGGCTGCAGGCAGGTGGCCGAGTTCGGTGGCGATGCGGTGGCACTCGGTCTGGAGACGGAAGGCGTCGCGGTAGGTGTTGTGGAGGCTGCCGTCCTCGCGGGCGAGGGTGGCCACGACGTGCACTTGCCGTGCCTGGTTGCGCACGGCGATCCACCGGCAGGCGTCCGGATCGCCCTCCGGGGCGATGCCGGTGGCCGCCACCACCCGGCGGGCCACCCAGGCCCACTGCGAGTCGGTCAGGTCGGGGTGCCGGGGATCGGAGCGGACCGAGCAGACCCACACTGGCCGCTCGGGAGCTCGGGCCCCGAGGCGCTCGACGGGTGCGTCGAGGGCGTGGGCCAGGTACGCCAGCGCGTCGGTCTGGGTGAGCATCTCGATCGGGGCGCCGTGGCCGTCCCCCGCGATCAGGCGGGGGTTGGTGTGGTTGCCGCGCTCGCCTGGCCCGTACAGGTACTCAAGGAGGCCGACGGTATGGCTGGCACGCTGCAGGTGGGCGATCACGGCGTCTACCTCGAAGGGGAGTGGTGAACGGGAGCCCGGGTGGTCGGGCCGTCGGGGAGAGAGGATCCGCGGAATCCGCGATTTGGCCTGGCCGGAGATGGGTGGTAGACGGCTGCGGTCACCCCGGTGGACCTCCCCCCGAGTGGTGGACACTTGACCGCAGGCCCCGGCTCATCGAGTCCGTAGTCGCAGGCAAAGTGCGCCAGACGGAGCGGGCGAAGTGGGCGTCGTTGTGCGGGCGGGCCAAGCAGCCGTCCTGGCGGAGGAGGGGGCCCCGACCGGATGGACGCCGCCATCCACGGACTGACCGAACTCGCCGACTCCGAACGGCTCGCCATCGTGGCCGGACCCCATAAAGGCCAACGTCCCCGGCAACCTCGGGGACCGTGCGTGCAGGAGGTGAAGCAGCGCCGTCTCTGGGAATGCTGAGCCCCGGTACGACCCTCGCGCCCGAAGTGCGAAAGGGGTCGGCTGCGGGTACGGCGGAACGCACTGGCGAAAGCCTCGGTGTGCATGGCGCAGCGCGCGTAGTCTGTGCGCACATCGTGAAGGGGGGCGCGTTGTCGAGACAGTCTTCGCCACTGCTGACGCAGCAGTCGGTCGGCCTGCTGCTTTCGAAGACCTCGAAGGCGACGACCGTCGGGGCGATCGCTTGGAAGTCTCAGCGGTCTGTGACTGTGGGACTGCTCCAGGTTCGGACGGTTCTCCCGGAGCTGGAGCAGGGGATCATCCGGATCCATATCCGCTGGCCAGCGCCTTCGCAACCGCGCTACCAGTACCTCATCGGGGGAGCTTCAGTGCGCCGTCTGTGCGTCAACGATCCGCATCCCCCGTATGACGGAACCCACAAGCACATGATCAACCCGCTGGGCAGCGAGGAAGACGCCTACCAGCCCACCGACATTCCCGCGGTGCCACTTGCGCCGCGAGTCGCTCCTGGGACCTACCGTGCCATCCTGGAAGCGTTCGCGGGCGAGTGCGAAGTGAGCCTCGGGGAAGACTTCGTCTGGACTGAGCCGGGAAGGAGGGCGTGACAATGGACCGGAACAGTGTCGTTGCGGCGCTCCTGAGCTTCATCAATGACCGGATCGTGACCCACAAATACGGTGACGGCCTCCTTGCGGACCTGCCCATCACCTACAGCGATGGCGACAGCGTCCGCCTCCTCCTAGAGCCCCTGGGCGCAGGTGTCCGGGTATCCGACCAGGCCTCCGCATACGAACGGCTGCTCCTCGCGGACGTAAACACGGATACCGGCCGGGTCGCCGAGGCCATCGCCACCACGATCCGGGTGGCTGGTCTCGCCAACATCGGCAGTGAGGACGATGAGATCGCGACCTTCGGCCCGCTTGAAGACTTGGGCACGATGATGCTCGCCGTCGCACAGGCCAGCATCCGGGTTGAGCAGCTTCGCTGGCTCGCCGTTCGCCGCGCTCCTGTGCGTTTCGCGGACAGGGTTGTCGAGCGTGTGCAGTCGGTTGCAAAGCGTGACTGGAAGGTTGAGCGGAACGCGTCCCTGCGGTTGCGCTCCGGTCGGGAGCGGGCCGTGACCGTCGCCGTCGAGACACCAACCGCGGCCGCGTATGTGCAGGCCCTCAGCGCCAAGGACAAGGACCAGGCAGCCGAGCACTGCTATTACCTGTTCAGCTGGGCTGATGTACCGCAGCAGAGCCGGGTCGCTGCTCTGGACGGCCAGCGGTCTGAGTGGCCGAGCGAGCTCCTGAGCGAGCTTGGCAGTGTCGCCGATGTCGAGTTCTTCGAGAACCAGGGTGCCGTGGAGTCCGCGATCCAAAGGGCTCTCCGGGAAACTGCAACCGCGCACTGATATACGGGCCCAAAGGACCCGTTGCCTTTGGCCCACGTGACAGAAGGGACGCCCCAGCCACCTGCACGAAGCAGAGGGCGGGCCGTCTCAGGCGGCGTAGGGGGCGACGAGGAGGGTCTCGTGCTGCATACCTCTATGGTGCGGCTACGCGCGGGTTAATTCGTACTGGCGTTGCGCAGATGTGCGCCGAGGTAGCCGATGACGACCATGCCAGACTTGTCGGTGTCGTCGAAGAAATGCATGCGGGGTGCAGGAGGCTTGCCCGAGCCGATCCGTATGTGCGCGGCCATCACGACGCGTCTTGCAGGATCGACCTCCTTGGGCACGCGGAATGTCCGCTCCGCCAGCAGCCGCTTGTTATTGCTGACGTGTTGCGATTCGGAGAGGGCCACATCGCCCACCGCCAGCAGAGCACCGCTGGTTGCATCACGGCAGTAGGCCTGCAGGTTCATCAGCGATGGCCCGGCCACGCCGTGAAGGGCAACGGCCGCCTGCTTGGCTCCGGCGTAGGCCTGGATCGTGGCAAGGGCGTCGGCAAGGCGGGCCCGCCATGGATGTGCCGAGACATGGTGTTCCAGGGCTGCGGCCTCATCCGGGTCGCAGGTCATGCGCAGTAGCGTGCACACCTGTTCGGCTTGCTCGAGGATGCCGTGGATGGTGGAGGCGGTCAGGAGTGCCCGTACCCCGACCGGGCCGTCGGGTTGGCCTTCTTGAGAACGCACGATGGTGCGTGCTCGGGCGGCGTCCCGCGCGCGGAGAGCCGCGTCGCGCTGCTGTTCTGCTTCGCTCAACAGTTGGAGCGCCGTGTCGCGCTCCTTGATCGCGGCCGCGAGTTCCGCTCGTAGCGCCTCGATATCGGGCGGTGCCTGCAGTTCTTGGAACATTTGAGTGAGTTCCTGTTGCTTTGCGGTGATCTCTTGGGCGAAACGCTGCTGCGTTGCCCGTTCTGCCCGGAGTTTCGCCTCGGCCTCATTCGCCCGAGCTCGCTCCATCTCGGCCCGCTGCTCTGCTCGTTCGGCTACCTCCAGGGCCTCTCTGACCATCCTCTGGGACTTGAGAGCGAGGCGGTCCAGTTCCTGCTTCGCGTGCTCGAACTGGCCTTTGCCAACACCCCTGCCGAACGGGCTCCCCGTGGAACTCATCATGCCGACCCACTCATGAGTGAGGCGCCTCGGCACTTTGTGCAGGCCTCCGCCTTGCCCCGCTGTCGGGCTTCGGACAGCGGGACTTCCTCGACGGGGTGCGCCGTCCAACTGTGGACGTCCGCGGTCTTCTGTCCCCCAGTGATGCCTGGACAGTCAGGGCGAGCGTGGTGGTAGTCCCCGCCCCCTGTGATGTAGACGATTGTCATGGGCCCCTCCCGGTCAGCGGACTTATCATCCACCCATCTGCGGTCACTTGCGGTCGGCGTCTTGGATTCGTATCCATGCCTTCTGGCAGGGAGAGAGATCCGGTGCCCCGCCGAAGCGAGGCACCGGGCGTCAGAAGTGGGGGTTTTCGGTGGGCCGGTCGGCGCCGGTGGCCGCTTCGAGCAGCTCGGTCAGGTCGCCGGGCTCGGAGGAGCGTTGATCAATCCACCAGCCGGCGCGGGTGATCGTGCGAGCCGCCTCCTCGATCTCCTCCCACTCCGCCTCACTGGTCTCGCCTTCGAGGACCAGAGCGGTGTACGCGGCAGCCAGGACCTGGTGGCGGCAGCGCACGCCCCAGGCGACGGCGCGCTCGCGGCCTTCGAGGGGCGGCATTCGGTACTGTTCCGACCAGGCTTCGGACGCGGCCTGCTCTTCGGTGCGCTTGGCCTCCAGCCAGGCGGCCTTTTCCTGCTCGTGGCCATCCTTCGCGGCCCGCCAGCAATCGGTGCACTCCTGCTTGGAGAGCCACTCGGCGAACCCCGCGCGACGGTCGGCCGCCCGGTCGGACAGGTCTCGCTCAGCCTGGTGCCCACAGGAATGGGTGATCTGCCAAGAGTTTTCACGGCCATGGGAACTGCTCCTTACGGGAGTTGGGTCAGCGGTTGCGGGAGAACGCGATGCGCGGGTCCACCGGGCGGGCCGCCGGGCCGGAGGCGGCGGGCGCGGCCACCGGCGCCTTACCCGGCAGTCCGGCGCGGGCGGGACTGGCGGCGAGCGCGGCGGCGCTCATGGGGAGCTTCTGAGTGGTGAAGCCCTGATCGCGCTGGTGGCGCGCTGCCGTCGTGGGCGCGGGTGAGTGGCGCGCGGCTATGTCCTGGGCGAGGAGGGGCTGCACGGCTACCTGGAGGTCGGCCTGGTGCATCGCCAGCGTGGCAGTGGCGACCTTGTCGAGCGCCTCGCTGCGGTGCGTGGTGATGGGCAGCATGTAGATGTCCAGGCCCGGGTTGTGCCGCCAGCCGTGCTCTTCCAGGATGAGCGGGCTGCCGAGAGCGGAGGAACCGTCGGCGGTGGCGGCGACCACACCGAGCTGCGGATGTTCGGCGAACGCGACGTCCGGCTCGACGCGCGGGGGCCGGTCGAGGGCGGGCGCTGGTCCGGAGGTCAGCGAGGGGTCGAACGCGGCGTCCACGTCGACCCGGTAGCCGGCCTTGCGTAGTAGCGCGACGGCCCGGGTGGTGCGGCCCTGCCCGTCACGCTGCTGGTCGGCCAGCGCGTACAGGTTGGGGCGGTCGGGGACGGGGTGGAAGTCGAATCCCTTCAACATCCAGGTGCTTGCCGCCAGTTGCTTGGGGTTGGCGGCGACGATGCCGAAGTCGGGGTGGCGGCCGACCGCGATGTCGGGAAGCGGGTCGTGCTCGGGGGTGGGCATGGCGGATCCATCCGATGGGCGCAGGGGGTGCGGGGCGGTCGAGGGCGGGGACGGTTCTGCTGGTGCGGGACATGGCGGGCTCCAAACTGGGCGGCGGTCAGCGACCGGGCGCGGACGAGGGTCGGGCGGGAGGCAGGGTGGGAGGTGCGGCTGAAGCTGACGGCGGCGCGGCTGGGGTCGTGCGCTGTGCGGTCGGCGAGACCGCGAGAGCGGCGGTGACCCGGGACGCCGCCGGTTCCTCCGGGGCGACTTGGCCCACCCGGGCCTGGAGCCTGCCGGGGTGGTCGGTGTGCCGGTCGGCCAGTTCGCCGCGCATGGACCGAATGTCCAACGCGTAGGAGTCGAGCTTCTGGGCGATGTAACGCAGCCGGTTCGCGTAGTGGGGATCGGCGGGTTCGCCTAGGTCCTCCCACCAGTCGGCCGTCGTGTTGAGGGACTCCACGACGCGCTGGAGAACGCCGTCACCGGGAGCGGTCAGCTCGCTCAGCGCGGCGACGACTTCGCCCGTGTGCGACGCCGATTGGATGGAATGGGTCAGGTGGCCGAGCCGGTCGCCAAGGCTGAGCCCTTGATGGGCAGGGGGCGGCAGGCTGGGGTCGAGCAGGCCGGGATCGCACGAGACGTCGAAGCCCTCGGCCTGCAGCATGTCGACGGCCCGGGTCACCATCTGTCGCTGCTCGACCGGGTCGGTCATGGCGGAGGGCAGCCGGTGGAAGCGCTCGCGGAACAGCACGACGGGGACGAAGCCCGCACGGTGGAGCACCGCGTCGGCACCGCTCTCCTGGGCAGGTCGCCGCGGTTCCGGCCGGGGCGGCAGGCCGAGCTGGTCCAGGCGAGTGTCGATGGCGGCGAGCAGGCGAGGGATGCTGCCGCCGTGTCGGGCGTGGGGACCGTCGGGCTCCGAGTCGTAGATCACTTCGTGGAGCGTGGAGTCGTCGGGATGCCCGCGCGTCACCAACCAGCTCCCCGGATACCCGGGTGGGTGGTCGGTGGGCGGTTCCTGTGGCGGAGAGATGATCAAGGCGCTGCCGTCGGGAAGTTCGGCATGGACGATGTGGTCGCTGAGGCCGTACTCGACGGTGCAGGACAGTCCGCGTTGCCGAAGCGGCGTGGTCAGGTGGCTGTACGGGTGGTCATGCTCCGACGTGCCAGCGGCGGCTTCCTCGATGAAGGGTTCGCTGGTGCGCGCCGTAATGCGTGTGCCCTCCCGCTGGAGGGTGACCAGGGTCTGATCGGGGCGCATGTGGGCTTCTCCGTGGCAGCCGTCCCCAGCGGTCGACGGCGGCGGGAAGCCGCAGCCGGGCGGGGACTGCAGGGGTGGTGGCGTTCGTCGAGGATCCGGCGATCGGGCGGTTTGGCCTCGCCGGAAGTCGGTGCTAGAGGCTTCAGCGCGAGCGGCGCACGGCAGGGGGCTCTGACGCTGCCGAAGTGGGCGGCGAAGCGGCAGAGGCACCGTGCCGGCCGGTAGCGGATCGGGCCAGGGCCGCCTGGACACGCCCGGTGTGCGCGGACCGGTCATCGCCGATCCGGTCGGCCAGGTGATCGGCAGCCCGGGCCAACGCCGCTCCGCTGTAGCTGAGTTCGTCGGCGTAGTGCCAGCCTTCGGAGTTGCGGATCTCGCGGGCTCGTTCCTCGTAGAGCTCCCGCGACCCAGGCATCGACCCCTCCATGAGCGCGATGACCTGATCCCACTCGCGGCGGATCTCGCCCGCTCGCTCCAGTACGGAGTCGATCCCCCGCAGGCGCAGCAGGTCGGCGCTGATCGGGCCGTCAAGGTAGTCGGCCGGTTGCGCGGCGGCCCGGACACCGGAGAGGACTTCGGGGCCGTGGGCCAGGAAGGTCTCGACGTGCTCCCAGGCGGCGGCGTCCCGGGCCACCATGCCGTCGGCGTAGCCGGTCTCGTCGACGGGCCAGCCGTCCTCGTCGCAGTACGAGTCGGAGACCGCGTCCCACTTGTCCGAAGCCTGCCTGATGCCGTCAGCGGCGGAGGCCAGGGCTTGGACACGCGCCCGCCATGTCGCCCGTTCGTCGGCATCTTGCGGCTGGCAGTCAGGGGTGGCGGAGGAGTCGGGAGAGGTAGGCATGGTCGTTACTCGTTCTTGTACGGGTCCCTCACCGCGAACGCGGCAGCGAGCGCGTGACGGAAGGTGGGACCGTGCCGGAGCGTCGTTCCGCTGGCCGGGGGAGGTTCCCCGGGCCGACGCCGCTGGCGAGAGACGGGCTGCTGCTGCCGCTTGGTGCGCCCGGGAGCGGATCTCGTGGTCGACGTTCTCCGCGACGAGATGCAGCTCCTCGCCGAGATCGGTCAACCGGGAGGCGATGGCGTCCAACTCGGACGCGCTGCTTCGGGCACCGTGGACGCGACACCACTCGGAGGCGGTCTCGAGCATCTGGTGCAGGCGGGCCACCGCGCCGAAGTCCTCCGTGACGGCCCCGCGGAACAGGTCGGTGAACTCCTCGGTCCGGGCTGCGGCGAGGCGGTCGCTCCCGTCAGTTGCCGGTGAGACGCCGCCCGGACTCGTGGCCGGGCTGGCCGTCAGGTGGCGCTGGAGCGGGGCGGCGTCCCCGATCGCACCGAACCGGAGACCAGGGACGAGCCCGGACCGGGAACCCGAGACCTCACGGGGGCTCACTGCCGCGCCTCCCTGATCAGTCCAGGAACTGAGGCCGCGTCAGTTGCGGTGAACTCGCGGGGGTCTGCATGCATCCGGGCGTCCGTGTCGAACAGTTCGCGCTCGGCCGGATGCAGGATGTGCTGGGTGATGAAGCTCCGGCCTGCGACTTTCCACAGGCCCCGGCCCTTGGTCAGGGCGGACACGGCCTGGGTTTCGATACCGGTCAGGCCGAGCAGCGACGCGGCTGCGGCGAGCTGGTCGGGCTCCTGGCGGTAGATGATGCGGGTGGAGCAGTCGGCAAGGAGGCCCTCGGCCAGCACCCGGCCGCGTGAGCCGGCATCGCCCGCGCTCAGGAGATCGCTGAGGCGGTGGATGACCATCAGGTTGGCGATGCCGAGCCCTCGGCTGAGCTTCCACTGGCTCTGCATGCGCTCCAGCAGGCCGACGTGCCTCATCACGCGCCACGCCTCGTCGTAGATCACCCAGCGTCGGCCGCCGTCCGGGTCGGCGAGCGCGGACTCCATCCAGGCGCTCGCGCAGGTCATCGCGAGGACCAGCGCGGTGTCGTCGCCCGAGCCGCCCAGGCGGGAGAGGTCGATGGACAGCATCGGGGTGGTTGGGTCGAAGGCCACGGTCGAGGGCGCGTCGAACATGCCGCTCAAGTCGCCGTGGACCAGACGGCGCAGGGCATGTGCGAGGTCCTGCGCTGCGGCCCCCATACGCCCGGCCTGGTCGCCGAGAGCCCGGTCAAGGTGCTCGGGTGAGCCGAGGGTGTGCGCGATCTCGCCGAGCAGGGGCACAGTGCCGCCTGCCTCGGCTTCGGTGACGACCAGGTCCAGCGCGAGATCGAGAGCCGTGTGTTCCATCGGCTGGAGATCGCGCTTGAGCACGGTGCGCGCGAGGCCGGCCAGGAGCAGGAGACGGCGCTTGCGGACCTCGGTCGACCAGTCGTCCTCGCTCACCGAGGCGGGCCGGGCCGGGGCATCCAGGGGGTTCAGCCTGCCCGGGAGCCCCGGCCCCAGCGCGATGCTGTAGCCGCCGAGAGCCTGCGCGACGGCCGTCCACTCGCCCTTGGGGTCGCAGGGCACGTAGACCCGGTAACCGTGGGCGATCGCCCGGGTGGCGATGGACTTGGCCAGCGCGGACTTGCCCATGCCGATGATCCCGGCCAGGACTGCGTTGGGGTTGGTGAAGCCCTCGATCCGGCCGCTGCTGTAGAGCGAGAACGGGTCGTAGCAGAACGCGGCCTCCGCGTGGACGTCGCGGCCGATGAAGATGCCCTCGGCGCCCAGTCCGCCCTCGGCGAGGAAGGGATAGGCCCCGGACACGGTGGCGGTGGTCATCCGGTGGGCGGGCAGGCGGAGCTTGCCGCCGCGTGCCGAGGAGGAGCCGGGGCGTCCGGACGGCGGATAGGCCGGCCGCAGCTCCGGGTCGAGGGCCTCCTCGTCGCGGCGCTTGGGCGGGGCTCCGGCGAGGCGGGCCTGGCGCCGGGCCTCGGCGAAACCGGCGCGGGCGGCGCGCTGCTCGGCGCGCGATGCCTTGCGGGGGACGAACAGGGGGGAGGCGCTGGCGCGGGTGCGGGGCATGAACGATTCTCCAGACGGGAGGCAGAGTCAGTGGCGGACGAGGCCGGTGAACGGGGCGTGGAGGTCGGCCGGGGTGGTACGGCGTCGGACCAGGTGCGCGGTGCGCTGGTGGCGCTGGCAGATGGTCAGTTCCGGTGCGTCTTCTGGCAGGCCGGCCTGGCACGCCTCGCGGTCGGGGACCTCGCCGGAGTCCGGCCGGGGGGCCGCGTGGTAGGCGGCGTGGACGTGGTCGGCGGCCTGCCAGATCCGGGTGCGGGCGGCGCTGAGCTGGTCGCCCTCGATCGGCACGAGACGGCCTGTGCGGGCGGCGTGGGCATCGAGCAGGCCGAGCAGCGAGATGAGGTGGGCGTGCAGGGCGTCGAGCTCGGCGCGGGTGGTGACGAGAGGACCGCCTGGCACGTTGAGCGCGCGGTGGAAGTCGAGCGCGGCGGTGGCGAAGGGCACGAAGTCCTGCGCGGTCGGGCTGGCGGTGCGGGACATGGGGGTGCTCTTTCGGAAGGGAGGAGGGCCGGCATCAGACGGCGAGGGCGAGCGGCATGGCGGCGGCGGTGAACGCTTCGGCCTGCTGCCAGGTCAGCGGCCGGAGGTCGAGCTGGGCGCCGACCGCCGCGGTCTCCACGACCGCGCAGGCGGAACGAAGCTCCTCCTCGGAGTCGGCCGAGACGGTCAGCAGGCCGGTCAGGGCGACATCCGCGTGGCCCGCGATGAGCTGGCGCTCCCGGGACTTGATGTCCTGGTACTCGATGGAGTCCGCTTCGGAGTCGACCTGGCCGCGCCGCGCTCGCTCGGCAGCGTCCGCGATCACGCTGGCCTTCTTGCGCTGGACATCGCGCAGCGCGGCGTCCAGCCCCTTCGGCTCGTACGACAGCGACAGGGTCCGCCGTACCCCGGCGGTGAACAGGAGCTGGTGCAGGAAGCCCGCCGACGTCTCGGTGCGGGGCCAGTTCTCCACCCAGTACGTGCAGTGGACGGCGGAGTCGGTCGCGATGTGGTCCGACTTCTCGACGACCACGACCGGGCCGGCCGCGCCTGCGTCGGCCTCGGGGCGCCCGGAAGAGGACCAACGGTCCAGTGCGGCAAGGGCCTTGGGGTCGTACGCCGTTCGTACGACTGCCGCGATCTCGCGGGCGGTGAGCCAGCCGGTGGGGTTGAGCCCGGCGGTGCGCGCGGCCTGGTCGAAGGTCGAGGTCAACTGCGCCAGGACGCTGAAGGACCCGGTCAGACCGCCACCGGCCTGGTTGATCAGGCGTCGCGCGGCCTTGGCGTCCAGCGAGACCGCGACGTACGCCTCGTGCGGAGCAGCGGCCGGGCCAGCGCTCTGGATCAGCTCGCTGTAGACCTGGCCGGCCACCGGGGCATCGGGTCGGCCGTGCTCCTCCCAGTACCGGCGGAGGGCGTCGCCGGAGTCCGGCACGGTGCGCTCGATCACCTGGATCCGGGCGACCTGGCCGGTGCGGGCCAGTGCGGCGAGGGCACGGCCCCAGCCGTTGACGTTGGCGTTCTGGGTGCCCGGGTCGAGCAGCGCGTAGGCGCGCGAGGACACCTTGACGACGGCGGTCAGCGTGCCGGCGTGGGGATCGTGGACCGCGCCGTACCGGCGGTCGGGTGCGGTGGCCACGCGCAGGCTGGCGGCGGTTCCGGGCAGGTGGAGGAGTCCTTCGCGGCCCGGTCGGCGGGAGGGTCGGACGAGCCAGACCAACTGGCCCCGCATCCGGCGGAGCGCATACCGGGTGAAGATCGGCGCCCAGTCGGCCAGGGCCCGGCCTCGGTAGCGGACGAAGACGAGCAGGGCGATGGCGGCCCACAGCGGGATGAGTTCGAGAGCGCCGACCACGCCACGGGCGAGGATCACGGCGAGCAGGAGCAGGCCGGTGAGGCTCACGACGATCAGCTGTGGGGCGGTGAGGCCGAGCAGGATGCCGCGCCTGCTGCGGTGCGGGAACTTCACGGTGGCCGTGGTGGCTTCGGCCTGGCGGTTGTCAGACATGGCGGTTCCAGACAGTGGGAGCGGGCGGGACGAGGCGGAGGCGTGGCGCTCTTCTGGAGGTCATCGCAGGACTCCACCCGTGGGGTCGGGGAAGGGGGCGGGCTGGAGGGAAGCAGCCCGCCCCCGAGTGGTGGGTCAGGACCCCGACGGCGGCTGGTCGGGGTAGACCCAGCTCGTCGGAGTCGGGGAGCCGGTCGCCGACGGACCGGTGGAGGGCGGCGATGGTGCGGCGGGACCGCCGGGCGGAGCGGCACCTACGCGGGTCAAGCTGCTGCCCGGAATCGACGCGCCAGCGGGCTGAGGGGCGGAGGGAGCGCCCTCGGAGCCTCCTGCTTCGCTGTCGGCAGGTCGTGTGATCAGCGCGGGGATGCCGGGGCGCTGGATCAGGGCGCGGCCCTTGTCGCCGGAGGCGTTCGGGTCCTCGCCGTACCGGAAGCGGGTCTGCGGCTTCGGAGGTCCGGCGTCGATGCCCTCCTTGCTCAGGTTTCCGCCGGTGGGGTTGATGCCGGAGGCGACACCGTCGCTGCCCGCGCCGGGGACCTTGCTCGGCCCCTGCGGAGCGGGAGTGCCGGTGCTGGCCTGCATCGCGAGGCTACCCGCGGTCTTCGCCGCGCCTGCGGCGACCGCCATGCCGGCGACGCCGGTACGGTGCAGATCGTCGTGTCCGCCGCCGTCACTCGCCCAGTGGACGAACTTGTAGGTGGCGTACGGGCAGAGCAGGACCAGGACCATCACGACGATGCCGGCCATCGCGTCGGAGAGGGCGGCCATGCCGTCCGTGGCGTCGGACTTGCCCATGGCCGAGACGCCGATCAGGAAGACCACGGTCATCAGCAGTTTTGACACGACCAGGGTGGCGGTTGCCTCGATCCAACCCCGCCGCCAGCGCTTGGCGACCTCCCAGCCACCACCGGCTCCGGCGAAGACGGCGAGGGCGACCATGATCAGGACGCCGACCTTGCGGGCGACCATCACTCCCCAGTACATGAACGCGCCGATCGCGCAGCCGAAGGCGACCAGGGATGGGATGGTCCAGCCGAGGGCGTACATCGGCCCCAGCTGGTTGACCTTGATGACGCGGCGGATCGCGTCGTCCACCGAGCTGTTGGCTGCTTGGAACAGGCCGTCGGACAGGGCGTCGACCACCGTGATGGCGACGGAGGTGAAGGCGACGGCGCAGAAGGAGAAGAGGACGCCGGTCATCGTGCCGATCGCGGCTTGGGCGAGTGCGCGTTCGTCCCGTCGCCAGGCCGCGAGCATCAACTGGATGCAGAACGTGCCGACGGTCAGGGCGAGACCGATGGGCAACAGCAGCTCGTAGTTGTCCCGGAACCAACCGGCGTTGAGATCGATGGCGGTGGTCTCGTTGACGGCCCTGGCGGCGAGATCGGCCGCGCTGGCGGCCAGCTCGCCCGCTGACTTCGCGATCCACGCCCCGATGCCGTCGGTGACGGTCCCGGCGGGGTTGGTGGCGAAGTCAACGGCGCCGCAGACCTTGTCCATCAGCGGAAAGTCGCAGACTCCCATGGCGGTACCTCCTTTCTGGGTTGGGGGTCAGGGAGCGACGGCCGACAGAACACCGGCCAGGGCGCAGGGCTGGGAGGGGCGGCACTGGACCGCGAGGGTCGTGACGCGGTTCTCGGCGCCGCCGTGCGACGAGCCCTTCCACGCGATCGACTGTTTGCCGGAGACCGTCACCGCGTAGACGTACGCGGTGGTGATCGCCCCGGGGTCCGCCTGCAGGGCCTGGGTGAACGAGTCGGGGAAGTGCGCCTCGTTCACCTTGGCGGTGGCGAACTGGCCGTTGGCGGCCAACTCCTTCCACAGCGCGCGCGAGGGGACGAGCGCGTCGACCGAGGCGGTGTCGGCGTACTTCTTCTCGCTCGTCAGCCACCCGCGCAGGGCAGCCAGCAGCTCGCGCTGGGAGTAGGCGCGGGTGTCGTACGACCACAGCGCCACGGCTGCCGCCTTGCCGAAGGCGATCGGGTCGTGCGTGGACGGGGGAACGGGCAGGTCGCCGAGGCTGCCGTGCGGTCGTGACGAAGCGGAAGCAGAAGAGGTCGAGGAGGGGGAAGCTGAACTCGCCTGCGGTGCGGGAGCCTTGGAGGAGGTCCTGCCGTCGCGGGTGAGGTAGGCGGCCAGGCCGGCGAGGGCGACGAGCACCATCAGGACAGCGGTGCCGAGCAGCGCCCGGCGGCGCACGCGAGAAGCGCCGCCGGGGTTCGTGGAGCGGGAAGACATCAGCGGACCTGGCTCCCCAGCGTGCTGAAGAACGCCACCACGCCGTTCGCGGCACCCAGCAGGAGGGCCGCGCCGGCGCTGACCAGCACGCCCTTCTTGCCGTTGGCCTCGGCCTGGTGGCCGCCGGAGTGGTGGCCCCAGGCCCACACGCCCGCACTGACGGCGAGCGCGCCGACCACGGCGATGATCCCGAAGAGGTTGATCGATCCCATCACCTGCTTGAGGACCGACAGACCCGGCAGCCCGCCCTCGTTCGGCTTGATCCCGGGGTCGTAGGCGAGCTGGACGACCGTGTCGACGAGGTACATAGTTGTGAACTCCAGTTCGATTTGGTGCACGCCAAAGCCCCGAGGGGGCGAAGCGCCAGTGCAGGAGGGGGAGGGGGAGAAGCGCCGGTCAGACGACTCGGCGGGCCGCGAGAATCTGCGGCTTCCAGGACGCGACAGTCGCGAGGCGGACCACGTCCCCGGTGCGCGGGGCGTGCACGATCAGGCCTTGGCCGACGACCATCCCGACGTGTTCCGGGACTTCGGCAGTCCCTTCGGTGAAGACGAGGTCACCGGGCCGGAGAGCGTCGACCGATACCGGCTTGCCCTCCTTGACCTGCGTGTACGTCGTCCGCGTGAGGGTGACGCCGGCGGCCCTGTACGCCTGCTGCATCAGCGAGGAGCAGTCGCAGCGGCCCATGGGGTCGCTCCCGTGGGAGTCGGTGCAGCTCCCGCCCCACTGGTACGGGGTGCCGAGTTGGCCGAGCGCCCAGCGGATCGCCGTCTGGACCTTGAGCGGAGCGTCTGCCGGAATCTTGTATCCGGTCGGCACCGCGCCGGGCGGGATGGTTCCGAAATCGGTGCCGTCCCCGCCGGCCGTACAACCGCCCGCGGTACTCGACGCAGCAGTGGCTGTGCTGTCCGAGCCGGACGGCGAAGGGCTCGGCGACGTGCCGCCGGCCTTCGACAGCAGCGGCTCGATCGCCTGCTGCAAGGCGGTGGCCAAGGGCTCCCACTTCGCGTAAGCCTCGGGGAAGCCGGACCTCTGCACCGCCTGGGCGGCCTGGGTGACGGACAGGGACTGCCAGCCCGAGACCTTTTCCAACGCCTCGTAGAACTTCGTCGAGGCGTGCACCGGGTCGAGGATCTCGTTCGCGGTGCCCCACCCCTGCGACGGCCGCTGCTGGAACAGGCCCAGCGAGTCGCGGTCGCCGTAGGTGAGGTTCCGCAGGCCGCTCTCCTGCAGGGCGGTCGCCAGAGCCACGATCTGGCCCCGGGCCGGGATGTTCATCGCGACGCCGGTGGCCTGGATGGTCTTGGCGTTGGGGATCTGCTCGGCCGGGTCTCCCAGGCCCGGCACGGAGACCGTGCCCTTGCCCCCGCCGTCCAGGATCGCCTTCACCTGAGCAGCAACGGCCGAGGTATCCACAGCCTGTGGACCGCCGGTCGAACAGGAGGCCGTAGCAGTCCCGGCCCCGACGGCGAGGACCGGAACGGCCAGCAGAAGCGGACCGGAGGCGAAGAGACCGACGACCGCTCCGGTGGTCTTCTTCATCGCCGCCACCGTTCGCCGGGGCGGACAGCCCGGCCGGGCAACGGTGTTGGGTCAGGGCGTGGGCGTATCAGGGCGTGCTGCATCGCAGCGGCTCCTCGCGGTTCGTAGGAGGCGCGGTGCCGACTTCTCGTGCAAAGCCGCCGGCACCGCGCCGATGTGAATCCGCCTCTCAGGGCGGGCCCGGGCCAGGGGAGTTGGTAGCTCCCGGACACCGGGTTCAGGTCATGCGCGGCAGCCAGCCGCGCTCGTAATCTCAGGCGGTGCACCGGGTCTCCTCACGGCTTCGGGAACGGGGAGTCAACGTGCCGTCCGGCCCGCGTCCTTGGACGCGGAAACACGGATCAGCACAGGTCAGCAGGGGTGGAGCCGGACTCCGCCTCGGTGACGTGGCGAGACAGTAGACCGGGATTCCGGCCGCACCAAGCGACCGCCGAACCGGGCCCGAACCACGGCACCGGCTCGTTAGGCGCGGCCGGAAATCGCGGCTAACCTCCGGCGCAATCCCGCTCCGAACGGCCGCCGTTGACCGCCGTCCGGGGCGGGCCCAGTCCCGTCGTGCCCTGAAAGAGGCCCCGCACATGAGCTACACGCTGCACCGAGGCGACGCCCTCACCGTGCTGAAGACCCTCCCGGACGAGAGCGTCAACGCCGTCATCACCGACCCCCCGTACAACTCCGGCGGACGCACCAGCTCGGACCGCACCGGCCGCACCGCCCGCGCCAAGTACGTCACGGCCGGATCGGCGCACGACCTGCAGAACTTCCCCGGCGAGAACCGCGACCAGCGGAGCTATCGAAGCTGGCTGACCGCACTGCTCACCGAGGCGTACCGGGCCGCGACCGAGCACTCCGTCGCCATGGTCTTCTCCGACTGGCGCCAGGAGCCGACGACGTCCGACGCCCTGCAGATGGCGGGCTGGACCTGGAGCGGCACGATCCCCTGGATCAAGCCCGCCAGCCGGACCCGCAAGGGCGGGTTCAAGCAGTCGGCGGAGTTCATCGTCTGGGGCGTCAAGGGCAGCCTCGAAAAGGACCGGGACCTCTACCTGCCCGGCCACTTCATCGCCTCCCAGCCCCGCAAGGACCGGGTCCACATCACTCAGAAGCCGGTCGAGATCATGCAGCAGCTCGTGCAGATCTGCCCCGAAGGCGGCACCGTCCTCGATCCCTTCACCGGCAGCGGTTCCACAGGCGTCGCCGCCTTGCGTGAGGGCCGGCAGTTCGTGGGGGTCGAGCTCTCCGCGCATTACGCCGACGTCGCCGAGGCCAGGCTCCGAGCGGAGCTGACCCAGGACGACTTCGTCCTGGCAGGGCCAGAGGCATGAGTATGAGAGCGACCGGGCCAGGGCCGACGGACTACAGACGCCGGGGCGGCTGGTGCATCGAGAAATCGATGCACCAGCCGCCCTTCCTCTTGCGTCAGGTTCTACCCGGCCTGCCTCGGCACCTCCGTTGCCAGGCCGCCTCTCATCCTGAAGACCTTCAGGTCGGTCACGAGCCCCGCCTTGATCGCTGGAAGTAACGATCGAGGTCAGGGAGGGCATCTATTCCAGCAGGGGACCCATGCCGAAGGGCGTCTTGGTCGAGATCACGCGAGGGCGCAGGCGGAAGCCCGCACCGACTGGCCCTTGCCAAGACGACCCTTCCACAATCCGCTGACCATGGTGTCCGCGAGTCCTGAGGACTTGCAGCGGGCCGTAGTCAGGTCGGAGATACTGGTAATTCTGTAACCTCCGCGGCCTGACGCTATCCATATGTGCCTAGGTGGTTACGCTCGGCAGTGACGGCGTTGGTGAAGGAGTCTGCCCAGGTGGCGACCGCGACGGAGTATCCGCAGGGATCGGCGAGCAGCACCCCGAATACGGCGGCCATTCCGCCGGTCCCAGAGCCGGGACAGGTCGTCAAGGTCCGGGGCTCCACCTGGGCCGTGTCCGACATCCAGAAGCAGGGCCTTCCTCGTAGCCCCGCAGACGAGGGCATGCCGGGACTTACACATGTGGTGAGCCTGCAGTCGCTGGATGAGGACCGGCTCGGGCAGGAACTGACGGTGGTCTGGGAGTTGGAGGTCGGGCACACCGTCGCCCCGAACCAGGGGCTGCCGGAGACTGTGCGGGCGGAGGCGTTCGACGATCCGAACACACTCGCCGCGTTCGTCGACGCGGTCCGCTGGGGTGCGGTCACCTCGGCGGACGCGAACTCCTATCAGGCTCCCTTCCGCAGCGGCGCGAACGTGGAGGCGTACCAGCTGGTGCCGCTCAGCCGGGCCCTTCAGTCGTCGCGTACGAACCTGCTGCTCGCCGACGACGTCGGCCTGGGCAAGACCATCGAGGCCGGACTCGTTGTGCAGGAGCTGCTGCTGCGGCACCGCGCGCGGTCCGTGGTGATCGTGTGCCCGCCGAGCCTGTCGCTGAAGTGGCAGGACGAGATGCGGGAGAAGTTCGGCCTCGACTTCGTCATCGTCAACAGCGAGCTGATGGCGAAGGTGCGGCGGAGCCACGGGCTGAACGCCAACCCGTTCCGGCTCTTCCCGCGCGTGATCGTGAGCATGGCGTGGCTGCCGTCGCTGCGGGCGCAGCGCCTGCTCCGTGACGTGCTGGCCGATGTGCGCAGCGCGGGGACGGCCAGGCGGTACGCGTTCGACGTGCTGGTGGTCGACGAGGCGCACCATGTGGCGCCGGCCAGCCCGACGACGGCGCCGGGGCAGCGTGGCTACGCGGTGGACAGCAAACGGACGACGGCGACGATGCGGCTCGCCGAGGCATGCGAGCACCGGCTGTTCCTGAGCGCGACGCCGCACAACGGCTATTCGGAGTCGTTCACCGCCCTGCTGGAAATGATCGACGGCCGCCGGTTCACCCGCGGCGCGAGCATCGACGAGCAGGCACTGAAGGAGGTGATGGTGCGGTGGCTGAAGACCGATCTGCCGGACAAGGGGTTCAAGACCCGGAAGCTGGGGACCCTCCCGTTCACGCCGTCGGAGGAGGAGCAGCAACAGTTCGCGCGGCTGGAGCGGCTGCTGGCGGACAGTGCCCGGGCGAACGGCAAGGGCTCGGGCGGCGACATCGTCGCGATGCTGCTGAAGAAGCGTTTCCTGTCCAGCCCGTGGTCGTTCGCCCGCACCCTTGAGCTGTACGAGGGCGCGGACGGGGGCGACCGGCAGCTTCGGATGGACGACGAAGACCAGTATTACACGGAGGTGCTGGGCAGCGGTCAGTCGGACGAGGAGGAGGGCGCGGCCGAGCACCCCGAGTTCACCGCGCTGCGTCACACCAAGGGCTCAGATCCCCTGGTCGCGGCCACCAGCAGCGAGATCGCCTCGCTCATCGAGTGGGGGCGCCGCTATGAGCACAAGCCGGACTCCCGCCTGGAAGAACTGCTGACCTTTCTCGCCGCGGTCTGCCGACCGGACGGCATCCACTGGACCAACGAACGCGTCGTGGTGTTCACGGAGTACGCGGCCACCCTCGAATGGATCGAGCGCGTCCTGCGGCAGCGCGGCTACAACGACGTACTGGAGGTCATCCAGGGCTCGACCCCGACCGAGGAGCGGGAGAAGATCCGCGCCCGGTTCACCGAGAGCCCGGACAAGCACCCGGTCCGCGTCCTGCTCGCCACCGACTCCGCCGGCGAGGGCATCGACCTGCAGACCCACTGCCACCGCCTGGTCAACTTCGACATCCCCTTCAACCCGTCCCGCCTGGAGCAGCGCATCGGCCGGATCGACCGGTACGGGCAGACGAAGAACCCGGAGATATTCCACTTCGTGCCGGTATCCGGCTCCACGACGTACGACGCGGACATGAAGTTCATGGGGATCATCGCGACCAAGGTCGGGCAGGCCACCGAGGATCTCGGCAAGGTCAACCAGGTCATCGACGCCGAGGTGCAGGAGCACTTCGCCCCCACCCGAACGACGCGTAAGGCCCGGCTGACCGCGCCGGACGACGGCAACGAGGTGATCACCCGCGTGCTGGCCGGCGGGATGGAGCTGAACCGCCAGCTCACTCGGCTGTCGGAGACGTACGACGAGCGCAAGGCTGCCATGCATCTCACGCCCGCGAACGCCCGCCGGGTCGTGGATACCGCGCTCACCCTGACCTCTCAGCCCCCGCTCGTAGAGATCGGCGACGACCGCACAGAGGCGCAGGTCTTCGAGATCCCGAACCTCGGCCGCTCCTGGCAGCCAGCCCTGCGCGGCCTGGACACCCGCCTGGAGCCGGGTGTCCCGCGTCCCATCACCTTCGATGACCAGGCCGCCCAGCAGCGCACCGACCTGGTCCACATCCACCTCGGGCACGCCCTTATGCAGCGCGCTACCCGCACCTTGCGCTCCGCGCTGTTCAGCACGGATTCCCCGGTACACCGGGTCACCGCCGTCATTGCCCCCGGCCTTCCCGAGTCCTGTGTGGCCGCCGTCTCCCGGCTTGTCCTGGTCGGACGCGGCGGGCTGCGGCTCCACGAGGAGGTGTTCCTCACCGGCGTCCGGCTACGCGGTCAGGCACTCGCCGAGTCCAAGGTCGAGCAGGTCCTCGACGAAACCCTCGACTCTGCGGATCTGCTCCTGGCTGATGAGAAGGTGCGTGCTCACCTCGCCGAGCAGTGGAACGACGACGGTTCCCGGCTGCGCACACGCCTGCTGACCGCGATGAAGCGCAAGAGCGCCAGCCGCCAGGAGAAGGTC
The DNA here is from genome assembly GCF_001514305.1 of Streptomyces dysideae. GTDB lineage: Bacteria > Actinomycetota > Actinomycetes > Streptomycetales > Streptomycetaceae > Streptomyces > Streptomyces dysideae. The sequence goes on from NZ_KQ949080.1 coordinate 274,264, forward strand.
ACCGAGGCGCTCACACAGCGCCGGGACTCCGACATCAAGCGTGCTCATGAGATCTTCGACGCCTTCCGGCTCAACCTGCGCGAGTCCCGCGACCGCCTGGAGCAGGCCATCCGCGCCGAGGAAGAGCTGCTGTTCACCGACGACCAGCAGAAGCAGCGACGCCGGGACCTGCATCACATGAACGAGCGCCTCGACAGCCTGGACGACGAGGAAGCGCGCGAGATCGCCTCGATCCAGGAACGCTACAGCGACATCAGGCCCTATGTATCCGCCGCCGCGGTCGTGTTCGCCCTCACCCCCGAAGACGCGAAGAACGGAATGGTCAAGGCATGAGCCGCCGCTACCCCCAGACCGCCGCCGATCTGCACCGTGCCTGGCTCGAACTCGTCGACGCGGACGGCCCGTTCCTCGCTGTCCCCGCCTTGGAGCGCGTCTACCGCGAAGGCATTCCCCAGCCCGACTCCCGGGCGCTCGACGCCATCAAGGACGCCAAGCCGGCCTTCGAGAAGGCATGGGAGAACTGGGACGAGCACCCGGGTGACGAAGCCGCTCTCGACCTGTACCGCGAGGCCCGCGACACCTGGGTCGACCTCGTCCTGCGCCAGGGGCTGCGCTGGGGCGCCTCCTACACCGTGCCGGCCCCGGCCGCCGCCGAGGTCCGCTCGCCCGACTACGCCGTCACCGTGCGCGCCGACGGCGCCCTCGTCCACGGAGACACGACCGGGGCCCTTGTCCTGGTCACCGACCCCACCGACTCCCTGCGCGACCTGCTCACCGACGGCTGGTCGGCCAGCCCCATCGACCGCATGGAAGAGCTGCTGCGCGCCTCCGACGTCCCCATCGGCGTCGTCACCGACGGCCGCTGGTGGGCGATCGTCAGCGCCCGCCCGCAGACCATGGTCGCCTCCGGAATCGTCGACGCCCAGACCTGGATCGAAGAGCCCCAGACCCGCAACGCCTTCATCGAACTCCTCCAGCGCCGCCGCCTGGTCGGCGGCAAACAGCAGGACCGACTGACCGAGCTCTTCGGCGAGTCCGTCACCGCCGCCGAAAAGATCACCGAAGCGCTCGGCACCCAGGTCCGCCGAGCCGTCGAACTCATCGTCCAGGCCCTGTCCGAAGGCGCCCTGGACACACAGCGACGCGGCGAGCCCGACCCGCTCCCGGCGGCAAGGGGCGAGGTCTACGAGGCCGCCGTCACCGTCATGATGCGCGTCGTCTTCCTCCTCTTCGCCGAAGAACGCGGACTGCTACCCCAAAGCCGCCTCTTCGCCATGGGATACGGCATCAGCGACGAACTCGACCTCCTCGACAGCCGCGAGAAGGAGGAGGGCGAACAGGCCCTCGACGCCACGTTCCTGACCTGGCACCGGCTCCTGGCCACCTCCCAGGCCCTGTACCGGGGCGCGACCTTCGAGGACCTGCGCCTTCCCGAGTACGGCGGCTCCCTCTTCGACCCGTCCCGCTTCCCCTTCTTCACCGCCTGCGACTCCCAGGACACCCTGGCCATCACGGTCAGCGACCGCGTCATGCTCGAAGTCCTGCGCGCCGTCCAGATCGCCCAACTGCCCGGCGGAGCACGACGAATCTCCTTCCGCGACATCGACGTCGAACAGATCGGCTACATCTACGAGGGCCTGCTCGGCTACTCCTGCGAACCCGCCGAAGAGATCATCGTCGGTCTGAACGGCAGCGCGGGATCCGAACCCGAGATCCCCCTCGCCACCCTCGAAGAACTTAGCCAGGCCAAGCGCACCGAGACCGCGCTGGCCGACGCGATCCTCGCCTGGATCAAGCAGCACCAGCCGGCCGCGAAGCCGTCCAGCAAGGCCGCCCTCACCAAGGCGCTCAAGGCGGGCGACACCCTCGACGACACCGAGATCGCCCTGCGCGACGTCACCGACGACCCCGAACTGCGCGACCGGCTGCGCCCGTTCATCGGAATCATCCGCCGCGACCTGCGCAACCGACCGCTGGTGGTCGAGCCCGGCGGCGTCCTGCTGGTGGAAACCCCCTCGCGCGCCTCGGCCGGCGCGCACTACACGCCCCGCTCACTGGCCGAGGAAGTCGTCCGGTACGCGCTGGAACCTCTCGTCTACTTGCCCGGACCACACCAGACCGCCGACCAGGACGCCTGGCGGCCCATCGACTCCGACCAGATCCTCGACCTGCGCATCGCCGACATCGCCTGCGGCTCGGGCGCCTTCCTCGTGGCCGCAGCACGGTACCTCGCCGACCGGCTCGTCGAGGCATGGCAGCGCCAAGGCGAAGCACGTGGAAGGACACCGCACGACCTGCACGTCCACGCCATAAGGACCGTCGTCGCAACCTGCCTCTACGGCGCCGACATCAACGGCATGGCCGTGGAGATGTGCAAGCTGTCTCTGTGGCTGGTCTCCCTTGACCCGAAGCTCCCGTTCTCCTTCGTCGACGACAAGGTCCTGCACGGCAACGCCCTGCTCGGCCTGACCGACGCCGACCAGCTGCGCCGCCTCCACATCGACCCGGCCGCGGCCGGCAACCAGCTCAGCGTCTTCGCCCTGGACGTGGACGACATCCTGGAGCAGGCCAGCCGTCTGCGCCGCCAGCTCGCCACCGAGGTCGACGACAGCGACCCGCAGCGCTCGGCCGCTACGAAGCGGCGGCAGTGGCGCCGGTACCAGGAGCTGACTGCACAGCTCGCCGATGTCGCGGACGGGGTGATCGCGGCCGGGCTTCGGTGGGGCGGCAAGCCCGGCAAGCTGTTGAAGGCGGCGTACGAGAATCTGCGCATCGCGGTGGAGAGCGCGTACCCGGCCGATGGCGGGGAAGCGGACCGGACGATGCTCGACGGCATCCAGGAAGCCGGGCTCACTCCGACGGTGGCGACGGACTACGAGCGTTGGAAGCCGCTGCACTGGATTCTGGCCGTGCCAGATGTGATGGAACAGGGTGGGTTTGATGCAATCGTCGGTAACCCGCCGTTCCTGGGTGGTCACAAACTAACCGGCGCAATGGGCACCGATATTCGCGATTGGTTCGTCAACGAGCTAGCGCACGGCAGAAAGGGCGGCGCCGATCTGGTGGCGTACTTCATGCTGCGAGCCTACAGCCTCACTTCGAGGCGAGGGGGCCTAGGCTTGATTGCCACAAATACAGTTGCGCAAGGTGACACCCGACACGTGGGCCTTGACCAGTTGGCGACTCAAGGGTTCACAATTACTCGGGCAGTTCAGAGTCGATCCTGGCCCGCCGCCAGCGCGAATTTGGAGTACGCAGCAGTTTGGGGTACCCGCGACGAAGTAAGTCCTGGAGTGCCTCGAATCGCTGACGGTGTCGCAGCCGAACACATCTCTACATTGCTGGAGCCGAGCGGCCGTATGGATGGTGCGCCGGTACGACTCCTGGAGAATGACGAGGTTGCGTTCCAGGGGTGCGTCGTGGTGGGCATGGGGTTCGTCCTGGAAGCCGCCGAGGCGGCCGAATGGATCGCTGTCGACTCTCACAACAAGGACGTACTGTTCCCATACCTCAATGGAGAGGATCTCAACTCAAGCCCGAACACGTCAGCTTCGCGATGGGTTATTGACTTCAACGATCGCCCCAAGGTCGCTGCAGAGAGATACGAGCTTCCATATCAGCGGGTATTGAAAGAAGTTAGGCCGGAGCGAGAGAAGAAGAAGCGGAAAGCGCACAGGGATTACTGGTGGCACTTCGGAGATAAGCGTCCTGGCCTAAGGGCGGCTATTAGTGACCTACGCGAGGTGCTCACCATCGCGATGGTGAGCAATACAGTCATGCCTATGCGCGTGACTACCGGGCAAGTATTCAGCAACAAACTTGCCGTATTCGCGACGGACTCCTATGTTGACCAGGCCGCGCTGTCATCGAGCCTGCATCAGATGTGGGCTATCAAGTACGGCTCAACGATGCGATCAGATGTCAATTATTCACCGTCGGACGTATTCGTTACATTTCCACGGCCGCGGCCCACGGAGGGACTCGCCAGGGCTGGCCGCACGCTCGACACCGAGCGCCGCGAGATCATGCTCCGGCGCGGACTCGGCCTCACGAAGCTGTACAACCTGGTCAATGACCCCGGTATCAGCGACTCAGTTGATTCCGACGTAGCCTGTCTCCGTGAGATTCACGTGGAGCTCGACCGGGCAGTCATGGCTGCCTACGGCTGGAACGACGTCCCGCTGGACCACGGCTTCCACACCTACCGTCAGATGGAACGCTGGACGGTGAGCCCCGCCGCCCGGGTGGAGATCCTCGACCGCCTCCTTGAAGAGAACCATCGTCGCGCCGCCTCGCAGGGCGTTGTCAGTCCCACCGGCGACAATGAGGGCATCGAGGACGAGGAGGACGACGAGTGACCACCCCGCGGCGCAGCAGCGCCCAGCCCGCATCCGGCGGCCCTCAGGCCCTGGCCTACCGTCTCGCCTTCGAACCCGATGACCGTTCCTGGACGGCCCGCGAGAACCTGGTCGACATCCTGGAGCGTGAGCTCCTCGGCCCGGCCAACGGCCCGGACGAGATCCTCGACGGTGTCCCCGACTCGGCGTACCTGATCGGCCGGATCGCGCCCGTGCGCCTCACCGCCGGCCAGGACGACCCCGGCGAGGCGGGATCGGACGACGCCGCGACCGACGTGGGCGACGGTGTGGACGCCGCCGAGGGCCGGGGCGTGCCGCTCACCGCCGTCGACGACAGCAGCGCGAGTGCGGACGAGGACGAGGTCGAGGATCAGCCGCAGAAGCGTGGTCTGATGATCCCAGCGTCGATGGGGCTGCGTTTCCAGATCCCTGACGATCTGGACGAGTTCACGGTGACCGCCTCGTGGGGCACGTACGAGCCGGTGAAGGAGAAGCGTGGCGAGGGCACCGAAGACGGCGGGGGCGAGGGCGCGGCATCCGCTCCGGCTCTCCGTCGTTTCCAGCGCACCCTGCACGCCATAGCGAAGGCGATCAAGGTTGCCGACCTGAAGCCGTCCCGTACGACCGAGATCGTGCTCAAGGACAAGGTCCTGCTCCGGGTGGACCGGTACGACGACTCCGAGCGTGGCTGCCGGCTGATCGAGGTGGCGTTGTGCAATGACCGGGAGACGCCTCGCAAGATCCCGGTCGAGGCGTGGCTGTACCAGACCAAGCTGTCGGTGTCGGCCGGTGGCGCTGAGGTGTTCCTGCCGGTCAATGACGTACTCCTGGACACGCGCGAGGAGCCGGACGACGAGCTGCGGCGGCTGCGGCTTCAGTACCGCAACCGTCTGGAGTTCGCCCATGGCCGGACCTGCTCGGTGGACTGGGAGGTAGCCGAGGGAGCGCGCAGGGCCAGTGAGGTCTGGACGACGTGGCTGCCGGTGAGTGAGACGCCGCAGACGGCCGCCGAGGAGATCGGCGCGGCTCTGCTGGACATGCGCAGGCTCCAGGAGGCGTCGCCCGATGAGCTGCGTACGGGTCTTGAGCCGATCGTCGCGGGTTACACGGCCTGGCTGGACGGCGAGGAGCGGCGGGCCGAGGCTCTTCCGGAGCATCTGCGGTCCGAGGGTCTGGACGCGGTCACCGAGGCGCGCCGGGTGCAACGCCAGCTTGAGGAGGGTCTGGAGCATCTCCTCGGGGACGAGGAGGCGTTGCGCTGTTTCCGGTTCATGAACCGGGTGATGGCTGGTCAGCGTGTGCAGTCCCAGGTCGCGGAGCGGCGGGCGAGTCGGCCGGAGGAGAGCATCGACGAGGCTCGCGAGGCGGTCCTCGCGGAGAAGGGGGCCTTGGCGCATTCGTGGCGTACCTTCCAGCTCGCCTTCGTGCTGATGCAGTTGCCGTTGCTGTCCGACCCGGCGGCCGAGAAACGGTCGGGGGATCTGGCCAAGGCGCAGCTGCTGTTCTTCCCGACCGGTGGTGGCAAGACGGAGGCGTATCTGGGTCTGGCCGCGTACACGTTCGCCATCCGTCGCCGCCAGGGCGTGGTGGATGCCTTCGACGGTCCGCTGGACGGGCGGTCCGGGGTCGCCGTCCTCATGCGGTACACGCTGCGCCTGCTCACCGCCCAGCAGTTCCAGCGCGCCACCGCCCTGGTGTGCGCGGCGGAGCTGGCGCGGCGCGATGACGTGGCGACGTGGGGGGACGAGCCGTTCCGGATCGGGCTGTGGGTCGGTACCGATGTGAGCCCGAAGCGGTACGACGAGGCCGCCGAGCAGTTGCAGAAGGCCCATGGGGGCCGTGGCTATCGGCTGACGGTGCTGCAGATCCAGCGCTGCCCGTGGTGCGGGACGCGGGTCGAGGCGCGCGATGTGCGCACGGAGCCCGCGCTGCGCCGGGTGTACGTGTACTGCGGTGACGAGCTGGCCGACTGTCCGTTCGCCGACGGCGGTGAGGTCCCGGACGGGCTGCCGGTGCTCACAGTGGACGAGGAGATCTACCGGCTCGCGCCGGCGTTCGTCATCGCCACCGTGGACAAGTTCGCCCGCCTCGCGCGGGAGGGCGAGGCCGCCTCGCTGTTCGGGCACGTCTCGCGTCGCTGTGAACGGCACGGCTTCGTGCATCCCGACTATCAGCAGTGCGACATCAAGGACGGCAGCAAGCATCCCAAGAAGGACGGCTGGCCGGCGGCCCCCGTTCACGCGGCCACGCGGCTGCGGCCCCCGGACCTGGTCATCCAGGACGAGTTGCACCTGATCACCGGGGCACTCGGCACGACAGTGGGCCTGTTCGAGGTGGCCATCGACGTTATGACCGACTGGCGGACCAAGGACGGGCGCCCGGTGCGTCCGCTGCTCGTCGCCTCCACAGCCACCGCACGCAACGCGTCGGAGCAGGTGCGTGCGCTGTACGGGCGCGACGTCACCATCTTCCCGCCGCAGGTCCTGGACGCCGGGAACACCTACTTCTCCAAGGAGATCCCGGTCTCCGAGAAGAACCCTGGACGCCGGTACGTCGGGATCAGCACGACCGGGGTGCGCTTGACCACAGCGGAGATCCGGGTTGCCGAGGTGCTTCTAGCCGGCGGGCAACTGCTTATTGACCGCTCCGGCCGCGTGGCCGATCCGTACATGAGCCTGGTCGGCTACTTCAGCGCTACCCGTGAACTCGCCGGCATGGCTCGATACATGAGCGACGACATCCAGACCGCGCTCGCCAAGGGGCGCCCCTGGTCGAAGCTCCCCCGCCGCACCGGCACCGACTACGGTTCGCTGCACGTCGCCGAGCTGACCTCGCGTGTGGCCAGCGCGGACATCACCGCGACCCTGGACCAGATGGCGACGGCGTTCGACCCGGGCTTCGACTCCACCGCAGGGAAGCGGAACCGGCGCGCATTGCGAGAGGCGAAGAAGCCGGAACCCACGCGTGAGGTCAATCCGTACGACGTGGTCCTGGCCACCTCCATGCTCCAGGTGGGTGTGGACGTGACCCGTCTTGGGCTGATGCTCGTGGTCGGGCAGCCGAAGAACACCGCCGAGTACATCCAGGCGTCCTCCCGAGTCGGCCGTACCGCGGACCGGCCGGGTCTGGTGGTCGCGCTCGGGAACTGGGCGCGGCCGAGGGACCTCGCCCATTTCGAGCAGTTCCGCCACTACCACGAGACGTTCTACGCCCAAGTAGAGGCGCTGTCGGTGACCCCGTTCTCGGTGACCTCCCTGGAGCGCGGCCTGGACGGCGTGCTGGTCAGCGCCGCCCGCGTCCTCCAGGCCGCCAAAGCTGGCCACGGCCAAGGGCTGTCCCCGGAGGACGGGGCGGCCCGTATCGAGGCCGAGCAGCACTTCGCGGGCGAACTCGTCGACGCCCTCGTCCGTCGCGTCGCGCGAGCCGGCGACGAGGACGCCGCTAACCGTGCCCGGCTGCGCTTGGAGAACCGGCTCGACCAATGGGGCAAGCGACGCAAGAGCCTCATGGAGGACCGCAAGTCGCTGGTGTACGAGAGGGTTCTGGACGACGGTCGGCACGACGCGCTGATGATGAGCGCGGAGAACGCCAAGGCGGGCATCGACACCCGCGACGCCGCGCCGTTCATCGTGGCGAACTCGATGCGCGAGGTGCAGCCGGAGATCAACCTCCTGGTGAGCCCGATCAAGGAGCGACTGGTGTACCGGGCACCCGACCATGCCCCTCAGTGGAAGATGCCGGAGGACAACTCGTGAGTGACGAGACGCGCTTCGTCTACGACGTCGCCCGCGCCGTCGACCCTCTGGGCGACCTGGAACAGGAGGCGGAGAAGGCGACCAAGCACAACCGTGCCAAGGTCGGCTCGGCCCGCCCCTCCTCCCTGCTCTACACCTATGGCCCCGGCGCGATCATGGACCTGCCGCAGTTCACGATCATGCCTACCGGCCTGGACGACTGGGACCGCATCTGGCGGCGCCGCGACTCCGCGCCCCCGCAGATCCACGCCCCGCGCCTGCGCGACGTGGTCCGGATGATGCTGCGTTCCCCCGACGTGCAGCTGCGGCCGTACCCCTGGCAGCCGAAGAAGCACAGCAGGTCCGCCGAAGGCAACGACCTGGGAGTCCCCTCCCGGGTCTTCCCGCAATGGCTGCGGTGCACCGGCTGCGACATGCTCGGACTGCTTGCCCAGTTCGACTACCGCAACACGCATCCCTTCCGCACCGACCTGGCCGTCTTCGAGCACGCCAAGTGCACGGGCCGCGCGGGCGCCGGCTCCCGCAAGCCGATGCGCCGCACCGCCATCCCGGCCCGGTATCTCCTGGCCTGCGTCGATGGACACCTGGACGAGTTTCCGTACGACCTGTGGGTACACCGCGGACAGCCGTGCAGCCAAGCCGAGCTGCCCGCTCTGAAGATGGTCGACCGGACCGCCGGCAAGGGCGCCTCGGCCGTCATCCACTGCGCATCCTGCGACATGCGGCGGCCCATGAACGAGGCCCAGGGCGAGGCCGGCAGGGCGAAACTCCCGCAGTGCCGCGGACGCCACCCCCACCTGGACGCCTTCGAGCCCAAGGGCTGCCGCAACGAGACCCGGCTGATGCTCGTCGGCGCATCCAACCTCTGGTTCCCGGCCACCCAGTCGATCATCGTGATGCCGGAGTCCCAGGAGGAACAGGCCAGTGACCTGGCCGACCGGGTCCGCACCGCGCTGGGCGACAAACTCGCCAAGTACCGCGACAACCTGGACCTGATCCGGGACCTTCTCGGCATGGACGGCGGCGTCGACGTCACCGCCCTGTCCGACCACGACCTGGAGCAGGTCCTTCAAGCGGCCTCCGCCCCCACCGACACCCCGGAGGAACAGGAGGAGAAACTCCGCGACTGGGACCCCGTCGACCTCCTCGTCCCCGAATGGCGTTACCTGCTGCGTGACATCGTCGGCACCCGCGTCGAGGACCCCAAGAGCGGACTCACACTCGCCACCCGCAACCGGGGCGACGCCCTGCAACCGGAGATCACCCGTGTGCTCGCGGTCGAACGCCTCCGCAAGGTGAATGCCCTGGTCGGCTTCACCCGCATCGACGACATGGACCGCGTCGGCGACCTCCCGCGCCGCCTGGCCCCACTGACGCGTACGTCCCGGCCGAGCTGGACCGTGGCCACCGAGGACCGCGGCGAAGGCATCTTCCTCCAGCTCGACGAGAACGCCGTCGCCGCATGGGAGAAGCACGTCCTGGACACCGACCTGTGGACACTCCACCGCGAGGCACACCGCAGAAACTTCGAGCGCCGCTTCTCCGACACCGCCGGCCAGATCGACCCCGACAGCCGCCTGAAGCCCCCACGCTACTGGCTCGTCCACACCCTCGCCCACATCCTCATCCGCGAACTCGCCCTGACCTGCGGCTACTCGGCCGCCAGCCTCAGCGAACGCCTCTACGCATGGCCCACCGCCGAAGGCCGCGACCCCGCAGCCGGCCTTCTCATCTGCACCACCGCCTCCGACAGCGACGGCACCCTCGGCGGCCTCGTCCAGCTCAGCGAGCCAACACGCCTCCAGCGGGTCGTCAGCAGCGCGCTACGCAAGGCCACACGCTGCTCCTCCGACCCCATCTGCTCCAAGCGCACCCCACAGGATCCCGAGGACTTCCTCCACGGCGCCGCCTGCCACTGCTGCGTCATGGCCTCGGAGACCTCCTGCGAGCGCGCCAACCGCTTCCTCGACCGCCGCTTCCTCCTCGACCTGCCCGGCAGCGACCTCGGCTTCTTCCAGACCCATGAGTGACGCGAACGCGCCACGCCAGCTCGGCCGACTCCTGACCGGAACCGAGGCCAAGGACATAGCGGACCGCCTGGCCGACGGCGACACCTTGACCACCGCCCTCAAGGTCGTCGCCGTCGGCCAGCGGGCAGAAGTCCGCCAGCTGCTGGAGGCCGTCGGCGGCGGTCCCGGAGCGGCACCCCAACAGATCCTGGTCCTGAGAGCGATCGAGGGGGCACGGGCACTTCCGACCACGCTGTCACCGCTGTGGACCATGCCCGGACACCTCGCCCAGAGCGGACCCCTCACCACCTCGGTCACCCGCCTCGTCGACAGCGCCCGCCACGCGATCACCTGCTCCACCTTCAACTTCCAGCGCAGTTCGACACTCTGGACGTCACTTCGAACAGCCGCACAGCGCGACGGCGTCGCCGTCCGCGTCTACATGGACACCCGAGCCGCCGACGGCAGCGGACAACACTGGTCCCCGTCGACCACAGAGGTAGCCACGCACCTGGCTCCGGCCGAGGTATGGCGGACCAAGGAATTCGACGGCGGCTACGTCCGCAATCACGCCAAGTTCCTCGCCATCGACCACCACCTCCTCCTGGTCACCAGCGCGAACTTCTCATGGAGCGCAGAGAACAACAACGTCGAGTTCGGCGTCCTCATCGACAACCCGAACCTCACCGAAGCCGTCGAGCGCGAGCTGCGGGAGGCAGAGGGGACCCTATACGAACAGATCTCCTGACGGCCCCGGTCCTGGGCGCCCGCCGGCCGGGGTCGGGCACTTCGGCGTTACAGCGTCGACAACAAGCAGGACGACACCGATCCCTTCCGGGGTACCCCGTCCCTGCTCATACGAGAGCCGTACGAAGAAGAACCCGTCGTTGGGAGTGCCACTAACCACGGTTCGAGTCATAGCCCCACCGAGCCCGGCCGTCCCTGCCCATGAAGCACTTGGCGGGACGTCCGTCCTCGGCGACGCCGAGAGCCCCGACGGGAGAGCAGGCGTATCCGAACTGGATGCCCACCTGGCCATCGAAGCGCTGGCCGCCCGTCCCGTCGTTGTCGTCTGGCTCCGCTTCTTCCTCTGTCGGTGGGGCGTCGCGTTCGTCTGCTTCCTTCGTCTCTGGGACGTCAGGTGTTGTGATGGACTCGGTCACCGCTGCGGTGGGCTCTGTATCAGACGACAGAGAAGGGGCGGGCGACGCAGCTGGCGGCGTGGTCTCATCCTGGTTTGGAGGCTTGCTCGGTGCGAAAGCGCCGGCCGCGACGAAGTAGACCACCGTCAGAGCGCTGACCAGCCAGACCGCGGCCGGCTTGCCACCGGTGCGGACGCTCTCCGTGCGCGGAGTACGGACACCAGCCAGCACACCGCCCCCCAGCATCAATGTCAGCAGCACCATCCAGATGGCAACGCCATTCCCCCCGCTGTAGCCGTACGCCATCGTGCAGATCACGGCTACGAAGGAGACCGCCGCGAGAACGGCGTCAGCCGATGAACGCTGACGCACCGCCGACCAGGCAAAAGGCGCCCAGGAGAAGATCCCTAGCGATACCAGCGGCACAAGCACCCGGCCCACACAGCGGCGCGCGTAGCGCGGTATCGGCACATCTGTCAGTGGCGGTGGATTGAACACGTGTCTCTCCGAGGATCGCGGCGGTCGGGACACGCTCCCGCCAGCACTTTTGCCCGTCAACGTAACGAAGACGGCAGACCTCTCAAATGGCAGACACCAATCTGTTACTCACCATGGGAGCCCGGCGACCAGCCGGGCCCTGGACGAGGTCTGGGCAGGTTGGCAGACACAGTTCCTCAAGGACACGGGGTCAGGCGGCGGCTGTTGTCGGCCCGGACACCATCGGTGTCCCGGGTGACGTCGAAACACACCCTCCGGCCCGCGACCAGCTCGCGGTCCGCTGCGGCCAGGGGCGTGTGGCACTCCGTAACCGGGAGACGCAGCGGTCCAAGGTCGTCAGCTGACCTTTGGTGCCGCTGCGGCCGGGCCGGTATGCTGCCGGGCAGGCGGCCACGACCGCCGACCGCTGAAGGGGTCTTCCGCTCACGCCGGAGTCCTCGTTGGTAGGCCAAGCCGTCCTTCGACGCATCGTGCACCTGAACCCGCCTGCCTTCAGAGCGGCGTGTGCGTGGGGCGCGCTGCTGTACGGAGTCAGACATGCCTACGAGCCAGCCCAGGAAGTCGCGGAAGCGCACGCGGGAAATCCGGGAGCAGAGCCGGGCCACCGGCACGGGGTACACCGAGGCCATGCGGGCGAACGACCGGGCCCGAGCTGGCGGCCAGCAGTCGCCGCCGCGCCTCACCCCCACCCGCACCTTGCTGTTGCCCCTGGTCCAGGACGCCCTGCCCGGCCTGTACGAGCTGGCCGGGCTGCTCCTGAGGCTCCGAATGGACATGGTCTTGGACCATGAGGGGGTGCTGATGGGTTACCGGGACAGCCGGAGGGCGCCGATCCCGGGCGCGCCGATCGAGGACGTCGAAGACGCGTACTACCGGGTGCGCGACGCGCTGCCCGAGGGGACGGAGGAGTTCGCGGACGGGATGGTGGATGAGATCCTCCCGCCCACGCCCAACGTGCTGCTGCTGATCGGGCCCGACGGTGGGGACGTGGTGCACCTGACCACCATTGAAGTGGCCGAAGCCGACCTCGCGCTGCTCGCCGAATTCGCCGACGCACTCGACCGCGCGGCCGGCCCGCGTCCCGGCCCGGAGTTCGAAGGGCTCACGGATGCGCTGCGGGAAATCGGGCGAGTGCCCTACTACCCGTGGATGCCCGAGGGGGACGAGGCCACCGTCGCCCGCTGGGTGCGGCAGGCACTGTCGACGGTCCTGCACTCGCCCTTTGAGGGCCCGCGCGGCGCTGCCGACCACGAGACGCTGTCCAACGTGCTGCGGTATGCCCAGGGCTGGGAGAGCGTCGAGGTGGACCAGGACGAGGAGCAGGCAGCCGAGCGCGCGTTGGTGAGCATGATGCGCGCGGCAGGGTGGACCTGACGGGTCGCCCGTGGCGGGGCAGCCGTGAAGTCTCCTCCCACAGAAGCCTGCTCAGCGCCGCTGGGCTGCTGTTGCGTCAGGCTGGTACTGCGCGAAGCGGCCCCGCTCTTCACGGGGCGGGGCTTGCCGCGGGCCTTCGGCTGTTCCTCAACCGCCTGGCTGCGGTCGCACCGCTGTGCCGCAGTCCCGGAGCGCCACGCCGTTCCCCGCGCTCCTCGACCGGAGATGGGCCCGGGGGGTTCGCAGCGCTACATGTCCCCTTGCCGTAGCAATACGAGCGGCGGGCCAGGACTGTCAGATGCTTCTGGCACGATGCCTGGCATGAGCCCGACACCAGAGCTGACGCAGAGGAGCCTGACCGCACGCGGCTTCCGCGGCTTCGTGCCGTTCCGTGAACTGCCAGACAGGAACGTCCCCACCGGGCACGGAATCTACGTGGTGATCCGCACGGACACCTCGCCCCCGTCGTTCCTCCCCACCAGCCCTGCCGGACACCTCAAAGGCCGCGACCCATCCGTGACCGCCGACAAGCTCGGCGATGCCTGGGTGGACGGGGCAACGGTCGTGTACATCGGCAAGGCCGCGGGCCAGTACGGACTCAATCAGCGGCTTGCCGACTACCGCCGCCACGGCACTGGTCTGCTGGCCGGCCATTGGGGCGGTCGCTACATCTGGCAGTTGGCCGACTCGGGCGCACTGCTCGTCGCCTGGCGGCCGATGACCGAGGACGACGCGGGCGAGGCTGAGCAGGACCTGATCGACGAGTTCAAAGAACTCTACGGAGGAGCTCTGCCCTTCGCCAACCTCAGGAACAACGCCCGAAGGGCTCAGGAGACGGACACCAACATCGACTGAGCCCGGTCACCCTGCACCGCCCAGGGGCCGCGCGCCACCGGCCGCGGCCCCTGGGCCTTCAGGAAGACGAGCACGATCCTGCCGAGCTGCACTGCTGTTTCGCCAAGATCATCCCGTGGCGGCGCCCACGAGGCACATCTCTCTTGCGTCAGCGGCGTACCGCTCCAGGGGCTGGGTTGGGCGTGCGCGCGGTGAACACCCAGATGCCGTGCGATTGCGTTGCCCCCATTACCCGCCCCTTGGTCAGTAGCCACGGATTGTCCTTCTGGAACGGTGCGAAGTTGTCGTTGGAGACGATGACTCCACCCACTTCCTCGGCGATGCTGATGACGAGTGCGTCTCCTCGTCCTTCTGTGCCGGCCGGAGGCTGTACGACGTGGCCGTCCGCGATGGCCTGTTCCACGAGGGGGCGTTCCTCCGCGCTGACTTGGTGTCTCAGGGAGGCATCCACGACGACGTGGATATCGCGCTGTGGATGCTTGAAGCGCAGTGCGGTAACGGCAGCCTGGAGTGCCGCGAAGCTCGGCTGTCCGCCCTTGTGCCGTGGTGGCCTTCCGTTCCATGCCAGGTTGGATCCGTCCACGACGAGCGGTTCGGTGGGCCCGGCCGACCGAGCGGGGCGGGAGGACGGCTGCTGAGGGTGTGTCGGTTTCGGCGTAGGGCGTGTTGCAGGGGCGAGGGCGAGGAGCCGCTCAAGTTCCTTCCTGACCTCCGGCTCCACGGCTCCGTCACCGAACACCTTGACCTCGCCGTTGAGGACGGGCTCGCCGGTTCGCTGCAAGGTTGCCTTGACCGACAGCAGTCCTTCCTTGCTGTAGGTGAACTCGAGGTCGAAGACGCCCTCATTCCTGTCCTTGCAGGGTTCGGTGTAGCGCAGTTCGAGTTCGGTCAGTTTGACGTTGTCCGGGTGGTCGACCGGCCGATCGGGGGCTCCTTCCCATACCTCCACTGTCAGTTTGGAAACGTTGTCCCTGTTCGGCTCGTAGGACTTCACGCGCTGCTGTGGGAGCCGGAGATTGCGCGGGATCAGGGTGCTGAACTGCCTCTTACCGTCCGGCTCTGTGGTGACCGTTCCGAGCGCGTGCGTGTTGACGACGCGGATGATGCTGTTCAGTTCGCCCGCCATGGCGGCCGCGCAGATGGCCGCGCCCTCGGCGACGACGGTCATCGGGTCGAACGCGTCGACGGAAACCAGCTCGCGGTCGAGGGCCTCGGCGACGGCGGCACGGACGGCCGGAATCTGGCTGCTGCCTCCGATCATCAGGACGGCGGACAGGTCGTCCGGTTCGATGCGCGCCTGCGCCAGGCACTCTTCCACGGGTTCCAGTGCGCGAGTGATCAGGTCCTGGATCTCGTAGGAGAATTCGTGCTGGCCGATCTCGACCGGTACGCCGTCCGGAGTGATCACGTTGACGGACTCCTGCTGGGAGAGCAGGATCTTGCCGCGCTCGATGTCGAGCCGGAACTGACGTTTCTCCGAATCGGTCCAGGGCCGCTGGGCGGGTGCCCGGTCCAGGACCATGCGCCGCAGTCGTTCGTCGATCTCCAGGCCGCCGAGCCGGTTGACGCCGCGGCTGGCCTTCTCGTCGAAGAAGCCGTCGTCGTGGAGGAGGAGGGTGGCGTCCATGGTGCCGCCGCCCCAGTCGAAGACCAGGAACTCACCCTCTTTTTCCAAGTAATGAGCGTAGGCGATGGCCGCTGAGGTGGGCTCGTTGAGCAGGGTACGCATGGTGATTCCGGCGGCACGCGCCGCTTCCCGTGTGCGGAACCGGGCTGCGCCGGTAGCGTTGGCGGGTACGGTGATGACGGCTTCGTCGATGTCCGTGGCCGCTTCGTCCTGTGCGGCGAGAGCCATCGACCGGAAGACAGCCGCCGCTGCCGTGGTGGCGGCGAAGCGTTCGCCTCCGATGGTGACGAGGGGTTCCTCGCGCAGCATGCGCTTGCACGCCTCGACGGCGCGCTCGGAGCGGAGCTTGGCCTCCCAGCCGAACAACGTGCCGGCGCGCAGGGAGCTGGTTCCCACCACCGATGGGTACAGGCGCTCGAAGCCCGGCCGTCTCCAGTTGGCGTCCAGGCCCTGGCTGCCGATCTCGAGGACCTCGGCGAACTCGCCGCCATTCCACTGTGCGGCGACCGAGTTCGTGGTTCCGAAGTCGATCCCGGTGGCCGTCATACTTCTTCTCCCGTGTGGTTCTGTGCGGCATCGGCGACGATCCGGCGGAGCTGCCCGGCCAGGATGACCTTGCCCGTGAGGTCGTCGACGTAGGCGGGGCTGAGCAGTTCGAACGCCTCGCCGACGCCTTCGGTGACGACGAACGCATCGGCGTTCGCGGGCGTTTCGAGGCGGCGGATGCCAAGTGCGCTCAGATGGTCCGCCATGGCGGTGTGTACGGCTGGCCCACCGCGGTCCTTCTGTGTCCACAGCAAGGCATCGATCTCGGCGAGTCGGCCGGCGAAAGCGGCGCGAGTCCGGAACTCCTCCAGCACCGCCTTCCGCACGGCGGCGGTGAACTGGGCGGGCGAAGCCGGGCTGTCATCGCGGGGCTCACCGAGTGAGGCGGGGAGGCGCTCCACGATTCCCTTGATCAGGGTTGGGGCATCCACTGGCTCTCGCGCAAGTGCCGACGTGGCATCGGCTGTTGCTGAGCGTTCCTCGCCGTCCGCAGCACGAGCGGCGGCTGCGCGTGCTGCCCCTTGACGTGTACGCAGGCCGGTGGGCCTGTGTGTCTTGGCGCGCTTCTGCGCCCCGGGCTGGACACCACCGCATGCCGGGCAGATTCGGCCGGGACGATCTGCTTTCGCCACCTTTTTCCTGGCGTCGGCTTTCTTCGACGACGCCCTCTTGCCAGGCGACCAACCTTCGGAGCTGGATGATCGCGCGGGCTGCATTCTGGGAGACATGGCAGACGGTTACCTATGGGGAGAAGGAGGGACAGGACAGAGGCGTCAGGCCCGTTGGCCGTGGCGGTCGAGGCGTGGGGGAGTGGTCCGCAGGTCGTCGAGAAGTTCGACGGCGGCGCGCGCCCGGATCTGCTCCAACTGCTCGCCGCTGAGGGAGGGAGTGCGGCGAGCCAGTCCTTTGACGGGCGGCACGAGCGTCGTGGGAACCGTGTCCGGCATCAGATACCGCTCCGGCTCCAGAGGGATGCGGAAGAACACCGAGAAGCCCGCGTCACCGCCCTGCGCCGCGCGGATTCGCTCCTCAGCTTCGTTGATCCAGGCCTGCAGTGCGTGATCGCCCTCTGCCTGGCGGAATAGTTCTCTGCAGTGCTTCTCCCAGCGGAACGAGCCATGGTCCAGGCCGAGTTCGATGAACGGATTAGTGGCCCGGTCGCGCCGGTTCTTCGGCGTGGCCTTCCAGGATCGCACCAGCGCGACGTTGGGGGCGGCCTGCTCTCCGAATCCGACGGCAGTTCGTGCGTGGGTCTCCGCGGTGTCGAGGTTGCCCTCTACCGCGGCGACGTAGGCCCGTATGGTGAGCGCCTCCTGGCGGATTCCCGCGTCGGCCCGCCTGCCGGTCGCGCCCTTCTCGAACCGCTCCGCCTGCTTGGCCGCTTGCTCCAGTCGGCCGGCCTTGAGCAGGTCGTACGCCCGGTTGAGCGCCACCAGCGCGTGAAAGGAGCTGAGCTGTGGATTCACGCTCTGCTGTGGCTGCCAGAGGCTGGCCATCAGCAGCCACAGTCCGCTGTCCACGACGGTTTCACGAGGCCACTCGCCGTTGACAGCGCCGGACCTGATGTCCCGGAGCTGGATCTGCTGAGTGCGGGGTAGGAGAGTGTCCAACTCGTTGATGCGCGTAACATCCCCGTCCGCGACGACGTCATACAACAGGTCCCACACGTCTACGGGCTCCAGCCGTTCGAGACGCGCGCCGTTCAGGAAAGCCTCGCGTCGAAGGTAGTCGGCCCACTCCAACGTGGCCGCTTCCTCGGACGAGATTGTTTCCGGCGCGAGGCGTGCGCGCAGATACAGGGCCTCGTCCTTGTCCCGCCGTTCCCAAGGGGTGTCCTCGGGCAATAGGCCACCGTGGTCGACGAGATCGTCGAGGGCAGGCATCGGTGCCCAGCGCAGGATGTCAGGCAGGTGGCGTGTGGGCACGGGCACGGCGCCTTGCGTAGCTGCAGCAGCGAAGAGAGAGAAGGCGGGGCCACCGGACACGCCCCGCGACCTGCCGCTGACGAGCAGGAGACTTGGTGCGCTGGAACAGATCACCCGGCAGCGCTCCGCGCCGGCGGCCGTCAGCCAGGGAATCTCGGCCTTCCACAGGCTCCGTATCTGCGCGAGAACCTCCTCGGGAGTCACGCTCTCCAGAGCGGCCCGCACAGCTGGCAGCAGCGCCTCGCGATCGGGGGTGCCGGCCGCGGCCGCCCGTAGAACGGCCCGCGGCTCCTCGGCGAGACCGTCGGAGCGGGAGAGTTCGTCGAGGATGCCGTGGACGGCGGTAACGGCGTCGTCGCCGTCCACTCCCAGCCAGCCCCACTTCCGGCGGAGGAAGCCACTGACAGCCGTGAGGCCTCGGGACTCGCGCCGCTCACGGTCGCGCGCCAGACGATCCTTTTCCGCGGCGATTGCGGCGCGCCTGCGCGCCGCGGGGTCCTCAAGCTCGAACTCCTCGTACACCCCGGCAGAGTAACCGTGAGCACTGACAACAGCCACAAGTCCTCCATATTCCTCATCACTCCGGTCCTTTGCGGGGCTCCTGCGTCCGGCCGCCTGCTGCGGAAGAGACGGACTTGTGCGCACCGGGCTGAACGCCTCCTCCTGATGCTCTGTCAGCGGCAGGTGGGTGCGTCTGGGGCCTCGTAGGGTGGCGTTGGCGAAGGATGTGAACGAGGCCGCAGGCGTGGCCGCCGATGCCCGAGTGCTGGTTGAGCTCCTTGTCGGGGTTCTCGATTGGACTGCACCAGTTGAGCGAAGGCGTCGAGTGGAGCTCACCCTGGACGACCTTTGTCCTGGGCAGGACCAGCGGCATGAGCGTGAAGCGAACAGACCGGGGCTGACGGACTGCAGCCGTCTTCCTCTTGCGTCAGGCCGCCTCGAACGCCCGTCGTATCAGCGATCCCGCCTTCTCCAGGTCGGCTGCCGAGGCGATCCGCAGCTCCAGGTCGCCCGTCCCGAGGTGGCCGATGCCGCGCATGTCGCGGGAGAAGCCCTCCTCCAGCTCGACCGTGTCCGGGTCGACTCTGAGGTAGACCAGGATCACCTCGTGCTTCGGGCGGAAGACTACCGAGGCGAGGTTCACCATGCGCCGGTAGGCGATGTAGTGCCGAAGCTGAGCCACCTCGACCTCGCCCCAGGCGGTGAGGGCCTCGTCCAGCTCGGCGTACAGGTCTCGCAGGCAAGCCGGGGGTGCGCCCAGGATCGCCTGGACTGACGGCTGCCCGTCCCCGCCGGCGGCACCAGCTGCAATGTCCCGCTCCCGATGCTGCCGCCGAGCCGGAGCCTGACCCGGTGAGCTGGGCGCGGACTCGATCAGCAACAGGCTCAGCAGCCCGCCATCGAAGATGCGGTAGCGCACCAGATCGATCCGCTCGCGAAGTCGCTGCACCGCGACCCGGTCATGGTGGGAGAAGTTGGCCGCGATACAGACCATCCGCGGGTTTCGCCAGTCGATCGACTCGGCTGCCTTAGCACCCAACTTCACCTTGACCAGGGCCTCGAACTCGTGATGCGCCGACTCCAACCACGACAGGTAGGAGACGGCCTGAGACAGGACCCCGCTGTCGGAACCCTTCTTGTACTCGATCAGCGCCGGCATGTTGTTCTCGTCCAGACCGAGCGTGTCGATCCGGCCCCGGTGCCACGGCCCCGTCGGGTACTCCGACGAGAGGAACCGGATCCCGAGCATCGTTTCCATGTTCTGCTCGATCAGCGTCTGCAAGTGTCGCTCCAGCGCCACCGTCGCTCCTGGGATCTCGGCCGCCTGGCCGTCAGCAATCCGAAACAGCTTCAGATCGTTCACGGCTTCCCCCGTTCACCTCGATGGCCTCGCACAGAACAATCGATTTCGGGCAGCCGCGTATTCCGGACCGCACGTACCGTCTCCTTGCGTCGGTTCTCGGCGAGACTGTCGTGCTCCTCGGGGGCTGGCGGTCTCCGCGCGGGGCGAGCCGGTGTCAGCGGATCGGTTAGGACTCTCCCAGAATCCGCATCAGGTGACTCTTCTGGCGGCGAAGCTGCTCCACTGTCGCCTTCGAGCGGGTGGGCCAGCCTTCACGGATCAGCTGCAGGTTGACATCCTTCTTCGGCATTCCCCGCCTGTAGGCCAACTTGCCCACCAGAGTGTCAATCTCCCCGCGGAGCATGCGCTCCGCGCGGTGACGGGGCGGGGCGGGCGCAGGGGTCGGCTTTGGGTTCTCCACCACGGCTACCGCGCCGACGGGCGCGGACCGCAGACCGCGGGCAGCGTTCACCGCGTAGGTCGAGGGGATGCCGTTCGCTCGCAGCCACGCCGCTGCCTTGGCGACCTCAACGGGTGTCACCTCATCGCCATCGACGATTGCCCTATCGAAGACTGCCTCGGTCGCGTCAAGCGGGATGCGGAGGTCGAGCATCCCTCCCCCAGAATCGCCACTATCGCGCACACGCTCGACACGCTCGGCCTCGATCTCCAATTGGTGACGGAGCTCCTCCTCGATGGCTCGTCCATGCTCCATGATCGACGGAATCGCGGGGATGAAGAGGCGGGCGTTGAACTCCTCGTCTTCACGGATACGCACGAAGCGTCCGACAACCTGGCGGAAGAACAGGGGCGTGCGGATCTTTGTGGCGTATACGCCGACCGCCAGGCGCGGGATGTCAACGCCTTCAGAAACCATCCGCACAGCGACCAACCACTTGCTTCGCGCTTCCCGGAACCGGTCGATGTTGTCCTTCGCCTCGGGGTCGTCTGAGAGCACCACAATCGGCGACTCACCGGTGAGTTGACGGAGGAGGTTCGCGTATGCCCGGGCATGCCACTTTTCATGCGCGACCACCAAGCCGCCCGCATCTGGCACCTCGGTGCGCAGCTCGTCGAGCGCGGTGTTCGCCTGAGCCAGCAGCGCCGGAATCCACTTGTGGGTGGGCTCCAATACGGCGTCGAGCGCTGCTGCTATGTCATCGTCGGCGAGCTCACCACCCAGAGCGGCGGTGCTGACCTTCCCGCAGTCGGTCCACTTGGCCTCGCCGTCGTAGGCGTGAAATTCGATGCGCCGGCATACGCCGTCGGCGACGGCAGTTCCGTACTCGTAGGCGTAGTCGACCTCGACCTTGCCGTCTCGGTCATAGCGCACGAACGGGATCGGGCTCGCGCCATCTTTGCGCCACGGCGTGCCCGTGAGCGCGATCCGGTGGACAGCGTGCTCGAGCGCCTGGGTCAGACCTTCACCCCACGACTTGTTCTCGCCTGCGTGGTGGATCTCGTCAAGGAGCGCGACCGTGGGACGCCTCGTCAGGTACCGCACTTTCTCGGATCCGATTCCCCTCGCGACCTGGGCGTAGGTTACGACGTAACCCTGGTAGCCAGGCTTGCCGTAGTCCTCTG
Organism: Streptomyces dysideae; assembly: GCF_001514305.1. Taxonomy (GTDB): domain Bacteria; phylum Actinomycetota; class Actinomycetes; order Streptomycetales; family Streptomycetaceae; genus Streptomyces; species Streptomyces dysideae. The sequence goes on from NZ_KQ949080.1 coordinate 295,780, forward strand.
GGTCGGTAACCGGCATGAGGTTCAGTCCGACGTTTCCTGCGGAGTCAGCCCACTGGAGACGCAGCGCGTCGGTGGGGACGACGACGATGATGCGCTCTGCGGTGTGCTCCTGTATGAGGCGCTTTGCCAGCTTCAGCGCGAAGTAGGTCTTTCCCGCTCCGGGGGTAGCCGAGACGAGATAGTCCTTCGTCGCGTTGGCAAAGAACTTGTCGTGTGCTTGGTTCTGCCATTCGCGGGCGCCTTTGACCACGGAGCGGCCTTTCTTGAGGTTGCAGGTGGGGCAGAGGGCCTGCCCGTTGATGATGTCGGTGGGTCCCCCCGCCGAGTACGGGTTGACGTGGTCGCCGTGCCAGCTCGGCTGTAGCTCGGTACCGCAGTGGGAACAGCGGCCGTCAGCTGCGAGGAAGAGCACGGTCCGCTCGGTGGCGTTGAAGCGGCGGCGTGGCGGGCTGGCCGTCACCGAAGACGTCCTACTGAGAAAGGCAACCCTCGGTTGTTGACCGGCGAGTAGGAGGCGATAGGGTGGAACAGATTCAAGGCTTGCTCCTTGAGTCCATTGCCCTCGACGGACCGTATATCCGTGCGAGGGCACAGTTGTCCCTGCCGATCGGCTGAGTGCCGATGAGATAGCGGCTGAGCCTACCCCCTAGTTGCGACACTCAGTAATCAAAGAGCAGGCGCCCAGGGCGCAAGCATGGGGCGTGCGATTCGGTGCGCGCGCCCCAGTTCTCCCGAAAGGGCAGGTCAGTGGCGCCGGTTGTGCCCCTTCGGTGCGGAATGGGTCGTTCCGTGTGACCTATCTGACTCTCCGTGAAGTCCTGCTGCAGTGGAACTGCTCGATGTGACCATGGGGGTTGTGCATCACGGGCGCCCCAGGACGATGAGCACTCGCCTCGGACTATCGGCGAGCGGCCGCCCGAAGGCCCCCTGGGACGTTGAGGGAGGTGTCCGAAGTCTCAACTCGCTGGCATTGGAGACTTGTTGTTCCCCCATCCTGCCGCACTCAACCTGCCCCGCTTAGTTGGGTCAACCTGCTCATCGAAGGAGAAGGGGCAGGGGAGACAGAGTCCCCGTGATGCCTCCGTGCTTGCTGCGGCCCCTGTTGAGGCCGAGGTGCGCGGTGACGTCCATGAGCGCGTCGTTGGTGGGTTTCCAGCCTCAGCAGGACCTTGCCGGGGTACGCGGTCGGGTTGGTCGGTGGTCATTCAGCGAAGGTGAAAGGCCCCGGTGAGGGTGGGTAGGTCGCGGACCTGCGCTCCTCGTGCGTCGGCCGGCATCGGTCGGGAGACGAGTGACCGGAGGCCGACGATGTGTGAGTGGGCAGGGGCGGAAGCAGCAGATGACGGCCGCATACCTTGCTCTATCACCACGGGACAGCTGCACCAAATCGCTGATCCTCCGGATTCTGATCCTGCTCGCCAGCAACTTTCCGTGCGGCTTCGCCGCGCGGTAGGCGGGAAGACGGACCGTCCGCTGCTTTGGCAGCGCTTATCCCGGAGACACGCGATGCGTAAACAGTCCAAGCCTGCCGTTGAGGCTGCCTTCCTTAGCGTTCAGGACACTGCGAAGTACATGGGCATCTCGGTGAACACCCTCTACGTCTGGCGGCACCGCCGGCAAGGGCCGCCCAGCTTCCGGATGGGGCCAGGCGGGAGGGTCATGTACCGCCGGGACCTGCTTGATGCGTGGCTCAACGAACAGCAGCAGGCGGACTCGCGGTCGAACCCGGCTCTCAATCCGCTGAGCAAGGCGCCGCAGCAGCGCGAACGACGCCGGGCTGTTTGACCTGGGAGAACGGTTCCGAGGAGTTCAGCAGCACTCGGAATTTCATGCGCACGGAGATCGTCTGTGTGTCTGATCGCGACGCAGGTCGTGCCGAGAGAACCATGACCAGGCCAAGGAGAAGACGCGCATGGCGGGCTACATCGAGGACCGATGGCTCAAGAAGCGGCCGAACAAGGAGACGGGCAAGCGCGAACGCACTGCGCTCTGGGGCAAGTGCACGCGTTACCGTGTCAAAGGGATACCGGGGGTCCGTGACCGGTCCTTCGATACGGTCGCGGACGCCAAGGCGTGGCTGGCCGAGGCACAGACCGACACGCGTCGAGGAGATTTCGTCGACGCGCGAGACGGCGCGATCAGTCTCCGTGAGTACGTCGAGAAGCACTGGTGGCCGTCCCAGGTCCATCCCGCCCAGACGCTGGAAAGCATGAGGCACCGGATCTGGGGGCAGGTGCTGCCGCAGCTTGGAGATCTGGCGCTCAGGGACATCGGCGTCGCGGAGCTGCGCAAGTGGTCGGCCGACGTGCAGAGGGCGGTGGCGTCGAGTACCGCCTATGTCGCGTGGGTGTACCTCAAGGCGATCATGCAGGCCGCGGTTGAGGACAAGCGGCTCTACCGCAACCCGTGCAAGGGCAACAGCTCGATCAAGCCGCCGAAGAAGCCGGAGCGCAAGGCTCGCGCCTGGGAGCAGGACCGTGTCGACGCGGTGCGGGAGGCGCTGGCCGACCGCTACCAGATCGCGCTCGACCTCGGCGTCGGATGCGGACTTCGACAGGGTGAGACGTTCGGCTTCAGCCCAGGTGATATCCGTGGCGACTTCGTCCACGTGGAGCGGCAGATCCTCATGTACAAGTCACGGCTGTACTTCGGTCCGCCCAAAGGCGGTAAGGAACGCGATGTGCCGCTGCCGAAGACGCTCGCGAAGCGACTCCTCACTCATCAAGAACGCTTCGAACCAATCGACGTCACCCTGCCGTGGCTGGACCCCGAGGAGCCTGACCTCGCGCGCGAGGACCGGCGGAAGGTCACCGTCCCGTTGCTCGTGTACACCGGCCGGCGCGGCGCGATCAACCGCACCACCTGGAACACTAAGGCCTGGAAGCCCGCGCTCGCCGAAGTGGGCGTCATCCCGCCGCTGCCCGAGCGTCAGCCGGGCGAGAAGCCGTCGCGCGTATGGGAGCCGAGCCGCGAGCACGGCTTCCACGTCTTGCGCCACACGTACGCATCCGTGATGCTCGAAGCCGGTGAGTCGATCGTCTCGCTTGCGAAGTGGATGGGGCACTCCGACCCGGCGTTCACGCTCCGGACGTACACGCACTTCATGCCGCAGGCTGGCGCGCGGGGACTGTCCGCCATCGAGGCGTGGTTCACGGACTCGGCCGAAAGTCCCTGAGAAGTCCCAGAGGGCGAAACCAGCCGCCGGAGACCCGTAAACATGCAGGTCAGAGCGTGATCGTTCCCTAAGCGGAACAGAACCCGGCGTACAGCCCGACTCGTCTGCTTTTATGGCTCTGACCTGGGAGTTCACCCGGGGCAGAGCCATTTTTTGCTGGAAGGAGGTTCCCGCTTCTACCTGCGGGTTCCCGGGAGTTCCCGCGTGATTGTGCAACGGTTGTGAAATGGGGGAGCGGCTGGCGGGGCGTGACTTGGCTCGTCAGGCGGGGTGCCGAGCGAGCGGTGGCAGGTTCGAATTCCTGGCGGCGGACCCAGAACATGGGAGCAGGGAAGCAGTCGGTCGGGGGCGGGCAGCTGGTGATCCAGACGGTCGTCCGGTTGAGTCGGTAGGCCTACGGTGCTTGGCCGCAGGTTCGAGTCCCCGGCAGGAGCCACCAAACATGGCTGGTCATGCCCACGGCGCTGACCTGCGCATTTACGCCACCGTGGCGGTTGAGGGGCGGGCGCGGCTGGTGCCGGTCCCACCGGGGACGTGTCTCGCCTGCTGTGCCGGGCGTACGGCCGTAAGCTCCGGTGTTTTCGCTCGTTGGGGGTGAGGAGAATCCTTCAAGCGCGCGACAGGCCGCTGTCCTGAGACGCATGCTGGCCGTGCCGCACCCCGGCGACATCATGTGATCCATAGCCGTACGCACTGCTGGAGATGATGCGCGTGCCCGACCAAGTACCGCTGGACGCCCCGGATGTGATCGAGGGCGTGGTCGATCATCTGCTGCACATCAGTTACGACGAGCGCACAGTACTGCGGCTGGCCACCACCCTCGACGGCGAGGAGAACGTCACCGCGATCGGCAAGGCGCTCTTCGGGGCGCGGCCCGGGGAGAGCCTGCGGGTGCACGGCGGGTGGACCTGCCATCCGCGCCATGGGCGGCAGTTCAGGGCCGAGCGGTGCGAGCGGACGATGCCGGCCGACGAGCGGGCGATCCGCCTCTACCTCGCCTCGGGCATGATCCGTGGGATCGGGGCGATTCTCGCGTCCGCGATCGTGGACGCGTTCGGCGAGCAGACCCTGAAGGTCATCGACGCCGAACCGCAGCGGCTCCTGGAGGTCCACGGGATCGGCCAGGTCCGCCTGGGCCGGATCACGGCGGCCTGGCAGGAGCAGAAGGCCATCGCCGGGATCATGGTGTTCCTGCAGGGGCTTGAGATCACCCCGGCGCTCGCCGTGAAGGTCTACACCGCGTACGCCGACACCGACGACGACCCGATGCGCATCGTCCGCCGCACCCCCTACCAGCTGTGCCGGGACGTACAAGGCGTCGGCTTCCACAATGCCGACAGGATCGCCCTCGCCGTCGGCATCCCCAAGCACAGCGACGCCCGCCTTGAGGCCGCCCTGCTGCACGAACTCGACCAGGCAGGCGCAAGCGGTCACTGCCATCTGCCGGTGCGCGTCCTGATCGCCTGCTGACCGATGACGACCCGGCGACCGCGGAGATCCTCGACGACGCGGTACTGCGCCACGCTCTGGAGGCCTTGCGCGGCCGGGGCGAGGTGGTTACCGAGACGCTGCCGCTGCCCGTGCTGGACGGTACCGGGGCACTGGCCGACACCGAGATCGCCATGCTGCCGGGCAGGCACCGGGACGAGACGCAACTCGCCTTCCACGTACGGCGCCTGCTCACATCCACGCCGGCGCTGGCCGACCTGGCCCCATGGACGGAGCGCGTGTCCGCGCTGACCGGGCAGGAGACCTCCGGGCTGACCGACGAGCAGCACCAGGCGATTATCGCCGCCCTGACCCGCCCACTGTCCATGCTGACCGGCGGCCCCGGCTGCGGCAAGACGCACACCCTGCGCACCCTGGTCGAACTCGCCGACGAGGCCGGTGCGGTCGTCGCCCTGGCCGCCCCGACCGGGAAGGCCGCCAAACGACTGGAAGAGACCTGCGGCCAGGCGGCCATGACCGTGCACCGGTTGATCAGACCGCCCGACGGCGACTCACGCAGGCGTCCTGGAGAGTGCGGATCTCGTGGTCATCGACGAGGCGTCGATGCTCGACCTCGCCCTGGCCCGCAGACTCTTCGCCGCCGTCCGCGACGGCTGCCACCTCCTGCTCGTCGGCGACATCGACCAGCTGCCCAGCGTCGGACCCGGCCGGGTCCTGCGCGACCTCCTCGACGTCGAGGACATCCCGCGCACCCGGCTCACCAAGGTCTTCCGCCAGCACGACGACAGCGCCGCGATCGTCCTCAACGCCCACCGCATCCTGCGCGGCGAACTCCCGCGAGACGACCCCAAGGCTTTCTGGAACCGGCCCGTACCCACCGCCGAGGACATCGCGCAGCGCGTGGTGGACCTGGTCATCCACCGGATGCCGCAGCACTTCGCCATCCGCCCGCAGGACATCCAGGTCCTGTGCCCCGGCAAGAAGAACATCGCCGGCATGACCGACCTCAACCTGCGCTTGCAGCAGGCTCTCAACCCGCCCGCCGAGGACAAGCCCCAGTACTTTCACGGCGGAACTGCCTTCCGCCTCGGCGACCGGGTGCAGCAGGTCCGTAACAGTCCCCGCCGTGGCGAAACCGGGGTCTTCAACGGCAGCAGCGGCACCGTCACCGCCATCGACACCGAGACACACCAGCTGACGGTCACCTTCCAGGACGGCGAGGCGGCCACTTACCCCTTCACCGACCTCGACGAGCTCGTCCATGCCTACGCGCTGACCGTCCATCGTTCCCAGGGCAGCGAATATCCCTACGTCATCGTCCCCATGGTCAGCGCCGCCGGAGTGATGCTGCTCCAGCGCAACCTGCTCTACACCGCCGTCACCCGCGCCCGCAACGGTGTCATGCTCATCGGCCAGAGCGAGGCCGTCGAGCGCGCGGTGGCCAACAATCGCACCCAGCGCCGCAACACCGCCCTCACCCACCGCATCACCCACGCATCACCTGCGGTACCGGCCCCGCGAGACCGGACGCCCACCGGCCAACTCGCCCGGGACTGAAGCCGCGATGTCGTGGGCGGGGCTCGGGCCGGCAGCCCACTGCGCGACTGTTATGCGGCCGCCCGGAACTCCGGCCGGGCGTCGGCTGCCGATGCCTCCTCCGGGATCCCGACGACTTCCACCGTCACGCCCCAGGACTCCAGCGTCTTGGCAGTCTGCGCGAGCGTGACCTGGGAGAAGGGGAAGAGCGTCTCGGGCGTCAGCGTGGTGCCGTGCTTGAGCAGGATGGCGAACACGACGCGCTTGGGCATGAAGTCGTCCGGAAGAACGTGCTTCCCCTTGCTCTCCTCGAAGACCCGCTGGGCGAACTCGGCACGTACCTCGGCCGACTTCTGCAGCAACTGCACAGCGACGAGTCCCTGGCTGAAGAGATGGCTGAGAGGGCCCGACCCGCCGTGCGCGTGCTTGACCATCACCAACGTGCCGTCGGAAGTGAGCAGGTCGCAGACCTCGAACTCGGTAGTGGGCCTGAGCGGGTTCCTGGCGTTCTTGCGGTCCATGCAGACGTAGTCATCGATCTGGTCGGGGACATGGGCGTTGTACGTGCGCTCGGTGTCGCCCGCCCGCCACGGAGGCAGGTTGACCGACGACACGGGGGCGAAGAGCCGCGCCACGCTGCTCCTGACCGCGTCCAGGTAGGTCGCGCCGATTTCGTACCACTCGCCGTCCAGGAGGCAGAAGCGGCGGGAGCCGAGCGAGAGGTTGGCCTCGATCCAGCGCAGGGCGGTGGTTGAGGTGAGCAGGTCCTGCGCCGTGGCCCGGTGGTGACGGTAGAGGCTGACCGTGCCCTGCTTCAGGGCCTCCAAGCGCTGGCCTGCCCGCTGGATGCAAGCCCGGCGCAGCACGTACTCCAGGTCGAACTGGTCGAAGCGCCCTGCTTCGGAACTGTTGATCTTGATGTGGACGGCGTGAGCGGCGGTGCAGTCCTCCCAGTGGTCCATGGGGATCGTGCTGGCGATCCGGCCGTCGGCAGGCTCACCGAGGGCCTGGTCGAGGGCCTGCTCCAAGCGGGTCACGGTGGGGTCGTCCTTCAGGGGCACGATGTGCTCGACGAACTCCAGGGCAGGCTGGGGAGCCACCTCGCGGCACACGCGAGCGATCTCGCGGATATCGGCTACCAGGTCCTCCGCCTCGATCCCGAGAGGGAGACGGAGACCGCAGCCACCGTCCGCGCTGAAGATCTCTCCGCGGCCGGTGCGAGCCCGAGTGAGCGCCCGGCCGTCGAGATAGCCGCCCAGGCGACGCACGATCTGGGAGTGCTCCTGGACGCCGAGGCTGAGTACGGGCACGCCGCCAGGAGCGATCGTGATGTCGGTCCTGGCTACCCCAAGGGCCTGTGCGGCGAGGTCCTGGACCTGCATCGGGTCCACCTGACGGATGGCGAAGGAGAGCCCGAAGCGCTTGTCCTTCAGCCGGTTGGGGATCAGACGAAAGCCCTGGTCGTAGCCGATGGCGTAAACGTGGTCATCGACCGCGAGCAGATGCAGGCAAGACGGCCGTCGCACTGACTCGGAAAATGCCAGACCCGTGGTGCGAGTGACATCCGGGATCCAGGACGCCTCCTCCTTCTCCATGGGCGCGGTGACCACGAGCGAGGGCACGGTCAGCCGTCCTTCGGGGATCCGGATGTCGGCGCCAATGGATGCGAGGTGGTCGTGGTCGAGAGCGTCGAACATAGCGTCGAGGGTCGGTGCGACGTCGGGGAGCCGGTACAGGGTGCGCTTCGTGGTGCTGGTGGTCAACGGTGCCTCCAGGAGGGGTGGGTTCGCGTGCTCTGGGATCGGGGCGGTGCAGGGCGCGGCAGGAGCGACGTGAGGTGATGCACGGGCCGGACAGGCGTGAGCGGGCTGTCCTGGGGCCAGAAACGCCGAGTGAAAGCGACTCTAGAAAAGCATCCAGTGAAAGCACTGTCAAATCTGTTGCCTTGGTTTGGGGTCCGTGTACAGTGGTTTCAGCTCGATAGCACGTCTTCAGCCAACGACGGGAAGCATGGATGCCTGACAAGCCGGAACCGGCTCCGTTCGTCACCGCGGCCGAGATCTCGCGTCTCGCGGGCGTCACGCGCGCCACCGTCAGTAACTGGCGGCGGCGGCACGCGGACTTCCCGGACCCGGCCGGCGGTAGCGACGCCAGCCCGCTGTACGACCTGCAGGCTGTGGAAGGCTGGCTGGCAGCTCGCGGCCAGTTGCCCGTCGGCTCGCCCTTGGATGACGTCAAGGCTCAGCTGCGCAGGCACCCGGACGGCTTCGAGATCGCGCAGCGCATGAGCGCTGTGGTGCTGGCCCTCGTGCGCATCGGAGAAAAGGGGCAGAAGGAGTTGCTTGGCTGTGCGGCCGAGGCTCTCCCCGCATCCATGGGGACAGTGATGAGGGATCACGCTGCCGAAGTGCCAGGAGGGGCGGCACTGACAGGCTTCGAGCGGGGCGATGAGCCCGTACTGCGCGCTGTGGTGCGCGGGGTGCACGAGACCGGAGCCGTCCCCGTCCTCGACGCACTGGCCGAGCTGCCGCGGGACGAAGCAGGAGTGCGTGGCGCCTACGCGACGCCCGCCGCGCTCGTCGAGCTCATGGCCGACCTCGTGGCCGGCGCGGGAGACAGCTACCCCCAGAGCATCCTTGACCCGGCCTGCGGAACCGGTGGCCTCCTCGTCGCCGCGGCAGAGCGCGGCGCGACCGCGCTGTACGGACAGGACGTGATGCCGGCCCAGGCCGGGCAGGCCCTGGCGCGGCTCGGGGTCCTCGTCCCCTCGGCCGCCGCGCACATGAGTGACGGCGACAGCCTGCGCCACGATGCCTTCCCAGAGCTCGAGGCCGAGGCCGCGCTGTGCAACCCCCCGTACGGCGATCGGGACTGGGGCCACGATGAACTCGCCTACGACGCACGCTGGGAGTACGGACTTCCGCCGAAGGGAGAGCCCGAACTGGCCTGGCTTCAGCACTGCCTGAGCCACCTCGCATCAGGCGGATACGCCGTACTGGTCCTGCCACCCGGGACGGCAGAACGTGCCTCCGGGCGCCGCGTCCGAGCGGAGCTGGTACGCAGGGGCGCGGTACGAGCAATCGTGGCCCTCCCCACAGGCATCGCTCCGCCTCTCCACGTCGGCCTGCATTTGTGGGTCGTACAGAAGCCGGTCCACGAGCGGCCGGAGAGCCTCTCAATCCTGTTCCTCGATGCCTCGGCTCCCGGTGCGCTGTCGGACGTACGCGCCACGGGTGGCCGGGGCGAGAAAATGATCGACGAAGAGGGCTTGCGCGAAGCCATCGCGCGTCGGTGGCGAGCCTTCGTCACCTCTTCGGAAACATTCGAAACCGAGCCCGGTATCGCCCGCGCGGTCGGTGTGGTCGACCTTCTCGACGACGTCACGGATCTCACCCCGGCACGGCACACCCGGGCCACGACAGTCGCCGTCAACCCTGCACGCTTCGCTGAGCAAATGCGCAAGGCGAGGACCGAACTGGCGCGAGCCGCTTCGACACTCACCGCGTTGAACGATGAAGGCGCCTGGCCCATGGTCGGAGAGAAGACCCGCGCCTGGCGTACCGCGACCGTGGCCGACCTGGCCCGGGGCGCAGCGCTGAGCGTGCAGCGCGCACCCTCCTCCACGCGCAACCCACAAGCTCACGGCACCACGGACCGCCGCGAACCCGGCGACGGGCGACGCGCACTCACCGCGGCGGACGTCACTGCCGGACAAGCCGCATCGGGACGAGTAGCCGAGGGCCAGGAGGCCAAGGCTATCGAAATCATGCAAGGCGACATTCTCCTGCCGGAGATGCTGCGCCCCTTGGACACGCGCGCCCGCGTCGCCGATGCCCAGGATGCGGGCAACCTGCTTGGCCCCAGCTTGTGGCTGTTCCGTCCCGACCCTGAGCGTCTGGATCCGTGGTTCCTCGCGGGGTTCCTCTCGGCCGACGAGAACGTCCACAGCGTGGCCACGGGCAGCACCATGAGGCGCATCGACGCGCGCCGACTGCGCGTCCCCCTGATCCCGCTGAACGAACAGCGGGAGTACGGCCAAGCCTTCCGCCACCTGCACGCCCTGCGGGCGGCCGCAGCTCTCGCCGCTCGCCTCGCAAGCGAAACGACGCGGGAACTCAAGGTCGGACTCACCGGCGGAGCGCTCGTACCTTCGACTTTCGGCCACACGTCAACTCCCTGACGCGAACTCCCAGACGTCGCACGAGACATACCGCATCATCAGAACTCCACCAACCAGCCTGACCCCGGTGGGAACTGTGGAAGGAAAGCGTTGAACAGCAACAAGCACACGGAGTTGGCGAACCACATCTGGTCCGTCGCCGACCTCCTGCGAGGCGACTACAAGCAGTCCGAATACGGCAAGGTCATCCTGCCGTTCACTGTGCTGCGCCGTCTCGAATGTGTTCTGGAGCCCACCAAGAACAAGGTCGTCGAGCAGGCCGCCGCATTGAAGGACCAGGAGGACATCGACGCCGACCGCTGGCTGCGCCGCGCCTCGGGCCTCACCTTTTACAACAGCAGTACCTACACCCTGAAGAAGATTGCCAGCGACGCGGGCCACACCGACGAGCACCTCATCGAGTACATCGGGGCGTTCTCACCCAACGCCAAGGAGGTCCTGGAGCGGTACGAGTTCGCCCGCCAGATCACCAAGCTCCATGACGCGAAGCTGCTCTACAAGGTGATGGGAAGGTTCGCCGACCTGGACTTGCGTCCCGTCGAGCGCGACGAGAACGGCGAACTCGTCCTCGATGACAAGGGACAGCCCAAGGTGGTGGTCTCCAACCACCAGATGGGGTACGTCTTCGAGGAACTCATCCGCCGCTTCGCCGAGCAGTCCAACGAGACCGCCGGTGAGCACTTCACCCCGCGCGAAGTCATCGAGCTGATGGTCAACCTCCTGATCGCCCCGGACGAGGACGCCCTCACCATCCCCGGCGCGGTGCGCACCGTACTCGACCCGGCCTGCGGCACCGGGGGCATGCTCACCGCCACAGAGGAACACATCCGCGCCTTCAACCAGGACGCCACGGTCAAGGTCTACGGCCAGGAACTCAACCCCGAATCCTGGGCGATCTGCCGCTCCGACTTGATGATCAAGGGCCAGGACCCCGACAACATCAAGTACGGCAACTCCTTCAGCAAAGACGGACACAAGGAGGACAGGGACGACCCCGACAAGGTCACCAAGTTCGACTACCTCCTTGCCAACCCGCCCTTCGGCGTGGAGTGGAAGAAGGTCAAGGACGAGGTAGAGCACGAGTACGAGACCCTTGGCGAGAGCGGCCGCTTCGGCGCCGGCCTGCCGCGCATCAACGACGGCTCCCTGCTCTTCCTCCAGCACATGCTCTCCAAGCGCCAGCCCGCCGAGTGGGTGCCGCCGAAGGGACCGGACGAGCCGGGACGCTGGAAGGGCGGCAGCCGCATCGCCATCGTCTTCAACGGCTCCCCGCTGTTCACCGGTGCCGCCGAGTCCGGCGAGTCCAAGATCCGCCAATGGATCCTGGAGAACGACTGGCTGGAGGGCATCGTCGCCCTGCCCGACCAGCTCTTCTACAACACCGGCATCTCCACGTACTTCTGGATCCTGACCAACCGCAAGGCCCCTGGCCACCAGGGCAAGGTCGTCCTCCTCGACGCACGCGAACACTTCATCAAGATGCGCAAGTCCCTCGGGGACAAGCGCAAGAAGATCGACGACAAGCAGATCGAGGAACTGACCCGCCTGTACGGCGAGGCTCTCGACGTCGCCAGCAACCCCGAACACCCGCTGTACAACAAGGTCAAGGTCTTCAAGAACGAGGACTTCGGCTACCACCGCATCACGGTCGAACGGCCCCTCAAGCTGCGGTTCGAGATCACCGAGGCGGTGCTCGCGTCGCTCGCGGTATCGAAGCCGGTCCAGAAGTTGGAGAAGGCCGAGGCGTTCATCGAGGCCCTGAAGCCGGTGATCGGACAGCGGTGGCTGACAAAGTCGGAAGCATGGGTGGCGATGAAGGACGCCGTGGTCGCGGCGGGGCTGACCTGGCCCACGGGCGCGCCGTTCAACAAGGCGCTAAGGGACGCGGTCGGGGTACGGGACTCGGAGGGTGAGGCCCAGACGCTGAAGGGCGGAGCCCATGAACCCGATCCGGAGCTGCGGGACTACGAGAACGTACCGCTGGAGGAAGACGTCGAGGCGTACCTCAAGCGCGAGGTCCTACCACACGAGCCGGACGCCTGGATCGATCACGACAAAACAAAGGTCGGGTACGAGATCCCGTTCACTCGGCACTTCTATGTGTACGAGCCGCCGAGGCCGCTGGCGGAGATCGACGCAGAATTGAAGGCCCTTGAAGCGCAGATTCAGACGCTGCTAGGTGAGGTGGCGGGATGAGCCGGACGACCACGGTCCGCGGGGCCGCTGAGGTCGCCTTGGGCCGACAGCGTTCACCGCAGCACGACTCTGGACCTCACATGGTCCCGTACCTGCGCGCGGCGAACGTGAAGGATGGTGTGCTCGATCTTAGCGACGTGAAGCAGATGAACTTCACTCCGGCGGAACAGCAGGTTTTTTCCCTCCGCCCTGGTGACGTCCTCGTCACTGAAGGCAGCGGGAGCCTTGGCTCCGTGGGTGCTTCAGCAGTCTGGCGGGGCGAGTTGGAAGGCGTGGTTTGCTTTCAGAACACGCTCCTGCGGTTGCGTCCGAGAGAGGGAATTACTGAGGGGCGATTCCTAGAGTGGTGGGCCCGCTCTGCTTTTGGTAGCGGGGTGTTCGCATCTGTGGCGACAGGAGCGAATATTTATCACATCAGTGCTGAGCGTGTACGGGCGCTGCCGATCGCCCTGCCTAGGGTGGACGAACAGGCGCGGATCGCGGCATTCCTCGACGCTGAGACAGCGCGCATTGATCAGCTGGCCATGTTGCGCAACAAGAGTCTGGAATTGCTGCGCGAGCGCATGCAATCTCGTCTCGACAACGCAGTGCGAGGCGGCGTACGAAGTGGCGGGAAACGCGCCGAGTATTCACCACTTGGACTCATTCCAAGTGAATGGCGACAAGGGCGTCTTCGTAATGTTGACTGTGAGGTTCAAACAGGGCCGTTCGGGAGTCAACTGCATGCCGAGGATTACATCGAAGACGGTTGGCCCGTAATCAATCCAGCCAACATCCGGCAGCAAGGCTTGGTCGCGGACCGGAGTGTCACCATCAGCGATGCCGTGCGTGAACGGCTTTCTCGCCACATTCTGCGCGTGGGAGATGTGGTTTTCGGACGCCGAGGAGAATTGGGGCGTGCGGGTATTGTTGCTGACGCTCAAGAAGGTTGGATCTGCGGTACCGGTTCGCTTCGTGTCCGGTTCGAGGGAGAAGCATTCCATGCCGGATACCTCCGCCGATATCTGGCCATTCCTGCTGTGCGTCACTACTTCCAGCTGCACTCGGTGGGAAGCACAATGGCGAATCTGAACAGTTCGATCCTGCTCAACATGCCACTCTTGCTACCGGACATTTCTGAACAACAACGCATCTCGCGTGACTGCGATGATATCGAGCTGCACAGCCAGAAGCGCGAGCTGCTCATTGCGCGGCAGCTCACTTTGCTCTCTGAGCGCCGCCAGGCTCTGATCACCGCAGCCGTAACCGGCCAGTTCGACGTATCCACCGCAAGCGGACGAGGAATTGAGGACTGATCGCGTTATGAGCCCTGTCCATCACGAGTCCGCCTTCGGCGATGCCATAGTCGCGGCTCTGCGCGAGCACGGCTGGGAAGAGGCGAGCCCTACTGGCTACCGGCCCGAGCTCGGGTTCGACACCAACCAGTTGTTCACCTTCATCGGGGCCACGCAGCCCACCCCGTGGAACGAGCTGCTCCGCTACTACGGCGGAGATCCGAATGCCGCTCAGCGCGGGTTCGTGAAGCGGCTCGACAGAGCGATCGCCGACGCTGACGGCGGTGTGCTCCAAGTGCTCCGTGATGGAGTCAAGGACCAGGGTGTCCGGATCCGGCTCGCGTACTTCAAGCCATCGCTCGTCGAGTCCGAGTCGATTCTCGCCAACTACCACCATAACCGGCTCACAGTCGTCCGGGAGCTTGAGTACGCCACCAAGCAGGCGGACCGCGGTCACCGGCTCGACCTCACCCTCTTCCTGAACGGGATCCCGCTCGCCACCGCCGAGCTGAAGAATCCGCTCACCGGGCAGAACGTGGAAGACGCGAAGAAGCAGTACCGCACCGAGCGCGATCCCAGTGAGCTGATCTTTACCCGCCGGGTGGTCGCGAACTTCGCGGTCGACCCGGACCTGGTCTTCGTGGCGACCCAGCTGCGGGGAGAGAAGACCTGGTTCCTCCCGTTCAACACCGGCTCGGAGGGCCCCGGTCACCCGGGTGGTGCAGGGAATCCGTCGGCGACCGAGCCGGGTACGTACGCGACCTCGCACCTGTGGGAGCAGATCTGGCAGCGGGACAACTGGCTGGAGCTGCTCGAGCGGTTCGTTCACCTCCACAAGGAGACGGACGGCGAGGGCAAGGCGAAGAAGTCGCTGATCTTCCCCCGCTTCCACCAGTGGCACGCGGTACGCGAGCTCACCTCGCACGCCGCCCGGCACGGGTCCGGGCACAACTACTTGGTGATGGCGTCGGCCGGATCGGGCAAGTCGAACACCATCGCCTGGCTGGCCCACCGGCTGTCGTCCCTGCACACCCTCACCGACGCCTCCATGCTCGCCCCGGACGCGGTGGCGGCAGGTCTGCTGCCGGGCAAGCCGGTCTTCGACAAGGTCGTCATCATCACCGACCGCACTGTCCTGGACCGCCAGCTCCAGGACACGGTGGGCAGCTTCGAGCAGACTGCCGGCCTGGTGGTGAAGGTGAAGAAGGAGGGCGGAGCGAAGTCCGAGCAGCTCGCCGCGGCACTCTCCCAGGAGACCGGGAAGATCGTCATCGTGACGCTGCAGACCTTCCCGGCACTCATCGACTACCTGCAGCGCACGCCGACAGAGATCAAGGGCCGGCGGTTCGCGATCGTCATCGACGAGGCGCACTCCTCGCAGTCCGGTGACGCGGCCACCGCCGTCCGCAAGACCCTGCGCGACCTCGGCTTGGACGCGGACTCCGAGGACGACGGAGCCGTAGAGGTCGAGGCGGAGGATGGTGGGAAGGAAGCGAACAGCACCGAGGCTCGGCTGAAGAAGAACGCTGCGGACCGCGGGCAGAGCCCGAACCTGTCCTATTTCGCGTTCACCGCGACGCCGAAGGCGAAGACGCTGGAGCTGTTCGGGACCCTCGACATGGTCGAGGGGAAGGAAACCTACCGGCCCTTCCACACGTACTCGATGAAGCAGGCGATCGAGGAGGGCTTCATCCTCGACCCGCTGAAGAACTACGTCACGTACGACACGTACTGGAAACTGGTCAACAAGAACCCGGACGACCGGGAGGTCGACCCGGCGAAGGCGAACCCGCTCCTCGCCCGGTACGCGCTCACCCATGCCTCGACCGTCGCCCAGCACGCGCAGGTGATCGTCGAGCACTTCAAGGAGCACACCGCCGGCCGTCTCGGCGGCCGGGCCAAGGCGATGGTCGTCACGGCCTCCCGGCAGAGCGCGGTGCAAATGGCGCGCTCGATCAAGAAGTACATCGGGGACCGTGACTACCAGGGCATCGGTGTACTGGTGGCGTTCTCCGGGACGCTGACCTACGACGGGGACGAGCGGACCGAGTCGAAGGAAAACGGCGGGCTGGCCGAGAGCGCGCTTCCGAAGGCATTCGCCTACACTCGGGCCGACGACAAGAGCATCAAGAGCGGCGGTCCCGGCAAACCGGAGTACCGGATCCTCGTGGTCGCGGAGAAGTACCAGACAGGCTTCGACCAACCGCTGCTGACGACGATGTACGTCAACAAGAAGCTGGGCGGCGTCTCCGCCGTGCAGACGCTCTCCCGGCTCAACCGGACGGCCGAGCGCAAGTCCCAGAGTGACCTCGCCGTTCTGGACTTCGTCAACGACGCCGACGACGTACAGGGCGCCTTCATCCCGTACTTCGCACAGGCCATGACGCTGCCCAGCGACCCCAACCTGCTCTACACCGCGCAGGGCAAGGTCATGAAGGCGGAGATCGTCGTCGACGCGGAGATGGAGGCATTCGTCGAGGCGTACCTGGCCGCCCAGGACCAGGCGGCCGGCAACACCGCCAAGTGGGAGAGGCTGCACGCCGAGCTGTACCGGCTCACCGACCCTGCCCGGGACCGGTTCGCCGAACTACTGGAGGACGAGGGCGACAAGGACAAACTGAAGCAGGCGGAGGACTTCCGGGCCGACCTCAACGGCTACGTGCGCATGTACGGCTTCCTCGCGCAGATCGTGCCGTACAGCGACCCTGAACTGGAGCGCCTCTACCTCTTCGGCCGCCACCTCCTCAACCGGCTGCCGCGCCGCGAGGACGCCGGGGTAGACATAGGCCAGGTCGACCTCACCCATCTGAAGGTGCAGAAGACCGGCGAGCACGACAAGAGCCTGACCGCCGAAGGGCCCGCCCTGATGAAGGGCATGGGCGACGGCTCGGGCGGCGCCAAGGAGCCGGAGCAGTCCATGCTCTCGGAGCTGATCGAGCGGTTCAACGACAAGTTCGGCACCGGGCTCACCACCCAGGACGTCCTGCCGGCCTTCGAGGAGGCCGTAGCCGACAAGGACGTACGCCAGGCCGCGCTGGGCAACGAGTCGGAGGAGAAGTTCGGGCACGTCTTCGAGCCGGTCTTCGAGGAGAAAATGATGGACCACATCACTCTCACCGCGGAGATGGGCCGCCAGTACTTCAGCCCGCAGCCGGACTTCCGCAGCTCGCTCAACCGCAGCGCGCGCAGCGCCGCATGGCGCATGATCAGGGATTCCGCCGGTCTCGACGACATGACCTGACCCGAAGCCCGGACAGCCGCCGTGTCTGCTTGATAACCGTGAACCGTACGGTTTCGGCCAGGCCCGGCGGCCTGTCTGGACGATCACTTGGCACGCGCGCCACACTGAACGCGCCAGAGCAGTTCGCTCGGACGTGTCAAGACGCGGTGACCAGCACGGGGGACGTGTGCAGCCTGAACCAATCTCCGGACGGTACGAGCTGACCCACGAGGTACCCGGCGGTGGCATGGGCCGGATCTGGCGTGGCTACGACATCGTCCTGGACCGCGAAATCGCGGTGAAACGCATCCGCCCTGACGCGATCACTTCCGCCGAGCGATCCAACGAACTTGCTCTTCGCTTCCGCCGCGAAGCACGCGTCACAGCCCGCATCAGGCACCCCGGCGTTCCGCAGGTCTACGACGCCGTACTCGACCAATCCACCGAGCAGCTGTATCTCGTCATGGAGTGGGTGCAGGGCGTCCCCCTGAGCGCGTACATCCAGCCCACCAAGCCCCTCCCGGTCGCCTGGGCATGCGCGATCGCGGCCCAGATCTGCACGGTGCTGTCCCACGCTCACGCCGTACCCGTCGTCCACCGGGACCTCAAGCCGGGCAACGTCATGGTCGCCGAGGACGGCACCGTGAAGGTCCTCGACTTCGGCATCGCCGCCATCCTCCGCACCGGCGTCACCCGCATCACCTCCACCGGAAACCCGGTCGGCACCAGCCAGTACATGGCGCCCGAACAGGTCCAGGCCGCCCAGGCCACCCCACAGAGCGACCTGTACGCACTCGGCTGCGTTCTCCACGAGCTCCTCTGCGGACAGCCGGTCTTCGAGGGCGGCGGCGAGTTCGACCTGATGCACCAGCAGGTCTACGGCACGCCGATGCCTCTGCGGCAGCTGCGCCCCGAAATCCCTGAACCGCTGGAGCAGCTGGCCCTTTCGCTCCTGGAGAAGAAGCCGGAGGACCGGCCCACCAACGCCCAGGAGGTCTACGACACAGTGCTGCCGTACCTTCCGCTCCCTGGCCAGAAGCAAGCAGCCGAGGAACACGGCCCGGCCCACACCCCGGATCCCACGCAGCTCTACCGCAGGCCCTACGCCCCGCGACCCCAGCCACAGGCACCCGTTCCCACGCCGACCGTCCTCGACTTGTCCGCGCAGCCCGTCCCTGTCGCCGCACAGGTACTCGAGGCGATGAAGGCGGCTATCGCCCAGTGCGACGCCCTCCTGGACAAGGGCCGGTTCACGCAGGCCGCGGAAGTACTCCAGGACGTGGTCGGCCCGGCCGCCACCGGGCTGGGCGCGGAGAATCCGCGCGTCCTGTGGATCCGCAAACGGCGCGCCGCAGTCCTGATCATCGGTGGCGACTTCCGCCGAGCGCTGCCGGAGTTCGATGCGCTTGCCGATGCGTATGCGCGCACTGCGGGCCCAAACAGCACAGATGCCCTGGAATGCCGACGCCAAGCGGCCTACTGCCGCGCCGAACTCGGCCAGTCCACGGCCGCTCTGAAACAGTTCCAGGCCGTTCTGGACCAAGTCCGCCAAACCGACGGCGACGCCTCCTCGGAGGCCCTGGACCTGCGGCGTAGCATCGGCATGCTCCTCCTCGCGGAGAACCGTGTCCCCGAAGCGCTCGAAGTCCTCCAGCCTCTGCACGAGGACCTGAGCCTCGTGTACGGGCCGACCCACGAGGACACCCGCGAGATCGCAGAGATCCTCGCTCGCATTCGCCTGGCGGAAGGCTGATGGTGTACGGGGCAGCCGCATCGGTGCTTGACGGTGATCGGCCAATGTCCCAGAGACGGGGCCAGACTCATAGTCTGCGGTTCAAGAGAAACGACTCGGGAGGGACTCGCATGCCCAAGGCCACCCAGCTGCGCACCTACACGGTACGGGAGGGCATGCTCGATGAATGGGTGCAGCGGTGGCGTTCGGAAATCGTTCCGCTGCGCCTGGAGTTGGGCTTCACCATCGGAGGTGCCTGGGTGGACCCGCGAGCGCAACCAGTTCGTGTGGCTCATCTCCTACGACGGTCCGGAGACGTTCGCCGACCGTAACGCGCTTTTACTGGGCTTCGCCGGAGTGGAAGGCGATGAACCTCGACCCGGACGAGTACTTGGTGCACACCGGCGACCGGACCGTCGAGACGGTCGAGCCGCAGTTGTGATCACGGGTCCAGCGGCAGCATGTGGTGTCGCCGTTCGTCGTCACTGAGGACACCGAAGACCCGGCCGCGAGCTCCGGCTTCGAGGAGGTTCAAGTCGGGGCAGCGGGCCACACCCGGGCCGTGCTGTCGAAGGACGCTGTGAGCAGGCGCGTGCCGTCCCGGGACCAGGCGATCGAGGCCACCTTGTCCTGGTGCACTCCCACGATCGCGATCTCCTCAAAGGTGGCGGATGACCAGATGCGCACCGTGCGGTCATCGGACCCGGTGGCGATGAGCCGACCGTCCGGCGACCAGGCGATGGCGCGGACGTGGCCCTTGAGGACCTCGGGTTCGCCGTGCCAGGAAGCATGGATGGTGCGAGCGGCGCGCTCCAGGGCTGGTCCCAGGTCGCCGGTGGCAGGGCGTGCCGAGCCATCAGCGATGACTTTCCTCTCCGATGAGTCCTGTCTGTACCAGCAGGTTGCCCTGCCGCCGCGAGACGAAGATCCCTCGCCCGGCCGGCATTGGGCGCGGGCGTACGTTGCCGAGGATGTCGCCCTCGTTCGGGTCGCCGGAGAGCACGACGCCTTGCGCGCCCAGTTCCTTGATCCGTTGCATGAAGGGTTCGTAGGAGGAGCGGCCGGCGCCTGCGGTGTTGCGGGCGACGATGAAGCGTATGCCGACGTCGCGGGCGAACGGGAGGAGTTCGGTGAGAGGGGCGAGGGGATTGCCGCTGGAGGTCGACACCAGGTCGTAGTCGTCGACGATCACGTAGATCGTCGGGCCGCTCCACCAGTTGCGTGCCCGCAGCTGGTCGGTGGTGACGTCGGACGGGGGTGTGCGTCGGCGCATGAGGTCGGCCAGGGCCTGGACGTGGTGGTCCATGGCGTTGGACATGGGCACGTACTCGGCGAGGTGGGATGCCGGGGCCGCGTCCAGGAGGGAGCGGCGGTTGTCGATGACGAAGAGTTTGCAGGAGTCCCCGTCGTGCAGATCGGTGATCTGCTTAATGAGCAGGCGCAACAGGTTGGACTTGCCGGACTCGCTTTCACCGAAGACAAGGAAGAACGGGTCCTGTTCGAAGTTGACGAAGACGGGTTCCAGGTTGTTCTCGTCGAGAGCGAAGGCGACGCCACGGTCCGGCTCCGCAAGGGCGGCGGGCAGGTCGGCGAGCGGCACGTGGCGTGGCAGGAGGCGGACTACCGGCGCGCCGGGTGCTGTCCAGTGGCGGGCCCCGTCCCGGCTCATGGCGGCGGTCGCCTCGGAGAGGTCGTTGTCGGAGTGGATGCCGTCGATGCGGGGGACCGCTGCCATGAAGTGCAGTGCTTCCGGAGTGACGCCCCGGCCGGGCACCCCCGTCGGGACGTTTCCGGCCGCCTTGCGGTCCAGTTCGGAGTCCATGGGGTCGCCGAGCCGCAGTTCGAGGCGGTTCATCAGCAGGTCCTTGAGATTCGCACGGACCTCCATGGCGCGGGAGGCGGTGAGGATCAGGTGGATGCCGTAGCCGAGGCCTCGGGAGGCGATGTCGAGGACGGCCGCTTCCAGGGCCTCGTACTCCGTGCGGAAGTTGCCCCAGCCGTCGATGGCCAGGAAGACGTCGCCCCAGGGCTGGTCCGCGACCGGGATGTCGCCGCGGGCCCGCAGCTTGCGGAAGGTGGCGATGGAGTCGATACCGGCGCTGCGGAAGTACTCCTCGCGGCGCGTCAGGATGCCGTACACCTCGGCGACCGTGCGGCGTACCCGCTCCGGGTCCAGGCGTGAGGCGACCCCGCCGACGTGGGGCAGCCCGGAGACGGCAGACATGCCGCCACCGCCGAAGTCCAGGCCGTAGAACTGGACTTCGTACGGGGTATGGGTCAGCGCGAACGCGGAGATGATCGTCCTCAGAAGTGTCGACTTGCCCGACTGCGGCCCGCCGACGATCTGCATGTGGCCTGCGGCACCGGAGAAGTCCCGGTACAGCGTGTCGCGCCGCTGTTCGAAGGGCTTGTCGACGACACCGAGTGGCACGATGAGGCGGCCCGCGCCCTCATAGCCGGGCTGGGTCAGGCCGCGGCCCTGCTCCGCGGCGAGGCCGGGGAGCAGGGTGTCCAGCGACGGGGGGTTGTCCAGCGGGGGCAGCCACACCTGGTGTGCGGCCGGACCTTGTCCGGCGAGCCGCCGGACGATCACGTCGAGCACCGTGTCGGTCAGCGCATCGTCCCCGCCTGCCCGCGGGTCCGGCACCTGCGCCCGGGGATCGGACTGTGCGTACTGGACCGGCACGGGGGCCGCGGTGAAGGGCACGGGACGGCGGTCCACCGGCAGCTGACCGTCCCCTGCTGTGGCCCGGGCTGAGGCGGGGCGGTGCGCCCCCGAGACGTAGGCCGCCTTGAAGCGGGCCGTTTCGTCGGTGCCGTACTTCAGGTAGCCGGAGCCCGGGACGTTCGGCAGGTGGTACGCGTCTGGCACGCCGAGGGCGGCGCGCGATTCGGCCTCGGAGAACGTGCGCAGTCCGATGCGGTACGACAGGTAGGTCTCCAGACCGCGCAGGCGGCCCTCTTCGAGCCGCTGCGAGGCGAGCAGCAGGTGGACGCCCAGGGAGCGGCCGATGCGGCCGATCTGGACGAACATGTCGATGAAGTCCGGCTTGGCGGCGAGGAGTTCGCTGAACTCGTCGATGACCAGGACGAGGGACGGGATCGGCTCCAGGGCGCCGCCGGCCGAGCGGGCCTTCTCGTAGTCATGGATGTTGGCGAAGTTGCCCGCCTTGCGAAGCAGCTCCTGGCGTCGGTTGAGCTCGCCACGGATGGAGTCGCCCATGCGGTCCACGAGAGTCAGATCGTCCGCGAGGTTGGTGATCACCGCAGCGACATGCGGCAGATCCGCCATGCCGGCGAAGGTGGCACCGCCCTTGAAGTCCGCGAGGACGAAGTTCAGCGTCTCCGAGGAGTGGGTCACCGCGAGGCCCAGCACGAGGGTGCGCAGCAGCTCCGACTTGCCGGAGCCGGTGGCACCGACGCACAGGCCGTGCGGGCCCATGCCGTCCTGCGCGGCCTCCTTCAGGTCCAGCATCACCGGGGTGCCGTCCTCGCCGACACCGATCGGCACACGCAGGCGCTCGGTGCGCGAACGCGGGCGCCACGTGCGGCTGACATCCACGGATTCCGCGTCGTCCAGGTCGAGGAGATCGGTGAACTCCAGGTTGGCGAGCAGCGGTTCGTCCGAGTCGCCGCCGGACGCCATGTACAGCGGCGCGAGTTGGAGGGCGAGCGCCTCGGCGGCCTCGGGACTGAGGCGGTCGGGCGTGCCTTCATAGACGAGGCCGTCGGCGGACTCCAGGCGCAGCGACTGGGGTTGCACCACGACCGAGAGGCCGCCGCGTGCCCCGGTGAGCCTGCCCGGCACGACCTCGACGATTGTGACTCCCTGAAGCCCTTCGGTCGCTGCAAGCGCCGACAGCGGCGACAGTGTCTCTTGGTCGAGCACGACGACGATGTGCGGCTGTTCCAGGAGGGGCTGGCCGCCGGCCTGGAACCGGGGCCGGCCTTCGAGCTGCTCCTTGAGCAGCAGTTCCAGGTCCTGCGCACTCGTGGTGATCAGACGGCGGCTGCCTGCTCCGTCGCTTCCGTCGGTCTGGACGTGGGGCAGCCACTTGGCCCACTCCCAGTGCGGGGCCGCGTCCTGCCCGGCCGCCACGGCGACGACCAGGTCGTCCGGTGAGTGCAGGGAGACCAGGGAGGCCACCATGGCGCGCGCCGACGCCCGGACGTGACTTTCGTCCCCGCTGAGGGTGAGGTGGTAGAAGGCCCGCAGCGAGATCGCCATGGGCAGGCCCTCGACCGTGCTGTGCGCATGAAGGAACTGCTTCATGGCCCCGGCGGTGAGCGGCTCCAGCTCGTCCACCGGAGCGGTCTCGGGCGCGACCAGCGCGGTGGCGAGCTGCTGGCTACCGAGACCGATCCGCACCTGGCCGAAGTCGTCGTCGCTGATACGCCGCTCCCAGATACGACTGCCCTCGGCGACCAGAGCCCACAACTGTTCAGCAGATGGATGCAGATAGAACTGAGCGTCGCGCTGCAACCGCGCGGTACGCAGCACCGAACGACGGGTTTTGGCCAGGTATTTCAGGTAGTCCCGCCGCATGTCGGCGAGCTGTCCCTGGGTGCCCCGCCGGTAGCGGACCAGCATGGCAATGCCCATGGCGATCGTCGACGCGATCATCACCATGCCCATGATGCGCATGACCGGGTTCGGCGTCATGAAGAAGAAGACGACGGAACCGCCCATGCCCAGCATGGGCAGCAGCTGCATCAGTGCGCCCTCCTGTTGCCCTCTGGGCAACTCGGGTGGGGATTGCAACTGCACTGGATCGGCGGGCACCTCGGTGGGCAAGGCCCTCGGTGGCCGTTTGACGACGATCTGGCTCAAAGCTGACCCGTCCCCCTCGCGGACTGAAGAGCCCTTGTCCGCACCCCCGTGGCGCCGACTCCATCCGGACCGGATCCTACTGGCGGGCACTGACTTTGCGGACGGTAGGGTGGCGCCACGCGTGTGCGCACCCGCGAATAATCAATGGATTCGCGGTCATTCACGGTAATTCGGAACCGGAATGCGAGCGGACACGCGAACGGGACAGGGGCGCGGCCCGCGAGTTGAGAAGCACCGGGAGGGGGAGAAGTACGTGCCTGCGACAGTTCGAGCGGCGGGGAACACCGGCGGTCACCCGGGACCAGGGGGCCATCCGGGGCCGGGGCAGCATTGGGGACCCGGGATGCCGACCGCTCGCAGCACCGGCTTCCGCCGGATCATCGTGGCGGCACCCGACAGCCGTATCGATGTGGCGCTGCCCGATGACATTCCGCTCGCGCACCTCTTCCCGGAGATCCTGCGCCTGTCCGGGCAGAGTCCGGCGCCTGGCGCCCCGGTCGGGTATCACCTGGTGCGCCGTGACGGGACGGTGCTGGACGACGCGCGCTCACTCGCCGCACAGCGCATCGCCGATGGCGACTTTCTCCTGCTGCGCCCCTTCGCCGACTCGCTGCCGCCCGCGGTGTTCGACGACGTCTCGCACGCCACCGCCAGCGCCGTCACCCGCGACCGCGCCCTGTGGAACGACGAACTCCTGCGCACCGCAGGCCTCTTCGGCGGCTCGGTGCTGCTGATGCTGCTCGCCTTCGTGGCCTGGAGCTCCGACGTCCGCCACGACATGCACGGGCTCGCGGGCGTCGTGGCCGCCGTCTCGGGCGTGGTGCTCCTGGCGATCGCCGCCGTACGGGCCCGGGTGTACGGCGACCGCGGTTCGTCGGTGGCCTTCGGTATCGGCGCCCTGGCGAACCTGGGAATCGCGGGCAGCGGACTGGTTGCGCTGCCGGCCGGAGAGGGCATCGGCAGGCTGCAGTTCCTGCTCGCCTGCACCGCCGTGCTGGTGGGCTCGGTCTTGCTGGTGATCCTCACGCCGAGCGGCGACGGCCCCTTCGTCGCCTTCGTCTTCGCTTCGGCCGTCGGCATGCTGCTGACGTTCGTGTCGATCCTCACCGACATGAGGCCGGCCGAGACCGCGGCGGTCTGCTCTCCGCTCGCCCTGGGCTCCCTCGCTTTCCTGCCGGGCCTCGCCACGCGTTTCGCTCGCCTTCCCATCGGCTTCGACCCGCCGCGCACCGCGGTCGGCGGCGGCTACGGCGATGCTGATGACGATGGTGATGGCGCCGGGTCGTCCGCCGCGGTAGACGCCGAGCGCATCGCCGCTCAGGCGCGGCGCGGCCACGAGCTGCTGCTCGGCCTGGTCGGCGGTTGTGCGCTGGTCGCGACGGGGGCGGCCGCGGTACTCGGGTTCTCCGACGACGTATGGGCTCAACTGCTCGCGCTCGCCACGGGGCTGGCCCTGCTGATGCGCGCCCATCTGTTCCGCCACACCGTCCAGGTGGCCTGCACGCTGACCGCTGGGCTTGCCGCGCTGGTCTTCCTGGGACTCGGCCTCTCCCTCAACCCGCCCGGGTGGATGGTCCTTGAGGCGCTGCGGGGAGACGGCTCGGCGCTCAACATCAGGCTGGTCTGGCTGTCGGTCGCGGTGGCCGTCGTCGCCGGGGCGCTCGCCGCGATCGCGCTGGTTGTGCCGAGCAAGGGGGTCACCCCGTTCTGGGGCCGATTCCTGGAGATCGCCGAGAGCTTCGTACTGCTGACGCTGCTGCCGCTGTGTCTTGCGGTGTTCGGGGCATACCACCAGATGCGTTCGCTCTCGTCGTGATCAGCTCCTCGTACCAGACCAGATCAATCAGCGGGGGAAAGAGGCAGCGGAACGATGGCATCACGGCGGGATGAGCTCAACGCCTACACCTTCGCGCGTCGGCGCCTGGTCGGGCAGTTCCTGCAGCCCAACCCGAACGGCACGGAGGAGGGGTGGCCACGCCCCCTGCGCGCGGTCGTGCCGGGAGCGATCGTCACCGCGGTCCTGCTCGCGGGCTTCGGGGCTTGGGGCATGTTCAAGCCCGCCGCGCCACAGGGCTGGGACAAGGCCGGGGAGAACATCATCATCTCCAGCAAGTCGACCACCCGGTACGTGATCCTCAAGACCGACGGCAAGACACAGCTGCACCCCGTGCTGAACATGTCCTCGGCGAAGCTGCTACTGACGCCGGACAAGGGCAAGGTCATCAACGTCGACGAGTCGGTGCTCGACAACGGCAAGATCCCGCATGGTCCCACGCTCGGCATCCCTTATGCCCCCGACCGTCTGCCCGACGCCGACGAAGCCGGATCGAAGAAGCGCTGGGCGGTCTGCGAGCGACCCGGTGAAGGCGGCCGGGCCATCCAGAAGGCCGCGTTCATCCTCGCCCAGCGCGACATGGACCGGACCGAAGGCAAGGAGCGTCTGCGCGGCGGCGAGCTGATGTACGTGGAAGGCCCTGGTCCGGACCGCACCCGCTACGTCGTCGACGCCGAGGGAACGGCGTACCCCGTCCAGAACGAGGAACTGCTGCTGCGCCAGGTCGTCGGCGAGGGCCGCACGCCTCAGCGGGTGTCCGCCGGCTGGCTGAGGACCCTGCACGAGGGCGACACCATCACCTTCCCAAAGATCCTGGACGCCCCCGGCGCCGACGCCGGGATCCAGGGCCAGCTGCCGACCGCGGCGAACAAGGTCGGCACGGTCCTTGAAGCAACGTCCGGTACCAGGATCCAGAAGTACGTCGTCCTACGTGGACGGGTCGCGCCGGTCTCCGACTTCATGGCAAAGCTCCTGCTCAGCAGCAAGGACCTGATCAGTCTCGGGCAGGCAGGCCGAGCCATGCCCGTCAGCCCTGGCAGCTTCACGCCCGGGACACCCTTTGGTGCGGAGAAGACCTGGCCCCAGCAGGAGCCGAAGCCGGTCAACTCGCCGAGCACCGACGAGAGCGGCCGCAACACGGTATGCAACGTCCTGCGCGACGTGGACGAGGAGAAGCAGGGCGCCACGACCCTCAGCACCTGGGCGGGCAAGGACTTTCCCGCCCCGCTTCCCACCGGTTCGAGCAGCGCGTACGTCACACCAGGCTCGGGCCAGTTCTTCCGCCAGTTCACGGGATCGTCGACCCGCTCCGGCTTCTTCTTCCTGGTCACCGACACCGGCCTGCGCTACGCCATGCAGTCCAACGGCGACAGCGAGACGGACGACGCAGGCATCGGCTCCTCGGGCTCGGCCGCCGAGAAACGGGAGCAGCGGGAGGCGGCGCTGCAGGAGGCGCAGCAGGCGCAGAACCGCCTCGGCTACAAGGACGTGACACCGGCCCCGATCCCGGCCGCCTGGTCCGCGTTCCTGCCGACGGGACCGCGCCTGTCGACGGGCGCGGCACGACAGCCGCAGGGCTCGTGAGCGGGCAGGCCGAGTAATGCATACCCATCGTCGTTGGCCCCACTTGCGCCACATTTGCCTCCTCGCCGGAACGGCCGCTGCCGCCGTCACGTTCGTCGGGATACCTCTGGCTCCCACGGCCGCCGCAGCCGTCTCCGCTGCCAGTGCGGCCGATCAGTGCACCTTCCCCGGCAAGACGTACGAGGGCCGCCCCTGGGCGCTGCAGCGGGTCATGCTGGACGAGCTGTGGAAGCAGTCCACGGGTGAGGGTGTGCGCGTCGCGGTCATCGACACGGGTGTGGACGTCAAGAACCGCCAACTCGCCCCGGCGGTGGATACCAAGAGCGGCGCCAACTACCTGCCGCCGAACCTCAAGGACGACAACGGCAACAAGATCGAGCGGGGCCGCGAGGACGGCACCACCGATGTGGTGGGCCACGGCACGAAGGTCGCCGGAATCATCGCCGCCAGGCCGGCTAAGGGCACGGGCTTCGTCGGCCTCGCCCCCGAGGCGACGATCATCCCGATCCAGCAGAACGACGCCGAGGGACACGGCGACACCGACACCCTGGCCGATGCCATCGACTACGCCGCCAACGAGGCCAGGGCCGACGTCATCAATATCTCCCAGGACACGGTCAACCCGATCAACTCCACCTCCACACTGAAAGGAGCCGTGGACAACGCCCTGGCCAAGAACATCGTCATCGTCGCCTCGGCGGGCAACGACGGCCTCGACGGCAACGCAAAGGAGACCTACCCAGCCTCGTACGACGGTGTCCTAGCGGTCGCCGCCTCCGACCGCAACAACGAACGCGCGGCCTTCTCCCAGTCCGGCGAGTTCGTCGACGTCGCCGCCCCCGGCGTTGACATGATCTCCACCGTCCCCGGCGGGGGGCACTGCGCCGACAACGGCACGAGCTTCTCCGCCCCCTACGTCGCCGGGGTCGCCGCTCTCATCAAAGCCAAACACCGTGACTGGACGCAGGAACAGATCACCGCCCAGATCATGCAGACCGCGGAACGCTCCATCCTCGGCCACGACCGCTTGGTCGGCTGGGGCGTCGTCGACCCCGTACGCGCCCTCACGGAGGACGACAAACCGATCGAGCAGCCGGTGCCGAGCAACGAAGGCGCCTGGCAGGCCGAGGCCCCCACCGTGGCCCAGCTCCCGCTCGGCGAAACCCCGCAGGAACGGGCCGTCCGCTTGGGAACCTATGCGGTGGTGGGCAGCCTGGTGCTGGTGGCAGTCATCGCAGGCGGGGCGGTGGCGATGCGAGACGGCCGAAGGAGGGCCGGGGGCTCGCGAGGCGCTAGGAACTTCTGAGCCGTCAGATGCCAGTGGCCGAAGGGTCAGTAGGTAGCCGAGAAGGCTGTTGGCCCTGTCACTGGTGGTGGCTAGAGTGATACGCATGCAATCGGTTGACGTTCGCGTCACCGCGATCGCAATGACCTGCGGTTGTAGCAAACGGGGGAAACGGGGAGGGGTGAGCGCGCGAAGCGCCACAAGACCGCAGCGGTCCATGAGCAGCCGAATTCTCAGCCGGCAAGAGACACGAACGTCTCACCGGCTACCTGGCGCGGATCGCAACGGGGAAGCACCAGACGCTGCTGTTCACGACGCAGCCTCTCCAAGCCTGGCCCGAGCTTCACACCACATCGAAATCGTCGGGCCCACCACAGCACCCGAAAGGAACAGCAGATGGCAGGAACCCAGAAGGTCACAGACGACGTACTGCGGCAGTTTGAGCAGGAGCTCAATGAACGCTTCGGGTCGGTGAAGCAGCAGCTCCAGCAGCTGCACGCCGTGATCGACGGTGTGGAAGGCAAGTGGCAGGGGCAGGGTGCCGTGTCCTTCGACCGGAAGCAGACGGAGATCAACGAGCGCATGGCCAACATCGGCAACCTGCTCGTCCGCTTCCAGAACGCCGTCAACGACAACCGACGCATCGCCGGCAGCACGGACGAAGAGGTCTACCAGGCTCTCCAGGGTATCGACGCCGGTTCCGGCTCGGCGGGCAGCGCGTCGGCCGCCCCGGCTGGCAAGTCCTCGGCCTTCTCAGGCATGTGACTCTCGCCCGCTTGCAGTAAGTCCTCAACACAGCAGACACGGAAGGCAGTTGCAGGAGTCATGGCAGTAGATAACGGCACCATGCTCGTCACCTACGCGGAGCTTGAGAGGGCCGCAGGGGACATCACCGCCCAGGCCAAGAAGCTGGACACGGACCTGGAAGCGCTCCAGAAGCGGATGAAGGACATCGCGGCCTTCTTTGAGGGCGAGGCCAAGACTGCGGCCGACGGCCTCCACCGCGAGTGGGATATCAAGGCCAGGGAGATCCACCAGGCCCTGAACTCCATCGCGAGCGCGATCCGCGAGGCGAGCGCGGCATACAGCGCCGCGGACAGGAAGGCTGCTGCCAACTA
>NZ_KQ949081.1:0-111839 GCF_001514305.1 Streptomyces dysideae
CAGGAGCAGGCGGCTATGGTTTTACCAGTTTCGTGTCGTACGCCAGGATCACCGCCTGCACACGGTCCCGGGAACCCGTCTTCGCGAGGACGCGGCTCACATGGGTTTTCACCGTCGATTCGGCCAGGTGGAGACGCTCGGCTATCTCAGTGTTCGTCCAGCCCATTCCCATGACCGTGAGGATTTCACGTTCGCGTTCCGTGAGGGAGGCGAGGCGTGGGTCCGCCGCTTCCGGGGCGTCGGCCGGGGTGCCCGACGGGAGATGGTGGGCGTAGGCGTCGAGGAGGCGGCGGGTCAGGCTCGGGGCCACGACCGCGTCGCCGGTGGAGACCGCGCGGATGCCGGCGAGGAGTTCCTCGGGCTGGGCGTCCTTGACCAGGAAGCCGGAGGCGCCGGCGCGGAGACCGGCGTAGGCGTACTCGTCGAGGTCGAAGGTCGTGAGGATCAGTACCCGGGTGCGGTCGCCGGAGGCGATGATGCGGCGGGTGGCCTCGATGCCGTCGAGGCCGGGCATGCGGACGTCCATCAGGACGACGTCGGGGTGGAGTTCGGCGGTCAGGCGGACCGCCTCGCTGCCGTTCACGGCCTCGGTCAGGACCGTCATGTCGTCCTGGCTCTCCAGCAGCATGCGGAAGCCCAGGCGCTGCAGGGGCTGGTCGTCGGCGATGAGAACCGTGGTCACTGCGGGGGTTCCTCCGGAGGTAGGTGCAGATGGACCCGCCAGCCCGGTTCGGGGTGGGGGCGTGGGCCGGCCTCAAGTGTGCCGCCGTACAGGGCCGTTCGCTCGCGCATGCCGGTCAGGCCGCGGCCGTCGGCCGTGCTGGGCGGGGCGCCGTGGCCGGTGTCGGTGACCGTGACGGTGACGGCGCCGCTGTCCGCGTAGGTCATGACGATGTCCGAAGTGGCGTCGGGGCCGGCGTGTTTGAGGGTGTTCGTCAGTGCCTCCTGGACGACCCGGTAGACGGTCAGCTGACGGCCCGGGAGGATGCTCGGTCTGCCGCGGATCGTCGTGCGGACCGGGAGGCCCGCCGCTCGTACGCCGTCGATGAGCTGGTCGAGGTCGGTGAGGGTGGGCTGGGGGGTCAGGTCCGCTGCCTCGGCCTTGGTCTCCTCGCGCAGGACGTCCAGGAGGCGGCGTAGTTCGCCCAGTGCCTGGCGGCTGGTCGTGCCGATGGCGTCGAGGGCCTGGGCGGCGCGCTCGGGGGACCTGGTGGCCGCGTACCTGCCGCCGTCCGCCAGGCCCGTGATGACGGACAGGTTGTGGCCGATGATGTCGTGCATCTCGCGGGCTATGCGGGCGCGTTCCGCGGCGGCGGCGAGGCGTGACTGCTGGTCGCGTTCGACTTCGAGCTGGCGGGCGCGTTCGACGAGGGAGGCCAGGTAGTCCTTGCGGGTGCGGACGGCGATGCCGAGCATCGCGGAGAGAGCGAGGCTCATGGCGGCCGGTACGACGTTCTGCTCCGGCCCCTGTTCGGCGGGGTAGCGGAAGGCGGCCACCAGGAAGGGCACGAGGACCAGGCCGTACGACCACAGCAGGGTGCGCATGCGGACCCGCAGGGCGGCGTTGAACAGGGCGACCAGCAGGAGGAGCGACGCCTGGAGCAGGGCGCCGGTCGCCGCGTTGACGACGGCGACCGGGATCATGCCCGTGAGGACGGCGACGGGGTGCGTGCGGCGCCACAGCAGTGGGATGGAGAAACCGAGCGACAGGGCGAGGATCAGCCAGCCGGGGAGAGTGGGGTTCTCGGTGGTGTTCTTCCAGCCGTCGCTCGTGAAGTCGATCAGCGCGGCCGTGACGTAGAAGCCGGTGATGTGCAGGTCCCACACCAGCGGGTGGCGCCGGTCGAAGGCGCGCACCCGGGTGATGGCGCGTTGGACGTGGAGGGTGAGGAGCTCTGCCGTTCGGTCTTCCGCCATGGGGTTCATGGTGACGTCCTGGTGCCTTACACGTCCCGCCGCTTCAGCAGGAGGGCCGCCGCCGTGAGGGTGGCCACCGCCCACAGGGCGAGGGCGAGCAGGGCGGCGCCCGGTGTGGCCGTGCCGGGGGTCGGGTCGGCGTGGGTGAGGGCGTCGAGGGCCTTGGTGGGGAAGTAGCGGACGGCGTCGTCGACCACGTTGTAGGGGAGCATCCTGAGGACCTCCGGGAGGATCAGGAGGGCGCCGGTGAGGACGCCGATGCCGCCGGGGACGGAGCGGACCAGGGAGCCGATGCCGAGGGCCGTGACGGCGAGGAGGGCGAGGCCGGCGGCGTTGCCGACGAGGGCGCGGATGATGCCCGGGTCGCCGAGGGAGGCCGCCTGGTCGGTGTCGGCGAGGAGAGTCTGCGCCAGGGGGAAGGTGAGGAGGTTCGTGGCCAGTACGACGGTGAAGGTGATCGACGCCAGGACGGCTGCCTTGGTCCACAGCACCGGCAGGCGGCGCGGTACGGCCGTCATGGTGGAGCGGATCAGGCCCGTGGAGTACTCGCCCGCCGTGGTCAGGACGCCGAGGACGCCGACGATGATCTGCGTGAACTGCATGCCGAGGAGGGTGAGGAGGACGACGTCGACATCCGAGTCGCCCCCGCCGGACTCGTAACTCGCGCCGATCGCCAGGCCCGTGCCGACGGTGAGGACGGGGACGAGAGCCAGGTTGATCCAGGTGGAGCGGATCGTCCACAGCTTGTGCCATTCGGCGTGCAGAACGCGGGTCGGGGTGACGGTCAGGGAGGTCATGCGCGGGCTCCTTCGAGGGTGGCGGCGAACTCCACCGAGTCGCGCGTGAGGTCCATGAACGCCTGCTCCAACGAGGCTGCGTTCGGGGTGAGTTCGAAGAGGGTGATGCCGTGGGCCGCCGCGGTGCGGCCGATGTGTTCGGTGTCCGTGCCGCGCACGTCGAGGGTTCCGGGCGTGTCGGCGGTGATGTGGACGCCGGGTGCGGAGAGCAGTCGTACGAGGGTGGGGGCGTCCGGGGTGACGACCTTGACCGTGCCGGCGCCGGACTGCCGTACGAAGTCCTCGACCGTCGTGTCGGCGAGCAGCCGGCCGCGGCCGATGATGATCAGGTGCTCGGCGGTCAGGGCCGTCTCGCTCATCAGGTGCGAGGAGACGAAGACCGTACGGCCTTCCGCGGCGAGGGACTTGAGGAGGGTGCGGATCCACAGGACGCCCTCGGGGTCGAGGCCGTTGACCGGCTCGTCGAGGACGACCGTGGCGGGGTCGCCGAGCAACGCGGCGGCGATGCCCAGGCGTTGGCCCATGCCGAGGGAGAAGCCCTTGACCCTGCGGTGGGCCGCCTCGGTCAGGCCGGTGAGGTCCAGGACGTGGCCGACGCGGCTCTTCGGGATGCCGTGGGTGAGGGCGAGCGCGGTGAGGTGGTGGTACGCAGTGCGGCCCGGGTGGAGCGAGCCGGCCTCCAGGAGGGCGCCGACCTCGTGGAGGGGTGCCGGGTGGGCGGCGTAGGCGCGGCCGCCGACCGTGGCGTGTCCCCGGGTCGGGGCGTCCAGGCCGAGGATCATGCGCAGGGTGGTGGACTTGCCGGAGCCGTTCGGGCCGAGGAAGCCGGTGACGGTGCCCGGGCGGACCGTGAAGGACAGGTCGGTGACGACCGTCCTGTCGCCGTAGCGTTTGGTGAGCTGGTGGGCCGTAATCATGCTTCGATCGTCGGCTTCGCGGGGGTGCGGGGCGTCCGACCCGGGGCCGTATATGAGGTGAGGGCGTAGTACCCGGGTATTACGGTGGCCGTCATGAGCACCAGCGCCGATGAGCAGCAGTACGTCGTCCGGGCCATACGTGCTGAGGAGTGGCCGGCGATCAAGGACCTGCGGCTTGCCGCGCTGCGGGATCCGGTGGCCCACCTGGCCTTTCTGGAGACCTACGAGCAGGCGGCCGCCCAGCCCGACTCCTTCTGGCAGGTGCGGGCCGCCGACGCATGCGAAGGGGCCGGCAGGGCGCGGCAGTTCATCGCCCAGGGGCCCGACGGGGGATGGGTCGGGACGGTGACCGTGCTGTTGGAGGAGCCGGGGACGACCGGCTGGGCCGGGTTCCCGATCGAGCGGAAGCAAGGGCATGTCGTCGGGGTGTTCGTACGGCCCGAGGAGCGGGGGCACGGGCTGACCGACGTGCTGTTCGACGCCGCCCTGGAGTGGGCGTGGGGGCAGGGGGTGGAGCGGGTGCGGCTCTTCGTGCACGAGGAGAACGGGCGGGCGCAGCGGTTCTATCGCAAGATGGGGTTCGAGCCGAGTGGGGTCACCGTGCCGTCGGCCGGTGTGCCCGGGGCGTCCGAGCTGGAGTTCGTGCTCGAGCGGGAGTGACTGGCCCGGCTGGTGCCCCGGCAGGCAACGTTCGCCCGATAAGGAGCGGCGTCCGGTGCGTGCTCTCGGCGTGCCGGGTACAGGCCCTCGTACTGGACGTACTCGGGTTTGTGCCCGGTGCGGCGAGTGGGGGCACCTCCCACGCCCTTAAGGCAGTGGGGGAGCGTGCCGGGCGTCGCGACGGGGCGAATGTTGCCTGCTGGGGCACTAGACCGGGAGTTCGTCGTGCGGCCAGCGGGAGCGGGCCTGTTCACGGGACCGGAGCAGGGCCAGGGTCGGCAGGCCCCGGTCCGCTCCGGTGGCCAGCAGCTCCGGGAGCTGGGGAAGCGGAGCCACGGCGGCGACATCGTCCAGGACGAGCGTCATTGGTGGGTCGAGGCGACCGGAGGATGACCGTTCGGCCATGCGCCGGCCGCGCTCGACCACGTTTGCGGCGAGGGCCGTCAGGAATGGCATCGCACCCGGGTTGGCTCGGGGGTCCTCGATGGATTCACCCACCACATAAAGCGTGCCCCCTTCGTGGACGAAGGAATCCAAGGCGAGGGCATCAGTTCGGTTGGGAGTGCATGCCTCTCTGATGTTGACCGTGGAGAGGGAGGTGAGGGCTCGGGTGGTCAACTCCTGTGCCATGTCCCGGCGTTCGGGGTGGGCGGTGAGAGTGGCCTCCAGTTCGCCCGCGGAGCCGGGGGCCGCCTTCGGGTTCGTACGGAGGATGCGTACGGCGTCCTGGATCTGTGTGCCCTGGGACCAGCGGTGGACGTGGCGGACGGTGCGGCCGTCGATGGCGGCGGCGTGGAGGTAGCTGCGCAGGAGCGTTTCGGCTGTCGCCAACAGAGCCTGGTCGAGTTTGGAGGTCGGGCTCACCGGTGTGAGGAGGGCCGTGGCTCTCTGGGCTGCCGTTTGTTTGTCCTCGCAGCCGGCTGTCGGGGACCAGTGGAGGCGGGCCGGGGTGTCGCAGAGGTGGGTGGGGTCGTAGAGGTGGACCGGGCCCAGTTTGGCTCTGGCGTCCTTGGTGTCCTGCCAGATGGCTGGGTTCGAGGTGACGACGAGGGCTGGGCCTGCCGCGTCTCGTACTGCCTGGGTTGCTGTGGTGTGGCGGCTTTCCGGGGTGCCCAGGTGGATTTTTTCCCACCCGCCCATCGGTTCACCGTCCGCTACAGGGGTGTGGCGGTGGGCGGGTGGCGCCGTCTTCTGGAGGAGTTCCGTGGGGTGGGGGCCTTGTGTTGCCGTTGGCTGGTGGGGATCGGGGTACCTCGTGTGCGTCTCCCTCGGCTGACGCGGGTCGCCGCTCGCCTCCGCCTCGGTCCTGGGCGACGGCACATCCCCTTGCCCCGCTCCCGAAGCCCCAAGCCTCCCAGCCCGCATCGCCCGCCACCGCGCCAGCGTCCCCATCACGAACACGGTCAGGACGATCAGCACCAGCAGCTGGCCGATGAACAGGCCCCAGAACAGGCCGTATCCCGTCAGCTGGCCGTCCGGGGTCTGAGGCCACGCGCCCGCGATGTCGTGCGGTTGCCTGACCAGGTAGCGCATGGCCAGGGGCGTACGTGTGAATGTGACGCCGTCGGGCCAGGCGCCGTGGGCGAACAGGCCCGCCAGGCCGGTGGCCGACCACACCAGCAGGGTCATGCCGAGGAGGAAGGCGAGTATGCCGATGAGCAGGCCGTCGGGGATGCCGCCCTGGCTGTCCTGTCGCTGGTCGCCCGGTCTCACCCGTGCCCCCTTATGCCACCGTCGACTCGGAGTCGCCGAGGTGTTGCTCGACGAACGCCGCTGCCCGTTCCTCGGCCTCCAGCTCGGCGGCGCGCAGGGCGTCGTCCGCCAGTTCGTGGTCGGCGGACGACTCGGTCATCGCGCGGTCGGTGAAGACCAGGGGGCGTTCCGTCTCCGTGATCAGGTGTTTGACCACCTGGACGTTGCCGTTGACGTCCCACACCGCGATGCCGGGGGTGAGGCTCGGGATGATCTCCACCGCCCAGCGGGGGAGGCCGAGGACCCGGCCCGTCGCCCTCGCCTCGTCGGCCTTCTGGGCGTAGATCGTCCTCGTCGACGCCATCTTCAGGATCGCCGCGGCCTCCTTCGCCGCCGACCCGTCGACGACGTCCGACAGGTGGTGGACCACCGCCACGAAGGACAGACCCAGCCGACGCCCGAACTTCAGCAGTCGCTGGAACAGCTGTGCCACGAACGGACTGTTGATGATGTGCCAGGCCTCCTCGACCAGGAAGATTCGCTTCTTCCGGTCGGGGCGGATCCAGGTGTGCTCCAGCCACACTCCGACGATCGCCATCAGGATGGGCATGGCGATGGAGTTGCGGTCGATGTGGGACAGGTCGAAGACGATCAGGGGCGCGTCGAGGTCGATGCCTACCGTCGTCGGGCCGTCGAACATGCCGCGCAGGTCGCCGTCGACCAGGCGGTCCAGGACCAGTGCCACGTCCAGGCCCCATGCCCGTACGTCGTCTATGGCGACGTTCATCGCCTCGGCCGACTCCGGTTCGGGGTGGCGTAGTTGCTCGACGATGTCCATCAGTACCGGCTGGCGCTCGACGATCGTCTCGTTGACGTACGCGTGCGCCACCTTGAGCGCGAAGCCCGAGCGCTCGTCCAGACTGTGGCCCATCGCGACCTCGATGATCGTCCGGAGCAGAGCCAGCTGGCCGGTCGTCGTGATCGCCGGGTCGAGGGGGTTGAGGCGGATCCCGTGGTCCAGGGCGGCCATCGGGTCCAGGCGGATGGGAGTTATCCCCAGCTCCCGCGCGATGAGGTTCCATTCGCCGACGCCGTCCTCGCCCTGGGCGTCCAGGACCACGACCTGGCGGTCGCGGAAGCGGAGCTGGCGCAGGACGTACGTCTTCTCCAGCGCCGACTTGCCGTTGCCCGACTCGCCGAGGACCAGCCAGTGGGGGGCGGGGAGCTGCTGGCCGTAGAGCTGGAAGGGGTCGTAGATGTAGCCCTTGCCGGAGTAGACCTCGCGGCCGATGATGACGCCCGAGTCGCCCAGGCCGGGGGCGGCGGTAGGGAGGTAGACCGCCTGGGCCTGGCCCGTCGACGTGCGCACCGGGAGGCGGGTCGTCTCGACCTTGCCGAAGAGGAACGATGTGAAGGCGTCGGTGAGGACGGACAGCGGGTCCCGCATCAGGTCCTACCTCCGGATGCCGGTGGCGAAGGGCAGTGTGTTGACGAAGGCGCGGTGGTGCTCGCGGTCGCACCACTCCAGCTTGAGGTACGACTTGCCGGCTGACGCCCTTATCGTCCGCTTGTCACGGGCGAGGGCCTCGGGGGAGCGGGAGGAGACGGTGATGTAGCCGACGAGGTTGACGCCCGCGGCGCCGCTGGCGAGGTCCTCGCCGCGCTGGTCGAGGCGGGAGTGGGCGGCCACGTCCCGGGGGTCGACGGTGCGGTTCATCTTGGCGGCGCGGCTCGCCTCCGCCTCGTCGTTGGTCTTCTCGGTCAGCATGCGTTCGATGGCGACCTCGGTGGGTTCGAGGTCCATCGTGACGGCGACCGTGCGGATGACGTCCGGGGTGTGGACCAGGAGGGGCGCGAGGAAGTTGACGCCGACGGGGGTCATCGGCCACTCCTTCACCCAGGCCGTGGCGTGGCACCAGGGGGCGCGGGTGGAGGACTCGCGGGTCTTCGCCTGGAGGAAGGTCGCCTCCAGGGCGTCCAGTTCGGCCGGCCAGGCGTTGCGCTTCGTCATCGCCTGGATGTGGTCGATCGGGTGGTCCGGGTCGTACATGGAGTGGATCAGCGAGGCCAGACGGCCCTGGCCCAAGGGCTGGCGGACGCGGATGTCCGCCTCCTGGAGGCGGGAGCAGATGTCGGTGAGCTCGCGGGCCATGACGACCGCGAGGCCGGCGTCGCGGTCCACCTTGCCGCCGTGCGGGCGGGCCGCGCGGGCCATCGCCTGGGCCTCGGCGGCGAGTTCGCGGGTGTAGTGCATACAGGCGACGAGGTAGGCGCGGTGCTGCTCGCTGCTGGTGGACACCATCGACTGGAGCTGGTCGTACGACTGCTGCAGCCAGGACAGGGCCTTCTCGTCGCCGCGTACGGCGACGTCCTTGGCGTGGGCGTCCGGGTCGGCGGGAAGGGTGCGCGCGAGCATCTGCAGCCGGGTGACGAAACCGTCGCCGTTCGCCACGTGCTTGAGGAGGGTGCCGAAGCGGTCGACGAGGGCTTCCTGGTCCTCGGAGTCGCGCAGGCCGACGCCCGGGCCCTCGATCTCGATCGCGGCGGTGACGGTGCGGCGGTCCGCGTGCAGGAGTACGGCGATCTCGTCGGGGCCGAACGGGGCGGCGAGCCAGCTGATGCGGCCGATGCCGGGCGGCGGGCCGACCTCGACCTCGCGGCCGTCGATGCCGGTGCCGGCCTCCATCGCCGTGGAGCGGTATGTCGTGCCGGCGCGCAGGGTGCGCTTGTAACTGCGGTTGATCTCGAACCACTTGTAGAACGTGCGGTGCTTGTACGGCACGTAGACCGCGGCCAGGGCCAGCATCGGGAAGCCCGTCAGCAGCACGATGCGCAGGGTCAGGACGGGGACGAGGAGCCCGCACATCATGCCGAGGAACGCGCCCACGACGATCAGCGCGATCTCACCGGTCTCGCGGTTGCGGCCGATCATCGCGTTCGGCCGGGCGCGGCCGATCAGATATGTACGGCGGGGCGTGACCGGATGGGACACGTGGGACTCGGTCGTCAACGCCCGTCACCTCCTGAGCTGTTGTTGCTGCTGCTGTTGCGGGTGTTGCTGGCGTGGGGGGTGTTCACCGTGCTGCTCGAGCGGGGTGCGGGGGCGGCGGAGGGGACAGATCCGCCGCCTCCGTTCGAGTTGCGCGAGCTGTGCGCGGCGACGCCGCCGGAGGCGGGGTTGGAGGGGCGGGCGTTCGAGCTTCCGCCGCCGTTGTTGTCGGCGCGGGAGCTGTGGGTCTTGATGCCCTGCGCGACCAGGGTGGCCGGCGAGCTGATGACCGCGGCCGCCTTGCCCTCGGCGCCGCGCATGATGCGGTTGTTGCGGGAGCCCGCGATCTCGTCGCCGAAGCCCGGGACGAAGCGGTAGATCATCGCGCTGGCGAAGATGGCCAGCAGGATGATGGCCAGGCCGGAGACGACGGCGGAGAAGGCGTCCGGCCCGTCGTCGGCGGACAGGGCGCCGGCCAGGCCCAGCACTATGACGATGACCGGCTTGACCAGGATGACGGCGATCATGATGCCGGCCCAGCGGCGGACGTGGCTCCACAGGTTCTTGTCGACCAGGCCCGCGTACACGACCGTGCCCAGCAGGGCGCCGACGTAGAGCAGGGCGGCTCTGATGACCAGCTCCAGCCAGAGGACGCCGGCCGCGAGGATGGAGACCAGGGACACCACGATCAGCATGATCGGGCCGCCGCCGATGTCCTCGCCCTTCTCCAGGGCGCCGGAGAAGGTGCCGAAGAAGGTGTCGGTCTGGTCGCCGGTGGTCTTGGCGAGGACCTCGGTGATGCCGTCGGTGGCCGATACGACCGTGTAGAGGATCAGCGGGGTGAAGGCGGAGGCCAGGACCGTCAGCCAGAGGAAGCCGATCGCCTCGGAGATGGCGGTGGTCAGCGGCACGCCCCGGACGGCCCGCTTGGCCACGGCCAGCAGCCACAGGAGGAGGGTCAGGATCGTCGACGCGGCGAAGACGACGGCGTACTGCTGGAGGAACTTGGGGTTCGTGAAGTCGACGTTGGCGGTGTCGTTCACGGCTTCGCTGAGTTTGTCGATGGTCCAGGCGGCGGCGTCGGCGCAGCCCTTGGCGAGGGAGGAGAGGGGGTCGAGGGTGGAGGTGGGGCTGAGGTTGTCGGTGCCGCCGGAGTCGTTGCCGCTCTCGCAGTAGTCCTTGGCGGGGCCGCGGATGAGGTCGCAGGGGTCGTTGCTGTCCGTCGGCTGAGGAGTGGGTGCGGCGACGGCTTGGGTGGCCAGCAGCACCGCGGTGGTCTGTACGGTCGCGAAGACCCCGGTGACCTTGAGGAAGCGGTGGTTAGCGCGCATACGTGAACCCTCCGTATTCCTCAACGGCCTTCGTCATGTCGTCGGCAGTGGAGGCCCTTTGATCGCGTCCGACCGGCACGGGTCCGTCTCTCTGCTGGAAGTCGGTGACCTTCCAGTCGTTGTCCACCCACTTCAGCTGATAGGTGGTGGTGTACCAGCTCTCGGACACCGGGTTGGTCGAGCCGTCGCCGGACAGGCCGAAGAGCGACGTGTACCAGACCTCGACGGTGGCGGCGCTGGCGCTGAACGAGGTGGCTTTGGTGCCGACGGGGATGACCCGGGAGACGAACTTCTGGCCGGTCGGCGGGGTGCCGTCCTTGTCGAGGCCGATGTTCGTCAGGAAGTCCTCGCTGGAGTACGCGCTGTCCAGCTCGGACTGCCGGCTCGCGGCAATATCTGGGTCGTACACGGTGTTGACGATCTCGTGCCGTCTGACGGTGTCGAACATCTCGGCCGACCCCAGCGCCACCGCGTAGTTGGCCGCCGCACTCTGCGCACCCTGCTGATCCTGTGCGTACCCGGTCGGGATCCCGTCCGCCTTCGTTTCGACCGGCCGCTCCCCGCTGGGCGCCGTGGCTGCCGAATCCGGCTTGTTCTCGCTCCCGTCGGCCGAAGAGGAATCGTCTCCTCCCCGGTTCGCGAAGGCGATCGCCGCGATGAGGAGGACCACCACGCCGACCACGGTGACCAGGCTCCGTGAGGAGGAACGGCCACCGCGCCGGGCGCCTCCGTACACGTCGCCGTCGCCCTCGGGCAGCCGGGTCCGGGTCTGGCCCGTGCCGCCGTATCCGCCGGAGGCCTCGTGCTCGTCTCCGAGACTCATGCCGCGTACGCCCCCTCGACGTCGTACGGAAACACGTAGGAGTACGACGGTAGCCGTGCTGGTTCCCGCGCGGGCGCGGTGTGGTGACTCGACATCAGGGAAACGCAACCTCAGCCGGTGGGCACGACGGGCGGGTGGGTAGAGGGGGACCGGGCGTGCCCGGAGCGGACTGGAGGGGCCTGCGAGGGCCGGGGAGGACCGGTGGCACCCCGCTCGCTAGACCGCCATGCCGTACACGATGGTGAACACCGTGCCGAGCGAGCCGATGATGAAGACGCCGGTCAGGCCCGCGATGATGAGGCCCTTGCCCTGTTCCGCGCTGAACGTGTCGCGGAGTGCGGTCGCACCGATGCGCTGCTTGGCGGCGCCCCAGATGGCGATGCCGAGGCAGAGCAGAATGGCGACCGCCATCACGACCTCGATCATCACCTTCGCCTCGTTGCCCAGGCTGCCGAAGGGGCCCCAGTCCGGAGCGATCCCGCCGATGATGGTGTTGATGTCTCCCTTGTCGGCCGCGAACAGCATGTAAGTCACCGCCCCTGGTGGGTAGTTCCGCATCCCCTGCCGTGGCGCAGAGGTCAGGCCTCATTGTCGCCGACAATGGCGCCGTCGGATGTCGACTTGGCGTCATTGATTGGCGGGTTTCGTACGAATACCTTGCCGGTCACTCTGTGTATCACGGCAGGTCACGCCGGGCAATGAGGCCTGAGCGGAACCTGTCGTGTGGTTCCGTCGTTGACCCCTCTTGCGACTTGTGGCGCTTCTGGCACCGATGTTCTGCAGGTGAAGGCTATCCCGACGGGCTCCCGCCGTGACGACCGCGGGTCCCCACGGCCCCCTGTGGCGAGCTCTGGTGACGGAGAGTCGGCAGTGAGTCGGCAGTGACTCGTGGTCTTCCGGGGCGTCAGCTCTCGGCGACGTTCGTGGTGATCAGGCGGAGGAGTTGCTTGGCCAGGGTGTCCTGTTCGGGGGTGAGGCCCATGGCGTCGCCGATGGCGAGCGGGACGGTGGCGGCGCGCTCGCGGAGTCGGGCGCCGGTCTCCGTGAGGCGGATGGCGACCGAGCGTTCGTCCTCCGGGCGGCGTTCGCGGCGTAGCAGGCCGGCCGCTTCGAGGCGTTTGAGCAGCGGTGACAGGGTGCTGGACTCCAGCTGGAGTGCCGTGCCGAGATCGCGTACGGATATCGAGTCCCGCTCCCAGAGGACGAGCATGACCAGGTACTGCGGGTAGGTCAGGCCGAGTTCGTCGAGGAGGGGCCGGTAGCGGGTGGTGACCGCGCGGGAGGCGGCGTAGAGGGCGAAGCAGAGCTGGTCGTCCAGGAGCAGTGAGCCGTGTGAACTCTGTGAGTCCTGTGAGTCCTGTGAGTCCTGTGTGGCCTCGGTCGGCTCCGGGGTGCCGTGCTGGTCGGTGCCTGTGCCTGTGCCTGTGCCTGTGCCTGTGTCCGTGCTGGTCATCGGGGCCTCACCCTTCTTTCGCGTCCTCTCGATCCTATCGTCCGCTAATTGGTCTTGCCCTAATAAGTTGTGTACGACTAAATCGAGCGCTACTCTTCGTGGTGTGCCGCGTGGCACCCGATCCGAGGAGATCGTCATGACCGAGACCACCGCCCGCCCCGTCCTCGAGCCCGCCGCC
The DNA here is from genome assembly GCF_001514305.1 of Streptomyces dysideae. GTDB lineage: Bacteria > Actinomycetota > Actinomycetes > Streptomycetales > Streptomycetaceae > Streptomyces > Streptomyces dysideae. The sequence goes on from NZ_KQ949081.1 coordinate 12,758, forward strand.
CAGGCCTTCGTAGAGGCCACCGCGAACCCGCCGTACCTCTTCGATCTCGGCCCGGTCGAGGGCCGCAAGGCGGTCGACGAGGTGCAGTCCGGTGACATCGCCATGCCGGCCGTCGACGAGGAGTGGGTCACCGTGTCCGGCGCGCCGACCGGCGAGGTCCGTGCCCGGATCGTCCGCCCGGCGGGCGCCACCGGCGTCCTTCCGGTGATCGTCTACATCCACGGCGCCGGCTGGGTCTTCGGCAACGCCCACACCCACGACCGTCTGGTGCGCGAACTGGCCGTGGGGACCGGCGCCGCGGTCGTCTTCCCGGAGTACGACCTCTCGCCCGAGGCCCGCTACCCGGTCGCCATCGAGCAGAACTACGCCGTCGCCCGCTGGATCGTCACGGAGGGCGCCGCGCACTACCTGGACGGCACGCGGATCGCGGTGGCCGGTGACTCGGTGGGCGGCAACATGGCCGCCGCGCTGACGCTGATGGCCAAGCAGCGGGGCGATGTGGCCCTGGCCGCGCAGGTCCTCTTCTACCCGGTGACCGACGCCGCCTTCGACACCGGCTCCTACGAGCAGTTCGCCGCCGGCTACTTCCTGCGGCGGGACGCGATGCAGTGGTTCTGGGACCAGTACACGACGGACGAGGCGGAGCGCGCCCAGATCACCGCCTCCCCGCTGCGGGCCACCATCGGGCAGCTCGCCGGGCTGCCGCCGGCCCTGGTTGTCACCGGCGAGGCGGACGTCCTGCGGGACGAGGGCGAGGCGTACGCGAACAAGCTGCGCGAGGCCGGCGTCCCCGTCACCTCGGTCCGCTATCAGGGCATCATCCACGACTTCGTGATGCTCAACGCCCTGCGGGAGACGCATGCCGCGGAGGCGGCCATCGCTCAGGCGATCGGTGTCCTGCGGGCGGCGCTGGGCGGTGTCAGCGGGGCCTGAGGCCGTGCAGCAGGTGGTGGACCAGGGCGTCGATGCCGTCCAGGGCCGCCTGAGGGGTGAGCCAGCCGCCGGCGGTGAAGTCGGCGATGCCCTGGAGGCCGGCGCCCGTGAGGAGGGTGAGGAACTCGGGGTCGCCCTCGACGATCTCACCGCGCTTCTGGGCGTCGGCGATCACCTGTGCCAGCGAGCCGACCGTCCGCTCGACGGCCGCGGCCATCTGCTCGGAGGCGTCGGGGTCGTGCTTGCGGGCGTACATGAGCTCCAGGAGCGCGGCGTGATCGATGGCGAAGCGCAGGTAGGCCCGGGCGAGCGCGGTGAGCCGGGGTTCGATGGGGAGTGCCGGGTCGTCGGCCGCGTTCAGGGCCTGGGCCAGCCGCTCGTACCCGTTCAGGGCCAGGGCGTTGAGCAGGGCCTGCTTGTCCTTGAAGTGCCGGCCCGGGGCGGCGTGGCTCACCCCCACCTCGCGGGCCAGTTCGCGCAGTGAGAGCGCGGCGACGCCCTTCTCGAGCAGGGTGCGCTCCGCGCCGGCGAGCAGGGCGGCGCGGAGGTCGCCGTGGTGATAGGGGCGGCTCTGGCTCTCGGACATGCGCACCATCGTATCCCGATGTTGGCGACGTCATCATTGTTGTCATTGACAGCATTGTTGGCGACGTCTACATTGGGAGGCATGGCTGAGAAACTCGTGGCAGAGAAGTTCATGACCGACCTCACCGGCCGCACGGCGGTCGTCACCGGCGCCAACAGCGGAATCGGCCTCAGGGCCGCGGACGCGCTGGCGCGGGCGGGCGCGCATGTCGTGTTCGCCGTGCGGGACGTGGAGCGAGGACGGGCGGCGGCGTCGACGGTCAGCGGCAGCACGGAGGTGCGGCGCCTGGACCTGGCGGACCTGTCCTCGGTACGGGAGTTCGCGGACGCCTGGGAGGAGCGGCCGCTGAGCCTGCTGATCAACAACGCGGGCGTGATGATGCTCCCGCGGCAGCACACGGCGGACGGTTTCGAGAGGCAGTTCGGCACCAACCACCTGGGCCACTTCGCCCTGACGAACCTGCTCCTGCCGCACATCACCGACCGGGTCGTGACGGTGTCCTCGGGCGCCCACCGCTGGTTCGACGCGAGGATCCGCTTCGAGGACCTGAACTGGACGTCCGACTACAACCCGCAGCGTGCGTACGCCCAGTCCAAGCTGGCGAACCTCCTCTTCACGCTGGAACTGCAGCGCCGCCTGACGGAGGCGGGCTCCCCGATACGTGCCACGGCGGCCCACCCCGGGTACTCGGCGACCAACCTCCAGAGCCACGCGGCCAGTCCGGCGGCCCGGGCGTTCATGAAGATCGGCAACAGGTTCTTCGCCCAGGACGACAGGGCGGGCGCCCTGCCGACGCTGTACGCCGCGACGCAGGATCTTCCCGGGGCGAGCTATGTCGGCCCCGACGGCCTGGGCGAGATGCGGGGTGCGCCGACGCTGGTGGGCCGCTCGGCGGCGGCGAGCGACACGGCGACGGCACGGCGACTGTGGACGGTGTCGGAGGAGCTGACGGGGGTGACCTTCCCGCTGGTGGCGGTGGAGTCGACGCGGGCGTAAGGGAACGGGACGGCGGTTCCAGGAATTGTCTGGAGGACTTGGGCAAGGAGCCAAACCGATGCGTTTGCTCTGCCGGGAGAGTCGGCACTCGTACAGGTGGCGTACTGGTGTCGTACAGGCACAGGACGCGCAGCGACGAAGCGAGAGGATGTCGCGCCATGGCCTACACACACGTTCTCGCGGTCGCCCCAGTCACCGACTTCGGGCCCGCGGTGGCCTGGTACCAGCGGCTCATGGGGAGGCCGGCCGACGCGAGGCCCATGCCGGGGCTGGCCGACTGGCATGTCTCCCCGTACGGCTGGATCCAGGTCTTCGAGGCGCCCGAGCATGCCGGGGCGACTCTGCTCAACCTCGTGGTCGACGACCTGGACAAGGCGCTGGTGGAGCTTGCCGAGCGGGGGCTTGCGGCGGGGCCGGTGGAGCCGGGGTCGCATGGGGTGCGGTTCGCCGCCGTCCATGATCCCGACGGGAACAGGATCACGTTGGTGGAGAATCCGGTGCGGTAGCGCCGGGCGCCGCTCTACTCCCGCATGGCCGCTGCCACCCGCTCCGGTTCCTCGCAGGCCGACTATCGCCACCGCGGTGGCAACCGCGGCGGGCGCCGACGCCGGTGCCCGCGGACCACAAGCGGTCAGCGGCGGTAGCAGTACGAATCCGAGGAGGCGTCGCCGCCTTGCAGGCGCGTCTGGTGTACGCGCAATCCCAGGAAGTCCGGGCCATGGGGGAAGAAACGGCTGTCGACGGAGAGCCCGCCGTGCGAGGTGTCGGCGTCGAGTTTGACCATCCACGGGTCGATGCCCGCGGGGTAGAACTGCGCGTCCCAGGCGGCGTACAAGGAGTTCGTCAGGTATACGCGCCGCCCGTCGCGGCTGAGCTCGACCATCTGCGCTCCGCCGGTCAGCGGAATGTCCGGCTCGGCGGGATGCGGTTGTCGGCCGACGATGCCGCCAAGACGCACGGACGCTGTCTGCCCCGGATGGAACGGGTCGCTCACGTCGTACTGGAGCAGCTCGCCGGTTCCCCATGCGGATACGTACAGCCACTGGTCATCCACCGACAGGTCGATGTCGGAGATCAATGGAGGCACGGCGCCGAATGGCTGCAGCGCCGGGGGCAGGTCCTCCGGTTGCGCGGGCTCGGCAGAGATGGTGATCACCTTGCGGACCACGAAATCCTCGCCCTCCCGGTTCCACAACCACACCGACGCCGACAGGTCCTCCACGTTGACCACGGTGTTCGCGAACCCCCACGTAGCCTCGGGATCGTGTGCGGGACGCAGCTCCAGCACCATCTGGTTCTCATCCCCCAGATCGACGCGTTGCACGTGCCGGCCGGAGTCCAACTCCCAGAAGTGCAGCGAGTGGCCGTACTGGCGACCCAGCAGCAGTTCGGGGACAAGGCCGTCCTCGATCATTGAGGGAGTCCCCCACTCGCTGGTGACGGCGATGTTCTGCCGCAGATGCCACCAGACGTCGTAGGCGAACCACTGCGGACCGCGGTCGCTCTCCCAGGCGCGCAGCACTTCGAAGCTTTCGTGATCCAGCAGCGCGACGCCGCCAGGCCCGTCCGCACCGTTCGCGCCGCCCAGGCAGGACAGGAACACTCCGTCGGGCCCACAGTGGAGTGTGTGCGGACGCGAATATCCGGCCTTGGCGGCCAACTCCTCGGGCTCGACCACCCTGACCAGGTGCGGGCGGGCGGGATCGGGGCTGGTGTCGAAGACGTGTAGCCGGGACGAGCGCAGCCCCGGGACGATGAGGTAGCGCCGTGCAGCGTGATGATGACCGACATGCGCCAGCGCGCTCGAGCAGGCGTTCCAGCCGAAGTGGTGCAGTTCGTTGCCCAGGCCGGGCAGCTCGGCGTGGGAGGTCACGCGGCCGTATTCGGGCGACTCGGGGTCGGTGCCGACGGTGAACAACGCGTCCGCGCGATGTGCGGTCGGGTCGAAACCGACGACATAGGCGAGCTTCTCCGGGGGCGCGGCAACGGCGTCCGCCGGAGTGCGGTACAAGGTGGGGTCGCTGTGGTCGTCGCGGTCGTGAGCGTGCTCAGTTGTCCTCATGGCTGTTCCTCACTCGGCGAGCCTGGATCCAGGGGACTCCCGACAGGCAGCCGGGCTCACCCGTTCAAGATGTGCAGACGCGGAACACATATGCCACAAAACGAGCGTTTCACAGCCCCGGAGTCCTGCCAAGCCAGCAGCGCGGGCTGCGGACCCCCTCAGTGTGCGGACCCCCTCAGTGTGCGGATCGTCTCCGGCACGCCTGAGAGCGGCGGCGAGCGGACACCGGGCCTTCCGCCTTGCCAGTTGACCGTGTCAGACGCCGCTCGCTGATCGTGAACATCACCCGACCGTGGATCCGGGCGCCTCCCAAAACCCGTTGCTCGATCGGGCGCCCGCGGGCCCGGCAGTGCGCGGTCACGCTGTCACACGCCCTCGACGAAGTGGTCGAACTCGCCTGCCTGTACGCCGAGTACGAAGGCGTCCCACTTGCGGCGGTTCGTGGTGACGACGTTGTCCGGGTCGCTGGTCTCGCGGATGTAGACCGGGGCGTCGCCGTCGTCTCCCTCGCCGAAGGCGATCTCGATCCAGGGGCCGGGGCCGGTGGCGTCCGGTGGGGCGGCGCGTTCCCAGGTGAGGTTCGGGGGGATGTCAGGCACGGGGGGTGTCCTCCCTCAGTACGGTCAGTAGGGCGTCGAAGGTATGGGGAGCAGCGTTGAGTACGGCTCCGGCGGGGTCGGCGCTCTCGATGAGGTGGATCGTGCCGTGGCTTGTGGATATGTGCACGCACGAGTCGCCTTCGGAGCAGTAGGACGACTTCTGCCAGTGCGGGTTCATGGGCGTTCCTTCACAGCTCTCGCATCACGTTGTGGATGAGGTCCCTCGTCTTGCCCGGGTCGAGTGCGACGGCCTCGACTCGTTCGAAGAGCGTTCGGTACTTGTGCAACTGTGCCTCAGCGTCGAGGAATACGAGCCCGTGTGACTGGTCGAGGTGGACGGTGTCCAGCTGCGGTACCGGGCCGTGCGCGTAGTAGATCGACTGCCCCGACCCCGGGTACGCGCCGACGTCGAAGGTGATGGCGCGAAGGGTGATGTGATCGCGGTCGCTCATGTCGAGCATGTGCTGCAGCTGCTGACGGGCAACAGTGGGGCCGCCGACCTTCATGCGCAGGGCCGCCTCGTGGACGATGGCCTCGTACGGGGTCGGATTGTCCTCGCGGAAGAGGATCGCCTGCCGCTTGATGCGGAACGACAGGCGGTGCTCGATGTCGGGCGGTGAGAGTTCGGTGACGGCCTGACGGAAGATCTCCAGTGCGTACTCACGTGTCTGGAGCAGGCCGGGGACGCGGGCCGTGGTGGCGCCGCGCAACGAGTGGGCGTGCTGCTCCAGTTCGGCCAGGTCGAGGAGGGGTGCGGGCAGGATCTCGCGGTACGCCTCCCACCAGCCGCGTTTACGATCGCCCGTCATCCCGACCAGCGCCTTGATGTGGGCCGTGTCGGAGCATTCGTAAGTGCAGGCCATGGTGCGTACCCGCTCGGCGCTGACGCCCGCTCGTCCGGCCTCCATGTTGCTGATCTGGTTCGGCTTCACGCCGAGCAGTTGACTGGCCTCCGCGGCTGTCAGGCCTGCACGGTCTCGAAGTTTGCGCAGTTCAGTGCCCAAGCGGAGCTGACGACCCGTTGGATTGTTTCTCACGGGCTTGCCCGCCTCCTTGCCCTGGCGTGTCACTCACATGGGTGGTGTATCAGTGATTTAAGGGTAACTGTGTAAAGGCTTACATGGATGCCGCTAGCTTATAACCCAGGCGCCCACCTTCCGTACGTGTCCAACTCCCCTCAGTAGTCGGAGACTTCCATGGCCACCGTATCCCCGTCCTGGTCCTACACCCTCCAACTCCCGCACGATCCACGCGCACCGGGCATCGCCCGCGCAACCCTCCGTACCGTCCTCGCCGCCCACGGACTCACCGACCTCACCCTCGCCACCGAACTCCTCGCCACCGAACTCCTCACCAACGCCCACCGCCACACCACCGGCCCCTACTCCCTCCGCCTCGTCCCGATGGAGCCCGGCCGCCTCCGTGTCGCCGTATGGGACACGGACCCGCGCGTCCCGCCCGGCTTCGCCACCGACGCCCCCGCGGCCCCGCACGACGCCGAAGACGGCCGTGGCCTGCGTCTTGTACGGGCCTGTGCGGACTCGGTCGGTGTCTCCGTGCTGCGGGAGCTGGGTGCCTCGAAGGGCGGGAAGTTGTTGTGGGCCGAGTGCCAGGGCCAGGGGAGTCCGTGAAGGCCTGATCCGAGTCGTTGTGCCCGGGAGTGAGGCGGCTCAGTTGTATCGCCTCGGTTGCGGCGGCTTCCGGGTGGGAAGCTCCTAGACTGGCGCGGGCGAATCCGCGTGGGCGAGGGGCGGTTGACGGTGCGTAAGGCGTGGATCGTGGCGGGTGCCGCTGTCGCGGCGGGGCTCAGCTTCGTGATGCTGCTCGTCGTCGGCGTGTACGTCGCCGCCGGGAACCTCGCCAATGGGGTTGGCGGAGGGGCCAAGACGCTGGCCAAGGGTGCTGTCCCGGCCGCCTATCAGTCGCTCGTGCAGAAGTGGGGCAACCTCTGCCCCGCCATCAACCCGGCGCTGCTCGCCGCCCAGCTGTACCAGGAGAGCGGGTTCAACCCCAGGGCGCAGAGTCCGGCGGCGGCGCAGGGCATAGCGCAGTTCATCCCGGGGACCTGGGCCACGCACGGCCTCGACGGTGACGGCGACGGCGATCGCGACGTATGGGATCCGAATGACGCGATTCCGTCGGCCGCGTCGTACGACTGCAAGCTCGCCTCGTATGTGAAGGACGTGCCGGGCGACGCGACGAAGAACATGCTCGCGTCCTACAACGCCGGGGCCTACGCGGTCATCAAGTACGGGGGTGTGCCGCCGTACAAGGAGACCCAGAACTACGTGAAGACGATCACGACTCTGGAGCAGAGCTTCGCTGCGCCCACGACTCGGGTCGACCCCTCGAAGCAAGCCGCCGGCGCCATCGCCTACGCGCAGAAGAAGCTCGGCACGCTGTACCTCTGGGGCGGAGACGGTACTGCTGAGGACGGTGGGCGGTTCGACTGCTCGGGGCTGACCAAGGCCGCGTACGAGAGTGTGGGGATCACGCTTCCGCGCGTCGCCAACGACCAGTACAACGCGGGGCCGCACCCGGCCAGGGACGAACTGCTGCCCGGCGATCTGGTGTTCTTCTCGGACGACCTCACCAACTCCCGGGCCATCCGGCATGTGGGGATTTATGTGGGTGGCGGATACATGATCGACGCGCCGAGAACGGGTGCTGTGATCCGGTTCGACCCGATCGACACCCCCGACTACTTCGGCGCCACCCGCGTCACCGAAGATGGCGCGAAAGCGCTCCCCACGACGGTGTGAACCGCGCGTGAACCTATCCCCTGAGCTGCAGAGATGAGTCTCTCTTCGATAACGTCTGCGTGATCATTCGGTGGAGTGTGGAACGTATCAACAGGGACCGTGCGTTCCTGGTGACGTAGCCGAGCGGTAAGCGGATCTACAACCACGGGGGTGGCGGAGCGGCGCGCGCACGTGCGCGCCGGGAGAGACGACGAAGGGGCCGCGGCACCATGGCTGGACTCGCAGAATCCGGGTCGAACCCCGACGTCGAGCTGCTCTATGACATCAATGGCCTGGCCAAGGACGCACCGCAGTGGTTCGACCGGGTCATGGAGTACGTGGGTGAGTACGGGCTGTTGCTCGCCATGCTGTTGCTGGTGGTGTGGTGCTGGTGGTCCGTGCGGAGGCGGGGTGGCGAGGAGGCTGCCTCGTCTGTTGCCGCTCTTGTCTGGGCGCCTCTCGCCGCCGGGATCGCTGTGCTGGTGAACGTGCCCATACGGGGGTTCGTCGAGCGGCCTCGGCCATTTCTTGATCACCAAGGGCTTGATGTCCTGGTGTCCGGGAAGACCGACTATTCGTTTGTGAGCGACCACGCCACCATCACCATGGCCATGGGTGTCGGGCTGTTTGTCGCCAACCGGAGGTTCGGGCTCGTCGGGATCGGTCTCGGGCTGCTCGAAGGGTTCTGCCGGGTGTACATGGGTGTGCACTATCCGACGGATGTGGTGGGTGGGTTCGCGCTGGGGACTGCCGTTGCGCTGCTGCTGTCGCCGCTGGCCATGGCTCTGCTCACGCCCGTCATGAACGCCATCGAGCGGTCGCCGAAGGCCGGGTGGCTGATCAGTGCGCGGGGGCGGTCCCGGGCGGCGGGTGGGCAGGACACCGTGATTCCCGGTGCCCGGAAGGAGTCCGCCGGGGCCGGGGCCGAGGAGCGGGATCTGGCGGCGTAAGGGCCTGCCCAGCAGCGTAAGGGCCTGTCCTAGAGGGCTTGGGGGTAGGTGAAGAAGCCTTTCGGGTCGTACTGCTTCTTCAGTCTCGTCAGGCGTGTTGCCGCGTCGCCGTAGTAGGCCTTCCGCCAGTCCTTCAGGCTCGGGTCCGTGTAGTTCTGGTACGCCGCGCCCGACGCGTACGGCTTCATCGCGTCGTGCGCCGAGGTCAGCCAGGACCGGGCCGTGGTGCCGCTCGTGCCGGCGCGCCAGGACCCGATGTACTGGGCCAGCATCCGGGAGCGGCGGTGGACGAACGCCGTCGCCGTGGGGGAGACGCGGTTGACCGCACCGCCGAGGGCCGTCAGCTGGATGCTGCCGGCGCCGCCGCGGACCGAGGCGATCTGCCGGAGCAGGGTCTGGATGCCGGCCGTCGAGAGCGAGCGGTCGAAGAAGTCCGACTTCGCGGAGTAGGTCTCGCGGTTCAGGGCGCCCTGGGGGTTGCGGCCGGGGGTCGACCCGGGGAGGTGGCACTGGGCGTCCGTCGTGTACGACGAGCAGCCCGCGTACAGCTCCATCGACTCCTCGTACGAGCGGCGGCGGAGGGCGGCGCTGGTGGCGGGGGCGCCGATCCTGTCGGCCAGGCGGTCCACGGCGTTCTTCAGTTCGCCGTACGTGCCGATGGAGAAGGCCGCGATGGAGACGGTGGGGGTGCCGCCGGCCGCGTTCGCCAGGTGCAGGGACGACCAGATCTCGTCGGGCTGGGTCGGGCCCCACTCCTGCCAGGCTCTGATGACCGCCGCCGCCTTCGACCAGGGCCAGGACAGGAAGGCCGTCACGGCCTGAGGCGCCGGGTGGGTCTTGAAGTGCAGTTCCGTCACCACGCCGAAGTTGCCGTTGCCGGCGCCGCGCAGGGCCCAGAAGAGGTCTTTGTTCTCAGTGGCGTTGGCGGTGAGTTGTTTGCCATCCGCCGTGATCAGGGTGGCCTGGGTGAGGCTGTCGCAGGTCAGGCCGTACGCCCTTGATACGACGCCGTGGCCGCCGCCGAGGGTGAGGCCGGAGACGCCGACCGTGGGGCAGGAGCCGGCGGGGATCGTCACGCCCTTGGCGATCAAGGCCCGGTAGACGTCGATGAGTTTGGCGCCGGCGCCGATGACCGCGGTGCTGCCGGAGGCGCGGACGCGGTTCAGTTTCGATACGTCGATGATCAGGCGGCCGTTGCCGGAGGACCAACCGGCGTAGGAGTGGCCGCCGTTGCGGATCGCTACGTGGAGGTTGTGGGTGCGGGCGTAGGCGAGGGTGGTGCGGATGTCGTCCGGGTTGGCCACGTACGCCACTGCGGCGGGCTTCAGGGTGTCGAAGCGGGTGTTGTAGAGCTGGTGGGCCGCTTTCCAGGCGGCGTCGCCGGGGCGGATGAGGGGGCCGTCGAGGTCTCGGGCGAGGGCCGTCCAGTTGGCGGGGGTTGTGGTGCTTGTGGTTTTCAGGGGGGTGCGGGTGGAGGCGCGGGTGGTGGTGTCGGTGGTGGTGTTCGTGCCGGTGCCTGTGCAGGCCGTTGTTGTCAGGGCTGCGAGGGCTGCGGTACCGCCGCCGATGAAGGTACGCCGTTCCATTTCCGCCTCCTGGGGTTACGTCGTACCAGACGGGGTGGTGGGGGGTGGGGGTTCCATGTGTGGGGGAGGCTGGTGGGGGCTGACCGGGAGGGTTTCGCCCCCGCCGCCCCCGCCGCCCCCGCCGCCCCCGCCGCCCCTGCCCGTCCCATCCCCAGGGGCTCCGCCCCTTCGACCCCGCCGGGGGGCTCCGCCCCCTGGACCCCCGGCCTTTGCCCACCCACCACCCGTTTACGGTCGGGAGAAGGGCTGGGTACCCGGTTGCTGTCGGGAGAGGGGGGCCGTTTGCGGTTGGGAGAGGGGGTGGGGGTCCGTTTGCGGTCGGGGGAGAGGCCAGTCCGTTTACGGCCGGGGGGAGGGCTGGGGCCCGTTTGCGGTCGGGGGAGGGTGCGCCCCGTTTACGGTCGGGATCAGGTTCCCGTGTGGCCCTCCGCGTCTGCTCGGGCCTGGCTTCTTGCTCGCCTTGCCGGGCCTCGCCAGCCGCAGGTGCAGCGGGCCGTGCAGAACGCGCCCCGTTCGACCGTGGACGTGCGGTGTTCGGGGGAGTTGGGGGGAGGGCTGAGCCTGTCCTGCTGCGCCACGACGACAACGTTACCGGGCTGCGTGACGGGGGCACCTACCCGTCGTTATCCGGAACGACAGGGGGTCCGTGACGGAGGCAGGCCATGGCGGAGCGGCAGCAGTGGTACCGGCGGTGGGGTGCGGTCGTTGTCGCGGCCGGAGTGGTTGCGGGGGTGGGGCTGGGGAGCAGTGGGTGTTCGGGGAACGGCGCCGCTGCTCAGGGGGTTTCGGCTGAGGAGTCCGTGGCGGTCGTGCAGCGGGCCGCCGAGGAGCTTGTCGAGGCTCGGAGTTCCAAGGCGCGTACGTCCATGGAGATGGCCACCGGGGGGACCCGGGTCACCATTCGCGGTGAGGGTGTCTATGACTTCCGGCGGCAGACGGGGCAGTTGAAGGTGCTGCTGCCGCAGGATCCCGCCGGTGCCAGTACGCAGCGGCCCATTACCGAGCTGCTCGCTCCCGGTGCCCTGTTCATGAAGAACCGGGGCGCCGGTGTGCCCGCCGACAAGTGGGTGCGGGTCGAGACGCGGTCGCTGTCCGACGGGAACCTCGTCACCGGTGGGGCCACCGATCCGTTCGCCGCCGCCGAGGTGCTGCGGGGGGCGCGGTCCGCCACGTATGTGGGGGAGACCGAGGTCGCCGGGACACCGGTGCGGCACTATCGCGGGACCGCCGATCTCGGCGCCGCCGCCGAGGGAGCCTCCGCGGGGAACAAGGAGGCGCTGGCCGCGGCGGCGAAAGGGTTCGCCACGGCGCGGGTGCCGTTTGACGTCTACCTCGATGGGCAAGGGCGCATCCGGAAGGTCCGGCACCGCTTCAGCTTCGTCAACGGGCAGCAGCCGGGGTCTGTCGCGGTGGCCTCCACCACCTTGCTCTACGACTTCGGGGCCCCCGTCGACGTACGGCTGCCGGACGACGAGGACATCTACGCCGGGAAGATCGCCGAGGGGTGAGCGGGTCGCGTGTGGGCGTGAGGGGCGTCAAGAACTAGCCCTTACGTGCCATGCGCGGTGCGTAGGCCGCTCCCTACTCTAGGAAGTCGGTGACGGCAGAGAAGAGGTGATGCACGTGGCTCCGGTCGGCGGTACGGCAGTTCAGGACCACGTGGCCCTCGCCGAGATCGAGCTGTGCGGAGACCTGATCATCGCGGCCTCGGCCGCCCACGAGGACCGGCTCAGCCTTGAGAGCATCGACGAGGTGCTGAAAGTGGCGGAGGAACGGGATGGCTCACACTCCGGCGGTTGAGCCGGGGTGTGAGGTGGAGTGTGCCGCGGGCGGGAGTGGGGCGGTTTCGCTGCCCGCCCCGTCCGTCCGTTCTGTTTGCGCGCACCCTCTTCACGTGCGCAGCAGGCGGCCGATCGCCTTCGTCGCCTCCTCCACCTTCGCGTCGATCTCCGTGCCGCCCTTGACGGCCGCGTCGGCGACGCAGTGGCGGAGGTGCTCCTCCAGGAGTTGCAGGGCGAAGGACTGCAGGGCCTTCGTCGAGGCGGACACCTGGGTGAGTATGTCGATGCAGTAGACGTCCTCGTCGACCATCCGCTGCAGGCCGCGGATCTGGCCCTCGATGCGGCGCAGGCGCTTGAGGTGTTCGTCCTTCTGCTTGTGGTAGCCGTGGATGCCACGGTCGTGGTCGGTCACCACGGTCCCGGCTTCCTCGGAGGGCGCATTCGCGCCGGCCTCGGTGGTCGTCATCGCGTCCTCCAGACATATACCCCTACTGGGTATATCGTACCGAACTTTGCCGGGTATAGGGCCTGTGGCCGTTGCCGTGTGCGGCGGTTGGACTGGACCACTGAGCGGCCCCCGTGTCGACCGCCGAGCCCGATGGGCGACACTGGGGGACGGCCCGTTAGTCGTGGCCGGATGATGCGCCTAGCATCAGCCTGACCGTAACCGCGACCCACACCGAAGCACCCCGAGGACCCCACGTGCGCTTTCGTCTGACCCCCAGGGAGACGAGCTTCTACGACATGTTCGCCGCATCCGCGGACAACATCGTCACGGGCTCCAAGCTCCTGATGGAACTGCTCGGGGCGGACACCGCCGGCCGGGCCGAGATCGCAGAGCGTATGCGGGCCGCTGAACACGCCGGTGACGACGCCACGCACGCGATCTTCCACCAGTTGAACTCCTCGTTCATCACGCCGTTCGACCGCGAGGACATCTACTCTCTCGCATCTTCCCTCGACGACATCATGGACTTCATGGAGGAGGCCGTCGACCTGGTTGTCCTCTATAACGTGGAGGAACTTCCCAAGGGAGTCGAGCAGCAGATCGAGGTGCTGGCGCGGGCGGCCGAGCTGACGGCCGAGGCGATGCCGAGTCTTCGGACCATGGACAACCTGACCGAGTACTGGATCGAGGTCAACCGGCTGGAGAACCAGGCCGACCAGATCCACCGGAAGCTGCTCGCTCATCTGTTCAATGGCAAGTACGACGCCATCGAGGTGCTGAAGCTCAAGCAGATCGTGGATGTGCTGGAGGAAGCGGCCGACGCGTTCGAGCACGTGGCGAACACGGTGGAGACCATCGCCGTCAAGGAGTCCTGACCCCTCCATGGACACCTTTGCTCTGGTCGTGACCATCGCGGTCGCGCTCTTCTTCACGTATACGAACGGTTTTCACGATTCCGCGAACGCCATCGCTACGTCTGTTTCGACCCGGGCGCTGACACCTCGGGCTGCGCTTGCCATGGCCGCGGTGATGAATCTCGCCGGGGCCTTTCTGGGGTCCGAGATTGCCAAGACCGTCAGTGAAGGGCTGATTCAGACGCCCGAGGGGTCGAAGGGGATGGGGATTCTCTTCGCGGCGCTGGTCGGGGCGATCACGTGGAATCTGATCACCTGGTACTTCGGGTTGCCCTCGTCGTCCTCGCACGCGCTGTTCGGGGGCATGGTGGGGGCCGCGCTTGCCGGGGGGACCACCGTGTACTGGGACGGGGTGCTCGAGAAGGTCGTCATCCCCATGTTCGTGTCGCCGGTGGTGGGGCTGCTGGTGGGGTATCTGGTGATGACCGCCATCATGTGGATCTTCCGGCGGGCCAATCCGCACAAGACCAAGCGGGGGTTCCGTATAGCGCAGACCGTGTCGGCGGCGGGGATGGCGCTCGGGCATGGTCTGCAGGACGCGCAGAAGACGATGGGCATCGTGGTGATGGCGCTCGTCATCGCCGATGTCGAGGACGCCGGCGACCCGATCCCGGTGTGGGTCAAGATCGCCTGTGCGGTGATGCTGTCGCTCGGCACGTACGCGGGCGGCTGGCGGATCATGCGCACCCTCGGGCGGAAGATCATCGAGCTGGATCCGCCGCAGGGGTTCGCCGCGGAGACCACGGGCGCGGGGATCATGTTCACCACCGCGTTCATGTTCCACGCGCCGATCTCGACGACCCATGTCATCACCTCGGCGATCATGGGCGTGGGTGCGACGAAGCGGGTGAACGCGGTGCGCTGGGGTGTCGCGAAGAACATCATCCTGGGCTGGTTCATCACCATGCCGGCGGCGGCGATCGTCGCGGCGTGCGCGTTCGGTGTGGTGAATCTGGCGTTCCTCTAGGAAATCCCGACCGGCCCGCCCCTTCCGTGGGATCATGGTGGTCGCACGTTCTATGAACGTGTGTTCGACCACCTGGGAGGGGATTTCCATGGCGACTCTTGGCAGGCGGCTGCTCTCCGCCGCGGGCGCAGTCGGTGCCGCGACCGCCACCATGCTCTACGTGGCCTCGCCGGCTTCGGCGGCGATCGAGCGCTACACATCGAGCACCGTCAACTCGGGCGACTACGTGTCCGCGGCGGGCTCGAACGACTTCTACACGGACGGCGACTCCTTCGCCATCTGCGACAACTCGACCGACGGCGCCGGTGTCATCGGTTACTGGAGGGTCGGCAGCTCCGGCACGGTCCAGTCCAAGTACAACGGCAACGGCTTCGCCCAGTGCGTGACGTCCAACCAGGACTTCGCCGAGTCGGCCACGATCTACATCAGGGTCTGTCTCCGGGACAACGGCGTGGTGCAGAACGGCACCTGCAGCGGCTGGAAGACGGCCTACGCCGACGGCGTGGCGTAACCCCGCCGCCGCTGAGCGAAACGAACGGGCCCGCCCCCTGGAAGCCCAGGGGGCGGGCCCTTTTTCGTCCTCGCGGTGGCACCGCCATGCAGCACCGCGAGGGGTTTGGGGGAGGAGCGCCGGTCAGCCGAAGCGGCCGGAGATGTAGTCCTCCGTTGCCTGGACCGACGGGTTGGAGAAGATGCGCTCCGTGTCGTCGATCTCGATGAGCTTGCCGGGCTGGCCGACCGCCGCGAGGTTGAAGAACGCCGTGCGGTCGGAGACGCGGGCCGCCTGCTGCATGTTGTGCGTCACGATGACGATCGTGAAGCGTTCCTTGAGCTCGCCGATCAGGTCCTCGATGGCGAGGGTGGAGATGGGGTCGAGCGCCGAGCAGGGCTCGTCCATCAGGAGGACGTTCGGTTCCACCGCGATCGCCCGGGCGATGCACAGGCGCTGCTGCTGGCCGCCCGACAGGCCCGAACCCGGCTTGTTCAGGCGGTCCTTGACCTCGTTCCAGAGGTTCGCGCCCTTCAGGGACTTCTCTACGACGTCCTGCAGCTCGCTCTTCTTGTAGTTGCCGTTCAGGCGCAGGCCCGCTGCCACGTTGTCGAAGATCGACATCGTGGGGAAGGGGTTCGGGCGCTGGAAGACCATGCCGACCTCGCGGCGGACCGACACCGGGTCGATGCCCGCGCCGTACAGGTCCTCGTCGTCGAGGAGGACCTTGCCCTCGACGCGGCCGCCGGGGGTGACCTCGTGCATGCGGTTCAGCGTGCGCAGGAACGTCGACTTGCCGCAGCCGGACGGGCCGATGAACGCCGTCACAGAGCGCGGCTCGACCGTCATCGAGATGTCTTCGATTGCCTTGTGGGTGCCGTAGTAGGCGGTCAGCCCACTTACGTCGATTCGCTTGGCCATTTCTCTACTTCACTTCCGGATCAGTCGCCGATGGCCGCGTCAGCGACCGGTCTTCGGGGCCTTCCAGCGGGCGATCCCGCGGGCCACCAGGTTGAGGATCATCACGAAGGCGATCAGCGTGAGCGATGCCGCCCAGGCTCGGTCGTACGCCGCCCCCGAGCCCGCGCTGTTCGCGTACTGCTGGTAGATGTACAGCGGCAGCGAGGCCTGTGCGCCCTCGAACGGGTTGTTGTTGATGAAGGGGTTGCCGAAGACGAGGAGCAGGACCGGCGCCGTCTCACCCGCGATACGGGCCACCGCCAGCATGATGCCCGTCGTGATGCCGCCGATAGAAGTCGGCAGGACCACCTTCAGGATCGTGCGCCACTTCGGGACGCCGAGCGCCAGGGACGCCTCGCGGAGCTCGTTCGGGACGAGCTTGAGCATCTCCTCCGTGGAGCGGACGATCACCGGCATCATCAGGATCGCCAGGGCCAGCGAGCCGGCGAAGCCGAAGGGCTGCATGTCCCACATCAGCATCAGGCTGAGGATGAACAGGCCCGCGACGATCGACGGGATGCCGGTCATGACGTCGACGAAGAACGTGATGGCCCGGGAGAGGTTGCCGCGGCCGTACTCGACCAGGTAGATCGCGGTGAGGACACCGATCGGAGCGCCGATCAGCGTGGCGAGGCCGACCTGCTCCAGGCTGCCGATGATGGCGGCGTAGATGCCGCCGCCGACCTCGGTGTCTGCGACGACGCCCATCGAGTGGGTCAGGAAGTAGACGTCGAGGACCTTCACACCGCGCTCGACGGTCACCCAGATCAGGGAGACCAGCGGGACGACCGCCAGGAGGAAGGCAACCCAGACGAGGCACGTCGCGATGCGGTCCTTGGCC
This sequence comes from Streptomyces dysideae, assembly GCF_001514305.1. Taxonomy (GTDB): domain Bacteria; phylum Actinomycetota; class Actinomycetes; order Streptomycetales; family Streptomycetaceae; genus Streptomyces; species Streptomyces dysideae. The sequence goes on from NZ_KQ949081.1 coordinate 29,612, forward strand.
TGGCGGCGGCCCTCCACGCGGGCTGCGATGACGTACGTCGAGATGATGAAGAGGAGGCCGGCGATCAGGCCCCACTGGACGCGGCTGGCCAGGTCGGCGGCCGTGCCGACGCCGATCGCGACGGCGGCGGAGCCGGCGGCGATGGCGTACGGGGACCACTTGGGCAGCCGGGCGCCGCGCAGGGTGCTGGGGCGCTTGTCGATGACGGTGCTCATGCGTTGGCCCCCGAGTACTCCTTGCGGCGGGCGATGATCGCGCGGGCCGCGCCGTTGACCAGCAGGGTGATGACGAACAGGACCAGACCGGAGGCGATCAGCGCGTCACGGCCGAACTCCGTCGCCTCGCCGAACTTGCTGGCGATGTTCTGGGCGAAGGTGCCGCCGCCCGGGTTGAGCAGGCTGCCGTGGATGAGGAAGTCCGGGGAGAGCACGGTGGCCACGGCCATCGTCTCGCCGAGGGCGCGGCCGAGGCCGAGCATCGAGGCGGAGATCACGCCGGAGCGGCCGAAGGGGAGGACCGACATGCGGATCACTTCCCAGCGGGTGGCGCCGAGGGCGAGGGCCGCTTCCTCGTGCATCTGCGGGACCTGGCGGAAGACCTCGCGGCTCACGTTGGTGATGATCGGCAGGATCATGATCGCGAGCAGGATGCCGACCGTGAGCATCGACCGGGGGGCGCCGCCCTCCCAGGAGAAGATGCCGGTCCAGCCGAAGTAGGTGTCCAGCCAGCCGAACAGGCCGGTCATGTTCGGTACGAGGATCAGGGCGCCCCACAGGCCGTACACGATGGACGGTACGGCGGCGAGCAGGTCGATCACGTACGCGATGGGACCGCTCAGCTTGCGCGGGGCGTAGTGCGTGAGGAACAGCGCGATGGCCACCGCGATCGGGACCGCGATGACCATGGCGACGATCGAGGAGACGATCGTGCCGAAGGCCAGGACCGCGATGCCGAACCTCGGCGGCACGACGCCGGTGTTCCACTCGAAGGCGGTGAGGAAGTTGGCGTCGTCCTTGCTGATCGCGAGGGACGCGCGGTAGGTCAGGAAGACCGCGATGGCGGCCATCAGCGCGAGCAGCAGAATGCCCGAGCCGCGGGAGAGACCGAGGAAGATCCGGTCGCCGGGTCGGGTGGCGCCGTGGGCCGCGCGCTTCTGCTCGGCCGCCGACGGCTGTGGGCTGGGGGGAGGTGTCTTGGTGTCCTGTGTCGATATGTCCATCGGGGTCTCCGGTCTGCGGAGCCGTTCGCGGTCTGCGGCGGCTCGGTGGAGCCGCATGTGACGTACGGCTCCGGGCGGCGGTGCACCGGACGGTGCGGTCCGGTCCGGGGTTCGTGGCCCCGGACCGGACCGCACTCAGGTCAGCTCAGGCTCGCGATGGTCTTGCGAACCTCGGTGATGATCTCCTCGGGCATCGGGGCGTAGTCGTTCTCCGCGAGGATCTTCTGGCCCTCTTCGGAGGCGATGTAGGTGAGGAACGCCTTCGTGGCGGGCAGGGTCTCCGCGTTGTTGCCCTTGTCGCAGACGATCTCGTACGTCACCAGGGTGATGGGGTAGGCACCCTCGGCCTTGGTGGCGTAGTCGAGCTCGAGCGCGTAGTCGCTGCCGGTGCCGACGCGCTTGGCGGCGGCGATGGCCTTGGAGGCGTTGTCCGTGGTGGCCTCGACCGGGGCGGAGGCGCCGGTGTCGATGGAGACCGCCTTGATGGCGTCCTTGGCGTACGACAGCTCCATGTAGCTGATGGCGCCGGAGGTCTGCTTGACCTGCTGGGCGACACCGGAGGACTGCGGAGCGGACTGGCCGCCCTTGGCCGCCCAGGCCTTGCCGGGCTCGTACTTCCAGTCGTTCGGGGCGGCGGCGGCCAGGTACTTGGTGAAGTTGTCCGTGGTGCCGGACTCGTCCGAGCGGTGGAACGCCTGGATCTTCAGGTCGGGGAGCTTCGCGTCGGGGTTCAGCTTCGCGATCGCCGCGTCGTTCCAGTTGGTGATCTTGCTGTCGAAGATCTTGGCGATCGTCGACGCGTCCAGGACGAGGCTGTCGACGCCCGGAACGTTGTAGCCGACCGCGACCGGGCCGCCGACCATCGGGAGGTCGATGCCCTGGCCGCTCTCGCAGACCTTCTTGGAGGCGGTGACCTCCTCGGAGTCCAGCGCGGAGTCGGAACCGGCGAAGCCGACCGTGCCCTGCGTGAACGCGGTAATACCGGCGCCGGAGCCGCCGCCCTTGTAGTTGATCTGCACGGTGGAGCAGGCGGCGGTGAACTGCTTGACCCAGGCGTCGATCGCGTTCTTCTGCGCGGAGGAGCCGTCGGCGAGCAGCTGGCCCTTGGCGTCACCGCAGTCGATGGCGCTGTTGGCGGTCGCCGTCGCGTCGCCGCCGTTGCTGGTGCCGGTGTCGTCGGAGCCGCACGCCGTGAGGGCCAGGGCGCCGGAGACGGCGAGAGCGCCGAGAGCGAGAGCACGCCGGTTCTTGCGCTGAAGCTTCACTTGAGGGAGTTCCTTCCAGGAGCCGCCGTCCTGAATTCGGCGGCGTGCGAGGACTGACTGATGCGGACACGTTCTCTTGTGACTTCGAACGGCGGTCCGCACCGCGTAAGGCTGAAATTAGGCACAAGAGGTGAAGGCGCCGATGGCCATAAATGAACGGGGGGTGAACCCCTGGGGACGGTGCGGTGAGGTCACGGAACGCTTACGCCGAGGACACGGACCAGTTCCGGCCCGGGGTGGACGTTTCTGGACTATGCCAGGTGCCAGAGTTTCGTGCAGAGCGTCCACGACGTCGCGGTCCCCCGGTCGGGTGAGCCCTCTCCCGGGGCACCATGGACGCCATGGATGCCATGGGATGTGGATCTGTGGTTCGTGCGGCGGGTTGTGTGCTGTGGCGCCGCTCGGCCGTCGGCAGGATCGAGCTGGCTCTCGTGTACCGGCCCAAGTGGGATGACTGGTCCTGGCCCAAGGGCAAGCTCAAGCGAGGCGAGACGGCCAGGGAGGCGGCCCTTCGTGAGGTGAGGGAAGAGACCGGCTACACATGCCGTCTGGGGAAGGAACTCCCCTCGGCCCGGTACAGCGATGCTCAGGGGAAGCCCAAACAGGTCAGCTACTGGGCGGCTCAGGCCACCGGCGGCGCCTTCGAGCCCAACGAAGAAGTCAGTGATCTCGTCTGGCTCACGCCGGACGAGGCCCGCGAACGGCTCACCCACGAGCGGGACCGGGCCCTGATCACTGTTGCGCTCATGGCTGTGGGTGCGGATGAGGAGGAGCGGGAGCCGCGATGACGACGCGGCCATGCGACGGCTGACGCCAGTTCACCTTCAGGAGGGTGGGGTCGAACGGAGCCTTGTCGCTCCCTCCCTCGGGAATCGGGAGGACGATGACGGCGGCGAGTACGTGCGAGATGACCTCCTTCTTCTCCGCAAGATCCTTTCCCTCCCAGCTCTCCCTGCGCCACCCTCGGAGGAGATTCCTCTTCGCCTCCGCCGCAAGGTGCTCCTGCTCCTCCGCCTCAAGTGTCCTGATGTTTCTGTTCAGCCGAGTGAGCATGTCGTGGACGTCATCCCAGTCGACCTCTCCGTCGGCCACGGAGTCCTGGATCTTCTTGTGCTGCACTCGAAGACCGGCTAGCTTTTCCATGCCCCGCCAGGGCGTGGTGCTCGGTTCGGTGTCCGCATAGTGCTCGTCCAGGTACGACAGGACGAGCTCTTCAAGGTAGGCGTCGACCGATGCGACCTGACGACCGACGCCCTTGCAGTTGGGGTCGTTGCATCGGTAGTAGTCGCCGTACTTGGCGTTCCGGCCTGAAGCCGCGTTGCCGACGAGCCTGCTGTGACAGATCTCCCCTGCCTCGTTGATGCGCCCACAGCGCAGCGTGCCCGAGAACTTGTACTTTCCGGTCCGGAAGACCTCCCTTCCTGCTGCTTTGGCGGCAGGAGCTTGCTTCATGCCCCGGTGCAGTGCCGTTGACTGCACTCCGGACATGATCAGCTTCCATGTCTCGTACCCGACGCCGTCGGTCGCGGGGTCGGCATGCTCCCACTCGCCCAGCTTGGGCTCACCGGTCCCCGCATCCCTGACCAGGTCGCCATTCAGGATCCGGCCTCCCCACCAGGCCGGGTTGGTGATGATGGCCTTCACGCCCTGATCGGACCAGCGTCCGCCCCGGACCGTGCGGATGGGGTTGCCTTCGCCGTCCTTCTGCGTCGCGATCCACCGTGTGACGGACCCCCAGGACCTGCCTTCGGCCCTCATCTTGACCATCTGAACCAGGTAGGGCCACTCGGCAGCGTTCTGCTGTTCGTTGTTCAGGCGGCCATGGCGCTTCTCCGCGCCGAGCCAGCCGAATCGGCGAGGGCTGCCGGGAACCCCGCCCTCTTCGGCACGGTCCTTGGCGCTGCGACGGGTCCGCTTGCGGATCGTGCCGACCTCGGACTCGACCGAGCCGGGCCAGCCCGGACCAGCAATGATCGGGGCGTCACCTTCAACGGGACTCAGGAGGGCCCTGCCTTCGATGAAGATCCCTGACCCGTTCATCGACAAAGCATCCTGCAAGGCGATGAAGTCCTCGGGAAGTCGGTAGACCCTCTCTCGCTCGACGGCGATGCAGCCCTTCACAGGGATGCCCGTCTCCTCCTCGTGGCCGTGCGTCAGATCCTTGATCATCTGGAGAAAGGCAGGCCGGACGACCTCTCGTTTCGCGGCGGTGAGGTTGTTGTCTTCGTAGCAGACCACGACGGTGCAGTTGTGCAGAGCTGCGTTCCGTGCGTTGTTCTTGTGCTGACGGGCGACGCCGATGGCGTCGCCGCTCAGCCGGTCGGCGGAGATGCGGGCCATGGACGCGATGGGCGTTCTCCCGGCCAGCCACTCCTCGAACGTGCCCCCCTGGTCCAAGTGCGCCTGCAACTCAGGAGCGACGTAGGAGCGGGAGAACGTCTTGGACGGACGTGCCGGGTTCCTGGTGTCGATCACTTGAGGAACGGTAGTGCACCGTAGTCGTCGATGTTTCGATTTGCTGTTCTTCAGTCGGTGTATTTCAGGGGAACTCATGAAGGAGCTCGCGCGAGCCGCCGCGTTCGGTCAGGGGGCGCTGACGGCCTGCTTCTGCCACGCCTGCTGGAACGCGAAGCGTGCCGCCTCCACCTCGTGTCGTTGGTCGGCGTGCAGGACGCCGAGGGCGTATGCCGTTGCCGGGGCGATGCGTGGGGTGCGGGCCGCCTGGGCCGCGCCGGTCGCGGCCTCCGAGGCGTCGCGGTGCCGGTTCAGGGCCTGGCCGGCTGCCAGTAGTCGTACGTCTGTCGGGGCGTTGTCGCCGTAGAGGACCTCTCGGGCGTAGCGGTGCAGGCGCAGGAGCAGGCGGACCTGGTGCCAGGGGGCGTCCTGGGGGTGCGGGGCGGGGTCCGGGGAGAGGCCGTGGATGAGGGCCTCGGCGTTGTAGGGGTGGCCGGCGGTCACCAGGGGGAGCGCCGCCACCGCGTCGGTGAGCTGCTCCTCGGCCGCGGCCGAGAGGGGGTGCAGGTCGGTGGCGGTGGCGGCGGGGGTGAGGGGGACCTCGCTGGCCAGTACGGCGATGTTGTCGGCGACTGCGTGGAAGCGGGAGGAGCCGAGCGCCTGGAGGGCGGTGCTGTGGGCTCGGGTCCGGGCGAGGGTTAGCTGGCGCTCGAGTAGGGCGCCTGCTTTGGCCGCGCCCACTGTGTGGTTGCCGCGCTCCGAAGTGGGCGTCGGGTGGGTCGAGGGGTTGGTGTTGCCGGGCACAGCTGAACCGGAAGCCGCCGCCTGCGTCGGGAACGCCCTAGCCCCCGACAGTCTGTGCAAGGCCGCGAGCAGGCGCTCCAAGCGGGCCGCGCACGCGTGTTCCATCGCCAACGTCCCGGACACCCAGGCCAGTTCGGGGCGGATGCGTTCCGACCAGTCCGGGTCCAGTAGGGGGCGGAACGTGTGCAGGCTGGCGCTGATGCGGCGGGCCGAGCGGCGCAGGGCCCGGGCCGCGTCGACGGATTCCGCCGTGCCGTTCGAGGCGCCGCCGCCGGTTTCGCGGTGGAGCCGCAGGGCGCGGAGGAACTCCGTGGCCTGGGCGCGGAGGTAGCCCGCGAGGGCGTCCCCGGTCACCGGCCCGGCCGTGGGGTCCGTCGGGTCAGGGTGTTGCTGTGCCACGCCGGCGCCTCCGGGCGTCTATGAGCATCTCCTGGACGTTGCGCAGGGGCTGGCCTTCCGCGTCCGTCGCGTGCCGGGTCCACTCGCCGTCCTGGCCGAGGTGCCAGGACGCGGTGGTGTCGGACATACCGGTCTCCAGGAGCCGGTTGAGCGCGGCGCGGTGGGCCGGGTCGGTGACCCTGACCAGGGCCTCGATACGGCGGTCGAGGTTGCGGTGCATCATGTCGGCGCTGCCTATCCACACCTCGGGCTCGCCGCCGTTGCCGAAGCCGAAGACCCGGGAGTGTTCCAGGAAGCGGCCGAGCACCGAGCGGACCCGGACGTTCTCCGACAGGCCCGGCACGCCGGGGCGGATCGCGCAGATCCCGCGCACCCAGACGTCGACCGGCACGCCCGCCTGGGCGGCGCGGTAGCAGGCGTCGATGATCGCCTCGTCGACCATCGAGTTGACCTTGATGCGGACATAGGCAGGACGTCCGGCACGGTGGTGCTGGACCTCCTTGTTGATCCGCGACACCAGGCCGTCCCGGAGGGACTTGGGGGCGACGAGGAGGCGGCGGTACGTCTCCCGGCGCGAGTAGCCCGACAGGCGGTTGAAGAGGTCCGAGAGGTCCGCGCCGACCTGCGGGTCCGCCGTGAGCAGGCCGAGGTCCTCGTAGAGGCGGGCCGTCTTCGGGTGGTAGTTGCCGGTGCCGACGTGGCAGTAGCGCCGTAGCGTGTCGCCTTCCTGGCGGACCACCAGCGAAAGCTTGCAGTGGGTCTTCAGGCCGACCAGGCCGTAGACGACATGGCAGCCGGCCTCCTCCAGCTTGCGCGCCCACTTGATGTTGGCGTGCTCGTCGAAGCGGGCCTTGATCTCGACCAGGACGAGGACCTGCTTGCCGGCCTCGGCGGCGTCGATGAGGGCGTCGACTATGGGGGAGTCGCCGGACGTGCGGTACAGGGTCTGCTTGATGGCGAGGACGTCGGGGTCGTTCGCCGCCTGCTCCAGGAACGCCTGCACGGACGTCGAGAAGGAGTCGTACGGGTGGTGCAGCAGGACGTCCCGGCGGCGCAGGGCCGCGAAGATGTCGGGCGCGGACGCCGTCTCGACCTCGGCGAGGTCGCGGTGGACGCCGGCGATGAACTTGCGGTACTTCAGCTCGGGCCGGTCGAGGGAGGCGATACGGAAGAGGCCGGTGAGGTCCAGGGGGCCGGTCAGCGGATAGACCTCGGCCTCGGTGATCTTCAGCTCGCGCACCAGCAGGTCCAGGACCTCCTGGTTGATGTTCTCCTCGACCTCCAGGCGCACGGGCGGCCCGAAGCGGCGCCGCATGAGCTCCTTCTCCAGGGCCTGGAGGAGGTTCTCCGCGTCGTCCTCCTCGACCTCCAGGTCCTCGTTGCGGGTGACCCGGAAGGCGTGGTGCTCCAGCACCTCCATGCCCGGGAACAGCTCCTCCAGGTGTGCGGCGATGACGTCCTCGAGGGGGACGTAACGGCCGGGGGAGGCCTCCAGGAAGCGGGAGAGCAGCGGGGGGACCTTGACCCGGGCGAAGTGCGGGGTGCCGGTGACAGGGTTGCGGACCCGCACGGCCAGGTTCAGGGACAGGCCGGAGATGTACGGGAACGGGTGCGCCGGGTCGACGGCAAGCGGGGTCAGGACCGGGAAGATCTGGTGCCGGAACAGGGTGAACAGGCGGGCCTGCTCCTTCTCCTGCAGCTCGTTCCAGCGGACCAGGTGGATGCCCTCCTCCGCGAGGGCGGGGGCGACGTCCTCGTGGTAGCAGGCGGCGTGCCGGGCCATCAGCTCGCGGGAGCGGGCCCAGATCATCTCCAGCACCTCGCGCGGCTGGAGGCCGGAGGCGGAGCGGGTGGCGACGCCGGTGGCGATACGGCGCTTCAGACCGGCCACCCGGACCATGAAGAACTCGTCCAGGTTGCTGGCGAAGATCGCCAGGAAGTTCGCCCTTTCGAGGAGGGGCGTGTTCGGGTCCTCGGCGAGTTCGAGGACGCGCTCGTTGAACGCGAGCCAGCTGCGCTCCCGGTCGAGGAAGCGTCCCTGCGGCAGCTGTACCCCGTCGACCAGCGACTCCTCGTACGCGTCGAGGTCGGCGTCGATGTCGGGTTCCAGGTCGGAGACCACGGCGGCCACGGTGTGCGGGCGGTGCGCGGCTATGGAGCCCACGGAGGGCTGCGCGTGCTGGACCTGTGCCTGGGTGTCTGACTGGCTCATGAACCCATTGTTCCGCGCCTGGAGCGATACGGGCGCGTCGGACTGCGCGGGCGGGAGCACGGTGGCGAGGCGTCGGGCGTCCCCGTTCCCCGCGGTCCCCTCGGGCGGCGGCGAAGGCTCTGGCACAGCGGGCTTCATTCGCCGAGCGTCGCAAGTCCGTCTGAACCAATGGTTACGGAGACATGGCGTGTGGGATATCGGGGGGCGGCTCGCGGGCGTCCACATACGCGGACACATGCCTGGCCGTACGTCCCTCCCCCCGTGGAGGGACGTACGGCCAGGGGGTCAGGGGGGTTCAGCGGGTACGCCGGCGCAGCAGCCAGAAGGCGGTCGCGGCGGCCGTGGCGGCGACGGCCAGGGCGAGGCCGGTGCCGATGAGCTGGAGGGGCCAGAAGTGGGACGCGGGGTGGAAGTCGGTGAAGTAGCCGGTCACGTCGTGGTCGGCCAGGCACTGCGCGTCGTCGCGGCACATCGGGTCGGCGATGCGGGCGCCGGTGGAGGTGAGGGCGCCCTGGCCGCCGAAGATGACGTCGACCGTGCCGCCCGGGTAGCCGGTCCGCAGGGTGCCGGTGCGGGTCTCCCACGGCCACAGCCGCGGGGTCGCGAGGCCGACAGCGAGGCTCGTGCCCCAGATGGCGACGAGGGCGGCGACGAGCGCGGGCAGCGAGCGGCGCAGCAGCAGGCCCGCGAGGGCGCCGAGGGCGAGGGCGGCGAGGGGCCAGACGATGGCGAGGGGGCCGTTGGCGGCGAAGGTGTCGTCGTCGTACCAGCTCCAGTTCATCGGGGCTGCCTGTGCCTCGAAGACCAGGCGGTGCAGCAGGACCAGGACGGCTGTGCCGGCGGTGAGCAGGGCGGCGGGCACGGCGAGCTTGGCGGCCAGCCAGCGGGCCGGGGAGACGCCCTGTGTCCAGGCCAACTGGGCGGTGCCCTGCTCCAGTTCACGGCCGATCAGGGCGGCGCCGGCCCAGGCGGCGACCAGGCTGGGCAGCAGGGCGATGGCGTACTCGGCGAGCGCGTAGACCCGGTTGTACCGCTCGAGGCCCGGACCCCACTGGCAGACGTCGGTCCCGTTCAGGCAGAGCCGCCGCCACTCGTCGGCGGCCGCGCTCGCGCCGGGGCCGTACGCCCACAGCAGGGCCGCCGAGACCCCGGCGAAGACGACGGCCCAGACGATCAGCGCGGTCCGGTGCAGCCGCAGCATCGTGCGGCCGGTGCCGGCGGGCGCGGAGGTGGTGGACAGGACGGCGGTCATACGGAGGCTCCCTTACGGACGGCCGGCGCCGTGGTCCGGCGGCGCAGCAGCCGGAAGGCGATCAGGGTCGCGACGGCGGCGACGGTCAGGACGATGCCGGTCTCCACGAGGTGGAGGGGCCAGTAGTGGGACTGGGGGTGATAGGTGGTGTAGTGGCCGGTGATGCCCAGGTCGTCGAGGCAGCGCTCGTTCTCGGCCGAGGTGCCGTCGCACTCCCAGTACGGGACGTCCTGAGTGCGGCGGCCGTCGATGATCGCGCCGTTCTCCAGCGGCCACCAGCTGCGGCTTGCCTCGAACTCGGGCGGGGAGGTCCGGGTCACCGTAGGCCAGAAGGACTCGCGGTAGCGCTCCAGGAAGAAGTTGAGCGTCCACATCGCGCCGAGGGACACGGCCAGCGCGGGTAGCGCGCGGCGCAGCAGGAGTGCGGTCAGTGTGCCGACGGCGAGGGCGCACAGGGCGTACGCCACGGTCGCCGGGCCGCGGGCCACGAAGACGTCGGCGAAGGCCCAGTCGTCGCCCATCAGGTCACGGTTGGCGGCCCACCCCCAGCGGAACGCGACGACGAGCATGATGCCGCCGACCGTGAGCACCAGCGCGGGGACGGCGAGCTTGGCGGCGAGCCAGCGGGCCGGGGAGACGCCCTGCGTCCAGGCGAGCCGCGCGGTGCCCTGCTCCAGTTCGCGGCCGATCAGGGCGGCGCCCGCCCAGGCGGCCACGGCCAGGAAGCCGTAGCAGATGAACGTGCTGATCCAGCTGATGGGAGCGCTGTACGACGTGTTGGCGAACGGGTCGGCGCAGTAGGCGAGCGGGTCGCAGCGGGCCGACTTCGCGCGGGCGGAGTCCGCGGTGACGGTGTTCAGCCACACCAGTCCGGCGATCGTGCCGGTCACGAAGAGACCCCAGACGATCAGGGCGGTGCGGTGCAGCCGGAGCACGGCGCGGGGCGGGCCGGTCAGGGGGGTGGTCATCGGGCGGCTCCCTTGTCGGCGGTCCGGCGGCGCAGCAGCCGGAAGGCGATCAGCGTCATGAGGGCGGCGGCGGCCAGGACCGCGCCGGTGGCCGTCAGCTGGAGCGGCCAGTAGTGGGAGGCGGGGTGGTAGTCGGTGTAGTAGCCGACCGCGTCGAGGCGGTCGAAGAGCTCCCGGCACTCGGCGGTCGCGGTGCTGCCGCAGCCGGGGTTGTCGATGTGGGCGCCGGTGGCGGTGACCAGGCCCTGGTCGACCAGCAGGCCGGGGTACCCGGGGCCGCCGTCGAGGCCGCTGACGCCGGTGGCCGTCGGCCACAGGTGCGGCAGGGCGAACCGGAGCGCGGTCCACAGTGCGGCCACGGCGACGGCGGCGGCACCGAGCGCGGCCAGCGAGCGGCGGAGCAGCAGGCCCGCGAGGGCGCCGGCGGCCAGGCCGGCCAGGGCGAGGGCGACGACGAGGGGGCCGTTCGCGTAGAAGGTCTCGGTGCTGAACCAGGACTTGGTGTTGTCGACCCGGCTCCGGCCCGCCGACCACGTCAGGTGGTGCAGCAGGACCAGCAGCCCGGTGCCGGCGCCGACCAGGGCGGCCGGCACGGCCAGTTTGGCGGTGAGCCAGCGGGCCGGGGAGATGCCCTGGGACCAGGCCAGCTGTGCGGTGCCGTGCTCCAGTTCGCGGCCGGTGAGCGCGCCGCCCGCCCAGGCGGCGACCAGGAAGGGGACGGCCAGGACGGCGAAGGACGCGTACAGGTAGACGTCCTTGTAGCGCAGGATCGCGTCCTGGTCGTAGCGGCAGACACCGCCCGTGGCACAGGCGTTGTACTGCCGCCACGCCTCGGCGGCGGCGTCGGTGAGCGGGCCCCACAGCCACAGCAGCGTGCCGCCGAGGAGCACGAGGAGGCCGGTCCAGACGTACAGCGCGGGCCGGTGCACGCGCAGCAGCCAGGGGAGCAGCCGCGGGGCGGCGACGGTCGGGGCGGTCACGCGCGCGTCTCCTCGGACTCGGACTCGGACCCGGACGCGGACCCGGACGCGGCCCCGGACCCGGACTCGGCCGGGCTCGGGGTCTGGGTCGGGGTGAGGGCGGGGGCGTCCGGGTTGCGCAGATGGGCGAGGACGAGCTCTTCGAGGGTGGGCATGCTCGCCCGCCAGTCGTCGGAGAGCGGGCCCGTCGGGCGGATCAGCGCGGTGAGCTGACGGCCGGTGGTGCGGGACTCGACGACGGTGTGGTCGCCGAGGGAGCCCTGCGCGGGGCCCGACACGCGCGTGTGCGCCGCGAGCAGGTCGTCGATCTCCCCGGCGAGCCGGACCCGGCCGTCGCCGATCAGCAGGAGGTGGTCGCAGGACCCTTCGAGCTCGGCGACGACGTGCGAGGACATCACGATCGTCGTGCCGTGCTGCGCGGCCTGCACCATCAGTACGCCCATCAGCTCGTGCCGGGCCAGCGGGTCGAGGTCGGCCATCGGCTCGTCCAGCAGCAGCAGTTCGGGCCGCTTGGCCAGCGCGAGGGCGAGCGCGACGCGGGTGCGCTGGCCGCCGGACAGGGAGCGGACCCGGGCCTTCGGGTCGAGGTCGCCGCCGGCCGCGATCCGTTCGGCGGCGGCGGCGTCCCAGCGGCCGGGGTTCAGGTCGGCGCCGGTGCGCAGCGTCTCGGCGACGGTGAGCTGCGGGTACAGCGGCTTGTCCTGGGCGACGTAGCCGACACGCGCGCGTGCCGACGCCGGGTCCGTGCCGAGGACGGTGACGGTGCCGTCTTCGGGGGCCAGCAGCCCGGCGGCGAGGGCCAGCAGGGTGGACTTGCCGGCACCGTTGGGGCCGACGACGGCACAGACGCGTCCGGCGGGCAGCCGGAACGTGCAGTCGCGCAGGGCCCAGCGCCGCCTGAAGCGTTTCCCGAGGGCGGCTGCCTCAAGGGCGGTGTCGGTCATGACGGGTCTCCCTGGAAGTGCTTCTCGAGTACGGCGGTGAAGAGTGCGGCCACGTCGTCCCGGTCGAGACCGGCCTCGCGGGCCCTGGCCGCCCACGCGTCCAGTTCGGTGCGCAGCGGCGAGTCGGCCGGGGCGGTGCCCAGCGACTTCCGTACGAACGTGCCGAGTCCTCGCCGCGCCTCGACGAGGCCTTCGCGTTCCAGCTCGCGGTACGCCTTGAGGACGGTGTTGGGGTTGATGGCGGTGGCCTCCACGACCTCGCGGGCCGTGGGCAGCTTGTCGCCGGGCATCAACAAGCCCAGTCGCAGGGCCTGTTTGGTCTGCTGGACGATCTGGACATAGGTGGCGACGCCGGAGCGCCGGTCGATGCGGTACGCGACCACTCGTACAACCACCCTTTCACTAATTGAGTAGTGAAAGGGTGGTGTAAAACAAGGGGCGGCGTCAAGGGCGCCGCCCCTTATGCGGGTGATGTCAGGTTTCGGTGCGGTACATGAGGTCCGTCTCGTACGTGGTGAACCCCAGCCGCTCGTACACCGACACCGCCGCCTTGTTGTCGGCGTCGACGTAGAGCATCGCCGTCGGCAGCCCCTGTCCCGCCAGATGCCGCAGCCCGATCGTGGTGAGCGCCTTGCCCAGGCCGCCGCCCTGCGCGCCGGGCCGTACGCCGAGGACGTACACCTCGCCGAGCCGCTCCTCCGAGTGCACCTTCGTCCAGTGGAACCCGATGAGTTCGTCGCCGCGGAAGGCCAGGAAGAAGCCGGCCGGGTCGAACCAGGGCTGGGCCTTGCGGTCGTCGAGGTCGCGCTGGGTGAGGGAACCCTGTTCGGGGTGGTGGGCGAAGGCGGCGGCGTTCACCTCGAGCCAGGCCGCGTCGTCCTCGCCCGGCACGAAGGTGCGGACCGTGACGCCCTCGGGGAACACGGGGTCCGGCAGGTCGAGGTCGGCCAACGAGCGCCGCATCTGGCGCAGTTCGCGGAAGAGCGTGAGCCCGAGGACCTGGGCGAGATGCCGGGCGGCGGAGTGCCCGCCGTGCGCCCAGACGCGCAGCCGCTTGCCGGAGGCGGCCAGCAGGGCCGCGCCGAGGGCCCGGCCGTGACCGTGGCCGCGGTGCTCGGGGTGGACGACCAGCTCGGCGGCCGGTGCCTCCACCGGATCGGTGTCCTCCAGCTGGGCGTAACCGACGAGTTCGTCGCCGGCGGACAGCAGCAAATGAGCCACGCCGGGGCGCTCCCCGCCCCGCAGTTGCAGCCGTCCCTGCTCGGACACCGCCTGCTGCCCGTCGCTGTGAGCGGCCTCCGCGAGCAGCCCGAGGACGGCCTCGGTCTGGCCTTCGGAGAGCGCCGAGTAGGTCTCGATGGAGCGGTTCCGGCCGGGCCTTGCGGTGTCGTCGCTGGTCATGCGTACGAGGGTACGGGGAGCCCCCGGCGAAGTGGCGGCAAAGAAGCAACCAGGATGTAACCACGAACCACCTACCGCGCTACGCGCGTTGACTCTAGGCTGCGCCGGACGGGGCCATGTCATAAACCATCGCCAGAACCTCTCCGGAACCATCTCCGGAACCCACTCCAGGGGGGCGCATGCCAGCCACTTCCTCGGTGCACCACCGCCGCAGACGCCGTACGCACATCCTTCTCGCCTCCGCCGCCGGTCTGGTCACCGTCGGCGCCCTGGCCGTGGCGCTGCCGGCGACGGCCACCGCGTCGCCGACGAGTTCGAGCAGCAAGCACGGCGGCGGTTACAGCCGCTACCAGGACGTCCAACTGCTGTCCTTCAACGACCTGCACGGCAACCTGGAGCCGCCGGCCGGCTCCTCCGGCCGCGTCACCGAGGTCCACGAGGACGGCACGACCGAGACCATCAACGCGGGCGGCGTGGAGTACCTCGCCACGCACCTGCGTCAGGCCCGCGAGGGCAACAAGTACTCCATCACCGCGGCCGGCGGTGACATGGTCGGCGCCTCGCCGCTGATCTCGGGCCTCTTCCACGACGAGCCCACCATCGAGGCGCTGAACAAGCTCGAGCTGGACGTCACGTCCGTCGGCAACCACGAGTTCGACGAGGGCGCGAAGGAACTGTCCCGTCTGCAGAACGGCGGCTGCCACCCGACGGCCGGCTGCTACACGGACGAGAGCTTCGCGGGCGCCGACTTCCCGTACCTCGCGGCCAACGTCCTCGACGAGAAGACCGGCAAGCCGATCCTCAAGCCCTACTGGGTGTGGAAGAAGAAGGACGTCAAGGTCGGCTTCATCGGCGTGACCCTGGAGGACACCCCGGGGATCGTCTCCGCGGACGGCGTCAAGGGACTCAAGTTCAAGGACGAGGTCGAGACGATCAACAAGTACGCCAAGGTGCTCCAGCGCCAGGGCGTCAAGTCGATCGTCGCGCTGATCCACGAGGGCGGGGCCCCGGCCTCCTCGGCGTACAACTACGACTGCGACGCGCCGGGCGCCGGTGACGGCATCTCCGGTCCGATCGTCGACATCGCCAAGAACATCACGCCGCAGGTGGACGCGCTGGTCACCGGCCACACCCACGCCGCGTACGTGTGCACCGTCAACGACCCGGCGGGCAAGCCGCGCATGGTGACGTCCGCCGCGTCCTTCGGCCGCCTCTACACCGACACGACGCTGACGTACGACCGCTTCACGGGTGACATCGCCCGTACGGCCGTGAAGTCCGCGAACCACGTGGTCACCCGGGACGTCCCCAAGGCGCCCGACATGACCGAGCTGATCAGCAAGTGGAACACCCTCGCGGCGCCCATCGGCAACCGCGCGATCGGCTACGTCTCCGCCGACATCCCGAACACCGGCACCGAGTCCCCGATGGGCGACCTCATCGCGGACGCGCAGTTCGCGTACGCCAAGGAGCTCGACCCGGAGACCGACCTGGCGCTGATGAACCCGGGCGGTGTGCGGGCGGGACTGACGTACGCGGCCAAGGGAAGTGAAGGCGACGGTGTCGTCACCTACGCCGAGGGCTTCACGGTGCAGCCGTTCTCCAACACGGTGAACCTGCAGGACTTCACCGGCGCTCAGCTGGTCCAGATCCTCAAGGAGCAGGTCAGCGGCTCGAACGAGGCCTCGCCGAAGATCCTGCAGCCGTCGGAGGGCCTGACGTACACGCTGGACCTGACGAAGACGGGTACCGACCGTGTGGTGACGGACTCGATCCGGCTGAACGGCGCCGCGATCGACCCGGCGGCCACCTATCGCGTCGCGACGAACAGCTTCCTCGCGGGCGGCGGCGACGGCATCACCACGCTGGGTCAGGGCACGAACGACCTGGTCGGGGCGGATGACCTGGCGGTGCTGGAGCAGTACCTGACGGCCAACTCGTCGGCCACGAGCCCGATTTCGCCGCCGGCGGCGAACCGGATCACGATCGTGAGCTAGGTCGCATACCCAGGGAAGAGGTTGCGGGTGGGGTCGGTACGCATGTTCGGATGGATCGATGCGTACCCCCCACCACATAGCGACGCATTCCCGTTCAAACCCGTACGAAGAGCTTGCCGCTCTCGACGACGGCCCTCTGGAGGAGTTCCTCCACGAGGGCACTGTCGAGGACGACTCCTTCGGGTCTGAGGACGAGGAGTGGGCCCCGCCGAACCACCGCCGTAACGGCCGGCGCCGGCGGGGCCGCCTCGCGGGCCTCCCGCTCGCCCTGAAGGCGGTGGTCGGACTGGTGGTCGTCGCCGCGTTCCTCGCCCTCGCCGACCGCTGGGCGCTTCTCTACGCCGAGCACCGGGCCGCGGACGCCCTCAAGGACCACATGAAGCTCGCCGCCGCACCCGAGGTGGAGATCGGCGGCTTCCCCTTCCTCACCCAACTCGCCGACGAGCGGCTGGACTCCGTACGCGTCACCGTGCCGGACGTCGCCGCCGAGCGGGTCTCGCTGGCCCAGGTCACGGCGACGGCGAGGAACGTACGCCTGGACGCCGACGGCCTGACGTCCGTGCGCGGCGCCGACGTCCCCGAACTCGACGGCGACGTCCTGCTCTCCTTCGCCGACCTGAACCGTGAACTCGGCGCGTCCCAGGTGACGTTCACGGGCCGGGGGAGCGACCGGGTGCTGGCGCGCGGCACGCTGCCGGTAGCCGGACACGACTTGCGCCTGCGGGCCGAGGCGCACATCCAGCGGAACGGTGACCGGGGCATCTCCACGGAGATCGGCGGGATGCGCCTGGACATCGGGGACCTGGCGACGTACCGCCCCGGCGTGCGCGCGTCGGAGGGCCTGCACCTGACCCGGAAGTCGGCCGCCCAGCTGGCCGGTGAGACCCGCAAGGCGAAGGCGCTGCTGTCGGTGCCGTCGGTGGTACGCCGGCTGGGGGTGCCGGAGTCCGCCGTACGCGAGGCGCTGCGCTCGGACGCCGAGCTGGCGAAACTCACCGGTACCCCGCGCTTCACTCGCCAGGCCATGCGCCTCAACCTCATCGACCTGGCCCTGGCCCACCCCGAGGTCCTCGAACGCCTGGGCCTGGACCCCGCCCTCCTCGACGCCCTGCCCCGCCTCACCCGCCCGGTCCTCGCCGACCGGCTGTCCCTGGGCTTCCGGGTGCCGTCGCCGGAGCGGGGGGAGCTGCGGCTGCGGGATGTTCGGGTGGAGGAGGACGGGATCAGGGTGCGGTTGGTGGGGGAGGGGCTGGCGGTCGGCGGCGATTAGCAGAGCAAGGAGAATCCCCTGAGCTGATCCTCAGGCGCTGAGCGCCTGCACGCGCCAGTTGAACAGGGCGGCCAGGAGAACGAACGAGGCCAGCGGAATCCACAGGAACATCAGGAGCGGCGAAGGCAGGTCGTCGGCGGTGAAGAACAGCACCGCCATGACCACGACCATGCCGACCAGGACGACGACGGCGCACAACGCCGCACTCCCCCAGGCCTGACGATGGGCGGCCCGCCGCCGGATCCGCTCCTCCACCTCGGGCCGCCGCTCCCAGGCCGTCCCACGGTGCCGGGCAGCCGCCGCACGCACGTCGGCGACCTCGGTGCGGAGTGCCTCCACGTTCATCTCGTCGAGGAAGGGGAGGCGGAGTCGGCGGCCGTCGGTGTCGTACAGGCAGGCGAACGCCGAGGGCTGATGACGGCCTGCGTAGGCGTTGGCTTCGACCCGGATGTCGTAGATGTCGCGCCAGGCCCGTCGCCGCTCGCGGATGATCCAGCGCACGGTGATCCCGTCGACTCCCACGACCGTACGGGCCCGGCGGGGGTAGAGCGCCAGCCAGGAGAAGCTGACCAGCATGAGTACGGCCCACGTCGGCTTGACCCAGGATGGCAGGGGGGACTCCCTGGCCGTCTGATAGGCGAACTGCACCACCATGACCGCGATGAGGAAATGCCAGTGCCCGGACAGCCTCTTCTGCCGTGAGTAGACCCGCTTGAGCCCACACGAGCCCATGTCCCCGCCCATCGACCCTCCCGAACGTCTGATCGGGGTGATCGTAGGGAAAGATGTGGTTGTCAGGCGACCCGGTGGACCCGCTGAGTGGTCAGCTCGTAGCGGGCGCCCACGATGCCAGTTAGCGGGTGCTGACCTTCGCGGCGAGGTCCGGTTCCGCGGCGAGGCGGGCGCGGACGGCTCGTACGTTGGCGTCGATGCGGGCGGCACCCTCCTTGGTACTGCGGCTCCGGGCGCCCCTCGCGTGTGGCGGCGCGCCCGGATTGGATCAGAGGGCGACCAGATCGATGACGTTGATCACGACGTGCTGGTTGGAGAAGACGTAGGTGATGAAGCCGCCGGTGAAGGCGGCCGACCAGCTGCTGTCCCAGGGCCGGGGATCAGCGGTGGTGCACCGGGCTTCGGCGGCTACTCTCGTCTCTCCGTCGACCTGGACTGCAGGGGAGCAGACTGTGCGCAACGCCGCCGTGACGCCCGAGGGTGATCAGATCCGCTGGGTTGAGCTGCCGGGACAGGAGCCGTCACGCGTCTACGTGCATGGTCTGGGCGCTACTTCGCCCGCCTACTTCACACAGGTGGCGGTCCATCCTCTGCTGGCCGGCCGCCGTTCGCTGCTGATCGACTTGCTCGGGCACGGCATCAGTGACCGGCCGACGGGCTTCGACTACACCCTGGAATCGCACGCCGATGCCCTCGCCGCGGCCTTGACCTGCGCGGGTGTTACCGGCGCCGAGCTGATCGCGCACAGCATGGGCGGCTCGGTGGCCATCGTCCTGGCCGCCCGGCACTCCCAGCTGGTCTCCCGCCTGGTCCTGGTCGACGCCAACCTCGACCCGATCCCACCCAGGCCCGGCTCCGCAGGCAGCAGCGGCATCGCCGCGTATTCCGAGCAGGAGTTCCTGGCGGGCGGCTGGGAAAAGATCCGCGACCGGGCCGGTTCCCACTGGTGGTCCACGATGCGCCTGGCCGGCCGGGAGGCCCTGCACCGCAGCGCGGTCCACCTCACCCGCGGCACCGTCCCCACCATGCGTGAACTTCTGCTGCACCTGAAGATTCCCCGCACCTACCTGCTGCCCGAGGCTGACGGCCCGCTCCCGGGCACTGGCGCGCTCGTTGAAGCGGGGGTGGCCGTGGTCCCGATCCCGGACTGCGGGCACAACATCATGCTGGATAATCCGGAAGGCTTCGCCCGCGCCACCGCGGCGGCGCTCGCGGACCGAGACCAGCGATAGCCAGGCCATCCGCGAAGGCGGAGCGTGACGTGGAGGGGGCCGCACGGGTTCCTCGTGGGTGATGACGAGGGAACGTGCCCGAATGCACGACCAGACGGCCGTGCGCACTGACGGCACGCCGAGCAGTTCCGCCTCCAGGCGTACCCGCCGGGGGTTGTCACCGTGGACATCAACTCGCCGGGCATGCTCGGCTTCAACCGACCACCCTGCGTCGTGCAGACGCAGACGAAGGGGAGTCACCTTCACAGTCCGCTCCCGGGGATGCGTTCGCCTCGTGCGCGGCGTTTTCGGGTAGTTCCCGGACGCGCGGCAATCCGGACGCGGCGACCCACAGCACGCTCAGCACGGCCCCCACGGTGCCGATCCACAGGGTGGGCCGCAGGCCGAGCGCGGTACCCAGCGTGCCGGCCAGCACCGCGCCGACCGGACGCACTCCGAAGTTGGCGGTCTGCACCACGCCCATCACGCGGGAGCGCAGCGTCTCCGGGATGACGGCGATCAGGTAGCTGTTGGTGGAGATGTCCAGGATCGCGACCCCGCAGCCGGCGCAGAGGTGCGCAGCGGCCAGCGCCGTGATCACCACCGCCGCCGGGCCGCCGGCCAGCGGGACCAGCAGCAGGGGCAGGCTGAACCACAGGAAGCCGGTCGCGATGGCCGGGCCGATGCCGATGTGCCGCACCACGCGGGGCGCGGCGTAGGCGCCGGCCAGTCCGCCGAGCCCGAACACGGCGAACACCGCTCCTATAGCCCCGGGGGTCAGTCCCAGTTCGGTGGCTCCGTACAGCACGAACAGCGTCATCAGGAAGGTGTGGCACAGACTGAGCATGGAGACGCCTGCCAGCAGCAGGCCCGGGGTGCGGTTCGCCGTCACCCACTGCAGCCCGTCCGTGAGCCCGCCCTCACCACGCGGTGCGGGCGGCGCCTCCTGTGCCCGTATACGTCCCAGGCAAACCGCCGACACGAGATAGGTGACGGCATCCATCAGCAGGGCGAACGGCGCCGACAGCGCCTGGACCAGCACTCCGCCCGTGCTCGGCCCGGCGACCGCGGAAACCGACCTGCTCCCGGTGAGCAGCGCGTTGCCGTCCACGTACCTGTCCGCGGTGACCACGGACGCGTACACGTGGTGATTGCAGACCCGGAACAACACGGTGAGCGCCCCGACGACGAACTCCGTCAGGAACAGATGAGCCAGCGTCAGCGACCCCCACGCATACGCCAGCGGTACGGAGGCGATCGCGGCGAACCGCCCGAGGTCCGCGACGATCATCGCCCTGCGTCGGTTGGTCTGCCGGTCCGCCCACGCCCCGCCGGGGATCGACAGCAGCAACGAGGGCAGCAGCGCCGCCGCCGTAAGCCACCCCATCTCGGTCGCACCCGCGTCCAGCAGCAGCACGGCGGCCAGCGGTATCGCCAAGATATTGATCTCGTCCCCGACCAGCGAGACGCTCTGCGCGGTCCAGTACAGCCGGAACCCCCGCTCCCGCAGCAGCCCCGCCCTCATCCCCACCTTGCTCATCGGGTGGCCCGGACGGTGAGGTCAGACGCGCCGCAGGCGCCGGAGCCCGTACCGCGCCCCATGCGCCACCCACGTGGCAAACCCCCGTGGCGGCCGGCAGACGGCAACAGCACCGTGGACGGAATGCGGCACAAGGCCGTCTTGCCCGCGCCGTTCGGGCCGAGCAGCCCGTGCACCTCGCCCTGCGGGGCGGCCAGGCACACCCGATCCAGCGCACACAGGTCCGGTCGGCTGTTGCGCGGATAGCGTCGGGTCAGCTCCCGGATCTCGATCGCGTTCCCGGTCACTGGCCGGCCCCGTGCACGGGCATGGGCAGGGTCAGCAGCATGATGTGGGAGACGGGCTCATCGTCTGCCGGCCGCCAGTGGCCGATCTGGCGGTAGCCCCACGCGGCGTAGGCGGCGTGCGCCGGTGCCGCTTCCGGATCGGGCCGCATCGCCAGCGTGACGCGCTCGACGCCCAGGCCCTCCAGGAGGTGGGCGTGCATCTGGGCCGCCACTCCCTGCCGCCGCCATCCGGTGCGTACCGCGAGTTCGACGATGCCCAGCGTGCGTTCACCGGTCTCGGCCGCGAACTGAGCGGTCGTCTCCTCGTCCATCGCCTTCCACCAGCCGGTGTCCGGCGGCAGGGGGTAGCCGAAGGCGTAGCCGACGGGCAGGTCGCCGCAGCGGGCGATGACGAGGCGGGCTCGGGGAACCCTGACCTCCTGGGCGAAGCGGTCCACGAAGTCGGCGATCCCCTTCGTGCCTTCGCAGTAGGGCGGGTCGGCCCAGATCTCCTTGTACATCGGCAGCACGACGTCGAGCTGCACGGCGCACTCCAGCCCCTCCCACCGCTCCACCGTGATCGGTGGGTTCCCCATCGTCTTCCTCCCGTCTGCCGCCACCAGCCGAAGCCGACGTCTGCTAGCTAGAGCCAGTTCGGCCCGACAGGGATGGACCTGCGGGACCGCTCACCAACGCCGACGCCACCCTTGGTACTGATGCCGGCCATCGATATGACCGGGTAGCGGACGGACCTGCGGGTACCCATGCCGGGGCCGCCGGTCTTCAATGTGGCGGGGTGGCGGACAGACCTGCGGCTACCGACGCCCGGAGTGTTTTTGCAACGGGTGCCGATGCCCCCACCGTTCTTCGCGGTGGCGGGGTAGCGGACCGACCTGCGGGTGCGGGTACCTACGCTTGGACCGCCGGCCCTCGAAGTGGCGGGGTGGCGGACAGACCTGCGGGTACCGATGCCCGGGGTGCCTTTGCTACGGCTGCCGACACCAGAGCCGACTTTCGCAGTGGCCGGGCGGTGCACGGGCCTGCGGGTACCCATGCCCGGACCGGAGCCCTTCAAAGTGGCGGGGCGGCGGACAGACCTGCGGGTACCGACGCCCGGCTGGCCTTTGCAACGGCCGCCGATGCCCGGGCTGTTCTTCGCCGTGGCGGGGTGGCGGACAGACCTGCGGGTACCGGCGCCCGGGCTGCCCTTCGCGGTGGCGGGGCGGTGCACGGGCCTACGGTTACCGGCGCCCGGGCCGTTCTTCGCCGTGGCGGGGTGGCGGACAGACCTGCGGCTACCGACGCCCGGGCCGCTCTTCGCGGTAGCGGGGTAGAGAGCGGGTGTGCCTAGGGCACGGACGGGGGCCTCGGCACCCACCTCAGGGTCTATAAGCGCGATCATGTGTCCGGTCCTTTCGACGTCGAAGCGGGTTACGGCACTGCTGCGAACGCAGGCAGCGGCAGGTCAGCCGGGCTGCCTCTGTCCAGGGCCGATGGGACGACGAGACGCCGCGGGCGGCCTTCTGCCTCGCTGTCTGCGTCACCCCTGTCGGTGACGGCTCGTTCATCGTCTGCTGATAGCACGTCGGCGGAAACCTGAAAGGTTATAGGGCGCCCGGCGTCGATCGGCTACACGCCGAGGGGCACGGGATCGCCGACGAGGCCGTCGTATGGCTGTCCCTGCTCAAGTTCCAGAATGTGATCGTCCTGTGCTGCTTCGGCTTCATTCCGTCCGCCCGGGCGAACGGGCTGCGGATCCTGCGTGGCCTGGATGCGGCCGGGCTCGAAGGGGGCGATGACGGTGGCGACCCGGAGAAGTCGTGGGCCGGGTGCCGGGCGGAGGTCGTCACCTTCCCCGCCCGGCAAGGGGAGAGGAAGGACGTTGTAGACCGTCCCTGTGCCAGGTTCGACGGGTTCGACGCCGAACGACCATTGCAGACCAGGCACGAGGTCGTGTGGCGCCCCACCGCGCGGTGTAGCCACACGGACCGCGCCTCCCCTCGGCACCGCGCCCGAGGACCCGGTCGGTTCGCCTCCCGGCCGACCGCGCAGCTCGTGCACGTCACGCCACGATCCGCCGCCTGCCCCACCTCATCGCCCCGCGCAGAGCCATGACCTCCACGCCGCGGGACGCCACCCCGGTGATTGGCGGTTTTGTCTCATGCCCATGCCCATGCCCATGCCCCGTGACCTGGGGTGTCTGCTACCCAGGTTGGAACACATCCACCAATCGCACGGCTATGGCTTCCGGGTGACCGTGGTGCTCGTGGGCATAAGCGGTATGGGCCGGCGAGATGCTGGCTGCGCCACCTCACTGACCTGCCGAATCATGAACTCCGCACCACTACACCACGCCGCAGGACGCCACCCGAGGTCGCCATGGTGATTCTGTGTGAGGCGGCAGAGCGACCCACCAGCTGACGTCTGGAGTGCTGCCCCGGTATCAACCAGTAGTGCCTTCTGATCCTCGGGGGATCTGCCGGCCCGACACGACCGCCAGGTCTGCCCTCGTCACGCTCCCGGCGCCGGCCCAGGCGGTGAGCTCGTCATACGTCGTCATGTGAGAGTCCTCCCGGGACCGGCTGCGGCTGCGGACCCTGTCGAGCAGGGCTGACAGGCCTCAGGGGTCGCCAGGGTCCTATCGGCTTCAGGTTCCGATGTTCACAGTTCGCTCCCGGGGATGCGCTCGCCTCGGCTGACCGCGATGCGGAGTGCGTCGCCCAGGGACTCGGCCGCCCGGGTGAGCGCGAAGCGCACGGCTCGCTCACCCGCGTTGGGGTCGGCGAGTACGGCCCTGGAGCCCGCGAGTACCTGTTCCCCGGAGGCGAGTTGGGCTGCCTCGATGCCGTCGGCGATCAGGGAGAGTCTGCTGTGCGGGCTGTCGGTGCTGAGGTAGCAGGGGTTGCCTTCGGGGGTGGTCCAGGGGAGGAGGCGGAGGTTGTCGGTCGGGGTCGGCTTCTCGGGGGCGTTCACGCGGAAACCTCGATCCCGTGGATGTGGCGCGGGCCTACGTCGATGCCGTGCACGGCGAGCCACAGGGCTCGGTGTCGTTGCCGTTGGAGCTTGCGCTGGTGGCGTTCTTCCGGGGTGAGGAGGTACGGGCGTACGAGCTGGCCGTCGGGCTCGAAGGGCCATACGTCGAGAGGGCGGCGGGTCGCTTCCACCGGCCGTTCCTGGGTGGGCGGTTGGGGGTAGACGGCTCGGTGTCGGCCTCGTACGGGCAGCAGTGCCCGTACGAGTGCGAGGAGTAGTAACTCGCAGAATCCCGCGATACGTTCCCTCATGTCGGCGCTCCTTCGCAGCGTTGGCCACGCCCCCGGGCCGAGCACCATCGGCTGCGGGGGTTTGTCGTGGCGTGGTTCTGACGAGCGGTGATTACCGTTCGTGCCTCGATCGTCACTGGTGACACGTACGCTGCGGAAGGGGGTCGGTGTTGTCTGCGGCTCCAGGCAACAGGGAGGGGTGACGTGGCCGAACAGGTTGACGCGCAAGGCGAGTCGGGGCGTGCGGTGCTGGGGCGGACGCTTCGGTTTCTGCGCGAGAAGGAGGGCAAATCGCTGGGGCAGCTGGCCGATGAGACCGGGTACGACAAGAGCTATCTGAGCCGTCTGGAGTCGGGCGAACGGCTGTCCAAGGTGACGGTCATGGAGGACCTGGACGGGTACTACGGGGCCGGTGACCTGCTGGTCAGCCACTGGAAGGCGGCGCGGCTCGACGCGTTCAAGGACCAGTACAAGGAATACATGAAGCTGGAGTCGACGGCACGGGTCATGTGGGTGTTCACGCCGGGTGTGCCTGGGCTTCTGCAGACCGAGGACTTCGCCCGGGAGGTGTTGTCTAAGGCCCAGACAACGGCTGATGTTGACGAGTGGGTCGAGGAACAGGTGGCGGCGCGGTTGGGGCGGCAGTATCTGCTACGGCAGGAGCCGCAGCCCGATGTCCGCATCATCCTGGACGAGTTCGCGCTCCGGCGTCCCGCTGCCAGCGCCCAGACCTGGCACGACCAGCTTCTTCACCTTGAGGCCGCCGCGCTGTGGCCCAACGTGGCGCTTCAGGTACTGCCGTTCTCTGCGGGCGCGCACCACCATATGAACGGGTCGCTGACACTGCTGTGGCAGCGGGACGGAAGTGCCGTTGCCTACAAGGAAGGCAACGGTTGCAGTCGGTTGATCGAGGATCCAGACGAGGTCCTGCGGAACCGACTGTCCTACGATCGGCTCCGCGACCTGGCGTTGTCCCCGTCGGACTCGCTCAAGTTCATCAGGCGCGTACTGAAGGAGCACAGGCACCATGAAGCGCACCCCTGACCTCAGCGCCGCCGTCTGGCGCAAGTCGAGCTACAGCGAAGGGGGAGCCAACGACTGCGTCGAGATCGCCGACGGCTACCCCGGCCTCGTCCCCGTCCGCGACAGCAAGCTCCCCGAGGGCCGCGTCCTGGTCTTCGGCGCCTCGTCCTGGTCCGCATTCGTGCACGGTGTGAGGGAGCCCGCGTGACCCCCGACCTCAGCACCGCCGTCTGGCGCAAGTCGAGCTACAGCGAAGGGGGAGCCAACGACTGCGTCGAGGTCGCCGACGGCTACCCCGGCCTCGTCCCCGTCCGCGACAGCAAAGTCCCGTACGGCCCGCGGCTCGTGTTCGGCGCGACCTCATGGGCGTCGTTCCTGACGGAGATGAAGAGCGAACTGCGGTGACCCAGAGGACCGGTCAGGCCGTTCCGCCGATGCCGGAGCGCACTCCCAAAGCGCTGCGCGACGCCATCGCCCAGCACGCCTCACAGCTCCTCAGCGGAAGTGGGCTGAACCGGGATGGGACGATCGCGCGTGAAGGTGCGCTGAGCCGTGTGCCAGAAGCTTTCGCCCCTGTCGTCGATGCCTCCCGCGCTCAGATCACCGAGATGTTCGGCAGCACACGACTGCACAGTGCCTATCTCTACGGCAGCATTCCCCGCGGCGCCGCCATCCCCGGTGTCTCCGACCTCGACCTGCTTCTCGCCCTCCGCGACGAGCCCACTGAGGCCGACAGAGCGGACGCCAAGACGATCGAGGCCGCTCTCGACCGTTCCTGTGCCCAAATCAACGGCGTCGGTATCCTCCTGTCCGGCGCACGCACCCTTCTCAGCGAACTCGAACGCCATGACGGCGGCTTTTTTGTCGCCTGCCTGTGTACCCCACTGCTGGGCCACGACCTCGCCGAACAGCTTCCCCGTTACCGCCCCACATCCTTGCTCGCCCGCGAGACGAACGGCGACCTCCCACTGGTGCTCCCGCGATGGCGTGCCCGAGCGGCCGAGGCCGCCACGGACGCCGACCGCAAGACCCTCAGCCGAGTCGTGAGCCGCCGCATCGTCCGCACAGGGTTCACGCTGATCATGCCTCGCTGGGGCGGCTGGACGAGCGACCTCAGCGAGTCCGCCGAGCTGTTCGGCCGCTACTACCCCGAGCGCGTCGAGCAGATGCGCATCGCTGCGGCCACCGGCCGCACGCCCTCGGCAGACCCGGCGGTACTCAGCATGCTCATCGACCACCTGGGACCCTGGCTCGCAGCCGAATACACAGCCGTGCACGGCGAGAAGGCGCCCCGCCCCTGAGTTGCTCGGGGCGTCACCCGACGGCATCCCGACTTTGCCGTCTCTTTACAACCCGTACCCCCGCTCTCTCGTCTCTCCGCTCGATCCCTGGCACAACACGCCCGCCCGCCCACCATGTAACCGGGCCGGCGGACCGACGAGAGAGAGCGATTCATGCGCCGAACTGTCCTCAGCGCCATAGCACTTGCCTGCACCGCCGTACTGGCGAGCACCGCGCCCGCCTTCGCCGACGACGCGACCCCGGTTCCCTCGGTCCCCGCCACCGTGGCCCCGTCCGAGGCCCCGTCCCCTGTCCCTTCGGTCCCCGCCACCGCGGCCCCGTCCGAGGCCCCGTCCCCCGTGCCCTCGGCGGAGGACGAGGGCCAGGTCTCCGTCGTGCCCAGCGGTGCCCCGGACACCGGTGTGGCGCCGGAGTCGGCGCGTTCCGGGGCCGACGGCGGGCTGATCGGCGGGGGCGCTGCCGCCGCGGTGCTGGTCGGGGGTGGCGCGGCGGTCTATGTCGTACGGCGTCGGCGGGCGAGCCGGGTATGACGCGTACGGCGTCGGCGGGCGAGCCGGGTACGACGTCGGCGTCGCCGCTCTCCAGGCGCGCCTTCGTCACCGCGGCGACGGCCTCGCTGCTCGTGAGTTGCGGCGGCGGTCAGGGAGGTGGACCACGGGCCACGACCGGCGGCGGCACCCCCAGCAGCACGCCACCGTCTCCGCGGGCCTCCGCGAACTCGGCGCGCGCTGTCGGCCGTTCGGTCCCGGTCCGGCTGCGGATCCCCGCCGTCGGGGTCGACACCCCGGTCATGCGGCTGGGATTGGCCCCGGACGGCAGCGTGCAGGTGCCCCCGATCACGAAGCACGACCGGGCAGGCTGGTACCGGCACTCGCCGACGCCGGGTCAGACCGGGCCGTCGGTGATCCTCGGTCATGCCACGGTCGGTGCCTACGGGGACGGCGTCTTCCGGCACCTCGCGCGGTTGCGGCGGGGCGAGCGGATCGTGGCGAGCCTGGAGAACGGCACGGCGGCGGTGTTCGCCGTGACCGCCGTACGGACGGTCGCCAAGGCCGACTTCCCGGTGGACGCGGTCTACGGGAACGTGGACCGCCCCGAGCTGCGGCTCATCACCTGCGGCGGCCCCCGAACCGACGACGACGGTTACCGCGACAACGTGATCGTCTTCGCCGCCCTGAACTCCACAAGCCCTGGAGAGCGTTGAAACGGCCCCGCGACAAGTTCCGCGACACGTCCCGCGAGAGGGCGGCGTCCGAGTTGTTCGCCGCCCTCTACCCGCGCCTCGCCGGCTGGTGCCGTCGGCTGGTCGACGACGACCAGACGGCCCACGAGATCGCCTCGGAGGCGTTCACCCGGCTGTGGGCCCGCTGGACGTCCGTCGCGGAGCCCCAGGGCTTCCTGTACGTCACCGCGGCCAACCTCGTCCGGGACCACTGGCGCAAGCTGGAGCGCGAGCGCAGAGCCGTCCGCCGGGCCACCGTCGAAGCCGCCGTACGCCCGCCGGCCGAGCAGGCGGACCCCTCGGTCCGTCTGCTCGTGCAGTCGTTGCCGGAACGACTGCGCGTCCCGATCCTGCTGCACTACTACGCTGACATGCCGATCCGGGAGGTGTCCGTGCTGACCGGGCGCAAGGAAGGAACCATCAAGGCCGACCTCCACGCGGCCCGCGAACTGCTCCGCGCCCATCTGGGGAGAAGCCTTGATCACACACTCTGACGAGGGTCCGGACTTCGAGCCGGACGACCCCCTCGCCGTCATCCTGCGACCGCCCGCCACCCACCTCGGCCCGCCGCCCGGCCGCTACGAGGCGATCCGCCGTGCCGCGGCACGCCGTCGACTGCTCCGTGCCGCCGCCGGGGTCGGGGTGGCGGGCGCCGTCGCCGTCGCCGTCCTCGTCGCGCTGCCGCTCCACCCGGGGACAGCCGAGGGACCCGCGTCCCCGACGGTGCCGCTCGCCCCGGCTCCCGCGAGCAGCCCGCCGGCCACGCCCACCCCGTCGGCGTCCCCGGTACCCCCCGTCACCTCCAACCCCGCCGAGGCGACCGGGACCGACACCCCGGCCGCCTCCACACAGGCACCGACGTCGCCCTCCGCAGTGCCGTCGCCGGTTCCGACCACGGACGACCTCAGGAAGCCGTAGGCGTCCAGCCGCCCAGCCAGTCCGCGACCTCCTGGCCGGTGGCCTGGGCGTCGGTCAGATGCGGGCGGTCGCTGCTCGCGCTGCCCGCTCCCGGGCCGGTGTTCTTGTACTCGGCGAACCGGTCGTCCTTCCAGGAGAAGCCGCTCATGTCGGTCCAGGGCGTGGACTTGATCGCGGCGCTGAGGTTGGTGTTGCGGACCGTGGTCTGCGGGTCGAGGGCGGCGTCGCCGCCGGCGTGCCAGGGGCGGCCGAGGTAGAAGCTGCCGGCCGACACGTCGCCGTTCACCGTGGAGTTGGCGATCAGGAAGCCCTTGCGGTTCGCGACCGTGCTCGGGGCGGTGATGTAGCCGGCGGAGGTGCCGTTCCAGCGCTTCTTGAGGGTGATGATCGAGCGGTCGATGACCGCCGTCGCGCGGCCGAAGATGAAGTCGACGTTGCCGACGACGTAGGAGTTGGTCATGTAGACCCGGCCGAGCTTGTCCTTGGCGGCCGTGTCCAGGAGCAGGGTGTCCTGGTCGCCCGTGACGATGACGCCGTCCAGGAAGACCTTGTCGGCGGCGGTGCGCAGGGCGACGGCCTGGTGGCCGGAGAGCGACTGGTTGGCGGCCTCGTCGAAGTCGTTGGAGATGGTCAGGTTGCGGGCCTGGAAGTCGTCGGCCTGGACGGCGACGGTGGCGCTGCCGCCCGTGCCGTAGTTGCCGGAGCCGTCGGGCTTGGGGGTGCCCGCCGCGTTGTTGTAGACGATCACCGTGTCCTTCCGGCTGCCGCCCGTGCCCTGGATGGTGACGTGCGGCTTGTTGGAGGGGACCTTCACCAGCTCGCGGTACGTGCCCGGCTTGACGGAGATCACGACGCGGGAGGGGTTGTTCGCCGGTACGGCGTTCACCGCGGCCTGCACGGTCCGGTACTGGCCGCTGCCGTCCTTGGCGACGGTGAGGGTCGTGGCGGCGGCGGCGCTGGTGGTGGCAGTCGTACCGATGGAAGTGCGCGGCCCCACACCGGACTTGAGGAGCGACGGCACGTCGGCTGTCTTGTCGAGGCTGTAGCTGTAGTAGCTCTTCGGATCGAAGGCCGTACCGCCGCTCTCGTTACGCCCGCTGGTGCCGACGAACGTGTTCCCCTTCTGGACGATGCTCGCCGTGCTGTCCTTGGTGACGGGGTTCCTCATGCCCTGGAAGTAGGAGTTCTCCAGGACCATCCTGGTCCTGCCGCGCGAGTAGTTGCCGTAGGACGACTTGATCGTGGTCCCGGCGGCGTCCTCCAGGAAGTTGTTGTAGAGGTGCGCGTGGGCCGCGTTGTCCGTCGACGGGTTGCGCTGCTCGGTCTCGCGGAACCAGTTGTGGTGGATCGTGATGTCCGTGACGAGGTTCTCGGTCCAGCCGATGCCGAACGTTTTGTTGTTGTCGCTCAGCTTGTTCCAGGACACCGTCACATTGGTGCTGTCCTTGCGGATGTCGATGAGCCCGTCGGCCATGTGCCGCAGGTCGTTGTGGTCGATCCAGACGTGGTGCGCGCCGTCCATCTGGATCGCGTCGAAGTCGTGGTCCTTGTCGTTCCAGATGCCCTGGTACGAGTCCCGGATGGTCAGGTTCCGGATGATCACGTTGTGGACGCCGGTGCCGAGGAAGAACCCGCCGCCGACGATCTGCCCGGAGGTCCCGGCGCCGACGATGGTCTTGTCCGACTTGACCTTGATCTCCTTGCCGACCGGGTTCATGTTGATCGTGGCGGCGACGACGATGACGTACGGCTCGGCGGCGGTCGCGTACTTCTCCAGGTCGGCGAGCGTCTTCACGGTGACGGTCTTGCCGTCCCGGCCGCCGTAAGTGCCGTTCTGGCCGAGGGAGTTGACGGAGGCGAAGCCGTCGGCGGTGGCGGTCGCCCAGGCGGGTGCGGCGGCGGAGGCGGTGCGCTGTGCGCCTGCGCCGAAGAGGCCGGTGTCCGTGCCGTAGGCCATGGTCCCGGCGGCGGTCAGTGCGAGGGGGACGCCGATCGCCACGGCCGTCTTCCTTCTGCGGTGGCGGGCCCTGCTGCGGGGGGTTTCAGTCACGGCTGATTCCGATCAAGTGCGGGGTGGGTTCCGTCACTTGGTGGTTGCAGCCGAGGGGGAAAAGGTTGCCGCGCGCCCAGGCCCGCCGTGCTGCCTCAGCCGCCCGTGGTGGCCAGCTTCGCCGCGAACCCGAGGAACAGGGCGCCGGCGCCGCTGGTCAGCCCGGCCGACAGGCGCCGCCGGCGGCGGAACTGGGCCGAGAGGTAGGTGCCGCCGAGGATCAGCAGGGTCACGTAACTGACGCTGATCACCTGGTAGATCAGCGCGAGCAGCCCGAAGGACAGTGCCGGGTGCGGATAGGACGGGTCGACGAACTGCACGAAGAAGGAGATGAAGAACAGGATCGCCTTCGGGTTGAGCAGCGTGATCAGCAACGACCGCCGGAACGGCCGCTCGGCGTCCGCGGCGCCGTGGGCGGCCTCCGGGGCCTCGGCCGGGGATGCCGCCATGCGCCGGTTACGCCACATAGCCCAGGCCGAGCGGATCATTCCGACGGCGATCCAGGCCAGATAGCCGGCGCCCGCGTACTTGATGACCGAGAAGACGAAATCGTTGGCGGTCAGCAGCGAGGAGAGCCCCGCCGCGGTGAGCACCATCAGCAGGCCCTCACCGATGAACACGCCTGACGCGGCGCGGTATCCGCTCCGCACCCCGCGCCGTGCCGCCACGGAGAGGGTGTAGAGCGAACTGGGCCCCGGGAGAAGAATGATGAGAAGCGTCCCCAGGGCGTAGGTGGAAAGGTTCGACACTCCCAGCATCTGCTTCTCCCTCCGTGGTGACTGCCGCTGCGGCTGCCAACTGATCCACGTCCGCGGTCCGTTGGAGGGTAGTCGAGGAGCAGATCCCACGCCGGGCTGTTTTCCAGCGGGATGGACCGTGCGTCCAGGCGTGAGCGCCTCGAGCCGTGCCGCCGCTCAGTGATGGGGGTGCTCGGGCGGAGCGGGGGCTCGGTGACGCCCATGTGCCGGCCGCACTGGTCGTACGAGGGTCAGCAGGAGTGAGCCGCAGCGTCTCGTGATGCGTAACCGCAAGGGCTCCTTTCGCAGTGCCGTGACGAGCGATGATTACCGTTCGTGCCCTGACCGTCACTGTCCGGGCGTACGCTGCGGAAGAGTGCTGGCGTTGTCTGGGCGCCAGACAACGGGGAGGGGCGACATGGCCGAACACCCGGTCACAGAAGGGGAGTCGAGGCGTGTGGCCCTCGGGCGAACGCTGCGGTTCCTGCGGGAGAAGGCCGGCAAGTCGCTGGCCCAGCTGGCCGACGAGACGTCGTACGACAAGAGCTATCTGTACCGCCTGGAGACGGGCGAACGGCTCTCCAAACGGGCGGTCATGGAGGACCTGGACCGGTATCACGGCTCCGGTGACCTGCTGGTTCGCCTGTGGCGGGATGCGCGTAAGGAGGTGATCAAGGACAAGTACAAGGCGTTCATGGAGCTGGAGGCGACGGCGCGGGTCATGTGGATGTTCCAGCTACGGGTGCCGGGACTTCTACAGACCGAGGACTATGCCCGTGCGGTGTTGTCAGGGTTGTCCGGAGCTCAGACAACGGCTGGCAACGGCGAGGAAGTCGAGGAGCAGGTGGCCTTGCGCATGGGACGGCAGGAGCTGCTGTACCGGGATCCGGCGCCGAGCGTGCGCGTGATCCTGGACGAGGGTGCGTTGCGGCGCCCGGTTCCCGACGCGAAGGTGTGGGCGGACCAGCTGTCGCATCTGGTGGACGCGGCGGAACTCCCGAATGTCGCGCTCCAGGTGCTGCCCTTCACGGCCGGTGTACACGACCTCATGGACAGCCACCTCTGGCTGTTCTGGCAGCGAGTCGGCGACCCTGTTGCCTACGTGGAGGGCAACGGCTTCGGCGAGTTGATCGAGGATCCGGACAAGGTTCTGTCCTTCCGGTTGTCCTACGATCTGGTCAGGGACGCGGCTCTGACTCCGGTGGAGTCGACGGCGTTCATCAAACGCCTTCTGGAGGAGTGCAGATCATGAACCGAACCCCCGACCTGACCACCGCTGTGTGGCGCAAGTCGTCCTACAGCGACGGGGGCGGCACGAACTGCGTCGAGGTCGCCGACGGCTACACGGGCATAGTCCCCGTCCGCGACAGCAAGACCCCGGCGGTACGTCCGCTGATCTTCGAGACGTCGTCGTGGGGGTCGTTCGTGGAGGCCGTCAAGGGAAGGGCGGGTTCGCACACCTTCGGGTGACGCCTGTCGGGATGTCCGGTTTTCGGGACTGAGCCGCCTCCATCGTTGGTCTTCCGGTCGAATAAATGACCAGGACACGAACGACTGATGTGAAAGGTACGAGGCGGTTATGGTCGTAGACACGGCGCGTCGAAGGAGGACATCGAGCATGGCTGCCCACGTTGCGGAAACCGGTCACGTCGTCCCCCCCATGCCCGAGCGGACCCCGAAGGCGCTGCGCAGGGCCATCGCCCAGCACGCTCCCGCGCTCCTCTCTGATTTCGACGCCCACTGGAAGTGGGCGATCGCTGACGCGTACGACCCTGGTCCTGTGCCTGCGTTCATGGCCCGCTGGTGGTGCGAGTACGCGATCGCCCGTGATCCGCAGCTCGACGCTCATGTGACCGAGCTCCAGCACCGTGCTGCAGAGGCAACCGACATTGCTGAGGCCAAAGCTCTGATCGACGAGGTGGCGAAGATTCGCTACGGCACGCGGAAGCTGGGGCCCGGCGAGTGACCGATGAGTTCATGGGGCCGCCTTGGCAGATGGACTGGCGGCTCGATGCCCTCGTCGGCCGTGATGTGCTGCCCGAGCATGCGCGGAATATGGTTGACGAGGCTCGCGCCGAGCTGGTCACTGCGAAGGACCCGTATTTCCGGGGGATCGACGCCGATGGTGATCTCCCAGAGGGCATGCGCGTCGAGCCAGTGCGGTCCAGCGACCCCAAGGGGCCGCGCATCCTGTACTTCGACAAGGGCTACGGCTGGCTGGTCTACAGCTTCGATCGGCGCATCGAGGATCCGCAGATCCTGGTGTATGAGGTCTTCTGGCAGGCAGCGGACCCGCTTACATTCCCTCCGGCGGCGGAGTAGCCGCCCCCGGCAGCCGCACCGTAACCACCGTCCCGCCCCCCTCCGCTCGGGCCAGCGTCACCTCGCCGCCCGCCTGCTGCACCGTACGCGCCACGATGGACAGGCCTAGGCCCGAGCCGGGGAGTGCACGTGCGCTCGGGGACCGCCAGAAGCGGTCGAAGACGTGCGGGAGTTCGTCGGCGGGGATGCCGGGACCGTGGTCGCGGACAGTGAGGACGCCGGCGGCCAGCTGGACCTCGATGGAGCCGCCCTCGGAGCTGAACTTCACCGCGTTGTCGAGGATGTTGACGAGCGCGCGCTCCAGGGCCGACGGTTCCGCCCTGACGTACCAGGGATGCAGGTCGGCGCTGATGGTCAGCTCCGGGCCACGGAGGCGTGCCCGCCGCAGGGCCGACTCGACCGTCTCCTCCAGCGAGATCACCTGGACGCGCTCACCACGCTGGCCTTCCGACCGGGACAACTCCTGCAAGTCGCCTATCAGCGACGCCAGTTCGGTCATCTGCGCCTTCACCGAGGCGAGGAGTGCCTTGCGGTCGGCGGCGGGGATCGGGCGGCCGGTTTCCTCGCTGCGGGTGAGGAGTTCGATGTTGGTGCGGAGGGAGGTGAGGGGGGTGCGGAGTTCGTGGCCGGCGTCCGCGATGAGCTGCTGTTGCAGCTCGCGGGAGCTGGTCAGTGCCGAGGTCATGGAGTTGAAGGAACGGGAGAGCCGGGCGACCTCGTCCTCGGCGTCGTCCTCGACCGGGATGCGGACGCTCAGGTCTTCGGTACGGGCGACGTGTTCGACGGCCTCGGTGAGCTTGTCGACGGGGCGTAGGCCCGCGCGGGCGACTGCGAGGCCGGCGGCTCCGGCGCCGACGACTCCGATGCCGGAGACGAGGAGGAGGATCAGGGCGAGGTCGTTGAGGGTGTTCTGGGTGCCATCGAGCGGGAGGGCGACGATGAGGGCGGCGTTGACAGGCTGAGCGGTCGTGCCGTCGTTCTTGACGAGAGGCAGCGGCACAGTCATCACGCGCATGGCGTTGCCGTCCTCGTCGGTGCCGTTGCGGACGATGCCCGTGGCATCGGCCTCGCCGGCCTTCTCGACCACGTCCTTGTCGGCCTGGGTCACCTTGATCGTGCTCAGGGAGTTCGGGAGGACGCAGGTTGTGCCGTCCTCCTTGAGCACCTCGGCGTACGTGGTCCGAAGGCCCGTGTTCTGCGGAGTCTGAGTGCAGGAGTTGACCGCTTGCTCGACCCAGGGGGACTCCCGTGTCTTGAACGCAGTCTTGCGCAGGTCTTCGTTGACCTGGTCATACAGCTTCCCCTGCACGATGAACCAGCACGTAACGGAAACCGCCGCCACCGCAAACGCCACAGCCGCCGCCACCAACAACGCCAACCGCGACCGGATCGGCAGCGTCCGGACCCGCCGTACGACCCTGTTCACTCCGCCCCGCCTTGCCGCAGCGCATACCCCACGCCCCGAACCGTGTGCACGAGCCGCGGCTCGCCCCCGGCCTCGGTCTTGCGCCGCAGGTACATGACGTACACGTCCAGTGAGTTCGACGACGGCTCGAAGTCGAAGCCCCACACCGCCTTCAGGATCTGCTCACGCGTGAGGACCTGGCGCGGATGCGCCATGAACATCTCCAGCAGCGTGAACTCCGTACGGGTCAGCTCCACCGGCCGCCCGCCCCGCGTGACCTCCCGCGTCGCCAGATCCATGCGCAGGTCGGCGAAGGTCAGCGCCTCGTCCTCCTGGTCCGTGCCGGCGACGGCCGCCGCCGCGTAGGAGCTGCGCCGCAGCAGGGCGCGCACCCGGGCGAACAGCTCGTCCAGCTCGAACGGCTTGACCAGATAGTCGTCGGCCCCGGCATCCAGCCCCGTCACCCGGTCCCCGACCGTGTCCCGGGCCGTCAGCATCAGGATCGGCGTCGTCGTGCCCGCCCCACGCATCCGGCGCGCGGCGGTCAGGCCGTCCATGCGCGGCATCTGGATGTCGAGGACGACCAGGTCGGGCTGGTACGCCGTCGCCTTCTCCAGCGCGTCGGCGCCGTCGACCGCGACCTCCGTGTCGTACCCCTCGAAGGCGAGGCTGCGCTGGAGTGCTTCGCGCACGGCCGGCTCGTCGTCGACGATCAGGATGCGCTGGGGGTCACGGTCGCCATCGGCGGGGCTCATGGGCTTCGGGTTCCTCGGTGCGGTGGGACGAACGGGGGGCTGAGGGCAATGCGGGCTGAGGGTGCTGAGGGTGCTGAACGCATTCAGCCTCAGCCTCGCATGTTCTCAGCCCCGTACGGTACGGCGGCGAGTACGGGCGGCGGTGGTACGTCGGCCCGCGGTCAGGCGGGCGGCGCCCGCCACTTCCGGTGCCCGCGGTGCCGGGGCGTGCAGGGTGCCGGCGATCTCCAGGGCCAGGGTGAAGTCGGCCGGACCGGTGCCGGTCGTGGTGTGCTCAACCCGCTCGATCTGCTTGATCTGCTTGATCATCACGTACTCCTTCAGCTCTGCGAGCCCGCCCGCAGCTTCGCGAGGTCGGACTTGACGGTGTCGACGGGGATGGCGAAGCCGAGGCCGACACTGCCGGCGTCGGACGAGGACGAAGCGGCCGAGTACATCGCGGAGTTGATGCCGATGATGTTGCCGTTCATGTCGATCAGCGCGCCGCCGGAGTTGCCGGGGTTCAGGGAGGCGTCGGTCTGGAGCGCCTTGTACGTCGTCGTGGACAACCCGGTGTCGCCGTTGAACTGCTGACCACCGAACTCGAAGGGCCAGCCGCCGCCCTGCTGCTGTTGCCGCTGCCCCTGGCTCTCGTCCGTCGAGACGGTCACGTCCCGGTCCAGGGCCGAGACGATGCCGCTGGTGACCGTGCCGGTCAGACCCTCGGGGGAGCCGATCGCCACGACGGTGTCGCCGACGTTCACGTCGGCGGAGTTGCCGAGGGTGGCGGTCTTGAGGCCGGAGGCGTTCTCCAGCTTGATCAGGGCGAGGTCCTTGGCGCTGTCGGTGCCGACGACTCGCGCGGTGTACTCCTTGCCGTCGCTGGTCGTCACCTTGATTGACGAGGCGCCGGACACGACGTGGTTGTTGGTGACGATCTCGCCGTCACCGGTGATGATCACGCCGGAACCGGTGGACTCACCGGCGTTCGAGGCGGCGCTGATCTCGACGATGCTCGGGCTGACCGCCGAGGCGATCGCGGCGATGTCGCCCTTCTTGCTCGACGGCACCACGCTGGTGCTGGTGCTGCTGGAGGTGACCGTGTCGCTGCCGGTCAGCTCCTGGATGCCGTACGCGGTGCCGCCGCCCACGGCCGCGGCGACGATCGCCACGGCGGCGAGGAGGGCGAGCGGGCCGCGGGTGCGCTTCTTCGGGGGAGCGGGCGGCGCGGCCACGGTGACCGGCACGGTGACCGGCTCCGGCTGCTCCGACTGCTGCGGCTGGTACGCCGGCGGGGGCGGCCACTCGGGGTTCACGGGCGAAGAGGCGTGCTGCGCGTGCTGCTGGTCGCCCTGGTACGGGTTCTCGTACTCGCCGCTGCGGCGGAGGCTCTCGGTCATGAACATGAGCTTGTCGCCCGACCATGAGAGCTCCCTGAGTGCTCCCTGAGAAGCCCGGCAGAACCTCGTATGCCCGTTGTAAAGACGGTTCTCGCAGCTCGGCGAACTCTC
Source organism: Streptomyces dysideae (assembly GCF_001514305.1). Lineage (GTDB taxonomy): Bacteria > Actinomycetota > Actinomycetes > Streptomycetales > Streptomycetaceae > Streptomyces > Streptomyces dysideae. Next base: position 67,013 of record NZ_KQ949081.1, read on the forward strand.
TCAGAGAAGCCTCATGGAACTGCCCAACCAGCGGAGCTACTCGCAGCCGCAGGACTTCCGCTTGACCAGCCGCGACGGAAACACCTTCAGCCGCTCCCGCCGCGAGCCCGCGACCCGCAGCCCGTCGTCGAGTACGAGGTCCACGGCGGCCCGCGCCATCGCCGGACGGTCCGACGCGATCGTTGTCAGAGGCGGGTCGGCGAGCGCCGCCTCCTTGATGTCGTCGAAGCCGGTCACGGCCAGCTGGCCCGGCACATCGAGGCGCAGCTCGCGCGCCGCGCGCAGCACGCCGATGGCCTGGTCGTCGGTGGAGCAGAAGATCGCGGGCGGCCGGTGCGGGCCGGAGAGGATGCCGAGCGCTATGCGATAGGCGTCGTAGCGGTTGTACGGCGCCTCGAAGAGCCGGCCCTCGGTCGGGACGCCGGCCTCGGCCATCGCGCGCCGCCAGCCCTCGACGTGGTCGGAGACCGGGTCGCCGACGGCGGGGGTCTCGGCGGTGCCGCCCATACAGGCGACGTACTCGTAGCCGTGCTCGAGGAGGTGGCGGACGGCGAGCTGGGCGCCGCCCAGGTCGTCGGTGACGACGGCGACGTCGTCTATGGCCTCGGGCCGCTCGTGCAGCAGGACGATCCGGGCGTCCCAGGCGTCGATCTCGGCGGCGGCCAGGTCGTTCAGCGCGTGGGAGACCAGGATGAGCCCCGAGACGCGCATCCCGAGGAACGCCCGCAGGTAGTGGACCTCACGCTCGGCGATGTAGTCGGAGTTGCCGACGAGGACCATCTTTCCGCGCTCGGACGCGGCCTGTTCGACCGCGTGCGCCATCTCCCCGAAGAAGGGCTGGCGCGCGTCCGGCACGATCAGGCCTATGAGATCCGTACGCCGGGACGCCATCGCCTGGGCGACCCGGTCGGGCCGGTAACCCAGCTCCTTGATCGCGGCGAGGACACGCTCGCGCGTGGCCGGGGCGACCGGCCGGGGTCCGTTGTTGATGACATAGCTGACCACGGCAGTGGATGTCCCTGCCAGCCGCGCTACGTCGTCCCGAGTCACCTTGGCCACTCGCGGAGTCTACGCGGATGGACCGGCTCTGGGCAGGGCGTGAAGGAGCTCGGCTGTGCTCGAACGGTGCCCTGCCCGAGCGCCCCTATGCGTCCGCGCTGATCTCGGTGGCGTCCAGAGCGGCCGTCTCGTCCGTCTCCTCCGGCTTTGCCCGGTCTGCCTTGACCTTGGCCTCGTCGGTCGCGCGGTCGCCCTTCTCGGGCGTAACGAATCGATAACCGACGTTCCGGACGGTTCCGATCAGCGACTCGTGCTCCGGGCCGAGCTTGGCGCGCAGGCGCCGGACGTGCACGTCCACGGTCCGGGTGCCGCCGAAGTAGTCGTAGCCCCAGACCTCCTGCAGCAGCTGCGCGCGCGTGAAGACGCGGCCCGGGTGCTGCGCGAGGTACTTGAGGAGCTCGAACTCCTTGAAGGTGAGGTCGAGGACCCGCCCCTTGAGCTTGGCGGAGTAGGTCGCCTCGTCGACCGACAGGTCGCCGTTGCGGATCTCCATGGGGGAGTCGTCGTTGACGATCTGCTGCCGGCCCATGGCGAGCCGCAGCCGCGCCTCGACCTCCGCCGGACCGGCGGTGTCGAGGAGCACGTCGTCGATGCCCCAGTCGGCGGTGACGGCCGCGAGGCCGCCCTCGGTGACGACGAGGATGAGCGGGCAGCCGGGGCCCGTGGAACGCAGCAGCTGGCACAGGCTGCGCACCTGGGGGAGGTCACGGCGCCCGTCGATGAGGATGACGTCGGCGCCCGGGGTGTCGACGAGGGCGGGGCCTTCCGCCGGGGCCACTCGCACGTTGTGCAGTAGCAGGCCGAGAGCGGGGAGCACCTCCGTCGACGGCTGGAGGGCATTGGTCAGGAGCAGCAGAGAACTCATACGTCTGGTTCCTCCTCGGTCCCTGCGAGGACGTTTGCGGCACTGCGGCACTGCGCTGCGGTCCCGGGGGCCCGTACACCAGCGGTCACCTGGAGTTTCCCGCTTCGTATACAACGCTTCCGAAAGCACAAAAGGACCCGGGGGCTACGCTGCCCGAGTCCTCTGCCCAGCAGAATAGCCCACATGAGCACTGGTCCGGCAGGTCATGTGGCCCGATCCACCGTTGGTCCGAACTCTGAGACGACCAGACGTACGCCATTGCGGACGTTTCTGTACACGGACGACGGCGTGACGATCGATTCCGTATACAACCCGGGTGCGGCCGTATACAACGCCTCCCGGCCACCTTCCGTTGACCTGGCTTTCGTGATCGCCCACGGTTTCACCGGCGACGTGGACCGCCCGCACGTACGGCGGATCGCGGAGGCGTTCGTGCAGTACGGGGCCGTGGTCACGTTCTCGTTCCGGGGCCACGGCCGCTCCGGCGGCCGGTCCACCGTCGGTGACCGCGAGGTGCTCGACCTGGCGGCGGCGGTGGCCTGGGCGCGGCAGCTGGGCCACGCGCGCGTGGCGACCGTCGGCTTCTCCATGGGCGGCTCGGTGGTCCTCCGGCATGCGGCGCTGTACGGGGCGGGGGAGATGGAAAGGGCGGGGCGCGGGCAGGAGCACGACGGGCGCACGGAGGCGCGCACCGATGCGGTGGTCTCGGTGAGTGCGCCGGCCCGCTGGTACTACCGGGGTACGGCCCCCATGCGGCGGCTGCACTGGCTGGTGACCCGCCCCGAGGGCCGCCTGGTGGGCCGCTACGGATTCGGTACGCGGATCCACCATCGAGAGTGGGACCCGGTCCCGCTCTCTCCGGTGGAGGCGGTCCCGCGGATCGCTCCGACCCCCCTCCTCATCGTGCACGGCGACCGCGACGGCTACTTTCCCGTCGACCACCCCCTGATGCTGGCCGAGGCGGCCGGTGACCACGGCGAACTCTGGCTGGAGCCCGGCATGGGCCACGCGGAGCACGCGGCGGCCGACGGGCTGCTGGCCCGGATCGGGGACTGGGCTGTCGGAGCGGCGGGCTAGCCTGGCGGTGTTCACAACCGGATGCCGGATGACAGAGGAACGAGATGGCAAAGGTCACGGTGCGCTACTGGGCCGCCGCGAAGGCCGCCGCCGGGGTCGCCGAGGAGCCGTACGACGCGGCCACGCTCGCCGAGGCGCTCGACGCGGTGCGCGAGCGACACCCTGGGGAACTGACGCGCGTACTGCGGCGATGCTCGTTCCTCATCGACGGTGACCCCGTGGGCACCCGCGAGCATGAGACGGTACGGCTGGCCGACGGCGGCACGGTCGAGGTGCTCCCGCCGTTCGCAGGAGGGTGAGCGATGACCGACCAGCCGTATGACGCGCGGTACCAAGGGCAGCAGGGCTACGAGGGGTACGACCCGTACCAGCAGCAGCCGCAGACTTGGCCCGGGCAGCAGCAGGCGTACGAGGATCCGCAGGCCGCGCAGCAGTACACGCAGCAGTGGCAGGGGCAGACCTGGGAGACGCAGATGCAGTCGCCGGTGCCGCCGGTCGCGCAGGCTTCGGCGGCGGAGACGGCGTATCTGCCGCCGCAGACGCCGGGGTATCCGGCTCCGGCGTACGAGAGCCACCAGGCTGCCCAGGCGCAGCCTGAGCCCGTCGTGTCCGCGCCCTCCGCGGGGGACGACGGTGCCCCGACCTACGGCCCCGCCACCGTCGCGGGCAACGCCCGCATCACGGACGCGCAGCGGGCCCGCCTTGAGGGCCGTTCACCGATCATCGAGCCGGGCATGCAGCCGGCCGTGCTCACCGCACTCCTGGGCCTGCTGCTCTCGGCGACGGCGGCGATCGGCTCGTACGCCCTGGTCGTGCCGCTGGTCGTGTTGCAGGCGGTGACGGCTGCGGGCTGGTTCCGGCTGAACGGCATGTGGCCGGCCCGGCAGGGCATCGCGCTGGCGTTCCTCGGTGGGCTGACGGCGGACGTTGCGCTGCTGGCGGCGGACCGTTCACCGGCGGCGATCCTCGGCACGCTGGGGGTGTGGGTGCTGTTGTCGCTGGTCCTGCAGCTGCGTTCGCACGCCGAGCCGGACGAGCGGATGTACGGGCTGATGGCGACGGTCGCCTCGGCGGCGCTGGCCATCGTGGCGGCGGGTTACCTGGCCGCCGAGGCGGACGCGGTGACCGTCGGCGCGGCGGCGGTGGCGGTCGCGGTCCTGGCCCGTGCGGTGCCGTTGCCGACGGTGGCTTCCGTGGTTGTGTCACTGCTTGCCGCGGCGGGGGCGGGGGTCGCGGTCGGGGGGATGACGGGGCTGGGGGCGTCGGGGGCGCTGCTTGGCGCGGGAGCGGCGGTGTGCGCGCTGATCGGCCACCGGGTCGCGAGCTACGACTATCCGTCCCGTTTCGTGCACTTCACGGCGGGCGTGGCCCTGCCGCTCGCGGCGGCGGCACCGGCGGTGTACGTGCTGGGGCGGGCGTTGGCCTGACGCCGGGCCGGAGGGTTTTTCGCCCCCGCCGCCCCTACCCGTCCCATCCCCAGGGGCTCCGCCCCTTCGACCCCGCTCCGGCCCTGAAGGGGCCTTGTCCGCAAATGCCGGACGGGCTGGATGATGCGGGCCGGCGTCGAGAGACGCGCGGCTCCAAGCCGGGTCGTCCACCCGTCTCCCGACAGTAAACGGGTGGTGGGTGGGCATAGGCCGGGGGTCTGGGGGCGGAGCCTTCAGGTACGGCAACCCCCTGTCACAGCTGGTCGACAAAATCCCGGTCCTCCCTTGGCACAGGGTTACTCTCGCGCTTGACGGCCACCCGGCCGTCACTGACCGCCGAGGTGGGGGAACACCACAACCATGCGCGCCCTACGGATACTTCTGACCGTCGCCGTGATCCTGGGCGGCCTCTTCGTGCTCGCCGACCGGCTCGCCGTGAACTTCGCCGAGGGCGAGGCCGCCGACAAGCTCAGGACCACGGAGAACCTCGCCGCGACCCCGGACGTGTCCATCAAGGGCTTCCCGTTCCTCACCCAGGTCGCGAGCGGCCGGCTCGACGACATCGAGGTCGGCATCAAGGACTACGAGGCCTCCGCGGGCACCGGCGACCAGACGATCCGTATCGACGACCTCACGGCGAACATGAGGGGCGTCGAGTTCTCCGGCGACTACAGCTCCGCCGTCGCGACCAACGCCACGGGCACCGCGTCCATCACCTACGACGAGCTGCTCAAGACCGCCAAGTCCGAGCCCACCGAGGTCGCCCCGGGCGTCACCGCCAACGTCGTAGGCCTCTCCGACGGCGGCAACGGCAAGATCAAGGTCGCCGTGGACGCCACCGTCCTCGGCACCGAACTGCCCAACCCGGTCTACGTCCTGAGCTCCGTCACCACCGACGGCGACACCGTCAAGGTGCACGCCGACAACCTGCCCAACTTCGCCGGCGTCGACCTCGCCGAGAACCGGGCCCGCGCGATCACCGACTTCGAGCAGAAGATCGACGGCCTCCCCGGCGGCATCCAGCTCGACAAGGTCCAGGCGGCGACGAACGGCGTCGAGATCACGGTGAAGGGTTCGAACGTCCGGCTCGCCGGGTAGGACGCCGACGGCGGCAGGGAGGCGGCAGCGCACGGACACCGGGTGTCCGAAAGGCGAGACGGCGCCGTCCGTACCGTAGATGTGATGACCGGTACATGCGCCCGGAGGCCATGCGGCGACGGCCTGGGCGATCTTTCCATCCCACATCCCGGACGATCGCGTCTCAGGATACGACACGGCGGTGACACGCCCACCTGTCCATCCCTACGATCGACCGTATGAAGCGACAGGCGGATCTCACGAAGCGGCGGGCAGTAGACCTGTGCCGCGTCGCCGCCATGCTCTGTCGCACTTTCTGAGCGACCCGTCGAAGCCCCGAAGGGCCGACGTCCGCGCCCGCCCCGCCGCCCTGCACAAGGGCACACGTGCGCGTGCGCCGATCCCGGCGTCCGAACGCGCACCCCTCTCACTCGCACGCCCCGCCGCAACTGCCCCGGAGGAGAAAGAGCATGAGCCGCACCGACGTACTGGTCGATGCCGACTGGCTCCAGGAGCACCTGGACGACCCGAGCATCGCCATCGTCGAGGTGGACGAGGACACGTCCGCCTACGAGAAGAACCACATCAAGAACGCGATCCGCATCGACTGGACCAAGGACCTCCAGGACCCGGTCCGCCGGGACTTCATCGACCAGGAGGGCTTCGAGAAGCTCCTGTCGGCGAAGGGCATCGCCAACGACACGCTGGTGGTCCTCTACGGCGGCAACAACAACTGGTTCGCGTCGTACGCCTACTGGTACTTCAAGCTCTACGGCCACGAGAACGTCAAGCTCCTCGACGGCGGCCGCAAGAAGTGGGAGCTGGACGCCCGCGAGCTGGTCGACGGCAACGACGTGCCCGAGCGCCCAGCGACCGAGTACAAGGCCCAGGCCCAGGACACGTCGATCCGTGCCTTCCGCGACGACGTCGTGGCGGCCATCGGCTCGCAGAACCTGGTCGACGTCCGGTCCCCCGACGAGTTCAGCGGCAAGCTGCTCGCCCCGGCCCACCTCCCGCAGGAGCAGTCGCAGCGTCCGGGCCACGTCCCGTCCGCCCGCAACATCCCGTGGTCGAAGAACGCCAACGACGACGGCACCTTCAAGTCGGACGACGAGCTCAAGGAGCTCTACGCCGAGGAGCAGGTCGACCTCGCCACGGACACCATCGCCTACTGCCGCATCGGTGAGCGCTCGGCCCTGACCTGGTTCGTGCTGCACGAGCTGCTGGGCGTCGAGAACGTCAAGAACTACGACGGCTCGTGGACCGAGTACGGCTCCCTCGTCGGCGTGCCGATCGAGCTCGGCGCCAACAAGTAAGCAACCGACCGACCTTTCATCACCCCCTTCAGGAGTACGACATGTGTGGAGCGAAGGCCGGCGGCCCCGACGCCTCGACGATCAAGCCCGGTGAGACCACGATCCAGGGTCAGGTGACCCGCGACGGCGAGCCGGTGACGGGCTACGTCCGTCTGCTGGACTCGACCGGCGAGTTCACGGCGGAGGTCCCCACCTCCGCGACGGGACAGTTCCGCTTCTACGCGGCCGAGGGAACCTGGACCGTCCGCGCGCTCGTGCCCGGCGGCACCGCCGATCGCACCGTCGTCGCCCAGAAGGGCGGCCTGGCGGAGGTCGCGATCGCGGTCTGACGCAGCTCAGCGACTGACAGGGCCGCACCCCACGGGTTGGACTCCCGGGGTGCGGCCCTTCGGCATGTACGGGCCTACCCTGAACGTATGTACGCCCGGCGCCGGCACATCTACTTCGCCATGATGGGGACGTGCCTCACGCTCTTCGTCCTGGCCTGGGGAGTCGTGCGCATCTGGTCGGTCCCGGTGGCCGTCGGCATGTGCCTCGTGGCCATGGTCATCCCGCCACTCGCCGCGATGGTCGCCAACCGGCGGGGACCGGAGGACCGCTGGTGGGACGACCCGTCCGGCGACCCGAAGTCCGACGAGTGGTGGGACGAACTGGACGGCAAGAAGCGCCCGAGGTCGCAGTAGATCTGAAGAGAACCTCTACAGGTCTTCTCCAGACTCCAGATCTCAGTAGACGAGCGCCTGCGTCTCGTCTCCGAGCGCCTCCTGTACGAACACCTGCGCGCCGGCGATCCGTACGCCCTCGATGACGTCCTTCTCCGTGATGTCCCGGCGGGCCGCGCACTGCGTGCACAGGGTCAGCCGACCGCCCGCCAGGATCGAGTCGAGCAGGTCGGGGAGCGGGGCCGCGTGCGGCAGTTCGAACTCGGCGGCGCGGCCCGGCAGAGCGAACCAGGCGGACTCGCCGGTCAGCCACAGGGAGACGTCGACGCCGCTGGCCACGGCCACCGCCGCGACCGTGAACGCCTGCGAGCACCGTTCGGGGGCGTCGGCCCCCGCCGTCACCTTGATCACGAGCTTCTTCGCCATGGCCGAATCGTAATCAACGAGCCCGCAACCCCGGGCACCGGTCACGAGTCTCCTGTGCGCACGCATATGGAATGCGGGCTTCACGTTCTGTGGGGGACGTCTTGGAAGAACCCGAAGAGGTGGGTGCGGCGTCCGACACGCCGACTGTTCCGGTCAGGCCGTTTACGCCGGTTGTGCCCGAGCCGCCGCTCGCGGAGCCCGGTGCCGAGCCTGTCGCCCGGCGGCCGCGGCGCCGTGGGCGTACCACGCTGCTGATCGCCGGTGCCGCCGTGCTCGGGCTCGTCGCCGGGACCTGCGCCGGTTTCCTCGTCCAGGCCGACCGCGAGCCCACCAAGCTGGCTCCGCTGTCGCAGCCGACGCTGGCGCAGGCCAAGGGCCCGGCGCCCGAGCCGCTGTCCGCCGCGCAGGACCGCCGGGTGAGCACCGACGGCGATCTGCGCAAGCTGCTGCTGAAGAAGCCGCGCGGCGCGAAGGACGCCGAGTGGCTGGAGGGCTCCGACGGCTGGCTGGACCTGGCCCGTTACGCCGACAGCTACAAGGAGCCGGGCGAGAAGTTCGACGACCTCGTCGAGGACGAGTTCCGCCGCGCTGCCGTCACCGGCTGGGAGGTCGGCACCTCGTACAGCGTGGAGATCCGGCTGGTCCAGTACCGGCAGGAGGAGCGGCTCGTCGCCAAGGACGCGGCGGACGGCAGCCAGTACTGGGCGGAGGACGAGGACGGCACCGACAGCTGGGTCATCCCCGGCACCGTGGACGGCATGGCGTACGTCCACACCGTGCCCGAGCGTGAGCCCGGCTATCTGCCGCTGTACAGCGCGGAGGCGCACGCCTGGCGCGGTGACATCGACGTGGAGATCTGGATCTACAGCAGCGCGCCGGTCACCAAGAAGACGATCATGGACCTGGCCAAGCGGCAGATGGAGCGGCTGTGACGACTGAGGACGAGACCGGGACCGAGCCGGTCGTGGCGCCGGTAGCCGAGCCCGTAGTCGAGCCGGTCGTGGCGCCGGTGAAGAAGCCGGTGCGCCGTGGCCGTATCGCCGCCGTGGCCGGGTCCTTGCTGCTCGCCGGGGCCGTCGTCGCCGGCGTCGGCTACACCGTCGTCACCGTGCGGGACGCAGAGCGGGACGCGGGCGCGCCCGTCTGGAAGTTCCCCGACGACGCGAAGGACGACGAGAAGGGCAAGACCAAGGCGGCGAAGGCCTCCGGGCTCGCCGGGATGCTCGTGCCGTACGGCACGGACGGCTGGGTCCGGGGTCCGGACCTCGGCGAGTTCGGTTCGGACGCGCAGCTCAGCGGGGCCCAGGCGACGGCCCTGCGCAAGGAGTCGCTGAGCGATCTGCCGCGTTCCCAGCGCAGGCAGCTGGAGAAGCAGATCGACAAGCAGCGCGTCACCGGCATGGCGATGCGCAGCTACTACAACGCCGACGCGACCAGTGTCGGCAACAACACCGACGGCCTGTACTCCGTGAGTATCGTGCTGTCCCAGATGGAGAGCCGGGCCGCGGTACGGGACATATCGACGTTCCAGAGCGAGTTGCTGGACGCCCTGGACATCTTCCGGGACGGCCCCGAGATCAAGGGCCACAAGAACGCCAAGTGCTTCCTGCCGCCCAAGGTCGCCGACGAGGACCTCGACTCCATGTTCTGCTCCGCATACGTCGGGGAGATCCTGGTCACCGCCACGGCGGACGGCGTCAAGCCATTCGACACCAGGGGAGTCGCGATGCTCCTCAAGGAACAGCTGGACCGCATGGCCGAGCCGGGGGAAGCGGTATGACCGACCACGACACACACCCGAAGGCCCCGCTGCCCGAGCCCCTGACCGAAGTGACGCCGGATCCGGCCGGGCAGCCGGCGAGTACGGTGCCGGGGCCTGCGCCGCAGCCCGACGCCGGGCCGTCGGAGTCCGAGTCCGCGCTGCCTGAGCCGACGGGACTGTCCGACGCGACGCAGCCGAAGGTCGCGGCCGACTCCGAAGCCGTACTCCCGGAGCCTGCGGCTGTGGCGTCGGGGCTGCCGGACTCCGCCGACCAGCCCGCCGCCGCCCCGGTCGCTCCCGCGTACCCCCAGCACGCCCACCTCACCACCCCACCCCCACCCCCGGGCATCCCTCCCCTCGCAACCGCACCCCCGCCCAGGAAGGACCGCCGCGTCCTCCGTGCCGTCCTGCGCTGGACCGCCGCCGTCGTCGTCTTCGGGGCGGTGGGGGCCGGGACGGCGTACGGGATCGTGGGCATGGAGCGGACCGATGTGCCGGGGCTGGCGACCGAGTCGGACGGGCGGTGGGTGTATCCGACGCTCACCAAGCCGCCGTTGCCCTCCGGCAGCCCGGGGCCGTTCGATGAGGTGAACGCCGCCGGTGCGCACTACGCCGATCTGCGTGCCCTCCTGCTGCCCGCGCCCAAGGGGGCGAAGGAGGATTCGGCGCTGCGCGGTGAGGACGGGTGGCTGGCGACCAAGGACTTCCTCGCGGAGTACGTCGAGGAGGACCGCGCGGAGTTCCGGCAGAAGCTCGTCGACAACGGGCTGCGGCACATCGCCGCACGCGGCTGGACCACCGAGGACGGCACGCACACCCGGATCTACCTGCTCCACTTCGCCACCGCCGCCGTCGCGGACAACCTGTTCGCCCGCGACCTCGCCCCGTACAGCGAACCGGGCTACAGCCTCCGCGACGCCGAGGAGTCCACCCCCGACGGCCACTTCCCGGAGGAGGGCCGCATCGTGGACGTCCCCCGCACGCCCTACGTCGAGCCCAAGCCGTACGGCGCCGAGCAGGTCCGCCACGCGTACCTGTCCGCCGGTGACGTGCTCGGCCTCGTCGTCCAGTCGAGGAAGGGCAGTGCGGCGGCCGTGCCGTTCCAGCAGACGGTCGTGTTGCAGGGCCAGCTGCTGAGCTGAGTCCGCAGGCGTACCTCATACATGAGCCCGGGCCCCGGCCGCGTAAGCTGGGGCCCGGCCTTGTGTACGTGTACCGCACCGCTCAATCGAGGAGCACCCCGTGGAGATCTTCTTCGAAGTCCTGCTGGTCCTGGTCGCCGTCGGCGTTCTCGCCTTCGCCGGTCTGACCGTGAAGAAGCTGTACCAGGGCCAGCGCTGACCCCCGTCTAGGAACTGCCACCCATGATCGAGATCCCGTCCGACCTCCACACGGACCTTGTCCCGCTCGCCTTCCTGCTCGGCAACTGGGCCGGCGCGGGCGTGCACGACTTCCCCGGCTCCGAGAAGTGCAACTTCGGGCAGGAGGTCACCTTCACGCATGACGGACGGGACTTCCTGGAGTACCACTCCCACACCTGGGTGCTGGACAACGACGGCAACAAGGTCCGGCCGCTGGAGTCCGAGCACGGCTTCTGGCGTGTCGACGCCGAACGCAAGGTCGAGGTGACGATGACCCGCGACGACGGTGTCATCGAGATCTGGTACGGCGAGCTGGCCGACAAGAAGCCGCAGATCGATCTCGTGACGGACGCCGTCGCGCGGACGGCCGCCTCCCAGCCGTACAGCGGCGGCAAGCGGCTCTACGGATACGTGAAGAGCGACCTGATGTGGGTCGGCGAGAAGCAGACCCCCGAGGTCGAGCTGCGACCGTACCTGTCGGCGCACCTGAAGAAGGTCGTCACCCCGGAGGAGGTCGAGCGCTGGGCCAGGGCCCTGCCCGACGACATGCCGGACGACGGGATCGCCTTCTTCAAGTAGTCCGGGACCGTACTCCGTGGTCCTAGACTCTTTGGTGTGGTGAGCACCGACTGGAAGAGCGACCTCAGGCAGCGCGGCTACCGGCTGACGCCGCAACGTCAGCTTGTCCTGGAAGCCGTGGACACCCTTGAGCATGCGACCCCCGACGACATCCTCGTGGAAGTGAGGAAGACGGCGTCGGGGGTCAACATTTCCACGGTCTACCGGACCCTGGAACTGCTGGAGGAGCTCGGGCTGGTCTCGCACGCCCACCTCGGTCACGGCGCGCCGACGTACCACCTCGCGGACCGGCACCACCACATCCACCTGGTCTGCCGCGACTGCACGAACGTGATCGAGGCGGACGTGTCGGTGGCCGCCGAGTTCACCGCGAAGCTGCGCAAGGAGTTCGGCTTCGACACCGACATGAAGCACTTCGCGATCTTCGGCCGCTGCAAGGACTGTGCCCTGAAGGGTTCAACTACCGAGTCGTAGGCTTAGGCATATGAAGAGCCCTCTGCTGTCTCTGCCCGGCGCCGTCCCCGCTGAGGGCGTGGACGAAGGCGTAGCCGCCCACTACGGCGACCTGTTCCGCGAACAGCGCGCTCTCGCCGACGGCACCGGTTTCGTCGACCTCTCGCACCGCGGGGTCGTCGCCGTCTCCGGCGAGGACCGGCTGAGCTGGCTGCACCTGCTGCTCACCCAGCACGTCAGCGACCTGCCCATCGGCGAGGCGACCGAGGCGCTGATCCTCTCCGCGCACGGTCATATCGAGCACGCGCTGTACCTGGTGGACGACGGTGCGACGGTCTGGGCCCACGTCGAGCCCGGCACGCAGGACGCGCTGATCGCGTACCTGGAGTCGATGAAGTTCTTCTACAGGGTCGAAGTCGCCGACCGGACGGACGAGTTCGCGGTCGTGTATCTGCCGGCCGGATCCATCGCCGAGGTGCCGGAGGGTGTCGTCGTACGCGAGACGGCGTACGGCCGTGATCTGTTCCTGCCGCGCGCGGACCTGGAGTCGTACGCCGCGAAGGCGGGCCCGCCGGTCGGGATCCTCGCCCACGAGGCGCTGCGCGTGGAGCAGCACCGGCCGCGCCTCGGCTTCGAGACCGACCACCGGACCATCCCGCACGAGCTGGGCTGGATCGGCACGGCGGTGCATCTGCAGAAGGGCTGCTACCGGGGCCAGGAGACGGTCGCCCGGGTCCAGAACCTGGGCAAGCCGCCGCGTCGGCTGGTCTTCCTGCACCTGGACGGCAGCGAGGTCCATCTGCCGGTCGTCGGCACCGAGCTCCGGCTGGCCGACGAGGGTCCCGACGGCCGGAAGATCGGCTTCGTCACGACGTCCGTACGCCACCACGAGCTGGGCCCGGTCGCCCTCGCCCTGGTGAAGCGGAACGTCCCGGTGGACGCTCGGCTGGTGGCCGGGGACACGGCGGCGGCGCAGGAGGCCGTGGTCGAGCCGTAGGGCTCCGGCAAGGCCCCCTACAGCCCCCTACCAGCCCCGTACAGCCCCGTACAGCCCCCTACAGCCCCGTAGGGCTCTTACACCTCGATCAGGACCGTGAACGGGCCGTCGTTCGTCAGTGACACCCGCATCCGCGCGCCGAAGCGGCCCGTCGCCACCGTCGCGCCGAGGGCGCGCAGCTGGGCCACCACCTCGTCGACGAGGGGCTCGGCGACATCGCCGGGGGCGGCCGCGTTCCAGGTCGGGCGGCGGCCCTTGCGGGCGTCGCCATAAAGGGTGAACTGGCTGATGACGAGGAGCGGGGCGTCGATGTCGCTGCATGACCTCTCGTCGTGCAGCATGCGGATCGACCAGAGTTTGCGGGCGAGTTGGGCCGCTTTCTCCTTGGTGTCCTCGTGGGTGACCCCGACCAGGACGCACAGGCCTTCGCCGTTGATCTCCCCGGTTGTCCCCGGACCGTGCTCCCCGTCGACGACGACGCTCGCGCCGTCCACCCTCTGTACCACTGCTCGCATAGGACCATCATGCCGGGCGTCCGGAAGTGACCTTTCCGCGGCCTTCTTTTTGCTCCTTAACCCCCCATCTGGGGCTGATCGGGGGCACTCGGTCACATAGCGGCCACTTGGGGTGGCACGATGCTTCCACACGCCGGTCGAGGGAACGGTAGAGACACATGAGCACACCACCGAGTACCGGGCAGCCGCCCGGGGCTGTCTCGCTGACGCCCGCGGGGGACCTGGAGCAGTTCCGGCCGCCCGCGCAGCGCACCGCCGGTGACCATCCGGGCCCGTGGCTGCCGCCCAAGCCGCCCGAGCCCGACCTGACCGTACGGAGCCTGCCCGAACTGCGCGCCCTGCGCCGGGACGCCCAGCGCGACGAGGCCGACCTGAGCTATGTACGGCGGCTGCTCCAGGGCCGTATCGACATCCTGCGCGCGGAGCTGGCCCGGCGGGGCCCGACGTCGGTCGTGGCCGGCGGGGAGCCGTCCGTCGTGGACCGGCTCCCGGAGATCCTCACGGACGCCCCGGCCCGCCACCGCTCCTCGGCCCGGCACGTCACGCTGGGCACCCCGCACAGCGAGGAGTACCGCCGGCTGGCCGCCGAGATGCTCGCCGAGGTCGAACTGTCGGACCTCGGGGCGCGTACGGACCTGGAGCTGAACACCGCGATGGGACGACTCGTACGGTACGAGCAGCAGGTGTCCCGCCGCCGCCAGCGGCTGCAGCGCACGGCAGACGACTGCAGCGCGGAGATCACCCGCCGGTACCGGGAGGGCGAGGCCCAGGTGGACGATCTGCTGACCTGATGCGGTGGGTTCACCTGTGGGTGGCCCGGTCACCTGCGGGCGTGGCAGCCGCCGACGATCCGCTCGTCCGAGGGCGACGGTGCCCGGGGTACGGCCTTTCGGGTGTGGGCCGGGGTGGCGAGCGCGCGGGAATTCCCGGCGGCACCCCAGCGGGGGCGAATCCACCGTGGCTCCGGCGGCGGGTTCACCTGTGGGTGGGACGCGGCTGCGGACGTTCCGGGGTGGGTCCGCCGCGTCGAGAGCGCCTCCGTGGCGTGCTCCACCTGTACGGCCAGGGCGCGGATCACCGCCGGTTCGGAGCGGCCGAGGCCGCTGCGTCTGCCCTCCACCACGGCGTCGAGCAGATCCGCCGGGTCACCACGTCACCGCGGGCGTGGCAGCCGCCGACGATCCGCTCGTCCGAGGGCTGGGGTCCCTGGGAAGAACGGCCTTCCGTGTGCGGGCCCGGACCGCGACCTACGAGTCGGACGACAACTGGCAGGACAAGCAGCCGCACAACACGGCCGCGGTGAACTGGCTGATCGCGACGGATCCGGCGGCCGAGCGCGCCCTGTGGCACTACCTCTGCTCGATCGACTGGATCACCACGGTCAAGAGTGGCTGGCGCGGACCGGACGACCTGCTCCCGCTCTTCCTGCCGGACCCGCGGGCGGCCAGGGTCACCGCGCAGGCGGACTGGCTGTGGGTGCGGATCCTGGACGTCGTACGGGCGCTGGAGGCGCGGACGTACGCGGGGGAGGGGACGCTGGTGCTGGAGGTCGCCGACGGATGGGGGTCCCCCCGCTCGAGCGAAGCCGAGAGTGGGGGAGGACTGGCCGGCGGGCGGTTCCGGCTGGAGGCGTCGGCGACGGGCGGATCCTGTACGCCGACGAAGCGGGACGCCGACCTCACGCTCGACGTCGGTGCGCTGGGTGCCCTGTGGCTCGGGGACGAGTCCGTCGCGCGGCTCGTGGCGCTGGGACGGGTGCGGGAAGAACGAGCGGGCGCCGCCCGACTGGCCGACGCCCTGCTGCGTACGTCCGGGCGGCCTTGGTGCCCGGACATGTTCTGACCGCTCCTTCCTGTCGAGTGACAGGTCTGTTCATCTGCTCATCCGTAGCGAGCTGTTCAGTTGTGGCTGTGCTTCTGCCGTTGTTCAGTTGTCGGTGTTCAGTTGTGGCTGTGCGGACTGGACCGGGCTCCCGGCTCCCCTCCGGAAGGAAGCCCGACCAGCCGATGTGGTGGCCAACGTTCTTGAAGTTTGACCATGTTGCTTAAGTTGGCGACCAACTTCACTGTACTTATGACCGCTTGGAAGCGTCTCATAACCACCTTTCCATGAACTGCCCAAAGATGGCGGGAAGTTGTACTGTTTGGTCGTGGACCCGAAACACGCCTCCGTCAATGGACGGACGAGGTCACAGCGGCCACAGAAGTCACATCAAGAGGTGGCCGACGCGCTGCGCGCCCGTATTGCGTCGGGTGAGCTGCGGCCGGGTCAGCGCATGCCCACCCAGGCCAGGCTGGCGGACGAGTTCGGCGTCGAGCGCGGAGCCGTACGGCAGGCGCTGCGCATCCTGCAGTCGGAGCACCTGCTCACCAACGTGTCCAAAGGGAGCCCGGCGACCGTCGCCCCCGACCTGGGCAGGCCCCCGACCGGCTCCGATGCCTGGCCGCAGCCCACCACGGTGGCCCTCGGCGCGCGGATCGCCGCCGCCTTCGCGGCACCGCACGTGGAGATCGACGCCCTCTGTCTGACGGCCGTCTCCCTCACGCTCGCCATCGGCGAACCGCTTCGCCAGATCCACGCCGGCCGACTGAAACCAGCCAAGGTCGACGTCCGCGTCCTGCTGCCGAGCCGGGACATCGACCTCGCCTTCCCGGCACCGGTGGACTCCTCGGTGGACGGCCGGCTGCAGCGCCGCTGGCTCGCCCAGCGCAACGCCCAGGGCCAGGTCCTCAAGCACAACCTGCTGGCACTGCGCGCCACGCACGGCATCGACGTACACGTCTCCTTCCGCGCGCTGCCGTTCACGCCGCCCGTGAAGCTGTACCTGCTCAACAGCACGGAGGCGCTCTTCGCGTACTACACACTGACGCGCCGCGAGGAGGAGATCGACCACGAGCAGCTCCAGATGTACGACGCCCAGGGCATCCAGTCGATGCTGTTCGCCTTCGAGCAGGGGGCAGGCCTGCGGGACACGACGTTCGTGGAGCAGTCGCACCTGTGGTTCAACGCCCTGTGGGAGACGATCAGTTCGGAGCTGCAGCTCACGGACTCATAGGGCGGGCCCGGCGAGCAGGAGGGCAAGCACCACGGCGCCGGTCGAGCTGACGGCCGGGCTCTTGGCCTTGATGCCTATGGTGAGCAGCAGCACCCCGACGAGGCCGATGGTGCCATACTTCAATTCGAATGCCTGTTCTACGCCGACGACGAAGGCGGCGAAGAGGAGAGCGAGGGCGGCGGGCATGGTGTTTCCCCCTTCGGAAGGTGAACTTCCGCCAACTTCACCAAGTTGGCACCAACTATGATTAAGTTGTCCCCAGTTGGCACCTACTCATAAACAACTTTCAAGCAACTCCCCTTAGATGGGTCAGAGTTGTAGCGTTTGGTCGTGACCCAGGAGAACGTGGCAGTGAACGGCAGCAAGAGACTCTCGCCCCAGGAGATCGCCGACATCCTGCGGGAACGCATCCGTGTCGGAGACCTCAAGGCGGGGGACCGCCTGCCCACCCAGGCCGAGCTCGCCGAGGAGTTCGGCGTGGAGCGCGGCACGGTACGCCAGGCCCTGCGCGCTCTCCAGGAGGACGGTCTTCTCACCAACGTCAGCAAGGGCAGCCCGCCCCGCATCGCCCTGCCGGCCCCTACGCGGGGCGCGCCCCAGCCGACGATGGTGAGCCTGGCGCCCCGGCTGACGGAGGCGTTCGCCGCGCCGCAGGTCCGGGTGGACGTCGTCTGTCACACCTCCGAGACCCTGATGCTGGCCCTGAGCGAACCGCTCCGCGGCATCCACGAGGGCAGCGTCCGCCCCGACTCGATCGACTTCCGCATCCTGCTGCCCTCCCGGGACATCAACCTCGCCTTCCCGGTCCTGGTCGAGGGCCGCGGCGACGACGACTCGGTGCACACCCGCTGGCTGGCGATGCGCAACGCGCAGGCCCAGGTACTGCGCCACAACCTCCAGGCCATCCGTGCCACCCACGGCGTAGACGTCCGGGTCACCTTCCGCGCACTGCCGTTCACACCACCGGTGAAGCTGTACCTGCTCAACGGCGAGGAGGCGCTGATCGGCTACTACATGCTGGAGAAGCGCGAGGAGGAGTGGCAGAGCCAGACCCTGGAGATGTACGACGTCCTCGGCTCCCGCTCCGTCCTGTTCTCGTTCCTGAAGCAGTCCGGCGAGCGTGACGGCGCGTTCGTCGCGGAATCCCAGAAGTGGTTCGACGCCCTCTGGGAAACCATCACGACGGACCTGACACTCTCCTAGTGACCTCTGAAACGGAACAGACCGAACCGGTGGCAGCCGAGACGGAACGCCTGCGGGAACTGATCGCCTCCGCACGCGTGGTGCTCTGGGATTTCGACGGGCCGATCTGCCGGCTGTTCGCGGGGCATTCGGCGGAGCGGGTGGCCCGTGAGCTCGTGGAGTGGC
The DNA here is from genome assembly GCF_001514305.1 of Streptomyces dysideae. Lineage (GTDB taxonomy): Bacteria > Actinomycetota > Actinomycetes > Streptomycetales > Streptomycetaceae > Streptomyces > Streptomyces dysideae. Next base: position 85,012 of record NZ_KQ949081.1, read on the forward strand.
TGGCAGCGGGTGGCCTGGGCGGACTGCTGACGGTCGCCGAACGCGAGCACCCCGACCCGCATGTCGTCCTGCGCGCCGTCAATCGCAGACACCCGCGCAGTGACCTGGTCGCGGAGCTGGAGGAACGTCTCACCAAGGAGGAACTGCGCGCCGTTCCCACGGCCATGCCGACCGCGTATGCCGATCCGTTGATCCGCACCTGGACGGCGGTGGGTGCCAGGCTGGCCGTGGCGACGAACAACTCCCCGCGCACGGTTCGCACTTACCTTGCCGACCGCGACCTCATATCCTGCTTCGCCCCCCACATCTACGGCCGCACCCAGAACCTGCACCTGCTGAAGCCCGACCCGCACTGCCTCAACCGGGCCCTCAACGCGATGGGCGCCGCCCCCTCCGCCGCCCTGATGATCGGCGACTCCGCCACCGACTTTTTCGCCGCGCAGAAGGCCGGAGTTCCGTTCCTGGGCTACGCGCGTAATACACGGAAGGCGGGGTTGCTCCGGGAGGCCGGAGTGGGGGATGTGGTGGAGTCCTTCAGGCCGTTGTTGTCGCTGCTGCGGAGGTAGCGGGGCGGGCTGGTTCGGTCTTCGTGGACAAGCACCGGCAGTGGTACGACTCGGTCTGGAACCTGCTCTCCGAATAGCCCGGAAGCGCCTCGGCGGGGGGGGGCGGAGAGGCGTGCAGGAAGGCTTCGGCACGTCCTGTAGCATGCCCGCACCGACTGAGCAATCGCTCGCCTTCGCTCGTATGGAAGGGCTCAACAAGCCAACCTCGAGCGCTTCACGCAGACTTCAGGCATACCCTTCCCGTCACGTATCCGGAGCGGCCAGTGGGCGCATCCCCTCGTCCCCCTCTCCTCGGGGAGCGCGCCACGCCCGACGGCATCTACCAGGCATTCGTGAAGCGGGCCGCACAACTGGGCCAGGCGACCAGCGGGCACCACAACCAGAACTATGTGCTTCCCCTCACCCAGAGCGTGGCGAGGAAGCTGGGCCGTGAGCCCGGCACGTCGGTGACGGTACGGGTCCGGCGCGGCGAGGCGCTGCCCGTGGTGATCAGGACGTGGGACGACGAGGCGGAGATCCTCGGCGCCATCAAGGGAGCCCTGCCGCATGTTCCGGAGTGCCTCGTCAAGCGGGAGCACTTCGCGATCCACAGCTATGTGGAAGGAGTGCCGCTCTCGAGCGTCTGCGCCAACGGCAAACCCGTCGACACGCTGCTCATCAAGGCACTGGCCCAGATGTTCGCCCAGATGACCCAGGTGCGCCGGGAGTCGCTGCCGCCGCTGCCGGTCATGTGGCCCCGGAACAAGGACAGCCAGGGTTTCCTGCAGACGCTGGCCCACCTGGCGGACCGGCAGATCCGGCAGCCCAACTGGCGCGCCTTCGGTGGGCTCTTCGCGGCGCTGGGCATTCCCGAGGACGCCCTGGTGCGGTTCGCCGAACGGGTACCCCCCATGACCCGGCGGCCGTACAGCCTGCTGCACGCGGATCTGCACCGCGACAACCTGATCATGTCGTACGGGGGCGACCCGCCCCTCATCTGCGTCGACTGGGAACTGGCGACCTACGGTGACCCGCTGCACGACCTGGCGACGCACCTGGTGCGCATGCGGTACCCGCTCCACCAGTGGGACGAGGTGATCGACGCGTGGGCCGTGGCCATGCAGCGGACGCGCCCCGCGGCCGTGAACGGTCTGGCCAAGGATCTGCGGCACTACCTGGACTTCGAGCGGGCGCAGTCGGTGTATCCCGACGTGATGCGGGCGGCCAAGTCCCTGGAGGACTCGTCCGACCAGAAGAGCCTGGACGATGCGACCGTCGCCGTTCACCATGCTCTGGAGGCGGCGGCGGAACCGCTCAGGCTCCGGAGCGTGCCCGGCCCGGCCGAGATCGAGCGGATCCTCTTCCGTCGGCGGGCCTCGCGCGACGGCAGCCGGAAGCGCGGCATGGGTTCAGCCCCGTACGACATCTACTGGCGGCCGGACAGGCGTCTTCAGGAGCGCCGCGACTTCCCGCGCGAGGCCGTCAACCGGGCTCTGATCGCCGAGGGAGCCGCCCCGGCCAACCGGGTGTTCAAGGGCACCGCACACCTGAACACGGTGGTCTGGGTGGCGGACATCGACTTCCCGGTCGTGGTGCGGCGCAAGGTGGCGCAGCTCTGCCGGCGCGAGCGCAGCTTCCTCAGTGAGCACGCGGTGCTGCGGGCCATCGAGCAGTCACGCGTCGAGGTGGCCGCGCCCAGGGTCCTCGCCCTCGGCAAGAGCTACCGGAAGGAACCTTTCACGATCCACACGTACGTCGGTCACCGTGACATCGACCGGCCGCCGAGCCACCCGGTGAACGGTCTGCTGCCGCACGAGGCGGACCGGCTCGTCGATCAGCTGTGTGCCATGACCCAGGTGAACTACAGGCAGGTGGACCCGGCGGCGGGAGAAGGCGAGTTCTTCCGATGGCTGCGCGAGCAACTGGTCACTCTCGTCGGCGAGTTGCCGAAGGAGTCGCAGCAACTGGCCCGCCTCCTCGGACTGCCCGACGCGGAACGCCTGCGGGAGATCCTGGCCCGTCACGAGGTCAGTGAACGGGAACCGTCCCTGCTGCACGGCGACCTGAACCCGTGGAACCTCGTACGCCGCGACGACCGTCTGGCGCTGACCATCATCGACTGGGAGATGGCGGTGGTCGGCGACCCCCTGTACGAACTGGTCCGGCACATGCACCTCACCCCCACTCGGCCGGAGATCCGGGACCGGATGTTCCGCCGCTGGGAGCGTCTGCTGCCGCACGACAGCACCGTGGACTGGCGCAAGGACTGGGGCGTGTACCGCTGGCTCGAGATCGTGCGCTCCGCCTACATCGACCTCGACCGCCTGGTGACGGGGGCGAGCCTGGACGCCCCCAACGTCCGCCGGGCCGTCGACTCGTACGCCATGACGCTGGCCGCGGCCACCGCTTCACTCGGCCTCCCCGCCCGCCCGGCGGCCAGTCCCTCTCTTGTCCGCGTCCTGACCTGAGGGGACCATGACCATGACATAGCGAAGACCGGGCTTCCCAAGGGGGTATGACACTCCGTCGGGTGCCATCGCGGGGATGGGGGCGCGTATGTCCGTACGGCGAAGCGGATCGGACGAGTCGGGGGTGGCGGCGAGGCTCAGGCGCTATCAGGAGCGCATCGAGTCCCTGGTGACCAGAGTCCTCCTGCTAGGGATCTTCGCCACCGGACTGACCGCCCAGTTCGTCAAACCGGTCGCGGACGCCCTGGAGGGCAAGGCATACCTCGGCGGCGCCCTGCTCAGCCTCGTCGGCTACGTGCTGTACGACCAGCTGAAGGAGCTGTCGGCGTCGGTCAGGGCGCCGGCCAGTGCTTCGGTGAGCTCCTTCCAGTTGGGCAACTACGTCAGCGACGCTTTCCGGGCCCGAAAGGTGGAGGTCAGCTTCCTCGGCTACACCGGCGAGACCCTCTACCACGCCCTCTATGACCGTCTCGAAGGACTCCTGGTCGACCCCGGACCCGTGCACCATGTCCAGATCCGCATGCTCGTGCCGGACTTCGAGCAGCAGATGGCCGTACCGTCCAAGGTCGGCGACGACGACCAGCCGGTGGACGACCCGGAGTTCCGCGGGCGGATGGAGCGGCAATGCCGCGAGTACGACGGCATACTGTCGCAGTTCGTCGGGCGGCTCGCGGCCGGCCGCCGGGTGACCGTCGAGTGTGAGTACCGCGTCTACCAGGGCATCCCACGCGACAAGATCTGCATCTTCAACCGGGAACTCGTCCTGCACGGCCTGTACGACGTGTCCGCGCGGATGCAGTGGCAGGACGCCGAGTATTACGACCCGAAGGGCTACCGGACCGACCTCAATGTCTGGTCCCGGGACGGCACCGCGGCGGCGGAGGACGCCCTGTCCCAGTGGAACAAGCACTTCGACGACCTGTGGTCCCTCGCGACGAGACCGGTGTGGCGACAGGGTGCGTAGGCTCGCCCCATGAGTGAGACCGGCCTGCGCGAGCGCAAGAAACAGAAGATGTACCAGGACGTGTCGGAGATCGCGATTCGGCTGTTCCTGGAGAAGGGGTTCGACGCCGTGTCCGTCGCGGAGGTCGCCGCCGCTGCCGAGATCTCCAAGCCGACGCTCTTCCCGGTATTTCCCGGCCAAGGAGGACCTGGTCCTGCACCGGATCGCCGACCACGAGGGGGAGGCCGCGCGGATGGTGGCCGAGGGGCCGTCGCCGCTCGGGGCGTTGCGGCGGCACTTCCTCGCCGGACTGGAGCGGTGTGATCCGGTCACCGGGCTGAATGGTCATCCCCAGGTGCTCGCGTTCCACACCCTCCCCTAGGGACTCCTTCGTTGGCCGCCCGCATGTACGCCTTCCAGGAGCGCTCGGAGGCCGCGCTCGCCAAGGCCCTCGGCGGTGACCTGGACGCTCGGCTGGCCGCGGGGCAGATCGTCGCCGTGCAGCGGATCCTCGCGCTGGAGAACTGGCGGCGGGTCGCGGGTGGGGAGTCGGTCGAGGAGGTCAAGCGGGACGCCGTCACGGCTGCGGAGCGGGCGTTCGGGGCTCTGGAGGCCGGGTTGCCGCGGCTCACCTCCGATGAGGCTGAGTAGAAAATCTAACTCGGTCACGTTATCTGGTGCGCTCTCTGGAATGACGTCGTGGGGGCCGTACGGGACGCGCTGGCCCGGAAGGCGTTGGAGGCGACGCGGGGAGGGAGCTGCCGTTCTGGCCTTCCCTCCCCGGCGTCGGCCCCGCTCCTCAGCCCACGTCGAGCAGCGGTATCAACTGCTCTTCCTCGTACGTCAGATGAGCCTCGAGCTCCGCCGTGAGCCGCTCCACCTCCGCCCGCGCGGTGGCCGGATCCGCCCCCTCATCGCCCACCACCCGGCGCAACTCCGCCACCAGGTCGGCGATGCGCTCGTGCTCCTCCCGCAGCCGGGCCAGGGCGGGCCCGGCCTCGGGGTGGCGGTCGGCCAGGACCGGGAACATGCCCAGTTCCTCGCCGGTGTGGTGGTTGTGGAGGCCCTGGCAGAAGGTCAGGCAGTTGACGCGGAGCTGGGCGCCCAGCATCGACCCCGTCGCCGCACTGCTCCTCATCTCCTCGCGGATCAGGGCGAGTTCGCGACGGAAGGCGTCGTGGATGGCTTTGAGGGCCTCGCCCATGGAGGCCGCGTTGACGTTCGGCGGACCGCCCCGGGCGATCTCGTGCAGGGCGACCACGGGAATCACCCGCTCCGTCTTCTCCTGATACGCCGCCCACCCCGGATCCGCCTCCACGGCCCGTGCGAAGGCCCGGTCCCGCTCCTCGCCGGTGAGTACGACGGCCCGCGCCTCGTACGTGAACGCGCCGCTCTCGACGGTGACTTGGGGGTTGGCCACGAGGTTGTGGAACCACGCCGGGTGCCGGGGCGCGCCCGCCGCCGACGCGATGACCAGGACGCGTTCGCCGCCGTCGGGGAGATAGCCGACGGGAGTGGTGTGCCGGCCGCCCGTGCGGGCGCCGGTGGTGGTCAGCAGGAGCAGACGGGCGCCCTCGAAGTAGCCGCCCACGCGGCCGTTGTTGGCGCGGAACTCGTCGATGACCTGTTGATTGAAATCGTTGGGCAAATTCTCTTCCTCTTCTTTCTCTGTCGCTGGACTCCGTGCAGAGGGCTCCACGGAGGGGAAGGCGCAGAGAAAGAGGCGGGCTCCTGGCCCGCCGCGGCCTCACTCAGAGGCCGGGCACCCAACTCGCTCACGGCACAAGGCCGACCCGGCAGTCATGGGGGAGAAGGTAGCGTCCCCGGCATGACCGACGCGAGCGAATTCCAGGACATCCCGACCACCACTCTCGCCGAGCTGCTGGGCCGTGAGCAGGTCATGGACATCGGGATACGGCCGTTGTGGGGGCCGGTGCCGCGCGTCGCCGGTCCGGCGTTCACCGTGTCGTGCCCGCCCGGGGACAACCTCTCGCTGCACGCGGCCATCTATCGGGCGGGGCCCGGCTCGGTCGTCGTCGTGGAGTCCGGGGACCTCGACTACGCGCTGGCCGGCGGCAACGTCTGCGCGATCGCCCGGCGCCGGGGCATCGCCGCGTTCGTCGTCGACGGGGTGATCCGCGACCTGGCCGAGGTGCGGGAGATGGGGTTCCCGGTGTTCGCGCGCGGGGTAATCCCGATCCCGGGCGTCAAGTCGGTCGTACGGCCGTTCAACCAGCGAGTGCGGTGCGGGGGCGCGGCGGTCGACGCCGGTGACATCGTGGTGGCCGACGAGGAGGGCGTCGTGGTCGTCCCGTCCGCCCGCCGCGAGGAGGTGCTCGCCGGGGCCCGCGCCAAGATCGCCAAGGAGGCGGCGGAGTCCCTGGACACGTGGGAGGCGGCACACCGGGCGCGTGTTGAGAAGATCCTGGCGGAGAGGGGCTTCGAGGGCTGAGGGGGTTCGGCGTCACGCCCGGTGCCACAGGGGCTGCCAGTCCGCCCCTCCAGGCCTTTCCTTGCCGGTCTTGCCCTGCCGGTCTTTCCCCGTCGGCCCACTTGGGCTGATCCTGGTGCCGATGCTCCTCCTCCTCGACGTGGACGGCACGCTGATCCCCTTCGGGGCGGACGGGCCGTACCCGGTGTACGAATCGCCCTCCGCCCTCCCGGAAGCAGCCGCCCACCCGCTCCTGACCCGGGTCGACCCGGCGCTCGGCGCCCGCCTGACGCGGCTCGCGGCGCTGGGCTGTGAGCTGGTGTGGGCGACGACCTGGACGGACGACGCGAACACGGTCCTCGCCCCCTGGCTCGGCCTGCCGCCCCTGCCCGTGGTGCCCTGGCCCACCGACGACCGGGCCGACGACTGGGCCGCCGGCCTGCACTGGAAGACCCGCCCTCTCGTCACCTGGGCGGCGGGCCGCCCGTTCGTGTGGGTCGACGACGAGATCACCGGCGCTGACCGCGCCTGGGTGACCGCCCACCACCCCGCACCGGCCCTCCTCCATCACGTGGACCACCGCTACGGCCTCACCGACCGGGACTTCACCGCCGTAGCGGAGTGGATCACCGCTCGGCGCGGACCGGCACCGAGCTGACCGCCCGAGTCTGTCCGTGCCGGGTCCGAGCCCGACGACCCGGCGGGCCACATCGTGCTCCGCGAGCCCTCAGGGACGCAGGAGCCGCACCGCCAAGAAGAGCGGCTGCTGGTGGGTCTTGTCGTAGCGGGCTTCCTCCGCGGCCCGCGGTTCCAGGAGCCTCTCCAGTACGAACCCGGTGCCGAGCAGTTCGCCGAGGAACTGTTCCAGCGTCATCCGCCGGTAGCTGAGGGCGAAGCCGTCGCCGAAGGGGAGCTCGACCCGGTCGTCGGCGAAGTAGGAGCCGCCGAAGCCGGTCCAGTCGCCGGTGGGGTGGGTCGTGGAGACGAGCAGGGTGCCGCCGGGCCGCAGGACGCGCCGGGTCTCGGCGAGCAACTGCTCCCGTGCGTCGATGTGGTGGTGGACGAGGGCCGGCACGGCCAGGTCGAAGGACTGGTCCGGCAGAAAGGCCAGCGGTTCCTCCAGGCCGTGCCGGTGCAGTACGGCACGGTCGCCGAGCCGCTCCCGCGCCGCGTGCAGCAGGGCTTCGTGGCCCTCGACGCCGACGACCCGCGCGGCTCCCGACTCCAGCAGCTCGGCGGCGTAGTGGCCGGCCCCGCAGCCGAGATCCAGCACCCGTAACCCGCTCACGTCACCGGCGAGACGCAGCATGGCCGGCCGGTCGGTGTGGGCGTTGCAGGCGCTGTCCGTGGCCTGGGCGGCGAACTGCCGTCCCATCTCACCGTGGTACGCGGTCTCGGCTCTCCGGTCATCGAAGCAGGAGCCGTCGCACCCCACGACGGGTTTTCGGTCCCCGTCTCCGTCCTCCTGTCGAACCCGTGTCAGGCGTCCCCGGCCGCGAAGGCCCCCCGGGCGGTGAAGGCCAGCTCGGCGAAGCGTTCGCCGATGCGGTGGTGGGTCGCGGCATCCGGGTGGAGGTCGTCGGGGAGGGGGAGTTCGGCGGAGTCGGTCTCGCCGTAGAGGTCGCGGCCGTCGAGGTAGTGGAGGTTCGGGTCCTCGGCCGACCGTTGCTTCACGATGCGGGCCAGCTCGTCCCGGATGACGCCCAACGTCAGTTTCCCGCTCGCGCGTTCCGCCGGGTCGCCCATGGCGACGAACCGCAGTCGACCGGTGCTGAGGGCACTGAAGTCCGGGGCGCAGGGACCGGGCGTGTCCTCGTGCATCGGGCACAGGATGGGCGACACGACCAGCAGCGGTGTCGTCGGGTGCCCTTCCCGGATGGTGTCGAGGAAGCCGTGGACGGCGGGGCTGAAGGCGCGCAGCCGCATCAGGTCGAGGTTGACCAGGTTGATGCCGATCTTGACGCTGATGAGGTCGGCGGGGGTGTCGCGCAGGGTGCGCGCGGTGAACGGATCGAGCAGGGCACTCCCGGCCAGACCCAGGTTGATCAGCTCCACGCCGCCGAGGGAGGCGGCGAGCACGGGCCAGATACCGGTGGGGCTCGCCGCGTCGGAGCCGTGGCTGATCGAACTGCCGTGATGCAGCCACACCCTGCGGCCCGGATCCCGCGCGGGCTCGACCGGGGCGTCGGTGCGCAGGGCGATCAGTTCGGTGGTCTCGTTGTGCGGCAGCCAGATCTCGACGTCCTTGGCGCTGCCCGGCAGCCCGGTGAAGCGAAGGGTGCCGACCCGGCCGGGCCGGTGTTCGGAGGTCCCTGCGGCCATGTCGATGAGCACGACGTTGCCGTCGGTCACGCTGCCCTGCCCGGCGGGGCGGCCGTCGACGATCAGGTCGTACACGCCGTCCGGGCGGGGTGGGGCGCCCGCATAGGTGCGCTTGGTGGGCAGCGTGTCCAGCTCGATGACGGTGGCCCGGCTGCGGAAGGCCAGCCGTACGCCGGAGGGCTGTGACTCGGCCATGGCCAGCTGCCCGTCGGTGTTCTGGGCGCGCGCCCGGGCGGGCAGCCGGTGCGGCAGTACGCCGTGCTCGGTGTGCTCGACGTCGAGGGCACCGCGCAGGAGCCCGGCGGTGACGGGCGTGGTGATCCAGTCGTGCTCGGTGTCCATGTCCTCAGCGTCCCTTTCTTCGTCTTCAGCCTGTCGATCAGGAGGTGGGCCCGGTGGGCCAGTTGCACAGCAGGGCGTCCAGGGCGTCCAGGATCCGGGTCCAGGTCTCCTCGGAGTCGGGGGCGCTGTGGCTGAAGCCGCCCGCCGACTCCAGGCTGGTGTAGCCGTGGAAAACGCTGCCCAGCAGCCGTACGGCGTGTGTCGCGTCCGGCTCCGTCAGGGCGTAGCCGCGCAGGATCGCCCGCGTCATCTGAGCGTGCCGGACGCCCGCACTGGCGGCCGCCGTCTCGGGGTCGAGCCTCATCCGCGCGGCGGCGGCGCGGCCGGGGTGCTCGCGGCCGTAGTCGCGGTAGACGTTCGCGAAGGCGACCAGCGCGTCCTTGCCGGCCCGCCCGGCCAGCGCGGCGGCGCCCCGGTCGGCGAGCTCCTCCAGCGCGAGCAGGGCGATCCGTGTCCTGAGGTCCTCGGAGTTCCGCACGTGCGAGTACAGACTGGCGACCTTGACATCGAACCGCCGGGCCAGCTCCGACACGGTCACCTGATCGAACCCGACCTCGTCGGCCAGCTCCGCACCGGCCCGGGTCAGCCGTTCCGCGGTCAGCCCTGCGCGCGCCATGCTCGTCCTCCCGCCAGGCGTAAGCGGCGATAAGCGACAATCGCTAAGGCGTGAGCCTAACACTTTTAGGTAAAAAGCCATGACTATTAGCACAGCGCGGCTACTCGAAATTCGGTTTCAACCTTTGGCGGCCGGCAGCGCTCTGAAGAGGGGTGACAGGACAGGGCCCCTCGGCAGGGCCCGGAAGGGAGAGCAGATGCCGGACAACGGCCGCGGCTCCGAAGTTCGCTGTCACAGACGCGGGCCAGGCGGTGTCCTCATGCCGAACAGGCAGTAGCCGTACGGGCAGCCGTACACAGCCGTACAAGGAGGACCCCATGCCGCTACGCGTTCCGAAGGCGGAGCTCCCCACCGAACTCAGCGAAAACATGACCAAGCAGTTCGGTGCCGTGCCCGAACCCCTCGAGGTGTCGTGGCACAACCCCAAGGTCGCCGAGACGTCCCTGGAGACGGGGGCCAAGCTGGGCGCCTGGGACGCGGCCGACGAGAACCTGAAGTCGTTCGCGCACATGGCCGTCGCGGCACAGGTCGGCTGCGGCTGGTGCCTCGACCTCGGCTACTTCCAGGCGCAGAACCAGGACCTGGACCTGGCCAAGGCGAGCCAGGTGCCGCGCTGGCGGGAGTCGGAGGTGTTCACGCCGGTGGAGCGGGAGGTGATGGAGTACGCCGAGGCCATGACGAACACGCCGCCGACCGTCACCGACGAGCTGTACGCGAGTCTGCTCGACCGGCTCGGCCCGGCGGCGATGGTCGAACTCACCGCGTTCATCGCCTTCTCCAACATGGCCACCAGGAACAACACGGCCCACGGCATCAGCTCGCAGGGCTTCTCCGACACCTGCGAGATCCCGCTGGCCGGGCGTCCCGAGAAGTCCGAGTCCGGCGTGGCGTCGGGGGTGTGACGGAGGATCCGTTCGTCGGCCCACCGCGGCGGGAGCCCTGGCTGCGGTGGGCCGCCACCCGAGGCGGCCCCGGTTCCAGGGCGCTGAAACCCTCGTGAAACCGCGCTGAATGCGCCTTGCCGCAACCTCTGCGGCATGACGACAACGACATCGCACTCACTCGCCATCGCGGCCAAGGGGCTGCGCAAGGCCTACGGGGACAAGGCGGTCCTCGACGGCATCGACCTGGCGGTGCCGGCCGGCACCGTCTTCGCCCTGCTGGGCCCGAACGGCGCCGGCAAGACCACCGCCGTCAAGATCCTCTCCACCCTGATCACCGCAGACGCCGGCGAGCTGCACGTAGGCGGCCACGACCTGGCCACCGACCCGCACGCCGTGCGCGCCGCGATCGGTGTCACCGGGCAGTTCTCCGCCGTCGACGGTCTGATCACCGGCGAGGAGAACATGCTCCTCATGGCGGACCTGCACCACCTCACCCGCGGCGAGGGCCGCCGTACCGCCGCCGCGCTCCTTGAGCGCTTCGACCTGGTGGAGGCCGCGAAGAAGCCCGTCTCCACCTACTCCGGCGGCATGAAGCGCCGCCTCGACATCGCCATGACGCTGGTCGGCGATCCGCGGATCATCTTCCTCGACGAGCCGACCACCGGCCTCGACCCGCGCAGCCGCCACAACATGTGGGGGATCATCCGCGAGCTGGTCTCCGGCGGCGTCACCGTCTTCCTCACCACCCAGTACCTGGAGGAGGCCGACGAGCTCGCCGACCGTATCGCGGTGCTGAACGACGGCAAGACCGCCGCCGAGGGGAGCGCCGACGAGCTGAAGCGGCTCATCCCGGGCGGGCACGTCCGGCTCCGCTTCACCGACCCGGCCGCATACCAGTCCGCCGCCGTCGCCCTGCGCGAGGCCACCCGCGACGACGAGGCGCTGGCGCTGCAGATCCCCAGCGACGGCAGCCAGCGCGAGCTGCGCTCCATCCTCGACTGGCTGGACTCGGCCGACGTCGAGGCGGACGAGCTGACTGTGCACAGGCCCGACCTCGACGACGTGTTCTTCGCCCTGACCGGCTCCACCAACCTCCCCAACCAGCCCAAGGAGACCGTCCGATGAGCACCCCTCTGGCTCCCACCCGCCCGACCCGGATCTCCCTCGCCGTCCGCGACTCGAACACGATGCTGCGCCGCAACCTGCTGCACGCGCGGCGCTACCCGTCCATGACCCTGAACCTGCTGCTCACGCCGATCATGCTGCTGCTGCTCTTCGTCTACGTCTTCGGAGGTGTGATGAGCGCGGGCATCGGTGGCGGCGGCGCGGACCGCTCCGACTACATCGCCTATCTCGTCCCGGGCCTCCTGATGATGACCATCGGCAGCACCGTGATCGGGGCCGCGATCTCCGTCTCCATGGACATGACCGAGGGCCTCATCGCCCGCTTCCGCACGATGGCGGTCTACCGCGGCTCTGTGCTCGTCGGGCACGTCGTCGGCAGCGTGCTGCAGGTGCTCGCCAGCCTGGTCCTCGTCGGCGCCATCGCCGTGGCCATCGGCTTCCGGTCCACGGACGCCACGGCCCTGGAGTGGCTGGCGGCGTTCGGACTGATCGCGCTGTTCACCCTGGCGCTCACCTGGATCGCGGTCGGGATGGGCATGGCCAGCCCGAACCCCGAGGCGGCCAGCAACATGGCAACGCCGCTGATCCTCCTCCCGCTCATCTCGAGCGCCTTCGTCCCCATCGACGCGATCCCGGGCTGGTTCCAGCCGATCGCCGAGTACCAGCCGTTCACGCCGGCCATCGAGACCCTGCGCGGCCTGCTGCTCGGCACCGAGATCGGCAACAACGGGTGGATCGCGATCGCCTGGTGCGTCGGCCTCACCGCGCTCGGCTACCGCTGGTCGACGGCGTTGTTCAACCGCGACCCGAAGTAACCGCCATGACAGCGCGGGCCGCCTCCCGCAGCTCGTCCCGCTCCAGGGCGGCGTACTCCGACACCGCGTCGGCGTACGCCGCCCTGGCAGCTTTCCCGGCGGCCCCGGCCGCCTGCCGGGCGCGGTCCGCCGACATCGTCGGCTGGAACTCGCGCAGCACCCGCAGGCGTTCGGCCAGCGCGATCATCCGTACGGCGGTGGCGTCGCCGGACGCCAGCCCAGCCATGCCGAGCGCGTGCAGCACCGTCCCGAACAAGGGGAGCTCCATGGGCGAGCGGGACGGACCGGAGAGCAGCCTCCGCAACTCCTGCCGCAGCCGGTCGACCTGCCCCGCGACGAGTTCGAGACGGCCGGCGTGCGCGTGTGCCGTCACCGCCGCCGACTGGACCTGCAGCGACCACCTGTCGAAGAAGGGGTCGTCGCCGTCCAACGAGCCTGCCGCGGGCATCCGCTCCACGGCGTTGCGCCACAGGCCGAGCCCGACCTCGGTCAGCCCGCGGGCGAGCGCGATCTCGGCGCGCCCGCCGAAGTCGGGGCTGTAGAAGTCGTACTTCTGCGGGGCGTTGTCGCCCTCCGCCTGCCGCAGCCAGTACTCGGCCTCGTCGGGGTCGCCCCGGTGCAGACAGGCGAGGACGAGGCCCCAGCGGACGCCGATGGTGTCGTGCTCGTCGCCGAGCCGCGGCAGCGCCTCCAGCGCGGCCTTGAGGTGCCCGTACGCGGCATTGCCCTGCTCCGTCTGCATGTACAGCTCGCTCAGCCGGGCGTGGCCCATGACCTGCAGGAACGGGGTGTCGACCGGCGCCAGTGCGGCGATGATCCGGCGAGCCGAGGCGAGCGCGCGGTCGAGGTCGTGCTCGTACTCCCAGACGTAGGTGGCGACGCCCTCGGCGACGCCGGCGAGCAGCGGCTGCTCGCTGGCGCAGAGCCCCCGCAGCACGTCGTAGTCGGGAGGCAGCATCTCGGGGACCGCGCTCAGCACTGCCGCGATGGCCCGCAGCAGCGTGTCCAGCGGGGCCGGGGGCAGCCGCCGGAGGGTGACGAGATGGCGTACGGCGCGCGGGCCGTAGCCCATGAACAGGCTCGCCGTGCAGAACACCGCAGCGGCGCGGGCGACTTCGACGTATTCGGGCTCCGGGTAGTAGTGCGACAGCGGCGGTCCGGTGTCCGCGGCGAGGGCGGTGAGGCGGGGGTAGTTGGAGCCGGTGGACCACAGGGCGGCGAGGACGGCGGTGAGGGCGGCGGTGGTGGGGCCGTCCGTACGGACCAGGGCGTGCCGCAGGGCCAGCACGAGGTTGTCCTGCTCAGCCCTGATCCGCTCCCAGGCGGTCCCCGGTTGCGAGCCGAGGAGCCAGTCGTGGTACGTGACCCCGAAGTCCCGCGCCCAGGCGAGGAACCGGCCGACGGCCTCCTCTTCCTCGCCCGCCTCCGCGCGCCGGGCCGCGCTGAACTCCCGTACGGTCTCCAGCATCCGGAACCGCACGCCGGCCGGGGTGTCGGCGACGGTGAGCAGCGACTGATCGGCCAACTGCTCCAGGAGAAACAGCGCGTCCTCGCCCAGCACGTGCTCCGCGGCTTCTCCGGAGAAGCCGCCGGGGAAGACGGACAGCGTGCGCAGCGCGGCCCTGGCCTCCTCGTCGAGGAGGTTCCAGCTCCAGTCCACGACCGCGTGCAGCGTGCGATGACGCTCCGGCACGTCCCGCGCCCCGCCGCGCAGCAGCGCGAACCGATCGCCGAGGCGGCGTGCGATGTCCGGCACCGACAGCACGCGCACCCGCGCCGCGGCCAGCTCCACGGCGAGCGGCAGCCCGTCGAGGTGGCGGCACAGCTCGGCCACCGCGTCCGGCGGCAGCTCCACGCCGGGCCGGGCGGCCCGGGCCCGCTGTGTGAACAGCTCGACCGAGGTGCCGAGACCGAGCTCCGGCAGCGCGTACACCGCCTCCGAGGTGAGGCCCAGCGGGGCCCGGCTGGTGGCGAGCACCCGCAGGTCCTTCGATGACGAGACCAGGGCCTGTACGAGGCCGGCGGCCCCCCGGATGACCTGCTCGCAGTTGTCGAGGACCAGCAGCGCGGGCCCCGAGCCGAGCGCGCCGAGTATGCCGGACACCGGGTCGGCCGGGGCGTGGCCGCTCATGGCGCCGGCCCGCCCCTCGCCCGCGCCGAGCGCGGAGGCCACCTCCGCGGTCACGTCCTCGTCCGCTGTGACGCCGGCGAGCGGCACGAAATACACCACGCGCTGCTCGGCCCGGCGGCTGACGGCGTGCGCGAGCCGGGTCTTGCCGAGGCCGCCGGGGCCGACGACGGTGACGGCGCGGGAGGCGCGCAGCAGCCGCTCCACCGCCGCGATGTCCTCGTCCCGTCCCAGCAGCGGGTTCGGTTCGTGCGGCACGCCGTGCCTGACCACCGGCGCCTCGCCACGCAACAGCTCCCGCTGTACGGCCTTGAGCCCGGCGCCCGGATCCGTGCCGAGTTCGTCGCGCAGCTCACGGCGGTACGCCTCGTACCGCATCAGCGCGGCGGACGGGCCCGCCGACGCCGCCTCACCGCGCAGCAGCTCGGCGAGCACTTCCTCGTCGCGCGGATGCTCCGCGGCGGCCACGGCCAGCGGCCCGGCCGCCTCCGCATGCCGTCCGAGGCGGGCGAGCGCGAGCGCCTGCGCGCGTACGAGCGTGCCGCGGACGGGGGCGCGCTCGGCGCGCAACGCGGCCACGGGGTCTGCGGTTTCGTCGGGCCCGCCGGCCCCGTCCGAGGTGCCCTCCCACAGCGCGAGCCCGGCCTCGGCCGCGGCCAGCGATCCCGCGTGGTCCCCGGCCCTGGCCCGGTCCGCGCTCGCGGCGGCGCGCAGCAGCAGGGCGGAGCTGTCGACCTGATCCTCGGCGAGGGCGAGCCGGTATCCGGTCGGCGTGCTGGCGAGGACGTCGGCGCCCAACTGCGCCCGCGCCCTGGACACGAGGACCTGCACCGCCTTCGCCGGCCGCTCCGGCAGCTCGTCCGGCCACAGCCCTTGCACCAGCCGCTCGGTGCTGCAGCCCGTGCGTAAGTCGCCCGCGAGCAGGGCGAGTAGGCCGCGGAGCCGGGGCGCGGTGACCTCCTGTCCGCGGTAGGCGACACGCGGCAGCAGAGTCAGGTCGGTGGTCACCCGTGCAGGTTAACCAAGGCCGACAGAGTGGCGTGGCGCACTTTTGCAAGCGGCTGCTTGCAATAGTTAGCGGGGGTGGTGCAAGGTGGAGGCATGGCATCGCTCAACGTCGGCAATCTCGGTGAGTATCTGCGCGAACAGCGGCGCAACGCGCAGCTGTCGTTGCGTCAGCTCGCCGATGCCGCCGGGGTGTCCAATCCGTATCTGAGTCAGATCGAGCGTGGGCTGCGCAAGCCGAGCGCGGAGGTGTTGCAGCAGGTCGCCAAGGCGCTGCGGATCTCCGCCGAGACGCTGTACGTGCGGGCCGGGATCCTCGACGCGGAACGAGACCGGGACGAGGTGGAGACGCGTGCCGTCATACTCGCCGATCCCACGCTGAACGAGCGGCAGAAGCAGGTGCTCCTCCAGATCTACGAGTCCTTCCGCAAGGAGAACGGATTCGTGGCCGGACCGGAGATACCTGAGGCCGACTCACGGGGCGACGGTCCGGTGGACGTCCATGAGCGGCAGGAGCAGGCCGACGACACCGGCGACGGTACCGCCGAGCGCCGTACCCGTAAGGCCCGCAGCACCCGCAAGAGCAACACCGAAGCCGACACCGACGCCGGCGCCGCGAGTGGCCGCAAGGCCGCCGCCCCCCGCCGTACCCGCACGAACCGTACGACCCGCAAGACCGGCGGCAGCGACGCCGACCCGCAGCAGTCGGCCGGCTGACCGGGCCGGCCGGGCTGACCGCGGGACCCAAAACCCTCAGCCGCAAGTGATCCGGGAGGACCAGCATCATGGCCATCACTGAAGACTTCCGTAAGACCCTCAGCGACCCGACCCCGCTCTACTTCGCCGCCGGCACCGCCGACCTGGCCCTTCAGCAGGCCAAGAAGGTCCCCGGCCTGGTGGAGCAGCTGCGCGCCGAGGCGCCGGCGAGGATCGAGGCCGTGCGCAACACCGACCCGAAGGCCGTTCAGGAGAAGGCCTCCGCCCGCGCCAAGGAGGCCTCCGCCAAGGCCAAGGAGGCGCAGGAGACCATCCAGGCCAAGGTCGGCGAGTTCATCAGCACCCTCGACGGCGACATCAAGAAGCTCGGCAGCACCCTCGACGCCGACCTGAAGAAGCTCGGCGAGTCCGCCCAGGACATCGCGCTGCGCAGCGTCGGTGTCGCCGCCGAGTACGCCGTCAAGGCCCGTGAGGCCTACGAGAAGGTCGCCGAGCACGGCGAGCAGACCGTGAAGACCTGGCGCGGCGAGGCCGCCGACGAGATCGAGGAGCTCGCCGCGGCCGTCGAGCCGAAGGCGGAGCCGGTCGAGGTCAAGGAGGAGAAGCCCGCCGAGGCCACAGCCGGGCCCGCCGCCCCGGCCAAGAAGGCGACGGCCAAGAAGGCGACGACGCGCAAGACCACCGTCAAGAAGACCACCCCGCCCGCCCAGTAGGACCTACCAGGTCACACACGGCGACAGTCGAACAGCGGGCCGGGCACTTACCTGTTGCCCGGCCCGTTGTCCGGGTAGAGCGGACGTGCTTGCGGGTACGGTGACCGCGTAGATACGAGCCGAGTCGGGTGGTGGACGTAGTGCTGATGCAGGGTTTCGCGGGGTTGATGTGGCTGCTGAGCGTGGCCCTGATCCTTTTCAGCGGCTTCGCGCTGGTTGACGCCGCCATGCGCCGCGAGGACGCCTATCGAGCGGCCGACAAGAAGACCAAGCCGTTCTGGCTGATCGTCCTCGGGCTCGCCTTCGTGGTGAACCTGATCTTCAACATCCTGTCGTTCCTGCCGATCATCGGCCTCATCGCGACCATCGTGTACATGGTCGACGTCCGACCGGCGATCCGCTCCCTCCCGGGCGGTGGCCGCCCCAGGCGAGGCGGTGGCTCCAGCAGCGACGGCCCTTACGGCCCCTACAACGGCGGACGGTAACGCAAGCGCCCCGTGAGGGGCGGGGCTGCGTCTGATGTGCCGCTCCGCCGCGTGGGCGCGACCAGCCACAACGAACCAGCGCTCGGCTACGGCGAACGCCTGAACGGCGAGCCCCCGCTCACCCCGCCCGATCCAACAGCAACACAGCCACGTCATCAGTCAACTCGCCCCCATTGAGGTCCCGCACCTCATTGACAGCGGCCCGCAACAACGCCTCCCCACTCAAGCCGGCGTCAAGCTGCCGCCGCACCAGCTCCACCATCCCATCCTGCCCAAGCCGCTCCCGCCCCTCCCCGATGTGCCCCTCGATCAGCCCGTCGGTGTAGAGCATCAGGCTCCACTCCCGCCCCAGCTCCACCTGCATCCGCGGCCACCGCGCCCCCGGCAGCAGCCCGAGCGCGGGCCCGTTGTTGTCGTACGGCAACAACCGCGCCGGCCGCCCGGGACGGGCGAGCAGCGGAGACGGATGCCCGGCCAGGCACAGCCCCGCGCTACGCCCGTCCGGCGCGATGTCCACCGTGCACAGCGTCGCGAAGATCTCGTCGTCGGCCCGCTCATGCTCCAGCACCTGCTGCAACGTACCCAGCAGCTCGTCACCGCACAGGCCGGCCAGCGTCAGCGCCCGCCAGGCGATCCGCAGCTCCACGCCGAGCGCCGCCTCGTCGGGACCGTGCCCGCAGACGTCGCCGATCATGGCGTGCACGGTGCCGTCGGGGGTGCGGACGGTGTCGTAGAAGTCACCGCCGAGCAGGGCGCGCGAACGCCCCGGCCGATAACGCGCGGCGAACCGCAGCGACGAACCCTCCAGCAGCGGCGTCGGCAGCAGCCCCCGCTCCAGGCGGCGGTTCTCCTGCGCGCGCACCCGGCCCTCGGCGAGCCGTCGCTCGGCCGTGTCGGAACGTTTCCTCTCCACGGCGTACCGGATCGCCCGGCTCAGTAGCCGGCCGTCCAGCTCGTCCCGGAAGAGATAGTCCTGGGCGCCCACGCGCACCGCCTCCGCGCCGCGCTCGGCGTCACCGGACGCGGTGAGCGCGAGGACGGCGTGCCGGGGCGCGAGCTTCAGCACGTGCTTGAGTACGGCCAGCTCGTCGTCGGCGGCCTGGCCGGGCGCCGACAGCGCGAGGTCCAGCAGGATGCAGTGGACGTCGTCGGTGAGCAGCCGCTCGGCCTCGGTGAGGTTGCGCGCGGTGCGGACCCGGATCGGCTTGCCGGTCGGGTCGAGCATTTCGGGCACGATCGCGGAGCCGCCGGGATCGTCCTCGATCAGCAGCAGCGTGAGATTGGTGCCGTTGTTCTTCTCGACCGGGTCTCCCTTGGGCGGGGCGGCTTCCTGGGCCTTGAAGGCCGCGGTGGCTTCCAAGGCCTCCCTGGAGGGGCCGCCGACTGCGGACGCGGCCTGCGCCTGACCACTCTCCACGGCCGGGATCGCTCTCTGCCGCGGTACGGGTACGGGCATCGTCTTGGGTTCCTTCCCTCCCCCCGAGGGCATGGCGGGGACGAGGGACCTCGACCCACCGACGGGGACCATAGCGGTAGTCGGCGCCGCAACGGAATGGTGTGCGGCACGCCGTGTGGACGCTGGCCGCTGTCATATGCCGCGTTCCGTAACGCAGTTGGACAGGGTGGGGAAGGGGCGGGAATGACGAACATCACGTCCCCGCAAGGTTTGTGAGTGGTGGGGCGTGGGGTGGGTCACGTGGCGCGGGTCGCGAACGGTGCGTGCGGCGGCATATGAGGCTGTATCGCCCGAAAGGCCTCCATGGATTCTCGAGCCCCGAGGCAGGAAACTCTGCCCATGCCCCTCAGACGATCAGCCACAGCAGCCGTCGTCGTCGCGATGGCCGCGATCGCCGCGGCCGCTGTGACCGCATGCGGAACCCAGCAGGCCGGGGCCGGGGCCGGACGGCCGCAGTCGGCGAGCCCCCGCCCCTCCTTCTCGCCCCGGCCCAAGTGCGCGCAGCCGGCCGAGATGCCGACGGTGACGCCCTCGTCCCCCGTGCCGAGCGTGACCGCTGAGCGCCAGAAGGGGAATGGGGACACTCCTCCCAACTACGCCGAAAATCATGCTTATCGGATGCAGAGGGCCCTCACCGCGGCCCAGCTCGCCCAGGGGCAGGCGTCGGCCGAGCTCATCAAGGGGGAGCTGGAGAAGGTCCGGCAGGAGGGCGGCTCCGGTGAGTACGGCCGCTTCAGTGACGAGCGGATCGAGGTGGCACTGAAGCGGCTTGGCTGTGGCAAGGAGCACGGTGTCTACGTCGGGAACGGGTTCTACAGCGTCCACACGGGAGTCACGTGTGTGTCAGGGCGTGTGACGAAGGACGAGTTGGACAGCGAGGTGCACGGTGCCTACGCCGAGCCCCAGCCGGGAACAGGCCCCTGCGTCGAGAACCGCGGCGGCCACTGAGGGTGGCCTGCCTACGCGTCAGGCCGGACCACCCCGAGGATCGGCATCGACCCGGCCCCCGCGATCGTCACCGTCCGGTTCGGGCGTGGGGCGTGCACGATCGCGCCGTCACCGATGTACATCGCGACATGGCTGGCGTCGTCGAAGTAGATGATGAGGTCGCCGGGGCGCATGTCCTCGACGTCGACGCGCTCGAGCTGCTTCCACTGCTCCTGCGAGGTGCGTGGAATGGGCTGGTCGGCGGAGATCCAGGCCTGTGAGGTCAGTCCGGAGCAGTCGTACGTGTCCGGGCCCTCGGCGCCCCATTCGTACGGTTTGCCCATCTGTGCCGTGGCGTACTCGACCGCCTTCTTGCCCTGTTCGGACGCCTGGCCGCTGATGTCCTCGAGTATCCCGGAGTCGAGCCACGCGGTCTGCGCCTTGCGGGCGGCCTCGGCCTCCAGCTCGGCGAGGCGCTCCTTCTCCTCCTTCTCCAGCTGGGACTCGAGCTCTTCGGCCGCCGCGATCTTCTTCTTGATCTCCTTCGTCGCGGTGGCCTTGGCCTTGCGGTTGGCCTCCAGCTTCTTCCACTGGGCGGAGGCGTCCTTGGTGTAGAGCTTCAAGTCCTGCTGGGTGCGGGTCATTTCCTCGAGCAGGGCCTTGGTGGCGCGCTCGCCCTGCAGTACCCGGCCGGCGCCGTCGAGGAACTGCCCCGGGTTGTCGCTCAGCATCAGCTGGGCCTCGTCCGGGAGTCCGCCGGTGCGGTACTGGGCGGCGGCCGCGGAGCCCGCGCGCTTCTTCAACTCGTCCAGTTTCTCCTGGCCCTTGACGATCTTCTTGGCCAGTTCGACGATCTCGGCGGACTGCTGCTCCGCCTTCTCCTCGGCCGCGTTGTACTCGTCGGTGGCGACCGCCGCCGCGTGGTAGAGCTTCTCGAGCTTCTGGCGGACGGCCTCGAGGTCCTTGGTGGACACGGGCGCCGGGGAAGCACTCGGCGTCGGTGTCGGCGTAGGTGTCGGGCTCGTCTGGGACGCGAACGCCGTACCGGGTGCCGCCAGCACGGTGACCGCGCACACCACGGTGATTGCCGCCGTGACCAGACCGCGCTTGCCCGTACCCATAGCCCTTCCCCCAAACTGATTAACCGTCAGTAACTTCCGGACGTCAGGGGATCGTGCCATGCCGACGTACAAAAAGCGACAGAGGCGCGAACGAGGCGACCGAACCAGTCCTCCCCCTCCACCCCACGCCTCATGACGATCTCCCCGCCTTTGTGACGAACGACTCACGGCGATCGTGCCCCGCAGACAGGGGGCGCGCGGAGGTCAACCGCGCGGCGCCAACGCCTCCCACGCCACCGTCACTTCACCCTGCCGCCACCGCGCCGGACCGTCCGTAACCGGCCAGTCGTCGGCCAGGTCCCGTACCGCGCGGATCCAGCGCTGGCGGGCGCCGTACGAGGCGTAGGGCGCGGCGGCCGCCCAGGCGCGGTCGAAGTCGCGGAGAAAGGCGTGCACGGGCTCGCCGGGGATGTTGCGGTGGATGAGTGCCTTCGGGAGGCGCTCGGCGAGGTCCGAGGGGCGCTCCAGGGCGCCCAGCCGGGTAGCGAAGGTGACGGTGCGCGGTCCCTCCGGGCCGAGTGCGACCCACACGTGTCGGCGCCCGATCTCGTCACAGGTCCCCTCCACGAGCAGCCCGCCGCGGGAGGCGCCGGACGCCGGCGCGAGCCGCGCGCACAGCCGCGCCCAGACGGCGGCGACCTCACCCTCGTCGTACTGCCGCAGCACGTTGGCGGCCCGGACGAGATGCGGGCGCCGGTCGATCGGGATCTCGAACCCGCCGTGCCGGAAGACCAGCCCGTCCCGCTCGTACGGCCCGGCCGCCGCGACCCGCGCCGGTTCGATCTCCACGCCGACGACACGCGCGCGTGGCGCGACGGTGCGCAGCCGCTGGAGCAGCTCCACTGCTGTCCAGGGCGCCGCCCCGTACCCGATGTCGACGGCGACGGGATCGGCGGCGCGGCGCAGTTCGGCACCGTGGGTCGCCGCGATCCAGCGGTCCATGCGGCGCAGCCGGTTGGGGTTGGTCGTCCCGCGCGTGACCGTGCCCACGGGGCGGGTGGCGCGGGATGTCATGGCTACGAGGGTAGGCGGTCGCGCCTGCGGGGTAGGCGATCGTGCCTACGAGGGCAGGCGGCCCCGGACCTGCGATGGTGACAGCCGTCGGGGGACGGCGGGCTCCCGCTCGGCGCGGCGGGTGCCGCAGATGACGAAGGTGACGCTGATCAGCAGGGCCCAGGACGCCCACTTGGACAGCGCGACCGGTTCCCAGCCGTGCAGCTGGTACGGGTAGGACCAGGCTCCCAGATAGGTGGCGATGTTCTCGGCCAGCCACAGGAAGAACCCGATCAGGACGAAGGCCAGTGCCAGCGGCATCCGGTGCCGGTGCTCCCCGATCGTGAAGTGCACCCAGGCGCCCACTGTCACGGCGAGCAGCAGACCGGCGAGCGGCCAGCGCAGGTCCGGGAGCCAGTGGTGGCTGAGGAAGTTGACGTACAGGCCGACGGCCACCAGGGCGGTGGCGTGGGCGCGGTACCCGGTGACCGACAGGCCGAGCAGCCGCCAGGACCGGCAGACGTAGCTGCCGACGGCGGCGTACATGAAGCCGCCGTACAGCGGCACCCCGGCGATCTTGGCCAGCCCCGGCTCGGGATAGCTCCACGACCCCACCTGCACCTTCACCACCTCGAAGGCGAGCCCGAGGAGATGGCAGACGGCCACGACCGCGACCTCTCGCCGGCTCTCCCACCCCACCAGGAAGCCCACGCCGGTGAGCAGCACCCCGTACGCCAGCAGCAGGTCGTAGCGCGCCACGGGCAGCGTCGGTAGCAGTGTCGAGGCCGCCATACCCCCCAGCAGCGCGACCGCGAACGCGCAGCAGCGCGCCTGCAGCCACCCGAAGTGGGCGAGCTGCCGGACGAGTACCGCGGAGCCGTGCGCGATCTTGTGCATGCGTATATAGAGCGCGTGGCGGCGGCAGAGGTTGCACGGCATCCAGTGAGGCGCGACGCATTCGGCGCCCGAACAGTTGAGCGACCCGTGGCAATGGATCGGCAAAAATCGCCGCGCCCGGAATGGGAACTCCTGCCTCCGCGTTGCATTCCCGTGGAGGGCGCCCCACACCCTCCGTCCGGCATGCCCGCAGCAAGGAGGACCGCCACGTGAGCCAGTACGTCAGCAGGCTCGGGCGTCGCTCTGCGGCGGCCCCTTCGCGACTGCGACTGCACCGCAGGCCCCGCCGTGTCGCCATGCTCTCCGTACACACCTCACCGCTCCACCAGCCGGGCACCGGCGACGCCGGCGGCATGAACGTCTACATCGTGGAACTCGCGCAGCGCCTTGCCGCGATCAACATCGAGGTCGAGATCTTCACGCGCGCGACAACGGCCGCCGTCGCCCCGACGGTCGAACTGGCACCGGGCGTCCTGGTCCGCCACGTGGACGCGGGCCCCTACGAGGGCCTCGCCAAGGAGGAGCTCCCGGCCCAGCTGTGCGCGTTCACGCACGGCGTGATGCAGGCCTGGGCCGGCCACCGCCCCGGCTACTACGACCTGGTCCACTCCCACTACTGGCTCTCCGGCCACGTCGGCTGGCTCGCCGCCCAGCGCTGGGGCGCCCCCCTGGTGCACGCCATGCACACCATGGCCAAGGTCAAGAACGCCAACCTGGCCGACGGCGACACCCCCGAGCCGGCCGCGCGCGTGATCGGCGAGACCCAGATCGTCGCGGCGGCGGACCGCCTCATCGCCAACACGGCCGAGGAGGCCGACGAACTCGTACGTCACTACTCGGCCGAGCCCGACAAGGTCGCCGTCGTCCACCCCGGCGTGAACCTCGACCGCTTCTCGCCCGCCGACGGCCGCGCGGCGGCCCGCGCCCGCCTCGGCCTCCCGCAGGACGCCCTGATCCCCGTCTTCGCGGGCCGCATCCAGCCCCTGAAGGCCCCGGACGTCCTGCTCCGCGCGGTGGCGGTGCTGCTGGACGAGCGTCCCGAGCTGCGCTCCCGCTTGGTCGTCCCGGTCGTCGGCGGCCCGAGCGGCAGCGGCCTGGCCAAGCCGGAGGGCCTGCAGAAGCTGGCGGCCCGGCTCGGCATCGCGGACGTCGTCCGCTTCCGCCCGCCCGTCGGCCAGGAAAAGCTGGCGGACTGGTTCCGCGCCGCGTCCGTACTGGTCATGCCGTCGTACAGCGAGTCGTTCGGCCTGGTGGCCATAGAGGCGCAGGCGGCCGGTACGCCGGTGCTGGCGGCCTCGGTGGGCGGCCTCCCGGTCGCGGTCCGTGACGGACGGACCGGCTTCCTGGTCCAGGGCCACAACCCCGCCGACTACGCGCGCGTGCTGGCCGGCTTCGCAGACGAACCGCACCGGTCCGCCCGTATGGGCGCGGCGGCAGCGGCACACGCCCAGTCCTTCGGCTGGGACACCGCGGCCGCCGCCACGGCGGACGTCTACACGGCCGCGACGCAGGCGCACCGGCGTCGCGTACGCTCCCACCATGGCTGAGGCAGAGAAGGCGGCGCAGGTCATCGAGTCGGCCCTGAAGGACGCCGACCTGGACTGGGAGAGCCCCACACCCGGCGCCTACGTGGTGAAGCTCCCGGGCACCCGCAAGCTCTCCACGACGGTCTCCCTACGGGTAGGCCGCCACTCCCTCTCCCTGAACGCCTTCGTCATCCGCCACCCCGACGAGAACGAGCCCGGCGTCCACCGCTGGCTCCTGGAACGCAACCTCAGGCTGTACGGCGTGAGTTACGCGGTGGACCGCCTGGGCGACGTGTATGTCACCGCCAAGCTCCCGCTCGCCGCGGTCACCCCCGACGAGATCGACCGCCTCCTCGGCCAGGTCCTGGAGGCGGCGGACGGTGCGTTCAACACCCTGCTGGAGCTGGGCTTCGCGTCCGCGATCCGCAAGGAGTACGAGTGGCGGGTGGCGCGGGGGGAGTCGACGCGGAACCTGGACGCGTTCGCGCACTTGACGCGGCCTTCGGCTGACTGAACCCCGGGCTGCTGTCTCAGGACGGGTCCGGGTCCGGGGCGTCGGTGGGCCTGTCGAGCTCGTCGGCGAAGGCGCGCAGGGCGTCGGCCAGTTCCTTCTTGGTGGGCAGCTGATCGACCTTCTTGTCGAGCTCCGTGATGCGCCGGTTGGGCTCGTCCAGCTCGCTGGGCGTGGACGGCTCCTCCGAGGGTGCGGGGTCGGTGGGGACCGGGGGGCGTCCGGAGACGTGGACGTCGGTGCCGGGTCGGTGCCGCCTGTCGTGCCCCCGTCGGTCGCGCCGACCGTACCGCCGTTGCCGCCGTCGACGTCACCGCTGGTGCCGCCCGAGTCCCCGTCCGGCGGGACGCTGCTCGACACGCTCGGGACGGGGCCGGGCCCCTCGTCCGAGCTCGCCGCGAGGGCGACACCGACGCTGAGGGCCACGAGGGTCGCGGCTCCCGCGACGGCGACTGAGGCGCGTCCGAGGCGTATGGAGCGAACTGTGGCGGCGGAGCCGTGAGGGATCTGAGTATCGTGGGCTTCCGCCGATAACGCCCCAAAGGCACCCCCACCACTGGGCTTCGAGGCCTCGAAGGAGACCTTGACGACGGCCCACGAACGCGTGCTGTCCCGCGCACTGGCGAGGGCCCTTTTCACGAGCGACCTCTTCGCGACGGGGAACGACCGCGACAACCGGGCGGCCGTACGGGCGGTGTCCACGGGAGACCTGGATCTGGTCGGACTGGCTGTGTACGGGCCGCGCAACGCGGTGGACAAGGCGGTGAAGGAGGCGCGCATGCATCCGTGAGGCCGACGGCCGCACGCCCCGTCACGGCTTGGAGCTCGGCGGATCGGTCTGTGTGGCGTGCCGGGGCCGGTTCTTGACCGAGATCTGGCCGACGAGTTCCCAGAAGCACACCAGAGCGGTGATCGGCGGAATCCCGACGATCACTAACGAGACCAGCGCGTGTGACGAGTGGCTGACAGCCAGTGCCACGGCCATCGCCGAGGCGGCCACGATGACGCACCAGGATCGCCGCGCACTCCGACGCTGCACGGTGGCCCGCAGGATGGAGAGAGCTGCCACGAACCACGGTCCGTACACCATCAGCGGCCAGTACTGCGCCAACCTCGCGGGCAGCGCGGACGAGGCGGTCCCCCGAAGTTGGTCATAGGAATAGGAGACGGACCATGCCAGCATGCACACCGCGCTCAGCGAGACGGCTGCGATCAGGAGAGTGACGTGAGTGACGCGCCGACCGCCGTCGAGGAGGTGAGAATCCTGACGGAGCCGTCGACGGCTGCTCCTGCGGCGGGGCGGCATGTGCAGCGGGGTGAGCGGGGTGGGAGCGGGGTTCGCGTTGGCCGTCGTGGACAGCATCTGGGCCAATTCCTCGACCGGGTCCCAGTCATGCGGCGCGATGCTCGGTTCCGGGGCGCTCCCGACGTAGTCGTAGAGACCGACGTCGTCGTAAATCCTGTCCATCGATGACTCCGTACCCTGCCTCAGGAAGCTCCGTACAGATCCGCCATCGCCCACTGATATTCTTTTTCCATTCTGTTGATTTTCTTCAGAAAATCATTGAGTAGGTCAGAGCACCACTTGTGATCCACGTTGTCGTCCCGGTCGTCCCGGTCGACCCATCGGGTCGTGGTCGGCAGATGATCTTCGGCTGCGTGCCAGTCCAATCGCATCACGACCACCTAACGACGGTTGCGGGAGGCGAGGTTGTGGGGCATTCGGGGGAATGCGGGCTGATCGGTTAGGGGATTTTTAGATTGCCTGAAAATATGCGGTGAAGGAATTGTGAATATATGGGCAATTGTATTCCGTGAGTGCCGAAATTAAATGGTGATCACCTGCGCGCCTACCGGA
>NZ_KQ949081.1:112501-119135 GCF_001514305.1 Streptomyces dysideae
CCCGTCGCGCAGCACGGTGTCGAGGCCGACCTGCTCGATGGCCTTCTCCGTCAGGGCCTGTTCCGGCCGCGACTCGGGCAGCTTCAGGAACACGACGACCGCGCACGCCATCGTCATCCCGGCTTCGATCAGGAACCCGGCGAGATAGGTGTACTCGGTGATGAAGCCGACGGTCATGGCGGAGACGGCGAAACCGAGGTTGATGGCCCAGTAGTTGAGGGAGAAGGCCCGTGCGCGGTCCTCGGGCCGGACGATGTCGGTCATCATCGCCTGCACGGCGGGCCTCGAGGCGTTGGACGCCATGCCGACCGGGAAGGCGACGGCGGCGATGGCGACGGGGTCGCGCATGAACCCGAGCAGCGCCACGGACGGCGCGGTCGAGGCCTGCGCGACGAGGAGCGTGGGCCGCCGCCCGAACCGGTCGGTCATGACACCGGCGCCGAGGGACGAGATGACACCACCGAGCCCGTGCAGCGCGGCGACGAGGCCGGCGTAGGAGGCGGAGTAGCCGCGGTCGAGGGTCAGATACAGCGCCACGAAGGTAGCTCTTCGCTATACCGCACGCAACGCGCAGTCTGGCAGGACGAGTTGAGCGACTGCTCGGCCCGTTCATCGAATCGGGGGCTGTGGCGAAGGTACCGAGGCTCGGCAGCAGGTCACCCGGAGCACCCGAGCTTGGTGCGGCGAGCTTATCGTTCACGCGTTTGAATCCCGGTCGCTTCGGCTGTTCAGTGACGTACGGCGTAACTGTGCGGCTTCACCTTGCATTTAGAGGTGGCGATGCCCCTTTGGGTGGACGGTGACCGCCTCGGACTGCGTACGAGAGTGATGTTCATAGGCGTACGCCGTGCACTGCTTGTGATTGTGTGGGTTGAAAGGGTTAAAGTCCTTTCACTCGAAGCTGAGACCATGAATTAACCTATGGAAGTACGGCTGTGACCTAGTCGACACCGAGGAATCAAAAAAAACTTTCCGGAAGCAGTTGTGGGTCGCGCCACATATGCACGATGGTTGTTGCGCGCCCAAAAAGGGCCCCCAGCCCACTACTTGGCGGTGAGCGGCTGGAGGCCCCAAGGCGCTGTGTCCTTCGGGAGCATCCGAGAGAGGAACAGTCCTTTGCCACGCAAGCGTAAGACAGCCATGCCCCAACGCGACACCTCCAAAGGGGAGCTGATCTCGTTGATTCTGGCGATCGCAGCACTGTCGGCTGGAGCCGCACTTGTGATCGCCAACGCAGCGACGACAACCGAGGCTTCCGGCTTCGTCGTCACTATCCTGGCGGCGATCGGTTGGGGGGCTCACCGGCGCAAGTAGCTGAGCAGCCTTAGCTAGTGCCCCGACAGGCAACATTCGCCCCGTCGCGACGCCCGGTACGCTCCCCCACTGCCTTAAGGGCGTGGGAGGTGCCCCCACTCGCCGCACCGGGCACAAACCCAGGTACGTCCAGTACGAGGGCTTGTACCCGGCACGCCGAGAGCACGCACCGGACGCCGCTCCTTGACGGGCGAACGTTGCCTGCCGGGGCACTAGTTGCTCCCGGTCCTGTAGCCCCGCAGTCCTCTTGACTGCGGGGCGTGGCTATTTCGCCTCGGCTATCTCGGGACACTGACGGGCAGGGGCCTATCGAACTTGGGTGCGCCAGTACGTCACCCAGTCATGGGCGTTGCGGCCCATGTGCTTCTTCCAGTCTTCCGAGTCGTGGCGGGCGATCTCGTCCCAGACGCGCGCGTTCGCCGCGGAGAACGCGGCGACCGATGCGTGTGGTGCTGCTGCCCATGATGGGACGTGCTCGCGTGTCCATGCGTCCGCGTCCTTGGCTGTGTGGCCGGCTTCCATGAGTCGCAGGATGAGCACCGCGGGGTCGATCCATGCGGCGCCGCGGGTGGGCCATGCCCAGTCGATGAGGTGCGCTCGGTCGTCGATGAGCAGGTTGTGCGGGGCGAGGTCGGTGTGCAGCAGGGTGTCGCCGGCGAGCTGCTCGACGCCGGCGGGGCCGGCGTACTTGCTCCATCGGTCCTCGGCGATCTTGAGGTCGTCGAGGACCGGGCACGGGGTGTTCTGGAGTTCGGTCAGTGCCTGGACGAGCAGTGGTAGGTCGGCTGAGCCGGGGGAGTAGTCGGCGTGTCGTCCGACGAGGTACTCGTATCCGAGCAGGTCCCATCCGGCGGTCTGGACGCGCCAGAGTAGCCGGGGGCAGGACGGCGGTAGATAGGGGTTGACTGCGGCTTCACGCTGCTGTGTGCGGGCCTGTGGGTGATCGATCGGCACGCCCTTGACAAAGAGCACCGAACCAGCAGTGTGGACGGTGGCGGCAATACCGGAGTTCGCGCCGGCGGCTGCTGTCTCGGCGCGCAGGATGGGGCCGGTCTGCTCCTCGGCGGCGTGGCGGGCGCCGAGGGGTAGGTCGTCCCAGTGGATACGGTCTACGGGCATGTGGGGTTCCTGGGGGTGGACGGACGAGCCGCCCCGACCCTATGACGGGTGAGGGCGGCTCGGTGGTACGTGTCGGGCCTAGTACGGCTGGTCGTCGTCGGCCTGGCAGGAGCAGCCGAGGCTCTCGGAGAACGTGCCGATGTTCGGCGTGATGCGGATCTCGTCGTCGGCGATCGGGCGGGACGTGATCGCGACCGGGAGCGGCCCCGGGGTGGTCGGCCGGGGGGTGATCGCGACGAGGACGGGCCCGCGGGAAGCAGGCGCGGTCTGTTCCGTGGTGCGCGGCTCAGTGGCGGTTGCCATGGGTCACCTCACTGGTTCGGGTCGGGATGCTGGCAGTACATGTTTCGTGGTGCCTTCGCCTCCTGGTAGAGCTTGGCCATGGGGCGGCAGGTGGTGCAGCCGCCCGGGTTGCCGTCGGCGTCTTTCTGGCCGAACGAGCAGCCGGTGCAGCCCCCGGTGCGAAGCTGTAGGCCGTCGGCGATGCCGCCGAGGCGTTTGAGTCCCTCGATGCCTTCCTGTATCAGCGGGGTGTGCGGATCGCGGGCGATCTTGCATATGGACGCGTGGCCGAACGGGTCGGCGTGGAAGAAGGTGTGTCCGGCGTTGCAGCCGGTGAACGGCTTCCGCTTGCGGAGGTACTTGGCGGCCTGCTCAGGGATGGGGGCCGAGTCG
This sequence comes from Streptomyces dysideae, assembly GCF_001514305.1. Classification (GTDB taxonomy): domain Bacteria; phylum Actinomycetota; class Actinomycetes; order Streptomycetales; family Streptomycetaceae; genus Streptomyces; species Streptomyces dysideae. The sequence goes on from NZ_KQ949081.1 coordinate 115,610, forward strand.
CCTTGGATGGTGGGCGACATGTTGGTGAACACGAACACCTGGCCGTACCGCTCGGCGAGGCTCTCCATGGCGGCGAACTCGTCGGCGTTGTCCTTCGTGACGACGATGTTCAACTGCAAGCGCAGGCCGGCCTCGCGGGCGGCGTCGAGTCCGCGCGTGAAGCGGTCGAACGCGCCGCGGTTGCGGGTGAAACCGTCGTACGTCTCCGCAGTCGCGCCGTAGATGCTCAGGGACAGGTGATGGGGCGGCCGACCGGCGAGCGTCTCCAGGATCTTCGGTTTGTGGAGCTGTGATCCGTTGGTGGAGATGGTCAGCATGATGCCGAGGTCGTAGGCGTGCGCGTACGCCTCGGGGAATTCGCGGTCGATCAGCGGTTCGCCGCCCGTGATCTGAAGCCAGAGCACACCGGCGTCGCGCATGATGTCGAGTAGCCGAACCTTGTCGTCCCACGGCATGCCCTCGAACCGCTTCAACCCGAGGTAGCAGTGCGGACAGTCGTAGTCACAGCCCTTGTTGATCTCGTACGACGCGCGGGCCATGCCGTACGGCGAGGGTGCCCGCACGAGGACCGTCTCGCGCAGGGGGCGATCCGAGGGGAGGTCGAGGCGCCACGCTTGACGGGCGGCATCGACGAGCCATTGCGGAGCGTCGTCGCCGGTGCTCGCCACCTTGCTGAGTTCGAGGTACCGAGTGAGCGGGATCTGCACGCCGGCGTCGTGGCCGGGGCGTAAGACGAGGTACTCGTCGAGGAACGGACTTGCGATCAGTTGATGCATACGGCCTCCAGCGGGGAACGTCGGGGCGGAAGGAGGGGCGGCTCCTGGCGGAGGGCCGGAGAGCCGCCCCCGGGACCTCTCAGCGGGTCCGTGACAGGTCGGTGTCCCGGCCTGAGGTGTCCTCGTCGCCGGCATCGGACACTGGCAGCTGCAGCCGGGCCACGCGGCTCTCCGCGACACGGACGGCATCTCGCAGGGCCTCGGTCAGCCGGGCGGAGAGAAACCTGAGTTCACCCGCGCCAGCCTTGGGGTCGTCGAGCAACTCCTGTGCATGACCGAGCAGTTCACTTCCCATGCCCAGCTGAACGGACTCGATGTTGTCGGCGAGCCGGGACAGGTAGCCCCCGCCGCTGTCGTCGGTAAGGAGGTAGCAGGGTTTGCCTTCAGGGCCGGACCAGGGGAGGAGGCGGGTGATGGTGCGGTTCGTGGGGGTTGGACGTCCCATTACGCAGCCACCTCCACGCCGTGGATCCGGCGCGGTCCGATGTCGATTCCGTGAGTGGCCAGCCAGAGGGCACGGCGTCGCTGTCGTTGCTGCCGCTTCTTGTGGCGCAACTCGACGCTGGAGAGGACGTAGGGGCGTACGAGGGGGGAGTCTTCGCCGCGGAGGAGGGGGAAGCGGGGGTGCTGGCGCGGCGGTCGGTGGCTTACGTGTGCATCCCGGCGGGCGGTTGCCCTGGGTGTCTCGGGTCGGCCGAGCACGGGGCCCGGGGTCGCGCGGTGCCGACCACGTGGGGGCAGTAGCAGTCTCAGCAACTGCGTGCAGAGGAGGGCGATACAGTTCGGCACGTCTACCTGCTTTCTCAGGTGGGCCATGCCCCCGGGCCGTGTCAGCGGTCGCGGGGGTCTGTCATGTGATGGCACGCCCAAGCAGTCGCATACGGACCCGAACTCCCGCACTGCACGGGGGGATCACGCTTGGTAGCGCCACGATTACGAGCATACTCGCAGAATCTCTGTGAGTGCAGAAGTTCTGCTACTCGCAGTCGAGCTGTGCACCTGACAGACTTGGCGCCACTGGAAGGAGTGCTTATGACCGAGGGTTTCGGGTTGGTCGTGCGCTTCACATTGCGCGATCAGGACACGGCAACCGCCTTTGACCATCTGTGCGCTGAGACCTTGGAAGGGATCAAGGTGCAGGAGCCGGGGACACTGACGTACGTCACCCACATCCCAGTGGACGAGCCGCTGACCCGCGTCTTCTACGAGCTGTACGCCGATCGCGCCGCGTTCGAGGCGCACGAGGCGCAGCCGCACACCAAGCGGTTCCTTGCCGAACGCGAGCAGTACCTGGCCGGCGTTGAAGTGACGTTCCTCAATGCCATCGCCGGGAAGACGGCGGCGTAGTCGTGTCATCGGAGGGGCGTCGGACCTTCGGCGCGCGAGTGGCCGAACTGCGAAGACAGCGAGACCTGACCCAGAGCGAGCTGGCCGCAGCGATCGGGCGGACGGCGAGTTGGGTGTCGCAGGTCGAGCGGGGCATCCAGCCGGTGAACCGCCTGGATGTGCTGCGTTTGCTCGCCGATGGGCTCGGCGTACCTCTGCATGTCCTGCAACCTGAGGCACCGAGCGCAGAGGCGTCCCAAGGCGGGGCTGCCGAGGAGACGACGCCGAACGATCTGGATCAGGCGCGGCTGGTGATCTCAGGACATTCGGCGCTCGATGTGATTCTTGACCCCAGGGAAGACTTCCGCGCTGATCTGCTCCCTGAGCTGCGAGACGAGGTGGAACGGCTCTGGAGGCTCACGCATGGAGACCAGTTCGCGGAGTTGAGCGAGGCTCTGGGGCCACTGCTCCCGCGGCTGGAAAGGGCCGTGCGAACCGCCTCCGAAGAACTCCGGCCGGAGCTACATCGGCTGCTGGCCCGCACCTACCAAGCTCTGGCGGCGGCTTTCGTTCGGCAGAACGAGGCAGATGTCGCATGGCTGGCTGCGGACCGAGCGATCCGGGCAGCTGAACTCGCCGGCGACCGCCTCGGGGTCTTTGTCGGCGTCTTCCGGCTGGTCCACGCGTTCGTGCGACTTCAGCGTCTGGACCAGGCCGAGCATGCGGCTGCCACGGCGCTCAACACTCTCGCCAGGCACGCCGAGGCGGAGTCGACTGCTGAGGAGGAACTGTCGGTCGTCGGCTCGCTGCACCTCGCACTGGCGTTGGTGTATGCGCGTGCTGGTGAACGACCGGCAGCCCGCGAGCAGATCAACAAGGCTCGAACGGTGGCTGCGCGCATAGGAGGTGAGCGCAATGACTTCAACCTGGAGTTCGGCCCGACGAATGTAGAAGTCCAGGCGGTCTCAGCCGCGGTTGACCTCGGAGACGCTGGGGAAGCACTCGATATTGCCAGGGATCTGGACACCAGTGCGCTGTCCGTAGAACGGCAAGCCAGGCTGCTGATGGACCTCGGTCGAGCTCATGTGCAACGCCGACAGTTCGGCGACGCACTCGCCCACTTGCTGCACGCCGAGGCCATCGCGCCGGACCTGGTCAGAAGCCATATCGCGGCTCGTAGTGCGATCCGTGAACTGATGTTGATGGCTGGGCGGTCGGCTTCGCCGGAACTGCGAGGGTTGGCCGAGCGCTCGGATGCGATGGGGTAAGCGAGGCTGCTACCTGCTACCTGCTACCTGCTACCTGCTACCGGGAATGTGACACCCGCAAGGCAAGTGTCACGTTCGTGTGCCGAAGGACAGCTCCTGCTCGTCGCGTACAGGGCAGTGCTGTGTAGTGCCGTGATCACCTGCGCGCCTACCGGG
>NZ_KQ949081.1:119160-175840 GCF_001514305.1 Streptomyces dysideae
CTCGTCGCGCAGCACGGTGTCGAGGCCGACCTGCTCGATGGCCTTCTCCGTCAGGGCCTGTTCCGGCCGCGACTCGGGCAGCTTCAGGAACACGACGACCGCGCACGCCATCGTCATCCCGGCTTCGATCAGGAACCCGGCGAGATAGGTGTACTCGGTGATGAAGCCGGCGGTCATGGCGGAGACGGCGAAACCGAGGTTGATGGCCCAGTAGTTGAGGGAGAAGGCCCGTGCGCGGTCCTCGGGCCGGACGATGTCGGTCATCATTGCCTGCACGGCGGGCCTCGAGGCGTTGGACGCCATGCCGACCGGGAAGGCGACGGCGGCGATGGCGACGGGGTCGCGCATGAACCCGAGCAGCGCCACGGACGGCGCGGTCGAGGCCTGCGCGACCAGGAGCGTGGGCCGCCGCCCGAACCGGTCGGTCATGACACCGGCGCCGAGGGACGAGATGACACCACCGAGCCCGTGCAGCGCGGCGACGAGGCCAGCGTGGGAGGCGGAGTAGCCGCGGTCGAGGGTCAGATACAGCGCCACGAAGGTGGCGACGAAGGCACCCAGCCGGTTGACCAGCGTGCTGGTCCACAGCCACCAGAACTCGCGGGGAAGCCCGGAGACGGACTCTCGGACGGCACGTCTCAGGGCGGCGACGGACATACGGGATCCCCCACGGATGCGTCTGGATGTAAGTGGCTCATGCGGTACGTGTGACTTACGATTCGGGCGTCGCCGCAGGCCACCCAATTAACAGATCCAGTCAACTGTCCGGCTGCCGAGCGGACGCACAAGGGATCAACGGCTTGGATTACGCTCATACGCATGGCCGACGCACCGTACAAGCTGATCCTCCTCCGCCACGGCGAGAGCGAATGGAACGCGAAGAACCTGTTCACCGGCTGGGTGGACGTCAACCTCAACGAGAAGGGCGAGAAGGAGGCAGTCCGCGGCGGTGAGCTGCTCAAGGACGCCGGCCTGCTGCCCGACGTGGTCCACACGTCCCTCCAGAAGCGCGCGATCCGCACGGCCCAGCTCGCGCTGGAGTCCGCGGACCGCCACTGGATCCCGGTCCATCGCAGCTGGCGCCTGAACGAGCGCCACTACGGCGCCCTCCAGGGCAAGGACAAGGCCCAGACCCTCGCCGAGTTCGGCGAGGAGCAGTTCATGCTGTGGCGCCGCTCCTACGACACGCCGCCGCCCCCGCTCGAGGACGGCACGGAGTTCTCCCAGTCCGGCGACCCGCGCTACGCGACGATCCCCCCGGAGCTCCGCCCCCGCACGGAGTGCCTCAAGGACGTCGTCATCCGCATGCTCCCGTACTGGTACGACGGCATCGTCCCCGACCTCCTGGCCGGCCGCACGGTCCTGGTCGCGGCCCACGGCAACAGCCTCCGCGCCCTGGTCAAGCACCTGGACGGCATCTCCGACGCCGACATCGCGGGGCTGAACATCCCGACGGGCATTCCGCTGTCGTACGAACTGGACGCGGACTTCAAGCCGGTCAACCCCGGCGGCACGTACCTCGATCCCGAGGCGGCCGCGGCGGCGATCGAGGCGGTCAAGAACCAGGGCAAGAAGAAGTAATCCGTACTGATCAAGCCCCCTGCCTGCGGTTTCCCGTAGGTAGGGGGCTTGTCGCTGTGCTGGGGCCGTCTCTGGGCCGTCACACCGCCCGGGTGGGGTCGCCCACCCGCCGCCTGCCGTAGTGCCGGTCATCGTCCCGGCCGTTCGGGGATATGCGGGCCGCCGCCGACGCGTTTCCCGCCCCGCGGGGGCATCCCTTGACGGAACGAAAGGGAGACACGATGCCGCTCTATCTATCGAGGTTCAGCTACACGCCGGAGACTTGGGCCAGGCTGATCGGCCATCCGGAGGACCGTGCGCAGGCCGCTCAGTCGTACATCGAGTCCGTCGGCGGGAACCTCCATGGCTTCTGGTACGCCTTCGGCACGCACGACGGTTACAACCTGTGGGAAGCTCCGGACAACGTGTCCATGGCCTCGGTTGCGCTGGCGATCAGCGGAGGCGGCGCGCTCAGCTTGTTTGAGACGACTGTTCTCCTGACCGTCGATGAAACGATGGAGGCCCTGCGCACAGCCGAGCAAGTCCAGTACCGGGCTCCTGGCGCGTAGAAGTCTTGCCATCGGCCCGTCGTTGCTCACGCCCCAGCCTGGGCCAGGCGCTGGAACGCCCGTGTGGTGCGCGGGTGGGCGATCTCGTCCAGCAGGTGTCGCCACTCGGGGTCGGCGAGAGCCGGGTGGGTCAGGTCCCAGGCGGTGAGCAGCGGGTCGAGGCTGCTCTCGCCGGGGGTCTCGGTCAGTTCGTCCGGAGAGGGGCTCGTCTGTGAGGAAAGCTGCGACTTCATGAGGTTTCCTTCCGGAGGGGGACTGTGAACCTCTGGGATCCGATGGCTCAACGATGCCGTCGCCGGCTCGCCGGAACCATGGAGTGCCCCACCGGATCGAGGGTGCAGGTGACTGCACCCCGAGAGAACCGCTGGTCCCCCTCGGAGAGGGTGGGCCGGGTCACGTCACCAGGTCACCAGATCGACAGCGGAACCGGATGGATCTCGTCGGCCGGATGGCCGGTGCGTTCGTGGATGCGCTTGACCGCGTCGGCCGAGGGGGCCTCGGAGAGGCAGTAGACGACGCCGGAGTCCGGGTCCGCCCACGCCCGCTCGAAGTGCACGCCCTCGTCCCCTTCGACCGCGAGGCCCGCCTTGTGGGCCTCCTCCAGCTGCTCGCGGGTGATGCCCTTCATCCCGTGGTGTACGTCCATGTACTGAGCCATGGCCTCGCACCTCCCCTGCTACTCCTACCTCTGCTTCTGCTTCCATGCTGCGCCTCTGCGGGCGCCCGGGCTAGCGCACGACGAGGGGCCCCGGCATCCCGCCGGGGCCCCTCACCGTCGTACGCGGTCTACGGCGTCGTACGTCCTCACCCGCACTGACAGGGACTGCCGGACTGGCACCCGCAGCCGCAGCCCGAGCCGCAGCCGCACGCGCCGGAGAGCGGGAGGCTCCTGATCTCGGCGGGCTGGTCGGTGTCGTGGTCCTGTGTGGGGTCGGGCGTGGTCATGGGGGATTCGGCCATGGGTCCCTCCTCGAGGCTGGATGCCTGTGCCCATTGGATGCCCGCCCAGCTGGGCGCATCAACGGCGCACAGAGGCTTGCGCACACCCCGGACAGGGCCCGTACCCCCATGGAGGGACTGAGTCAGACCCCATGAAGGGACTGGGTCAGACGCCCTCCGCCGGCTGGATCTCCGGCTGGAGGTCGGCCTGGATCTCGTCCGCGTGCTCACCCGTCACCAGGTACACCACACGCTTCGCCACCGACACCGCGTGGTCGGCGAACCGCTCGTAGTAGCGGCCGAGCAGCGTCACGTCGACGGCCGTCTCGATGCCGTGCTTCCAGCGGTCGTCCATCAGGTGCTGGAAGAGGGTGCGGTGCAGCAGGTCCATCTCGTCGTCGTCCTGCTCCAGCTGGAGAGCCAGGTCGACGTCCTTCGTCACGATCACCTCGGCCGCCTTCGCCATCAGGCGCTGCGCGAGCTGGCCCATCTCCAGGATGGTCGCGTGCAGGTCGTGCGGGATCGCCCGCTCGGGGTAACGCAGCCGCGTGAGCTTGGCCACGTGTTGGGCCAGGTCGCCCGAGCGTTCGAGGTCGGCGGACATTCGGAGCGAGGTGACGACGATCCGCAGGTCGGTCGCCACCGGCTGCTGGCGGGCCAGCAGGGCTATCGCCCGGGCCTCCAGGTCGTGCTGGAGATCGTCGACCTTCTGGTCGGCCTCGATCACGCTCTCGGCGAGCTTCAGGTCGGAGTCGAGTATGGCCGTCGTGGCGCGCCCGATCGCCGACCCGACCAGCCGGGCCATCTCCACCAGACCGTCGCCGATCGAATCAAGTTCCTCGTGGTACGCGTCCCGCATCAGGGGTCCCTCTCTTTACTGCAGCCTTGGGAGTTCCAGGGGCCGGAAGACCGTCGTACAACCGGCGGAAGACGGTCGCAAAACCGGCGGTGTGAACCCCACGCTCCCACGTTCCGGCCCGTACGCGTCCGTTTCCGTCACCCCAAATGAACCACTACTGGCTCCAAGGTGAACTCTGGGCGACGAGTGTTCGAGGTCGCACATCGATGGCTGTGGCCAGGAGCGATCCCGTGCCTAACCTGGATGCATGGACGTGAACGCGGCGGTCGCCGCAGTGGCTGCGATTGCCGGTGCACTCACCGGCGTCATCGCCATGCTGGCGTTCCGCTGGAGCGAACGCGACCTGAAGCGGCCCACCCGCACCTCCCTGCACACCGACCCGGTCCTGCCGCCCGGCGTGGACACGGTCCTGTCGGTGCTCCGGTCCTCGGCCGTCGTCCTCGACGAGGCGGACGCGGTGGTCAAGGCCAGCTCGGCGGCGTACGCCCTCGGCCTGGTCCGGGGCGGCAAGCTCTCCGTGGATCCCATGCTCCAGATGGCGCGGGACACGAGACGGGACGGCGAGATACGGCAGGTCGAGCTGGACCTCCCCAGGCGCGGAACCGGGCGTGGGGAGGCTCTCGCCGTCTCCGCACGTGTCGCGCCCCTCGGCTCCCGGCTGGTGCTGCTCCTCGTCGAGGATCTCACCGAAGCCCGGCGCATCGAGGCGGTACGGCGCGACTTCGTCGCGAACGTGAGCCACGAGCTGAAGACCCCGGTCGGCGCGCTCTCCCTCCTCTCCGAAGCCGTCATGGACGCCTCCGACGACCCCGAGGCCGTGGAGCGCTTCGCCGGACGCATGCAGATCGAGGCGACCCGCCTGACCAACCTGGTCCAGGAGCTCATCGACCTCTCCCGGGTCCAGAACGACAACCCGCTGGAGGACGCCGAACCGGTCCGAGTCGACGAACTCGTCGCCGAAGCCGTCGACCGCTGCCGCCAGCCCGCCGCCAGCAAGCAGATCACCATGGCTTCGAATGTATGGGCGCCCGAAGGGCTCGATCAGGGGGGTGGTGCGAGACGGGCGGGCGGCACCGCCGATCTGCGACTCTGGGGTAACCGCGGCCAGCTGGCCGCCGCTCTCGGCAACCTCGTCGAGAACGCCGTCAACTACTCGCCCGCCCGCACCCGCGTCGGCATCGCCGCCCGCCGGGTGACCGCCCCCGGCGGTGACCTGATCGAGATCGCCGTCACCGACCAGGGCATCGGCATCTCCGACAAGGACAAGGAGCGCATCTTCGAGCGCTTCTACCGCGTCGACCCGGCCCGCTCCCGTGCCACCGGTGGTACGGGCCTCGGCCTGGCGATCGTCAAGCACGTGGCCGCCTCGCACGGCGGGGAGGTCACGGTGTGGAGCTCCGAGGGACAGGGCTCCACGTTCACCCTGAGACTGCCGGAGGCGGGTGCGGCCCGCGACCGCGCACAGCAGCACGCCGCCCTCGACGACCAGGCCGGACAGTCCGACCAACCGTCCCACCACGACACACGCCCCGACTCATCCGCGTACGAAACGCTTTCCGCCCCGGAGGTCCTTCCGTGACCCGAGTGCTCGTCGTCGAGGACGAGGAGTCCTTCTCCGACGCCCTGTCGTACATGCTCCGCAAGGAGGGCTTCGAGGTCGCGGTCGCGACCACCGGGCCCGACGGACTCGACGAGTTCGAGCGCAACGGCGCCGACCTCGTCCTCCTCGACCTGATGCTGCCCGGCCTGCCGGGCACCGAGGTGTGCCGTCAGCTGCGCGGCCGTTCCAACGTCCCCGTCATCATGGTGACCGCCAAGGACAGCGAGATCGACAAGGTCGTCGGGCTGGAGATAGGAGCCGATGACTACGTCACCAAGCCCTTCTCCTCTCGCGAACTGGTCGCCCGCATCCGCGCCGTGCTCCGCCGCCGCGGGGAGCCCGAGGAGGTCACCCCGGCCGCCCTCGAGGCCGGCCCGGTCCGCATGGACGTCGACCGCCACGTGGTGACGGTCTCCGGCTCCAAGGTCGACCTCCCTCTCAAGGAGTTCGACCTCCTGGAGATGCTGCTGCGCAACGCCGGCCGCGTCCTGACCCGTATGCAGCTCATCGACCGCGTCTGGGGCGCCGACTACGTCGGCGACACCAAGACCCTGGACGTCCACGTGAAGCGCCTGCGCGCCAAGATCGAGCCGGACCCGGGCGCACCGCGGTATCTGGTGACGGTGCGCGGTCTCGGCTACAAGTTCGAGCCGTAAACACCATCGCTCCTACGCCGAAGGGCGGGACCTCCGTTTCCGGGGGTCCCGCCCTTCGTCTTCCACGACTGTCAGGTCGCCGTACGGCTGCTCAGTGGCCGGCGGCGGGCGAGGCGGTCGCGGCACCGGCGTCGGCCTCCGTACCCGCCTCCGTACCGGCCTCGGTCCCGGTCCCGTCGGTCGGCGTCGGCGACGTGGTCGCGGCCGGGTCGGTGGGCTCGGTGGTGGTGCCCGGCTCCTGGGTCGGCGTGGCACGCGGCGCCGTCGGGACCTCGGTCGGGCCCCAGCCCTCGAAGTAGCCCTCGGCCGGGACGACGAAGGCGCGCAGGCTCACGTCGCCGGTCTTGCTGAAGGTGAAGGTGACCTTCTGCGCGTTGCCGTCCTGGAGGGCCTCACGGCTGCCGGCCAGCACCGCGGAGGCGTTGTCCTTGCCGCCGAGGACGAGCGAGCCGCCGGCCGGGATGGACATGCTCTGGCCCTTGGCGGGGGTGAGCTCGGCGGCCTTGCCGACGCCGTCCACGGTGATGGACTCCAGCGTCTGGGCGGTGCTGCCCGAGTTGAACAGGGTCGCGGAGATCACCGCCGGGCCGGTGGACTCCAGGTCGGGCTGGGTGATGACGACCGCGTTCTGGATCTTGATGTCGCCGACCGAGGTCGCGGCGTTGTCCGGCTTGATCTCCAGAGTCTGGCTGTTGTTGCCGGCGCCGCACGCGGCGAGCGAGGCGATCGAGAACACGATGGCGGCGGCGGCGAGGCCACCGCGTCGAAGGCTGCTGCTCACGGCGGCGGCAACTCCTTGACTCGAACGGGGCGGGCGCATAAAGCCGCCCTAAGTGTCTGTCAGCGGCCTCAGGTTACCGAGCCGTTCCCGCGCGGCCGCACCCGACCCTCCCCAAGAGGCCGTCTTCGTTCAGCGGGGTGTGGCTCCGGAGGTACTCCGGGGCACTCCGGGGGAACAGGTGATCCGCGCGTCACTTTGGCCGTGCACTCGTCCGGCATTCACATAAGAGTCCCCGGAGTGTGTCTGGCATCCGCACGCAGATTTTCCGTGAAGGAATGCGCGTCCGTCCCCGGAATTGATCAACAGCCGATCCGGCAGTCGATCCGGCAGTCGATCCGACGGACGCTCGTGATCAATTCCGGAATCGTCCGGCACTCGACTTCCGGACATCGAACGGAGTAGCGGAAGTCGCACGCATGGAACCAGACATATGGGGACGTTCAGCCATCTGGACGGGCCTCCGGATGTGTGTAACGTGCGGGTTTCACCTGCCCCGGAGAGCGGCTCCGACCTGCGAATACCTTCTTCCGGTCGGCCCGCGAAGCACGTTCCTGTTGCTGTTGTCAAGCCCCGAGATATGCCCTGACCTGCGAAAACGCCATTCAGAAGACGCCGTATCCGTGTTACCCTGGATAGCCACGGAAGGGGTACCTGTCACATGACGTTCAAGGTTGGCGACACCGTGGTCTATCCCCATCACGGGGCCGCGCTGATCGAGGCCATCGAAACTCGCCAGATCAAAGGCGTGGACAAGACCTACTTGGTGCTGAAGGTCGCCCAGGGTGACCTGACGGTGCGTGTGCCAGCGGACAATGCGGAGTTCGTCGGCGTGCGTGATGTGGTCGGTCAGGACGGGCTGGACCGGGTCTTCGAGGTGCTGCGCGCGCCGTACGCCGAGGAGCCCACGAACTGGTCGCGTCGTTACAAGGCAAATCTGGAGAAGCTCGCCTCCGGCGATGTCATCAAGGTCGCGGAAGTCGTGCGTGACCTGTGGCGTCGTGAGCGCGAGCGCGGACTCTCCGCCGGTGAGAAGCGCATGCTCGCCAAGGCACGCCAGATCCTGGTGAGCGAACTCGCTCTCGCGGAGAACACCAACGAGGACAAGGCCGAGGCCCTGCTCGACGAGGTTCTCGCGTCCTGACGCAGACGGCAGGCAGCCAGCCCGCTCAAGCTCAGCACACTGAAATGCCGCGGTGCCCGATGACGTATTTTCTGTCGCCGGGCGCTGCGGCATGTTCGCGTTTCGACGCCGTACGCGTGTTCATCTTCCGGGGAGCCCCCGGAATACTTGGTGTGCCGGGTCCGGGTTGCTGGCTCGACCATGTCACGGAAGGGTCCGGTCAAGCCGTCGCACCCGGCACGCTGAGGCCATACCCACGTAGGCCGAGCACACAAACCTGACAGGAACCGATGTCTGACGATTCGCGCCCTTCGCCCGCGGAGGCCCGCACTGAAAGCCGTACGGCAGCCCGTACGGCAGCCCGTACGGCAGCCCGTACGGCCGTCGTCATCCCGGCCGCCGGCCGGGGCGTGCGGCTCGGTCCGGGCGCCCCCAAAGCGCTTCGTGCGCTGAACGGCACTCCCATGCTCATCCACGCGGTACGCGCGATGGCCGCGTCCCGTGCCGTGTCCCTGGTCGTCGTCGTGGCGCCGCCCGACGGGGCCGCCGAGGTCAAGTCCCTGCTCGACGCGCACGCGCTGCCCGAACGGACCGACTTCCTGGTCGTCCCCGGCGGTGAGTCCCGGCAGGAGTCCGTGAAGCTCGGCCTGGACGCGCTGCCGCCCGACTTCGACATCGTGCTGGTGCATGACGCCGCGCGGCCGCTGGTGCCGGTGGACACCGTGGACGCGGTGATCGAGGCGGTACGGGAGGGAGCGCCGGCCGTGGTGCCGGCGCTGCCGCTCGCGGACACGGTGAAGGAGGTCGCGGCGGCAGCGGAGCCGGGGGCTCCGGAGCCGGTGGTGGCTACGCCGGAGCGGGCGCGACTGCGGGCGGTGCAGACGCCGCAGGGCTTTGACCGGGCGACGCTGATCCGGGCGCACGAGACGGTGACGGACGATGTCACGGACGACGCCAGCATGGTGGAGCAGCTCGGGCTGACGGTCGTGGTCGTGCCGGGGCATGAGGAGGCGTTCAAGGTGACGCGGCCCTTGGACCTGGTCCTTGCGGAGGCGGTCCTGGCGCGGAGGAGGCTGAACGATGGCTTCTGAGGTTTCTGAGGCTTTCGACGCGCTTCCGCCGCTGCCGCAGGTCGGTATCGGTACCGACGTCCACGCCTTCGAGGAAGGCCGTGAACTGTGGTGCGCGGGACTCAAATGGGAGGGTGAGGGGCCGGGGCTGGCCGGCCACTCCGACGCGGACGTGGTCGCGCACGCCGCGTGCAACGCGTTGTTCTCGGCGGCGGGGCTGGGGGATCTGGGCCAGCACTTCGGTACGGGGCGTCCTGAGTGGTCGGGGGCGTCGGGGGTCGTGTTGCTGACGGAGGCGGCCCGTATCGTCCGCGAGGCGGGCTTCCGGATCGGCAACATCGCGGTGCAGGTCGTCGGGCCGCGACCGAAGATCGGCAAGCGGCGTGACGAGGCGCAGAAGGTTCTGTCGGAGGCGGCCGGAGCGCCGGTGTCGGTGTCGGGGGCGACGACGGATGGGCTGGGGTTCCCGGGGCGGGACGAAGGCCTGATGGCGGTGGCGACGGCGCTGGTGGTGCGGGTGGTCTGAGCCTCCCTTTTGCCCACCCACCACCCGTTTACGGTCGGGAGAGCGGTGGGCCTCGCCCGGGGTGCCGGTGCGCGGGTCTGAGGAGACCCGCTGATGGCCGCTGCCCCGACCCGATCGGCCGAAGGTCGCGAGGCACCCTCCTCCGCCTACTACCCTGGACCCGTGACTATTCGCCTGTACGACACCAGCGCCCGGCAGATCCGTGACTTCGTCCCGCTCACGCAGGGCTGTGTCTCGATCTACCTGTGTGGTGCCACCGTGCAGGCCGCACCGCACATCGGGCACATCCGCTCCGGCCTCAACTTCGACATCATGCGCCGATGGTTCGCGTACCGCGGATACGACGTGACGTTCGTCCGGAACGTCACCGACATCGACGACAAGATCATCGCCAAGTCCGCCGAGCAGGGCCGCCCGTGGTGGTCCATCGGGTACGAGAACGAGCGGGCCTTCACCGACGGCTACCGCGCGCTCGGCTGCCTGCCGCCCACCTACGAGCCGCGTGCCACCGGGCATGTGACCGAGATGGTCGAGATGATGCGCGGGCTCATCGAGCGCGGGCACGCCTACGAGTCCGACGGGAACGTGTACTTCGACGTGAAGTCGTTCCCGGAGTACCTGCGGCTGTCCAACCAGGAGCTGGAGAACCTCCAGCAGCCCTCCGGAGCGGGCGAGACCGGCAAGCGGGACCCGCGTGACTTCGCCATGTGGAAGGCCGTGAAGCCGGGCGAGCCCAGCTGGGAGACGCCGTGGGGGCGTGGACGGCCCGGGTGGCATCTCGAGTGCTCCGCCATGGCTCACAAGTACCTGGGCTCCGCCTTTGACATCCACGGCGGCGGGCTCGATCTCATCTTCCCGCACCACGAGAACGAGATCGCCCAGGCCAAGGCCTACGGCGACGAGTTCGCCCGATACTGGGTGCACAACGCCTGGGTCACCATGAGCGGCGAGAAGATGTCGAAGTCGCTGGGCAACAGCGTCCTCGTCTCCGAGATGGTCAAGCACTGGCGGCCCATCGTGCTGCGGTACTACCTCGGTACGCCGCACTACCGCTCGATGATCGAGTACAGCGAGGAGGCCCTGCGCGAGGCCGAGTCGGCGTTCACGCGCATCGAGGGCTTCGCCCAGCGCGTCGTCGAGATGGCCGGCTGTGTCGTCGAGCCCGCCCCCGAGGTGCCGCTCTCCTTCGCCGAGGCCATGGACGACGACCTGGGCGTCCCGCAGGCGCTCGCCGTCATCCACACCACCGTCCGGCAGGGCAACTCCGCCCTCGCCGCCGACGACAAGGAAGCCGCCGTCGCGCGGCTCGCAGAGGTGCGGGCCATGCTCGGCGTCCTCGGGCTCGACCCGCTCGACCCGCACTGGGCCGGCGAGGCGGGCAAGGGCGAGGACCTGCACGGCGTCGTCGACAGCCTCGTGCACCTCGTCCTCGACCAGCGTGAGGCCGCCCGCTCCCGCAAGGACTGGGCGACCGCCGACGCCATCCGCGACCAGCTCAAGCAGTCGGGCCTCGTCATCGAGGACAGCCCGCAGGGGCCGCGCTGGAGCCTCGGGCCGCGCTGAAACACCCACGATCCGCGTGATCGATTGTGCCGCCCGGGCCTCCGGGCGGCACACTGCATAGACATAACAAAGACGTACGCACTCCACCGCTCCACACAGACAGGTAGGTCATGGCCGCTAACAACCGCCGCATGTCCGGCAAGAAGGGCGCGCAGGTCGGCAGTGGCGGCCAGCGGCGCAAGGGCCTGGAGGGCAAGGGCCCGACCCCGCCCGCCGAGATGCGCAAGGGACACAAGAAGAACCGCATCGCCGGCGCCAAGGCGAAGCAGACCATGCGCCGGCCGGCACCCCGGGGCCGCGGCGGCAAGGGGACCTCCGAGTTCGTCGTCGGGCGCAACCCCGTCGTCGAGGCGCTGCGCGAGGGCGTGCCCGCCTCCACGCTCTACGTCCAGCAGTTCATCGACAACGACGAGCGGGTGCGCGAGGCGCTGCAGCTCGCCGCCGAGCGCGGTGGGATCAACCTCATGGAGGCGCCCCGCCCCGAGCTCGACCGGATGACCAACGGGCTCAACCACCAGGGGCTTGTGCTGCAGGTCCCGCCGTACGAGTACGCCCATCCCGAGGATCTCGCCAACGCCGCCTACGACGACGGCGTGGACCCCCTCATCGTCGCCCTCGACGGCGTCACCGACCCGCGCAACCTCGGTGCCGTCGTGCGGTCCGTCTCCGCGTTCGGCGGCCACGGCGTCGTCGTACCCGAGCGGCGCGCGGCCGGCATGACCGCCGGTGCGTGGAAGACGTCCGCCGGCGCCGCCGCCCGTACGCCCGTCGCCCGCGCCACCAACCTGACGCGCGCCCTGGAGGCGTACAAGAAGGCCGGGATCGTCGTCGTCGGGCTCGCCGCCGACGGGGAGGTCGAGCTCGGGGAGCTGCCGGCGCTCGGCGGGCCCGTCGTCATCGTCGTCGGGAGTGAGGGCAAGGGGCTGTCCCGGCTCGTCGGGGAGACCTGCGACCACCGGGTGCGGATCCCGATGCCGGGTGGCGCCGAGTCGCTGAACGCCGGTGTGGCCGCGGGCATCGTGCTGTACGAGGCGGCGCGCCGACGCCGCTGAACACGCGTCCACTTCTTCACCCGTACGGGCCAATCCTGGCGTACAGGGCGAGCTTGACGCGGTCCGGACAGATCCGCCCAGTCATAGCAGTGTCCTAAACACACGTCACTCGGTTAGATGAGTGTGGACACCAGAACACCCCGCACACCCACGGGGGACCGCTCGTCGGGATTCGACGACGCTCCCGCGCTGAGCATGGTGAAGGTGCCGAGCGATCCGGCGCAGGTCATCGTCAATCATGCGAGTTTCCGCGTGCAGTTGGGCGCGTCGACGAGGCGCACCCCGTCCCGGCGGATCGCACCGCACCTGACCGCCACCGAGGACACCGCGCGCATCCCCCTCGTGGGTGCGGCGAACAGAGCAGGCATGACCGGCACGGCTTCCGGCGCGCGCCGCCGGCCCGTCGTCTGGAGCGGCAAGTCCGCGCCCGACGACACCGGCGCCCACCGGCTCCTCCAGGCCGTGCGGGGCGGCAGCGTCCTGCACGGCGAGGAGCCGACTGCCAACGCCGGAGCCACCCAGGTCATTCCGCGCATCGACGCCGGTTACGGCGGCTACGACGACGCGCTGGCCCAGACCATGCAGACGCCCGTCGTCGGCGCCCAGCGCACCCACGACCAGGCCCGGCTGCTGCCCGACATGCCCACCGTCGGCAGCGCCTACGACGAGGAACTCGCCTACGGCGACGAGGAGTTCGAGGACTCCCAGCAGACGGACGTGTACGGGGCGCCCGGCAGGAGCCACGGCGACGACCCGGCCCGGCACGCCTACTACCCCGGCCGCCGGATGAACCTCGGCGTCGTCCTCCTCCCCCTGCGCATCTTCCTCGGCTTCATCTCCATCTACGCCGGCATGGGCAAGCTCTGCGACCCCGTCTACTTCGACGGCGGCAAGCGCGGCTCCATGGTCAAGTGGCTCAACACCCTGCACCCCTGGGAAGTCGCCGAGCCACTGCGGCAGTTCGCCCTCGAACACCCCGTCGGCGCCGGACTCGTCATCGCCTTCTTCCAGGTCATCGTGGGCGTCCTCACGGTCCTGGGCTGCTGGCAGCGGGTCGCCGCGATCCTCGGCGCGCTGCTCTCGGCCGCACTGCTCGTCACCGTCAGCTGGAAGAGCGTCCCCGCCTACGACGCCCCCGACATCATCTACCTCGCCGCCTGGTCCCCGCTGATCATCGCCGGCGCCCCCGTCTACTCCATCGACGGCCGCCTCGCCGGCATGGCCTGGCGGCGGCTCGGCCCCCGCGCCGACATCTGGGACCTGCGCCGCTACGTCCTGCGCCGCGGCGCCCTCGTCAGCGCCGTCGTCGCCGGGCTCACGCTGCTCGTCGGCTCGCTCCTCGGCGGCGCCGTCCGCGACGCCGACCGGATCGTCGTCCCCGGCCCCGGCGAGGCCCCGCGCAACGAACTGCCGGGCTCGCCGCTCCCCGAGGAGCCCCGCCAGCGGCAGAAGCGGACGCCGTCGGCCGTCACCTCGCCCACGCAGGGCGCCACGTCGGGAGCGTCCACGACGCCCAGCGCGGGCGCCGCGAGCACGCCGGGCGCGACCCGCGACACCGCCACCGCGGGCGTCGGCACGCCCAGCCAGACGCAGGGCACGGCCGGCCAGGCCCCGCCGCAGCAGTCCACCCCGGCCGACCAGGCCCCCAGCACCAGCTCCGGCCCGACGTCCGGCGGCCCCTCCGGCGGCACCGGCTCCACAGGCGGCTCAGGCGAAGGCTCCTCCGAACCGGGCCTGGTAGGCGGCCTGTTGGGGTAACTGAGCCGGTGGGCGGCCTCTTGGGCAACCCGTCGTCCACCGGCTGACTCCGACGATGAGATGGGCCCCGCACGGTACCTACCGTGCGGGGCCCATCTTTTGACGTGCGCGGCCTTCAGCGCCCCAGCGCCGCCAACTCCTTAGCCGCCTCAGTCAGATCCTTGGCGGTGTCGATGGCCCGCCAATACGCCCCCTGCGGAATCGGAAACCCCGCCAGACGCCGCTCACGGGCCAGGTGAGGGAACGTGGTGCGCTCATGGTCCCCCCGCGCCGGCAACAGCCCCGCAAACGCAGGGGAGAAGACGTAGACGCCCGCATTGATCTCGTACGTCGTGGGCGGCGCCTCGATGAAGTCCGTGATGTGCCCGAACCCGTCGGTCTTCACCGCACCCCACGGAATCCGCGGCCGCGCCAGCGCGAGGGTCGCGACCGCGTCCCGCTCGGTGTGGAAGTCCGCCATGTCGCGCAGCGAGAAACGGGTCCAGATGTCACCGTTCGTGGCGTACCAGGGGCGGTCGGGGTGGGGGAGATGCGTGGCGGCGTACTTGAGGCCGCCGCCTCGGCCGAGCGGTTCCGATTCGACGACCGTCTGCACACGGACCGGCAGGTCGGCCGTCTCCAGCCACTTCGTCAGGACGTCCGCGAGATGGCCGCAGCTGACCACCACGTCCGTGACGCCTTCCTCGGCGAGCCAGGCAAGCTGATGGCCGATGATCGGTGTCCCCGTGCCGGGGATCTCGACCATCGGCTTGGGCCGGTCGTCGGTGTACGGGCGCAACCTGGAGCCCTGGCCACCGGCCAGGATGACGGCTTGAACGGGGCGGGACGCGGCGCTCGGATCGGTCATGCCCGAACTGTACGCGGCGCCCCGCTCACGGCCTTGTGCCGTCGGTCATTGCTCAGCGGTGTGCCGCGGCGACCCCCGAGGCGAAGGACGGGACGCGGCGCTCGGATCGGTCATGCCCGAACTGTACGCGGCGCCCCGCTCACGGCCTTGTGCCGTCGGTCATTGCTCAGCGGTGTGCCGCGGCGACCCCCGAGGCGAAGGACGTGTCGCAGACGGGCCTGGAGTACGCCTGGGCGCGCGTCGGACCGTACACACGGACCGCGGCGCGGCCCAGGGCGCGGGCGATGGACACGCAGTGACTGGTGAGCGACGGGCGGTCGTGGACGGCCTGCTGGAGGTGGGTGAGGGCGACGCCCGGGTCCCGCTCCTGCAACTCGGTCAGGAGCGTGTCGCGCAGCACGTCCTGTGGCGCCCGGCGTACGGCGCGCGAGGAGGCACCGGACGCCGTTGCGGCGTCCGCCGCGGTGAGCACCGAGTTCGAGGGGTTCCCCGACCAGTTGACTCGGGTGACCGCGAGGGTCCCGGAGAGAACCAGGACGACGGGCAGGACGAAAGCGAGGGTACGGCCGATTCGGCGGGCGGGGCCCCGGCCGCGTCGCGTCTGTTGGGTAGTGGAGTGCTTCACGCGAGTGAGGGTAGCGCGGGGTAATGATTTGGCGACATTTAGTCACCGGTTCGGGGGATGAAGTAGTGCCTCTTTTTGGGTAGTGGGTTGACGCACACTGCTCGAAATGACCGGTCTGCCGGGGTATTTGTCGACAACGAGAAGGGCCCCGCAGCAGCCTGCGGGGCCCTTCTCATCAACCCGGGTGAATTACCCGGGTTGTACTGCCTGTTCCGGAGCGTCAGTCGGAGAGCCGCTCGCCCGTGGAGGTCGAGAACACGTGGGTCTCGCCCGGACGCGGGACGACGTGCAGCGTGGCGCCCTTCTCCGGGACCGCGCGGCCGCTGACACGGACGACCAGGTCCTTGAGCTCGCCGTCGACCTTGGCGCTGCCGTACACGTAACCGTCGGCGCCGAGCTCCTCGACGACGTTGACGGACACGGCGAGACCGGCCGGGGCGTCCTCGGACTCCTTCGACAGGGACGAGGCGGCGTCGCCGTTCTGCTCGACGATGTCGAAGTGCTCGGGACGCACGCCGACCGTGACCGTACGGTCACCCTTGTCGGAGGCGGCCTTGAGCGCCTCGCGGTTGACGGGCACCACGCTGTTGCCGAACTTCACACCGCCGTCGGTGATCGGGACCTCGACCAGGTTCATGGCCGGGGAGCCGATGAAGCCGGCGACGAAGAGGTTGGCCGGGCGGTCGTACATGTTGCGCGGCGAGTCGACCTGCTGGAGCAGACCGTCCTTCAGCACGGCCACCCGGTCGCCCATCGTCATGGCCTCGACCTGGTCGTGGGTGACGTAGACGGTGGTGATGCCGAGACGGCGCTGCAGCGACGCGATCTGCGTACGCGTGGACACACGGAGCTTGGCGTCCAGGTTGGACAGCGGCTCGTCCATGAGGAACACCTGCGGCTCACGCACGATGGCGCGCCCCATGGCGACACGCTGACGCTGACCACCGGAGAGCGCCTTCGGCTTGCGGGCCAGGTAGTCGGTGAGGTCGAGGATCTTCGCCGCGTCCTCGACCTTCTGGCGGATCTCCGCCTTCGGCACGCCGGCGATCTTGAGCGCGAAGCCCATGTTGTCGGCGACCGTCATGTGCGGGTAGAGCGCGTAGTTCTGGAACACCATGGCGATGTCCCGGTCCTTCGGCGGCAGGTGCGTGACGTCGCGGTCACCGATGCGGATGGCGCCGGCGTTCACGTCCTCGAGCCCCGCGAGCATGCGGAGCGAGGTGGACTTGCCGCAGCCGGACGGACCGACGAGGACGAGGAACTCGCCGTCCTCGATCTCGATGTCCAGGCCGTCGACGGCGGGCTTGTCGGAACCCGGGTAGATCCGGGTCGCCTTGTCGAACGAAACAGTGGCCATGGTGAAAGGGCCCCCTTCTACCGGCAGGAACGTGCCGGACGATCCGTTGTAGGAAGGTGGTGGGCCATCACGGACGTATCCGCGATGGTGTAGTCCACGAGGGTGAACTGGGTCAGGACGGTACCTGGCGTTCACCTGGTCTGTCAGTACCCGGACCCCTGTGAACTTCGCGGAAATTTTCGACGGGCGATGTTACGGCCAGGTCAGAACCCCACGGCGTAACGCTCCGCCAGCACCGCCACCGCCCCCGCGACGGCCCGCCTCAGCCCGGCCGGACCCAGCGCCTCCGCCTCCGTACCGAGCCTCAGCAGATCGCTCACAGCGACGGCCTCCGCCTCGACCGACATCTCCACTTCGACCCACCCCTCGCCGTCCGGCGGCCCCGCACTCTCCAGCGCCCGCACCCCCGCCGCACCGAACTCCCTGCTTGGACTTGGCGTAGTTGTCGAACGCGGCAGCCGCATTCGCGAGACCGGTGCTGTACGCCTCCTTGGAGTTCTCCTCCTACCAGTGCGCGCACCGCGGGTCGCTGTGCTTGCCCTCGTTGAACGCCTTCCGCAGCGCGGGCAGCGACCACGGCCGCCACTGCGTCAGCTCCGCCTCGGGAATCCCGTAGGACTCCTCCGCGCGGCGCTGCCACCACGACGCCTCGACCCGGGCCACGGCCCAGTTGTACGCGGCACGCGCGGCACCGCAGTGCGAACGCAGCGCACGTTCCTGAGCGGCGTTCGGGTCCAGAGCGAACCGGTACGCCTGGACCACGAACCCGGGCTGCGGCTTGAACTTCTTCATCGCACTGGACCTCCTCTCTCAGTTCGGGACGGGTGCGAGCACGGCGTACGCGGTCCTGTTCGGGCAGAACGTGCCGATCAGGGCTCAGGGCCCTCTCCGGTCGCAGCGGCGACCGCTCGGGCGGCGCGGTTCTTCGCCGCGCGGCGCACCCTGCGCTTTCGGCTTCTCCACCGATTCCCCCATGGACCCCTCCCCGACGAACCGATCTTCGGAACAGCACGTCAGACCGATCAACGAACGGGTGCACGGATGGTTACGCACGGTTTTGCGATCGTGTGGAGTGGGGAACTTCGTGGCTTGGGGAAACGGGCTCTGTGTACAGTGGAGCCGCCTTCGCGTACGGCGTTGTCGTGCGCGATGCCTCCTTAGCTCAGATGGCCAGAGCGCCGCTCTTGTAAAGCGAAGGTCGTCGGTTCGAATCCGACAGGGGGCTCCGCTACCCCAGGTCAGACGCCTCTGACCTGGGGTTTTTCGTTGCCCGCTGCGGATGGGAAATCCCTTCTGCCGGGCCTCCTGACGTGGCTCGACACCGAGGTCATGCTTGGATTCGTCAGGACCGGCAACAAGGCCCTCGTCTCCTGCTTGGGTGACCCACAGTGCGCGGTTGCGGCCTACCGCGCATTGTTGCGGCGTGGCGAGGGTGCGCTGAGCGCCATCCGCGTCGGCCTGCGTCAGGCGGGGATCCGGCGGTCCGTGAGGGCTGATGCCGCCTCCTCGACCACCTGGTCGACACCGATTCCATGGACGTGCTCGTCGCCATGGCCGACGATCCCGACGCCCGGGGCAGGATCTCCGCCTTTCACGCCCTGGCCTGCGACCGGTGTAAGGGCGACACCTGTGCACCGGGCCCGGACCGGGTCCTTCAGCCCGCGCTGCGGCATCTGTCCTCCGACCCTGACCCGCATGTCCGGAGACGGCCGCCGAACTCGTCGGGAAGTTCGTCCACACCGATGCCCGCGCCATCGCCGCCTTGGAGGCATCCCACGCCCATGACCCGAGCCCGGCGGTCCGAAGGAAGGCGGGTTGGTTCGCACCCGGCGGGACCATCTCAGGGTGGTGCGTAAGGGGCCGAGGGTGTGGAGGCCGTCGTGGAAGACGGCGCCGGCGGTGACCTCGGCGAGGCGTTGGGTGGGGGTTAGCTCCTGTGGGTGCGCAGGCGGTGGGCGATTTCCAGTTGGCGGGGTTCCAGCGGGCGGCCGTCCTCGATGTCCCACAGGGCGTTCTGGAGGAGCCGGCCGAGGGTCCAGGCACGCGCGCGTGCGCGGTCCAGGGCGAGGACGTCCGTCATGGCGTCGAAGCGCCAGGTGATCTCGCCGGCGTCGAAGCGGTTGGCGAGGGCGGGCCAGAGCTCGAAGCCGGGGTCGCCGGCGAGGGGTTTGGGGTCGATGGCGAGCCAGGGGGCGCGGTCGGAGGCGAGGACGTTCTCGTCGTGGAGGTCCCAGTGGAGGAGGCGGTCGCCGGGTTCGGCGGCGACTTCGCGTACGGCGGCGGCGCAGTCGGCGACGAGGCGGCGGGTCTCCGGGTCCGGGATGTGTTCCAGGGCCAGGGGTGTCTGGTCGAGCATGGCCTGTGCGATGTCGCCGAGGCGGCGCATGCATGGTGGGGCGGGGGTGGTGGTGAGGTGGGCGAGCAGGTGGGCGATGACCTGGACGGCCTCGCGGGTGTCGGGGAGGTGGGAGAGCATGCGGGACGGGTCGAGGCGTTCGAGGAGCATGGTGCCGGTCTGCTCGTCGTGGTCGAGGAGGCGGACCGCTCCGTCGCCGTCCCAGATGCGCAGGGCGACCGGTTCGCCCTCGCTCTCCTCGTCCAGGAGTTGGAGTTTCAGTACGGCCGGTGTGTCGTCCGCGCGGACGACGGGCAGGACCAGGGCGCAGACGCCGTGCATGGGGTGTCCGTCGGCTGTCAGGTCCCAGCGGTCCAGGAACTCGGCGGTCAGTTCCGGGAGTCCGGCGATGAAGGCGCGTCCCGCCTCGCCGTTGTACTCCGTCTGTGATGCGGCCAGTTCGTCCGGGATGTCGATCACGATCCGGACGATACCGGCGTGGGCGAATCGGCTCATGCCAATCAGGGCCTGTCCGGCGGCGATGGCCGCGTATGCGCGCAGCGCTCCCGGGACGTCACTGACGAAGCCTTTGCACATGATGTGCAAGAGGTGGGCGGTGAGGTAGGAGGCGCTGCCAATGGTGGCGATGAACACCAGGCCCCACCAGCGGCGGGGGTCGGCGCCGACGGCGGATTCACCCGGCGGATTCACCGCGGTACGGGTCCGGCTGGCTCATGGCTCCAGCACCACCTTCCCCGTGGTCCCGCGTGTCTCCAGGGCGCGGTGCGCGGCCGCGGCCTCGGCGAGTGGGAAGCGCTGCACGGCCGGGACGAGGCGTCCTTCTGCGGCTTCGGCGAGGGCGCGGAGCTCAAGGGTGTGTACGGGGTCGGGGCCGCCGGTCTTCTGCATCATCACCGGCCCGAGCACCTGCTCGGAGACGCCGTCGACGAGGTAGGGCTGGCCGCCCTTGATGCCCTCGGCCGACCAGCCGAAGACGATGTGACTGCCGCCGGGGCCGAGCATGGCCACGGCCTCGCGGGCCACGTCGCCGCCCACCCCGTCGAAGACGACGGTGGCGGTACGCCCGCCGAGGTGGGCGCGGACCTTCTCCGCCCAGTCGGGGTCCTTGTAGTCGACGGCGAGGTCGGCGCCGTTCTCCCGCACCCGGGCCACCTTCTCGGGACCGCCCGCCAGCCCGATGACGTCGGCGCCGGCGTTCCTGGCGTACTGCACGAGGAGGGTGCCGATGCCGCCGGCGGCCGCCGGGACGACGACCACCGAGTCGGGCCCCAGCTCGGCGAACTGCAGGATCCCCATCGTCGTACGCCCCGTGCCGATCATGGCGACGGCCTGGGCGGCATCGAGGTTGGCGGGGATCTCATGGACGCGGTCGACATCGGTGACGGCGAGCTCGGCGTACCCGCCCGGGGCGAAGCCGAGGTGGGCGACGACGCGCTTGCCGAGCCAGAGCGCGGCGACGCCCTCGCCGAGGGACTCGACGACGCCGGCGACCTCGCGGCCCGGGGTGGTCGGCAGGGTCACCGGTGCGGGCAGCGGGCCCTGGATGCCCTCGCGCAGGGCGGTGTCGAGGAGGTGGACGCCGGCCGCTTCCACGGCGATGCGGACCTGGCCGGGGCCGGGGACCGGGGCGTCGACCTCCTCGAGGGTGAGGTGGTCGGCGGGGCCGAAGGTGTGGAGCCGGATGGCGTGCATGCGGGGTCCCCTATTGGTGATCGGCGGTGAACTCGGTGGCTGGGCACCCACTTTTCAACCTCAAGCATGCTTGAGGTCAAGGGTCCGCCTGCCCAGGGCCAACGACACCGCTGTGAGGGCGCTGTTGAAGGACACCTCGGACAGGACGCCGGGCGCCGCGACCTGGTCGCCCGCGAGATAGACGCCGTCGCCGCGATCGACGGCGGGCCGGTCACGCCAGCTCGTACCCGGCAGGTCCACGGCCCCGGTACGCCCGCTCGCGACGGCCTCGCGCCGCCAGGTGACGCGCGAGCGCCAGCCGTCGAACGCGAGGTCGAGAAGCCGCTCGGCGCGCGCGACGCCGTCGGCCTTCGACTCGTGCGGGGCGATCGGGATCTGCCCCTGGATGAGCTGCTCGCCGGCCGGGGCGAGGCTGCGGTCCTGCGCGGTGAACCGCTCGATCCAGCCCGGCGAGTCGAGGTCGGACACCGCGAAGGCGTCGCCGCGCCGCGTGCGCACGGCGAGGTCGATGAGTGTCGTACGCCCGCTGGTCCAGGTCAGGGAGTCGTCCCCGAGGAGTCGCCGGGCGGCGTCGAGGGAGGTGGCGACTATGACGGGGGTGTCGGCGGGGAGACGGTCGACCCGGGACAGGGTCTCCATCCGGACGCCCAGATTCCAGGCACGGGCGGCCATGCGGTCGATGACGCTCGCCCAGCCGCCGCGCGGGTAGTGCGCCTCGGGCGGGAGCTTGGTGGCACGGCGCAGGCGTTCCTGCACGAACGCGGCGGACAGGGCACCCGGGTCGTGGTGGAAGAGCGCTACGGCGGAGTAGTGGGCGGCGGCGCGGGCGCCTTCCTCGCCGGCGATGCCGGTGGCCCAGGTGAGGAAGTCGGCGTCCGCCGGCGCCTGTGGAAGCCCGCGGCGCAGCAGCTTCAGCATGGCGAAGGGCGGGGTGCGCCGCAGGACGCCATGGTGCCGGAGCCGCAGCCGGGCCGCCTCCAGGGGCGGGATCGGGGCGAGCGGGCCGATGAGGTCACGCTGCTTGAGCCAGGACCAGTGCGGGCCGCCGCTGTAGAGGGCGTGCGGTCCCTCGTTCGTCCTGTACGGTCCCTCGGCGGTCCGCGCCCGCCCGCCGAGGGTGTGATGGGCTTCGTGGACGGTGACCTTGGCGCCCGCCTCGGCGGCGGTGACGGCGGCGGTGAGCCCGGCGAAGCCGCCGCCGATGACGGTGATGTGGTGCATGGCTGGGGGTCTCCCTCGGATTGGGGTCGCCTTTCTGCCAGTACGACGGCCTGAGCGGCCCGGAATGTGACATCGGGCGCGACTTCGCAGGTCAGGTCGATTGTCAGTGGCGGGGGGCAGCATGGGGGCATGGCGAGGAGAGCGGTGGGCGGAGCACGGGCGACAGGCGGGGCGGCAGGCAAGGCCGGGGTGAGGGCGGGGGCGAAGGGCGCGCGGCGTCCGGAGGTGCGGCTGCCGCCGCTGGAGGCGTACAGGGGCGGGGGACTGGAGCCGGACGGTGACTATGACGGGCTGCGGTTCCAGGACGAGGACTTCGCCGGGCAGGACGGCGGAGGCGCCCGCTTCATGGACTGCGCGCTGACGGGGTGCGCGGTGGACGAGACACGTCTGCATCACGCCCGTTTCCTCGACTCGGTCCTGACGGGGCTGCGGGGTGTGGGCACCGACCTCGCCGAGTCGACGCTGCGTGACGTCGAGATCGTCGACGCCCGCCTCGGCGGGGTCCAACTGCACGGCGCCGTACTGGAACGGGTCCTGATCCGCGGCGGCAAGATCGACTACCTGAACCTCCGCAAGGCCAGGCTCAGGGACGTCGTCTTCGAGGGCTGCGTCCTGGCCGAGCCGGACTTCGGGGGTGCGCGGCTGGAGCGGGTCGCGTTCACGGACTGCACCCTGAAGGGCGCGGACCTCACCGGCGTGACCCTCACGGACGTGGACCTGCGGGGAGCGGCGGAGCTGGAGATCGCGCGGGGGGTGGAGCGGCTGAGGGGGGCGGTGATCAGTCCGGGGCAACTGCTGGATCTGGCACCGGTGTTGGCGGCGGAGTTGGGGGTGCGGGTGGAGGCGGAGGAGTAGGGCGGCGCAAGCGCCCCGCCGGATCCGCTACGATTGATCTTGTCGCCGACGCCGGAACTCCCGGCAACCGGTGCTGCGTTGGTGGTCCAAGGAAAGACGCCCCGCTTCCTGCGGGGAGATGTAGGTGCAAGGCCTGCCCGGCGCTCTGGCAAGGAGCCCCTCCCGTACGACACGGGAGGGGCTCCTTTGTTGCCTCCTAGGAGACCCGGGGAAACCGTGCCTGCAGCGTCCAGATCGCCGGGTTCTCGCCCAGCGACTCATGCAGATCGACCAGGTCGGCGATCAGATCGTGCAGAAAGTCCCGCGCCTCCCGTCGAAGCTCCGCATGCGAGAAGCTCAGCGGAGCCTCCTCCGCCGGCATCCAGTCGGCCTCGATGTCGACCCAGCCGAAGCGGCGTTCGAAGAGCATCCGGTCGGTGGACTCGGTGAAGTCCAGTTCCGCGCGCTGGGGGCGGGCGGCGCGGGAACCGGCCGGGTCGCGGTCCAACTGCTCCACGATGTCGCACAGCGCCCACGCGAAGTCGAGCACCGGCACCCATCCCCAGGCTGTGGACAACTCCCGGTCCGCCTTGCTGTCGGCGAGGTAGACGTCCCCGCAGAACAGATCATGGCGAAGGGCGCGGACGTCAGCCCGGCGGTAATCCGTCTGCGGGGGGTCCGGGAAGCGGTTGGAGAGGGCGTAGCCGATGTCGAGCACGTAGGGATGGTGTCACGCCCGGCCTCGTAGGATCACCGGCGTGTCCCGTTCCGCGCCCGTTGTCCCGACCGTCCTGCTTGCCCTCACCCTCACCGCCTGCACCACCGGCGTCCACGGCACCCCCGGCGGCCCCGGCCTGCGCGACCCGTACTTCCCCAAGGCCGGCAACGGCGGCTACGACGTCACCCACTACGACCTGAACCTCACCTACACCCCCGACGACCGCCACCTCACCGCGACCACGACGATCACGGCCCGCGCCACCAAGGACCTCTCCGCCTTCGACCTCGACCTGGAAGGGCTGGACGTCGGCAGCGTCACCGTCGACGGCGAACGCGCCCGCTGGAACCGCACCGGCCAGGAGCTGACCGTCCGCCCGCACGACGACCTCGACGACGGGGACACCTTCCGCACCACCGTCCGCTACTCCGGCACCCCGGAGACGATCACCGACCCGGACGGCTCCGAAGAGGGCTGGCTGCCCACCGGGGACGGCGCGCTCGCGCTCGGGGAGCCGACGGGGTCCATGGCATGGTTCCCAGGCAACCACCACCCGTCCGACAAGGCGTCGTACGACATCGACGTCACCGTGCCGGAGGGCGTCCAGGCCGTCTCCAACGGCGAGTTGACCGACCAGTCCACCCGAGACGGCCGCACGACCTACCACTGGCACACCCCCGAGCCCATGGCGAGCTACGTCACCGCACTCGCCATCGGGACGTACGACATCCACCGCTCCACCACCGCCGACGGCCTGCCCGTGTACACCGCCGTCACCCCGGAACAGGCCGAGGCGAGCCGCACGGTCCTTGCCAGGATCCCCGAGGTCATCGAATGGGCGGAGTACAACTTCGGCCCGTACCCCTTCGCCTCCACGGGCGCCGTCATCGCCCCCGCCGACGCCGCCGGCTACGCCCTGGAGACCCAGAACCGCCCCGTCTTCCCCGGCATCCCCGACACCGAGCTCCTCGTCCACGAACTCGTCCACCAGTGGTACGGCAACTCCGTCACGCCCAGGACCTGGCGGGACATGTGGCTCAACGAGGGCTTCGCGACGTACGCGGAGTGGCTGTGGCAGGAGGACCACGGCGGCGACACCGCCCAGGAGACCTTCGACGCGCTCTACGACCACGGCGAGGACGACCACGAGGACCTCTGGTCCTTCCCGCCGGCCGACCCGACGAGCGCAGCGCACATCTCCGACAACCCCGTCTATCTGCGCGGCGCGATGGTCCTCCACAAGATCCGCCAGACCGTCGGCGACGACACCTTCTACGACATCGTCCAGGGCTGGGCAGCCACCCACCGCCACGGCAACGCGGACACCGACGACTTCACGGCGTACGTGGAGGAGATGGCGCCGGACGAGGACTTCGGGGCGGTGTGGGAGGCGTGGTTGTACGGGGACGGGAAGCCGGAGAGGCCCTGACGCCCCCTCACAGTTCCTTGCGCAGCACGGCGCACGGTCGGCCGAGTTGACGATCCTCGCGTTGATCGATGACCTCGTACCCGAGCGCGGTCCAGAAGGCCAGGCCCCTGGGGTTGTTGCCGAGAACGGCGAGACGCACGGCACCACGCCCCGCGCCCCGGAAGCGATGCTCCACAAGGGACGCGATCTGCTTCCCGTATCCCCGGCGTTGCGCCGCCGCGTCCACCATCAGCAGGCCGATCCACGGATCCGGGTCGCCGGGGTCGGGATGCAAGCGTGACCGCGATCCCGACGAGCCGCCCCTCGCTACGGGCGAGCAGCACGTCCGCGTCCGGATGCGCGAGGTCCTCCGCCAGCGCGGCCGCCACCTGCTCCGGGCGGATGTCATCCGGGTCGGCGAAGTCGCCGCTGAGGGCGTGGAAGTGGCGGTTGGAGGTGTAGAGGGCGGTGAGTTCGGTGAGGAGGGGGGCGGGGATGTCGTGGTCGGGGGTGAGGGGGAGGGGGGTGAGGATCACGCGGGGCAACTTATCGCGGGGTACGCCGAAGCCCCCGGCGCTTTCGGCGCCGGAGGCTTCAGCCAGGATCCGGTCAGCAGACGTCGACGCCGTCCACGAGGGAGCCTTGTGCGAAGACGGGCATCTGCTCGGGTGCCGTGGACGTGGCGACGATCGTCCGGCCCAGCGGGGTGGTGGTGTAGAAGGTGGCCACCTGTCCGCCGGTCTGGTTGTTGTCGAAGGAGCGGATCGCTCCGGCCCAGCCCTTGTCTCCCAGGTCTACGTACTCGCACTTGGTGAGCTTGAGGGTGGCGCCGGTGTAGTTCGCCCCGGTGTACAGGCAGAGTTCGCCGGTCTCGCACTGGGCCGCGGCACCGGCCGAAGGTGCCGCCGCGACACCTCCCCCGACCAACGCCGCTGTGGCCACCGCCAGGCCGATTGCTCGCATACGTGAACTCATGATCTATCCCCCGATGTGATCGTCTCGTGGTTCGTCGTGGTTTCTTCTGACGCTCTCACGCTAGCCACGCCCAAATGCGGTGTCATGCTGGAGAGTTGGAGGTTGACGAGGCTGACTCGACGGTGTTCCTTCGGCCGGCGGCGCTCCCGAAGGGGAGGGGAGTCTTCGATTCCGACTGTTCCGGCAGCATACGAAGGCCGCGCATGCGCGCAGGTCAGTTGGGGGATGGCGCGTGCAACTCGAACCAGACCTCCTTGCCGCCCATGCGACAGCTGTCGGCCCGGGCCACGCCCCAGTCCTGTGCGAGCCCGGCGAGCAGGAGTAAGCCTCGTCCGTCTTCTGCCTGTGGGCCGGGGCTCTTCGGGTGAGGCTCGGCGTCGGGGGCGTCGTCGTACACGGCGACGCGTACGCGGTCATGCCGGACGACTGCTTCCAGCCGGACGTCGAGGGAGGCGGTGTGCAGGCCGACATTCGTGACCATCTCGGAGACCAACAGGCGGGCGGTGTCGGCGAGTTCGCCGTGCCCGGTGGCCTCAAGGAGCAGGGCGACCATGTCTCGGCAGATCTTGGGGCTGGTGGCGGTGTTGGGGGCGCGGAGGCGGTAGAGCTGCGGGGGGTGGGTGGCGAGTGGGCTGGGGTCCATGGGGGCTCCTTCATCAGGCGTGGTCGTACGAGGCTCTGTGCTGCACACCGCCATGGCTCGGCCGCGCCAACTGGCTTGGCTGCACTGCGGTCTTACTGGTGCGCAGCTTGTTGCCCGATCGAAGGTAGTGGCATGTATGCCCCGTGGCAATGTTGGGCCATAGCCTGCTGTTGGGTGAGTGGACCCGGGTCGCTGCCGAACGGCAGACTCAAGGTGAACAGAGGAAGGAAACATGCCGCCCAGAGAGAACCCGACCGCACGGCAGGCCCGCCTTGGCGCCGAGCTGCGAAAGCTGCGTGAAGCAGCAGGTAAGACGGCGCGCGAGGCCGCCGGACTGATCTCCAGCGACCAGGCCAAGATCAGCCACATGGAGGCCGGCCGGATCGGTATCAGTGAGGAACGCATTCGGCGGCTGGCGGTCTTCTACTCCTGCGACGACTCGGCGTTGGTCGACGCACTCTGCGCGATCGCCCGAGAACACCGCGGGCAGGGATGGTGGGACGAGTACCGAGGGGTACTCGCTCCCGGTTTCCTCGACATGGCCGAACTGGAGCACCACGCCACACGCATGCGTTCCGTCCAAGCAGTCAACCTGCCGGGCATCTTCCAGACCGAGGACTACGCACGGGCCATCTATGCCGGTCACATCCCTGCGCTGCCGAGCGAAGAGACAGACGTGCGGGTGGAGTTCCGGTTGAAGCGACGCCGGATTTTCGAACGGGATGTACCTCCACCGTTTGAGGTGATCCTCCACGAGGCGGCGTTGCGTATGCGCTTCGGGGGCCGCAAAGTCACCAAGGACCAGCTTGAATTCCTGCTGGAGGTCTCGGAGTCGCCGTCCGTCACTCTGCGGGTCATCCCCTTCGCCAGCGAGAACTTCATCGAGGCGAATCAACCTGTGCTCTACGCCGAGGGAGTCGTCCCGCAGCTCGACACCGTCCAGGTGGACACCGTGGTCGGCGGCTTCTTTCTGGGCGGCGGTGTCGAGCTCAAGAAGTACCGGCAACTGCTTGACACCGCGGAAGGCTCGTCCCTCGACGCGGCGGATTCCCGTCAACTCATCCACACCATCACCAGAGAGCTGTGAGCATGCCCCAGCCGACGCCGATCCAGTGGCAGAAGTCTTCCTTCTCGGGCGCGGGGGGCGAGAACTGCGTCGAACTCGCCCGAGCCGAAACCCGCCTCCTGCTCCGCGAGAGCGACGCACCTGAGGACGTACTCAACATGGCACCTCAAGGCGTGCTGGGCCTGATACGTCATTACAGAAGCAAGTACCAGTGAGTGGTCGGCAGTCCGATGGTTCCGGCCACCGTGCTCCCGTGCGCCCTACTGGCCTCCCTTGACGCTGATACCCCGCAAAGCCAAGGCTCGTGCAAGCTGGTGCAAGCCACTCGACAGCGGGAGCGACCGTGACGCTGAAGTTCCTCGGCATCATCCCCAATACGCCGACCGACGAGTCTCCGACGATCTGGCTTCATGAGGAGACGGGAGACCTTCTCGTCCAGTCGTACAAGGCGACTGAAGACGAAGTGAAGCAGTGCCAGGAAGTCGGTTCGATCCCCGGCCACTCCACGGACGTCCCGGACCACGAGACGATCATCAGGTTGCCGGCGGTCATGCTGAAGTACATCCCCCGCCCGGACGACGAGACCGGAGAGACTGCACGTGCAGCCACCAGCGCGTAACGCCCTGGCGAAAGCCCAACGCTCAGCGGTGCACCTTGAGATGCGTGACGGCTACATGCTGGATGACCCCGAATTCATCGCGTGGCAGCAGGGCAAGCGGCCCAACCCCGCTGACCGCTCTTCGTGGTGGGGCGGCTGGCATGACGCGGTGCGTGATGCGGTCGCCCGTGGCGTCGTCGTCCGACGTGCTCGCATTGTTTCCGAGCCGGTCAGCGACTATGTGCGGTACGAGTACGACGGCACGTTCACCAACATCGCGGCAGGTGAACTGGTCCGTTGGCTACCGAGGCGGAAGGTGACCGATCTTGCGTTGCCCGGTACGGACTTTTGGGTATTCGACGACGCGCAGGCGCTCTTCCACCACTTCACAGGGGATGGGCAGTTGGACGAAGACGGTCGGGAGTACACGGACGATCCTGCGCGGGTGAAACTGTGCGCCGATGCCTTTGAGGCCGTGTGGCAACGCGCGATTCCTCACGAGGAGTACCGGCCTCGCTGACTGTCGCGACCATGGCTGTCTCTCCGTCTTCCAGTGCCCAGCAGGCCCGGCAGGTTCTAGCGGATCGTCTCGCTGATCTCTGTCGGGATGCTGGGCTGACCGGACGTGAAATCGCAGAGCGCTGTGGCTGGCATCCGTCCAAGTCGTCACGGATTATGAATGGCCGCACGCCCCCATCGGCGGACGACATTCAGGCATGGTGCCGGGCGTGCGGGGCGGAGAATCAGATGGCCGATCTGATTGCCTCGCTGCGGACTGCCGAGGGTATGTGGATCGGTTGGCGCCGTATGGAGCGCACCGGTCTCAAGCAGGCGCAAGAAGCCCGCTCGCCTCTTTTCGAGCGCACGCACCGCTTCCGCTCGTACTCGTCCTGGCTCGTTCCGGGCTTGATCCAGACGTACGGCTACACCGAAGCCGTGCTGCGCGCTGTTCAGCGCCGCAGGGTCGAGGTGGACGACGTGGGGGAGGCGGTGACTGCCCGTATGGAGCGTCAGCGTGTGCTGTACGAGGGCGGCAGGCAGTTCGCGTTCTTGATCGAGGAATCGGTCCTGCGCAACGGACTCTGTGGAGCAGACGCTCTGATCGGACAGCTTGGCCACTTGCTCACGGTCGGGTCGTTGCCCAACGTCAGCTTGGGTGTGGTGCCCATGCGCCCCGATCGTTCGCGGATGCCGGTAGAGGGGTTCTGGATCTTCGATGCGGAGCAGGTGAACGTCGAGTTGGTTTCTGGCTATCTCACGATCACTCAGCCCAGCGAGGTGGGTGCGTACGCCGACACCTTCGCGGAACTGGCTGAACTGGCCGTCTACGGTGCGAGTGCTCGCGCTCTGATCACGGGAGCCATGGACTCGCTCGGGTGATTGCCGTGCAATCTCATGCAACGTCGTGGACCACTGACTTCCCGCCTTCCTACGGTCGTTGGGACGAGCTGAGCATGCCGGGAGGTCACGTATGGAGACGCAGAAGCCGCAGGATTACGCCCTGACCGAGCTCCCGGCCGAGCCTGCCGCCGAGCCGGGCTGTGCCGAGTGCCTGTCCCTCGTGGTCGCCAGACGCAACGCCCGCTCCAGCGGTGATCACAGCGCTGCGTCGGACCGCAATGTGGAACTGCGTCATCACCAGGCAGCAGCGCACTGATGGACATGCAGACGTGGCGGCACAGTCGCAGTAGGGCAGATGACGCCACCGAGGCACTCTGCAAGGCGCTGGCCGCCCTCGGCATCTCGGCACGGGTACCGGAGCGGCTGCGGCCAGTGGTCACCCATTCAGGCAAGCCGCTCGTACACGTGGGAATACTCGGCGCCGAACATGCGGAACAGATCGCGGAGGCGCTTCGCACTGCCGCCGAAGGGCGGCGCCCGACCGCTACCGCTTCGGATACAGGGGCGTAGCACTCCGCATCGGATCCACTGCCACTCCTCATGAACTTCCGCCCATCCGGGGGCGGTTGGCGGCCTGTCCATGGCCGCTACAGCGATCAGGAGGCACAACGATGCAGAACGGAACCGACCTGTACGCACTCGACCTCAACGCGGTCGACTTCGTCCAGGCGTGTGGCGGCCCGTGCACCGAAGGGTGCGTGGTCCTCGCCCGGATCGGAGCGGACGCCTGGGCTCTCGGCGACAGCAAACGACCGGACATGGAGCCACTGCGCTTCACGTCGGCAGAGCTGACGGCGGCCGGTATCGATCCGGCGAGGTTCGGGCTCTCGGCCTGACGGTCATTGCTCGTCGGCGGCCCCGACCTGCTCTGTCCATCGGGTCGGGGCCGGCCATTTCCCATCCCCATTGCGTAGGAACGGGACGCACGTTGCACCATCACGGCTATCTGTGGGCGGGCCCGAAACGGCGTTTCGACGATGACGCCCTACGGCGGCCCCCGCACCCCGAACCTCCACCGGCCGGAAGCAAGCCGGAAGTGATCCAGCGGTATCGCGAGGTGGCGGCGGAGTTCTCCGTGGTGGACCTGCCGCCTCTGGAGACGGCCTACTGGTTGGTCAAGCCCAGGACGCTGGTTCGGGGGACATGGGACGAGCCGAAGGAAGCGGCGGCGTGGCTCGGAGAACGGTTGGCGGAGTACGCGCCCCGCTTCACTGCCGAGAGGGAGTGGGACACCACTCACCTGGCTTCCCTGACCAACGCCGCTGTGGAGCGGCTGGGGTGGGGCGGGGACGTGTCGCTCGGTTTCTATCTGGAACGCCCCGCGTACCTGTCCCTGGCTCTGGTGACGTGTTCGCCGAACCGTGCGAAGCCCGAGCTGCACTGTCCTTGTCGCCATGGAGGTGAAGGTTGACAACGGAGCCGTCGTTCGAGGACTTGCTGGGCAAGACCCGTCGCTCTGCCGTGCACTTGGAGATGCGGGACGGCTATATGACTTCCGATCCCCGCTACGTCGCCTGGCGGAATGGCGTACGCAATGCTCCTGAGGACAATGCCCCCGCAGCCCGGCCCTGGCTCAGGTGGGTCCGAGACGCCACAGACCGCAGTGTCACGATCCGCCGGGCCCGCGTCTTCTCTGTCCCCGAGTCGGAGTACATCCGCTTCGAGCACCACGTGTCGGACGCCAACGTGCAGGCGGGCGAGCAGATCCGCCGGCTGTCGCGGCGGCGGGCGACGGACATCGCCTTCCCGGGCAACGACTTCTGGGTGTTCGACGACGAGCTTGTTCTGGTCCTTCACTTCACCGGGGACGGTGAAAGCCCGGAGGACTGGTGGGAACTCACGAAGGACGCAGAGCTGCTCCGTCTCTGCGTCAGCGCATTCGAAGCGGTGTGGGAGCGAGCCGTCCCGCAGGCGGAGTACTCACCCACGCCCGTGCCCTGATGCCCCACGGGGTGGGACCGATGAGCCGGAGCCCCCCGCCGCACCGCGGCGAGGGGCTCCCGTGAAGCAAACGCAGGTGGACGTCAGACGTTCACACCGAAGTCCTGCGCGATCCCCACCAGCCCCGACGCATAGCCCTGGCCCACCGCGCGGAACTTCCACTCCGCGCCGTTGCGGTAGAGCTCGCCGAAGACCATGGCCGTTTCCGTGGCCGCGTCCTCGGAGAGGTCGTAGCGGGCGATCTCGGTGCCGCCGGCCTGGTTGACGATGCGGATGTAGGCGTTGCGGACCTGGCCGAAGTTCTGCGAGCGGTTCTCCGCGTCGTAGATCGAGACCGGGAAGACGATCTTGTCGACGTCGGCGGGGAGGCCCGCCAGGTTGACGTTGATCGCCTCGTCGTCGCCCGCGCCCTCGCCGGTGCGGTTGTCACCGGTGTGGACGATGGTCTGGTCCGGGGTCTGCTTGTTGTTGAAGAACACGAAGTGACCGTCGGAGTAGACCTTGCCCTGCGGGTTGACCGCGATCGCGGAGGCGTCGAGGTCGAAGTCCGTGCCGGTGGTGGTGCGGACGTCCCAGCCGAGGCCCACGGTGACGGCGGTCAGGCCCGGAGCCTCCTTGGTGAGCGAGACGTTGCCACCCTTGGACAGGCTTACAGCCATTGGGAGTCCCTTCCCTCGTTTCGGTACGGCAGTACGGCATACAAGCTACGGCTAGAAGCTACAGCTACCCCTATGAACGCGAAGGGGGGCACCAGAGGTTCCTGCTCTCTTTACTTTCTTTACTCGGATGCGTCGGCAAACGGGCCGCCCGGGCGATATTCGCGTGACGTGGACCGGACATCCGCGCGACCATGGGGGACATGTCCGGTCCCCATGTCATCCGCGGCTCCGTCTCGCTCCCCGAGGCCGAGCTCATGTGGCGTTTCTCGCGGTCGTCGGGGCCCGGTGGGCAGCACGTCAACACCAGCGACTCGCAGGTGGAGCTGCGCTTCGACCTCGCGAACACCGAGGCGCTCCCCGAGGTGTGGAAGCAGCGGGCGCTGGAGCGGCTCGCGTCGCGGCTCGTCGACGGCGTCGTCACCGTCCGCTCCTCCGAGCACCGCTCCCAGTGGCGCAACCGCGAGACCGCCGCCGTACGCCTCGCGGCCCTCCTCGCCGAGGCC
The DNA here is from genome assembly GCF_001514305.1 of Streptomyces dysideae. Lineage (GTDB taxonomy): Bacteria > Actinomycetota > Actinomycetes > Streptomycetales > Streptomycetaceae > Streptomyces > Streptomyces dysideae. The sequence goes on from NZ_KQ949081.1 coordinate 152,058, forward strand.
ACCGCACCCCCGCCCAAGCCCCGCAAGCCGACCCGGATCCCCCGGGGGATCAACGAACGGCGGCTTCGGGTGAAGAAGCAGCGGTCCCAGACCAAGCGGGGGCGGTCCGGCCGGGACTGGGGTTGAAGCTCTCTCCCGGATGAATCCGGGAGATTCCTGCCTACCTTGCGGTGGCGGGTTTGACGCCGTTCGAAGCGCGCCTGACGACTGCCCTCCCGGCAGCCGGGACGAGCGCGTGGCCCGTCCGGTATCGGTGAAGCACGGTGCGGGCGGCGTTGGTGTCGGCGTTGCCTTCCCAGCCGCACGCGGGGTTGTTGCACACGAACTCGGCCTGGTTCCTCCGGCTGCCCGGGGTCACCGTGTGGCACTGGGCGCATTCCTGGGAGGTGCCCGGGGCGGAGACCTCGGCCAGGAGTCCGCCCCGGCGGGCGAGCTTGTAGGCCAGGAGGTGCACGGTCCGTCCCCAGGCTTCGCCGAGGATGGAGCGGTTCAGGCCGGCCTTCTGCGCGACCTGCCTGCCCGGCTGCTCGACGGTGCCCTTCGCGGACTTGGTCATGTTCGTGATGTGCAGTGCTTCGACGACCACCGTGCCGTACGTGTCGGCGATGGCGGTGGTGGTTTTGTGCTGCCAGTCCTCGCGTCGGCGTTTGGCTGTCGCGCGGATACGAGCGATCCGGTCATAGGTCTTGCTCAGGCGGCGGCTGGTGCGCTCGCCCTTCTTACGGTGGCTCTTGCGGCGGGCCGCTCGCTGCTCGTGGTGGAGCAGGCGGGCTTCTTCCTTCTTGCTGAGCCAAGGGCCGTGTTCGGCGGTTTCGCCGTCGGACAGGGCCAGCGGGACGGTGATGCCGGCGCCGATGCCGGCCTCCGGGCCGGGATGCGGGCCGGGGGCGGGGGCCAGGGTGGTGACGCGGAAGGCGATGTGCCAGCCCAGGGCGTCCTTGACCAGCCGCGCCCCGGTGATCTTGTTGTCCTTGTCCGCGTGCCTGCCGACGGGGAGGTCTTTGGTCCAGCAGAAGCGGACCCGGCCGAGCTCGGGGATGTCGACCATGCCCCACCGGCGGTGCACCCGCACCACGTGCAGGTCGCGGCCCTGCGGGATGTCGATGCTCATCCTCGTGCGGAAGCGGGCCTTGAACTCAGGTGCCTGAGCCCGGCCCTCCCAGCAGTTCTTCCACGCCTGGAAGTAGGTTTTCAGCACCGCCTGGGCGGCCTGCGCGGGCAGCGCGCCGAGCCAGTCCAGCTCCCTGCGGCCCTGGCGGATGACCGCGTCGGCCGCCGCCAGGGTCCGCTTCGCCTTCGGGAGCATCGTCCACCAGTCGTGCAGCAGGTTCCAGGTGGTACGCGCCGCATGCCCTTGTGTGTCCAGGACCGCCACCTGGGCAGGGTCGAGCGCCAGCCGGGCACGATGCCCGAACTGCCGCTTCACCAGCCCTTGCCGGCTGTCCTGTTGCCCCATGGGCGTCGACGCTAGCATTTGGTTTATGTCACCTCGTTGGAAGCCGAACAGAGATGTCAGAACCGGTCGTCATGTGGTCTACAACCTCCATGCCCACTTGGTGTTTGTGACCAAATACCGTCGTGGAGTGTTCACGGAGGCGATGCTGGACCGGTGCGAGGAGATCATGCGGGAAGTCTGCGCGGACTTCGAGGCCGAACTGCGTGAGTTCAATGGCGAACACGACCATGTCCATCTCCTGGTGCACTATCCGCCCAAGGTCGCCCTGTCGAAGCTGGTGAACTCCCTCAAGGGAGTCTCCTCACGCCGCCTGCGCCAGGAGTTCGAACCCCACGTGCGCCGCTATCTGTGGGGCGGTCGCTTCTGGTCCGGCTCCTACCTCGCCGCGTCCTGCGGCGGAGCACCCCTCACCGTCGTCAAGCAGTACATCCGGCAGCAGCAACGCCCGACCTGACCACGCTCACTCCGGCTCCGCCGGAATGCCGCCCCGACGCTCCGCGCCGGTTCATGACAGCACCAGATGCCGCGGCGCTCCGCGCCGCTACGACCGGGTCGGCTTCACCTCCGCCGTGAACGGCGGAGCACTACCGATGAACCTGGTAGACCGTGACCGGAGATCTCCGCAACTCGTGACTAGGAGACGTCCAGTACGCCCACCCTCTCGCCCTCGGCCAGCTCCCCCGTCGCGCGGAAACCGAGCCCGAGGTAGAAGCCCTCGGGGCCGTCCGGGCCGGGATGCCAGGTGACGTAGAGCTCCTTGCCGCCCCGGCGGCGGATCTCCGCGGCGACCGACTCGACCGCGAACCGGCCGTATCCGCGGCCCTGTTCGTCCGCCGCGATGTTCAACCGCCACAGGCCGGAGCGGAAGAGGGTGCCGTCGTCGCGCCAGTCGATGTCGAAGAAGGCCATCAGGAAGCCGACGGGACGGTCGCCGTCGACGATCAGGCGCGGCCAGGCGACGCCGGCGGGGTGGACGTACGCCTCGGCTAGGGACTGCATCACCGGGGAGACCGCGAATTCCTGCTCGGGGCGAACCCGTATACCGGTCGCGGCCTCGAAGTTCTCAGGCGTGATGTCTTCGAGGCGGAGTGCGGAAGTCGACGTCATCCGCGCACCGTAGGACGGCCGTCAGTGGTTCGCCAACGATTTCGGGTCAGCCCAACTGCCGGTATCTGCCCCGGAAATACGCCAGCGGTCCCCCGTCCGCGCTCGGCAGAGTGGCCGTCAGCACGCGCCCGATCACCAGGGTGTGGTCCCCGGCGACCACCCGCTGCTCGGTCCGGCACTCCAGGGTCGCCAGGGCGCCGCCGAGCAGGGGAGCGCCGGACGCCTCGCCGCGGACGTACGGGATGTCCTCGAACAGCAGCCGGTCGCTGATGCGGCCCTTCATCGAGAAGCGGCCGGCGATGTGCCGCTGGCTCTCGGAGAGCACCGACACCGCCCACAGGGGCTGCTCGTCGAGCAGGTCGTCCATGCGGGAGCCGTTGCGCAGGCTGACCAGGACCAGGGGCGGGTCGAGGGAGACTGACATGAACGCCGTCGCCGTCATGCCGACGTCCTCGCCCACCGGCGCCCGCGGGTCGTCCGGGTCGAGCGAGGCTTCTCGGGCCGTCACCAGGACCACGCCCGCGGCCAGCCGGGTCATGGCGGCGCGGAACTCGTCGTTGCTCACCCCCTCAGCATGCCCGGCGGGGGACCGGGGACTGGACAGGGGCGGCGCGGCGGGGGGAGTGTTCGGCACGCCGGAAACGCTAATCTCCGGTGCGCACGCACCACATCGGCCCTCGGGCCGAGAACGGACCTAGGTCTCCCGGCCTATCCGTCTCCCGGCCTGTCGGCGGGCATGATCTCGACACGCGCACAAAGTTTGCGTTCAGTGAACGCACAGGAAAAACGCAGAAACACTGCTCAATTGTTCACGTTTCGTTGTGACTTGAGTCACAAGGGGCATTAATTGTTGACCCTGTGTACCGAGTGGGCAGCGCGCTGTGATTCAGTGGCAGGGAAGCTGCTAGGACGATACGCCGAAGAGAACCCTTGATTCGCTGCGAGGTCTCGGGGGGAGGGCGAGCATGGAGACCGAGTCGGAACCCTACGTCCGTCTTGCGACCCTGCGACAGCTGCACCAGGTCATGGCCGACATGAACACGGCCCGCAGCCTCGCGGACACACTGCAGACCGTCGCCGACGGCGTGGTCAACGGCCTCGGGTACGAGCTGGCATGCGTCAACCTCGTACGGCCGGACGGCGACCTCGTCGTCGCCGCCTTCGCCGGGAACCCCGCCGCCGAGGCCCTCATCACCGGCCGCGTCGGCTCGCGCGAGTCCTGGGAGCGCCGGCTCGGCATGGGCGAGGCCTGGGGCGACCTGCGCTTCATACCGCACACCGAGGGCTGGGTCCTCGACGACGACGACGTCCCGCAGTGGTACACCGACGGGCCCGCACCCCGCTTCGAGGACGAGTGGCACCCCTCGGACCGGCTCTTCGCGCCGATGTACACACCCGGCGTGCCGGGCGGCGCGTGCGGCGAGCTGATCGGCGTCCTGTCCGTGGACCGGCCGCGCAACGGCCGGATGCCGGGCGCGTGGGGGCGTGAGGCCCTCCAGATGTACGCGTTCCAGGCCGCCATCGCGATCAGCAACGCGCGTCTACGTGCCAACATGCAGCGCGCACTGGTCAGGCTCGAAAGGGAACAGCAGGCCCTGCGGGCGAGCGAGGAAAGCTTCCGGCAGGCCTTCGAGTACGCCCCCTCCGGCATGGCCATCGCCGAGATGGGCGGCGACCAGCACGGCCGCATCCTGCGCACCAACGACGCCCTGTGCCGCCTCCTCGGCCGCCCCGCCTCCGCGATGCGCCGCTACTCCTTCTCCGACCTCGTCCACCCCGAGGACATTGGCACACTGCTGCGCACCTCGGCGGAAGGCGGCCGCGCGGAACTCCGCCTCGGCCGCCGCGACGGCACCTACGTCTGGGTGTCCCTGCGTAACTCCGTCGTCGCCGACGCCGCCGACGGGCCCCGCTTCCTCCTCACCCACGTCGAGGACATAGAGGACCGCAAGCGCCGCGAGCTCCAGCTCGCCCACCGTGCCTCCCACGACTCCCTGACCGGCCTGCCGAACTCCGCCGAACTGCGCGCCCGCCTCTCCTCCCGGCTGTGCCGGCGCCAGACCCAGCCCGGCGTCCTCGAGTCGATCGACACCGCCTACGGCCACCCCGCCTTCGACGCCAACGGCCACGGCTTCGACTTCCGGCCGGGCGTTATCGAGGCCTTCGACGCCTACGACCACCATGTGCACACCGTCGCCCCCGAGGGCGAGCGCGACGACGGCACCAAGGGGCTCGCGGTCCTCTTCTGCGACCTCGACGGCTTCAAGTCGATCAACGACCGGTTCGGGCACAACGCCGGGGACGCGGTCCTCATCGAGGTCGCCCGACGGCTCACCCGCGGCGTCCGCGACGGCGACACGGTGGCCCGGCTCGGCGGCGACGAGTTCGTCGTCCTCGCCGACGGGCTCGGCCGCGCCGACGCCCAGGATCTCGCCGTACGGCTGCGCAACGAGATCATCCAGCCCATCCGCGTCGACGGCCGCGGCATGCGGGTCGGCGCCAGCTTCGGCATCGGATGGGCACACTGCGGGATGACGGCGGACGAAGTGTTGAAGTCCGCTGACGAGCGGATGTACATAGAGAAACGATCTCGTCCCAAACAACACCGACGCGCGGGGTAACCCGCAGGTCAGCGATGTGATGCGATCCGAGTCACCTGTTTGGGCCAGCAGGAGCGGGTAGGCTCGCCCTTCTCACCACCCATACGTACCGCATCCGATCGCCACCTGTGATCCGCACCTGCTAGGAGTACCTGGGATGACGTCCGGTAACAACGGCGCGAGCACGCCGCCCGAGGACGACGACCCGTTCGGCTATCTCTACGCGGACGGCCAGGCCAACGGGGCCCAGCCGCCGTCCGGTGGCTACGGCTATCCCGGGTCCGTCAACCGGGTGCGTGCGGTCGGGGAGCGCCAGTACGGCCAGCAGCAGCCGGCGGCGCCGCATGGGCAGGTCCCGCCGCAGCAGGGCACGTACGGTCAGTCGAACACCCACTACGCGGCGCCGGAGACGTTCCCCGGCGGGGCACCGACGGCTCCCCAGCAGCCGGCGTACAGCGGGGGCAACGGCAACGGTCGTGGCCCTGGGCCCAACACCAAGGGGCTGCTGATCGGCGCGATCGCGGTGGTCGCGGCCGTCGTGATCGGCATCGGCGTGGCCATGCTGGGCGGCGACGGCGACAAGGACTCCGCCGGTAGCGACCCGTCCAGCACGCCGTCGGTCGAGCAGAGCGCGGAGTCGAGTCCGTCGGCGAGCAGTAGTGCGGAGAGCGAGACGGACCTGCCGGCGATCGACGCGAAGGCGCTGCGCCTTCAGGGCGGTCCCGTCACGGCGTCGGACGTGAAGGGCGCGAAGGCGGACGGCGGCGTCTACGTAGCGGGTTTCAACCAGGTCGGTGCCAAGGTCACCTGGACCGTCGACGGCATCGAGAAGAAGGGCACCTACCGGCTCTATGTGCGCTACGGCATCCCGGGCGTGGACGCCAACGCGACGCTGGTGGTCAACGGCACGGCCAACTCGCGGCCGCTGAACATGGAGAACTTCGGCAAGACGCCCGAGGGGGACTGGGAAAAGGGCTGGCAGACCACGTGGGCCAACGTGAACCTGACCAAGGGCACGAACACCATCGAGCTCGCCTGTAACGACGGCAATCAGTGCAACGCGAATCTTGACCAGTTCTCGATCACCGAGGACGTGGACAGCTAGATCACGCCGCGCTGACCTCCCCCGTCACCGCCACCCGCCCCACCAACTCCTCGTACGTCCCCGCGTCGAACTCCCCGGCCACCGGCGCCAGCACACTCGCCGCCGACAGGGCCGCCGCCCGTACCAGCCGGTCCGGCCACGGCAGTTGTTCCACCAGTCCCGACAGCAGGCCCGCGACCGCCGAGTCGCCGGCGCCCGTCGGGTTGCCGTGCAGGCGGGCCGGGGGGACGGCGCGCCAGCGGCCCTCGGGGGTCGCCGCCAAGAGGCCTTCCGTGCCCAGGGAGGCGACCACTGAGCGGGCGCCCCGGCGACGCGCGTCCTGGGTGGCGCGCAGTGGCTCGTGGGAGCCGGTGAGTTCGGCCAGTTCGTCGGCGTTGGGTTTGATCAGGTCCGGGCGGGCGGCGACCGCGCGGCGCAGGGGTTCGCCGCTGGTGTCCAGCAGCACCGGGACGCCCGCCGCCTTCGCCGTACGGACCAGGCCCGCGTACGCCCCCACCGGCACCCCCGGCGGCAGGCTGCCGCACAGGGCCACCGCCGTCGCCGACGTGAGCAGGCCCTCGTAGGCCTCCTGGAAGGCGAACCACTCGGCGGGGGTGACGGTCGGGCCGGGTTCGTTGAGCTGGGTCGTGTCGCCGGTGTGTTCGTCGACCACCGCGATCGTGCGCCGTGTCGCGCCCGTCACCGGGACCAGCGCGTCCACCACGCGCGGTGTCGCCGTGAGCTGGTCCTGGACGACGCGGCCCGTCGCGCCGCCCGTGAAGCCCGTCACCGTCACCTCGTGGCCGAGGGCCGCGAGGACGCGGGCGACGTTCACGCCCTTGCCGCCGGGGCGTTCGGTCACCTCGGAGACGCGGTGGGAGGCGTGCGGGCGCAGGCCCCGTACGCGATAGGTGATGTCGAGAGCGGTGTTCAGCGTGACCGTGAGGATCACCTGGGCCGACCTCCCCCGCAGAAATTCTCTGAATGCGCTTGCCGTCCGGCTTTCCGGAGGGCCGATCATGCCAAACGGGCGGCGGTCGTCCCAGTCTCGCAGGACAACCGCCGCCCTCAACAGCAGGACACTTCACCCCAGTTGGGGCTCAACCACCCATTCGCCGCGGCGCATCACGCCCTTGAGGTCGAAGTCGGAGTCCAGCAGCACCAGGTCCGCGTCCTTGCCGGGTTCGAGCGATCCGATCGTGTCCGACATGCCCAGCAGCTTCGCCGGATTCGCCGACAGGGCCGCCACCGCGTCCTCGACCGGCAGCCTGTCGATCGTCACCGCCCGCTTGAAAGCGCGGTCCAGGGTGAGGGTGGAGCCCGCGATCGAGCCGCCCTCGACGAGGCGGGCCACGCCGTCCGCGACCTCCACCTCCAGCGGGCCGAGCATGTAACGCCCGTCGCCGAAGCCCGCCGCGTCCATCGCGTCCGTGACGAAGGCGACCCGGCCCGCGCCCGCACGGTGGAACGCCAGCTCCAGGGCCGCCGGGTGGAGATGCGTGCCGTCGTTGATCAGCTCGACCGTCACCCGCTCGTCCTCCAGCAGCGCGGCGATCGGGCCCGGGGCGCGGTGGCCGAGGTGTGGCATCGCGTTGAAGAGGTGGGTGGCGACCGTGGCGCCCGCGGCGATGGCCTCGACCGTCTGCTCGTACGTCGCGTCCGTGTGGCCGACCGCCGCGATGACGCCGTGCTCGGCGAGGAGGCGTACGGAGTCGATGCCGCCCGGCAGTTCGGTGGCGAGGGTGACCATCTTCGCCGTGCCGCGTGCCGCGTCGATCAGCTTGCGGACCTCCGCCGGGTCCGGGTCGCGCAGCAGCTCCTCGGAGTGTGCGCCCTTGCGGCACGGGGAGATGAACGGGCCCTCGAAGTGGATGCCGGCGAGGTCGCCCTGCTCGGCCAGCTCGGAGAGGAGGCCGGCGCGCTGGGCGAGGAAGTCCATGTCGCCGGTGACGGTTGAGGCGACCAGGGTGGTGGTGCCGTGCAGGCGGTGGGTGTGGATGCCCTTGACCACGTCGTCTGCGGTGCCCGAAGTGAACGAGGCTCCACCGCCACCGTGGTTGTGGATGTCCACGAAACCGGGGACCAGGTAGTGGCCGGTTACGTCGATGACCTGGGCGTTTTCTGGAGCTGTGCCGGCGATTCGGGTGCCGTCGACGATCACTTGGCCCTGTTTGACGGTTCCTGTGGGCATGACCACGTCGGCGCCGGAGAGGATCAGGGGCGCTGTGCCGGTCGCGGGGTGCGGGTGCGTCGTGGCTGGTCGCGCAGTTCCCCGCGCCCCTGGGGCGTTGGCCATCAGGCGGTTACCTCCGTACGGTCGGTGTTGTCTAGGAGGTCCCAGGCCAGGAGGCCGGCACCGAGGCATCCTGCCGTGTCCCCCAGCGCCGCGGGGACGATCAACGGCAGCTTCTGGAACGTGACCCGCCGCCGGACGGCGTCCCGTAGCGGTGTGAACAAGGTTTCCCCCGCCTCGGCCAGGCCGCCACCGATGATCAGTGTGCGCGGGTCCAGCAGGGTGAGGGCGGTGACCAGGCCGTCGGCGAGGGTGTCCACCGCCTGTTGCCAGACTCGTACGGCGTTCGGGTCTCCGGACGTGACGGCTTTCGCGCAGTCCGCCGCGTCCGCCTCCGGGTCGCCGGTCGCCACCGCCCACGCCTCGCTCACCGCCGCCGCGGACGCGAACCGTTCCAGGCAGCCGCGCTGTCCGCAGGGGCAGGGGGTCCCTCCGGGGCGTACGACGATGTGGCCGATCTCGCCCGCGAAGCCGTGCGCGCCCGCCTCCACCCGGCCGTCGACGCCGATGGCGCCCGCGATGCCGGTGCCGAGGGCGACGAAGAGGAACCGGTCGGCGCCCTTGCCCGCGCCGATCCGGCCCTCCGCCAGTCCGCCGGTGCGGACGTCGTGGCCGAGGGCGACGGGGATGCCGTCGAGGCGGGTGGTGAGACGGTCGCGCAGGGGTACGTCGCGCCAGCCGAGGTTGGCGGCGTAGGCGGCGATGCCCTGCTGCTCGTCGACTATGCCGGGAACGGCGACGCCGGCGGCGGACGCGGGTTCGCCCAGGTGTTCGGCGCCGTGTGCGCGCAGCTCGGCGGCGAAGTCGAGGATGGCGTCGACTACCGCGTCCGGGCCGCGTTCCCGTCCGGTCGGACGGCGGGCCTGGTGGAGCAGCTCGCCGTTCTCGCCGATCAGGGCGGCCTTCATCCCGGTGCCGCCCACATCGAGGGCGATGACATGTCTCACAAAGACAGTGTGGCCCGCGTACCCTCGAGAGGTCTAGTCCACTTACGTGGTGTAGACCTTATCTTCGGGCGTTATGTATGACGTTTCGAAAAGTTTTCGAGCACCGGTTTGGGGCGAAGAGCAGTGCAGCGGCGTAGGACGGTAACGATCGCGGTGGTGTCCGCACTGGGCCTGACGGCGGCCCTCGGCGGCTGCGGGCCGGCCGGCGACTCGGGTGACGTGACTCTGAAGCTGGTCGCCGCCGACTACGGCGACAGCGCGGCGAACAGCTCCCAGAAGTACTGGGACAAGCTCGTCAAGGAGTACGAGGGGAAGCATCCCGGCGTGCAGGTCGACGTCACCGTGTACTCCTGGAACGACGTGGACGCCAAGGTCAAGGCCATGGTCGACGCCGGGGAGGCGCCCGACCTGGCACAGATCGGCGCGTACGCCGACTACGCCGCGAAGGACCTGCTCTACAAGGCCGACGACCTCCTCTCCATCCCCGTCCAGGCCGACTTCCCCGGGCAGCTCGCGGACGCGGGGCAGGTGAACGGGGTGCAGTACGGGATGCCGTTCGCCGCGTCCACGCGCCTGCTCTTCTACAACAAGGCCCTGTTCGAGGACGCCGGTATCACCCCGCCGACCACCTGGGAGGAGCTCGCCGAGGACGCGGAGGCACTCAAGGCGGACGGGGTGAAGTACCCGTACGCCCTGCCCCTCGGGGCGGAGGAGGCGCAGGCCGAGACGATGCAGTGGCTGCTCAGCGGCGGGGGCGGTTACACCGACGCCAACCTCGGGACGTACGGCCTCGACTCGCCGCAGAACGTCGCGACCTTCGACTGGCTCAAGGACGACCTGGTCGGCAAGGGGCTGACCGGGCCGGTGGCGCCGGGGAAGCTGAACCGGGCGGACGCGTTCGCGGCGTTCGCGTCCGGGGACGTGGGGATGCTGAACGGGCATCCCTCGCTGATGAAGATCGCCGCCAAGAAAGGCGTCGAGTTCGGCATGGTGCCGATGCCCGGGATCGACGGCAAGAGCAAGATCTCCATGGGGGTGGCCGACTGGATGATGGCCTTCAAGCAGAACGGTCACGCCGAGCAGGTCGGTGAGTTCCTCAACTTCGTGTACTCCGAGAAGAACGTCCTGGCCTTCTCCCGGGAGTACGAGCTGCTGCCCGTCACCGACTCCGCGTCCGCGGTGATGAGTACGGCGAAGCAGGACGCGGACCTGAAGCCGTTCCTGGAGGAGCTGCCGTTCTCCGAGCTGTATCCCGTCTCGAAGACCTCCTGGGCCTCGGTCAGCGCGGACATCAAGAAGCGCATCGGGCAGGCGGTCACGTCCGGGACCAGTCCGGCGACGGTTCTGGATCAGCTGCAGACGACGGCGGTGCGGGAGGAGAACGCGGACGAGTAGTCGCCGGCTGTCCGGTTGTCCGGTTGTCGGTGGTGGGCGTTACCGTGCGGGGCATGGATGAGGCGTACGGGGGCCGGCTGCCGTACAGGGAACAGGTGATCCTCGCGCTCGAACGCCGGGGCTTTTCCGGGCCTGGTGCGAAGGAGCGGGCGATACGTGAGGAACTGGGGCTGGCTCCTGTGCGCTACTACCAGCTGCTCAACGCGCTGCTGGATGATCCGCGGGCGTTGGCTCATGATCCGGTGACGGTCAATCGGCTGCGGCGGGTGAGGGACGCGCGGCGGGGTGAGCGCTGACCCGGCCGGGGACGGTGACGTTCCCTCGGTAAGGTCGGGGCATGGGCAGCCATTCGTACTCCCACCATCCCCTCCCGACCCCCGTCACCCCGGCCGGCAGAGACGGCCTCGACGCCATCCTCACGCGGTCGGCGCACGCCGTGATCGGCCTCGACTTCGACGGGACCCTCGCACCGATCGTGGCCGACCCCGAGCAGGCCCGGGCCCACCCGGACGCCGTACCCGCGCTCGCCGCCCTCGCCCCCAAGGTGGCCGCCGTCGCCGTGGTCACCGGCCGGCCGGCCGAGGTGGCCGTGCGGTATGGAGGGTTCGCAGGGGCCGACGGGCTGGAGCATCTCGTCGTGCTCGGGCATTACGGGGCCGAGCGGTGGGATGCGAGGAGCGGGAGCATCACCGCGCCGGCGCCGCATCCCGGCGTTGCGGCTGTCCGGGCCGAACTCCCCGGGGTTCTCGATCGGGTCGGGGCCTCGCAAGGGACCTGGGTCGAGGAAAAGGGGCGGGCCGTTGCCGTGCATACCCGGCGGGCCGAGGATCCCCAGGCCGCCTTCGACGCCCTCCGCGGACCTCTCACCGACCTCGCCGCCCGCCACGGACTCATCGTCGAACCCGGCCGGATGGTGCTGGAACTCCGGCCGCCGGGGATGGACAAGGGTGTCGCCCTGATTGAGTACGTGCGGGGTGTCGGTGCCGAGGCCGTCCTCTACGCCGGGGACGATCTCGGTGATCTGCCCGCCTTCGCCGCCGTCGACAAGCTTCGTTCCGAAGGTGTCCCGGGGCTCCTCGTATGCAGCGGCAGCACCGAGGTGACCGAGCTCGCCGAACGCGCGGACCTCGTCGTGGACGGGCCCGCCGGTGTCGTACAGCTGATGCGAGGGCTCGCGGATCAGGTCCGTTAAACGCCGTTAAACGCTAAACCGCCGCCCGTAGCGACTGCAGCTGCTCCAGGAACCACTGGGCCGGAGGGAGCGCCGTGGCCGCCGCGACCAGCCTCTTCGTCCGCTCCGCCCGCTCCTCCGGGCCCATGGTCAGCGCCGCGTGCAGCGCCCGCGCCGTCGCGGTCACGTCGTACGGGTTCACGGCGATCGCGTCCTCGCCCAGCTCCTCGTACGCCCCGGCCTCCCGCGACAGCACCAGCACGCACCCCTCGTCGGAGACCACCGGCACCTCCTTCGCGACCAGGTTCATGCCGTCCCGGATGGGGTTGACCAAGGCCACGTCCGCGAGGCGGTAGGCCGCCAGGGAGCGGGCGAAGTCGTCCTTCACGTGGAGTACGACCGGGGTCCAGCCCGGCGTCCCGTACCGCTCGTTGATCTCCTCGGCGACCCGCTGCACCTCGGCCGTGTAGTCCCGGTACACCGCGAGGTCCTGCCGCGACGGGTACGCGAACGCCACGTGCGCCACCCGCTCACGCCACTCGGGGTGGTCGTCGAGCAGCTGCCCGTACGCCAGCAGGCCCCGGACGATGTTCTTCGACAGCTCGGTGCGGTCGACCCGGACGATCGCCCTCCGACCCTCGCCGATCTCCTGCCGCAGCGCCGCCATCCGCTCGGTCACGTCCGCCTCGTGCGACCGCCTGCGCAGGAAGTCCGCGTCCGCGCCCAGCCCGTGCACACCGATCCGGGTGTCCCCGAGGCCGCCGGCGAACTCCGCGCAGCACGCCGTGAAGGCGTCCGCCCAGCGGTGCGTGAGGAAGCCGAGCCGGTCGGCGCCCAGCATGCCGCGCAGCAGCTGGCCGGCGATGTCGTCCGGCAGCATCCGGAAGTACTCCGGCGGTGCCCAGGGGGTGTGGGAGAAGTGGCCGATGCGGAGGTCCGGTCGCAGGTCGCGGAGCATTCCGGGGACCAGGGCGAGGTGATAGTCCTGGACGATCACCGCCGCGCCCTCGGCCGCCTCCTCCGCCAGCGCCTCCGCGAAGGCGCGGTTGTACGTCTCGTACGACGCCCACTGGCGCCGGAACTCCGCGTCGAAGACCGGCTCCAGCGGCGTCTGGTACAGCATGTGGTGCACGAACCAGAGGACCGAGTTGGCGATGCCGTTGTACGCGTCGGCGTGCACGTCGGCCGGGATGGCGAGCATGCGGACGCCGGTCTCGCCGACGCCGCGCCGCACCGCCTCCCGGTCGCCGTCGCCCAGCGCCGAGCACACCCACAGGGCACCCGCGTCCGGCCCGATCGCCGACAGTCCGGAGACCAGCCCGCCGCCGCCGCGTTTGGCCCGCAGCGAGCCGTCCTCTCGTACCTCGTAGGAGACCGGGCCGCGATTGGACGCGACCAGCACCTGTGCAGCACCACTCGTTGACGCCATACGCCTCACCCTAGCCAGGCCCGGAAACGCTCAAACGTACGGTTCCGCTCCGTGGGTGGTCCGTATACGGCCAGTACAGGGCGTTTACGCCACCTTGCGTGACTGGTACTCCGTGATCTCCGCCATCGGCGGCCGCTCCTCCGTGTCCACGGAGTACGTCCGCGGCTCGAAGCCGTCCTCGCCCCGCTCGAACTGCGTGAGCGACGGGCGGATCAGGTGCCCGCGGGCCAGCCTCAGCTGGGCCGTGCGGTAGATCGCGGCGGACATCCGGCCCAGGGCCTGTCCGTCCTGGTGCCGGTGCTTACGGACGCCGACGTCGACCTGGGCCAGTGCGTCGAGCCCCACCAGGTGGAGGGCGTCGACCAGCATGCCGAGCTCGACGCCGTATCCGACCGGGAACGGCAGCTGTTCCAGCAGTGAACGGCGGGCCGCGTACTCGCCGCCGAGCGGCTGTACGAAACCGGCCAGCTGCGGCCAGTGCATGTTCAGCAGCGGGCGGGCCATCAGCTCGGTGACCCTCCCGCCCTGGCCGGCGGTCTTGCCGGAGGCGAGCGAATTCAACTCGGCGCCGAGCGGACGGTCGTACATCGCCTTGACCAGGTCGACCTCCGGATCGGTGAGCAGCGGCCCCACGATCCCGGAGACGAACTCCGACTTGAACTCCTTCAGGTCCGCGTCGATGAACGCGACGATGTCACCGCTCGTCACCAGCAGCGAGCGCCACAGCACCTCGCCCTTGCCGGGGACCGTCGGGATGCGGGGCAGGATGTCGTCACGGTGGACGACCCGTGCCCCGGCCGCCGCGGCGACCTCCGACGTACGGTCGGTCGACCCGGAGTCGACGACGACGATCTCGTCGACCAGCGGGACCTGCATCATGAGGTCGTGACGGATCACGGCGACGATGTCACCGACCGTCTCCTCCTCGTTGAGCGCGGGCAGCACCACACTGACCGACTGGCCCGAGGCGCGTTTCGCGGCCAGGATCTTGTGGAGCGGGCGATCTGTCACGGACCAGGAGCGGGTGGTCAGCCAGCGCTCGACTTCGTTCAGCACAGTGCGCGGCTCCTCTGCGTACTTTCGGCGAGACTCGGCGGATCACTGATCACTGTGATCCATCTCGCGGTTCGGACGGCTATCTCAACTGTCCTGGCCGTCGGTTACAGTCTTGAACAACGCTGATGACCATCGCATGTCGGGGGTCGTCATCCGTTTACAACCACATAGCGCTCATCCAGAGGGGCAGAGGGATACGGCCCGATGAAGCCCCGGCAACCCTCCAGCCGGTCTCGTAGCGATCACTGACGATCGCACCGCGAGGCTCCCGGCTAGGGAAGGTGCCAAATCCGTCTCACGGCGAGATGCGTCGTGAGGAAGATGAGGAGAAAGGGCCTCGCCTCACATGGCTGCGCAGACTGTTGCAAGCACCACCGACTCCACCGTAGACCTCGGCCCGGCCGCGGCGCTTTCCTGCCGCGAGTGCGGCCACCGGGTTCCCCTCGGACCGGTCTTCGCCTGCGAGGAGTGTTTCGGCCCGCTGGAGATCGCGTACGACTTCTCGGCCTACGACACCGAGGAGCTCCGCAAGCGCATCGAAGCGGGCCCCGCGAACATCTGGCGTTACGCGCCGCTCCTGCCCGTCCCGGCCGACGTCGCCGAGAAGCCGAACATCAACCCGGGCTGGACCAAGCTCGTCAAGGCCGACAACCTCGCCCGCGAGCTGGGCGTGACCGGCGGCCTGTACGTGAAGGACGACTCCGGCAACCCGACGCACTCCTTCAAGGACCGCGTCGTCGCCCAGGCCCTGGAGGCCGCGCGCGCCTTCGGCTTCACCACCCTCTCCTGCTCCTCCACCGGCAACCTCGCCGGCGCCGTCGGCGCCGCCGCCGCCCGGGCCGGCTTCCGCTCCTGCGTGTTCATCCCGCACGACCTGGAGCAGGGCAAGGTCGTCATGGCCGCCGTCTACGGCGGTGAGCTCGTCGGCATCGAGGGCAACTACGACGACGTGAACCGCTTCTGCTCCGAGCTCATCGGCGACCCGGCCGGCGAGGGCTGGGGCTTCGTCAACGTCAACCTGCGGCCCTACTACGCCGAGGGCTCCAAGACCCTGGCGTACGAGGTGTGCGAGCAGCTCGGCTGGCAGCTGCCGGACCAGATCGTCATCCCCATCGCCTCCGGCTCGCAGCTCACCAAGGTCGACAAGGGCCTGCAGGAGCTGATCAAGCTGGGGCTCGTCGAGGACAAGCCGTACAAGATCTTCGGTGCGCAGGCCGAGGGGTGCTCGCCGGTGTCGGTGGCCTACAAGGGCGGCCACGATGTCGTCCGGCCGCAGAAGCCGAACACCATCGCCAAGTCGCTGGCCATCGGTAACCCGGCCGACGGTCCGTATGTGCTCGACATCGCGCGTCGTACCGGCGGTGCGGTGGAGGACGTGACCGATGAGCAGGTCGTCGATGCGATCAAGTTGCTTGCGCGGACCGAGGGCATCTTTGCGGAGACCGCGGGTGGGGTGACCGTCGGTGTCACGAAGAAGCTGATCGAGAACGGGCTGCTCGACCCGACCAGGACCACCGTCGTGTTCAACACCGGGGATGGTCTGAAGACGCTGGATGCGGTGGCCGGGACCGGGCTTACTGCGACCATTCGCCCCAACCTTGAGTCGTTCCGCGAGGCTGGTCTCGTCTAGTCGTTCTCGTCTGCGGGCCGGTGGGGGCTGGTCGCGCCCACGCGGCGGTAGCCGCAGATTCAACACAGCCCCGCGCCCCTGAGCCCGTTACCTGACCGGAGGTTTCAACCGTGAGCGTCACCGTCCGCATCCCGACCATCCTGCGCACCTACACGGGTGGCCAGGCCGAAGTGAGCGCCGAAGGCGGCACCCTCGCCGAGGTCATCTCCGACCTGGAGAAGAACCACACCGGGATCGCCGCCCGGGTTCTCGACGACCAGGGCAAGCTGCGTCGGTTCGTCAACGTGTACGTCAACGACGACGACGTCCGCTTTGAGCAGGGGCTGGAGACCGCCACCCCGGACGGTGCCGGCGTTTCCATCATTCCGGCCGTCGCCGGTGGTTGATACCCGCCGGTAGTAACCGTCGGTAACGTCGATTACTGAGAGTTCATCGAATTGCCCCCTCCGTGAGAGAAACGGAGGGGGCAATTCTGCATGGTTGAGCGAGGTACAGTTGGGGAACCTGCTGCGCCCGGCATGCCGGATGCATATGAGTTCCGGCTCCGCTTGCGATGAGAAGTAGCCAAAGTGTGCAGGTCTTTTAAGTCTTTTGCTCCCTTTATGGGGCCCGACTTGACCGGAATTCAGGGGAATTGTCCATACATTCCCGACCGGTCGTGCCCGGAATTCTCGTCCGATTGACCTGTTGCAGACGGCAGTTGGGCAGATACATTCGGCCGCGGTCGACGCGTTCCGGCGCACGCCCCCAAACCGTGGGGGGTGAGGTCTGACCCGGATCCGCGAAGTGTGGATCTGTGCAAGGGCCAGTAATAGGGGAGTTAGGCATGGCTCAGGGCACCGTCAAGTGGTTCAACGCGGAGAAGGGGTACGGCTTCATCGCGGTCGACGGTGGTGCGGATGTTTTCGTCCACTACAGCGCGATTCAGATGGACGGCTACCGCACCCTGGAAGAAGGTCAGCGGGTCGATTTCGAGATCTCGCAGGGCCAGAAGGGGCCGCAGGCGGACATGGTCCGGCTGGCGGCCGGCTGAAGCACGCGCCGACTGACTGCAGCGACGTTCTTCTTCGAAGGGCCCGCACCCCCGGGGTGCGGGCCCTTCGCTGTGCCCCTCAACGAGCCCGCTCCGCGGGCGCACCTTGCACTCGACGGGGTCGAGTGCTAATCATTGCGTTAGCACTCTGAAGGTGAGAGTGACAACGAAGGACCGGGTCGGTGAGGCCCGCAGGCCAAGTGGGGCAAGGAACCACGGGGCATGCGAGCCGTCCGTCGCGGGCGCGGGCGCGGTCCGAAGGAATCACCCCCAGTCCTGGAGGGACCACTTCACATGGCCAAGATCATCGCGTTCGACGAGGAGGCGCGGCGCGGCCTCGAGCGCGGCATGAACCAGCTCGCGGACGCCGTCAAGGTGACGCTCGGCCCCAAGGGCCGGAACGTCGTCCTCGAGAAGAAGTGGGGCGCCCCCACGATCACCAACGATGGTGTGTCCATCGCCAAGGAGATCGAGCTCGAGGACCCGTACGAGAAGATCGGCGCCGAGCTGGTCAAGGAAGTCGCCAAGAAGACGGACGACGTCGCCGGTGACGGTACGACCACGGCGACCGTGCTCGCCCAGGCGCTCGTGCGCGAGGGTCTGCGCAACGTAGCCGCCGGCGCCAACCCGATGGCCCTCAAGCGCGGTATCGAGAAGGCCGTCGAGGCCGTCTCCGCCGCCCTGCTCGAGCAGGCGAAGGACGTCGAGACCAAGGAGCAGATCGCCTCCACGGCCTCCATCTCCGCCGCCGACACCCAGATCGGCGAGCTCATCGCCGAGGCGATGGACAAGGTCGGCAAGGAAGGCGTCATCACCGTCGAGGAGTCCCAGACCTTCGGTCTGGAGCTGGAGCTCACCGAGGGCATGCGCTTCGACAAGGGCTACATCTCGGCGTACTTCGCCACCGACATGGAGCGTATGGAGGCCGTCCTCGACGACCCGTACATCCTGATCGCCAACTCCAAGATCTCCTCGGTCAAGGACCTGCTCCCGCTCCTCGAGAAGGTCATGCAGTCGGGCAAGCCGCTGCTGATCATCGCCGAGGACGTCGAGGGCGAGGCCCTGTCGACCCTGGTCGTCAACAAGATCCGCGGCACCTTCAAGTCCGTCGCGGTCAAGGCCCCGGGCTTCGGTGACCGCCGCAAGGCGATGCTGAACGACATCGCCATCCTCACCGGTGGCGAGGTCATCTCCGAGGAGGTCGGTCTCAAGCTCGAGAACACCTCCATCGACCTCCTGGGCAAGGCCCGCAAGGTCGTCATCACCAAGGACGAGACCACCATCGTCGACGGTGCCGGCTCCTCCGAGCAGGTCGCGGGCCGCGTCAACCAGATCCGCGCCGAGATCGAGAACAGCGACTCGGACTACGACCGCGAGAAGCTCCAGGAGCGCCTGGCGAAGCTCGCCGGCGGTGTCGCGGTCATCAAGGCCGGTGCCGCCACCGAGGTCGAGCTCAAGGAGCGCAAGCACCGCATCGAGGACGCCGTCCGCAACGCCAAGGCGGCCGTCGAGGAGGGCATCGTCGCCGGTGGTGGCGTGGCGCTCATCCAGGCCTCCGCGGTCTTCGAGAAGCTCGAGCTCGAGGGTGACGAGGCGACCGGCGCCAACGCCGTGAAGCTCGCCCTGGAGGCCCCGCTCAAGCAGATCGCCGTCAACGGTGGTCTCGAGGGTGGCGTCGTCGTGGAGAAGGTCCGCAACCTCCAGGTCGGCCACGGCCTGAACGCCGCGACCGGTGAGTACGTCGACATGATCGCCGAGGGCATCATCGACCCGGCGAAGGTGACCCGCTCTGCCCTGCAGAACGCCGCCTCCATCGCCGCGCTGTTCCTCACCACCGAGGCCGTCATCGCCGACAAGCCGGAGAAGACCGCCGCGCCCGCCGGTGGCGGTATGCCGGGCGGTGACATGGACTTCTGATCCTCCCGAGGATCGCGAGTTCACAGCTGTACGACGAGGGCGGCACCCCTGTTCCGACCGGGGTGCCGCCCTCGGGCGTTGGCGCGGGAACTCCTTGCGGGGAGCGGCAGTTGAAAGCGACGGTACGACCGTACTGGTCCCCCCTCCTCAGGAGCCCTCGCGTGACTGTCACCCCCTCCGCCACCCGCGCCGCCCAGGTCCTGTCCCGCCCCCTCGGCCTGAACGGGCTCACGCTCCCCAACCGGATCGTGATGGCGCCGATGACACGCAGATTCTCCCCGGACGGTGTGCCCGGCGAGGACGTCGCGGCGTACTACGCGCGGCGGGCCGCCGCCGGGGTGGGGCTGATCGTCACCGAGGGGGTGTACGTCGATCACGCGTCGGCCGGAGAGTCGGACCGCATCCCGCGCCTGCACGGGGCGGAACGGCAGGCCGGCTGGGCGGGAGTCGTCGAGGCCGTGCACACAGCGGGCGGACGGATCATGCCGCAGCTCTGGCACGTCGGCATGATCCGCGACAAGCCGGAAGGCAGCTACGCCACGGCACCGGACATCGGCCCCTCGGGCATCCGCATCGACGGCACCGAGGGCACCGGCAAGGCGATGACGCTCCAGGACGTGGACGACGTGGTCGCGGCGTTCGGGCGGGCGGCGGCGACCGCGGAGCAGCTCGGCTTCGACGGGGTCGAACTGCACGGCGCGCACGGCTACTTGATCGACCAGTTCCTGTGGGCGGGCACCAACCGCCGCACCGACGCGTACGGCGGTGACCTGCTCTCCCGTACGAGGTTCGCGGCGGAGATCGTGACGGCCGTACGGGAGTCGGTCTCGCCGTCGTTCCCCGTCGTGTTCCGTTTCTCGCAGTGGAAGCTGTGGGGGTGGGAGGCGCGGATCGCCGAGACGCCCGCGGAGCTGGAGGCGATCCTGGCGCCGCTGTCGGAGGCCGGAGTGGACGCCTTCCATGCCTCCACCCGCCGCTACTGGATCCCCGAGTTCGACGGCTCGGAACTGAACCTGGCCGGCTGGACGAAGAAGCTCACCGGCAAACCCGTCATCACCGTCGGCTCGATCGGCCTCGACGGCGACTTCCTCGCGGCCTTCCTGGGCGAGGGCGCCCCGCTCCAGGGCCTCGACCATCTCCTGGACCGGGTGGAGGCCGGCGAGTACGACCTGGTGGCCGTCGGCCGGGCGCTGCTGCAGGATCCGGAGTGGGCGGCGAAGGTGCTGGACGGGAGGTCGGCGGAGCTGACGGCGTACGACGCGGCTTCGCTGACGTCACTGAGCTAGGCCATGGCGTCCCAACTCCCGGCTACCGTCGGGGAGATGAGAATCCTGCATCTCTCCGACACCCACATCGACCGCACCGACGCCCCCAACACGTACGGCGTCAACGCCACCGAGTCCCTGCGTCTGATGCTCGCCGAGCTGCGGCACCAGCGGGACGTCGACGCGGTCGTCGTCACCGGCGACATCGCCGACGAGGGGGCGGTGGAGGCGTACACGACCGCGCGCGAGCTGATCGGCGCGTTCGCGCGGAGCCTGGGGGCGGCGGTGTTCTTCACGACCGGCAACCACGACGAGCGCGGAGCCTTCGCCAAGGTGCTGGGCAGCGGGCATCTGGGGGTCGACGGGGAGGAGCGCGCCGAGACCGTGCTGGAGTCCGCGGCGGGGGAGCGGGCGGCGGTGAGCACGGTCGGTGGCCATCGCTTCGTCACGCTGGACTCGCTGGTGCCGGGAGGGGTGCACGGACAGCTGAGCGAACTCCAACTGGAGTGGCTGCGAGGAGTGTTGAGCACACCGGCCGAGCAGGGAACGGTCCTCGCCTTCCACCACCCCCCGATAGCGCTCGACGTCGAGGTCCAGCGTCTCTTCGGCCTGCGCAACCCCGAGGCCCTGGCGGACGTGATCCGCGACAGCGACGTACGGGTCGTCCTCACGGGGCACTTCCACCTCCAGATCCTGGGTTTCCTGGCGTCGGTTCCGGTGTGGGTGACGCCGGGTGTCGTGAACCGCGTCGACCTGACGGCGGCACCGGGGACGGAACGGGCGGTGCGCGGGGCGTCGGCGTCATGGGTGGAGCTGGGCGGGCCGACGGGGCCCATGTTCCACACTTTCCACGCGCGCGATCCCAGGGCGCACGAGACGGCGTACGAGGTGGACGAGGAGCAGATGAGGGCGTTCGTGGAGAGGCGGGGGTGAGCTGGGGGCCGGCGACCTGGGTGCTTGAGTAAGTCAATCAACTGACTTAAAGTTGCCTGGGTCAATCACACTTTCTGTGTCCCGACGGAGGCCCAGCAATGTCCGACGCCCCGACCCGTCCCGCCGAGGCCGGAGGCGCCGCTCCGCCGAAGCCGAACGCCGTCGTGGCGGTGCTGGCCTTCGCCGGGATCGCCGCCGCGCTGACGCAGACCCTGGTCATCCCGATCATCCCGGAGCTGCCGAAGCTGCTCGACGCCCCGGCGTCGGACACGGCCTGGGCCGTCACCGCCACGCTGCTCGCCGCCGCCGTCGCCACGCCGGTGATGGGCCGGCTCGGCGACATGTACGGCAAGCGAAAGATGCTGCTGGTCAGCGTCGTACTGCTGGTGATCGGCTCGGTGGTGTGCGCGCTGAGCGGCACGCTGGTGCCGATGATCGTCGGGCGAGTGCTGCAAGGGCTCGCGGCCGGTGTGATCCCGCTCGGCATCAGCATCATGCGCGACGAACTGCCCGCCGAACGGCTCGGCTCCGCCACCGCCCTGATGAGCGCCTCCCTCGGTGTCGGCGGCGCCCTCGGTCTGCCCACCGCCGCGCTCATCGCGGACAACTTCGACTGGCACGCGCTGTTCTGGGCCGCAGCGTGCATGGGGGCCGTCGCCTTCGTGTGCGTCCTGATGTTCGTGCCCGAGTCCAGGGTGCGCACCGGCGGACGGTTCGACCTCGTCGGCGCCGCCGGCCTGGCGACCGGGCTGGTGTGTCTGCTGCTCGCCATCTCCAAGGGCGCCGACTGGGGCTGGGGCAGCGGCACGACGGTCGGCCTGTTCGTAGCGGCGGTCGTGGCCCTCCTGACCTGGGGCTGGTACGAACTGCGTACCGACCAGCCCCTGGTCGACCTGCGCACCACGGCCCGCCGCCAGGTCCTGGTCACCAACCTCGCCTCGATCGCCGTCGGTTTCGCGATGTTCGCGATGTCCCTGGTGATCCCGCAGCTCCTCCAGCTCCCCGCGCAGACCGGCTACGGGCTGGGCAAGTCGATGCTGGTCGCCGGTCTCGTCATGGCCCCGTCCGGCCTGGTCATGATGGCCACGGCCCCGGTCTCGGCCGCCGTGTCCCGGGCCAAGGGCCCCAAGGCGACCCTGGTGATCGGCGCGTTGATCGTGGCCTCGGGGTACAGCCTCAACATCGTGCTGATGTCGGAGGTCTGGCACTTCATCATCGTGTCCTGCGTGATCGGCGCCGGCATCGGGTTCACGTACGGCTCGATGCCCGCGCTCATCATGGGGGCGGTGCCCGCGAGCGAGACGGCCGCGGCGAACAGCCTCAACACCCTGATGCGGTCCATTGGTACGTCGTCGGCGAGCGCCATCGCCGGTGTACTCCTGGCTCAGATGACGACCGACTTCGGCGGCGTCGCCCTGCCCTCCGAGAACGGCTTCAAGGCCGTCCTGGCGGTCGGCGCCGGAGCGGCCCTGCTCGCCGCGGCGGTGGCGTCCTTCATTCCGCGCCAGCGGGTCGCCGGCGTGGACGAGCCGGTGGCGGAGGGGGCGGCGGCGCCTGCGGAGGCGGGCGCCAAGTAGTAGTGCGGGTGTGTGATCGAGGGCCTACAGATTCCCCAGGGGCTCGATGTCGACCTTCACCGGTGTGCCCCAGACCCGCAGTACCTCGTAGTCGGTGAACTCGTGCACCAGCCGGTACGCCATGGCCGGGCGCGGTCCCCGGCGCTGGGCGGCGAGGTACAGCTCGGCCTCGCGGCGGTCGCGGCGTGGGGTGCCGCAGAGCTGCCAGGTCTGGCCGTTCCAGAGCTCACAGAGCCAGCGCTGCTGGGGCTGCGGCCGGTCGCCGCGGACCCCGTACCGGGAGGGGGCCCGTTCGGTGGGGTGTGGGGCAGGGGCGGCACCGTTGAACTCGGAGCGGCGGGCCGTGCGGCGCCGGGTCTCGCAGAGCAGACAGAGGTCGGGGGCGGAGGAGTCGACCGGGCCGTTGGGATGCTCAGGGCAGCGCGTGGTGGGAGCCGCGGCCGTGACACTCTCCTCCAGTAGGTCGAGGGCACGGCGCAGGTCCGCCTTGACCTCGTGCAGCCGGGCGTCGGGCGTGTCGGTGGTGAGCGCCTCGCCGTGCTCACCGAGGAGACGCAGGGCACGGCCGAGGGCGGTGAGCTGGGCGTGGTTCATGAGGTGGGGTCGCTCTCCTCGCTGGCGTGCGGTTTGCCAAACAGTGTACGAGTCGAGGGTTTTTCGCGGGCTGCGCCCAAAATGGGGTAAATAAAATTAACGCTCAGACGAACCTCAAATAAACGTGACCCCCGGAATACCCTTGCGACTGCCGGGCAGCAGCACCTAGGGTCGAGAACGCAATGCCAGACCAGCATGCGACGCAAAACGGGGAACAGATGAAAAGCAAAGTCGGCGTAATATCCGTCGCCGCAACCGCCGCAACCGCCGCAACCGCCGCAACCGCCGCAACCGCC
>NZ_KQ949081.1:176111-176955 GCF_001514305.1 Streptomyces dysideae
AGCAATCGCCGCAAGCGCCCTCATGGCGCCGACCGCCTCCGCGGCCGACCGCAGTCCGAAAGCCGTCGGTTACGTCTGCACGTCAAAGCACACGACAACCTCCGGGTCCGCGAAGTGCAGCGACCTCGCACGGTTCGACCGCTACCGTGCCAAGATCACCTGCATCGACGTCCGAGGCGTGAAGAGCGTCTTCTATGGCCCCTGGAAGGGCGGCCTCAGCGGCGAGTGGTCGACCCGCAAGTGCCCCGGCACGGCAGGTGGCGCGGTGAGCATCTACAAGGCCGGCTACCAGGTCGAGCTTTTCTAAGGGCAGTGCGGAAATTCTGAAACGGGGTATTCGAATGAACCGAAAGGGAGCCTTTCTCGCCGTAGCGGGAATGGTGATGGGCGCCAGTCTGATGACGCCTTCGGCGGTCGCGGCCGAGAGCGGAATCCAGTCCGCGGACTGCAATACCTGGTCCAAGCGCGGCACGACCGGCTACGCCTATTGTTCCGGCCTCGGGACGGTCGCCGCGCACCGGGTGAAGATTGTGTGCGTGGACACGCGAGGCGTGGAGAGCACCTTCTACGGCAAGTGGGTCGGAAACGCCAAGACATCGAGCCGAAAGTGCCCGGGCACGGCTGACGGCCGGGTGGGAATCCTCCGGGTCGGCTCACAGATCCAGGACTGAGCCCACCCCGGACCCCGCCGATCGACGTGATTGGAGGATTTGTACCAGCACGCACAGCCCTGACCTGGGCAGTCGCGAGCCACGGGCGGTACAGATCCTCCAATTACCCCTGCCCACGTGATGGGTGAGGGCGCTGCGCCGCACCCGCCGTCCCTGGCTCCACACGGCCGCAA
>NZ_KQ949081.1:177923-210681 GCF_001514305.1 Streptomyces dysideae
GGTGGCCGCCAAGTCCGCCCGGCGTGCGGATGAGGCGTGACCGCGTCGTACCCACCGGCCGGTGGTCGCTGAGCTCGCCCGGCGTGCCGCCACTCCGCGACCGCGTCCCGCCAACCGGCCGGTGGCCGCCAAGTCCGCCCGGCGTGCGGATGAGGCGTGACCGCGTCGTACCCACCGGCCGGTGGTCGCTGAGCTCGCCCGGCGTGCCGCCACTCCGCGACCGCGTCCCGCCAACCGGCCGGTGGCCGCTGAGCTCGCCCGGCGTGCGGATGAGGCGTGACCGCGTCGTACCCACCGGCCGGTGGCCGCCAAGCCCGCCCGGCGTGCAGGCGAGCCGCGACCGCGTCCCGTCAACCCCGGCCCACCCCACACCCAACAGCAGCCGCCAACTTGCCCCGGCCACCCGCCTTTCCGGGCCGCTCGCTCGCTTCTCACCCGTGCTGGAGCGAGCCGGGTCAAGGGTGGCCCGCAGGGCCATCGGCGCAGCCGACGCGGAGCGCAGCGCAGCGCCCTTGACGCGGCTCGCGGAAGCACGACACTGCCAAGAAGCGGGCGGCCCCGACGGTCACGTCGATAGCGGGGGTGGTCTCAGCGCCCCCTTCAGTGTTGAACGGCGGTCAGGCGATCCAGGCGGTCGTACTGGGCCTGCGTCAGGGAAACACCAGCCGCCCTCACGTTCTCCTCCAGGTGCTCGATCCTCGCCGTACCCGGAATCGGCAGGACAACCCGTGAGCGGGCGAGCAGCCAAGCCAGCGTGACCTGTGTCGCCGTAGCGCCGGCTGCCTCCGCCACCTCGGCGATCTCGGCCCTCGCACCACCCGTGCCCGCCGCCACCGGACGCCACGGGAGGAACGCGATGCCCGCCTCCTCGCACGCATCGAGTACGGCCTCGTGCTCGCGGTCGAGGAGGTTGTAGCGGTTCTGCACGCTCGCGATGTCCACGATCGCGCGTGCCTCGTCGAGCTCGGCGACCGTGACCTCGGAGAGGCCGATCCGGCCCACCTTGCCCTCGGTGCGCAGGTCGCGGAGGGTGCCGAGCTGGTCGGCGAGGGGGGGTTTCCGGTGAGATGCGGTGGAGTTGGAGCAGCTCGAGCCGGTCGGCGCGGAGGCGGCGGAGGGCGTCGTCGACCTGGGCGCGCAGTTCGGCGGGGCGGCCCGCGTGCCGCCAGCCCTCGCCCGAGGCCGTGTGCTGGAAACCGACCTTGGTCGTGACGAGGAGGTCGTCGGGGTACGGGTGCAACGCCTCGGCCAGGAGCTCCTCGTTCGCGCCCCAGCCGTAGAGGTGGGCCGTGTCGATGAGGGTGACGCCCAGTTCGACCGCCCGTCGGGCCACCGCGAGGGCGACGTCACGCGCCGCGGCCGGCTCGGTCGGCAGATGCATCGCGCCGAACCCGATCCGCCCCACCTCCAGATCGCCGCCTATGCGAAACGTCCTCGCCACCATACGCCGTCTCCCCCTCTGCTGAACTGGACCCCGTGACGATCATTCCGAACCGCCTGCTGCACGCCCTGGAGCGCTTCAACGCCGCCCACCCATGGGATCACAACCAGCATTACCACCCCTGGATCCTGCGGCAGTTGCCCCGGCGGAAGAAGCTCGGGCGTGCCCTGGATGTGGGATGCGGGGCGGGCGACCTGGCCCGGCTGTTGGCGGCGCGGGTGGCGGAGATGGTGGTCGGGATCGATCCCGATCCGGAAATCGTCGGCCGGGCGCGGGAGTCGACCCCGGCGGACGCGGCGTCCGTGACCTTCGCCGTCGCCGCTGCGCCGGACGGTATCCCGGATGGCCCCTACGACGTCATCACCTGCGTCGCCGTACTCCACCACCTTCCGCTGACCGAGACCCTCACCCGGCTGCGTGACCAACTGGCGCCCGGCGGAACGCTGGTGGTGGTCGGGTGTGCGCGCGAGGAGACGGCCGTCGACCATCTGCTCAGCCTCGTGTCTGTGCCGCTCAACCTTGCGATGGGCTGGGTCAAGAACAGGGGGCGTACGGCGCCGCGATCCGTCTCAATGACTGCCGTGACCCGGTCTCCGGACACGACGTTCGCGGATATCGCCCGGGAAGTACGCCGCACCCTCCCAGGCGTACGCCTTCGACGTCGGCTGTTCTGGCGGTACACGCTGGTCTGGCGTGGCTGAGAACTCAGTCTGCGTAGTCCTTCAGCTTTTCGGTGTCGAGGGTGATGTTCACGGGGGCGGGGAGTTCGATGGTGGCTCCGTACGAATACGAGGGGCGTCGCTGGTAGATCCCTCCCCTGGGATTGCCGTGCACGACCAGAGTGTCGTTGTCCCGGTCGATGAGCAGGTAGACCGGGATGCCGGCTTCCGCATAGCCGCGGGGCTTGTCGATGCGGTCGCGGCGGTCGGTGTCGCGGTCGTGTGAGGTGACCTCGATGACCATGAGGACGCCGTCCGGATCGGCCCAGTCGCCGTCCTGGGCAATGAAGTGATCGAGCGGTGCCAGAGCGCCGTCCGCGCAGGCGTGCCCCTTGCGGTAGGCGCCGATCCTGAGGCCCTGCTCGGGGTACAGGGCAAGCTCAGGACGTTGCTGCATGAACAGCCGGATGAGCCACATGATGATGGCCCTGTGGCGCTGGTCCGGCAAGGGTTTGACCTCTAGCTTTCCATCGATGAGTTCGAGTTTGACCCCCTCGGGAGCTTTGCGCGCCAGTTCCTCGAAGTCCTCGACCTCGATGCGGTCGCCCTTGACGTACAACCGTCCTCCGAGGAACTCGAGCTTCACGTGCTTCGGGGCCCTGGCGGCCAGTTCCTCGAAGTCCTCGGCGGACATCTGTGGGCGCTGAGCAGTGCTGGGGGTCATGGCTTCGCCTCCTCCCCTCCATGGTGCCCCGGGGCGGTGGCGTCGGATCGTTGGGGCGGTCATGTGAGTGTCCTGTCTCGACGGTCGATCATCGCGGAGCGGATCTCGGCCGCCCGTGTGCGCACGGCCACGGCGCTCAGGGGCGCGGTGGGGCGTGTGGGGTCGGTTTTTGCCCGGCAGGTGCCGCACACGCCACCCGGCAGTGCCTCCGGTCGGCCCGGCGTACCGCACTTCGCGCATTCGAGGACACGGAGGGGCGGCCGGGGTGCGGGCTGTGGCGGGAGCTTGGTGGTCAGGCGCTTGCGGAGCAGTGCCGCCGGGTGGTGGACCGGCGTGGGCAGACCGCTGGTCAGGGCGTGGAGTACGGCCTCGTCGGTGGCACCCCGTGCGAACCACTCCGCCACCAGCGGGGCGAGCGCCGCGCAGTCGGCCTCCGAGAGGGACAGGACGGGCGCCGTACGGCCGAGGGCGGCGAGGAGGATGTGGGCGCGCGAACGGGTGGAGCGGGGGCGGTCGGGTGGCTGTGCCGACTCCCGCGGTACGTCGCCCCTCGTGAACGCCGCCCACCAGTCATCGTCCCGTGCGGTACGGGAGAACCACGATCGGGTGATCCAACGCGTGCAGCCGGAGTCTGCGGTCAGGTGTTCGCGTCCCCGGCGCAAGTGGCCTGCCCGTTGAAGGGTGTTGAGGGCGGTGCGGAGGGCGCACTGTCCGTACGGCAGCGTCTTGGCCAGCGTCTTTAGGAGATGTCGGCGCCGTCGGGGAGGCGGTCGATGTAGGCGGCGATGGCGGCTTCGCGGGGCGGGAGGTGGGCGAAGTCGTGGGCCGTGTGGGGGCGTTGGTCGGGGGCGCTGCGTTTTCCGTAGCCCGGGTTGGACATCGGGTGCGAGGACGCGTGCGCGGGCAGGAAGGCGGCACTAAGCTTGGCGTCAGCCATGGGATCGAACTGTTCCTTCGATCTTGTAGGTCAAGCCCCCGCAGGTGTTGGCGCACCTGGCGGGGGCGTTCGTTATTCGGGCACGCTAGACGATCGTCACCGTGCGTGGCAAGCCGAACGCGTCAAGTCAACTCGCAGGGTGGGAGGGCGGGTTGAGACCTCCACCCATTCCTTGAAAAGAGCGCTCGGAGCTGGGGACTTGAGCTTCGGGGCCGGTCAGCCCATGCTCTTCGCGCCGTCCAGGGACTCGCGGATGATGTCGGCGTGACCGGCGTGCTGGGCGGTCTCGGCGGCGATGTGCATCAGTACCCTGCGGGCCGACCATCGAGCTCCGGGCTCGTTCCACGGGGCCTCGGGCAGCGGGTGGGTGGCGTTGAGGTCGGGGAGGGACGTGACCAGTTCGTCGGTCCGGCGGGCCGCCTTGTCGTAGTCGGCCAGCACGCCGGCCAGCGTCTCGCCGGGCAGCATCCGGAACTCGTCGGCCCGCCGGGCCCAGTCGGCCTCGGTCAACTTGGTGAAGTCGGGCATCGCCGACGGGCCGTCGAGGATGAAGTCCGCCCAGTGGCGTTCCACCGACGTGACGTGCTTGATCAGGCCGCCCAGGCACAGCTCGCTGGCGGTGGTCCGCTGCCCGGCCTGCTCGTCGGTGAGGTCGCGGGTGGTGAGGCGCAGGAAGTGCCGGCCGTGGGCCAGCATTTCCAGCAGGTCGGTGCGCTCGTCGGTGGTGATGGCGTGCGTGGTTTCAGTCATGGGGGCACGCTAGGAGTTATAGAGGTCAGATTCTGACCTCTATAAACCGTTCTCTAGCCGCGCTTGAGGCTTTCGACGAACGCCGACCATGGCTCGGCCCGGAACACGAGCTTCGGGCCGTGGGGGTTCTTGGAGTCGCGGACGGGGACGAGGGCGGGGTGGCCGTCGGCGACTTCGAGGCACTCGTTGCCGCCACCGCCGCTGTAGCTCGACTTGTGCCAGATGGCCGTGCTCAGGTCGTAGTCAGGGAAGTTCCTCATGGGCGTAATCCTGCGCCAACGCCTCGATCAGGGCCAGGGACTTCTGCGGTGAGAGTGCGGAGGCCGCGAGGAGCTCGAAGGTGAGCCTCAGCTGGGCGACGGTGGCCGGTCGTCCTCCAGTCGTCCGGTGCTGGGACGTGTCGGCGAGGTCATGGGACATGTGGTCGGCAAGGTGCAGGTGCGGCCCGTCGGGGGCGGTCGAGAGTGGGACTGTCCGCCGGATGTGCTGGGGCCCGCGCCCCGGGAGGAGGTGCTGCGGGCCCGGGTGCGGGGCGCCAACAAGGAGTCGGGGCCGCCGGTTACGCCAGGGCGAGGTAGCGGCCGGAAACCGCACCCTGGAAGGTTTCAGGTTCGCCTCGCCGGACCTTCCCGGCACGCTGGCCCCCCAACGACGCAGGAGCTGACCACTCCTTCGTCACCGCACATCGGGGGTACCGACCATGTACAACAGCAACAGCAACAGCAACAGCAACAGCAACAGCAGCGCGCACAGCGTCATCGTGGTTCCCAGGCACCGCCATCCGTACGTCCCGGGCGGCGGCCGCCGCGGAGCCGTCGCCCAGATACGGCTCGCGCCCGGTGAGCGGCTGGCCTTCGGGCGCGTTCCCACGGGCGACCACGAGCGGGGGCTGACGCTCCGGCACGAGGGGATCCAGCACACCGCGGGGTGGATCACCGCGCACCGCGCCTACTGGACGCTGACCAATCTCAGCCCGTGCCAGACCTATGTCGTCGAGAACCCGGAGGGCGCGGGCGAGCACATCAAGGTGGGGCCGGGGAGGAGGGAGGCGCCGATCCCGTTCGAGTTCGGACGGGTGGTGCTGCCCGCCGGGCAGGAGCTGATCGACTTCGACGTCTGGGCTACCTGCCACGAATACCTGGGCGGGCGGGGCCACCGGGAGGGCCAGGACCACGCTCCGGCCCTCCCGGCCTTCCCGCTCGACCGGTCCCGCCGTTACTTCCTCGTCCTGGCGTCCCTCTGCGAACCACGGCTGCGCGAGGCGCCGTTCGCACGGCTGCCCAGCACCCGGCAGATCATCGAGCGGCTGCGTCCGGCCTGGCCCGCCGTCAGCAAGTCGGCGGTGCAGTGGAGCGTCGACTACCTGGCCGAGAAGCTCGCTCTGACGCCGGCCCGGCACAGCGGGAAGCGCGAGTCACTGGTGTCACTCGCGCTCCGCTTCGATCTCGTACAGGAGGAGGACCTCGTCCTCCTCAACCCGTAGATCGTCAGACCTTGTACGTGTACAGCTCCGCGGTGATCGACGAGCCCCTGCCCGTCCACTTGAACTCTTCGCGGTCGCCCTTCGGGCAGGCGGCCTTGCTCCGCACGGTCTCGCCGTCGACGACGGCCTTCACCTTGGCGCACTTGCCGTCCGACTTGGTGTCCTCGACCCAGCCCTCGATCGTGACCATGCCGCCGCGGCAGTTGATCTCCCAGTAGGCCTTGGCGCCGCTGACCCTCGGGTCGAAGTTTTCCCCGCAGGTACCGGCCGCGGCCGTACCGGAGAGGCCGAGGACGGCACCCCCGGCGAGTACCACCGCGCCCGCGCCCACCGCGGACAGCTTCTTGATCCTGGTCATCGCAGTCATCGCAACCCCGTGATTCGTTCGGTGTTTCCGGGGCTCCCTGCGAGCCCCGTGCACTCGATTCTGGGGAAGGAGGCCGCTACCGGGTACTGAGCGAAGTCAGGGTCTGCCGAGGTCAGTCCTCCGCCGCCCGCAGGGCGGCCCGGAGATGGCCGTTCGCCGTGGACAGGAGCGTGGTCGCGGTGGGGGCGTCGACGTCGGCCAGGAGGATGAGGATCGCCGTCTTCACCTCGCCCCCGGCCTGGGCCAGCGCCGCCTCGATCTCGGCGTCGGCCGCGCCGGTTGCCAGCGCGACGATACGGCGGGAGCGGGCGCGCAGCTTGTCGTTGGACGCGCGTACGTCGACCATCAGGTTCCCGTACGTCTTGCCCAGCCGGATCATCGTGATCGTCGAGAGCATGTTGAGGACGAGCTTCTGCGCGGTGCCGGCCTTGAGGCGGGTGGAGCCGGTGATCAGTTCCGGTCCCACGACGATCTCGATGCCGTGATCGGCGGCGGCCGCGAGCGCGCTGTCGGCGTTGCAGGCCAGGCCGATCGTCAACGCGCCCTGTCTGCGGGCGTGTTCGACCGCGCCGATGGCGTACGGGGTGCGGCCGGACGCCGAGATGCCGACCACCGTGTCGGCGGACGTGAGGGCGAGGGCGTCGAGGTCGTCCCGGGCCAGTTTCTTGGAGTCCTCGGCGCCCTCGATCGACGTCACCATGGCCTCCCGGCCGCCCGCGATCAGGCCGACGACCTGGGAGGGGTCCGTGTTGAAGGTCGGCGGACACTCGGAGGCGTCCAGTACCCCGAGCCGACCGGCGGTGCCCGCACCGGCGTAGATCAGCCGGCCGCCGTGCGACATGCGGTCCGCTACGGCGTCGATGGCGGCGGCGATCTCGGGAAGGCGCTGAGCGACGGCGGCCGGGACGGAGGTGTCCTCGCCGTTCATGAGCCGGGCGATGTCGAGGGTGGCGAGCTGATCGATGTCCGACAGCTCGGGACGGAACGCCTCGGTGGTGAGGGATTCCAACTCGGCTCGGAGGTGGCGGGGGTTGGACGTAGAAGTCATGGAGAAACGGCCCTTTTCAACTTCGTGTACTGGACGCGCCTCAGGGGCGGCCTACCGACGATGCCGATGCGCCAACGCCTCATAAGACGCCGACAACGCGGGCGCAGCCGTCTCATACGTCCTCTGCGCCACCCCCACGAACAGACAGTCCACCACCAACAGCTGACTGGTCCGCGAGGACATCGCCGCCGGCCGCAGCTCGCTCTCCCGAGCCGTGGACGTCGTAAGAATGTGATCGGCGTACTGAGCGACCGCCCCGTCGGGCCGCCCGGTGATCGCCACGGTCGTGGCCCCGTGCTCGAAGGCGACCCGCAGCGGCTCGATGACATCGCCCGTGGACCCCGAGTGCGTGATCGCGATGGCGACATCCCCCGCCCGCAACTGCACCGCGTTCGTCACGGCGAGATGCGGATCGCTGTGCGCATGGGCTATCAGCCCTATGCGCAGGAGCTTCTGCGCGAGATCCTGAGCGACGAGTCCACTGGCCCCCACCCCGTACACATCGATACGGCGAGCTGAGGCAGCCGCCGTCACGGCCGCGCCCAACTGCACGGTGTCCAGGCCGGCGGCCGTGTCCGCGAGGGTCTGCTGTTCGTCGTAGGCGAGTTTGGTGACGACGTCGGCGATCGGGTCGTCGACGGCGATGTCGGCCGTCACGGCGGGCGCGCGGCCCGACTGCTGCTGGGCGGCGAGGCCGGCGAGGGCGAGGCGCAGATCGCGGTAGCCGGGGTAACCGAGGAGACGGGCGGTGCGGACGACCGTCGCCTCGCTGGTGCCGGTGAGTTCGGCCAGGCCGGTGACCGTGAGGGCCGCGCAGCCCGCCGGGTCGCCGGCGACGGCCTCGGCGACCCGCTGCATGGAACGGGTCATCGACGGGGCGAGAGTGCGCACCTTGGCGGCGAGGGCGGCGGGTGCGGGAGGTGCGGCGCCCGAGGTGCCCGCATGCCTTTGGAAAGTTTCCTTCACGTCATGGGTCACACTTGAAAGATATTTTCGGCCCGGTGTTGTGGTCAAGAGTGCGCACAATGGGGGCATGGACGGCATGGAACCCATCAGCCCCTTGGAGCAGGCGTTGCACGCGGCACGCGCCCTCGTGCTCGCCGACCTCGTCGCGGGCGAGGTCGCCGAGGCGAACGTCGTGTCGATGGTCGAGGAGTCGGTCGTACAGCGGCGCTGGTGGGTGGAGCAGTGGCCGGAGGGCGTGGAGTTCGTGGCCGGGCTGCTCGCCCAGGACGTACAGGACGCGCTGCTGGAGCGGTACGGGCGCTGGCCGCTGTGCCCGGTGTGCGAGGCCGGGGACCCGCACGCGCTGGACGTCGAGCCGGAGCTCGGTCCCGACCCGCACTGGGTGTGCCACAAGGCGGGCGTGAAGGTCGCCGCGGTGGGGGCGCTGGGGTCGGCGGCCGGCGGGACACCGTCCTCGTGACCGTCTACATCGACCCGCCTACCTGGCCGGGACACGGCCGCATGTGGTCCCATCTCGTGAGCGACGTGTCGTTCGACGAACTGCACACGTTCGCCGAGGGGTTGGGGGTCCCGCGCCGGGCCTTCGAACGCGACCACTACGACATTCCCTCGCACCGGTACGCCGACGTGGTGCGGGCCGGGGCGGTGGAGGTCAGCAGTCGTGAGGTGGTGCGGCTGTTGCACGGGGCGGGGCTGCGCAGGCCCAAGGGGCGACGGACGGCATAGGGCCTGTCCGGACAGCACACCTAGTCAGGCCGGGGTGGCTCATGGGTGGCTCGCCGGGTCTCGTACCAGGTGACGCCCACCGGTTCACCCGACAGGTTCCAGCTCCACGAGATCGTCGGCGTGATGCGCAGGTAGTGGCCGTAGCCGACCATCCCGTCCCGCTTGACGGGCCCGTCCGCCTCGCCGTACACACGGACGCCGCGGGCGACGAACGGATCGATGGAGTCGAGGTCGTCCACGACGAAGGCGACCTTGCGGCGGCCGCTCATGACGTTGCGGATCTTGCGGGTGCCGAGGACCTCGTCGCGGGGGCCTCCCACCCAGAAGTGGGTCCCGTCGAACTCGAGGGCCACCGGCACCACGTCCGGCTGCTCGTCCGCGCAGAGGCTGGCGAGCCGGGCGAGGGGGTGGGACCGGAGGTAGGCGATCTCCTCGTCGGTGAATGACACGGGCGGCTCCTTCGGGCGGCGGACCTCCTGCCCAGGCTAGGGCCTGTCCGGCGGATCAGGTCGCAGGGCAGAGACGGTGCCGATGTGGCGCCGGTGAGCGGGGTCTGGTGCGTGCAGCTGCAAGGCGGAGGAGGGAGTCGACGCGGAGCGTCGGCGAGTGACGACAACGCGGCAGATGTGCGTGCCAGACCCCGCGTCTGCGGCATGATCCGCCGGACAGGCCCTAGGAGGACAGCGGCCGCCGACGGCGGACGTACAGGCTGAGTGCGTCGTCCATGTCGTCGTCGTGTGCCTCGTGTGCCTCGTGTGCCTCGTGTGCCGTTCGTTCCTCCTCCAGCGTCGCCCGGACGTAGCCGGCGCGGGTGGCCACCGCCTGTGACGGGTGGTTGTCGTCGTAGATCGACGCGATGAGTGTGTGTACGTCGTCGCGGGCCAGGGCCCAGTCGGACAGCGCGCGCAGGGCCTCCGTCGCGTAGCCGTGGCCGCGGGCCGTTTCGGCGAGGTCGTAGCCGACCTCGGCGCGGGCGTCCTCGTCGGGTGCGCCGTGGAAGCCGATGCCGCCGAGGGCGCGGCCGTCCTCGCGGCGTACGAGTACGAACAGGCCCCACTCGGGGCGGTGCAGGCCGACCTCGTAGGCCTTGACGACCATTCCGGCGGCTTCGCGGGTGCCGTGGAAGGGGCCGGCGTCGATCCAGTCGAAGCCGCCGTCGCCGCCGAGCCGCAGGTCGTGTGCGGCGGCGGGGGTGACGCCCTGGAGGGTGAGGCGGTCGGTGGGGATGACGAGGTTGTTGTGCCAGCGCCAGTCCGTGACGGGCGTACGGCCGGGGAGGTCGCCGCGGCCGGTGGCCCAGAGGAGGGTGGGCCAGGCGGTGGGGCCGGGCCGGACGTGCGGGAAGAGCCGGGCCAGGATGTCCTCGCACAGCTCGGCCGGGGGCTCGTAGGGCAGGCCCAGGCCCTCCGCGACGTCGTGCGTGTGCAGCAGGACCTCGGTGATGCCCATCGAGGCGAAGCCCTCGCGGTTCGCGCTGCGGAAGGGGTAGGGGTGGAAGGCGCGGACCTCGCGGGGCGCGGTGTCGACGGCGGCGGCGAGCAGCGCGCCGGTCGTCTCGACGACGTGCAGCAGGCCTGTGTTGTCGGTGCCCTCGTCGAGGGTGATCTCGAAGGGGACGTAGGCGTCCTGCGCGCGTCCGGCCAGCTGTGCGGCGTACGCGATGAGGTCCTCGGCGATGTGGAAGACCGTCGTCCGGCAACTCCACTCCAGCCGGCCCGCCTTGACCCCGTCCCAGTCCTGGTCCGTCGCCGTCCGCAGCAGCGCCACGGTGCCGGCGACGGCCTCTCGTACCTGTTGCCCACCCATGGTCCGCATACGGGTCACGCTACGGCTCCCGGCCCACCGGGAGCGACAGCATTTCCAGCTCGCCGGTGAGGTTGTAGCGGGCCGTCGCCTCCCACTCCGCCTTGCCGTGCGGGGTGCTGAACAGGGCGGGGAGGGTCAGGAGTTGGCGGAGGATCGTGGAACGGCCCTCGCGGAAGGCGTCGTTCGGGATGAAGTGGTACTCCTCGCGTACGGCGGCCGTGTACGCGGCGTACGCGGACGGCGGCGCGGCGAGGATCGCGAGGTCCGCGTCGCACAGGACCTGGCCGTTGCGGTCGTCGGGGGCCGGGGCGTGGGTCTCCGTGAGGCGGACCAGGCGGGCCACCTCGGCGGTGTTCTCCGGTGACACTCCGGCCTCGGGGAGGGCGCGTTCGGCGAGACGGGCGGAGCGTTCCTCGTTCTCGGAGCGGTCGGGGAGGTAGACCGCGTCGTGGAACCAGGCGGCGAGGCGGACGAGGTCCGGGTCGGTGGCTTGGTTCCCTGGGGCTGCCTCCAGTTCGTCGATGTGGTCGAGGACCGCGGTGAGGTGGGTGAGGGTGTGGTAGCGGCGTTGGGGTTCCTGCCAGCGGGCCAGGAGGTCGTCGGCGTACGGGGTCGCGTCCGGGCCGTCGGCTCTGGCTGCTCTGGCTGCTTCCAGGGCTCGTACGAAGCGGGGGCGGAGGGCGTCGGGGTCGGCCATCTCTTCATTCTCCCGTGGCTCGGCCCGTGGACCCTGGCGTGGAGGCCATGACTTCGACTGACGTGCACGACGTACGGGATCCCGAGCTGCCGGGGCGGTTGCTGGTCGTCGAGCGGGATGCGCTGATCCCGCTGTTGCGGGGGCGGTCCGACGCCGACTTCGCGGTGCCGACCCTGGCGTGTCCGGGGTGGACCGGGCGGGATGTGCCGGCGCACTGTCCGGCTGCCCTGATGCGGGTGGTGGAGAGCCGGTTCGAGGAGGGGGTGTTCTCGCCCGAGTCCAACGACCGGGACATCGCCGAGCGTGCCGACTGGCCGAACGCGCAGGTCGTCGACGAGCTCGAACGCGGGATGACCGAGGCCGGGCCGGTGATCGCCGAGGCGGGCGGGGTGCTGGACGGGATCGCGCTGGGGATGGGGGTTCCCCCACGCCTTTGAGGCAGTGGGGGGAGGGTGCACGCCGGTGACGTGCGGGAGGCGCTCGGGGAGCCGGGGGCGTATGCGGGGCCGGGGCTGCCGTACGCGCTTCGGCTGCCGGCGTGGCTCACCCGGGAGCGGGGGCATCTGCCGGTGCACGCCGACCTCGACGATGGGGGCACCTCCCACGCCTTTGAGGCAGTGGGGGAGGACGAGCCGCTGCGGCTCGGTGACGCGGGGGCGCAGCGGACGCCGGCGCGGTTCATCGGGGACGCGGCGACGCTCGTACGGCTGTATGCGGGGCGGTCGGCGGCGGGGGTGACGTATGAGCCGGCGGGGGCGGAGGTGGGGGACCTGAGCATTTACGGGTGAGTCCCGGCGGGGCCCGTGCGTGGGCGTAGGCTTGGATTGGACTAGACCTGTAGCCGCCGAGGAATGGGGTCCCATGAGCAAGCGTGCAGTCCTGGAGGTGATCGCCCTCGACGTCGAGGACGCGGTCGCCGCCCAGGCCGGAGGTGCGGACCGGCTGGAGCTGGTCACCGACATGGCGGCGGACGGGCTCACGCCGGCGGTCGGGACGTTTGCCGGGATCCGTGCCGCCGTCGACATCTCGCTGCGGGTGATGCTGCGGCTGGAGGGCGGGTTCGCGGCGGGGGATGTCGAGCGGCTGGTGGGGGTGGCTCGGGAGATGCGGGATGCCGGGGCCGACGAGTTCGTGCTCGGGTTTCTTGACGTGGACGGGGCGGTGGATCTGAGGGCCGTGGAGAGGGCCGTCGGGGAGCTGGGTGGGTGTCGGTGGACGTTCCATCGGGCGATCGACCATGCCGCCGACCGGGATGCGCTGCGGAAGCAGTTGGACGGTCTGCCCGGGCTTGACACGTACCTCACGGCCGGGGCGGCTGGTGGGGTGGATGACGGGCTGGGGGTGCTGCTCGCGGAGGCGGCGAGGAGCGGGGAGCCGGGGTATGAGCAGCGGATTCTGGTGGGGGGCGGGCTGCGACTGGAGCATGTGCCGGTGTTGCTGGATGCCGGGATCGACGGGTTTCACATCGGCGGGGCCGCTCGGCCGGGGGGTTGGGGGGAGTCGGTGTCGGTGGAGGCGGTGGCGGCGTGGCGGAGGATGCTGGACGGGGGTGAGGGGGGCGACGGAGGGTGAGGGGGGCCGTGCCTCTTCGTGCCGTCTACCAGGGGGCTCCGCCCCGCCCCCTGGACCCCGGCCTATGCCCACCCACCACCCGCTTACGGTCGGGAGAAGGGGTTCCCTGCACAAGCTGCGTCGGCAGCGGTGCCCCATGCGTCACGATCAGGCCCGACACCGCCCGCGTCAGGGCGACGTACAGGCGGCGCAGGCCGGTCCGTTCGTCCGGTTCGCCGTCGACCACCGCCTGGGGTTCGTCCAGGACCACGTAGTCGTACTCCAGGCCCTTCGCCAGTGACGCCGGGACCAGGGTCAGGCGGGTCTCCCGAGTGGTCTCCTCGCCGGGGGCCAGGTAGGTGATACCCGCCGTCGTCAGCGCCTCCTCGAGCTCCGGCACACGGGCGTCGGCCGCGATCAGGCCCGTCGAGCCCTCGTTGCGCAGCAACTCCTCGCAGGCCGCGATCACTTGGGCGGTGGCGGTGACGGGGCGGACGTCGAAGAAGCCGGGGTTCTCGCGGACCGACGCCACGGGGGTGAGGCCGGGGGCGATGTGGGGGAGGAGGCGGGAGGCGTAGGTGATGACGTCCGTCGGGACGCGGAAACCGGCCGTCAGTTCCTCGATCACGCCGTCCGTCTTGCCGAGGTGGGCCAGCGCCTCGTCCCAACTCCGCGTCGCCCAGGGCGTGGTGCCCTGCGCCAGGTCGCCGAGGACCGTCGCCGAGCCGGTGGTGCAGCGGCGGCCCACCGCCCGGTACTGCATGGGGGACAGGTCCTGCGCCTCGTCGAGGACGACATGGCCGAGGGAGTGTGTGCGTTCGACGATGTCCCTCGTCTCGTCGATCAGCACGGTGTCCGCCGGGGACCACCTGGCGGACTTCACCGACCGCACCGGCTTCGCCCACAGGATCGTCTTCTGCTCGTCGCCGGTGAGGACGCCCTCCGCGTGTACGGCCAGGAAGTCCGCGTCGGTCAGCAGGCGCAGGACGAGTTTCGCGGGGTCCACGGGCGGCCAGATCGTCTT
The DNA here is from genome assembly GCF_001514305.1 of Streptomyces dysideae. Taxonomy (GTDB): domain Bacteria; phylum Actinomycetota; class Actinomycetes; order Streptomycetales; family Streptomycetaceae; genus Streptomyces; species Streptomyces dysideae. Next base: position 192,103 of record NZ_KQ949081.1, read on the forward strand.
CACCGCCGCCTTCACCGCGGCGTTGCGGGCCACCGCGTCCTGCACCCGGTCGTCCGGCGCCTCGCCCGACCGTTCCATCTGCACCAGCACGGCGTGCGCGATGCGCTGCGGCAGGGCGTCGCGGGCGGCGCCGTAGCGGATGTCGCGGGCCAGCAACTCGCGGACGATGTCCTCCAGTTCGTACGCGGGGACCCGCCAGCGGCGCGAGCCACGCACCACCACGACCGGCTCGGTGGGCATGGTCACGTGCGAGTAGACGGCGCGCCGCAGCACCTGAGCCATCCTCGCGTCGCCCTTGACGATCGCGGCGGCCGCGTCGTCCGACCCGCGCACCTCCACGTGGGCGACGAGGCCGTCGACGGTGGCCTGGCTCACCGTCAACTCGCCCAGGGCCGGCAGCACCTGCTCGATGTAGTGGAGGAAGGAACGGTTCGGTCCGATGACCAGGGTGCCGGTGCGGGCCAGGCGCTCTCGGTGGGCGTACAGCAGATACGCGACGCGGTGCAGGCCGACGGCCGTCTTTCCGGTGCCCGGGCCGCCCTGCACACAGACCGTGCCGCCGAGTCCGGACCGTACGATCTCGTCCTGCTCGGGCTGGATCGTCGCCACGATGTCGCGCATCGGGCCGACGCGCGGGCGCTCGATCTCCTGCTGGAGCAGCTTGCTGGTTCTCGCCGCCTCGGCGGGATCGGAGAGGTGCTCGTCCTCGTACGCCGTGAGGTCGCCGCCCGTGTAACCGAACCGGCGGCGTAGCGCCACGTCCTGCGGGTCCTTCTTGGACGCCCGGTAGAACGGCTGCGACACCGGCGCCCGCCAGTCGATCACCATCGGGTCGCCGTCGGCGTCGTGCACGTGCCGGCGCCCGATGTGCAGTGTCCGATAGGCGGCCTCCGGTCGCGGGCGGTCGCCGTCCGCTCCCTCGGCCCGGTCCGCGCCCGGAGCGTGCAGGTAGTCGAGGCGGCCGAAGAACAGCGGGGTGTCGCTGAGGTCGGCGAGGGCCTTGACGCGCTCGTCGATCTGGCGGGCCAGGACCTGGGCGTTGACCCAGTTCGCGGCCACGTCCGTGATGTCGAGGGACTCGACGTCCTCGCGCATCGTGCGCAGGGCCGCGCGGGAGTGGGCGAGGTGGGAGCGTTCGCGGGAGAGCGGGTCTACGGGGTCGTCGACGGGCGTGGACAAGGGGGTGCCTCCGGAGGGACCTGCGGTGTGGGCGATCGTCGTTCGCCGTGAGTGTCCGGGCGATCGGTCAAGGTCGTGCCGGCCGGTTTCCGTCCGGGCGGCGGCGCTCCGTGAGGGAGGCGGGCAAGAGCGGAGATTCTAGGTGAGCGGGCGAGTGGGAGGCCAATGGTTTTCCCGTCCCCTAGGATCCTCCAGCAGGATCCCCTAGGGGACGGGTTGTCCTCCCTGAGGGGAAGGGCTCCATCCACGGGTGTACGTGTGCAGTAGTGAGGTTCGGTCCGCAGGCCGATGCCGTTTTATGTCCCTGGAGCCACCATGGAGACATGAGCGCAGCAACCATCAACCCAGCCTCCGTCCGCCGCCCTCCGACCGGAGCGACCGCCGTCACCGGCAGCCATTCCCACCGCCTCGGCGACGCCCTGCGGGCCATCAAGGTCTTCGCGGGCGCGGCCGTCAGCGTCGTCATATTCGGCGAGTACGGCGAGGAGGCAGGAGTCGTCCGCCGCAGGTAACCGCCCAGGGCCGACTCCCGACGCGACGTCCCTCCGCGGGCCATGCGCTCCTGCCCGCAGACATGGACGGGTGGCGTCGTGGATTCGAGTCTGAGTACGTCAGCGCGCACCGGATGAGTAGCCGCACCCGTGTCCCGGACCCGTCCGCGCGCTTCACTTCCCGCATGACGACACAGCCCTTCGGGGCACAGCCCATGAGCCCGCCCCAGCACCCGGACGACCGGGACCCCCTGGCCTGGGTGGCGCCGCTCGTGGCATCGGTGGTGTTGCTGTTCCTCGGGCCGACCGCGCTGTTCCTCGGCGGGCTCTCCATCATGGCCACGGACAGCTGCGGCTCCGACTGCTCGTCGGCGCTGACGACGCAGCTGTCCGTGATCTACGGGACGATCGGGATCGGCGGAATCCTCACGGTCGCGGCGTACGTCGTCGCATGGGCGCTGCCGTGGAAGCGCCGCTGGACGGTGGTGCGGGCGTGTGTCGCGGCGGCCTCGCTGCTGCCGCCGCTGCTGGTGGTGTTCCTGGTGTTCACGCTGCCCGCGCCGTAGCTGTCCGTGGCTTTCCCGGCTCCGTGGCTCTCCGTGGCTCTCCGCCCGGCTCAGCCCCTGCCAGGATCCCGGCTCAGCCTCCAGCCAGGATCTCGTCCGCGTCCATGATCCGGTACGCGTACCCCTGCTCCGCCAGGAACCGCTGCCGATGGGCCGCGAAGTCCTGGTCGAGGGTGTCGCGGGCGACGACCGAGTAGAAGTGGGCCTGGTGGCCGTCGGCCTTGGGGCGCAGCACGCGGCCCAGTCGCTGTGCCTCCTCCTGGCGGGAGCCGAACGTGCCGGACACCTGGATGGCGACCGTCGCCTCCGGCAGGTCGATGGAGAAGTTCGCGACCTTCGACACGACCAGCACACTGATCTCGCCCTGGCGGAAGGCGTCGAAGAGCTTCTCGCGCTGGGCGTTGGAGGTCTCGCCCTTGATGACGGGGGCGTCGAGGTGCTCGCCCAGTTCGTCGAGCTGGTCGATGTACTGGCCGATGACGAGGATCTGCTGCCCGGCGAAGCGGCGGACGATCGCCTCCGTGACCTTGCGCTTGGTCTCCGTCGTCGAGCAGAAGCGGTACTTCTCCTCCGTCTCGGCGGTGGCGTAGGCGAGGCGTTCGGCGTCCGTGAGGTTCACGCGGACCTCGACACAGTCCGCGGGCGCGATGTAGCCCTGCGCCTCGATCTCCTTCCAGGGTGCGTCGAACCGCTTGGGGCCGATGAGGGAGAAGACGTCCGACTCGCGGCCGTCCTCCCGGACGAGGGTGGCCGTCAGACCAAGCCTGCGCCGCGCCTGGAGGTCCGCCGTGAACTTGAAGACGGGGGCCGGCAGCAGATGCACCTCGTCGTAGACGATGAGGCCCCAGTCGCGGGAGTCGAACAGCTCCAGGTGCGGGTAGACGCCCTTCCGCTTCGTCGTCAGGACCTGGTACGTCGCGATCGTGACCGGGCGGATCTCCTTCCTCGTCCCGCTGTACTCACCGATCTCGTCCTCGGTCAGTGACGTCCGCTTCACCAGCTCGTGCTTCCACTGCCGCGCGGAGACGGTGTTGGTGACGAGGATGAGGGTGGTGGACTTCGCCTGCGCCATCGAACCGGCGCCGACGAGGGTCTTTCCGGCGCCACAGGGGAGTACGACGACCCCGGACCCGCCGTGCCAGAAGTTCTCCACGGCCTGCTTCTGGTACGGCCGCAGCGCCCAGCCGTCCTCGGCCAGCTCGATGGGATGCGCCTCGCCGTCCACGTATCCGGCGAGGTCCTCGGCGGGCCAGCCCAGCCGTAGCAGCGTCTGCTTGATCTGGCCGCGCTCGGAGGGGTGCACGGCGACCGTGTCCGGGTCGATCCGGGCGCCGACGAGCGGGATGATCCGCTTCGAGCGCAGGATCTCCTCCAGTACGGGCCGGTCGGTGGTGGTGAGCACCAGACCGTGCGCAGGGTGCTTGGACAGCGTCAGCCGTCCGTAGCGGTCCATCGTCTCCGCGATGTCGACCAGCAGCGCGTGCGGCACCGGATACCGGCTGAACTCCACGAGCGCGTCCACGACCTGCTCGGCGTCGTGCCCGGCCGCGCGCGCGTTCCACAGGCCGAGCGGCGTCACCCGGTAGGTGTGGATGTGCTCGGGTGCCCGCTCCAGTTCGGCGAACGGCGCGATCGCCCGGCGGCATGCGTCCGCCCGCTCATGGTCGACCTCCAGGAGCAGGGTCTTGTCGGACTGGACGATTAGGCAGGACACACATACCTCCGGGGATAAGGTTGTCTCACGACAGAAACAACGCCTGTCACAGCACGGGCTATGCCCCGTGCCCGACGCCGGAAGGGCGTCCCGGCCAGCGCGCCGGGGATGCGCGCCGCTATCTATGTTCGCCTATCGCGCGAGACCGACGAGACGACTTCGCCCGAACGCCAGCGCGCGGCCTGTGAGGCGTTGTGCGAGGCGCGTGGCTGGGAGGTCGTGGCCGCCGAGGAAGACATCGATGTCTCGGGCTTCTCGCGCGGGCTCGACCGGCCGGGACTGCAACGCATCCTGACCAGGCTTGCCGAGCTGGACGTGATCGTGTTCTTCAAGATCGACCGGCTTGCGCGCTCGACGGTCGACTTCGCGGAGATCATGCGACTCGCCGAGCACCAGAGCGTTGCGCTCGCGTCGGCGACGGAGCCGCTCGACCTCACGTCGTCCATGGGCCGGGCCATGGCGAAGGTGATCGCGGTCTTCGCCGAGCTGGAGTCCGACACCATCGGCATGCGGGTGTCCAGCGCGCACGAGCACCTGCGGCGTGAGGGCCGCTACACCGGCGGCCGGGTCCCGTACGGATACATGGTCGTCCCCAACCCCAATGGGGCGGGCAAGGTTCTCGCGGTCAATGAGGACGAGGCCAAAACGATCAGGGCGATCGTGGAGCGAGTCCTGACCAAGGACTCGCTCATGCAGATCATCAACGACCTCAACAAGGAGGGTGTCCCCTCCCCTGGCCACACCTCACGCCAGACCACGGGCAAGCGCAGCGACTCCAAGCAGTGGTACACGACGACGCTGCGGAGCTTGCTGGGCAACCACCAGTTGCTCGGCCAGGTGATTGAGGACGGAAAGCCGATCCTGCGGACGGACGGCCTGCCGCTGGTCAACCGCCCGCCGATCCTCGACACGGACACCTGGCAGGCGCTCCAGGACGAGTTGGAGCGCCGGGCCAATCCCGGTGAGAAGCGCCGGGAGGGGACGTCGCTGCTGCGCGGCATCATGCCCTGCGGAGTCTGCGGCGAGCGCATGTACACCTTCAGCGGGCGCAACGGTCAGCTTCGGTACCGGTGCATCGGCCCTCTGAAGTACCGCCAGCGGGCGGCCAAGGGGGAGGAGAAGCAGGGCGTGAAGTGCTACGGGCCGACCGTGGCGGGCGTGACCACCGAGGAGCACGTCACCGAGCAGTTCCTCGCGAAGTACGGGCACCTTTCCGTGATGCGGATGGTCCAGGAGGTGGGTGAGGACTTCCGCCCGCAGATCAGGCAGGCCGAGGAAGCGTTGGCCGACCTGCAAAAGGATCGCTACGACCGGGGCCTGTTCAGGGGCGACGACGGAGCGATCCGGTACGCGGAGCAGTACGCCAAGCTGGAGGAGCGACTGGCGACCCTGAAGGAGAGGCAGCGAACGGCGAAGCCGGGCGGCGTGAAGGCGGAGCCGACCGGAGAGACGCACGCCGAGCAGTGGAAGCGCTCGGACGTGGCCGGTAAGCGAGATTTGCTGTTGAACGCGGGCGGCTACGTGGAGGTGGCACCCGCGAGGCGCGGCGGCAAGAAGCTGGACACGTCGCGTCTGTCGGTGCACTTCGGCGAGGAGGGGCACATGCGGCGGGCGGCAGCGGCGAAGGAGAGCGAACGGGAGACCGAGGCGGCTGACAGCCAGGGCTGACGCCGATGTCACCGGACACACGCAGCGGCGCCCCCACCTCGTCCGTCAGGTGGGGGCGTCGCTGTCTGCGCTCAGGTCAGGTGGTGTGCTGGTCGGGGTTGTGCCAAGGGCCGATGACCTTGATAGAGGGGCGGCAGTACGACAGCGCCGCACCGTCGCGGGTTGTGAACTCGACTGTCTCTGCTACGAGTTCGCAGAGGGCGCCCCCGTCCGTCGTGGAAGCCGTCAGGGCCGCGTACGTAGCCGCGTCCGGCACAGGGACGGCACATCAGGGTGCGGTCCACGGTGCCGGTGCCTTCTGCGTTCTTGGTGGCGTACTTGGCGACGTACCCGGCGACCTTGGCGTCTGTGTACTCGGCAACGCGCGCGTCTGTGAGTTCGCCGTCGCCCAGGGCGGTGATGGGGTCGACCTTGTACCGGCCGCCCCAGGCGATGACGCGTTCGCCGATGGCGTCGGAGGCGATGGTGAGCCGAGCGCTCTTCACGGCCAGGCTCACGGCGGCGCTCAGCGCGTCGGAGGTGGCCCAGGCCGGGGGCGGGGTGGTGTGTGAAGCTTCCCCTTGATCGTGGACACCTGGAGACTGGGACCTGAGGTTCCAGAGGAAGTAGCACCAGGTGGGAAGCAAGTACACGAAGCGGTACACCGAGGAGTTCAAGCGGGACGCGATCGCGCTCGTCGACTCCTCGGGCAAGACGGTTACGGCTATCCCCCGGGAACTCGGCATCAGCTCCGAGTCCCTGCGCGGCTGGTACCGCCAGGCCAAGGCCGACCGGGGCGAGGGCGCCCCGGGCGAGCTGACCAGCGCCGAGCGCGAGGAACTGCGCCGGCTGCGCAAGGAGAACCGCGAGCAGCAGCAGACGATCGAGATCCTCAAAAAAGGTGTGCCACGAACGCGGGAGGCTGCTTGCGGTAGTTGAGTAGCTGAACGCGGTGCTGCACGAGAGATGAAGGATTTTCGGCCCTTCGGAGTCGCCCTGCGGGGGGAGGCTTCAAACCGGGTCTTCGAAGTTGAGCGGTGCGCGGACGCCGGGCGCCGACTGGTAAGTCGCGAGGATGTGACAGTTTCCGCGGGAGTGTCACATCCCCGGCTTACGAGGGCCCTGGGGGCGGACGCCGACCAACAGGGGCGCACCGCTCAAGTTCGAAGACCCTTCAAACCGCCACGTGCTGCGGAAGTGGTGACGCGACCGTGGTGAGCGACTGTGGGAAAGGCGTCCGTGAGGCGTCAGGTGGGGATCAGGGAGACGGAGCGCAGTCCCCTTGCAGGGGATCGCTGTTGACGCGTCGTTATTGATTAAACGGCATCAGAACCGGGTGTTACTTTTTGGCCCGGGATGAGTCTGGCGGAAACCCGTTTACTGGCCAGGTGGTGCCCGGCGTGGAGGCGACGTGAATCTGGTCTGCTGCTCTCGTGCGGAACGTGGGAAGACACACTTCGATGCCTTAACTCTGCGTTTTCCGCGCGGTGTTGTGAAAGGGAGCCTTCCAAGCGGACAACCCGCGAGGAACTGAGTACCGATGCGAAGTGTGTTGGCGGACCGGTTCGTAGTAGCGGTGAACCTCCTGCTGGGCGCGGTGGGAGCGGAGCGAAGGGGCCGGATTGTCCGTGGTTCGTTTGTTCGGTCAACCAGGAGTTCCCTGGGAAGAGCTGCGTGGGCGAGCTGAAGTCACAGATCAAGCCGTTCGAGATATACCCGCCCTCCGCCAGCTCGGCAACCGCCTCGTCGGCATCCTCCACGGATGCCTCAAAACCCGCACCACCTACGACGAGGCAACCGCGTGGTCACACCACGCCTACCCCCAGCCCGCTTGACACCCCAACGACATGGGGTGTCTGACCGCCCGCTGCCACCTCGACAACCAGGGCCGGCAGCCCGCCGCCTGACCGTCTCGTCGATGACCCATGCTGGAGTCGCGTTCGGACTCGACGGCCTGTCTTGCAATCCCGCATCACCGTGTAGCCGCCAGCGATTTACCCACTTGCTGGCGCATGCGCGAGAGATGCCCGTCTCAGCGGCGACGTGGGCGATGGGACGTGTCTGGCACCGCTTCACGAGCCGCCTACGGCCCTCGACGCTCAGGGGCGAATTCGCGTGGGGCACTCGTCGTCCTCCCGAAGTCAGACGACGGCAGGCGCGACACCTGTCGTGCGCGCCTGCCGCATTGCGGCCTTTTCAGTCCTGCGGTGCGACGCGGATACGGTTCCCGTCAGGATCGGCTGCGAGGAAGGTCAGCCCGAACCCCGCATCATGAGGCTCGCGCAGGATCGTGGCCCCCTTGGAATTCCACTGCTCAAAGGTCGCGTTGAGCTCGTCGGGTCCACCGTCGATGGCCAGGCACACCTCACTGGTGCGCGGGACGTCCGGTGACAGATCCTCGAACTGGCCGGACCACAGACCGAGGTCAGCGCCTGGCCCGAGGTCGAAGGTGATGTATCCCGGAGTCTCGAACGAGGGGCTCATGCCGAGGAGGTCGCCGTAGAAACGAGCTGCGGCGGGAGCGTCGTTCACGTAGACGATGGACACGACGGATCTGGTCATGATTGTTCCTTCTCCCAGGTCGGAGGTACGTATCCACCAGCCTGACCGGGATATGCGCCGCATCGTGTCGCAATTCCTGAAAAAATTGGTGTGTGACCCCAGATCGCTTCTTCTCCCTGATGCTGCTCCTCGAATCGAGGGATGTCGTGACCACACAGGAACTCGCCTCAGCGCTCGGGGTGTCCCTTCGAACCATCACCCGAGACCTGAACTGGCTCCGCGACGCTGGTCTGCCGGTGACCGCACAACGGGGCCGCCTCGGAGGCGTGACCATGCTGCCCGGGTCCGGGCTCGACCTCACGCGACTCACACCGGGCGAGCGTGATCATCTGTCGCTCACTGGGCTGGATGAGAAGCAACGTGCGGAGCTCGACGCATCGGTCGAGAGTCGGCGCGCGCTCTCCAAGATCGCCGCTACACAGCCACGTCGAGTTCATGAGCTCCTGCCGCTCACCGACGTAGTGCACGTGGACAGCCGTCCCTGGCGTCAGGCACGAGCTTCCGGCACGACTCCGGCTTCGCTGATCGGCACGGTGCGGCGAGGTCGCCGGCTACGGATCGAGTACGACAGCCCACGCGAGTCATGCCCACGCGACCTGGCCGTGGATCCCTACGGGCTGTTCGCCAAGGCCGGCATCTGGTACCTCGTCGCCGACTGTGCCCGAGTGCCACGGATGTACCGACTCGAACGGATCACGACGTGGAAAGAAGTCGACCAGCCACGACGGATCCGCGAGAGCCAGACCCTGGCCACCGTCGCCGCAGCGCTCATTGACCAGTGGGAGCACAACCACGCGATAGAGGTCAGTGCCACCATCGACCAGACCCAGATCGAGCGAGCGCAACGGATCTTCGGCCTGCGACTCGTCCCGGACGACCATGAAGAATCCGCCACCGGCCGCAAGGTGACGATCCGCTTCCTTCATCTGGAGGACGTGCGAGCACTACTGCCGTTCGGGAGCGCCATCACTGTGCATGGCCCCACCGAAGCCAGGGCTCACCTCCGCGACCTCGCCACCAATCTCGCCCACCACTATGCGCCGTCACCAACGTCCTGACCCGCAACATCTAGGGAGCCACCCCACGGCTCGGATCTGGACGATCAGTGGACCATTCACGCGCGGTACACCCCTTCCCAACGGTCAAACGTCCAGTGTGCCTGATCGTCGGCGTGTCCCGGCAGAGAACAGTGGTCCGGGCCGACTGTGCCGAGGCGTCGGGCGCGAGGGCGGCGATCAGTGCGGCGGCGGAGACGAGGGCGGCGACGGTGACGGCGACCGCGGAGCGGGTGGGGGCGGGGCGAGCCAGAACGGTGGCGAGACGACGGGCAGCACGCATGCTGGGGACTTCCTTTCAGCTGCTTGATCAGGACATCCCGTGGCTGCCCGGCGACACCCGCCCCGATGCGACAGGCCCGGCAAGCTCCCTCATGGGTGGGACATGACCGGCGTGGCGTGCATGAACGCGGACGTACACCCGAACGAGTCGCTCGAGCTCACGACCCGGCCGCCGACGATCACGACGGGACCGGGAACCGGCCGCACCCCCTCCCCGTCGTACCCACCCGCTACCGTGGATCGGATGAGCGACCCGGCTACACCGCCCCGTTCCCTCGCGGAGGCCCTCCGCGCCAGGGACGACGCCTCCCTGGCCGTCCTGCTGCGCAGCCGTCCCGACCTCATCACGCCCGTCCCGACCGACCTCACCCAGCTCGCGACCCGCGCCGGTACGCGGGCTTCCGTGGTGCGGGCGCTGGAGCGGCTGGACCGGTTCGTGCTGCAGACGGCGGAGGCGCTGGCGGTGGCGGGGGATCCGGCGGCGTACGACGAACTGCTCGGGCTGATGGCGGGCGACGAGGGCGATCCCGCCGTCGCCGTTGCACTGCCGCACGCCCTCGCGACCCTGCGGGAGCAGGCGCTGGTGTGGGGCGGCGACGACCTGCTGCGGCTGGTGCGCACCGCGCGTGAGCTGCTCGCGCCCTCGCCGCAGCATCCCTCCCCGACCGGGCTCGGGCCCACCGTTCAGGAGGCCACCGCCGGGATGTCGCCGGGGCGGATCCAGGAGCTCGTCGCCGCCGCCGGGCTGGCCTCCACCCACGACGCCGTCTCGGCGGTCGCCTCGCTCACCGCGCTGTTCACCGACCGCACGCGTATGGCCGAGCTGCTCGCGGGCGCCCCGGAGGAGTCGCGGGAGGTGCTCGACCGGCTGGTCTGGGGGCCGCCGTACGGGCAGGTCACCGCCGATCCCGCGGCCCGGCTGCGCTGGCTGCTGGACCGGGGGCTGCTGCTGCCGACCGCGCCGGGGACGGTCGTACTCCCTCGTGAGGTCGCCCTGCATCTGCGGGCCGGCCGCGCGCACCGGACCACCGAGCCGCTGCCGCCGTCCGTGCAGGCGGCCGCGACCCACCGTCCACAGGTTGTGGACGCGACGGCGGCCGGGCAGGCGTACACCGCGCTCTCGACCGTCGAGGAGCTGCTGAAGGACTGGGACGAGGGCGGGCCGACCGTGCTGCGGGCCGGCGGGCTCAGCGTCCGTGACCTCAAGCGGACCGCCGTCGCCCTCGACGTGCCCGAACCCGTCGCCGCCTTCTGGGTCGAACTCGCCTACGCCGCGGGCCTGCTCGCCCCCGACGGCGAGGCCGACGAGCGGTACGCCGCGACCCCCGCCTACGACGAGTGGCTGGAGCAGCCCGCCGCCGAGCGCTGGGCGAGGCTGGCGGAGGCCTGGCTGACGGCGACCCGGACGTCCGGCGTGGTCGGCGGGCGGGACGCCAAGGAGCGCACGCTGTCGGCGCTGGGCCCGGGCCTCGACCGTTCCGCCGCCCCGGAGGTACGCCACCGGGTGCTGACCCTGCTCGCCGGGCTGCCCGAGGGAGCCTCCCCGTCCGCCGAGTCGGTGCTGGCCCGGCTGCGCTGGGAACGCCCCCTGCGCGGCCCCCAGCGCGACGACGACCTGCGCAGCCGCCTCGCCGGATGGACGCTGACCGAGGCCGAGATGCTCGGCGTCACGGGCCGCGGGGCACTGTCCGCACACGGCCGGGCCCTGCTCGGCGCGCACCTGACCAAGGGAACGGACGAGGCCCTCTCCGGCGACCAGCTCCCGGCGCACCACCACACCCCCGGCGCCCCCCTCGACTCCGCCGGACCCGGCGACAAGCTGCCCGTCCACCACCACCGCCCGGCCACCGAGCCCGCCCCCCTCACCCCCACCGAGCAGGCCACCGCCTCCGCCACCGCCGCCCGGCTGCTCGCCCCGCTCCTCCCCGAACCCCTCGACCAACTCCTGCTCCAGGCCGACCTCACGGCCGTCGCCCCCGGCCCGCTGCGGCGCCCGCTGGCCGACACGCTGGGCGTGCTCGCGGACGTGGAGTCCAAGGGCGGCGCGACCGTCTACCGCTTCACGCCCGCCTCCGTACGCCGCGCCCTGGACGCCGGCCGGGCCGCCTCCGACCTGCACGCCTTTCTCGCCGAGCACTCCCGTACGCCGGTTCCGCAGCCGCTGACGTATCTGATCGACGACGTGGCCCGCAGGCACGGTCATCTGCGGGTCGGCGCGGCGTCGGCGTACGTCCGCTGCGACGACGACGCGATGCTGAACGAGATCCTCGCCGACAAGCGCGCCGCCGGTCTGCGGCTGCGCCGCCTCGCGCCCACCGTCCTGGCCGCCCAGGCCGACCCGGCGGCGCTCCTCGAGGGCCTGCGCGCGATGGGCTTCGCGCCGGCCGCCGAGTCCGCCGAGGGCGATGTCCTCATCACCCGCGCCGACGCCCACCGCACCCCGCCCCGCACCGCCCCCGCACCGGTCCCGGACGGCCCGCCGACCCCCGACGCCACGCTCCTCGCGGCCGCGATCCGCGCGATCCGGGCGGGCGACCTGGCCTCGACGACACCACGCAAGACGGACCCCACCGCCGAAGCGAACGGCGGCGCCCTCCCCCGCACCAGCTCCGCCGAGACCCTCGCCACCATGCAGGCCGCCGTCCTCACCGGCGAGGCCCTGTGGATCGGCTACGTCAACGCCGAGGGCGCCGCCAGCCAGCGGGTGATCGCGCCGGTGCGGGTCGAGGGCGGGTTCGTGACGGCGTACGACCACACCGCGGACGAGGTCCGCACGTATCCGCTGCACCGGATCACAGGAGTGGCCGAACTCGCGGACGACTAGGACACCGTCTACGTCCACACCCGCGACGGCGAGTTCTACGCCCTGGACGCCCGCAGCGGCCGCCACCGACCGCTGGTCCGAGGCCAGGCGTTCCCCACCGGCTCAGCACCCGACTGCGCCCCCGTCCCGCCTGACCTGACACCCGCCGATCACGCGGTACCGTCATCACCACGGGGTTTTCAACGCGCCGACCCCGGAGGGGACTTCGTGGGGATTGAAAGCGACCAGGTCGTTTACGAGTATCTGAGCCGTGTCGGTGACGTGGCCCAGCAACGGCAGTTGCCGTCATCGACCCGTATGCGCCTGGTGTCGGAGCTGCGCAACGAGATCGACCGGCGCCGCGCCAAGGCCGCCGTGGACAGCCCCGCCGCCGTCCGCCGCATCATCGACCGGCTCGGCAGCCCGGACGAGGTCGTCGCGGCCGCCGGAGGCAACGGCGGCGCACCACCCCAGACGCCCGTCATCCCCGTGCCCGTACAGCGGGACTCGGACGAGGAGCGGCCCAAGGGCCTGCGCCGCATCGTGCCGCGGCCGCGTCCCGCCGACACCTCCGCTCGGCCCGAACGGGACGACGCGCCCGCCCCGCCCCACCTCGCCAGTGCGGAGGAACTCGGCGGCAGCGCGACCCAGCCGGACTGGTGGCGGGTGGACGGGGGCAGTCCGTTCGGGCTCGGGGACGACATTCCCGGCTTCGTCGGCGGCGTGGAGATCCCGGAGCTGCTCAAGCCGCCCGCGGAGAAGAAGGCCCCGGAACCGAAGCCCGACGCGGAGCCCGCGCCCGCCGTGGAGAAGGCCGAGGACCCCGCACCGGCCGCCCCCGCCCGCCGACGCCGCCTGATCCCCGCTCTCCCCACCGCCGCGACCCGCTGGAGCAACCCCCTCCTCCTGCTCGCCGCCGCCCTCCTCGTCGTGGGCGCGGTCCTCGGGAACCTGCTCGCCCTGATCGTCGGCTGGCTCATCGCCTGGGGCTCACGGCGGCTCAGCGACGCCGAGACGAAGTGGGCGGTCATGGTCCTGCCCGGCCTCGCGCTCACCGCCGGCATCGTCTGGCTGTGGGGCCGGACCGACGGCCGCTGGGGCACGCCCATCGCGGAGGGGGCCATGAACGACGCGATCACTGACACCTGGCCGTGGGTGGTACGGGGCGCGGCGGTGGCGTCGGCGCTGTTCATCGTGTGGCGGTCACAGAAGCAGCGGTGAGCGCACGGCCGCCCCAGGGACGCGGGGCTGTATCGATATGCGGCTCCGCCGCGTGGGTGCGACCAGCCCCCACGGCCCGCAGCCGCCGCATCACAGACACGACCCAGCCACTGGACGCAGATCACACTCACCCGGCGTCTGCACCTCGCACCACCTGGGCACAATGGCCCATATGGCCTCTTCCACCCCGCCCCCGCTCACCGTCGGCTTCGACCTGGACATGACCCTCATCGACTCCCGCCCCGGCATCCACGCCTGCTACACGGCGCTGGCCGAGCGGACGGGGACGTACATCGACGCCGATCTCGCGGTCACCCGGCTCGGGCCGCCGCTCGCGGAGGAGCTGGTCAACTGGTTCCCGGCGGAGCAGGTCGCGGCCATGAGCGACCTGTACCGCGAGATGTACCCGGCGATCGCCATCTCGGCGACTCCCGCGATGACCGGCGCCCGGGAGGCGATCGCGGCGGTACGGGCGGCGGGCGGGCGCGCGATCGTCGTCACCGCCAAGTACGAGCCCAACGCCAAGCTGCACCTGGAGCACCTCGGCATCGACCCGGACGCGGTCATCGGCGACCTGTGGGCCGAGCAGAAGGCGGAGGCGCTGCGCGAGCACGCCGCGGCCGTGTACGTCGGCGACCACGTCGGAGACGTCCGCGGGGCGCGGCTCGCCGGTGCGCTGTCGGTCGCGGTGGCCACCGGGCCGTGCGACGCGGACGAACTGCGCGAGCACGGCGCGGACGTCGTCCTGGCCGACCTGACCGAATTCCCCACCTGGCTCTCGGACTACCGTCCTGCCTTCGCCTGACGCCTCCCCGCCGCGATCGACTGGAGCACGCCCGCGCCCGCGATCAGGAACCCGACGCCCATGAGCATGCTCAGTCCGAACATGTAGGTGGGGAACGGCGTCGTCCCGAGGAGGAACGGGGCCACCGTGACGAGGGTGGCCACGGTACCGATGAAGAACACGACGGCACCGGCGCGGATCAGTCGGTCACCGGGCGCGGCGGAATTCGTTTGGGTTTTGTCACGCACCGGACCAGGGTAGTTCCCAGCGCGAGGGAACAACCGGGCGACGTCTTGTCACAAGCCCCGGGGGCATCAGCCTTGGTACCGGCGGGTCTGCGACGACCCGCTCCAGGGTACGGGACCCTCTCAGGCAGGGGAACTCCAGTCAGCCAGGGCACGCCTGGAAAAGCTGGAAGCTGACTTCCTGGCAGGGGAGTACGACGGAGAGGGGCAGGAAGAGTCCTACCGCCGCATGCATAAGGGCCTGTCGGCAAAGGTTGCTCTCCTGGCTAAGCAGGAAGAGGAAAGGGCTAACCCGGCTCTCAAGGCAACGGGTAAGAAGTACGGGGGAGTCTGGGAAGCCAAAGACCAGGAAGACCGTCCTGGCAAGAAGGGCAAGACGGCCAGGCTGGTGATTAGTCATAACGTACCTGAAGAATGCCGGTGGAAAGTAATGGCATTCGCCCGATAAGGGAATACGTAAAGAAAAGGCTCCGCTGAACAGCGGGTCTTCGAATTTAGTGGGGGTGCGACGGTGACGACCTGACGGTTGGTCACCGTCTGTGATGGGCCTGCAGCGTGGAAACCCGCGGGCTTGAGCACTCACGATACCGAGATCAACAGCGACGCGACACGACTGCTGGGGCTGGAGGGGGTGAGAGTGATCAAGGTCAAGGACGGCGGAGCGGGTGGATCGACGGTGTACGTCGTGACGAGCGAGGACTCCGCGAGGGCCTGCCCCGCACCACCGCCCCGAGACATCTGTCCTGCGGCGGGCGTCCGGTGGGTATCCGCTGGCGCAAGGCGCGCTGGCACTACACCGAAGTAGCCTGCCCACGCGACTCGCTCACCGAATCGATACGTCAGGTGCCCGCGCGGATGCGAACCACCAAGGCCCTCCGCCGGGCGGCGGGGGCCGCGGTCTGCGACGGCTCTCGCACCGTGGTGCAGGCCGGCCGCGACCTGCACCTGCCCTGGCCGATCGTGCAGAACGCGGCCCACCCGGAGCGCACCGCGAAGCTGCCCCGCTAGACCGCACTACGCTCGAGACCGGCTGTCGGGAATGGAGGCTGCGGAAGAGTTCCGCCACATCGACGCCCAGGGCGTCGGCCAGCGCGAAGATCTTGTCCAACGAGACGTTGTTCTTCCCGTGCTCGACGTTCACGTAGAAGGCCCGATCGACCCCCGCCTCCGCAGCGATGCTGGCCTGCGTACGGCCCGCGTTGACGCGAAACTCCCGTAGCCGCCGCCCAAACGCCTGACGCCGGACCGCAACGTCGTGGGCAACGCGGCGAGTGTGCGTGCCACGCCCCGCGAGCCCAGACCACAACTCCAGACAGGACCTCGGACACCGGCATCAAGGTCACCGACAGCGACATCGACGCCCTGCCCATGCACCGGCACCGCTTCCACGGCGACTGGAACTACACCCTCCATCCTCAGCCTCGCGACCCCGCCAGCGCAGCCGGTGAAGCCAAAATCCCGCGATCAGCCGCCCCATCCCTGCCGCCCTGCACTGAGTGTCCGCGCAACCCGGAGCTGACCGGCATGCCCGAACCGGCACTGGACGAACTCGTCGACCAACTGACCCCGAAGCTGGACGAGTTACGTGAGCACAGACGGCTCCAGCAACGAGGAGGTGAGCGCCTCCGAGGTCGCGGCGCAGGGGCGAAGGACAAGCTGACCGCCACCGACAGGGTCCTGGCCACCGTGCTCTACCTGCGCAAACTCGGCACCCGAGATCTGCTCGCCCAGCTCTTCGGCGTCAACGGCAGCACCCTCACCAGGGCCGTTCACCAAGTCCAGCCCCTCCTGGCCGAGCGCGGCTACACAATTCCGCCCTCGACAGCCGGGTTCCGCACGCCCGCTGACGTCACCGCGTTCCTCGCGAACACAGCCCCTCGGGGGCCAACTCGGCATGTTGAGTCTCTGCGAGCCCTTAGTCACCCTCGAACCTTTCAGGTTCCTCACGCCTCATTCCCGTATGAGGATTTCTCCCACACC
The DNA here is from genome assembly GCF_001514305.1 of Streptomyces dysideae. Taxonomy (GTDB): domain Bacteria; phylum Actinomycetota; class Actinomycetes; order Streptomycetales; family Streptomycetaceae; genus Streptomyces; species Streptomyces dysideae. The sequence continues at coordinate 208,632 of NZ_KQ949081.1, forward strand.
GCCACGCACACACCAACTCGGTTGGGAAAGCAAAGGGGTAGCGGAATGTCTCAGCTGTTACGCAAGGCGGCTGGCGGTCTCGTGGCAGCTTGTGGGATCCAGCCCCATCGCATCAGCCTCGGCCTGGCGCTGGGTGACGATCCTGGCCCAGGTGCCGTCGCGTTGCCAGCGGCGGAGCAAGTCATAGATCCGATCCCGCGGTCCATAGCGTTCCGGCATATCGCACCAGGGCGCGCCGGTTCGGGTCCGCCACCGTATGCCGTCTATCAGCTGCCGCCGCCTCCACACGACGTGACACGACAGGACGAGACTTCATGGAGATCAACCGCACCCTCCGCACCAGAGCGACGGCTCTCGCTGTAGGAGTGACCCTGCTGTCCGGCGCCGCCGTGGTCGGCACCGCCGGGCCGGCCGCGGCCGCGAGTGGCTGCAACGCGACCTACACCAGCGCCAAGAGCTTCATCGAGTGGCGCGGGGAGGCACGCATCCCCGCCTGGAGCGACGGCACCTACCTGAGTCTCAACTGCTCGATGCAGGAGGGGTCCTCCGGCGCTGGTGTCAGGGCGCTGCAACTGACCCTCAACAAGTGCTATGGCGAATCGCTGGATGTGGACGGGGACTTCGGGCCGCGGACACGTGACGCGCTCAAGCGAGCCCAGGCCAGGGAGCGCATCTCGGTGGACGGCGGCTACGGCCCGCAGACGCGCAACGCGCTCACTTGGTACTACAAGCCGGTCACCGCCATGGGCTCCGACGAGTGCAGCCGGCTCTGACGAGCTGGCACTCCGAGCGGAGCGACGATCCGCACCGGCGGAGCGGACCGGAACGAGAGTGAGCCTCTTCAGCGCGGCCATGGAACGGGAGCCCCATCGATTCCCGCTCCCGCCGGGGCCGGGGCCGGGGCCGGGCCGGGCCGGGGCGGGGCCGGGGCGGGGGCGGGGGCGCGGTCGGCCGCTCCCGCGCGCCGGCCACCCGGCGGCTCCCCCGACCCGCCTCGGCGCACCGCGCGTCGCGCGCCGGGCAGACGAACCTGAACCGTGGAGGATGTACATGTCGGAAGACCCGAATGTCCTGGCCGCCCAGCAGTGGGTCAACGCGACCTACGCAGACGCGCCCGGGTACGTACCGTGTCCTGAGGATGGCAGTACGGGCTGGGCGACGGTGGACTGTCTCACCCAAGGGCTCCAGCACGAGCTGGGGATCTCCCCGACCGTCAAGAACTTCGGGCCGGGCACTCTTGCGGCGGTGAGGCAGCGCTACCTGTTCCCCGACCAGGAGACCAACCAGAACATCGTCCGCATCTACAGCCACGCCTTGTGGTGCAAGGGCTACTACGGCCCGGCGCATCCCGCCATATGGGACTTGAGGGCCGCGACCTCCCTCGCCGAGCTCTACAAGGACATCGGTCTCGACTTTCGCGAGCCCCTCGACGCGGACATGTGGGCCCGGGTCACCCGTTCGCTGCTGCGCATGGACCAGTTCCGTACCGTGCCCGGCGGCGACGGCACCACCAAGCGCATCCAGCAGCACCTCAACCAGCGCTACGTCCAGAACATCCGCATCCCCGCCATGAACCTGGTGCCGACCGACGGCGTCTACTCGCGCGATGTGCAGCAGGGGCTGATGCTGGCCGTCCAGTACGAACTCGGCCTGGACAAGGCCACCATCAACGGCTACTTCGGCGACGGGACGCAGCAGGCCCTGAAGACCGTGGGCACCGGCAGCGACCTGCACTACAACCTGAGGGTGCTGTTCCGCGCCGCCTGCTGGTTCAACTCGCCCACCTGGGACAGCAACGGCAGCGCCGTCCACTTCCACCCCGAGAACGTGCTCGACGAAGATCTCTGGGAGGCCACCGAGCCCTGGGTGCGCACCTTCCAGACGTTCTCCCAGCTCCCCACCGGCGGCGACAACTACAACTTCCAGACCTGGGCCCAGTTGCTCGTCTCCAGCGGTGACACCAGCCGCGCCGCCGAAGGCTGTGACACCGCCGCGTACACGAGCAGAGAACGCGCCCAGGCCCTCAAGAACAACCCGAGCAATTCCTACC
>NZ_KQ949081.1:211183-212532 GCF_001514305.1 Streptomyces dysideae
TTGAGCGGAGCGGCGCCCGCTACATCTTCGGTGTGTACGGCACCCGCAACGTATGCGAACGGGTCTCCCGCGAGGCCGGCGCCCGCTGGTCGTTCGTCTCGGGCATGTCCTGGGGCTACTCCGGGAACCTCGGCTACCCGATGCCGCACAACTGGTCGTTCAACCAGATCCGCGAGTACGAGTTCCAGGCGGGCTACGGCCTCGACCACAACATCCACCGGAAGAACAGCGACGCAGGCGTGTGGCGCCTCGACGCCACGGACACCGGCGACCTGGGCCTGCGGAACTACATCGACCACGTGAAGCGCATCGAGGGCGTCATCTCCGCCATGGGCGACGGACCTCCCCGGCACTCAGTGATCGACAACACTCTCGCCTTCCTGCGCTGGGCCGAACCGGGCTACCACAACTGGAAATGGTCGGCCATCCTCGGCGCCATCTGGCAGGAGGTCCTGGATGCCTGCGCGGCCGCGGGCATCGAGCCCGGCGACATGGTCAAATACGATGATCCGCGGGCGAACCACCGCATCACCCTCGCGCACTTCGGCGCCGCCGCCGAGGGCCACTACGCCTACCCCGGAAGCGGCACCGACGCGACGGTGGGAGAGGGCTGCGGATGGGCGGGGGACATCCTCAACGCCTACACACAGTGGCGTGAGAACCACCGCTCGATGTCCGGCGAGGACTTCTGCGTCCAGGTCGTCGGATCCGCCACGGTGGAATCCCGGTTCAGCAGTGACGACCTCATCGCCGACGTCGACGCCTACAACATCTCCCAGTATCTGCACGGCACGGACGGCGAGTCCGGCGGCGGGGACGACAGGCTGCTGTCCGACGCGCTGTTCACGTACCACTTCTGGGACGGAGAGAACCGCTCGGCGAAGCGGTTCACCCACTTCTACGAGAAGCGGTTCGGCGGCAGTCCCAGCACGTTCCGGGCGACCGTGCGGAACATCCTGCTGGATTTCGACCTCTTCTCCGCCTTCGACTGGGGCAAGAAGTTCTTCCTGCCCGACGACGAAAGCCAGCACCCGGACCGGATTCCCTCGGACCAGCTCGCCTCGTTCGTCGAGGGACTGCACACCGTCATCACCCGACGTATGGAAGGGGAATAGCGTGCGCCGCACCATCACGCGCCGGGGCGCCCTCGCCGCCGGGGCCGCCACCGCCGTGGCCGTCTGGATCACCCAGGCCGGCCCGGCTGCCGCCGCCCCGGGCGCCGCCTTGAACAGGCAGAGCGCCAAGTGGACCCGGGACAGATCCGCGAACGGCTGGCCCATCACCCCCGACGCCGTCAGCACCCACCTCGTGGAGGGCTCGAGAGCCTCCGTGGACCTGCGCAACGGCAC
>NZ_KQ949081.1:213124-311141 GCF_001514305.1 Streptomyces dysideae
TCGTATGGGGCGGCGACCTCGATCCGGTCAAGCGGTCGCACTTCCACATCGCCGCGGGGCCGGACAGCGACACCCTCGCCCGCGTCGCCGAACGGCTCTCCCCTCTGCCCGGCGTCGGGCGGACCCGCGGAGCGGGGGCGGTCCGAGACCCGGCCCACCCCTCCCGGCGCGTCAAGGCACGCCGACTTGAACGCACCCAGAACAACTGACAAGCACGGGGGAAGATCACTCATGAGAAGTACACGGTGGAACATGAAGTACACGAAAGTGATCGCGGCCGTCACGGCCGCGGCGGCCGCACTGACGCTGGGCGTCTGCGTCTCTCCGGCGTCGGCCCATACGTCGGACGGCTGGGTGCGTGGGTACGGGGACTTCTCCGACGACTGGAACGACGAGGGGATCCTCTCCCGGACCTCGTACGCGAGCTCCAACGCCACCTGCCTGTGGCAGAAGATCCTATGGGCCGAGGGTGTGTCGTACGCGGGAACCAGCACGAGCGAGACCTTCACCAAGGACAAGATCGACGGGATATTCGGCACCAACACCGCCCGGGCGACCTGGTCGCTGCAGTCAGGCTGGCGCCTCGGAACGGACTCGACCGTCGGTGGAGCGACGTTCGGCAGGGCGGCCAGGAATCTCTCCTACGTGGGCGGCAGCACCGCCTCGGGCAAGGCACTGACCCTCCAGTACAACGGGGACGAGCACACCTTCAGCATCATCCGGAACCCGGACGGCAAGTACACCTTCCTCGACCGCCGGGGAGACTGGCGCCAGGCGGGCTACGGCTACCACAGCTGCGGCTGACACCTTTTGCGGACCCGGCATGCAGGGTCCGCCTGTCGCCGGAACATCCGCGTGACGTGAACGGAGCCCCCCGCACACCGCTGCTCGGCCGCTACGACCAGGTGGGCCACCTGCAGTACAACGGCCGCAGCACCACCCTGTTCCGGCCCGCTGGCCGTGCCCTGGCCAGCCAACTGGCCACACCGCAGGACGCGCAAGGCGCCGGTTACTGTTTCACCACAGCGGCGGTGACGGTCACGGCGAGGAGCGTGAGGGTCTGGCCGCTGTCGCACAAGGTCTTGGCTCTCGTCGCTGAGTTGAGGGAGAAGGGTGTTCATCTGGTCATTGGGAGAGCGATGACCATTGACACTCGCATAGGTGGTCCGACTACGGACATGGGGCTTCTGATGCTCGGTACGTTCGCTGAGATGGAACTCGTCTTCCAGCGTGAGCGCCGCGCCTCTGCGCGCGCCTCTCGTGAGGCCAACGGGAAGACGTGGGGACGTCCCAGGGAGATTGACCGTTCGGCCGTCCTGGCAGACCTGGAAGACGGCATGAGCGTCATGAAGGTTGCGGCCAAGCACGGTATCGGCCGTGCGACGGTCTTCCGCATCAAGGCGGAAGCCAAGGAGAGTTAAGCCCCTCACACTTCCCCCACCCTTTTGAGCCTCTGCCGACACAGGCAGGGGCTCAGTCTCGTTTTAAGGCGTGTTGGGTTGGAGAGACCCCCGGTAAGGTGTTTCGACGGCAGTTCAACAGCGTCCGGGTCCAGTCCGGGAGTGATCGAGGGAGCGTGTGCTTTGCCGACTGGCAAGGTCAAGTGGTTCAACAGCGAGAAGGGCTTCGGCTTTCTCTCCCGCGACGACGGCGGCGACGTCTTCGTCCATTCCTCGGTCCTCCCCGCCGGAGTCGATACGCTCAAGCCGGGACAGCGAGTGGAGTTCGGTGTCGTCGCCGGTCAGCGCGGTGACCAGGCCCTTTCGGTGACCGTTCTGGACCCGACCCCCTCGGTCGCGGCCGCGACCCGCAAGAAGCCGGACGAACTGGCCTCCATCGTCCAGGACTTGACGACCCTCCTCGAGAACATCACGCCGATGCTCGAGAAGGGCCGCTACCCCGACAAGGCGTCCGGCAAGCAGATCGCCGGCCTGCTGCGGGCGGTCGCCGACCAGCTCGACGTATAGATCTGACGTACAGATCTTCTGGAGTTTCAGGGGAAGTCCAGCGCGTCCGGGCCGAGGGGCGGCACCAGCCCCTCGGCCGCCGCGCGCGTCAGCAGCCCCCTGACCGCCGCGTAGCCGTCCACGCCCAGGTCGTGGGTGAACTCGTTGACGTACAGCCCGATGTGCTGGTCGGCGACGGCCGGGTCCATCTCCTGGGCGTGCTCCATGACGTAGGGGCGGGAGACCTCGGGGTCGTCCCAGGCGGCGCGTACGGACACCCGGATCGAGTCGGCCAGCAGCGTCAACGCCCCTGTCCCCAGCGACCGTTTGGCGATGATCGCGCCCAGCGGGATGGGCAGCCCGGTGGTGTCCTCCCAGTGCTCGCCCATGTCGGCGAGCTTGTGCAGGCCGTAGTTGCGGTACGTGAAGCGCGCCTCGTGGATGACGAGTCCCGCGTCGACCTTCCCGTCCCGCACGGCCGGCATGATCTCGTGGAACGGCAGTACGACGATCTCGCCGACCCCGTCCGGCAGCGTGTCCGCGGCCCACAGCCGGAACAGCAGATACGCCGTCGACTTCTCGCTCGGCACGGCGACCGTACGGCCCGTCAGGTCGACGCCCGACTCCCGCGTCAGCACCAGCGGCCCGCAGCCCCGGCCCAGCGCGCCGCCGCAGGGCAGCAGTGCGTACTCGTCGAGGACGTACGGCAGCACGGCGTACGACACCTTCAGCACGTCCGACTCACCGCGCTCGGCCATGCCGTTGGTGATGTCGATGTCCGCGAAGGTGACGTCGAGGGCGGGCGCGCCCGGGACCCGGCCGTGGGCGAGGGCGTCGAAGACGAAGGTGTCGTTCGGGCAGGGGGAGTACGCGATCTGCAGGGGCTGCTCACCGGTGGTCATGTGGGTTCCAACCCTTCAGTACGGGTGCGAGCTTCCCGAAAGCCTCCGTCAACGCGGCGAGGGCCTCGCCGATCCGCCAGGCGGCGCGGTCGCGCGGGCCGACGGGATTGGAGACGGCGCGCAGTTCCAGGACGGGCGTGCGGTGCGCGGCGGCCGCCTCGGCGACGCCGAAGCCCTCCATGGCCTCGGCGAGGGCCGTGGGGTGGAGTTCGCGGAGGGCGGTCGCGCGGGCGGCCGTGCCGGTCACCGTGGAGACCGTGAGGACGGCGCCGGGGCGTGCTCCGGTGGCCGCCGCCACCTCTCGTACGAGCACTTCGGGCGGACGGTGGGTGACGGTGCCGAAGCCCAGCTCGGTGACCGGCAGAAAGCCGTCGGCGGTCTCGGCGCCGAGGTCGGCGGCCGTGATCTCGTCGGCGACGACGAGGGACCCGACGGGGGCGTCGGGCGCGAAGCCGCCGGCGATGCCCGCGGAGACGACCAGATCGTACGGGGCGCCTTCGAGGGCAGCCCTGGTGAGGGCGGTGGCCGTGGTGGCGGCGGCGCGGGCGGGGCCCACACCGGCGGCGAGCACCTCGACCTCACGGCCGGACTCCGCGAACGCCCGCGCCACCGCGTCCCGTTCCGCCGGGACCGCGGTGGCTACGAGGATGCGCATGGCCGGGCGCGGATCAGGCGTCCGAGTTCTCGAGCTTGAAGTTCCACACGCCCTTGAACTCCGAGCTGGGGCCCGAGGCCGTCTTGTTCTGCTCGACGATGCTGATGTACAGCTGCTTCGGCGCGGCCTGGCCCTGCTGGTCGGCGAACAGGTCGACGCCCTGGAACGAGTAGTACGTCTTCTTGTAGACGTTGGTGACCTGCTGGCCGTTGATCCACAGCGCCCAGCCCGTGTCGGCGACCTCCGGGTCGACACCGATGCGCAGCGTCTCGCTCTGTGCGACCTTGATCGTGTCGGACGACTTCTTGAGGGCGCACTTGGCGGCCTCCTGCTGGCCAAGGTTGTCGCCGTCCTTGTAGCACTCGGCCTCGGAGCTGATCGAGCTCTTGCCCACCGTGACGGTGGCGCGCGGCGTCGGCTTGTCGCAGGCGGACAGGACGAGCAGTCCGGCGGAAACGGCGCCGGCAACAGCGACGGCGCGGCGGCGTCGCACAGCGCTGTGTACATCAGCGGCAATGCCGCGGGGCATCGTGGTCATGGCCGAAGGCTATCGGGCACGTCCAGTGCTCTCTCTACGTGGGGTACGGCGTGCCGTACCCGCGTGGGGCCCGGCGGGCGGTGCGTTACGCCACGTGCGGCCGGGCGGTGCCGCCCTGCCGGGCCGAGCGGATCAGACCCCGTACGGTCGTCAGCCAGCCCGTGGCGACGATCCCGGCGCCCACCAGCAGGCCCAGCGTGCCGTTCAGGGGCAGCGCGATGCCGACCGCGCCGCCGAGCACCCAGGCCATCTGCAGCAGCGTCTCGGACCGCGCGAACGCCGACGTACGCACCAGCTCGGGCACGTCCCGCTGGATCAGCGCGTCCAGCGACAGCTTGGCCAGCGCCTGCGCGAAGCCGGCGATCGCCGCGAGGAACGCCACCAGCACCGCGCCGAAGAAGATCGCCGCCGTGATCGCCGCCGCCAGCACGAACGCCACCACGGTCACGATGATGATCTCCGGCGCCCGTGACCGCAGCCACGCCCCGACCGCCGTACCGCACGCGTTGCCCGTACCGGCGCACACGGCCACGATGCCGAGCGAGACGGCGGCGCTCTGGCCGGACATCGGGTGCTCGCGCAGCAGGAACGCCAGGAAGAAGATCAGGAAGCCGGAGAGGCAGCGCAGGGCCGCGTTGGCGCCCAGGGCGTGGGTGACGGCGATGCCGACCGTGCGCAGACCGGGGCGCTTGACCGGTTTGAGGTGCGGGCCGTGCAGATGCTCCTCGTCGGCCGCCAGCAGCGCGGTGTCCTCGCCCTTGGCCGAGTCGACCTTCGGGGGGAGGGAGAACGACAGGAACGTACCCGCGATGAAGATCACGAACGCGCCGTAGAGCGGCCAGCGCGGCCCGAGAGCGTGCAGCCCCGCGCCGATCGGGGCGGCGACGCCGGTGGCGAGCAGGCCGCCGAGGGTGACCCGGGAATTGGCTTTCACGAGGGAGAAGCGGGGTGGCAGGAGCCGGGGCACCACGGCGCTTCTGACGACGCCGTACGCCTTCGACGCCACCAGCACGCCGAGCGCCGCCGGATACAGCTCGAACGTCCCTGCGACGACCGCACCGGACAGGATCAGCGCCAGCATCGCGCGGGCCAGCATCGCGCCCGCCATCGCCGCGCGGCGGCCGTGCGGGAGACGGTCCAGGAGCGGGCCGATCACCGGCGCCAGCAGCGTGAACGGCGCCATCGTGATCCCGAGGTACAGCGCGACCCGGCCGCGGGCCTCGTCGGTCGGGACGGAGAAGAAGACCGTGGAGGCGAGGGCGACGGTGATCATCACATCCCCCGCGCCGTTCACACCGTGCAGCTCGATCAGCTTGCCCAGGCCCGATTCGCCAGCCCCGTGCGCATGGGTCGCCTTGCGGATCCCCCGGGCCGTTCCGGTCACCGGGAAGTGCAGGGCACGGCCGAGCGCGCGAACGGGACCGCGCACCCGGCCCGTCCCATTGGCCCGGCTGCTCCCCTTGACCCCTTTGGACCCACCGATCCCGGGGGCACCATGGGGCGTCTTCTCGGCTGCCACGACGTCATAGTGCCCCGAGAAAGCGGTGCGTAGTGTGGTTACCGCGCGTATGGGCGCGCACTTTCCCGCCGACCGGCACGGGGCGGAGGCCGGTCAGTGACCGGTCAGTGACCGGTCCGTGACGGGTCCGTGCGGCACAAACGTCCCGTCGGTGTAGGCCGAGCGCCGGTGAACAGGTAGCGTGCGTATCTCAGCCATCCCGCAGAATGGATGACAGGTGCGCCCGAGCGTGGACGGGCGCGGACGTCGACGCGGCCCTCCGGTCCGCTCCGTCCGCCCCGTCGCACTGAGGCAGCCGCACCCGAGAGACGGCGTAGGAGAGAAGCGATACCTGTGAGCGCAGCGACCACGCGAAGCCGCACCCCCGACCGTCTGTGCGCCGAGGCGATCGACCTCGCCCGCACCGCAGCCGAGGAGGCAGCCGCGCCCGGCGTCGTCGGCGAGCACGCGGGGCTCACGACCGAGGGCGACCGGGTCGTCACGCACTTCTTCGAGTGCAAGGAACTCGGGTACCGGGGCTGGCGCTGGGCGGTGACGGTCGCCCGGGCGTCGCGCGCGAAGGTCGTGACGCTGGACGAGGTCGTCCTGCTGCCCGGCCCGGACGCGCTGCTCGCGCCGGAGTGGGTGCCGTGGAGTGAGCGGCTGCGTCCCGGCGACATGGGCCCCGGCGACCTGCTCCCCACGGACGCCGAGGACCTCCGGCTGGAGCCGGGCTACTCCGGCGAGGACGAGCCGGTGCCGAGCTCGCCGGTCTCGGAGGAGATGGCCGAACTGGTGGAGGCGGAGGACGCGGAGGTCACCGGGGGCACTCCCGCCCATCTCCCGGCCGTCCCCTCCCGCGGCTCGATCGCGGCGGTCGCCGAGGAACTGGGCATGCGTCGCGCCCGCGTCCTGTCCCGCTACGGCCTCCATGTCGCCGCGGACCGCTGGGAGGAGGCGCACGGCGCCAAGACCCCGATGGCCCAGGCAGCCCCCGCGTCCTGCGTGAGCTGCGGCTTCCTGGCCCCGATCGGCGGGTCCCTGGGTCAGGCCTTCGGCGTCTGCGCCAACGAGTTCTCCCCGGCCGACGGCCGGGTGGTGTCCTTGACCTACGGCTGCGGGGGGCACTCCGAGGCGGCGGTCATGCCCAAGCCGCCGCGGCCGGCTCCGCCGGTGATCGACGAGACGCGGGTGGATCCGTTCCCGCTGCGGCCGGCGGCGGATTCGGGGTCCGTGCCGGTCGTCTCCGACGAGGATGCGGCGGAGCTGGGGCACTCGTAGCGAGGTCGGCTCCGCCGGCGGTGGCTACTCGGCGTCGAAGATCTCTTCGGCGGTCGGGGCGGTGACGGCGCGTCGGTGCCGACGGCGCAGGATCTCATGGGCATGGGCATGGGCATGGGCATGGGCGCTGGTGATGGGGGGCGGCTGGGCGTCCGCCCAAGGCGCGGGGCTCGGCAGGCTCAGACCGGGCCCTGCGCCTGGGCCGGGGCTACTGGTCAGCGAAGACCTCGGTTGTGGATGCGGCCGTGATGGCCCGGTCGAACCAGCGGCCCAGGATGTCCAGGTCGTCACAGGACGTGATGCGCTCGCGGTCGGCGTGCGAGATGTCGATGCCGCGACGGTCCAGGAGCCGCAGGATGTCCTCGGCCCGGCCCTCGGCCCGGCCTTCGTCCCGGCCTTCGTCCCGGATCTCTTCCGCGATGTACGACTTGTAGAAGGAGAGGTCCACGGCCACCAGGTTCCTCCAGATTTCCGCGGCCGGGCGCTTGCCCAGGCCTTGTGAGATGAGTTCGATGATCGGGTCGGCGATGGCCTGCGGTGTGTCCCGCAGCACGGTCGTGACAGCTTTCAGTATGGCCCCGACGTCCGGATTTTTGGCGTGGGTGATCGCGGAGAGTGTGGCGAGCGCCAGGTCCTTGCGGACCTCGGCCGGGTCGGTGATCACCGGCATGTTGTGCGGTCCCGCGACGAGCGGGCGCAGGGTGAGCAGGGGCCATCGGCGAGGGCCGAAGTCGACCGGGCGGGCGGCCCATTCCGCGGTGGCGCGGTCCTGGCAGACGACCAGCAGCATCGGTTGCAGCCGGTACTTCGTGAGCAGGTACGAGGCGTAGTACGCCCAGCTGGCGTGCTTGTTCGGGTCCTTCTTGCCCTGGGCCTCGACCGCGAGGAGTAACGGCTCGTCGTCCTTCCTCTCCCACCGCAGGAGCGTGTCCACACGGCGTTCGACGGGGCTGGTCTCGGTGAGGTCGTTGGGCAGGACGGTGACCGAGGTGGGCGGGGCGAGGTCGACGCCCAGCGTCTCGGAGATCCGGGAGAAGAGTCCCGGGTGGTCCTGGAAGATGCGGTGCATCGCCTCGTGGGACGAGCTGACCATGGTGTGGGTTCGGGCCTTTCTTCGGTGTGTTGCGCTTGGGCTGCCGTTCAGGCGGCCGGTACGGGATCGGGCATACGGCAGTCGCGGCAGCGGCCGGGTGCGGGTGCGCGGAACGGGCGGTCGCAGCCGTCGCAGGTCTGGAACGGGTGGCGGACGGCCGGCAGTGGGGCGGCCGGGGCGCGGAACGGGGGCGGGGGTGGCAGCTGGGCGGTGAGGCGGTGGGCCAGGAGGGCTGCGGGCCGTCGTAGGCGCTCGGGTGGGAGGTCGCTGGTCAGGGCGTGGCGTACGGCGGTGGGGCTGACGTCGCGCTCCAGCCAGGCGGCGACTCCGGGGGCGAGGTGGGCCGTGTCGCAGGCGGAGAGGAGGAGGTGGGGGTCGTGGCGGCGGAGGTCGGCGAGGAGGCCGGTGGCCGTCTGGAGGAGGGTGGGGGCCGGGTAGGCGGGTTGCGGTACGGCGGGGAGGGGCTTGCGGGGTGACGGGGTTCGCTTTCTCCGGGGCGCGTGTGGCGGTCGTACGGGGCCGTTGTCGTCGGCTTGGTGGCGGCCGGGCTGGTTGCAGGAGATCGTGCGGGTGATGATGCGGCCACTGGGGATGCGTTCGCGTTGTCGGCGCAGGTAGCCGTGGGTCTCCAGCTCGCGCAGGGCGGCGGCGATACGGGTCGTGCCCTCGGGGAAGCGGGCGGCGAGGGTCTTGATGTCGACGCGGGCGCCTGCGGGGAGGGACTGGATGTACACGCCCAGCCCGATCGCGAGGCCCGACAGCTCCGGGTGCTGGGCGAGGTGGTTGCCGATCACCGTGAAGCGGGTGGTGTGGCGGGTGTTGTCGTGGACCAAGCCGCCGCCGGAGTGAGCGTGCCGCCGGTTCGGGTGTTTGTTGGCGGCAAGGCGGGACTGGGCGTGCGGGGGCGCGCTAGGGTTCTGCGTATCCATCGGGAAGGGCTTTCTTCCTTGGTGGTCAGGCCCTCGCACTGGGATTGCCGTCCCGGCGGGGGCCGTCGTATGTCTGCGGTTGTGTTGCGGCGAGCGTAAGGCAGACAACCTGCCCCGAATCCAGCCGAGTTGGTGATGTTCACCCGCTTGGGTGAGTTTGCGCTGCGGGTGGGAGGGAGGGGTGGGGTTTGGTCGGGTTCTTTCCCTCTCGTGTTTCTTGGGGGAGATCGCTCGTGCCACCGGAGCATGGATTTCTGAGGATCGGTGAGAGGGCGATTTCGGCCCACACGGTCTTGCGCGGGGCGGGTCCTTCGGCGACTCCCCAGCGGTCGGCGAACGCGTCCACGAGGAGCAGGCCGCGGCCCGACTCCGCCTCAGGGACGGGGTGTTGGGGGTACGGCAGGAGGTCACCGCAGGTGTCCGTGACCTCGATGCGGAGGGTGTCGCCGACGACGTGGAGGAGCAGCAGGAAGTCCCGGCCGGGGATGCGGCCGTGTGTGACGGCGTTGGCCGCCAGTTCGGCCACGATGTGCGCCGCCGGGTCCAACGGCAGGCCCCAGCTGCGGAGTTGCTCGGTGGCCAGGAGGCGGGCGAGGCGGGCGCCGCGTGGGGTGGGGGACAGTTGCACGCTGAAGTTGTGGATGGGGTTGTGGAGTTGGGCGTCGGGGAGGGCGGTTCCTTGATTCACGTCACTCAGCGTGGCCCTGCGTGCCTACTGTGAACAGTGACTCAGCGGGTGCGTACGGTGACTGTCCGGAGCTTGTCCGGTCGTGTCCGGGCTGTCGGGACGGGCGTACGGGTAGGGCGCTGCTGCACTGCGGCGGTACGACGGAGGGGTAGGGCATGACGACGGTCGATGGCGACGGCGTGCGGCTCAAGACCGAGGCGGATGAGCCGGGTTGGGAGGTCGATCCGGACGACGAGTGGGGGGTCGCGGTCATCGCGACCGTCGGGCGGCAGCTGAAGCTGCGGCGGGAGGCGGTGGGGATGCGGGCCGCCGAGTTCGGGGACGCTGTCGGGTACGGCGAGGACATGGTCTACAAGATCGAGGGCGGGAAGAGGATCCCTCGGCAGGAGTATCTGGACAGGGCCGACGAGGTGTTGGGGGCCGGTGGGCTGATCTCGGCGACGTGGGAGGACGTGAAGAAGGTCCGGTACCCGAAGAAGGTGCGGGAGCTGGGCAAGCTGGAGACCCAGGCGATCGAGATCGGCGTGTACGAGTGCAACATCATCGCCGGGCTGTTGCAGACGCCGGAGCATGCTCGTGCCGTGATCGGGGCGGCGCAGCCGCCGTACTCGCCCGACGACGTAGAACGCATGGTGGCCGCCCGCCTGGCCCGGCAGTCGGTCTTCGAACGGGACCCGGCTCCTTCGATCCACTTCGTCCTGGAAGAGGCGGCGCTACGGCGTCCCATCGGAGGCACAATGGTGTGGCGGCGGCAGCTCGAACACCTGCTTGAGGTCGGGCGGTTGCACAACGTCGTACTTCAAGTGATGCCGTTGAGCTGCGAGGTCCACTCCGGTCTGGACGGAAGGATCGAGATGCTGAAGTTCCCGGACGGCACGGCGGTGGGGCGCTCCGACGGGGCGTTCAACGGCCGCCCTACCTCAGACCCGAAGCAACTGCGCATCCTTGAGCTGCGGTATGGCACCATCCGGGCGCAGGCTCTCTCCCCAAGGGAGTCGCTGGCCCTCATCGAGCAACTGCTGGGAGAGACATGATCCGCAAGACCGCCGCCGGGGATGCTTCCGAACTGGCGTGGTTCAAGAGCAGCTACAGCGGCGGCAACGATGGCGAGTCCTGCGTCGAGATCGCGGTAGCGCCCCGCACCATCCACGTCCGCGACTCCAAGTACCGCGACACCAGCCCCCGTTTCACCATCACGCCGGGAGCCTGGACGGAGTTCCTGGCGTACGCCTCCGAGCGCTGATCTTCTGCCAGAAGGCGATGAGCGCGCGGGCCGTCTCGGCGGGGCGCTCCACGTTGGGGGAGTGGTCGGCGCCTTCGATGATCGTTCGGTCGGCGGCGAGGCGGGTGGCCATGGTGTTCTGCCAGGGGACGGGCCAGGCGTAGTCGTCGCTCCCGGAGAGGACCAGTTTGGGGAGCGGCACTGCGGCCAGTTCGGCGACCCGGTCCGGTTCCGTGACGAGTTGGCGGCCGGTCGTGGTCAGCTGCTCAGGAACGGTGTTCAGCCACCGGCGGTGGAGGAAGTCCGCGACCTCGGCGGGGAGTTCGTGCTGTGCGTACGCCTCCTCGTCCGCCGGGCCGGGGCTCTCGTGCTGGCCGCGTCCGTCGACCGCCACAGCGCGGAAGCCCGCCTCGCTCAGCGGCTGGAGCAGCGGCAGGAAGTCCTCCTTGCTGCCTATGGTCAGGACGTAGGCGGTCGCGTCGGGGTCGTCCGCCGCGCGGGCCCAGTACAGGGCGCGGTCGAAGTGGCGGCGAGCGGCAGCGTGCCGTCCGGTGTCGAGCGCGGCCCATCCGGCCAGACGGGCCAGTTCGGCGCAGACCGCGCACAGCTCGCGTTCGCGGCTCGCGGTGAGCGGCCGGCCGAACAGCGGGAGGGCCCACTGGTCGAGCAGGTGGGCCGCCGCCTGCGCCTGGGCGCTGCCGCCGCCGTGGCGCGAGTCGCCGTGCCGGACCACCGCGACGGCGCGGTGCAGGGCCGCGATCTCCTCCCGGCCGACCGGCGGCGGTTCTCCCTGCCGCAGGGGCGGCTGTTCGGGGGCAGGACGGCGGCGAGGGCGCCGCCGCCCGCCATGGACACGAGTATGCGACGGTTCAGACGGTTCATGGGAGCGACCTCCAGGTGTCGGCCGTCGGGCGCACGGGGGGTACCTTCGTCCTCACGCCGATGATGGAGAGTGTGAACGTGAGCAAGTTCGTGCGGCCCGCTGCTGAAGGTGCCGACCCCTTCGGCACGGCCCGTCTGCGGCGCGGCGTCATCGACGCCTGGGCGACCAGCCCCGCCCGTTTCCGCGAGGACGCCAACGCCGAGGAAGATCTCGTCCTCGGGGGATATCGGGACCGGCTCGTCGTCGAGCTTGCTCAGAACGCCGCCGACGCTGCCGCCAGGGCTGGGGTGCCCGGAAGGCTTCGGCTCACCCTCCGCGACGGCGTCCTCGTCGCCGCCAACACCGGCGCCCCCCTCGACGCGGCCGGCGTCGAGTCGCTGTCCACCCTGCGGGCCTCCGCCAAGCGCGACACCCACGACAGCGCGGTCGGCCGCTTCGGCGTCGGGTTCGCCGCCGTCCTCTCCGTCACCGACGAGCCCGCCGTCGTCGGCCGGCACGGCGGTGTCCGCTGGTCCCTCGCCGAGGCCCGCGAGCTGGCCTCCGACACCGCCCGGCACAGCCCCGGCCTCGGTGACGAGATCCGCCGGCGTGACGGGCACGTGCCGCTGCTCCGGCTGCCGTTCGCCGCCGAGGGCACCGCCCCCGACCCGTACGACACGGCCGTCATCCTCCCCCTGCGCGACGCCGCCGCCGCCGATCTCGCCGAACGCCTGCTGCACGCCGTCGACGACGCCCTGCTCCTCGCCCTGCCCGGGCTCGAGGAGGTCGTGATCGAGACCGGTTCCGTCCGTACTCTGCGCCGTTCCACGGACGGCGACCTCACCGTCGTTGAGGACTCGCGGGACGGCGCCACCCGCTGGCGTACCGTCTCCGCGGCCGGCCCCCTCACGCCCGACCTCCTCGCCGACCGCCCCGTGGAGGAGCGGCTGCGCCCCCACTGGTCGGTGACATGGGCTGTCCCCGCCGACTCCGACGGCACCCCGGCCCACCCCCGCACCGCGCCCGTCGTGCACGCGCCCACCCCGAGCGACGAGGCCCTCGGCGTCCCCGCCCTCCTCATCGCCTCCTTCCCCCTCGACACCACCCGCCGGCACGCCGCCCCCGGCCCGCTCACCGACTACCTCGTCGAGCGCGCGGCCGACGCCTACGCCGAACTCCTCGCCGGCTGGCGCCCGGTGACCGCCGGCATCATCGGCCTCGTCCCCGGCCCGCTGGGCAAGGGCGAGCTGGACGGGTCCCTGCGTCAGGCGATCCTCGCCCGGCTGCCCCGGACTGCGTTTCTCCCGCCCGCCCACCCGGCCTTCCTGCCCCCCGCCGTCGAGCCCCAGGGCGACGAACACGACGAACACGACGACCTTCCCGAGTCCCTGCGCCCCCGGGACGCCGAGATCGTCGAGGGCGCGGGTGCCGACACCGTCCGGGTCCTCGCCGAGGTGCTGCCCACGCTGCTGCCCGCCGGGCTCGAACGCCGGGTGGAACTCCGTACGCTGGGCGTCGCCCGCGTCCCGCTCACCGACGCCGTCGACCGGCTCGCCGGGCTGGAGAAGGCGCCGGACTGGTGGCGTCGGCTCTACGACAGCCTCGCCGGGGTCGATCCGGACCGGCTCTCCGGGCTGCCCGTCCCGCTCGCCGACGGGCGTACGACCATCGGGCCCCGCCAGGTCCTCCTGCCCACCCCGGACGACGGCGCCCGTATCGACGCGGAGGTGCTCGCCCGGCTCGGCCTCAAGGTCGCCCACCCGGACGCCACGCACCCCCTCCTGGAGAAGCTCGGCGCCCTCCCGGCCACCCCGCGCGCCGTCCTCACCACCCCGCAGGTACGGGCCGCCGTCGCCGCGTCCCTCGACGACGAGGGCGGCGTGAGCTGGGAGGAGGACGCTCCCGACGCCGAGGAGCTGGCGGACGCCGTCCTCGCCCTCGTACGCGGGGCGGGCCTCGAACCCGGTGACGAGCCCTGGCTCGGCGCCCTCGCGCTGCCCGACGAGGAGGGAGAGCTGGTCCCGGCGGGCGAGCTGGTCCTCCCCGGTAGCCCCTTCGCCCAGGTCATGCGGGAGGACGAACTCGCCTTCGTCGACGCCGACCTGGCCGAGAAGTGGGGCGAGCAGCCGCTGGCGGCCTGTGGCGTCCTGGCCAACTTCGCTCTCGTCCGCGCCACCGACGTGGTCCTCGACCCCGACGAACTGGAGCCCCGCGAGGGCGACTTCGCCGAACCCGACGACGCCGGGCTGCTCGACGCCGTGGACGTGTGGTGCGAGGACATCCTCGACCGCTTCCCGGACACGCCCGTACCGCCGGTCGCCACCGAGCTGGTCGCCGTACGCGACCTGGACCTGGTGGACGAGGACAAGTGGCCGCAGGCGCTCGCCCTGCTGTCCGTGCCGCCCTTGCGGGACGCGCTCGTCCAGCCGGTGCGGATCCTGCTGCCCGACGGCACGCACGAGGTCGTACGGCCCTACACGGCCTGGTGGCTGCGCGGAAACCCGGTCCTCGACGGCCGCCGCCCCGCCGGTCTCCTCGCCTCCGGCGGTGACCCGCTCCTGCGCGGCCTCTATGAGGAGGCCGACGCGACCGGCTTCGACGACGAGCAGGTCCTGCGGGCGCTGGGCGTACGGACGTCCGTGGCCGCGCTGCTCGACGAGCCGGGCGGCGCCGCCGAACTGCTGGACCGCCTCGCCGACCCCGACCGCGATGTCACGTCCGCCCAACTGCACGCCCTGTACGGGGCGTTGGCCGACCTGGACCCCGAGCAGGTGACCCTGCCGGACGAGCTGCGGGCGGTCGTCGACGGGCGCGTCGAGGTCGTGGACGCGGCCGACGCGGTGGTCGTCGACTCGCCTGACCTGCTGCCCTTCACCGACGGCGTCCCCCTGCTGCCGGTCCGCCCGGCACGGGCCGCCGAGCTGGCCGAACTGTTCCAGGTGCGGCGGCTGAGCGAGTCCGTCACGGGGTCGGTGGACTCCGAGGGCGCCGAACACGACGTACCCGAGCCGGTCCGGGTCCTGCTCGGCCCCCGCACCCCGTCGTCGTACGTCGAACACGACGAGCTCGTCGTCGACGGCGTGGAGATCGACTGGCGGGCCACGAACGACGGCGTCCTGCACGCCTCGACCCTGGAAGGTGTCGCCGCGGGACTGGCGTGGGCGGCGGGGCAGTGGCCGCGGCGTTTCGAGGTGGCGGCCCTGCTGGAGGACCCGTCGCGGACGGCGGAACTGGCGCGGGACCGCTGGTTCGACTGAGTCCGGACTGCCCGGTCCCGGACTTGTGTCGGGGCCGGGCGCAATTTTTTCACCAGCCGTACAACCGTTCCCCCTTGTCGTGAATCTGATCACCTGAGTCAGCAGACTCCTAGATCACTTCTCCCCCAGGGGAACGCATGCGCATTCGAGCCACTGTGGCCGCCGTCTCCGGCGCCCTGGCCCTTTCCGCCCTCGTCGTGCCGGCCGCGCAGGCCACCGACGGTCCCTCGTACAGCAAGGACGACGTCCTCGCGGCCGTGGAAGCCGCCCGGGACGCGGCTTCGGGCGACACCGCCCGCAGCACCTTCGCCACCCAGGACACGGGCACCCCGTACGCGCTGGACCTCTCCTTCTCCAACGTGAAGGTCAACAGCGGCAAGCCGATCGTCGCCGGCATCAGCAACCAGGTCACCGTCCCGGTCACCTACACCGTCACGCACGCCGCGGACATCGACCTCAACGCCCCCGACTTCGTGCTGGACGTCGAGATCTACCGCGGCACCTACGACGCGCCGGTCAACATCCTCTACGGCGACGACTGGCCGGTCTGCGCCGACACCTCGGCGACCACCGCCACCTGCAAGGGCACCATCGACGTCTACCCGGCCTTCGAGCTGACCAACGCCGACGCCACCACCTGGAAGGCGATCGGCTACGCGATCGACTTCAACGACGAGGACCTGGACGACGACGTCAACTGGGACAACATCGGTTACGTCGACCAGGACGCGCTGGCCACCACCAAGCTGCAGCGCTACTCCAAGCTGACGGTCAACGCCTCCCCGGAGCCGGTGAAGAAGGGCCGGACCATCACGGTCACCGGCAAGCTCACCCGCGCCAACTGGGAGACGCACAGCTACAAGGGCTACACGAACCAGTCGGTGAAGCTGCAGTTCCGCAAGAAGGGCACCACCACCTACACCACGCTGAAGACCATCAAGACGAACTCGACGGGCAACCTGAGCACCACCGTCACCGCGTCGACCGACGGCTACTTCCGCTACTACTTCACGGGCACCTCCACGACCCCGGCGGTCAAGGCCGCGGGTGACTTCGTCGACGTGCAGTAAGTGACACGTTCGTAGGCGGGCATCGCCGCGAACTCTCCGGTGTTATCGGGGAGTTCGTGGCGAAGCTCACGAAAAACCCACGTCCGACACACAACCAACCCCACCCGACGCGCATCTGATCACGTGAGTCAACAGACTCCTCGATCACGTCTCCACCAGGGGAACGCATGCGCATTCGAGCCACTGTGGCCGCCGTCTCCGGCGCCCTGGCCCTCTCCGCCTTCGCCGTACCGGCCGCGCAGGCCGACGACTCCGCCTCCTGGGCGGACGCCGCGAAGCTCCACCAGGCCGCGCACACGGCTTCCGGCAAGACCGCGCTCAGCTCCCGCGCGGACGCCGAGGGTGAGCCGTACGCCCTGAACGCCACCTTCTCCAACTTCAAGATCGCCAAGGCGGTCAAGGTCGGCACGACCAACAAGGTCTCCACCACGGTGACGTACACGCTGACCCACGGCGCGGACGTCGACATCAAGGCCGCGGACTTCGACACCGGCCCCTACCTCTACAAGGGTGCCTACGACGCGCCGGACAACATGCTCTTCGGCGACCTCCCGGCGAAGTGCACGGCGACCACGGCGACCACGGCCACCTGCACCGGCAAGATCGACGTCTACCCGGCCAACGACGAGCTCCTCAACTCGGACGCGGGCACCTGGAAGGGCGCGGCGCTGGCCATCGCGTACAACGGCCAGGACCCGGCGGGCGAGGACTTCGACATCACGAAGGTCGGATACGCCGACCAGGGCTCCCTCGGCAGCACGCTGATCCAGCGCTACTCCAAGCTGACGGTCAACGCCTCGCCGGAGCCGGTGAAGAAGGGCAAGACCATCACGGTCACCGGCAAGCTCTCGCGGGCCAACTGGGAGGACAACAAGTACCACGGCTACACCAACCAGCCGGTGAAGCTGCAGTTCCGCAAGAAGGGCAGCAACACCTACACCACGGTGAAGACGATCAAGTCGAACTCGACCGGCAACCTGAAGACGACGGTCACCGCGTCGACGGACGGCTACTTCCGCTACAGCTTCGCGGGCACCTCGACGACCCCGGCGGTCAAGGCCGCGGGCGATTTCGTCGACGTGCAGTAACCCTTGGGCACCCCCTAAACGGGAAAGCGGCGGTCGACCCACTTCCATCCGACCTCCAGGGCGACCGCCGCCACCACCGAGATACCGACCGCGATCCACGGCATCGTCATCCCCACCAGCCGCAGCGCGAAGAACTCCTGCAGCCACGGCACCACCAGCACCAGCAGGAACCCGAGCCCCATCGAGACCACGAGCCCGATCCGCCACCAGGTGTAGGGCCGGGCGATGATCGCCAGGACCCACATCGAGATCAGGAACAGCGTGAGCGTCGCGACGCTGGTCTCCGCGTCCAACGCGCCCTCACCCGTGTAGTAGTGACGGGCGATCAGGTATGTCACGAAGGTCGCTGCGCCGGCCAGCAGGCCGCCCGGGATCGAGTACCGCATCACCCGCCGTACGAAGTGGGGTTTCGCGCGTTCCTTGTTGGGCGCGAGGGCGAGGAAGAACGCCGGGACACCGATGGTGAGGGTGGAGAGCAGGGTCAGGTGGCGGGGCAGGAACGGGTACTCGACCTGCCAGCACACCACCAGCAGCGCCAGCAGCACCGAGTAGACGGTCTTCACCAGGAACAGCGTCGCCACCCGCGTGATGTTGCCGATGACCCGTCGGCCCTCCGCGACCACCGAGGGCAGGGTCGCGAAGCTGTTGTTGAGCAGCACGATCTGCGCGACCGCCCGGGTCGCCTCCGACCCCGAGCCCATCGCCACGCCGATGTCCGCGTCCTTGAGGGCCAGGACGTCGTTCACACCGTCGCCGGTCATGGCGACGGTGTGCCCGTGGGACTGCAGCGCGCCCACCATGTCCCGCTTCTGCTTCGGGGTGACCCGCCCGAAGATCGTGCCCTCGTCGAGGGCGTCCGCCATGCCGTCCTTGTCGCGGGGCATCCGGCGCGCGTCGACCGTGCTGCCGCTCAGCCCGAGCTTGGTCGCCACCGCGCCCACGGACACCGCGTTGTCGCCGGAGATCACCTTGGCGCGGACGTTCTGCTCGGCGAAGTAGCGCAGGGTGTCGGCGGCGTCGGGCCGCAGCCGCTGCTCCAGTACGACGAGGGCGGCGGGCTTGGCGCCGTCGGCGACACCGGGGTCGTCGAGGTCGCGTCCGGCACGGGCGAGGAGGAGGACGCGCAGGCCCTGTTCGTTGAGGCGGTCGGTCTCGGCGAGGGAGGGGTCGTCCGAGGCGAGGAGGACATCGGGGGCGCCCAGCAGCCACGTACTGGCCTCGCCGTCGCCCTCGCTGAAGGAGGCGCCGCTGTACTTGCGGGCGGAGGAGAACGGGAGGGACTCGGTGCAGCGCCAGTCCTCGGCGTCCGGGCAGGCGTCGATGATGGCCTGGAGGGAGGCGTTCGGCCGGGGATCGGACTCGCCGAGGGCGCCGAGGACCTTACGGACGTACGCCTCGTCGCTGCCGTTCAGCGGGCGCAGTTCGGTGATGTCCATGCCGCCCTCGGTGAGGGTGCCGGTCTTGTCGAGGCAGACCGTGTCGACGCGGGCGAGGCCCTCGATGGCGGGGAGTTCCTGCACCAGGCACTGCTGGCGGCCGAGCCGGATGACGCCGATGGCGAAGGCGACCGAGGTGAGGAGGACCAGGCCCTCCGGGACCATGGGGACGATGCCGCCGACGGTGCGGGCGACGGAGTCGTCGAGGTCGTTGCTCTTGACGAAGAGCTGGGTGGCGACCAGGCCGATCGCGGCCGGGATCATCATCCACGTCACGTACTTGAGGATCGTGGAGATGCCCGTGCGCAGCTCGGAGTGGACGAGCGTGAACCGGGAGGCCTCCTCGGCGAGCTGGGCGGCGTAGGCCTCGCGGCCGACCTTGGTGGCCTGGAAGGCGCCGCCGCCGGCCACGACGAAGCTGCCGGAGAGGATCTGGTCCCCGGCGCGTTTGACGACGGGGTCGGCCTCGCCGGTGAGCAGTGACTCGTCGATCTCCAGACCGTCGGCCTCGGCGCACACCCCGTCGACGACGGCCTTGTCGCCGGGCCCGATCTCGATCAGGTCGTCCAGCACGATCTCGGAGGTACTGACCTCGGCGGCGACCCCGTCCCGCCGTACGGTGGGACGCGCCTCCCCGATCACCGCCAGCGAATCCAGGGTCTTCTTCGCCCGCCACTCCTGGATGATGCCGATGCCGGTGTTGGCGAGGATCACGAACCCGAACAAGCTGTCCTGGATCGGCGCGACGGCCAGCATGATCAGCCAGAGCACGCCGATGATCGCGTTGAACCGGGTGAAGACGTTGGCGCGGACGATCTCGGTCATCGACCGGCTGCTGCGCACCGGTACGTCGTTGACCTGCCCCCGCGTGACCCGCTCGGCCACCTCGGCGGCGGTCAGCCCGCCCACGGCCGTCGCCGGCGCGGGCAGGGGGTGGGGATGGGGGTGCACAGGATCGAGTTCGGCGCCCGCGTCGAGGTGCGTCATGCATTCGACGGTACGTGCGGATTTACGGCTTCACCCGCCGAGTGCGCGGAAGATCCGACTTGAGGAGGAGGGGCGTGGGGTGATGTGGTGCCGTGGTTGTACGGGGATCCCCTTAGCCGGGAGCAGCCGTCCTGGTGCCCACCCTTTACTCCGCAGCGGGCGCCCTCGTGCTCTCTTCGGCCGATTCCGCCTCGGCCGCCGCCGCTCGCTTGATCGCCGCGTCCCGCTTCCGCACGTACCAGATGCCGATCAGGCCGAGGCCGCCTCCGGCCAGGCAGGTCCACACCCACCAGGTGCGGTCGTGGTCGTCGAACCAGCCGTAGAAGGGGAGCTGGACCAGGAAGAGGACGAACCAGATGATCGTGCCGCCGGTGATGGTGGCGACGACGGGGCCCTCAAGGGGCTCGGGCGCCTCGTGCTTCGGGGTCCATTTGGCCATGGGCACAGCTTACGAGGCGACCGGGTCTACGCGCGAAGATCGCCGATCCCGCGGCACCGCTTCTCTTCGTGAGCCAGGAATCCCCTGCTTCGGCTGGGGGTTCAAGTAAGGCCGTGGAACTTCTCGGTCTCCTCGACGGCGGCCTGGAAGCGTTCGTCGAAGTCGTCGCGGATGAGCGTCCGGATCACGTAGTCCTGGACGCTCATTCCCCTTTTGGCCGCATGGTCCCGGAGCCGCTCGAGCAGCTCCCCGTCTATCCGCAGGCTGAGCACGCTGGTCCCCATGTCCACGAGGGTCACCTCACGGGACCGCATCGCGTGTCACTTTCCGCGATTGGCTCACTCGTACGAGTGACGAGTGGGTTCGGCGGCGGGGTCACGGGCATTTTTGCGCGGCACGGGTGGTCTTTAGGGAGAGTAATGAGTTACTCTAAAGAACATGCCGGACCTTACGCATGGCGACGACGTTGCCGCCGTGAACTCCCTGCGCTCCGCTGTGATGCGGTTGTCCCGTCGACTCAAGCACCAGCGGGTCGACGAGTCACTGAGCCCCACCGAGATGTCGGTGCTGGGCACCCTCTCCCTCTGCGGCAAGGCCACCCCGGGTGAGCTCGCCCGCAAGGAACACGTACAGCCGCCGTCGATGACCCGCATCGTCGCGCTGCTGGAGGCCAAGGGCCTGGTCCGGCTGGAGCCGCACCCCGAGGACCGGCGCCAGAAGGTCGTCACGAAGACCGAGCAGGCCGAGGCGATGCTCGAAGAGAGCCGCCGCAAGCGCAACGCCTTCCTGGCCGGCCTGATCGACGGCCTCGACGAGGACGAGTGGGCGAAACTCCGCGCCGCCGCCCCCGTGCTGGAGAAGCTCGCACACCTGTAAGCCATTCCCGAGGAGGCGAACCCTGTTGAGTACGGGACCCGGAGCAGACTCCGCCCCCGCACCAGCCACCCCCGACTCCCAGCCCACCCCCAAGCCCGCCAAGTCCTCGATGTTCAGCTCGCTGAAGGTCCGGAACTACCGCCTGTTCTTCATGGGACAGGTCGTCTCCAACACCGGCACCTGGATGCAGCGCATCGCCCAGGACTGGCTGGTCCTCACCCTCACCGGCTCCTCGGCCGCCGTCGGTATCACGACAGCCCTGCAGTTCCTGCCGATGCTGCTCTTCGGCCTCTACGGCGGCGTCCTCGTCGACCGTCTGCCCAAGCGCCGTACGCTCCTCGTCACCCAGATGTCGATGGGCGTCACCGGCCTCGCGCTCGCCGTCCTCACCCTCACCGGCCAGGTCGAGATCTGGCACGTCTACGTCGCCGCCTTCGCCATGGGACTCGCCACGGTCGTCGACAACCCGGCCCGCCAGTCCTTCGTCAGCGAGATGGTCGGCCCGGACCAACTGCAGAACGCGGTCAGTCTCAACTCCGCCAACTTCCAGTCCGCCCGGCTCATCGGCCCCGCCGTCGCCGGCCTCATGATCACCGGCGTCGGCACCGGCTGGGCGTTCCTCTTCAACGGCCTGTCCTTCGTCGCACCCATCACCGGACTGCTCCTGATGCGGGCGCGCGAGCTGCACGCCGTCGAGCGCGCCCCGAAGAGCAAGGGCCAGCTGCGCGAGGGCCTGCGCTATGTCGCGGGGCGCCCCGACCTGATCTGGCCGATCGTCCTGGTCGGCTTCGTCGGCACCTTCGCCTTCAACTTCCCGGTGTACCTGTCGGCCTTCGCGGACGACGTCTTCCACGCGGGCGCCGGTTCCTACAGCCTCTTCAACACACTGATGGCCGTCGGCTCGGTGACCGGCGCCCTGCTCGCCGCCCGGCGCGGTACGGCGCGGCTGCGGGTGCTGAGTGCGGCGGCGGTGATCTTCGGCACGATAGAGATCGTGGCCGCCGTGACCCCGTCGCTGTGGATGTTCTCCCTGCTGATGATCCCGCTGGGCCTGTTCGGCATGACGGTCAACGTCACCGCGAACACCACCATCCAGATGTCCACCGATCCGGCCATGCGGGGCCGGGTGATGGCCCTGTACATGATGGTGTTCCTGGGCGGCTCCCCGGTCGGCGCACCGATCGTCGGCTGGATCACCGACGCTTATGGCGCGCGGGTCGGGCTTGCGGTGGGCGGTGCGATCGCGGCCATGGCCGCGGCCGTCATCGGCGTGATCCTGGCCCGGGTGGGTGGACTGCGGTTGTCGGTGGGGTGGAACGGCGGGCATCCGCGGGTTCGCTTCGTGCCGCGTGAGGGGGAGCGGCGGGAGGAGCGGCTGGCGACGGTGGGGTGAGTCCCCCACCGGAGGCTGGAGGCTGGGATGCCGGAGGCCTCTGGAGGTCTCTGGAGGTCTCTGGAGGTCTCGGAGGGGGATTTACACCCTCCGGGCCAGGACCCGTCCCGGCCAGCCGTCCTTCCCCGTGTAGGCCTCGGTACGGGTGAAGCCGTTGCTCTCGTAGTAGCGGACGAGCTTGCCGTCGTCGCCGGCGTAGCAGTCGACGCGCAGCAGGGATACCCCCGCGCGCCTGGTCTCCTCGGCGGCGTGCGCGAGCAGGGCGCTGCCCAGGCCGTGGCCCTTGAAGCGGCGGTCGGAGGCGAGCCAGTGGATGTACCGCTCGGGCTCGCCGGGCGGCGCGAGCTGGGACAGGTAGGCGCCGGGTGAGTCGGTGAGGGTGAGGGTGGCGGCCGGCACACCGTCGGCCTCGGCGATGTACACGTCGCCCTCGTCCATGTACCCGGCGACCGACTCCACCGTCTTCTGGTGCTCCGACAGGGGCTTCGTCCCCCACTGACCGGTGCGGCCCTGCGCGACGAGCCACTCCACGCAGCTGTCGAGCATGCTGAGTATCACGGGGATGTCGTCGGGGCCGCCTTCTCTGATGGTGATCTTCATGGAGGCAGCCTAGGTGAACCGTTCCCTGGAAGGGTGACGCCCATGAGACTCTTCACAGCCGTGCTGCCTCCCGGCGACGTGAGCCGTGAACTCGCCGTCGAAGTGGCGAAGTTGAAGACGCTACCGCGCGCGGACGGCCTCCGCTGGACGGGCCGCCCCGGCTGGCACTTCACCCTCGCGTTCTACGGCGAGGTCGACGACGATCTCGTACCGGAACTGTCGGCGAGGCTGGAGCGGGCCGCGCACCGTACGCCGCCGTTCCCGCTGGCGTTGCGCGGCGGCGGCCAGTTCGGGCACGGGCGGGCCCTGTGGGTGGGCGCGGACGGGGATCTGCCGACCCTGGGTCTGCTGGCCGACCGCAGTGAGGCGGCGGCGCGGAAGGCGGGCGTGGCGATGGGGGAGCACCGGCGGTACAAGGCCCACCTGACGGTGGCGCGGAGCCGGGAGGCGGTCGGTGTACGGGAGTATCTGGCCGCCCTCGACGTCTTCACGAGCCGTACGTGGACGGTGGACGAGCTGGTGCTGGTGCGCAGCAATCTGCCGGTGTCCGGGGTGCCGGGGGAGCAGCCGCGGTACGAGACGGTCGGGCGGTGGCCGCTGGGCGCGGGGTGAGCCGCTGGGAGGGGCGCGGGGTTGGGCGCTGGGTGGGGCCTGAACGGGACTGGGGCGGGCCGGTTAGGCTCGGGGCGTGGACCCGAAAACCCGGAACCGGATCATGGCCGGTGCGCTTGTGCTGATGTTCGTCGTGGTGGCGTTGGCGGCGGCGGTCGGCAGGTGAGGTGAGCTGAGCGGGCGCGGCTCGGTCAGGCGCCGCCGGACACCCCGTCCGGATCGAGCCGGCGGCGCAGTGCCGCCAGCCGGGCACGGGCCGTGGCGCCGAACGCCTCCGACAGCCGGGCCCGGTCGTCCCGGTCGAGGAAGTTGACGTACACCCCGTCCTGGTACGGCGCGAGGGCGGCGACGTAGTCCCGCGCCCAGGCCCGCTCGACCGCGCCGAGGGAGTCGTCCTGCCGGGGCGGCCAGACCGCGTTGACGTTGAGGTGGTGGGGCACGGCCCGGTGGGCGAAGGCGGTGGCGGCGGGGTCGGTCTCGGCGACCGCGCCGCCGAGGTGGAAGAGGATCGCGTAGCTGCGCGGGGAACGGGCCCGGGCGGCGTGTTCGGTCAGGGTGTCGATCACGTCGTCGTCCAGCTCGCGCAGGCCGGTCGACTTCCAGTAATAGTGCCGGCCGGCCGGGACGACCGTGTCGGTCATCGACTGCAGCGCGGTGTAGGGGCGCAGGCGGACCAGATCCAGCAGGGGGCGGCCGAGGGCGCGCAGCGGGGCCAGCAGCCGCTCCGCCGTGTCCCCCTCCGCCAGTGCCAGCATGGTGATCATGCACACCGGGCGGCCGTGCGTCTCGACCGGCAGGAAGGGGGCGGCGGGCGCGCGGCGCAGCGTCACCACGGTGGCCACCTCGGGCGGTGCGGAAGCGGCGTGGTCCCGGTAGGCGCGCAGGACGGCGGGGGCGTCTTCGAGCGGCCAGAGGACCGTACAGTCACGTTGCCGGGTGTCGTGTCGGACGGATCGCCGAAGACCGGGTCCGCGTGGACGATGACGCCGGTCGGCAGGATGAGGGAACGAGAGTCACGAACGTCGATCTCCTCTTCGAAGATCGTCCGTGACCTCGTCCCGACCCACACCTGAGCCACCGCCAAACAGGTGAATCGGTTGGTCCCACGGCGTCACCAGGCGAAGGCCTCCGGCGACGGCCCCGGGCCCGGGAAGATCTCGTCCAGGCCGGTCAACAGGTCCTCGCTGAGCTCCAGTTCCATGGCGCGCAGCGCGGAGTCGAGCTGTTCGGCGGTGCGCGGGCCGACGATCGGGCCGGTCACGCCGGGGCGGGTGAGCAGCCAGGCCAGGGCGGCCTCGCCGGGCTCGATGCCGTGCTTGTCGAGCAGGCCTCGTACGCCTGGATCTGGGCGCGTGCGGTGGGGTCGGCGAGCGTGTCGGAGGCGCGTGAGAGCGGAGCATCGGGTTCAAGGTGCTCACGGGTGCACCGGCCAACATCGACCCCGGCGCGGCCGATGGCCGTCTCATGCTCCAGGTGGTGGGAGCCATGGCGGAGTTCGAGCGCAGCGTCATCATGGAGCGCACCCGCGCCGGACTCGACGCAGCCGAGGCGCAGGGGCACACCGGCGGGCGGCCGTCCGTCGTGAACGAGGACGTGCTGACCGTGGCCCGTGCGAGGAAGGCGAAGGGAGAGAGCGTCAGTGCTATCGCCAAGGCTCTGGGCGTCTCCCGGGCCACGCTGTACCGGCACCTCGGAGACGACTCCTGACGGCGGAACCTGATGCCCTTGCCTGGAGCGGACTCGAAGCAGTTGGCTTGTGGCCCATGAAGTACACCCAGCTCGGACGCACCGGACTCAAGGTCAGCCGACTCGTTCTCGGCACGATGAACTTCGGTCCGCAGACAGACGAATCAACCAGCCACGGCATCATGGATGCCGCTCTCGACGCGGGTCTGAATTTTCTGGATACGGCCAACGTCTATGGGTGGGGTGAGAACAAGGGCCGCACCGAGGAGATCATCGGTACTTGGTTCGCCCAGGATGGCGGGCGGCGCGACAAGGTCGTCCTCGCCACCAAGGTGTACGGGAACATGGCGGGCGACGGGGACGTCTGGCCTAACCACGACAAGCTCTCCGCGGTGAACATCCGACGGGCCGTCGACGCCTCCCTCAAGCGGCTGCAGACCGACTACATCGACATCTACCAGTTCCATCACATCGACCGGTCGACGCCGTTCGAGGAGATCTGGCAGGCGATCGACGTCCTGGTTCAGCAGGGCAAGATCCTCTACGTCGGCTCCTCCAACTTCCCCGGCTACAAGATCGCCCAGGCCAACGAGACCGCCGCCCGGCACGGCCGCATGGGCCTGGTCAGCGAGCAGTGCCTCTACAACCTTGCTGAGCGCCGCGCCGAGATGGAGGTCATCCCGGCCGCGCAGGACTATGGCCTCGGTGTCATCCCCTGGTCTCCGCTGCACGGAGGACTGCTCGGCGGCGTCCTCAAGAAGGAGGCCACACAGGGGCGCCGGGCGAGCGGCCGCGCTGCCGACGCGCTCAAGGACACCAAGACACGCGAGCAGATCCAGGCGTACGAGAACCTCCTCGACAAGCACGGCCTGGAGCCCGGTGAAGCGGCGCTCGCCTGGCTGCTGACCCGCCCCGGCGTCACCGGCCCGATCGTCGGCCCTCGCACGCAGGAGCAGCTGGACTCGGCGCTGCGCGCCCTGCAGTTGGAACTGAGCGAGGAACTGCTGACGTCTCTGGACGAGATCTTCCCCGGTCCCGGACCGTCTCCCGAAGCCTTCGCATGGTGAGGTAGCGGGTCTGTGAGGGGGCCGTCGCCTTCTGCTTGCGTTCGATGCGAGTTGGAGGCGGCGGCTTCGTCGTTTCCACTCGGGGTCCGCAGGAGCGGTGAGCATCAGCGATGCGCTGCTGTGCAACCTGGCGTCAAAATCCTTGAGCCCCGTGCGTCCGAGCTGCGTGTACTTCATGACTCCCTAGCCAGCGGCGTGGAGTGCGCTCTGGGCAAGCGACTTGAGCCTTGACACTAACTACTGGTAAGTGCTGTGCTGTGGTTAGTGCTAGCTTGAACTTTCAATATCCATGGAACGTCTGGAGAGAGTGCATCGTGACCCCCACCGCGTATGGCCGTAGGGCCCTTGTCGCGCTTGCGGCTTCTGTTGTTCTGGCGGGTGCGGCCGGCGTGCCCGCTGCTTCTGCGGCGCCGGTTTCCCAGGTTTCCCACGCCGGGTCCGGGTTCGGGTTCGGTTTCGGGTACGGCGACTCCGCTCGCCTCGCGTACCAGAAGCGCGTCGTCACCCGCGTCCTCAAGGGCGTGTTCGAGGAGGGCGACGCCGAGGTCGTCGACCGCTATGTGCGTCCCGACTACATCCAGCACAACCCTGTCGCGCCGGACGGGGCGGAGACCCTGAAGAACCTGGGCGCCGCGCTCGCCCGGCAGTTCCCGGACGCCAGGTACGACATCAAGCGGGTCATCTCCGAGGGCGACCTCGTGCTGGTCCACTCCAACGTCGTCATGACGCCGGGCACGCGGGGCTCCGCGGTCTTCGACATCTTCCGCTTCCAGGGCGGGAAGATCGCCGAGCACTGGGATGTCGGGCAGAACGTGCCGGAGACGTCCGTCAACGGCAACGACATGTTCTCGACGGAGAGTTGGCCGCGGACGGAGGCGCCGGGGCCGCGGTGGCAGACCGCGTACAACAAGCGGCTCGTCACGGCGTACGTCGACCAGCTCCTGGTGAAGAAGGACCTGGCCGCCGTCGACAAGTACGTCGGCCCCGAGTACCACCAGCACAACCCGACCATCGCCGACGGGGTTGAGGGTGTTAAGGCCGGGCTGGGGGCGTACTTCGAGGCGTTCCCGAAGCTGACGGTCACGCCCAAGCGGATCGTTGCGGAGGGGGACCTGGTGGCCGTGCACAGTCACTATGTGAATGCGCCGGGAGAGCGGGGTACGGCGATTGTCGACCTGTTCCGGGTGCGGGGCGGGAAGATCGTCGAGCACTGGGATGTGTTGCAGGACGTGCCGGAGACTTCGGCGAACGACAACACGATGTTCTAGAGGCCGAGTTCTGGGACGCACTCGCCGCCCCCGCTCCGCACGGCTGAGAAGCGAGCGAGCGGCCCGGAAGGCGGGCGGCCGAGGCAACTTGGCGGCAGCCTCACTCATCGTGTGGGCAGGGGTAATTGGAGGATTTGTGTCAGGGCGGGAGCGGAAGGGCCCTGGTGGGGAGGGACGGTGGTGAAACAAATCCTCCAATTACTGCTCGTGGCCCCCGCTCAGGCCGGGGGGCTTGGGTGCAAGGTGGCGAACGAGGCGTGGGCGCGGGTGCCGTCCGGCAGGGCCCAGGCGCCGGTGACGTGGCCGATTGCTTCCTGGGGAGGGAGGAGGGGAGTGGTGGGGCGTAGTACCCGGTGGAGGCGGATGGTGCCGCCGTTCTGCGTCAGGAGCTCCGTGGCGTCCTGGGTGTCGGTGGCTGAGGTGTCTGAGGCCACGGCAGTGGATCCCGCACCGGCGTAGGCGCGGGTGACCTCCTCGTCGGGCGTGTCGGTGAGGCTCTGGGCCTGGGCCTGGGTGTGGCCCTCGATCAGGGCGAGCAACTGGGTGAGGAGGATCGGGTCGTGGCAGCCGTCGTAGGCCCAGCGCTTGCCCAGTACGCCGTGCTCCATCGTGCCGAGGAGGGCGTGCTCCGCGTCGGGGAGCGGGGCGCCGCGGTAGGTGAGCGGTACCAGGTAGGCGGGCGGGTGAGGGGTGGTGTCGTCGTCGGTGACCACCATGAACTCGATGCCGACCTCGCCCTCGGGGTCGTCCAGCCGGAAGCCGCCTGCCTTGGCCAACTGAGGGGCGCCCGCGGCGCGTTCGTACCAGGGGCGGGAGGGCAGCCAGGAAGTGAGCAGTTCCAGCTTGGTCGGCTTGACGGTGGTGTGGTGGATGACGGCCATGTGCGCGGGGTCTCCTCCGTCGGGCGGCGAATGGACCTGATCCAGCCCTCCCAGCCTCTCAGAAGCCTTGCCCTGAGAGGCTGGGAGGGCGTCGTCCGGGTCAGGCGGGCTGCTTCACGCAGGTGCCGACCACGTAGCCGGTGACGCCGTGCTTCGTGACCTTGACCCAACGGGTGCTGGTGATACCGCACTTGGTGTACGAGCCGCCGTAGTACATCTGGCAGGGCGACGGCGCGGTCTCCCCCTTGTTGAGCTGGGCGAGGGCCGTGCCGTTGAGGCTCGTCCGGTCACGTATCACCACGGTCTCGAGGGCCAGTGCCGTGCAGCTCGCCGCGGACGCGTTCGTCTGGGCGATGGCGGGGGTACCGGCGATGAGCGCGGTCCCGACCAGGGCGGCGGACATCATGGACGCAGCGAGGATCCGGCGTGCGTGCATATCTGAGACTCCCCTGTTTTGATTGACGCGGGCATGTCGCCCGTGGTGGTCAGGGGCAGCCTAGATCCTTCCGCCGGTTGCTTCGCGGCGCCGGGCGGGGTCAGTCGCGGGGGAACTTGTCGGTCTTGAGGGTGAGGTCGAGCACGGTGTCGGTGAGGTTGATGTCGCCGCCGAAGTCGACCTTTGCCTCGAAGGTGTAGTCGCCGTTCTTGGGCTGGGTATAGACACGGCACTTGCCCTGGTAGGGGTCGGCGATGAGGTATACGGGGACTTCCGCGACCGCGTACGCGGTTTTCTTGGGGCCGTAGTCGTTGGCAGCCGTGCCCTGGGAGATGACCTCGGCGATGAACTCGACGTCCTCATGGCGCCAGCGGCCTTCGTCGTCCTTGGTGGCAGACGCGCTGAGCATGGCCACGTCCGGGCAGAAGCCGTTCTGGTGGCCGGGGAAGTCGATGCGTACGTCCGAGAAGACCTTGACGTCCATCCCGAACCTGTCCTCGACGACCCGTACGATCCGGCGAATGATCTCCCAGTGGGTATCGCGCTGCGGCGTCATATGGACATTGCCCCCGACGATCTCGACCTTGATCCCTTCGGGGACGGGCATCCGCTCAAGTAGCTCGAACCACTCGTCCAAGCGCTTGGTATTGGCGTCGGCCATGGCGATCCTGTCGTCTACGACGGTCATCGTGGCGCTCCTCCCCGGCTGCCCCTCGGACCAGTGCAGCCGCGCAGTACAACGATACGCACGGTGACCAGGGCACTGAGAGGAAAGCCACATGCCAGCCCCCACCCGCCACCCCTCGTCGCCCTCATCCGGCGCGTCCTCGGCATCTACTTCCAGGGCTCCGCCACCCTCGGCGGCCTGCGCCCCCACAGCGACGTCGACATCCTGGTCGTCGTACGCCGGCCGACGACGGACGATGAACGCCGGTTGCTGGTACGGGAGTTGATGAGGGTTTCCGGCGGCGACGGTAACCGGCCCGTCGAGCTGATCGTCGTGGTCCAGCCGGACATCCGCCCCTGGCGCTACCCGCCCACCTGCGACTTTCTCTACGCGAGTGGCTACGGGGTGAGTACGAGCGCGGCCACATCCCCTCCCCCGAGCCCGCCCCCGACCTCGCCCCCCTCCTCACCATGACCCTGAACGGGGACGCACCCCTCTACGGCCCCCCGCCCGCCGACCTCCTCGACCCCGTCCCCCACGAGGACCTCCGCAGTGCCATCGTCACCGGCGTACCGCAGCTCCTCGACGAGCTGGACCGGGACACCCGTAACGTCCTGCTCACCCTCGCCCGCGTCTGGTCCACCCTCGTCACCGGCGCCATCCGGTCGAAGGACGCCGCCGTGGACTGGGCGAGCGAGCGGCTCCCGACCGAGTACCGGCCCGTACTCGCGCACGCCCGTGCCGTCTGTTCCGGGGAGGAGGCCGAGGACTGGAGCCAACTGCGGGCCCTCGTACGCCCCTGCGCCGACTTCCTCGTAGCGGCGATCAGGGATCAGGCCTCGTAGGGCTCCCCGACATCCCACGCCTGGTACATCGCGTCGGCGAAGGCGCCCGCGATCTTGTGCTCGCCGCTCGCGTTGGGATGCGTCCCGTCGTACGTGTCGTGGTGGATGTCGTACGCGGACGGCGGCGACGCCAGCAGCAGCGGTGAGCGCGGCTCGTCCAGGTCGGCGACCGCCTTCGCCAGCAGCTCGTTGAAGCGGCTGACCTGCGCCGCGAACGACGCGTCCGACTCGGCCCGCACATTCGGGATTACCGGCAGGACGACGATGCGCACCCGCGGCCTCGCCGCCCGCGCCTCCGCCACGAACGCCCGGACGTTCTCCGCGGTCTGTTCGGCGTTCGTGTAGAAGCCCAGGTCGATCAGGCCCAGGGAGACCAGCAGCACGTCCGCCCGGTACGAGCGCACCGCTTCGCCGATCAGCGGGGCCATGTGCAGCCAGCCCTCGCCCCAGCCGGCGAGGTGGGCGCTGGGGAAGTCGGGGTCGGCGTACTCGTAGGAGGTGGGGGCCTCGGTCGCCTTGTCGTAGAGCGTCTCGCGCGGGCCGACCAGGGCGAACGGGCCGCCGTACGTCTCACGCAGGTGCTGCCACAGCCGGTAGCGCCAAGTGTGTTCGCCCGCGCTTCCGATGGTCTGGGAGTCGCCGACGGGCATGAACCTGAGCATCCGCTCATCATGGATGATCGTGGGGGCGGGCGGGGTGTGAGTCCAGCCACGCCCCGTGAAAAGTCTGGCCCGTGAAAAGGTCTGGCCCCGTGGAAGAGTCCGCGGGATGGCAGGCTGGGGGCATGCGCCGACCGTTCGCCCTTCTCGCCGGGATCCTGCTCGTGGGTGCGTTCACCGTGCCCGCCTCCGCCGCCGACGGTGACGACGGGTTCACGATCGAGGACCCGCGTATCACCGAGTCCAGCGGGCTCGCGGCCTCGCGTCAGCATCCCGGCATCTACTGGACCCACAACGACCAGGACGAGGGCGCCTACCTCTACGCCGTCGACAGCAGCACCGGCAGGACCGTCGCGACGATCACCATGACGGGCGTCGGCACACCTCGCGACATCGAGGCGATCGCCCTCGGCCCCGACAACCAGCTCTACGTCGGCGACATCGGTGACAACGATGGTGTCGTGTGGCCGTATGTGTGGGTTTACCGGTTGCCCGAGCCCAAGACGCTGAAGGATCAGGCCATCCGCTCCACGCAGTACGTCGTGAAGTACGAGGACGGGCCCCGGGACGCCGAGTCACTTGTCGTGCATCCGAAGACCGGGCGCGTCTACATCATCGACAAGCAGGAGGACGGCGGGCATCTGTACGAGCCGCCCGCCCAGCTCTCCGCCTCCGGGACCAACGTCTTCAAGCGCGCCGCCGCCGTCGACCTCTGGGCCACCGACGCCGCCTTCTCCCCGGACGGCCAACAGCTCGCCGTACGCGGCTACTTCGGCGGCATCTGGTACGACTGGAACGGCGGCGACATCAAGCGCGGCGGGCGGCTCGGCGTGCCGTTGCAGGGGCAGGGCGAGTCCGTCACGTACTCCGCCGACGGGACCCGGCTCCTGTACGGGACTGAGGGCTCGGGCAGCTCCGTGACCGCTGAAGATGTGCCTGGCGGTGACAAGTCCTCGTCCGGTGGCGGGAGTTCGGCCTCCGGCGACGACGGCGACGACGGCGACGCCGGCTCGGACGGGGGTGGCGGCAACTTCAAGGTCGGTGCCATCGCCGTTGCCGTGGCGGCGGCCGTCATGTTCGGGTTCCGGCGGTTGCTGCGCCGGAGGTGAGGTGAGGTGAGGCCTATTCGGGCTTCTCCTCCAGCGGGCGTACCTCGTAGTGCTTCGTCCCCGTCCGCATCGCCTTGTGCGTCAGCGGCACCAACACCCCTTGCAGGAACGGGTGCTTGCGCCGCAGCAGCTGCGCCGCATGCCGGTCCTCCGCGCTGCCGTGCTCCAGCAGCCGCGCCCGCGCGTGGATCTCGGGGCCGGTCGGGGCGCCGCGCGCGGTGGAGGGGGCGAGCTCCACCTCGGGGTTGTTGCGCAGGCGCTTGACCTTCCCGGCGTTGCCCGGGGAGCGGAAGTACGCGTGGTCCCCCTCGACGGCGAGGCTCACGGGGGTGCCGACGCCTGTGCCGTCCCTCTTGTGGCTGGTGAGCAGGACGGCCCACTGCTTGATGAAGGGGGTGAGCTCGGGGCTCGTATGCGGAGTACGTGGAGTGTGTGGAGTGCTCATCCCTCCATACAGGCACTGATCGACCGGCTTGTCACCCTTTGCCGCGCTCCCTGACCAGTACTTCCAGGCCGTCCAGGATCCGTTGCAGCCCGAAGTCGAAGTGGTCGAAGTCGGTGCTCCAGGTGTCCTCTGCGAGGGAGGCCAGGACGGGGTAGCGGCCCGACGTCATGACCTTCTCCAGGGTCGGGGTCTGCGCCTGCCAGAACTCCGCGTCCGTCAGGCCCGTCCGGCGCTCCGCCTCCCGCTGGTACAGCTGGGTGCGGGCGGCGCCGACGACGTAGTTGTCGATCAGGGTGATCGCCGAGACCAGCTCGGGGTCGGTCAGGCCCATCGGCTTGATCCGGGCGAGGATCTTCTCCATGCCGTCGAGGGCGCTCGGGCCCAGGATCGGGCGGGACTGGTTGATCTGGAGCAGCCAGGGGTGGCGGCGGTAGAGGGCGAGGGTCGCGTGGCCCATGGCCTCCAGGGCGGAGCGCCAGCCGCCGTCGCCGAGGTCGGCCGGGTTCTCGGAGGGGCTCTGGACGCGGTCCAGCATCAGGTCGAGCAGCTCGCCCTTGCCGGGGACGTAGCGGTACAGCGACATGGCGCCGGTGCCGAGCTCGGCGGCGACCCGGCGCATGGACACCCACTACCAGCGCCAACCCGTCAACATCGCCCGGCAGTTGGGCTTCCCGATCCTTTCGGTGCTCCTCTACGGCTATGTCCTCGGCAGTGCGATGAAGGTCCCGGGCGGCGGGAAGTACCTGGACTTCCTGATGCCGGGCATGTTCGTGATGACCATGGCGTTCGGCTTCATCAACACCGCCACGCTCGTCGTCTACGACTCCACCAAGGGCGTCATCGACCGGTTCCGCTCCATGCCGATGGCCTCGTCCGCGGTGGTCGCCGGGCGTGGGGTGACCGATCTGCTGGTCGCCTGCGCGGAGTTGACGATCATGATGCTGACGGCGTTCGCGATGGGCTGGCGCCCGGACGGCGACCTCGGCTTCCTCGCCGCCTTCGGTCTGCTGCTGTGGCTGCGGTTCGCGCTGATCTGGATCGGTGTGTGGCTCGGCCTGCTGGTTCCCAACCCGGAGGCGGCGGGCGGGCTGTTCGCGGTCGCGTTCCCGCTGACGATGATCTCCAGCATCCTCGTCGCACCGCAGCTGATGCCCGACTGGCTGGGCTGGGTGGCGGCCTGGAACCCGATCTCCTCCACCGCCGCCGCCACCCGCGACCTGTTCGGTACGCCGGGGGGTGGCGGGGACTCCTGGGTCGAGCAGCACGCGCTGCTGATGGCCGGGGTGTGGCCGGTGATCCTGACGGTGACGTTTCTGCCGTTGGCGGTGCGCCGATTCAGGAAGCTCAGCCGCTGATTCGGCTGGGGGTCTGGGGGCCCGCGGCGGAGCCGCCGATGCCACGGCCCCCAGAAGATGCAGCCTGCCGCTCGCGGTGCGCAGGTTCCAGAAGCTGAGCCGGTGACGTCAGGATGCTTGACGTGTTCACTGCGACCTGACTTCCATGGGAGGTGCGGGAGTGGGAGCGCTCCCACTCGTTCCGGGCCCGCGCCTCCCGAGAGGAAGCAGCGACATGTTCCGCAGCTTACGAAGAGCGCTGTGCGCCGCCGTGGCGGCGCTCGTGCTGCCGCTGGGGCTCGCCGCCGGTACGCAGCCGGCCCACGCGGCGGAGCCCGGCGCCGGGTACTGGCACACCAGCGGCCGCCAGATCCTGGACGCGGCCGGGCAGCCGGTCCGGATCGCCGGGATCAACTGGTTCGGTTTCGAGACCGGCAACCACGTGGTCCACGGCCTCTGGTCACGCGACTACAAGAGCATGATCGACCAGATGGAGACGCTGGGCTACAACACCATCCGCCTGCCCTTCAGTGACGACATCTTCAAGAGCGCGACCGTCCCCGACAGCATCGACTTCTCCGGCGGGAAGAACGCCGACCTGCAGGGGCTGAATTCATTGCAGGTCCTGGACAGGATCGTCGCGTACGCCGGTCAGGGCGGCCTCAAGGTCATCCTCGACCGGCATCGCCCGGACGCCGCCGGCCAGTCGGCGCTCTGGTACACGTCGGCGGTACCGGAGTCGACGTGGATCGCCAACCTGAGGGCGCTGGCGACGCGTTACGCCGGCAACTCCACGGTCGTAGGCATCGACCTGCACAACGAGCCGCACGATCCGGCCTGCTGGGGCTGCGGGGACACCGCGCGGGACTGGCGCCTGGCGGCGCAGCGGGCGGGGAACGCGGTGCTGTCCGTCAACCCCGAGCTGCTGATCTTCGTCGAGGGCGTGCAGACGTACAACGGTGTCTCGGGCTGGTGGGGCGGCAACCTGATGGGCGTCGCGGATCATCCGGTGCAGTTGGACGTCCCGAACCGGCTGGTGTACTCCGCCCACGACTACGCGACGAGCGTGGCCCAGCAGAGCTGGTTCAGTGACCCCACGTTCCCGGACAACATGCCGGGCATCTGGGACAAGTACTGGGGCTACATCTTCAAGCAGAACATCGCCCCGGTGTGGGTCGGCGAGTTCGGTACGACGCTCCAGTCCACGGTCGACCAGAAGTGGCTGGCCGCGCTGGTGACGTACCTGCGGTCCACGGACGCGTACGGCGCGGACAGCTTCCACTGGACGTTCTGGTCGTGGAACCCCAACTCCGGTGACACGGGCGGGATCCTGAAGGACGACTGGTCGACCGTGGACACGGTGAAGGACGGGTACCTGGCGAGCGTGAAGGCGCCGGGCTTTCCGGCCGGCGGGGGCGGTCCCACCGACCCGGGCGGTCCCGGCGGCACGGCAGCCTGCACCGCCGCCTACACCGTCAGCAGCGACTGGGGCGGTGGCTTCAACGCCGAGGTGAAGGTCACCAACACCGGGACGACGCCGCTCAGGTCCTGGAAGGTGACGTGGACCTGGCCCGGGTCGCAGCAGGTCACCAGTATGTGGAACGCGTCGTACACCCAGGCCGGGTCGACCGTGACCGCATCCGACGCCGGTCACAACGGGGCCGTCGCGGCGGGTGGTTCGGCGAGCTTCGGGTTCGGGGGCGCGCCTGGGGGCGGGGGTGTGCCGGCGGTGAGCTGTACGGCGACGTGACGGTGTGGTGAGACGGGGCGCCCGGTGTACTCGCCGGGCGCCCCGTCCGGCAGTCGCGGACGCTCAGCCCTTGACCGCGGAGCTGGCGACGCCCTGGACGAACCAGCGCTGGAAGAACGCGAAGACGACCAGCACGGGCAGGACCAGGAGGACACCGAAGGCGAGGATCTGGCCCCAGTCCGGCGGCAGCTGGGCCTGGAAGACGCTCATCTCCAGCGGCAGCGGTCGCACCGACGGGTCGGAGACCATCAGCACCGGCCACAGGAACGAGCCCCACTGGATGAGGAAGGTCAGGATCGCCACGGAGGCGAAGGCCGGCTTCGACATCGGGACGATGATCGCGAAGAAGGTGCGCCAGGGGCCCGCGCCGTCTATGCGGGCGGCTTCCTCGATGCTGGGTGGGATCGAGCGGAAGAAGGTGTGGAACTGGTAGACCGAGAAGGCGTTGGCGATGAACGGGAGCGCCAGGATGTAGAGGGTGTTGCGCTGGTCGTTGAACATGTAGAAGAGCGGCACGGCCACCGACTCGAACGGCACCAGCATCAGCAGCAGGACGAGGCTGAAGACGGCGTTGCGGCCGCGCCACTTCAGCCGTGACAGCCCGTACGCCGCCATGGAGTTGACGAACAGGCCACCGGTGACGACCACGAACGCCACCAGCAGTGAGACGCCCATGAAGCGCCAGAAGTAGCCGGTGCTGTCGGAGTTGAGGCTGTCCAGGACGGCCGTGTAGTTGTCGAAGGAGAGGTGGGTGGGGAGGAAGCCGGACAGGCCGTTGAGCACTTCGTCCGACGGCTTGAGGCTGCCGAGGAACAGGTAGAGGACGGGCAGCGCGAAGATGAACGCCAGCACGGACAGGACGGCGTAGTCGAGGAAGCGGCGCAGCGGCGTGCGGGTGAGGCCCGGGTTGTTCGTGCTCATGGTCAGTCCTCGTTGTCGGGCCGGACGACGCGGCGCTGGACGATGGTCAGGGCGACGACGATCAGGAAGAAGACGACGGTGATCGCGGCGGCCTGGCCGACGTTGTTCTGGTCGAAGGCGGTCGTGACGGCCTGGTACATCACGGTGCGGGCGGCGTCCTCGTTCAGGCCGCCGCCGTCGATGAGGACGTAGACCTGGTCGAAGACCCGGAAGGACAGCACCGACGTCAGCATGGCGACGAACACGAGGGTGCCGCGGATGCCGGGCAGGGTGACGTTTCGGAACTGCTGCCAGCGGCCGGCGCGGTCGAGGGAGGCGGCCTCGTAGAGCTCGCCCGGGATCTGCTGGAGGCCGGCGAGCAGGATGACCATCTGGAAGCCGACGCCCTGCCAGATGGACAGCACGATGATCGAGGCCATCGCGGTGGCGGAGTCACCGAGCCAGTCGAAGGCACCCCAGTTGCCGAAACTCACCGCGTCCAGGGCCGAGTTGAGCATGCCCTGGTCGCTGCGGGCCAGGATGAGCCGCCAGATCACGGCGACCAGCGCCATCGGGAAGACGACCGGCATGAAGAAGAGGGACCGGAACACGCCGATCGCCTTGAGCTTGCGGTTGAGCAGGATCGCCAGCCCGAGCGCGAGGCCCGTCTGCACCGGTACGACGACCACCGCGAACGTCAGGTTGTTCAGCAGGGCCCGCAGGAACGGCCCGGACAGGTCGGGGTCGGTGAACAGTCGCCGGTACTGCTCCAGGCCGAAGAAGGTGGGCTCCAGCGGGGAGCCGAGGCGGACGTTGTAGAAGGAGAGGACGACGGCATAGCCGAACGGGATGCCGACGAAGGCGATGAGCCCGACGACGGCGGGCGCGGACATGAGCAGGCCGTGCAACCAGTCGCGGTTCTTGCGCACGGAGCGCGCCGGGCGCGCGGGTTCGTCGGCGGTCACGGGTGGAGCCTGTTCCCGGGCGTGGGGCGCGGCGGGCGCCGGTTCGACGGATTTCACGGGTGGTCCTGTTCCCGGCGGGGGCGGGCGCCGTGTGCGCGGGGCCCGCCCCTCGACCGATGGTCCTACGGGATCTGGTAGCCGGCGTTGTCGGAGAAGTCCTGGTCGATGGCGCGGGCGGCCTTGGACAGGGCGTCCTTGGGGTCGGCGCCGCCGTAGATCGAGTTGAGGGCCTCGCCGAACTTGGCGGTGATGGTGGGGTATCCGGCGGTCACCGGGCGGGTGACGGCGACGCAGGTCTTGTTGATGTCGCTGTCACCGCAGGGCTTGGCGAGCTGGTCGGAGAAGAGCTGGAGCGGTCCGCCCTGCTTGTACAGGGGGCTCGCGGCGAGCGCCGACTTCGTGGCGGGCGGGGCGCCGTTGGCGGTCGTCATCGCGGTGACGTTGGTGTCGTTGAGGAGGTAGTCCATGAAGGTGCCGGCGGCCTTGGCGTTCTTGCTGTCGGCGCCGATGCCCCAGGCCCAGGAGCCCTGGCCGGTCTTGGGGCCGTTGCCGAAGTCGGGCAGCGGCAGGACGACGAGGTCGTCACCGAGGGCCTCGCTGTAGGTGGGGTACATCCAGTGGCCGACCCAGCTCAGGGCGACGCGGCCCTTGGCGAAGGCGTTGCCGTCGGTGTTGGGGTCGACGTACGTCTTCCAGGACTGGACGGTCTTCAGCGCGGAGACCGCGGCCGGGGTGTCGAGGGC
Organism: Streptomyces dysideae; assembly: GCF_001514305.1. GTDB lineage: Bacteria > Actinomycetota > Actinomycetes > Streptomycetales > Streptomycetaceae > Streptomyces > Streptomyces dysideae. The sequence continues at coordinate 251,252 of NZ_KQ949081.1, forward strand.
GCCCTCCGCCTTGCCGCCCTTGAGCAGGGAGCCGCCGGCCGACCAGACGACGGGGGCGAAGCCGTAGGTGCCCCACTCGGTGGCGAAGCCGTTGTTCTCCTGGACGTCGAGGGTCTTGCCGTCTGAGTCCTTGCCCTTGAGCGCCTTGAGCGCGGCCGTGAACTCCTCGGCCGTCCAGGCGTCGTCCACGCTCGTCGGGTACTTGACCCCGGCCGCGTCCAGCAGCTTCTTGTTGCCGTAGATCCCGAGACCCGAGTCGTACATGCCCAGGCCGTAGTGCTTGCCGCCGATCTCGCCCTGCGACTTGCTCGCGTCGGTGGCGTTGCCCATCGTCTTGACGGAGACGTAGTCGTCGATCGGCGCGAGCTTCTTGTTGTAGACGAAGTTCGCCATCGTCGGGCCGTCGAACTCCATCACGTCCGGCAGTTCGGAGGCGTTGGTGGCGGTGATGGTCTTGGTGTAGTCGTTGCCGGGTATCAGCTTCAGCTCGACCTTGATGTCGCTCTGCGAGGAGTTGAAGGACTTCACCGCGGCCTGCACCGCGGCGTCCTCGCTCTTCTGGCCCTGGTGGGCCCAGACGCTGATGGTGCCCTTGCCGCTGCCCTCCTCCGCGGAGGTATCGGTGGTGCCGCCCCCACCACAGGCGGCCAGTGTGGCAAGGGGCAGGGCGAGCGCCAGGCCCGTAGCGGCTGTCCGGCGGGTGCGGCGGTACTTTCTGCTGGTCGAGCTCATGGTCTGTGCCTCCGTGCTGTGGCGAGGGTTCGAGGTGCGGCGGTGCTTCCGGGGCGGGGGGTGTGGGGGTGTGGGGCTCAGAGGGGGCGGGGGGTTACCGCGGTCCGCGTGGGTGGGGCTGAAGGGGGTGGGCGGTTACTGCGGTCCGCGTGGGCTGGGTGGGGCGGTGGTCTCGCGCAGGACGAGGCGGATGGGCATCCGTACCTGACCCGGCGGCTCGGCACCGAGTTCGTCCAGTTGCCGCAGCAGCAGCCGGGCGGCTTCGGCACCCTGGTCGGCGACCGGCTGGGCGACGGTGGTCAGGCCGACGACGTCGGCGAGTTCGTGGTCGTCGAAGCCGATGACGGACACGTCCTCCGGCACCCGCAGCCGATGGCGGCGCAGGGCGCGCAGGGCGCCCATCGCCATCTCGTCGGACTGCGCGAACACGGCGGTCGGCGGCCGGGAGACGGCCAGCAGCTCGGTCATCGCCCGCTCACCGCCCTCGACGGTGTAGTCGCCGTCCGCCTCCAGCGCCGGATCGTGGGCGATCCCGGCATCGGCCAGGACGTCCAGATAGGCGTTGCGGCGGTCGATGGGGGTGGTCCAGTGCAGCGGCCCGCTGGACCCGCTGATCATGCCGATGCGGCGGTGGCCGAGGTTCACCAGATGCCGTACGGCGTTCTCGGTGCCGGCCCGGTCGTCGATGCCGACGACGGTGAAGCCGGGCCGGGCGCCGCCGACCGTGGTGGCCAGCGGCACTCCCAGTGAGCGCAGCGCGGCCGACTCCTCCTCCTCGGGGATGAGGAGCGTCAGCACCGCGTCCACTCGCTTGCGGACCGGCAGCCTGGTGAAGAAACGCTTGCGGGTCTCCGGGGAGCCCAGGTTGTACAGCAGTACGTCGTACCCGGCGGCGCTGAAGACCTGCTCCGCGGCGTCCAGCACGGTGCCGAAGAACCAGCGGCCCACGTACGGGACCAGCACGCCGATGGTGAACGTACGGCCGCTTGCCAGGCTGGAGGCGGAACGGGAGGCGGTGTAGCCGAGCTGGGCGGCGACGGCCTTGATCTGGTCCCGCACCTCGTCGGACACGCCCGGCCGGCCACGCAGGGCGCGGGACACGGTGGACGCGGAGACTCCGGCGGCACGGGCGACGTCGTTGATGCTGGCCGTCACGGCGCAGTTCCTCCCTTGGTTTCACGTCGGTGTGATCTGTGGGTGACGTGACCGTAAACCTGGCCGCCTTGTTGCGCAAGCGTTTGCGTTCAGATTTACTTGGGCCGATTTCAAAGAGAGTCCGTTTTGAATCGATGGTCAGCGCACACGTTTGGGCGCTGTGAGCCGACAGGAACTGCTGCGCATGCGATACGCCCCGCCCGGCCTTTGCGTGAACGACTTCGCCCTCCTGCGCGACGAGGACGGCACGTATGCGGTGCTGCATCTGCAGGGGCCCTGGACGGCCGAGTTCGACCACCTGCGGATGGAGACCTCCTTCGGCCGGGCCACCTCCACCGACCTGGTCGACTGGCAGCCGCAGGGCACCGCTTTCGGCGTCGGCCTGCCCGGCCGCTTCGACCAGCAGGCGGTGTGGACGATGCACCCCGTCCGGCACGGCGAGGGAATGGCGATGTTCTACACGGGTGTCTCCGGCCTCACACCGGCCGGCTGGCCGCTCCAGTCCGTCGGGCTGGCGTACTCCGATCGCACGGACGGCACGGGCTGGCGCCGCCACGGGACCGGCCCGGTCGTCGAGGCGGACCCGCGCTGGTACCGCACCGGTGAACGCATGGGCTGGCGCGACCCGTTCGTCGTACGCGACGACGAGACGGACGGCTGGGTCATGGCGGTCTGCGCGAGCGACGCCTCCCTGCCCGTCGAGGTCAGCGGCTGCGTCGCCTGGGCCACTTCCGACGACCTGGAGCACTGGACAGTCCAGCCGCCGCTCATCTCCCCTGGCGACGTCAACGAACTGGAGTGCCCGGTCCTGGAACGCCTCGACGACGGCAGCTGGCTGCTGCTCGGCTCCATCGGCTCCACCCGCGGCTTCGAGGCGTGGACGGCCCCCCGACTGCGCGGCCCCTGGACCCGCCGCGGCCCTCTCGGACCGACCGGCTCATACGCCCCACGGGTCATCGCCGCCCCCGACGGCTCCCGCGCCGTCCTGCACACCACGCCCCGCCGGGTCGGCCTCAGCGACACGGGGGAGCGCTGCCGCGGCATGCTGGCCCAGCCCAAGTCGCTTGTGGTGGAGGGCGATTCGGCTCCTCGCCTGGAATGGTGGTCCGGCCTGGACGCCTGGCTCGACGAGGAGACGGACGGCCCCGCACTGCACGCGGTCGGCGACATCGGGATCACCGGGCCGGTCGAGATCACCCTGCGCACCGACGCCCCCGGCGGCAACCGTTCCGCCCTCGTCGTGGGCTGCGACGGCAAGAACCTCTGGATCACCGGCCCGGACGGAATCCCGCTCGGCGAGACCATCCTGGCCGAACCCGCCACCGCCCTGCGCATCCTCACCATCGGCGAGTACGTCGAGGTCTACGCCGACGGCGTCTTCGCCCTGACGGCCCTGTGCTACTCCGGGCAGCCCGTCCCGTGGAGGGCCGTCACCGAAGGACGCGAACGCACCATTCCCGTCCGCCCGATCCGGCTGCCCGACCCGCGCCGCGACGACGTCTCGGCGGTCTGGCCGGGGCCCTGAGCGACGCGCGGGAGCCCGCTCACGCGACGTGTCCGACGGTCGGCCCTCGAAGTCAGCCGTCCGTGAAGCACGAAGAAGGGCGCCCAGTGTCGACCGGGCGCCCTCATCGTCGTACCGCTCGGAACGGCTGACGGCTGACGGCTACAGCTTCTCGATCACGTAGTCGATGCACTTCGTCAGCGCCTCGACGTCCGCCGGGTCGATCGCCGGGAACATGGCGACGCGCAGCTGGTTGCGGCCCAGCTTCCGGTAGGGCTCCGTGTCGACGATGCCGTTGGCGCGCAGGACCTTCGCGACGGCGGCGGCGTCGACCTCCTCCGTGAAGTCGATCGTGCCGATGACCTGCGAACGCTTCGCAGGGTCCGCGACGAACGGGTTGGCGAACTTGACGTCCTCGGCCCAGCCGTACAGCGTGCGGGCGGAGGTGGCGGTGCGGCGGACCGCCCAGTCCAGACCGCCCTGGCCGTTGATCCACTCCAGCTGCTGGTTGAGGAGGAACAGGGTGGCCAGCGCCGGGGTGTTGTACGTCTGGTTCTTGCGGGAGTTGTCGATCGCCGTCGGGAGCGAGAAGAACTCCGGGATGTGGCGGCCGGACGCGTGGATGCGCTCGGCGCGCTCGATCGCCGCCGGGGAGAACACGCCGATCCACAGGCCGCCGTCGGAGGCGAAGGACTTCTGCGGGGCGAAGTAGTAGACGTCGGTCTCGGCGATGTCGACCGGGAGGCCGCCGGCGCCGGACGTGGCGTCGACCACGACGAGGGAACCCTCGTCGGCACCGGCCACGCGCTTGATGGGCATCGCGACGCCGGTGGAGGTCTCGTTGTGGGTGAAGGCGTAGACGTCGACGCCGGCCTCGGCGACCGGGTCGGGGTGTGTGCCGGGCTCGGAGGCGATGACGTCCGGCTCGGCGAGCCAGGGCGCGAGCTTGGCGGCCTTCGCGAACTTCGAGCTGAACTCACCGAAGTTCAGGTGCTGCGACCTGTTCTCGATCAGGCCGTGCGTCGCGACGTCCCAGAACGCCGTGGAGCCGCCGTTGCCGAGGATGACCTCGTAGCCCTCGGGCAGCTGGAACAGGTCACGGATGCCCTCGCGGACCTGGCCGACCAGGTTCTTGACGGGGGCTTGGCGGTGGGACGTACCGAGGAGAGAGGTTCCGGTTGCGGCCAGCGCGTCCAGCGCTTCCGTCCGCACCTTGGAGGGGCCCGCGCCGAAACGTCCGTCGGCGGGCTTGATGTCAGCGGGAATCTGGATCTCAGCCACGAAGGGAGGGTATCCGGTGGGGGAAACCTGGTCGAAACGAAGTCCGTCGGGTGAGACGGTGTCGATGATTTGCTGGACGTATGACGGATCTCGAGGCTGAGCTGCGCAAGGCCGTCCGGGGCGAGGTCGGATTCGACGTCACCTCCCGGGCGCTGACCACCATGGACGCCTCCAACTACCGGCGTGTCCCGCTGGGGGTGGTCGCTCCGCGGGACGCCGACGACGTGGCGGCCGTGCTGGAGGTGTGCCGCGCGCGTGGGGTGCCGGTCGTGGCGCGGGGCGGCGGGACGTCGATCGCCGGGCAGGCCACGGGAGTGGGGGTGGTGCTGGACTTCACCCGCCATATGAACCGCCTGCTGGAGATCGACCCCGACGCGCGTACCGCCGTCGTACAGCCGGGGCTCGTCCTCGACCGCCTCCAGGACGCCGCCGCCCCGCACGGCCTGCGCTTCGGCCCCGACCCCTCCACCCACAGCCGGTGCACGCTGGGCGGGATGATCGGCAACAACTCGTGCGGCTCGCACTCGGTGGCGTGGGGGACGACCGCGGACAGCGTGCGGGAGCTGGCCGTGGTCACCGCGCGCGGGGAGCGACTGCGGCTCGGGCAGGGGTGGGCGGGGGCGCCGGACGGGCTGCGGGGCCTGGTGGAGGGGGATCTGGCCCGGCTGCGGACCGGGTTTCCCGAGCTGCCCCGCCGTATCTCCGGATACGCACTCGACGCCCTGCTGCCCGAGAAGGGCGCCGATGTCGCCCGTTCCTTCTGCGGCTCGGAGGGCACGCTGGGCGTGCTGACGGAGGCGGTCGTACGGCTGGTGGAGGCGCCACGCGCGCGTGCGCTCGCCGTGTTGGCGTACGCCGATGAGAGTGCCGCTGCTGAGGCGGCGGCCGGGCTGCTGCCGTACGGGCCGTTGACCGTGGAGGGCATGGCGGCCGACCTGGTGGCCTCGGCGGCCGTGCTGCCTCGGGGTGGGGCCTGGCTGTTCGTCGAGACGGGCGGGGAGTCGGAGGCGGAGGCACGCGCGCGTGCGGAGGCGATCGTGCGGGCCGCCGGGGTCGTGGACTCGCTGGTGGTGACCGACCCGGGTGGGCAGCGGGCGCTGTGGCGGATCCGGGAGGACGCGAGCGGTACGGCCACGCGCATGCCGGACGGGAGCGAGGCATGGCCGGGGTGGGAGGACTGTGCCGTGCCGCCGGAGCGGCTCGGCGCGTATCTGCGGGACTTCCGGGGGCTGCTGTCCGCGCACGGGCTGCGCGGGACGCCGTACGGGCACTTCGGGGACGGCTGCATCCACGTCCGCATCGACTTCGACCTGATGACGCAGAAGGGGATCGCCCGCTTCCGGCGGTTCTCGGAGGAGCTCGCCGAGGTCGTGGTGGCGCACGGGGGATCGCTGTCCGGCGAGCACGGGGACGGGCAGGCCCGGGCCGAACTGCTGCCGAAGATGTACGGGGAGGAACTGGTCGCCCTCTTCGAGCGGGCGAAGGGCGTGTGGGACCCGGACGACCTCCTCAACCCGGGGATGCTGGTCCGCCCGGCGCCCCTGGACTCGAACCTCCGCTTCTCCGTGCTGCCGCGCGAACCCGTCGACGTGGCCTTCGGCTACCCGGCCGACGGCGGTGACTTCTCGGCGGCGGTACGGCGCTGTGTGGGCGTCGCCAAATGCCGTACGACATCGGTGTCGGGGTCGGCGGTCATGTGCCCCTCGTTCCGGGCGACCGGCGCCGAGGAGCACTCCACGCGCGGGCGTGCCCGGCTGCTGCACGAGATGCTCGCCGGCGAGGTGGTGACCGACGGATGGCGGTCGACGGAGGTGCGGGACGCGCTGGATCTGTGCCTGTCCTGCAAGGGCTGCCGGTCCGACTGCCCGGTCGGGGTCGACATGGCCACGTACAAGGCGGAGTTCCTGCACCACCACTACGAGGGGCGGCGGCGTCCGGCCGCCCACTACAGCATGGGGTGGCTGCCGGTGTGGCTGCGGGCGGTGGCACGCACGCGTACGGCGCCCTTGGCCAACCTCCTGGCCGCCGTACGGCCGTTCGCGTGGGCCGCGAAACGGCTCGGCGGGATCGCCCCCGAGCGGGAGATCCCGCGGCTGGCGACGGGGACGTTCAGCCGGTGGTGGGGACGGCGGGCGAAGTCCGTCGGCGGAAGCGGGGACGGTGGCGGTGTCGGTGACCTGGTCGTCCTGTGGCCGGACACCTTCACCGAGCACCTCTCGCCGGCGGTGGGACAGGCGGCCGTGCGGGTGCTGGAGGCGGCGGGCCTGCGCGTAGCCCTCCCGCCGACGCTGCGGCTGCCGAGGTCGCGGGGCGTCGCCGACGGCCGTTCGGCCTTCCTGAACCCGCTCGCGCTCGTCCACGGCCGTGGTCGCGTCTGCTGCGGCCTGACGTACGTCTCCACCGGCCAGCTGGACCGCGCCCGTACGGTGCTGCGCCGCACGCTCGACCTCATGGCACCGGTGCTGGCGACCGACGCCCCGGTCGTCGTCCTGGAACCGAGCTGCGCCGCCGCCCTCCGCACGGACCTGCCGGAACTGCTGCACGACGATCCGCGCGCCCACCGCCTGGCCGACCGGGTCCTCACCTTCGCCGAGGCGCTGGAACGCCTGGCTCCGCACTGGACGCCGCCCCGCATGGACCGTCCGGCGGCCGGGCAGACCCACTGCCATCAGCACGCGGTGCTCGGCGACGCGGCCGACCGGCGGCTGCGTGCGGCGGCGGGACTCTCGGGTGAACTGAGCGGCGGCTGCTGCGGGTTGGCGGGCAACTTCGGCTTCGAGAAGGGGCACTTCGAGGTGTCCGCGGCCTGCGCGGAGGAGCAGCTGCTGCCGGCGGTGCGGGCGGCGGGCGAGGGTGCCGTCGTGCTGGCGGACGGGTTCTCGTGCCGGACGCAGCTGGGGCAGCTGGCCGGCGTGCGGGGCAGGCATCTGGCGGAAGTGCTGGCGGAGGCGCTGGAAGGAGACGGGCATGAGGGAACCGGAGGGAGACGGGCATGAGGGAACCGGAGGGAGACGGGCATGAGGGAACCGGAGGGGACGGGCGTGAGGGACGCTGAACCTGGACGCGTGGCCGTCCTCTCCGACATCCACGGCGTACTCCCCGCCCTGGAAGCGGTACTCGCCGAGCCGGAGGTGGCCGGCGCCGAGCGCATCGTGCTCACCGGCGACATCACGGCGGGACCGCAACCGGCCGAGGTGATCGACCTGTTGCGGAAACAGGGCGACCGGGTGCTGTGGGTCGGCGGCAACGCGGACCGGGAACTGGTCGAGTACCGGCGGGGCGAGCGGGACGGGATCCCCGACCCCATCGGCCCGTACGCGGCATCCCAACTCGCCGACGAACACGTCGACTTCCTCGCCGCCCTCCCCAAGACGCTCACCCTCACCGTGCCCGGCCTCGGCGAGGTCTTCTTCTGCCACGCCACGCCCCGCGACGACGAGGAGGTCGTCCTGGTCGACTCCCGTCTCGACCGCTGGACGGAGGTCTTCGCCGGCCTCGACGACACCGTCCGCACCGTGGTCTGCGGCCACACCCACATGCCGTACGTCCGCCTCGCCCACGGCCGTCTGGTCGTGAACCCAGGCAGCGTCGGCATGCCGTACGGCCGCACCGGCGCCCACTGGTGCCTGCTCGGCCCCGGTGCCGACCTGAGGGTCACGCCGTACGACATCCCGGCGGCGATCACCCGCCTCACGACGGAGTGCGCCTACCCCGACATCGCCGAATGGGCCGACTACTTCCTCAACTCCCGAGCGACGGACGCGGACGCGCTGACGGCATTCGGACCCCGGGACGGGCGGGAGGGGGCCTCGTAGGGCGAGGAGCGTTTGTAGGGCGACGGGGGCCTCGTACGCTGCTGACGAGCCCAGCCCCTACGCCCCTGCAAGGAGCCCCCGCGCATGCCCCTCCACCTCCGGCCCATCACCCGCGACGAGCACCTGGCGTTCGTCGCGGCCCGCCCCTCCGCCAGCCATATGCAGCTCCCCTCCTGGGGCGAGGTGAAGCCCGACTGGCGGGCGGAGAGTCTGGGCTGGTTCGACGAGGAGGGGCGACTGGCCGGCGCGGGGCTGGTGCTCTTCCGTCCGCTGCCGAAGCTGAAGAAGTACCTCGCCTATCTCCCCGAGGGCCCGCTGATCGACTGGCACGCCCCCGACCTCGGCGAGCGCTGGCTCGAACCGATGCTGGCGTACCTCAGACGGCAGGGCGCCTTCTCGGTGAAGATGGGCCCGCCCGTCGTCGTACGCCGCTGGAGCCCCGACGCGGTCAAGGCGGCCATCGCCGACCCGGCCGCCCGCCGCCTGCGCGACGCCGAGGCCACCTCGTACGACCCGCGCGCCTCCGACATCGCCGACCGGCTGCGCCGCGCCGGCTGGCAGCAGACCGAGCCGGGCGGCGAGGACGGCTTCGCCGCCGGACAGCCCCGCTACGTCTCTCAAGTCCCGTTCGCTGGACGGTCGTTGGACGAAATCCACCGCGGCCTCAACCAGCAGTGGCGGCGCAACATCAAGAAGGCCGACAAGGCTGGCGTGAAGGTGGTCCGCGGCGGCCACGACGATCTGCCCGCCTTCCACGACCTCTACGCCGAGACCGCCGAGCGCGACCGTTTCGTCCCGCGCCCGCTGCTCTACTTCCAGCGCATGTGGACCGCGCTCACCGCCGAACACCCCGACCGCATGCGGCTCTACCTCGCCCACCACGAGGGCGACGTCCTCGCCGCGGCAACCATGATCACCGTCGGCGACCACGTCTGGTACTCCTACGGCGCCTCCACCAGCCGCAAGCGCGAGGTCCAGCCCAGCAATGCCATGCAGTGGCGCATGATGGCCGACGCCCATGAACTCGGCGCCTCCGTCTACGACTTCCGCGGCATCACCGACACCCTGGAGGAGTCCAACCACCTGCTGGGGCTGCTGCGGTTCAAGGTGGGCGCGGGCGGCGAGGCCGTCGAGTACCTCGGGGAGTGGGACTTCCCGCTCAACCGGCTGCTGCACAAGGCGCTGGAGCTGTACATGGCGCGGCGCTAGTCCATCAGCCGAGACAGGTGTAAATCGGCTTCACACACCTGTCGAAGTCCACTAGCCTGGACCGGCTAGTACGCCGTGATGTACGAGATCTGAGTCGACCCCTTTGGAAGCCCAGTGACCACCCCCAGCGCCGCCACCCCGCCCTCACCGACCCCGGCCGCCCCCGCAGCGGACCACACCCCGGTGCCGTCCGGCACCCCGCACCGCCGGGGCTCCCTCGGCCCCGTCGGCCTGGTGCTCGCGGGCGGTATCTCGGTGCAGTTCGGCGGTGCGCTCGCCGTGGCGCTGATACCGCGGGCCGGTGCCGTCGGCGTGGTGACGCTGCGGCTGCTGGCGGCGGCGCTCGTGCTGCTGCTGATCTGCCGGCCCCGGCTGCGCGGCCACTCCCGCACCGACTGGGGCACGGTCGTCGTCTTCGGCATCACCCTGGCCGCGATGAACGGCCTCTTCTACCAGTCGGTCGCCCGCATCCCCCTCGGTCCCGCGGTCACCCTGGAAGTGCTCGGCCCGCTCGCGCTCTCGGTCCTCACCTCCCGCCGCGCGATCAACGCCGTATGGGCCGGACTCGCCCTGGCCGGCGTCTTCCTCCTCGGCGGGGGCGGCTTCGGCGCCCTCGACCCCATAGGCGTCGCCTACGCCCTGGCCGCCGGCGCCATGTGGGCGGCGTACATCATCTTCAGCGCCCGTACGGGACGCCGCTTCCCCCAGGCCGACGGCCTCGCCCTCGCCATGGTGGTCGCGGCGCTGCTGATGCTGCCGCTCGGCGTCATCGAGTCGGGCGCGAAGCTGACGGATCCGGTGACGATCGCGCTGGGCTCGGCCGTCGCGATCCTCTCCTCGGTCCTCCCCTACACCGTCGAACTCCTCGCCCTGCGCCGCCTCCCCGCCGCCACCTTCGCGATCCTCATGAGCCTGGAACCGGCGGTCGCCGCGACGGCCGGCTTCCTCGTCCTCCACCAGGCCCTGTCCGCGGTGGAGGCACTGGCGATCGCCCTGGTCATCGCGGCGAGCATGGGGGCGGTGCGCACACAGGTGGGGCGGGGGAAGGCGAAGCGGGTGGAGGGCGATGCGGCCTAGCCGGCCCCTGTTCGTTGTCGTATTCGTTGTTGCTGTTCGTCGTCGCTGTCAGGCTTCTCCCAGACCGAGACGTGCCGTTCGCTCTCACTGGTGAACGGCTTCCGCGTCCAGCCGTCCCACCGCTCACGCAGTCGAAGCCCGGCCAGCTGTGCCATCAGGTCGAGTTCCGCGGGCCACACGTACCGGAACGGGACGGACCAGTAGGAGCCGCGACCGTCCACGACCTCGACGTAGTTCGAACTCATCGCCTGCGTCGCCACGTCGTACAGGTCGAACGACCATCGCGTCGGACTCGTGTGGAACGGTACGGCGTTCTGCCCGGGCGGAAGCCGGCGCAGGTCGGGGATCCCGACCTCGATGACGAAGGTCCCGCCGGGCTCCAGATGGTCGGCGACGTTACGGAAACAGGCGACCTGCGCCTCCTGCGTCGTCAGATTCATGATCGTGTTGAAGACCAGGTACGCCACGGAGAACGTGCCGTCCACCTTCGCCGTCGCGAAGTCCCCGATCGTCACGCCGATCGCATCGCCACCCGGCTTCGCCCGCAGCCGGGCCACCATCGCCCGCGACATGTCGACACCGTGCACGGCGACACCCCGCCGCGCCAACGGCAGGGCGACGCGTCCGGTTCCGACGCCCAGTTCCAGGGCCCGCCCGTCGCCGGCCAGTTCGGTCAGGAAGCCGACCACCGGATCCACGGCATCGGGTGCGAACATCCCCGCCGACGACTCGTCGTACCTCGCCGCGACAGACTCTCCGAAGTAACCGTCCGTATCGTCCACCGGCCGACCGTACTGCGAGGGCCGACCGCGGCGCACGGCGATTTTGGTCCCGTCCTGTTGCGCCTCAATTAATGCAAGCATGCTTGCTTGTTTCTGGCATCGCTGCCATGCTCCTCCCCACCACGCCGCACACCGCCGTGCCCCGAGGGGAGCGCATCGTGTTCGATCCGACGCCCGTGATCGACGACCTGCGTGAGGAGAGCGAGGAACTCGACCTGCTGGTCGCCGAGTTGAGCCCGGAGCAGTGGGCGCTCGCCACCCCCGCACCCCGCTGGACCATCGCCCACCAGATCGCGCACCTCGCCTGGACCGACCGCGCCGCCCTCCTCGCCGTCACCGACCCCGGCGCCTTCACCCACGAGGTCGAGAAGGCCCTCGCCGCCCCCGACCGCTTCGTCGACGAGGGCGCCGAGGAGGGGGCGACGAAACCGGGGGCCGAGATCCTCGCGGGGTGGCGGGACGGGCGTAAGGCACTCGCAGCCGCCCTGTGTGCGGCACCCGCAGGAACCCGGTTTCCCTGGTACGGCCCACCCATGTCGGCCGCCTCTATGGCCACGGCCCGACTGATGGAGACCTGGGCCCACGGACTGGACGTCGCCGATGCGCTGGGTGTGGTGCGGACACCTACCGACCGGCTCCGGCATGTGGCGCGGATCGGTGTGCGGGCCCGCGACTACGCCTTCGGGGTACGGGGACTGACCCCGCCCACCGAGGAGTTCCGCGTCGAAATCGTCGGCCCGAGCGGCGACGTGTGGGCGTACGGCCCCGAAGACGCCCCCCAACGCGTCACCGGCCCCGCCTTCGACTTCTGCCTCCTCGTCACCCACCGCGCCCACCGCACCGACCTCGCGGTGACCGCCCACGGCCCCGACGCCGACCGTTGGCTGGACATCGCCCAGGCCTTCGCGGGCCCGCCCGGCGCCGGCCGCCCGCCGAAGGGGGCCGCGCGGTGACGTCCGCCCCGGGACCCCTCCGGATCGGCAACGCCTCCGGCTTCTACGGCGACCGCTTCGACGCCATGCGCGAGATGCTCACCGGCGGTGACCTGGACGTCCTCACCGGCGACTACCTCGCCGAGCTCACCATGCTCATCCTGGGCCGGGACCGGCTCAAGGACCCCGGCGCCGGATACGCCCGCACCTTCCTGCGCCAGCTGGAGGAGTGCCTGGGCCTCGCACACGAGCGCGGCGTCCAGGTCGTGGCGAACGCCGGTGGTCTGAACCCGGCCGGACTCGCCGACGCCGTACGGGAGTTGGCCGACCGGCTCGGCATCCCCGTACGCGTCGCCCATGTGGAGGGCGACGACCTCACCGCCGGCCACCCAGGCAGCCTCGCCACCCACGCCTACCTCGGCGGCTTCGGCATCGCGGCCTGTCTGCGGGAGGGCGCCGACGTGGTGGTCACGGGACGGGTGACGGACGCGGCCCTCGTCACCGGGCCCGCCGCCGCCCACTTCGGCTGGACGCCCAGCGAGTACGACCGGCTCGCGGGGGCCGTCGTCGCCGGGCACGTACTGGAGTGCGGGGCGCAGGCCACCGGCGGAAACTACGCCTTCTTTCAAGAGGGTTGCGTCCGGCGGCCCGGCTTCCCCCTCGCCGAGCTCCACGACGACGGCAGCTGTGTCATCACCAAACACCCCGGCACCGGCGGCCTCGTCGACGTCGGCACAGTGACCGCCCAGCTGCTCTACGAGACGGCCGGCGCCCGGTACGCCGGGCCGGACGTCACCGCCCGCCTCGACACCGTCCGGCTGACCCAGGACGGCCCCGACCGGGTGCGTGTCGAGGGCGTACGAGGCGAGGCCCCGCCCCCGACCCTCAAGGTCGGCGTGAACCGGCTCGGAGGCTTCCGCAACGAGGTCGCCTTCGTCCTCACCGGCCTCGACATCGACGCCAAGGCCGCCCTGGTGCGGGAGCAGATGACGGCGGCGCTCGCCAAGTCGCTGCCCACCGACATCCGTTGGGACCTCGCCCGCACCGACCGCGCCGACGCCCCGACCGAGGAGACCGCGAGCGCGCTGCTGAGACTCGTCGTACGGGACCCGGACCAGGAGGCCGTCGGACGGGCGCTCAGCGGAGCCGCCGTCGAACTCGCCCTCGCCAGCTACCCCGGCTTCCATGTGCTGGCGCCACCGGGAAAGGGCGCGCCCTATGGGGTCTTCGAGGACGTCTACGTCCCCCATGGCGCCGTCGCACATGTGGCAGTCCTCCACGACGGACGCCGTATCCCCGTGTCCCCGCCCCACGACACCCGCGTACTCGACCCCGTACCGGAACCACCCCTGCCCAAGCCACCGCCGGACGGCCCCCGCAAGCGCGCCCCCCTCGGCCTGGTCGCCGGCGCCCGCAGCGGCGACAAGGGCGGGAACGCCAACGTCGGCGTCTGGGCCCGCACCGACGCCGCCTGGCGCTGGCTCGCCCACGAGCTGACGACCGACCGGTTCCACCAACTCATCCCCGAGAGCACCCAGTTGAACGTCACCCGCCACACCCTCCCCAACCTCCGCGCCCTCAACTTCGTCGTCGAGGGCCTCCTCGGCGAGGGCGTCGCCGCCCAGCACCGCTTCGACCCTCAGGCCAAGGCCCTCGGCGAATGGCTGCGCTCCCGCCACCTGGACCTACCGGAGGCTCTGCTGTGACGGTCCTCACCTCCGCCCTGGACACCCACAGCCCCGACTACACGGCCAACCGCGACGCCATGCTCGCCAAGCTCGCCGACCTGGACGCCGAGCACGCCAAGGCCCTCGCGGGCGGCGGCGACAAGTACGTCGAACGGCACCGGGGACGCGGCAAGCTCCTCGCCCGCGAGCGCATCGAGCTGCTCCTCGACCCCGACACGCCCTTCCTGGAACTGTCCCCGCTGGCCGCCTGGGGCAGCGACTACACCGTCGGCGCCTCCCTGGTCACCGGCATCGGCGTCGTCGAGGGCGTGGAGTGCCTGATCACCGCCAACGACCCCACCGTGCGCGGCGGCGCCAGCAACCCGTGGAGCCTGAAGAAGGCGCTCAGGGCCAACGACATCGCCCTCGCCAACCGGCTGCCCTGCATCAGCCTCGTCGAGTCGGGTGGGGCCGATCTGCCGTCGCAGAAGGAGATCTTCATCCCGGGCGGCGCGATCTTCCGCGACCTGACCCGCCTGTCCGCCGCCGGAATCCCGACCATCGCCGTCGTCTTCGGCAACTCCACCGCCGGCGGTGCGTACATCCCTGGCATGTCCGACCACGTGATCATGGTCAAGGAGCGCGCCAAGGTGTTCCTCGGCGGGCCGCCGCTGGTGAAGATGGCCACCGGTGAGGAGAGCGACGACGAGTCCCTGGGCGGCGCCGAGATGCACGCGCGCGTGTCGGGCCTGGCCGACTACTTCGCCGTCGACGAGCCGGACGCCCTGCGACAGGCACGGCGCGTGGTCGCCCGCCTCAACCACCGCAAGGCGTACGACGATCCCGGCCCGGCCGCGCCCCCCAAGTACGCGGAGGAGGAGCTGCTCGGCATCGTCCCAGGGGATCTGCGCACCCCCTTCGACCCGCGCGAGGTCATCGCCCGGATCGTCGACGCCTCCGACTTCGACGAGTTCAAGCCGCTGTACGGGACGAGCCTCACGACCGGCTGGGCCACCCTGCACGGCTACCCGGTCGGCGTGCTGGCCAACGCCCAGGGCGTCCTCTTCAGCGCGGAGTCCCAGAAGGCCGCCCAGTTCATCCAGCTCGCCAACCAGCGCGACATCCCGCTGCTCTTCCTGCACAACACCACCGGCTACATGGTCGGCAGGGAGTACGAACAGGGCGGCATCATCAAGCACGGCGCGATGATGATCAACGCGGTGAGCAACAGCCGGGTGCCCCACCTGTCCGTCCTCATGGGCGCGTCGTACGGCGCCGGTCACTACGGCATGTGCGGCCGCGCCTACGACCCCCGCTTCCTCTTCGCCTGGCCCAGCGCCAAGTCGGCCGTCATGGGCCCACAGCAGCTTGCGGGCGTCCTCTCCATCGTCGCCCGGCAGTCGGCGGCCGCGAAGGGCCGGCCGTACGACGAGGAGGCCGACGCCGCCCTGCGCGCGATGGTGGAGCAGCAGATCGAGTCCGAGTCGCTGCCCATGTTCCTGTCCGGGCGGCTGTACGACGACGGCGTCATCGACCCGCGCGACACCCGCACCGTTCTCGGCCTGTGCCTGTCCGCGATCCACACGGCGCCCTACGAAGGCGTGCGCGGCGGCTTCGGCGTCTTCCGGATGTGAGGGGCCAGCGATGACTTGTGAGGCCACGTGATGATGACCTGTGAGGCCCAGTGATTACTTCTGTGCTCGTCGCCAACCGCGGCGAGATCGCCTGCCGCGTCTTCCGCACCTGCGGTGAGTTGGGAATCCGAACGGTCGCCGTGCACTCGGACGCCGACGCGAACGCCCGCCACCAGCGCGTGGCCGACATGGCCGTACGCCTGCCCGGAGCGGCGCCCTCCGAGACGTACCTCCGCGCCGACCTGGTCGTGCAGGCGGCGATCGCCTCCGGCGCGGACGCCGTACACCCCGGCTACGGCTTCCTCTCCGAGAACCCCGACTTCGCCCGCGCGGTCCTCGACGCCGGCCTGATCTGGGTCGGCCCGCCCCCGGAGGCGATCGAGGCGATGGCGTCCAAGACACGCGCCAAGGAGCTGATGGGGCTCGCGCCCCTGCGTGAGGTCGCGCAGGGCGACCTGCCGGTGCTCGTGAAGGCGTCCGCGGGCGGCGGGGGCCGCGGGATGCGGATCGTGCGCCGTCTCGAGGAGCTCGACGCCGCCCTGGAGGGCGCGCGCACCGAGGCCGCGAGCGCCTTCGGGGACGGCGAGGTCTTCGTCGAGCCGTACATCGAGGACGGCCGCCACGTCGAGGTGCAGATCCTCGCCGACACCCACGGCACGGTCTGGACCCTCGGCACCCGGGACTGCTCCCTCCAGCGCCGCCACCAGAAGGTCATCGAAGAGGCCCCCGCACCGGGTTTGAATCCCGAACTGACCGCGACCCTGTACGAGACGGCGACCCGCGCCGCCCGAGCGGTCGCCTACACAGGCGCCGGCACCGTCGAGTTCCTGGTCACCGGCGACCAGGCGCACTTCCTGGAGATGAACACCCGCCTCCAGGTCGAACACCCCGTCACGGAAGCGATCCACGGCATCGACCTGGTGGCCCTCCAGATCCGCATCGCGGAAGGCCACGCCCTGGAGACCCCCGACCCCCCACACGCGCGTGGCCACGCCGTGGAAGCCCGCCTCTACGCCGAGGACCCCGCGTCCGGCTGGACCCCCCAGACCGGCACCCTGCACCACCTGGCCGTCCCGCCGTCCGTCCGCCTGGACACGGGCTACGACGACGGCGACGAGATCGGCGTCCACTACGACCCCATGCTGGCGAAGGCCGTCGCCCACGCCCCCACGCGCGCGGACGCCATCCGCAAGCTGGCGGGCGCCCTGGAACGGACGACGATCCACGGCCCCACGACCAACCGGGACCTCCTCGTCCGCTCCCTGCGGCACAAGGAGTTCACCACGGCCCGCATGGACACCGGCTTCTACACCCGCCACCTCCCCGAGCTGACCACCACCGACCCCGACCCGCACGCCCCCCTGGCCGCCGCCCTCGCCGACACCCAGGGCCGCTCCCGCTTCGGCGGCTGGCGCAACCTGCCCTCCCAGCCACAGACCAAGCGCTACGCCATGGCGGGCGAGGAACACGAGGCCACGTACCGCCACACGCGCGTGGGCCTCAGCGCGGAGGGCGTCCGGGTCGTACACGCCGACGCGCGTCTCGTCGTACTCGAAGTGGACGGCGTACGAAGGAAGTTCGAGATCGCGCGCTACGGCGACCAGGTCCACGTGAACGCGACCACCCTCACCGCCCTGCCCCGCTTCCCCGACCCGACCGCCCAGCACGCCCCGGGCTCCCTGCTCGCCCCCATGCCCGGCACGGTGATCCGAGTGGCCGACGGCCTGACCGAGGGAGCCGCCGTACAGGCCGGAGAACCCCTCCTGTGGCTGGAGGCGATGAAGATGGAACACAAGATCACGGCACCCGCCACAGGCACGCTGACGGCCCTGCACGCCGTGCCGGGACAACAAGTGGCGGTAGGCGCACTACTGGCGGTAGTGCAGCCGGCCTAAGGGGCGCGACCAGCCACATCCGACCCGCACCCGGAAGGAGCCCCATGCCCCCCACCACAGAATCCGAAGAACACAAGGCCCTACGATCCGCAGTAGCAGCCCTCGGAAAGCGCCACGGCCGCAACTACGACCGAGAAGCACTCTGGACCGAAGCAGCCAAACTCGGCTATCTAGGCGTCAACCTCCCAGAGCAATACGGAGGCGGAGGAGGCGGCATAGCCGAACTCTCCATCGTCCTGGAAGAACTCGGCGCCGCAGGCTGCCCCCTACTGATGATGGTCGTCTCCCCCGCCATCTGCGGCACAGTTATCGCCCGCTTCGGCACAGAAGCCCAAAAACAGCACTGGCTCCCCGCCCTCGCCGACGGCACCCGCACCATGGCCTTCGGCATCACCGAACCCGACGCCGGCTCCAACAGCCACCGCATCACGACAACCGCCCGCAAAGACGGCACCGACTGGCTCCTCACCGGCCGCAAGGTCTTCATCTCCGGCGTGGACACAGCCGACGTCACCCTCATAGTCGGCCGCACAGAAGACGCCCGCACCGGCCGCCTCAAGCCCTGCCTGTTCATCGTCCCAAGGGACGCCGAGGGCTTCACCCGCCGCCAGATCGACATGGAACTCCAGGCCGTGGAGAAGCAGTTCGAGCTGACACTCGACGACGTACGCCTCCCCGCCGACGCCCTCGTGGGCGACGAGGACGCCGGCCTCCTCCAGCTCTTCGCCGGCCTCAACCCCGAGCGCATCATGACGGCCGCGTTCGCGATCGGCATGGGACGCTACGCACTCGCGCAAGCGATCACGTACGCCCGCGACCGCACCGTATGGAACACCCCCATCGGCGCCCACCAGGCCATCGCACACCCCCTCGCCCAGGCGCACATCGACCTCGAACTGGCCCGCCTGATGATGCAGAAGGCGGCATACCTGTACGACGAGGGCGACGACGAGGGCGCGGGCGAGGCCGCCAACATGGCCAAGTACGCGGCGGGAGAGGCCTGCGTGAGGGCCGTGGACCAGGCCGTGCACACCCTCGGCGGCAACGGCCTCACGCGCGAGTTCGGGCTCGCCTCGTTGATAACCGCCGCACGCGTGTCCCGTATTGCTCCGGTGAGCCGGGAGATGATTCTCAACTACGTCTCCCACCAGACCCTGGGCCTGCCCAAGTCGTACTGATCCGGCACCGTGTGGCGCGAGGAGGAACCATGTTCCGCAGCGAGTACGCAGACGTCCCACCCGT
This sequence comes from Streptomyces dysideae, assembly GCF_001514305.1. Classification (GTDB taxonomy): domain Bacteria; phylum Actinomycetota; class Actinomycetes; order Streptomycetales; family Streptomycetaceae; genus Streptomyces; species Streptomyces dysideae. The sequence goes on from NZ_KQ949081.1 coordinate 270,177, forward strand.
AGAACTCCCCATCCACGAGGCGGTGCTGGGCCGGGCCGCCGAGTTCGGTGACGCGCCCGCCCTCATCGACGGCACGGACGGCACCACCCTCACCTACGACCAGGTGGACCGCTTCCACCGGACGGTCGCCGCAGCCCTCGCCGAAGCGGGCGTCCGCAAGGGCGACGTCCTCGCCCTGCACAGCCCCAACACGGTCGCCTTCCCGATCGCCTTCTACGCCGCCACGCGCGCGGGGGCCACCGTCACCACCGTGCACCCGCTCGCCACGCCGGAGGAGTTCGCCAAGCAGCTCAAGGACTCGGCGGCCCGCTGGATCGTCACCGTCTCACCGCTGCTGGAGGCGGCACGCCGGGCCGCCGAACTCGCCGGCGGGGTGGAGGAGATCTTCGTCTGCGACAGCGCTCCCGGCCACCGGTCACTCATCGACATGCTGGCCTCGGCCGCCCCCGAACCGCAGGTCACCATCGACCCCGTGGCGGACGTGGCGGCCCTCCCGTACTCGTCGGGAACGACGGGCACCCCCAAGGGCGTGATGCTCACGCACCGCCAGATCGCCACCAACCTCGCCCAGCTCGAACCCGTCATGCCGGCAGGACCCGGCGACCGCATCCTCGCCGTCCTGCCGTTCTTCCACATCTACGGCCTGACAGCCCTCATGAACGCACCCCTGCGCCAGGGCGCCACCGTCGTTGTCCTGCCCCGCTTCGACCTGGAGACCTTCCTCGCCGCCATCCAGAACCACCGCATCACCGGCCTCTACGTCGCCCCGCCGATCGTCCTGGCCCTCGCCAAACACCCGCTGGTCGCGCAGTACGACCTGTCGTCCCTGAAGTACATAACCAGCGCCGCCGCCCCCCTGGACGCCAAGCTCGCCGCCGCCTGCTCCGAGCGCCTCGGCCTACCGCCCGTCGGCCAGGCCTACGGCATGACGGAACTGTCACCGGGCACCCACGTCGTCCCCGTGGACGCCATGCACGACGCCCCCGCCGGCACCGTCGGCAAGCTCATCGCCGGCACCGAGATGCGCATCGTCTCCCTCGACGACCCCGACAAGGACCTCGGCGTCGGCGAGGCCGGCGAGATCCTCATCCGCGGCCCCCAGATCATGAAGGGCTACCTGGGCCGCCCCGACGCCACCGCCGCGATGATCGACCCCGACGGCTGGCTGCACACCGGCGACGTCGGCCACGCGGACGCCGACGGCTGGCTGTTCGTCGTGGACCGGGTCAAGGAGCTCATCAAGTACAAGGGCTTCCAAGTGGCCCCCGCCGAACTGGAGGCCCTCCTCCTCACCCACCCCGGCATCGCCGACACGGCAGTCATCGGCGTCTACAACGACGACGGCAACGAAGTCCCGCACGCCTACGTGGTCCGCCAGCCGTCCGCCACCGACCTCTCCGAAGGAGAGGTCATGATGTACGTCGCCGAACGCGTCGCCCCCTACAAACGCGTCCGCCAGGTCACCTTCATCGACGCCGTACCGAGAGCGGCGTCCGGCAAGATCCTGCGCCGGGAACTGAGGGGGCGATCGTGACGTTGATCGACCGTACACGCGCGCGTGCCGTCGAGACCCTCACCCTCGACTCCCCACACAACCGCAACGCCCTCTCGGCACCCCTGGTGGCCGAACTCGCCGACGCGCTGACGGACTGCGCCAAGAACACCGACGTACGCGCGATCGTCCTCACCCACACCGGCAACACCTTCTGCGCGGGCGCCGACCTGCGCGAGCCACCACCCCCCGCCGCACTCGTGGGCCTCCTCCGCCAGATCGTCGAACTGCCCAAACCGGTACTGGCACGGGTGACCGGCCACGCACGCGCGGGCGGCCTCGGCCTCCTGGCGGCATGCGACATGTCGGCGGCATCACCCCGGGCCACCTTCGCCTTCACAGAGGTACGCATCGGAGTCGCCCCCGCCGTCATCTCCCTCCCCCTGCTGCCCCGCACCGACCCCCGCGCCCTGGCCCGCTACTACCTCACCGGCGAGACCTTCGACGCCACCGAGGCCACCCGCATCGGCCTCCTGACGACCACGGCCGACGACGTCGACGAGGCACTGACCCCCCTCCTGGACGGCCTGCGCCGGGCATCCCCCCAGGGCCTGGCGGAAACGAAGGCACTGCTCACAGCTAGGGTGCTGGAAACCTTCGACCGGGACGCGGCCGACCTCACCGCGCTCTCGGCCCGGCTGTTCTCCTCCGCACCGGCACGCGAGGGAATGACGGCCTTCCTAGAACGACGGGATCCCGCATGGGTGGTGTGACCACAGTCGACCGCGTCCCCAAACAGGACCGCAGCCGGGCCACCCGGCAACGGCTCCTGGAAGCCGCCGTGGCCTGCCTCGCAGCACACGGCTGGGCCGGCTCCACGGTCTCCGTCGTCGCCGAACGCGCCGGCGTCTCCCGAGGCGCCGCCCAACACCACTTCCCGACCCGCGAGGACCTCTTCACGGCCGCCGTCGAATACGTCGCCGAGGAACGCTCCACCGCACTGCGCGCCCTGTTCCCCGAAGGCCCGGCGCAGGACCGCCGGGCCGTCGTGACAGCCCTCGTCGACCTCTACACCGGCCCCCTGTTCCGCGCCGCCCTCCACCTCTGGGTCGCCGCCTCCAACGAGGAACAACTACGCCCACGCGTCACCGAACTCGAGGCCCACGTAGGCCGCGAGACCCACCGCATCGCCGTGGACCTCCTCGGCGCGGACGAAACCACACCCGGCGCCCGCGAAACCGTCCAGGGCCTCCTGGACATGGCCCGCGGCCTCGGCCTCGCCAACCTCCTCACGGACGACGCCGGCCGCCGCGAACGGGTCGTCGCACAGTGGGCGAAGCTGCTGGACGAGGCGCTCGGCTGAGGACGGCGTCCGGGGCGGCCCACGTGATGACCGGCCCGGCAGCCCGCTAGCGCGCGATGTCCGCGTACCCCTCGATCTCCCTCGGGTCCCGCGAACCCGGGCCGACATAACGCGCCGACGGACGGACGAGACGGCCGGTGCGCTTCTGCTCCAGGATGTGCGCCGACCAGCCCGCCGTACGGGCACACGTGAACATCGACGTGAACATGTGCGCCGGCACCTCGGCGAAGTCCAGGACGATGGCCGCCCAGAACTCCACGTTCGTCGCCAGCACACGGTCCGGGCGACGGCTGTGGAGCTCCGCCAGAGCCGCCTTCTCCAGCGCCTCGGCCACCCCGAAACGCGGGGCCCCCAGCTCGCGGGCGGTACGGCGCAGCACACGCGCGCGTGGGTCCTCCGCGCGGTACACCCGGTGACCGAAGCCCATCAGACGCTCACCCTTGTCCAGGGCCTGCCTCACGTACGCCTCCGCGTCGCCCGTCCGCTCGATCTCCTCGATCATGCCGAGGACCCGGGAGGGCGCGCCCCCGTGCAGCGGCCCGGACATGGCCCCCACGGCACCGGAGAGCGCCGCCGCCACGTCCGCGCCCGTGGAGGCGATGACGCGGGCCGTGAACGTGGACGCGTTCATGCCGTGCTCGGCGGCCGACGTCCAGTAGGCGTCGACGGCGGCCACATGCTTCGGGTCGGGCTCACCCCGCCAGCGGATCATGAAGCGCTCGACGACGGACTGCGCCTTGTCGATCTCCCGCTGCGGAACCATGGGCAGCCCCTGCCCGCGCGCGGACTGGGCGACGTACGACAACGCCATGACGGCGGCCCGCGCCAGGTCCGCACGCGCCTGCTCGCCGTCGATGTCGAGGAGGGGTTTGAGACCCCACACCGGCGCCAGCATGGCGAGCGCGGACTGCACGTCCACCCGGATGTCACCGGAGTGCACCGGGATCGGGAACGGCTCGGCGGGCGGCAGACCGGGATTGAAGGCGCCGTCGACCAGCAGCCCCCAGACATTGCCGAACGAGACATGACCGACCAGGTCCTCGATGTCGACGCCCCGGTACCGCAGGGCGCCGCCCTCCTTGTCCGGTTCGGCGATCTCCGTCTCGAACGCGACGACTCCTTCGAGTCCGGGTACGAAGTCGGACATCAGGCGGCTCCTCGTGATGTGTACGACAGATGGGGTGGTGGGGACCTTGAGAGCGGGACGACCAGGTGTCGGACGGCGGGAACGAGATGCGCGCCCCGGGGATCCACGGTCGCGGAACCGGCCTACGGCTCGGCCTCCGAGGACTCGCGGTCCTGGGCGGTACCCCTCTGATGCCCCGTGCGGCCGGCGGTCACCCAACCGGAACGGCAACAGCACGATATCTCCGAGTGCCACCTTTGGGGAGACCTCGCGGCACTGAGTGCCACTCAGTGATGAACGACACCGCGCTGAACGCCGCCCGCGCATACGGCAAGATGACCGAGTGACCGACCGAGACGCCGTCCCCCTCGACCCCGCCGCGATGCGCAAGCAGTACCGGGCCGAGGGCCTCGCCGAGAACGACCTGGCCGCCACGCCCGTGGCGCAGTTCGCGCGCTGGTTCAAGCAGGCCGCGACGGAGGCCCACCTCTTCGAGCCGAACGCCATGATCGTCTCCACGGCGGACGCAGAGGGCCACCCCAGCTCACGCACGGTGCTACTGAAACACTTCAGCGAACAGGGCTTCGTCTTCTACACCAACTACGACTCCCGCAAGGCCCGCGACCTCTCCGAGAACCCGTACGTCTCCCTCCTCTTCCCCTGGCACCCGATGGCCCGCCAGGTCATCGTCACGGGCATCGCCCGCCGCACCGGCCGCGACGAGACCGCCGCGTACTTCCGCACCCGCCCACGCGGCTCCCAGCTCGGCGCCTGGGCCAGCGCCCAGTCCTCGGTGATCGCCACCCGCGCCGACCTGGACGCCTCGTACACCGAACTCGCCGCCCGCTACCCCGAGGGCGAACAGGTACCGGTGCCACCACACTGGGGCGGCTTCCGGGTGGCACCCCAGATGGTGGAGTTCTGGCAGGGCCGGGAGAACCGACTGCACGACCGACTGCGGTACGTCGAGGAGCCGGACGGAAGCTGGCGGGTGGAGCGGCTCAGTCCGTAATCCCCTGAAACGCAGACGACCCGCGAGCTCGGGTCCCTCCGCCTGACGGCGGAGGAGCCGGCCGGACGTACCGGCGAGCTCGCGGGTCGGGTGACTGCGTTGGTTTGGGCCGGCTGCGTGTATCTTGCGCACGCTGGTCCGGCACCGCACTGGGTGGGGTGCCGGGCCGTTAGCCCGCAGCCACCTCTTCCGTCCGGTATGCATACATCTGCCGAACCACCTCCTTCCGAAGTAACAGCCACCCTAGGAAGTGATCGGGCACCGATCAACCGATTTTCTGGGGTTTTGACGGAGCGGATTCCGGCCGGAAGATGTACCCGTATCCGTCGCCCCGCTGCAGGAGCTGAAGATTCCGGTGGCGGACGTTGAACCGTCCTGCCGGTGTGGTGAGGCTGTGCTGCCCGTTGGCTCGAACCGAGATACGACCGGTCCATGTGCCCGCCCACTTGCCGGTCGGCATATTGGCCCGTACGAGATCCCCGGTGGCGTATCCGAAGTGCTGCTTGGTACGAACTCGGCGCAGCCGGGGGAACCCGAACCGGTCCGGAGTGGTGCGGGCGTACGAGCCGCGTCCGGTGGCTTTGACGACGAGCACCTGCCCGGGAAGCCGCACGATGGCGTCGCCGTTCTCGTGATCCAGACGTCCGACGGACAGCGCGTCCAACGTGTGCGTCTTCTCCAGCCCCATGGCACTGCGGTTCCACTTCGTACGGTCGCCCGACCAGGCTGTACGGGCTTGCCGAGGTTACCCAGGGCCTCCGTGAGCTGCCATCGGGTCGCGTTCATCCTCAATTCATCGAACGCGTGACTGGTCGCGCTGCTAAGCGCTGTCCGAGAGGAACAGCCCGGCCAGCCGCGGCAGCCGCCGCCGCATCTAACCCGCGTCGTCGAAGTCGAAGTCCTCGCCCATGTCGGGACCGGCGGGGTCGGGGTCCGGGTGAGCGGCCTCCCACTGCTTCCAGGCATCGTAGAAGCTGTCCTCTCCGCACCCGGTGAGGCGTTCGTAGGCCTCGGCCGCGCGCGGAGTAGTTCACCTCTTCTTGAAGTGTTCTCCTCCCTTGGCAAGCTCAGGAAGGAGATTCCCGCCTACCTTGCGGTGGCGGGCTTGACGCAACGAGCGCGCCTGACGACTGCCCTCCCGGCAGCCGGGATCGCCACGAGGCCGATCCGGTACAGATGCAAGATGTTCCGGGCCGCGTTGTGGTCGGCGTTGCCCGACCAGCCGCAGTCCGGGTTCTTGCACACGAACACGGTCTGGGACTCTCGGCTGGCAGGCGTGGTGCATCCGCACGCCGAGCAGCGCCGGGAGGTGCCGGGAGCGGGGACCTTGACGAGGGTGCCTCCGTGCCGGGCGGTCTTGTACGCCAGCATCGTGACCGTGCGGCCCCACGCCTCGGCGGCGATGGAGCGATTCAGCCCGGCCTTCTGGGCGACGTTCTTCCCCGGCTCTTCGGCGGTTCCCCGAGCCGACTTGACCATGTTCGTGATGGTGAGTGCTTCGACCACCACCGTGCCGTAGGCACGGGCGATGGTGGTGGTCGTCTGGTGCTGCCAGTCGGCGGCCCGTCGCTTGGCTTTCGCTCGGAGCCGGGCGATCTGGTCATAGGTGCGGCGCAGGCGGCGGCTGGTGCGCTCGCCCGGCTTTCGGCGCTGTTTGCGCTGGGCGGCGCGCTGCTCCAGGTGCAGGAGCTTGGCCTGTTCCTTCTCGGTCAGCCACGCGCCGTGCTCGAAGCTCCCGCCGTCGGACAGGGCGAGAGGCACGCTCACGCCCACGTCGATCCCGACCTCGGGGCCCTGGTGAGCCTCGGGCCTGGCCTCTTGGGTCATCACGCGGAAAGCGATGTGCCAGCCAAGGGCGTCCTTGACCAGCCGGGCTCCGGTGATCCGGTTCTCGGTGCCGGCACGCTTGCCCACGGGCAGGTCTTTGGTCCACCGGAACTTCACGCGGCCAATCCTGGGCAGATTGACCATGCCCCAGCGGCGGTGCACACGCTTGATGTTCAGGTCCCGGCCCTGCGGAATGTCCACGCTCATCACGGACCGGAACCGGCCCTTGTAGTTCGGGGCATCCGCTCTGCCGTCCCAGCAGTTACGCCACGCCTGGACATACGTCTTCAGCACGGCCTGGGCGGCCTGCGCGGGGAGGAGGGCGAGGAATTCGAGGTCCTTGCGGGCCTGGCGGATCGCGGCGTCCGCGTTCGCGAGAGTCCGCTTGTCCTTCGGCATCATCTGCCACCAGGCGTGCAGCAGATTCCACATCGTGCGGGCCGCGTGTGCCTGGGCATCGGCCTTCAACACCTCGGCAGGCGACAGTGCAAGCCGGGCACGGTGCCCGAACTGCCGCTTGACCAAGGTGCCTTGACTCACAAAATGCCCCCCTTCGAAGATTCGCCCGACACCCACAAGAACGAGCGAGAGCCTCAAAGGTCACCCAACTGGCCCCGGTGGTACGGCAGCCCGACACCGGCCACCCGACGCGGTAACCCCTGTCCGCTGGGGGTCCAGCCCTCCAAGCCGGTCAACTCCCTCAAGGGCACCTCCGCCCGGCCGCTGCGCAAGGAGCACGACACGCACGCGCGCCGGTACCTGTGGGGCCGCCACTTCTGCTCCGGCTCGCACTTCGCCGGACCGTGCGCCAACAGTGCGGCCCCATGCGAACAGGCGGGTCAGAGCAGTTCACAGCGGCGGCCGACCTCGACGACCGTGCCCTCTTCTACCTCCGATCTTGCGCAGTGCTCCCCCGTCTACAGGGGAGGTGAAGCGCATCCCGGACGACCTCGGGATGGTCGGCGAGGCTGTCGGGCGCGGTGGCCGCCCGCTCGTACCACTTGCGTCCCTGGGCGATCAGACCGGCGCGGAAGTCCATGAAGCTGTCGTCGGAGCAGCCGCCGCCGATGAGGTAGGCGGCGGCCCACACGTCCCAGCGGTGGAGGGCGTCGTGCAGTGCGTCGAAGCGCTCCTCGTACGCCAGGATGTCCTGCGTGGAGCGGCGGGTCAGTAGGTCGACCAGGGCCTCGTCGAAGGGGTGGTCGGTCGTGGTGTGGGAGCGTGCGGTGTCGATGACGTGCCAGAACTCGTCCGTGTTCATGGGACGGAACTGTGGCAGCAGGGTCTGACGGTGGTGGGGTGCGGGTGATCTCCGTAGACGTACCTGTGTCGGCCACCTACCGTTTCGCGCATGGCGGAGCAGCAGGTGGGGCGGCGGGTGATTCTCAGTGGGTCGACCTTTGAGGAGGAGATCGGGTACGCGCGTGCCGTGGTCGACGGGGACTGGGTGCATGTGTCGGGGACGACCGGGTTCGACTACGCGGCCATGACGATCTCCGATGACGTGGCGGAGCAGGCCGAGCAGTGTCTGCGGAATGTGGGGGCCGCGCTGGCGGAGGCGGGGTGTTCGTTCGCGGATGTGGTGCGGGTGCGGTATCTGCTGCCGGAGCGGGCGGACTTCGAGCCGTGCTGGCCGGTGCTGCGGCGGGCGTTCGGTGCGGTGCGGCCGGCGGCGACGATGATGGTGTGCGGGCTCGCGGATCCTCGTATGAAGATCGAGATCGAGGTGTACGCGCGGCGGGGGAGCGGGGCTCCGGTCTGAGGGCGGGCTGCGGTTCGTGGAGGTCGAGCGGTATGTGGCGTCGGAGGCGACAATGAGGTGTGGCTGACGTTGCGGCCGGCGGCCGCGGGAACGGAGTAGGGCGGATTTCCGGCGTACAACGATTCCTTCAATCTTGGGGGAACTCGGTGTGCGCTGCGTCACGTTCCAGTTAGATGAGGGATGAGTGAGCGAACCGACGCGCCGTAGGTGCGGACGCAGCTTGGCAGGGGGTCCAGGTGAGTGCTTCCCGGCGTAGTGGGACCACCGACGAGCTGGGGCCGGACGAGCCCGAGCGGGACGGTCCGGAGGGCTCGGTCGGTTCGGATCTGCTGGCCGCGCTGCTGGACGGGATGGACGCGGCTCTGTGTGCCTTCGACGCGGACGGGGTCGTGACCCATTGGAACCGTGAGGCGGAGCGGATCCTGGGGTGGACCGCGGCCGAGGCCGTGGGGCGGCGGGGGTTCGCGGGGTGGGCCGTGCGGAGTGCGGACGCCGAGGAGGTCGAGGGGCGGCTGCTGTCCGCCATGCACGCTCCGGGGCGTCAGGTGTACGAGTTCGCGCTGCTCACCAAGGACGGCGGGCGGGTGCTCGTGCGGACGCAGTCGGCGGCCGTGCGCGGGCCGGACGGCAAGCCGGCGGGCCTGTACTGCGCGTTCAGTGAGGTGCACGCGCAGATCGATCTGGAGCGGTCGATCGCGCTGAGCGAGGCGTTGTTCGAGGACGCGTCGTGGGGTGTGGTGCTGGTCGACGCGGATCTGCGGCCGGCGGTGGTCAATGCGCATGCCGCCCGGGCGCTGGGTATCGGGCGTACGTCCGTCCTGGGGCGGCCGTTGGGGGAGTTGCTCGCCCAGGGTGTCGAGGAGCTCGAGAGCGCGCTCGCGCATGTGCTGGCCGAGGGTGCGCCGCCCGCGCCGGCCGAGATCTGGGTGACCGTGCGGACGCCTGAGGGTGACCGGCGGCGGTGCTGGCGGTGTGGGTTCGTACGGCTGGCCTCGCCGCTTGCGGAGGAGCCGGTGCCGTTGGGTGTGGGCTGGCTCTTCCAGGACGTGACCGGGGCCAAGCAGGGTGAGCAGGAGGCGTCGCTGCTGCGGTTCCGGACGAACCAGCTGCACCGGGCGGCCCGGGCGGCGGCGGAGTGCGAGGACCCGGCGGAGGCGGCGACCGTGCATCTGGACTTCGCGCTGGCCGGGTTCGCCGACCATGCGCTGATCGACCGGGTGGCGGGCGGGGCGGTGTCCGACGCGGACGCCGCGGGGCCGGTACGGCTGGTGCGGGTCGCCGCGACGCCCTCCGGGGTGCCCGGGCCGAGTCTGCTCGGTGGTGAGGCCGGGCTGCCGGTGCGGTACGGGGAGGGGCATCCGGCATTGCAGTGTGTGGCGCGGATCGGGGCGGTGCGGGCCAGTGTGGGGGCCGTGGCGGCGGAGAAGGCGCGGGAGTGGGCGGTTGCCCGGCAGTGGCCGGAGGACTCGGTGCATGCGTTGTGCGCGGTGCTGCGGAGTCGGGGGCGGACGTTGGGGGTCGTGACGTTTCTGCGGGGTGCGGGGCGGAGTGCGTTCGAGCGTTCGGACGCGGTGTACGCGGAGGATGTGGCCGTCCGGATCGCGATGGCGCTGGATTTGGCGGGGGTTGTGGGGCGGTCGGGGTAGGCGAGGCTGGGGTGCCCGGTGCCCGGTGCCCGGCGGGTGGCTGGGTGGGGGTGGGTCGCGCAGCCCGGCGCTAGCGGGGTGCCGCCTCTCTTTGGGACGGGTGCCGCCCCAGCGGCACGACTGCCCGCAGCCTGACGGACGCGGTTGCCCGCGGCTTGGCGGATGCTGCCGCCTGCCGCCTGCCGCCTGCCGCCTGCCGCCTGCCTGCGGCTCGGCGGACACGAGTGTGCGCTCGCCCGGCTGCCTACCGCCGATAGAAGATCCGGTCCCCGTACTCCTCGAACACCCGCCCGTTCCACTCATGCCCGCCATCGACGTTGCCGGAGCGCAGGAGTGGGGGCTCGATGCCGCGGTTGGCCAAGGAGGCTGCTGCCGTGGCCATGACCGCCTGGAGCAGGGCGCTGGTGACGACCGTGGACGCCGGGGCGAAGGGGGCCGGGATGGTGTCGAGGGTGAGTTCCGCGTCGCCGATCGCGATCTTCGAGTCGAGGACGAGGTCGCAGTGGTCCTTCAGGTAGGTGCCGGAGGTGTGGCGGGACGTCGTCTCCGAGGCGTACGCCACCGAGGTCACGCCGATGACCCGTACACCCAGGGCGCGGGCGTGCAGGGCCATCTCCACGGGCAGGGCGTTGCGGCCGGAGAGGGAGATGATCACCAGGGCGTCGCCCGCGCGGAGGGGCGAGGAGTCCAGGACGGCGCTCGCGAGGCCGTCGACGCGCTCCAGGGCGGAGCCGAGGGTGGCCGGCATGACGTCGACGCCGACGGCACCGGGCACGGCGAGCAGGTTCATCAGGGCGAGTCCGCCGGCGCGGTAGACGAGGTCCTGCGCGGCGAGCGAGGAGTGTCCGGCGCCGAAGGCGAAGAGGCGGCCGCCGTTCACGACGGTGTCGGCGAGCAGCGTGCCGGCCGCCTCGATGTGTTCGGCCTCCTCGTCCCGGACCCGTTGCAGCAGACCGATCGCGGCGTCGAAGAACTGTCCGGCCGGTGTGCTGTCGCTCATACGGGCCCCTTCGGTGTGGCCGTCGGTATGGTGTGTCGCGGATCACGGTGCGGTCTGGACCAGTGCGGTGTCAATACGGGCGTGCGGGCGCCGTCGGCCGCTCCGGGGAGCCTTCACGTAACCGCTTGGTTTCACCGGCGCGGCACGGTTGTCAGTGGTATGCGTCAGAATTGAATCCAGGGCCAGCGCACGCGCCGCGAAGCTGTCGTGCTTCCGGCACATCTCATCAAGGGGCACGTATGTCCGGACTGATCGACACCACGGAGATGTATCTCCGCACCATCCTCGAGCTGGAGGAGGAAGGTGTGGTCCCCATGCGCGCCCGGATCGCCGAGCGGCTCGACCAGAGCGGGCCGACGGTCAGCCAGACCGTGGCGCGGATGGAGCGCGACGGACTGGTGTCCGTCGCCAGTGACCGCCACCTGGAGCTGACGGACGAGGGCCGTCGGCTCGCCACGCGCGTGATGCGCAAGCACCGGCTCGCGGAGTGCCTGCTCGTCGACGTGATCGGCCTGGAGTGGGAGCAGGTGCACGCTGAGGCGTGCCGCTGGGAGCATGTGATGAGCGAGGCCGTGGAGCGCCGCGTTCTCGAGCTGCTCCGGCACCCCACCGAGTCGCCGTACGGCAACCCGATCCCGGGTCTGGAGGAGCTCGGCGAGAAGGACGGCGCCGATCCGTTCCTGGACGAGGGCATGGTGTCGCTGGCCGACCTCGACCCTGGCCTGGAGGGCAAGACGGTCGTCGTCCGGCGGATCGGCGAGCCGATCCAGACCGACGCGCAGCTGATGTACACGCTGCGGCGGGCGGGCGTGCAGCCGGGCTCCGTGGTGAGCGTGACCGAGTCGGCTGGCGGTGTGCTGGTGGGCAGCGGCGGCGAGGCGGCCGAGTTGGAGGCGGACGTCGCCTCGCACGTGTTCGTCGCCAAGCGCTGAGTCCCCGGCCGGACGTTCGCCCCGCACTCGGACGCTGTAACTCCCGGGACAGGGGCGGTAGTTGTGTCAGCCCGTCGATCTCGTCGAATCCAAGATTCAGTGCTCCGAATCGCAGCGCACGGGCGCTTCGCGTGCGAGGCTGTCGCGTGAGGCATATGACCTGAGGGCTCTTGGCCGCGGTACGACAGCGATGTCGCCCGGCCGGGGAGGGGGCGGGAAGGATGTGCCGTGGACGTGAGGAGGGCCCCGGCGCCATGTGGCGCCGGGGCCTGTCCTCCCCTGTGCTGACCCGGAGCCCCGAGCTCTCAGGGTCATTCCCCTCGGACCGGTTTCCCCGAGCGGTCCGCCTCCCGTTGAAGATCTCCCCTCAGCGGCGGCCGCCAATCCTTGAGGGAGGTCACTCAAATGAGGGGTGTTGCCTACGGAAACGGCATTTTCGAATAGCCATTCGATAGTCTGCGAGTGACGGGTCACGCGGGATGTGCGCTGCAAGGATGTGCACATACGATCACGCGGGACACACGGAGCAGACACAGAACGCGCACCATGCGCAGCACGCGGCACTCGCGTGAGCGCGAGTGGCGGCAAGCACAGCACGCACGGCAAGCAGGACGCGGTTCACAGGACCGGCCGGCTCGAGCGGGAGCGAGCGGTCCGAGCGGAGCTAGGGGGGTGCCAGGACCAATGGCGCGGCGCATCGACGTAACCGGGACGGGCGGCGTACGCCTTGCGGCCTGGGAGTTCGGCGACCCTCCCAAGTCCGACCCGGCGAAGCTCGTCCCCGCACAGCCCGGATCACCGGACCAGTCCGGCCCGCCCACCGCCGATCACGAACGGACGCCGGGCGTCCTGTTACTGCACGGTCTGATGGGCCGTGCCTCGCACTGGGCGTCCACCGCCCGCTGGCTCTCCGAGCGGCACCGCGCCGTCGCGCTCGACCAGCGCGGCCACGGCCGCAGCGACAAGCCACCGCAGGCCGCCTTCACCCGCGAGGCATACGTCGAGGACGCCGAAGCCGCCCTCGAACAACTGGGCCTCGCCCCGGCCGTCCTCATCGGCCACGCGATGGGCGCGCTGACCGCCTGGCAGCTCGCCGCCAAGCGGCCCGACCTGGTCCGCGGGCTGATCATCTGCGACATGCGGGCGTCGGCGCTGGGCGCGGCCTCGCAGCGGGAGTGGGCCGACTGGTTCAAGGCCTGGCCCGTCCCCTTCGCCACGCTCGCCGACGTACGGAAGTGGTTCGGGGAGGACGATCCGTGGGTGGAGCGGCCGAATCCGGCCCGGGGTGAGTTCTACGCCGAGGTGATGGCCGAGTCACCGGACGGCTGGCGGCCGGTCTTCGAACCCGACCAGATGCTCAAGTCCCGGGAGACGTGGGTGTACGACGCGCACTGGGAGGAACTGGCGCAGGTTCAGTGCCCCGCGCTGGTGGTTCGTGGGCTCGATGGTGAGCTGGGGCGTGCCGAGGCGCAGGAGATGGTGCGGGTGTTGCCTCGGGGGGAGTATGCGGAGGTGGCTGACGCCGGGCATCTTGTGCACTATGACCAGCCGGAGGCTTGGCGGGGGGCCATCGAGCCGTTTCTGGACGCGTGCCTGACTGGGTGATGCCGGGCGCCATCTCGTCTGCCTGGTTGGGGTTGAGATGGCGGGTGCGGGTTGTCTGTGGCTTGTCGCGCCCACGCGGCGGAGCCGCATATCAGACACAGCCCCGCGCCCCTTTCTCGGTGTTGCAGGCCCCGTCAGCCCTTGCTTACCGCCGTCAGGATTTCCGGTAGCCGCCCCGCCGTGCGTGGGGCGGCCAGCCGTAGGCCCAGCAGGGTGATCGCCGCCCCGTAGGCCGCGCCCGCCGGTAGGAGCAGCCAGGTCCAGTCCTCCCCGCCCTCGCTGACGTTCAGCCAGATCGTCGCGGCGATGACGGGGGCGCAGAGCAGGCTGCCGCCCACCATTCCGCCGAAGATCGCCATGAAGGCGAGGCCGCTCTGGCCAGGGGCCACGTTCTTGTAGCCCTCCTGCGGGATGGAGTACGGGAAGCGGGCCGACGTCCACGCGCCGGTCGCCAGCATCGCGCCCAGCAGTGCGAAGGAAAGCCCCAGCACCTCGGGGAGCTTGGCCCACGCGCCGAGGAGTGCTGTCGTCAGGACGGTCACGAGGGTGGCGTAGGGGAGGGTGATCAGCAGGAGTGCCAGGGCCCGCGCGCGGAGTTCGACGTAGGCGTCCCGGGTGGACGAGATCGTCATCGCGACCATCCAGAACGCGGACGTGTCCTGCCCGAACTGGTTGTACATCTGCACGCCGAGCATCCCGGCGGCGAAACAGGCGAAGTAGATCGACCCGGTGCCCTGCAGGGCGTTGAACAGGGGCACGATCAGGCCGATCGCCAGCGAGGTCACCCACGCCGCCTTGGTCTTCGGGTCACGCCACACATAGCGCAGGCTGCGTTCCATGACCGTTCCGGTCCGCCCGGCGGGCAGCAGGCGGGCGAGGCCGGTCGAGGTGCGCCGTCGTACGGCGGTCTCGGTGGCGGCCTGGAGGGTGGATCCGTCGGGGGAGGTCATCAGCCGGGTCAGGTGCCGCGACCACACGCCGATCAGCGCCACCAGCGCCCCGCAGGTCAGGGCGAGTTGGACGACGGCCGCTCCGTACGCACCGTCGCTCACCGAATCCACCGCCCCGACGGCCGAGGCGGGCGGCACCCAGCGCAGCACGTCAGCGGCCGGATCGAGCTGTGAGAGCCCTGACGAACCGAGCCGCTGCGCCCCGAAGTTGACGACCTGCGCCCCGACCGCGATGACCAGCCCGCTCAGCACCGCCAGATCGCGGCCCTTGCGGCTGGTCAGCAGCCGGACGTTGGCGGCGGCGACGGTCCGCGCGAACGCCACGCACACCAGCAGCCCGAGCACGACGGCGACGACACCCACGGCGTACGCCGCCCCGCCCCGCGCGACCGCGATCACCGACCCCACGAGCAGGCACAGCGTGAACAGCGGCCCTATCCCCACCAGTGAGGCCGCGAGCAGCGCCCGCACCAGCAGCCGGGGCCGCAGCGGCAGCATCACCAGCCGCGTCGGATCGAGGGTCTCGTCCCCGCCGGGGAAGAACAGCGGCATCACCGCCCACCCCAGCGCCAGCACGGCGACCAGCAGGACGACGACGGAGGCGGCGTGCGCGTTGCCGCGCAGGGCGATCAGGCCGAGCAGTTGCAGCACGGCGACGAGGAGCACGCAGACGGCCGAGGCGATGTAGGCGGCGCGCCGCCCGGCGGACTGCCGCAGCCCGTTCCGCAGCAGCGACAGCTTCAGCTGTACGACGACACCGGTGACGTCCGTGCTCATCGCGCCCCGCCGCCCAGCCAGTCCAGGTCGGCCCCGGCGTCGCGCCCGTTGGCGCCGACGAGTTCGAGGAAGGCCTGCTGCAACGAGGGCGCGTCGCCGCGCACTTCGGCGAGCGGACCGTGCGCCCGGATCCGCCCGGCGGCCATCACCGCCACCCAGTCGCACAGCGACTCGACGAGCTCCATGACGTGGGAGGAGAAGACGACGGTGGCGCCGGAGGCGGTGTACCGCTCCAGCACGCCTCGGATGGTCTGGGCGGACACTGGGTCGACGCCCTCGAACGGCTCGTCGAGGAAGAGGACTTCGGGGTTGTGGAGGAGAGCGGCCGCGAGCCCGATCTTCTTGCGCATGCCGGTCGAGTAGTCGACGACGAGCTTGTGCTGGGCGCCGGCCAGGTCGAGCACGTCGAGCAGTTGGGTGGCCCGCTTGTCGACCTCGGCGCCGGGCAGCCCGCGCAGCCGCCCCGAGTAGGCGAGCAGTTCCCGCCCGGAGAGCCGCTCGAAGAGCCTGAGCCCCTCCGGCAGCACCCCGATCCGCGCCTTGACCTCGACCGGGTCCCGCCACACGTCGTGCCCGACGACCTCGACGGACCCCTGATCGGGCCTGAGCAGCCCGGTCACCATCGACAACGTGGTGGTCTTCCCGGCCCCGTTCGGCCCGACGAGCCCGATGAACTTCCCCGCGGGCAGCTCCAGATCAATCCCGGCAACAGCGACCTGCTGCCCAAACCGCTTCCAGAGCCCACGCACCCGTACGGCACTGACACCCACCAAGACTCCCTCCGTCAGGAACGAACCCTACGGTGGGACAACCCCCCAGGGGCGCGGGACTGCGTCTGATATGCGGCTCCGCCGCGTGGGCGCGACGAGCCACGAACAGCCGGCAGCCGCCGATCAACAGAACCAGGCAGGACAGAAGGCGCAGGCTACCGATCCCGACCACACGCATAGGCGAGCGGCGAGATCAGCTCCTCCGCATCCGGCAGCCACCGATTCGCGGGCGTAGGCCGGCAGGCCCACTGCACGGCCCCCCGGGACCCGTACCGGGTGGGCGGCCCCGCGACATACGACCCCTCACCCAGCGCGACCAGATCGAGCGACGCCGGCGACCACCCCAGATTGCGCACCAGATCCGGCACCTTCACAGCGGCGCCCGGCAACACGAAGAAGTGCATCCGACGATCCGGCGTCAACGTCACCGGCCCGAGCGTCAGCTCCATCCGCTCCATCCGGGCCAGCGCGAGAAACCCGGCCGTCTCCGGGACGGAAATGGAGTCGAACGTACGCCCCGTCGGCAACAGGATCGACGCACTCGGCTGCTTCAGCCACATCCGACGCGCAACGGTCGCACTGCCCGTGGCCTGCGTCGCCCAGTCCTGCCGCGCCGGATGTGCGCCGGGCGCGGCGCACGCGACGTCGTCGCAGGAGCAGTGCTGCACCCCGTCGACGGCTTCCAGCCAGGTGCCGGGGAACACGTCCCAGTGGCGTTCCTCGGCATAGCGAACGGCGGTTTCCAGCAGCGATTCCCCGCGCTGCTTCGGAATCTGAGCGGCTTCGGTGCCCGCGATCGTCTCTTCCACGATGAACACAACTCCCGCACCCACCTCGGGTTACGGCCAGTCCGACGACAGGGCCTGCGCGCGGGGGAGGAGCATCGATTCCTCATCTGGGGCGCATGGATGCATGTGTGGGGGCGCGCAGGAGGATCCGTGGTCTGAGGTGGGTAGCCCAGAGTGGGGTCGGCTTCCGCCTTTACCCCGGCAATCCTCAGCAGGCCTCACATGACGTGCATTTTGGGCATGTTCGCGGGGCATTGATCTTCACGGCCGGATCTTTTCGGTGGAAGACAAGTCAACTCGGTGCGTGGGCAGGCACCGCAGCCACAGGGGGTACGCCATGGCCGCAAGGCCTCTCGTCGCGCGGCAGCCGAACGAACGGCTGCAGGCGCTCATTCAGGAAGCGGGTTGCTCGAACGCCGGGCTGGCCCGCCGGGTCAACATGTGCGGCGCGGAGCACGGCCTCGATCTGCGCTACGACAAGACGTCCGTGGCCCGTTGGCTGCGCGGACAGCAGCCGCGGGGACGAGCGCCGGCGATCATCGCGGAGGCGCTCGGCCGCAAGCTGGGCCGTACGGTCACGATCGACGAGATCGGGATGGCCAACGGCAAGAACCTCGCGTCGGGCGTCGGTCTCCAGTTCTCGCCGACGGTACTGGGGGCCATCGAGCAGGTGTGTGAGCTGTGGCGCAGTGACGTGGGCCGCCGGGACTTCCTGTCCGGTTCGTCCGTCGCCGCGTCCGCACTCGTCGAGCCGAGCCGCGACTGGCTGATCTCGTCGCCCGACTCGCAGGTGTCGCGGCAGGCGGGGCCCCGGGTGGGGCAGTCCGACGTCGCGGCCGTGCAGGCGATGACACAGGCGCTCGTAGACCTTGATCACCAGTACGGCAGCGGGCATGTGCGTCCGGTCGTCGTGCACTACCTGAACAGTGTCGTGTCGGGGCTGCTGGCCGGGTCGTACCGGGAGGCCGTCGGGCGTGAACTGTTCGCCGCGGTCGCGCGGTTGACCGAGCTCGCGGGCTACATGGCCATCGACACCGGGCAGCCCGGGCTCGCCCAGCGGTACTACATCCAGGCGCTGCGGCTCGCGCAGGCGGCGGGCGACCGAGGGTACGGCGGGTACGTCCTCGCCGCCTCCATGAGCCATCTCGCCGCGCAGCTCGGGAACCCGCGGGAGATCGCGCAGTTGGCGCGCGCGGCGCAGGAGGGGGCGCGTGGGCGCGTGACACCGCGTGCGGAGGCGATGTTCTACGCGGCGGAGGCGCGCGGACATGCGCTGATGGGCGATGCGCGGGGGGCGCAGGCCGCCTCCGGGCGGGCGGTGCACGCACTGGAGGCGGCTGATCCGGACTCCGGGGACGACCCGGCGTGGATCGCGCACTTCGACGAGGCCTATCTCGCCGACGAGTTGGCGCACTGCCACCGCGACCTCGGACAGGCCGAGGCGGCGGCGCGGCGCGCGGAGGAATCACTGGCGGGGCTCCCGGAGACGAAGGCGCGGCGGCGGGCGATCGGCCTTGTGCTGTTGGCCACTGCGCAGGTGCAGCAGCGCGAGATCGAACAGGCCTGTCATACAGGGCTGAAGGCCGTGGAACTGCTGGAGACGCTGCGCTCGAACCGGGGCGCCGATTATCTGGACGACTTCCAGCAGCGGTTGGAGCCGTTCCGGGACGAGCCCGTGGTCAGGGAGTTCGGGGCGCGGCTGGACCTCCAGGCGGCGGCCTGAAACCCCGGGCCACAAGGGCGTGAACGGCGGGGAAACGGAGGTTCCGGTGGGGAAGGGAGGGCGCGTGTAGCGGATGGGGGCCTGGTGCTGTTACGGCGGTCACAGGGACGTACGTCATGTCCTGAGCTGCGTAGCACCCGGATCGTGGGACCCGGTAGCGTGAACCGACGATTCCGAAGGTCCCCCATTCGTAGGAGTCCCGGTGACGCAGAGTGGACAGGGCGAGGAGCCCTCGGCGCGGCATGCGCACGAAGGCATCGTGCTGCCCTCCGACGGTGGTGAGCCGCTGCTGCCGGGTATGACGGGCGGGCGTGGCGGTCAACAGCCGACAGGGCCGCAGATACCGCCCCCGGCCCCGGCGGCACCGCCGCCCGGCGGTCAGTCCTGGGGCACACCCTGGGGCCCCGACCAGCAGCAGAACCCGCCCTCACCGCCTGCCCAGCCGGGCTGGGGCACTCCGCCCGGTCGGTCCGGCCAGCCCTGGGGCGCCCCCGAGCAGCCGTATCAGCCGCCCGCGCCCGCCCCTTGGGACAACGCGCCGCAGCAGGCCGGGGGCGAGCAGGGCCGGCCGTTGCCGCCGGAGGGGTCGGGTCCGTCGTACGGCGGGTCGTCATACGGCGGGGGTTCCCCACAGCCGTCGTACGGGCAGGACGGGGCGCAGTCGGCGCCGCTGCCGCCTGCGGGTGGCGACGCGTACGGATCTCCCGGCCAGAACTCCTCCGGCCAGGACACGCCCTCGCCTCACGCGGGCCGCGACACCTACGGCGCTCCGAGCGCGCCCCTCCCTCCGGCGGGCAGCGACGGTTATGCCGCGGCCGGCCAGGGCGCGCCCCGTGATGCGTACGGTGCTCCGAGCGCGTCCTTGCCGCCTGCGGGGCGCGACGCGTATGGCTCCTCCGGCCAGGACGCGTCCCCGCCTCACGCGGGCCGGGACACCTACGGCGCTCCGAGCGCACCCGTCCCTCCCGCGGGCGGCGACTCGTACGGCTCCCCCGGGTACGGCACTCCCGGCGCGGGCGCCCCCCTGCCCCCCGCCGTGCACGGCAACGCGGGCGCGCCCGGGCCGCACACCGGTGCCGGTGGCTTCGGGGCGGCGTTGCCGCCCGCCGGCGATGAGGGGGCCACCCAGTTCCTGCCGCCGGTTTCCGCCGGGGCGGTGGACGACGCGGCCACGCGGTACATTCCGCCCGTCGCCGCGGACGAGGGGGCGACGCAGTTCATCCCGCCGGTCGGGCCGGGGGCGCTGCCGCCCGAGGTGCGGCATGCCGGGCAGGGCGGGGCGGGGCCGTTGCCGCCCGTCTCGGGGCCCGATGCCGAGGCCACGCAGTACATCGCGCCCGTCGCCGATCAGCCGTACGGCATGCGGCCGGGCGGGGGCCAGGACCGGCAGCCGCCGGCCGAGTTCGACAACCTCTTCCGCAGCGAGCCGGGCGGCGAGAGCCCGGCCGCCGCCACCCAGCAGATGCCCCGCTTCCAGCAGCCGCAGCCGCAGGTCCGGCATTCCGCGCCGTCGGCGTACTTCCCGCCCGGCGATCAGGACGACGTCGACGGCGGCCGCCGGGGTGGCCGTACCGGCTCGCGGCTGCCGGTCATCGCGGCGGTCGGCGTCGGTATCGCCGTCCTCGGTGTCGGTGCGGGCGCGCTGCTCGCCGGTGGCGGGGACGACCAGGACGACAAGAACCAGCCCGTGTCCGCGACGGCCCCGGCGACGGAATCCGGCCCGCCGGCCGCCGACCCGGCCGAGCAGCAGGCGATCGCCCTGGACAAGCTGCTCGCCGACAGCGGCGACAGCCGTACCGCCGTGATCAACGCGGTGGCCAGTGTGAAGTCCTGCAAGAACCTCGCCCAGGCGGCCACCGACCTGCGGGACGCGGCCAAGCAGCGCAACCAGCTGGTCACCGACCTGAAGGCCCTGTCGGTGGACAAGCTGCCGAACAACGCCGAGCTGACCGCCGCGCTCACCAAGGCGTGGCAGGCGTCGGCGGCCGCGGACAACCACTACGCGGCGTGGGCGGACCAGGTGGCCGGCAACAGGAAGAACCTGTGCAAGGGCGGGCAGGCCCGTGTCACCGGGCAGACCCAGGCGGGCAACCGGGAGAGCGGCACCGCGACCACGCAGAAGAGGACGGCCGCGCAGCTCTGGAACTCGATCGCCGGGACGTACGGCCTGACCGAGCGCCAGCCGACCCAGCTGTAGGCGGCGACGCCGGACACCCCCTAGCTCAGCTCACCTCGGCGTTCTGCAGGGTCTTCGTCACGTCGATGAAGCCCTTGCGGGCGGCCACCAGCCGGCCCTGCCGGACGACCTGGAGGGTCACGTCGGCGTTGGCCAGGCGCGGGAAGCCGACGGACGCGAGGGTGTCCTGGAACTTCCACTCGAGCGTCGGTGTGAGCCCGCCCGTGGAGATCTTGAGGCCGCGGTTCAGGGACCGCCGTACCGTGTCGGAGGACACCTCGCCCCCGCCCAGCGACTCGACGACGGCCTTGAAGACGGTGTAGGCGATCCAGGTGGTCTGCACTCCGGCGTCCGACGCGTCGATGCGGTTGTCGCTGAAGGCCTGCTCGCTGATCACCTTCTTCATCTCGTTCCAGCGGGCGTCGGACGTCACCGGGTACCAGCCGGTGATGTACGACCCCTCGTACGGCCCCGACGCCCCGCCGGACGCGTTGATCACCGTCTGGTCGACGCTGCCGAGCACGGTGGCGGTGCGCACCTCGGGGTAGTTGTCGCGGGCGCGCCGGAAGGAGTCCATGAAGGTGCTGGTCCGGTCCCCCAGGGCGGGCACCACGCAGCCCTTCTCGTCCGGGTCGGTGGTCGCGTACTCCAGGGCCCGCACCGACTGGTCCGAGTACTCGGTGGCGTCCTCGGCGGCCAGCTGGTCGTCGGCGAGTGCGTGCCGGCCGGTCGTGAGGCCGGAGTCGATCAGGGGCGGCAGTTCGTCGCCGGCGATGCTGTCGGGGCGGACCAGGACGAGGGGGCCGCAGCTCGCGGCGAGCTCCTTGCCGAGGCCGGCCAGCAGGACGGGCTGGCCGCCGTTGACCGGGTAGGAGAGCGGGCTGGTGAACTCGCCGTTGGTGACGCCGTAGCCGCCTATGTACGGGATGCCGGCGCTCTGCAGCGGGGGCAGGAAGGCGTCGCTGAACTGGCTGTAGGAGCCGACGACCGCGACGACGTTCTCCTTGACCGCGCGCCGGGCGCAGTTCGCGGCGGCCACGGTGTCGTTGTGGTCGTTGCAGGTGAGGACCTTCAGCTCGCGGCCCTCGATGCCGCCCTGGGCGTTGATCCAGCGGGCGTAGGCCTGGGCGAAGGCCGGCATGCCGGGCTTGTTGGTGGCCTTGGTGCCGTCCGGAGCCCAGGTCATGACGGTGATCGGGGCATCCCCGGAGCCCCCCGTGGCACCGGGGATGACCCCGCAGCCGACGGCGACCGACGCACACGCGACCAGCGCACCCGCCCGTCGGGCAAGGGTTCTTACGGGCCGGTTGGTGGTCGTGGGGAGGAAGATGCTGCGCAGGCGTCGCCGTCCGGTCATGGACACGCACGATTCCGCCACATCGCTAACCCTGGCGTGACCCTCGGTTATTGCCAGGTGACGTAAAGGTGAATTGCAGGGGGTGGTGCGGCTCCCGAGAAGGGGAACGTACGATCGATGACCGTGCAAGGTTCGGAGAACTCTTCCCGTCGTGGCCGTCGCTCATCCACCATGGGCGGCATGCCCGTAAACGACATGCCGTGGTGGCGCTGGCGCAGCAATGTGCGCTCGGCGCTGCACATGCTCTCCGATCCGGTGTTCCAGCGGGACGTCTGGCTGGCCGGCGTCGACGGATACGGGGACGTCACCGACGCCGTGTACCGCCTGGTCGAGGACACCTGGCTGGACAACTGGTCCGCCGAGAAGTACGTCGGCACGATCTTCCGCGACTCGCAGGAGGCCGCGCTCGTCGACACCGCCGTACTGCGCGTGCTGCGGATCATGCACCAGGTCGGGCCGGACGCGCCGGTCTCCGCCTACGTCGACCACCAGGCGTGGCCGGAGGCGGTACGGGCGGCCCGGGACGCGCACGTCCGGCTGACGGTGAGCGACGGGGAGGACCCGGACGCGCAGCCGCGGTCGCTCGAGGTGCTGCGGATCATGACGCGGTCTGCCTAGCGAGACGCGAGTCCGGCGCGACACCGGATATGGGACCCTGTTCTGCATGAATGAGCAGTCCGACCGACCTGTGGTCCCCGCCGACCAGTACGTCCTCACCCTGTCCTGCCCCGACAAGCAGGGCATCGTGCACGCCGTGTCGAGCTACCTCTTCATGACCGGCTGCAACATCGAGGACAGCCAGCAGTTCGGCGACCACGACACGGGACTGTTCTTCATGCGCGTCCACTTCTCGGCGGAGGCGCCGGTGACCGTGGACAAGCTGCGGGCCAGTTTCGCGGCGATCGGCGACTCCTTCCACATGGACTGGCAGATCAACCGGGCCGACGAGAAGATGCGCATCGTCCTGATGGTCAGCAAGTTCGGGCACTGTCTGAACGACCTGCTGTTCCGGGCGCGGATCGGGGCGCTGCCGGTGGAGATCGCGGCGGTGGTGTCGAACCACACCGACTTCGCCGAGCTCGTGGGCTCGTACGACATCCCCTTCCACCACATTCCGGTGACGAAGGACAACAAGGCGCAGGCTGAGGCCCGGCTGTTGGAGCTCGTGCGGGAGGAGGACGTGGAGCTGGTCGTTCTCGCTCGGTACATGCAGGTTCTCTCCGATGATCTGTGCAAGGCGCTCAGCGGGCAGATCATCAACATCCATCACTCCTTCCTGCCGAGCTTCAAGGGTGCGAAGCCGTATCACCAGGCGCATGCCCGGGGTGTGAAGCTGATCGGGGCGACGGCGCATTATGTGACCGCCGACCTTGATGAAGGGCCGATCATCGAGCAGGAGGTTGAGCGGGTGGGGCATGACGTCACGCCGGATCAGCTGGTGGCTGTGGGGCGGGATGTGGAGTGTCAGGCGTTGGCTCGGGCGGTCAAGTGGCACGCCGAGCGTCGGATTCTGCTCAACGGGCGGCGGACGGTCGTTTTCGCTTAGCCACTGCCAGCCCCTACATCCTGCTCAGGGACGCTGCTGCGAACAGGACGTCCCTGATCGCCTCGCGGTCTCCTACCTGACCCGCTGCTGCCTCCGTCGGCGACACGTGGCCGGCTGCCAGGCGGCCGAACTCCGCGCCGTCCAAGGCCACGTGGGCCACCTCGAAGTCCGCCGAGCCGAGCGCCGCGGGGGAGTCCAGGGGGATCAGCCACTCGCCGCCGCCCAGGCCCTCGATCTCCAGGCGGAGGCTGCGGCCGGGGCTGCCCGCGGGGACCAGGTGGCGGCCGGGGCCCGGGGAGGCCAGGCCGGTGCGGCGGCGTACCGCCAGTGCGGTGGGGAGCATGCGGGCCGCCAGGTCGATCATGTCGTGCAGGTGGTGTGGGGACGGCGGGGTGTACGGGTAGTCCACCGCCTCGGCGATGTCCTCCGCGTGCACCCAGCACTCGAACGCCCGGTCCAGCATCGCGTCGTGCAGCGGCAGCTCGAAGTCGCCGTACGAGATCGCCAGTCTGCCCGCCGTGCCACCGGTGAACGACACCGTGCGCACCAGGTCGTGGCTCTGTTCCCGCCAGGGTGCGCGGACGGAGCGGGTGGGCGGGAAGTGCGAGGTGCGCCAGTACGCCTCCGTGCGCGCGGCCGGTGTCGGGCGGTCCGCGGTCACGTCGCCCATCGGGTCGTCCAGGCCCAGCCCGATGCCGACCAGCCCGTCGACCATGAGCAGGTGTGCGATCACCCCGGCGACGGTCGTACGGCGGCTCGTCTCCTTGTCGGCCTCGAACCACTTCAGCCGCACGGGCGCGTGCCACTCGGCGTCCCCGAAGTCCTGCAGCAGGGCGTCGAGGCGCGCGGTCTCGGCGTCGTACGGCGCCGCCCAGCCGGGCACCGGGATACGCGGCGGGCGCCGCTCCAGGCAGCCCTCCAGGACGCGGGTGCGCAGGGCCGGGTCCAGGTCGAGGCTCTCGGGCTGGTGCAGCAGGCCGACCGCCTCGCGCAGCCGCAGTGCCTCGTCGGCGCAGGCGCCGCAGTCGCCGAGGTGCTCCTCGACGGCGGCCGTCTCCTCCGGCGAGCAGGCGGCCAGCGCCCACGCGCCGAGCAGCGCCTTCAGGACGCGGTGTTCGAGGACGAGCGGTGCCGGGCGGGGGGCCGGGTCGCCGAGGTCCGCCGGCGTGGGCAGGGGGCGGCCGCCGTCCTCGACGGAGGCGCGGGGAAGCGGTATGAGGGGCGGGCGGTCCGGGTCGGGGGACGGGGTGGTGGGCGGGGTGCCGTCGCCGGGTCCGCCCGGGCCGTCGTCGGCGGTCTTGTCGTCCTTGCCCTCGCCGGGGCCGTCATACGGCTCCTGGCCGTCGTGCTCCTTCTCCTCGTACTCCTTCTCCTCGTGCTGCCTCTCCTCGTAATCCTTCTCGCCGTCCGTCTCATGCTCGTCGTACGCCTCGAGCCGGCCCGCCTCGTTCACACCGCACCCCCGTATCCCGGTGGTGCTCCCGGGGCGGCGGCTCCGGCGTCGTGGGCCGTGGAGAGCAGCTGGAGGCCCAGGCGGAGGCGGCGGCGGGCCTCGTCCTCGGTGACGCCGAGGTCGACGGCGGTCTGGCGGTAGTCGCGGCGCTGGAAGTAGGCCAGCTCCAGGGCGGCACGCAGCGGGACGGGCATGGACTGGACGATGTAGTCGGCGCGGGCGGCGACCGAGGCGTGCCGCACCCTGCGCTCCAGTTCCTCGGTGGTGCCGCGGCCGGCCTGGGCGAGGGCGGCGGTCTCGGTGGCGCGCAGGCGCTGCACGGCGAGCCGGTGGGTCAGGGTGGCGACCCAGGAGCGCAGGGGGCCCTGTTTGGGGTCGTAGGCGTCGGGGTGCTCCCAGACGTGGGCGAAGACGTCGCGGGTGATGCCGTCGGCGGCGCGTTCGTCGCCCAGGACGGTGTGGGCGAGGCCGTGCACGAGCGAGGCGAAGCGGTCGTAGAGCTCGCCGAGGGCGGCCGCCTCACCGCGTGCCAGCCGCTGCTGCATCCTGCGGTCCCAGCGGGGCGGTGCGTCCTTCTTCGCCATGCGGCCCCCTTGCCGTGCCTGTTGCCCGAGCCAAGCGTGCGCTCACCGTCTCCTCGAATGTAGTCGGCACCTCGGACCGCGCACGCCCCTTTGTGCCAATGCGCGCCCCTGGCGGGCGGCAGGTGGTAGTGGACCTTGACGCCCCTCGCGCACACGTCCGTCGCGGCGCCTACCCGCGCACCGTTCGATCAGACCTGATCGAACAGGATCGAATCCGATGGAAACAAGCCTCTTTCGATCGGTTTCCGTTTCTGGGGCGGTGTTTCAGGGCACAGCCGCTGGGCAGCCGCGCTGCAAGGAAGCGAAGGGCTGGCTTCCATTTGCGTTCCGGCGAGCGAAGGGCATGGTGGTGGCGTTCAACGTGACCGGCGGCGAGCACGGCGACTGGGCCGTGCTCCAAGTGTCGGGCGAACTGGACCTGGTGACATCGCCGGCGCTGCGTCAGCGCATCCACGACGCGGTGGCCGAGGGCCGCCACAGTCTCGTCCTCGACCTCTCCGAGGTCTATTTCTGCGACTCCAGCGGCGTCGGCGTCCTCATAGCCGCCCGCCGCCTCATCCGCTCCTGCCGGGGCCGGCTCCACCTGATCCTCCCGGCCCACGGCGCGGCCGACGGCTCCCACGTCAACCGCGTACTGGGCGCGCTGGGCGTGCGCCGGCTGTTCGAGGTCTACCCGGACATCGCGGCGGCCGTGGACGAGGAGGCCCGGCCCCTGTCGGCCTGAACGGGCGTCACGGGCCCCCCGACGTCCCGCTTCGCGGCCGCGACGAACGCGTCGATGAGGTCCTTCGTCGCGCACCGCCGGTCGGCGAACTCCTGGACGTCCGTCGTGTGGTGCATCTCCAGCACCTGGTCGAACGCCTCCTTCGCCTGCCGTACGACCAGGTCGTCGGCGGTCAGCATCAGTACCCGGAACAGCGCTTCCTGGGCCTCGGAGCGCAGGTCGTAGGAGCGGTAGCGCGCCTCCTTGGCCTCCTCGGCGGGGCGGTTCTCCGTGACGCAGTACCAGCGGCTGACCAGCACGCGCCGCAGGCTCACCAGCAGTCCCGCGTACGAGCAGTACGCGTCGAGGCGCTCCTGCCTGAGCCGTTCCCGCCGCGCCGACGTCTCCGTCCGTTCCAGCGACCGCCGCTGGAACATGTGCGTGATCCCCGCACCGAGCAGCGTCCCGACCACCGCTATGACACTTGCCGCCACCGTCTCCATACGGACAGTTGACCGTACGTCCACTCCCTGCCACACCGTTGTCCCGAAATTCCCCCGGTCTTGGCACAACCGCCGCTTTCCCGCGCCCGGAAGGGCCTCCGCGTCGTACGCTCCGTGCCAGATACAGCCCCACGTGACGTAAAGGCGGCACGAAGAGACATGGTCAGCAGCGAGTACGAGCGCAGGATCGCCGCCCGGTTCGCCACCTTCGACCAGGACGGCAACGGCTACATCGACCGGGAGGACTTCAGCGTGGCGGCCAAGGCGCTGCTCGCGGAGTTCGGTACGGCGGCCCGCTCCGACAAGGGCCAGGCGTTGTACCTCGGTGCCGAGGCGTTCTGGCAGGGCATGGCCGGGATTGCGGACCGGGACGGTGATCAGCGCATCACCCGGGACGAGTTCGTGAACGGCGCGGTCAAGCGCCTGCGCGACAACCCGGACCGGTTCGCCGAGATCGCCCGCCCCTTCCTGCACGCCGCCCTCGCCGTGGCCAACCCGGACGGCGACGGTGCGGCCAGCGTCACGGACACCGCGCGCGTGCTCCGGATCCTGGGCGTGAGTGAGGACCTGGCGCTGACGGCCGCCGCCGCGCTCGACGGTGACGGCGACGGCAGGGTGGGCGAGGGCGA
Source organism: Streptomyces dysideae (assembly GCF_001514305.1). Taxonomy (GTDB): domain Bacteria; phylum Actinomycetota; class Actinomycetes; order Streptomycetales; family Streptomycetaceae; genus Streptomyces; species Streptomyces dysideae. Next base: position 297,901 of record NZ_KQ949081.1, read on the forward strand.
GATCGTGACGGCGTTCGCGCGCTACTTCACCGTGCCTGAGTGATTCACCGTGCCCGACTGACCTGAGAAGCGCTCCCTGAGCTTGTACTTCAGTACCTTCCGCAGCGTCTCGTTGCGCGGAAGGGCGTCCACCACCTCCAGCCGCTCCGGCAGCTTGTGCGTCGACAGCCCTTCCGCGCGCAGATACGCCGTCACCGCCCCGAGCGACAACGGCTCGGCCCCCTCCGGCTGTTCGACCACGGCGCACACCAGCTCCCCGCGCCCGGCGTCCGGCAGCCCGATCACCGCCACGTCCCCGACGCCCGGATGCCGGTGCAGCAGGTCCTCGATCTCCTTCGCCGAGACGTTCTCGCCCTTGCGGATGATCACGTCCTTCAGCCGCCCGGTGAGGACGAGGTGCCCGCTGTCGGTGAGCCGCCCGAGGTCACCGGTGCGCAGGAACCCCTCCGCGTCGAAGGCCTCCGCCGTCTGCGCCGGATCCAGATAACCCCGGCACACCGCCTCCCCGCGCAACCGCACCTCCCCGCCGACGATCCGTATCTCCATCCCCTCCGGGGGCCGCCCCTCCGTCGTCGCCAGGTTCTCCACGGTGTCGTCCGGCGCTCCCATCGTGATCATCGGCACCTCGGTCATGCCGTACCCGTGGGTGAGCTGCACACCCATCTCCCGTACGACGGCGTGGTACACCTCCGGCGGCTTGGGTGCCCCGCCGCCCGCGAGCAGCCGTAGCGAAGGGATGACCTTCTGGTCCGGCTGCTTGCGCTGCTCGGTGAGGAACATGGAGTAGAACGCCGTCGAGCCGCCGGCCATCGTCACGCCGTGCCTGCGGTACCCCTCCAGCGCGTCCGGCAGCGCGAACTGCTCGAACATCACCGCCGGGAAGCCGTACAGCAGCAGCATCACCATGTAGTCCGGGCCGCCGATATGGGCGTACGGGAAGGCGATCGAACCGACGTCGGCCGACGTCGGGCGCAGTGCGTGCGCCAGGCACGAGCCGCCCGCGAGCAGGGAGCGGTCCGTGTGCAGGACGCCCTTGGGGTCGGAGGTGGTCCCCGAGGTCCAGTAGATCCAGCGGACGGCCGTGCCGTCGGAGGGTGGCGCGGGGAGTGCGGACGGGTCGCCGTCGGGGAGTTCGTCGTAGGCCTCGAAGACGCCCTTGGCGCCCAGCCGCCGTGCCATCGCCGTGTGGTCGAAGCCGCGCCACTCGCCGGGTACGGCGAAGTACTCGGCCTTCGACTCCCGCAGCGCGAACCCGACCTCGCGGTCCCGGTAGAAGGGGATGACGGGGGACTGCACGGCTCCCAGGCGGGCCAGCGCGAAGGACAGCACCGCCGTCTCGATACGGGTGGGCAGCTGCCAGGCGACGACCGTGCCGGGGCGTACGCCCATGCCGTACAGGCCGGCCGCCACCCGCTCGGCACGGTCGCGGAGCTCGCCGAAGGTGAGGGTGCGGTCGCCTTGGAGGAGGACCGGGCGGTCGGGGGTGCGGCCGGCGCGGTCGGCGGCCAGGTCCCAGAGGGTGCGGGAGGAGCTCAGGGCGTACGCGGTGTCGTTCATGACAGCCCCCTGCGTCAGCTGACGGTCAGTCAGATCGTGGGCAGAGCGTAGGGCCCGGCGCCTTGTCGGTCCAGAGGCGCGGGACTAGCCTGCCCGTAGCGCGCTATCTGACGGGTCATCAGATTCGTACGTGTCTCAGCATCTCCCGTATCTCCGGCGGAGGGACCCATGGCCGAACTGCCCCGTATCATCAGCGTCGACGACCACGTGATCGAGCCCGCGCACCTCTTCGAGACCTGGCTGCCCGCCAGGTACCGGGACCACGGCCCCCAGCACCTGAGGGCCGGCATCGGCGAACTCGCCTACATCGGCGGCAAGTACAAGATCACGATGGATCCGGACGGCCCGCCCACCGACTGGTGGATCTACGAGGACCTGAAGTCCCCCTACCGGCGCATCATCGCGGCCGTCGGCTTCTCCCGGGACGAGATGACCCTCGAGGGCATCACCTACGACCAGATGCGGCGCGGGTGCTGGGACCCCAAGGCGCGGCTGGCCGACATGGACCTCAACCACGTCGAGGCCTCCCTGTGCTTCCCGACCTTCCCGCGGTTCTGCGGGCAGACCTTCGCCGAGGCGAAGGACAAGGAGGTCGCGCTGGCCTGTGTGCGCGCCTACAACGACTGGATGGTGGAGGAGTGGTGCGGTGACAGCGGCGGCCGGCTGATCCCGCTGTGCCTGATCCCGCTGTGGGACGTCGAACTGGCGGTCGCGGAGATCCGGCGGAACGCCGCGCGGGGCGTGCGGGCGGTGACCTTCTCCGAGATCCCCACCTACCTCGGGCTGCCGTCGATCCACTCCGGCTACTGGGACCCGTTCTTCGCGGCCTGCGAGGAGACCGGGACCGTCGTCAACATGCACATCGGGTCCTCGTCCCAGATGCCGGCCGCCTCACCGGACGCCCCGCCCGCCGTCCAGGCCTCCCTCAGCTTCAACAACGCCATGGCCTCGATGATGGACTTCCTGTTCAGCGGCGTCCTGGTCAAGTTCCCCCGGCTCAAACTCGCCTACAGCGAAGGGCAGATGGGCTGGATCCCGTACGCCCTGGAGCGCGCCGACGACGTCTGGGAGGAGCACCGCGCGTGGGGTGGCGTGAAGGACCTGATCCCCGAGCCGCCCTCGACGTACTACTACCGGCAGATCTTCTGCTGCTTCTTCCGCGACAAGCACGGCATCGCGTCCCTGGACGTCATCGGCCGCGACAACGCCACCTTCGAGACCGACTACCCGCACGTCGACTCGACCTTCCCGCACACCAAGGAGGTCGCCCTCGACCATGTGAAGGGCCTCGACGACGAGACGGTCTACAAGCTGATGCGCGGGAACGCGATCCGCATGCTCGACCTGGACTTCGACAAGTAGCCCCCATGGACCTGTCGTACACGGCCGAGGAGGCGGACTTCCGGGCGCGGCTGAGGGAGTGGCTGCGCAAGACGCTGCCGTCCCTTCCGCCGAAACCCTCCCCCGACGACTGGCCCGCGCGCCGCGCCTACGACCTCGGCTGGCAGCGGACGCTGTACGACGCCGGGTACGCCGACGTGCACTGGGACGCCTCCCCGACCATGCGGCTGATCTTCCTGGAGGAGACCGAGAAGGCGGGCGCGCCCTATGTGGGCGCCAACTTCGTGGGGCTGCTGCACGCCGGGCCGACCATCGCCGCCGAGGGGACGGACGGGCAGCGGGCGCGCTGGCTGCCGCCGATCCTGCGCGGCGACGAGGTGTGGTGCCAGGGCTTCAGCGAACCGGACGCCGGTTCCGACCTGGCGGCGCTGCGCACGCGCGCGTGGCGGGACGGCGACGACTACGTGGTGAACGGGTCCAAGATCTGGACCTCGCACGCCGAAGTCGCCGACTGGTGCGAGCTGTTGGTGCGGACGGATCCGGACGCGCCGAAGCACCGGGGCATCACCTGGCTCGCCCTGCCCATGGACGCGCCGGGCATCACCGTACGGCCGCTCAGGACCCTCGCCGGGTCGGCCGAGTTCGCCGAGGTGTTCCTCGACGAGGTGCGGGTGCCGGTGGCCAACCGGGTGGGGGACGAGAACGACGGGTGGCGCGTGACGATGGTGACGCTGTCCTTCGAGCGCGGTACGGCCTTTGTCGGGGAGGTCGTCGCCTGCCGGCGCGTGCTGCGCGAACTCGCCGCCGAGGCACGGAAGAACGGGCGCTGGGACGATCCCGCACTCCGGCGGTGGCTGGGGCGGCTGAACGCCGAGTTCCGGGCGCTGTGGCGGCTGACGCAGTGGAACGTGAGCGCGGCGGAGACCGGCGGGGGCGTACCCGGCGTCGCGGGTTCGGTTTTCAAACTGAGGTATTCGCATGCCCGTCAGGAGCTCTACGACGCCGCCGCCGACGTCCTCGGCCCCGAGGCCCTCGACCTCGACCGGCCGTGGGTGCCCGACCGGCTGTCCTCGCTGTCGTACACCATCGCCGCCGGCACCTCGCAGATCCAGCGGAACATCGTGGCCGAGCGGATCCTCGGGCTGCCGAAGGGGCGGTGAGGTCGTCATGCGGTTTCAACTCACCGAGGACCAGCGGGCGTTGCGGGACGGTGTGCGGGGACTGCTGGTCCGGCGGTTCGACCGGGACGCCCTGTGGGCGGCGGTGGCGGAGCCCGGTCTCGACCGTGCGCTGTGGCGGGAGCTCGGGGCCGCCGGGTTCTTCGCGCTGCGGGTGCCGGAGGCGGAGGGCGGAGTGGGACTCGGGCTGCCCGAGGCCGTGTTGGCCTTCGAGGAGGCGGGGCGGGCACTGCTGCCCGGGCCGCTGCTGGCCACCCATCTCGCCGCCGGGACCGTGGCCGGGGCCGCCACGGGGGAGACGGTCGTGGCGGCCGTCGACGGCGGGCTGGTGGAGTGGCTGGCGGAAGCGGACGTCGTCCGCGGGGATGCCGCCGGCGCCGTACCGCTGCGGTCGGTCGATCCGCTGACGCCGCTGCACCGGGCCCCCGGGGCGGCCGGGGTCGCCGATCCCGTCGCCGTACTCCTGACCGCCGCCGAGCAGCTCGGCACCGCCACGCGCGCGTGCGAGCTCGCCGTGCAACACGCCCGGACCCGTGAGCAGTTCGGGCAGCCGATCGGGGGCTTCCAGGCCGTCAAGCACCTGTGCGCGGAGCTGCTGGCGCGGGTGGAGGTGGCCCGGGCCGCCGTGTACGCGGCGGCCGTCACGGGCGACCGTGCGGACATCGCCGCGGCCCGGCTGCTCTCCGACGAGGCCGCCGTACGCGGCGCCCGCGACTGCCTCCAGGTACACGGCGGCATGGGCTTCACCTGGGAGTCCGAGGTGCATCTGCTGCTGAAACGGGCCTGGGTGCGGGCACAGCGTGGCGGCGGAGTCACGCAGAGTGAGGAGCTGCTCGCGGCCGATCTGGTGGCCTGAGGGTGCTGGGCTGCGGTGTCTTCAGGAAGGCCGGTACGGATGTCGCGGATTGTGGCATACCGGAATTACGGAGCGTTGATATCGGCTTGTGTCCTAGGTGTGACTCGTCACGACCTGGAGTCGCTGTCCCGCTCCGGTACCTTGTGTCAGATGCGAGTGGTTCTGAGCACGAGCCATGCCGGTGTTGCCTCTGAGGCGGCTCCGGATCCGGCGGTGCGCGCCGCTGCCCGCAGGGTGAGAGGGCTTTCTGCCCCCGCCTGTTCGACTTCCCGCAATGAGCGTCGCACAGTATGCCGCACGGGTACTCCTTCGCGCTGGAATATGCCCGAAGCGCTTGTTGGGGTGACTGTACGTCAACCATGCTGTCATGCAAGGGATTCACGTTCCGTGACCCTGGGTCCGGCCATTGTTCTGGCCATGCAAAAAATGGCTACGATCGTGGCCCTCGTGAGGCGCGGGGCTAAGTGTCCGCCGGTTCGGATGGTGTGAGCGGTGCAGGTGCTTCAAGTGCAGCTGGAGATCCGACCCGACCCCGCTGAAGTGGGGCGGGCCCGGCGATGGGCCCGCTCGCGGCTCGCCGGGTCCGGGATAGGAGCCGACGAGCCGCTCGCCGAGACCCTGATCCTGCTCATCTCCGAACTCGTCACCAACGCCGTGGTGCACACCGGCTGTCCGGCCGTGCTGCGGCTGTCCCTGCGGGGCGGCGCTGAGGAGTCGGCCACCGTGCGCCTCGAAGTGGCCGACAGCAGCGACCGGGCGCCGGTGCCGCGGTGTGTGGACGGCGACGAGACGGGCGGCCGCGGGCTGGCGCTCGTCGACGGGCTCGCCGACCGGTGGGGCTGGAGCCCCGAGGGCGCCGGCAAGCGCATCTGGTGCGAACTCGACCGGTGCGCACAGTCACACGAGGGTGCGACGGCGTACGCGGGTGGCGCTTCGGCGTGCGAAGGGCTGGCCTTCGAGGCGGTGTGACGCCCCGGAGTGCGGGGCGGTGCATGGTGGCAAAGATCTTGGCCTTCCTGTGTCACGCGAGTGATGATGCGCCGGGCCGTGCCTCAGTGCGCGCCTACTGCAAATAGGGCGTAAGTAATAAATCCCCAAACAGGTGTTGACGCCGCGTGTCCGTTTGATCACGCTTGTGGTCAGCGATTCGCCGCGAGGGGACGACGAGGGTTTCGGTGGCGGGAACCCTCGGCGAGTGTGGGTCGTGATCCGGCGTCGGTCTCTCGGGGGCAGGAGGGGCTGGGCGGGAACGCCGGATTCGGATGGCGGCGCGCGGAGCCGCGCTCGGGGTGGGCAGCAGCGCGCCGCCAGTCGGACTCCTCACCTCCTACAGAATCGCTACCGGTGCCACCGGAGTTCCCGTGGCGCCGGTGAACGGTTCGGGCATCGCCGACAGCAGGAACGCGTAGCGGCTCTCTTGTCCACAGGTTGTGGACAACTCTTCGAGATTCCAGTTCTGGCCCTGGAGCATCCCCATCTCCACCAGGTCGAGCGCGTGCACGGGCAGCCACAGATCCTCGATCTCGGGCGGAAAGATCTCAAATGTGAGGGTGTCGTTGGCGACGGCGGCGACATCGCGGGCGTGGAACCACTCCGGCGTACGGACCGAAAGTCCGGGCGACGGGAACGCGTACGCGTGCTTGTCCCCGGCGAGATACACCTGCACCTGTCCGGTCCGTACGAGCACGATGTCGCCGGCGCGCACGCGCGTGCCCGCGAGATCCTCGGCGGCGTCGAGGTCCTCGGGCGTGACGGCGTGCCCGCCGTCGAGGCGGTCCTTGCCATGGGCGCGGGCGACGTCCAGCAGCACCCCGCGCGAGACGATGTGCCGAGCCTTGTCGATGCCGCTGAACTGGGCGCCTGCGTGGGGGGTGATGGTGTCGGCGGGGCGGCCGTTGTAGAGCCTGCCGGAGTGTGAGACATGGGTGAGCGCGTCCCAGTGGGTGCCGGCCTGGAGGCCCATCGTCACGGCGTCGTCGCTGCAGGCGACCGTTCCCGGGCCGAAGATCTCCTGGTTGATCTGCACCATGGCGTGCAGCGGGTTGACGCGGCCCGGCATCATCCCGGTCTGCACGCCGTCCTGCTGGAGGGGGAGGGCGAGCGGGATCCGGCGGCCGGTGCGGACCTCGGCCGCGGCCTCGCGCACCACCTCGTCGGTGATCAGGTTCAGGGTGCCGATCTCGTCGTCGGCGCCCCAACGGCCCCAGTTGTTCACGCGCTTGGCGATCTCGTGGAACTCGTCGGGCAGTGACATGAGCCCTCCCCGGGGCTTGTCGCCGGGTATCTGACGGGTCGTAGAATCTGAGTCGAATCTAACGGACCGTCAGAAACTGCGGGAAGGGGCCGGGCATGGGGAACTTCTTGGCAGACAAGGTCGTCGCCGTGACGGGTGCGGGGCGTGGCATCGGGCGGGCGGTCGCGCTCGCGGCTGCCGCCGAAGGGGCGCGGGTTGTCGTCAACGACTACGGCGTTTCTGTGGACGGGGCCTCGCCGACCAGTGAGGTTGCCGAGGGTGTGGTCAAGGAGATCGAGGCGGCGGGTGGGGAGGCCGTCGCGGTGGCCGACGACGTGTCCACGATGGCAGGCGGGCAGCGGGTTGTTGATGCTGCGGTGTCGTCGTTCGGGCGGCTGGACGGGGTCGTCTGTGTTGCCGGGATTCTGCGGGAGCGGATGCTGTTCAACATGACCGAGGAGGAGTGGGATCCGGTCGTCGCCACGCATCTGAAGGGCACGTTCACGGTGTTCCGGGCGGCCTCGGCGGTGATGCGGCAGCAGCGGGCGGGGACGCTGATCGGGTTCACCAGCGGGAACCACCAGGGGTCTGTATCGCAGGCCAACTACAGCGCGGCCAAGGGCGGGATCATCTCGCTGGTTCGGAGTGCGGCGTTGGGGCTGAACAAGTACGGGGTTACCGCCAATGCGGTGGCGCCGGTCGCTCGTACGCGGATGTCGGCGAAGGTGCCGGTGGCGTTGCCGGAGATCGGGGAGCCGGAGGATGTCGCCGCGCTGGTGGTGTACCTGCTGTCCGACGGGGCTCGGGGGATCACCGGGCAGGTGTACACGATGGCTGGGGCGAAGTTGGCGGTCTGGGCTCAGCCGCGGGAGCTGCGCGCTGCGTATGCCGAGGGTTCCTGGACGCCGGAGCGGGTTGCTGAGGTTTTGCCGGGGGTGGTGGGGGTGGATCCGATGCCGTTGTTGGAGGGGCCGGGGTCGGGGGCCTAGGGGGGTGGGGGATTTGGGGTGTTCGGCGGCTGCGGGTTCGTTGTGGCTTGTCGCGCCCACGCGGCGGAGCCGCATATGGCACAGCCCCGCGCCCCTCAGGTGCCTGCACGTGTCCGGCGTTGAGAGGGGAGCCCTGTGGAGTTTGGGTTTGGTGCTGAGGACGAGGCCTTTCGGGCCGAAGCGAAGGCTTGGCTCTGTGCGCATGCCGACGGTGGGCAGGATCGGCGTAGCTGGGAGCGGGTCCTTGGGAAGGGGGGTTGGATTGGGCTTTCCTGGGGGGAGGTGGGGTACGGGAATCGGGTTGCCTCCCTTACCCAGCAGGTGGTCTGGGCCGAGGAGTATGCGCGTTCGGGGGCGCCTCCGCGCTCCGGGCACATCGGCGAGAAGCTTCTCGCCCCCACCCTCCTCGCCCACGGCAGTGATGCGCAGAAGGCTCGCTTTCTGCCGCCGATCGCCGCCGGTGAGGAGCTCTGGTGCCAGGGGTACAGCGAGCCCGGGGCCGGGTCCGATCTCGCCGGGGTGCGGACCGTGGCCGTGCGGGACTCGGAGGGGGTTTACCGGGTCACCGGGCAGAAGATCTGGACCTCGCTCGCCCATGAGGCCGACTGGTGTTTTGTGCTGGCCCGTACGGAAGCCGGGTCTCGTCGGCATCACGGGCTGACCTTTCTGCTCGTGCCCATGGACCAGCCGGGGCGGATCGAGGTCCGGCCGATTCGGCAGATGACCGGCACCGGCGACTTCAACGAGGTGTTCTTCGACGGGGCGCACGCGCGCGTGGAGCATGTCGTGGGGGGAGAGGGTGAGGGCTGGCGGGTGGCCATGAGCCTGCTCGGGTTCGAGCGGGGGGTGTCCACGCTGGCCCAGCAGATCGGGTTCGCCGGGGAGTTGGGGCGCGTTGTGCGGACTGCCCTGCGTACGGGGGCCGTCGGGGATCCCGTCCTGCGTGAGCGCCTTGTGCGGCAGTGGGCCGAGTTGCGGGTGATGCGGTGGAACGCCCTGCGGACTCTGGGGGGTTCCGGGGACACGGGCGCGTCGAGTGTGGCCAAGCTGCTGTGGGGCGGGTGGCATCAGCGGCTCGGGGAGCTGGCGATGGCCGTACGGGGTGCCGAGGCGGCGGTGGGGCCGGTGGCGTGGTCGGCGTCGGCGCCGTACGAACTCGACGCGTTGCAGCACCTGTTCCTGTTCTCGCGGGCCGACACCATCTACGGCGGCTCCGATCAGATCCAGCGCACGATCATCGCCGAGCGGGTGCTCGGCCTGCCGAAGGAACCGAGAGGCTGAGGTGGCTGTGTGATGCGAGGCGTGGTGTTCGACGGGAAGCAGACCGAGGTCGTGGACGATCTCGAGGTGCGGGAGCCGGGGGCCGGGGAGGTGCTGGTCACGATCTCGGCGGCGGGGTTGTGTCACTCCGATCTGTCGGTGGTGGACGGGACCATCCCCTTCCCGGTTCCTGTGGTGCTGGGGCACGAGGGGGCGGGGGTGGTGGAGGCCGTGGGCGCGGGGGTCGCGCACGTCGGGCCCGGGGACCATGTCGCGCTGTCCACGCTGGCCAACTGCGGTGCCTGCGCGGAGTGCGACCGGGGGTGGCCGACCATGTGCCGACGGGCCATCGGACGGCCGGGACAGCCGTTCACCAGGGGCGGCCGGTCCGTCTACCAGTTCGCCTCCAACTCCGCCTTCGCCGAGCGGACCGTGGTGCGGGCGGTGCAGGCCGTCCGTATCCCCAAGGACATTCCCATGCCGGCGGCCGCGCTCATCGGGTGCGGGGTGCTGACGGGCGTCGGTGCCGTGCTCAACCGGGCGAAGGTGGACCGGGGGGACCGGGTGCTGGTGATCGGCACGGGCGGTGTCGGGCTCAACGTCATTCAGGGGGCCCGGATCGCGGGGGCGCTGCGGATCGTGGCGGTGGACGCCAATCCGGAGAAGGAGGCGGCTGCTCGGCGGTTCGGGGCGACCGACTTCCTGACCTCGACCGAAGGGGTACGGGACCTGCTGCCTACGGGGGTGGATCACGCCTTCGAGTGCGTGGGGCGGGTCGAGCTCATCCGGCAGGCCGTCGATCTGCTCGACCGGCACGGTCAGGCGATCCTGCTCGGTGTGCCGCCGGCCGGGGCCGAGGCGTCCTTCGTCGTGTCGTCCATGTACCTGGACAAGTCGATCCTGGGGTGCCGTTACGGCTCCTCGCGGCCACAACGGGACATCGCCCTGTACGCCGAGCTGTACCGGGAGGGGCGGCTGCTGCTGGACGAGCTGGTCACGGAGACGTATCCGGTCGAGGAGTTCGAGAGGGCGGCGGCGGACGCGGAGGCGGGGAAGGTGGCCCGGGCGGTGCTGACCTTCTGACCTCCGGAGTTTTCCACAGGCCCGGAAATCCACTGCCGCACCGTCAGTGCCGCCCCCTACGGTTCACACCATGACCTACCGCGATGTCGCCTCCAAGCAGGTTCTGACCTGGGCCTGCACAGCCGTCGCCGCCCGTATGCCGGTCGCCATGGCGCCGTTGGCCCTGGTCTTCCTGGCGCGGGAGCGGCCCGGCGGCTACACCCTGGGTGCGACCCTCGCGGCGGCCTATGTGATCGGCGAGATCATCGGGGCGCCGGTCCTCGGGATGCGTATGGACCCGGCTCGCGGCCGTCGTCATCTGGCCGTCGGGCTCGCGTTCGGGGCGGTGGGGTTCGCGGGGCTCGGTGTGCTGGCCGAGGCGCACCCCGTCGTGCTGGGGGCGTTCGCGTTCCTGGCCGGTGCGGCCCCGGCCGCGGCCGCCGGTGGTCAGCGGGCGTTGCTGACCTCGCTGGTCCCGGAACGTGCCGTGGCGCAGGCGCTGTCCGCCGAGTCGATGCTGATGTCCGGGGTGTGGGCGGTCTCGCCGGTCGCGGTCGCCGGCCTCGCCCTCGGGGTCGCGCCGCGCGTCCCGCTGCTCCTCGCGGCCGCCTTGATGGCGTTGTCGACTGCGGGCCTGTGGCTGCTGCCTGCCGGCTGGGACAACGGGGAGCAGGACGCAGGGCATGCGAAGCTCCGTGTTCTGATACGCGCCTGGCCGGTGTACGTCACCGGCGCGGCCAGCCTCACCCTGCTCGGCCTGGCCGAACTCACCCTGCCCGCCCTTCTCGAGCAGCGCGGCATCGGCGTCGGCTGGTCCGGCCCGATGCTGGCGGGCCTGGCGGTGGGCGCGGGGCTCGGGGCGTTCCTGTACGGGATGAGGTCGTGGCCGGGGCGGCTCCGTGTGCGCAGTGTGGTGCTGATGTGCGGCATGTCGGTCTTCGTGACCCTCGCCGCGCTGATACCGGGCGCGGCGGGGATCGCGGTCGCCCTCGTCCTGGCGGGCACGCTCCAGTCGGGCGCGCTGATCACCCGCAACCTGTCGCTGCGCGAGGCCGTGCCGCCGGGTGTTCTGGCCGCCGGTTACTCCGTGATGTACGCGGCCGCGGGCGCGGGTTACGCGGCGTCGGGTTCCCTCGTCGGCGGTCTGCTTCAGCTGGTGGCACCGTCCACGGCCATCCTGGTCGGCGTGCTGCTGACCCTGCTGCTGACGGCGCTCGGCTGGTGGGGAGAGGCCCGCCTTGACGGCTCAAGTGCCGCTGCGCATCCGCCCGTTGACACCGACCCCGCTGTCGCCGCCGGCGCGGAAGGTGCGCCGATAGCTGGTGGGGGTGACCCCGAGCGCCGCCTGTAGGTGCTGGCGCATCGACTGGGCCGTGCCGAAGCCGGCGTCCCGGGCCACCTGGTCGACGGTCAGGCCGGTGGACTCCAGCAGGTGCCGGGCCCGCTCGACGCGCTGCTGGGTGAGCCACTGGCCCGGACTGACGCCGACCTCCTCGCGGAACCGGCGGGTGAACGTCCGTACGGACATGGCCTCCTGCTCTGCCATGTCCCGCAGCTGGATCGGCTCGTGCAGCCGGCCCAGCGCCCAGGCGCGCGCGGCGGTCGTGGTCGCCAGCTGCGGGTCGGGCACGGGGCGGTGGATGAACTGCGCTTGCCCGCCGTCCCGATGGGGAGGTACGACGGTACGGCGGGCCACCTCGTTCGCGACCGCCGTGCCGTGGTCGCGGCGCACCATGTGCAGGCACAGGTCGATCCCGGCCGCCACGCCCGCCGAGGTCAGCACGTCGCCGTCGTCGATGAACAGGACGTCCGCGTCGACCCTGACGCGCGGGAAGAGACGCTGGAGGCGCTCGGCGTCGGCCCAGTGCGTGGTCGCGGGCCGGCCGTCGAGGAGGCCGGCGGCGGCGAGGACGTAGACGCCGGTGCAGATGGAGGCGAACCGGGTGCCGGGCCGGATGTGGGCGAGCGCGGCGGCCAGTTCGTCGGTCAGGGCGCCCTCCTCGTAGACCGGGCCGAGTTCGTACGACGCCGGGACGATCACGGTGTCGGCGGTGGCCAGGGCTTCCGGGCCGTTCGGGACGTGGATGGCGAAGTCGGCGTTGGTCTCGACCGGGCCCGGCGGGCGCACCGAGCAGGTGATCACCTCGTACAGATGCCGCCGCTCGGCGTCCTTGGGACGGCCGAAGATCCGGTGCGGGATGCCCAGCTCGAAGGGGAGCAGTCCGTCCAGGGCGAGGACGACGACACGGTGCGGGCGGAACGCGCGCTCAGAGGCCATGGCCCGATCCTGACGAATGATGTCTTTCGGGCCAATCGGGGCTGCCGCCTTCCGCTCCCTGCCGGGCCTGCTCATCGACCCGTTGAACGAGGATTTCGCATGATGACGCTCAGGGGAACATGAGAGTGGGCAGATCTTGTGCACCCGCCAGGTCGAACCAGTTGGGGCAGACTCGGCGGCCGGGCCGCCCGCACAGGGCGACTCCCGCTGTTCCTTGTAGGAGAGTGCCCCGATCCCTTACTGCGGTGTAGTCGAGTACCGCTCGATGCTCGCGCGGCCGGTCGATCGGTCGCGTAGGCGCAGCTCCCACGGGCCCGTGTTCACATCGAAGTCTTTGCCGAACCCGACCCACTTGCCCGCCATGCTTCGGCCTGTCGGCTCGATGAGTAGCTGAATCGCACCGTGGTATCGGGTGCCTTGGTGGTACCCGTTAGCCGCCGTCTGCTCGGTCCACGTAACCCGCAGGTTTGATCTTTACGTGTGGGGC
>NZ_KQ949082.1:0-16406 GCF_001514305.1 Streptomyces dysideae
CTTCCTGTCGCCTACGTCTCGCCGCATATGCAGTCCGCGGATGTGGGTGAGAGGGACCTCGTGGCGGACCCTCCAGCCGACTGGGAGGCTGCGCTGTAAGTAGTGAATGAGCAGATCACGGAAGCGGGCGCCTCGTGTGTTCCTCTCCAGGTCTACTGGCCCTTCGATCGCAATGTTCCTGGTGTTCACTACATGCCCCCACAGTGCGAGTACCGCGATTTCAGCTGAGGTACGCCGCCTGCGGCTGTGGCCCTTCGCGGTGTCCTTTACTTTGTCGTCCAGGCGGGCTGTTCGTACTTCAGGTTCCCAGATAACCGGACCAGCAGCGAAGGCACCTTTATCAAGTGCAGTCCCCTTGGCGTCATAGGCTGCATATCCCGCAGCCGTGAGCCAGGAAGGATTCCATCCCAATGCGTGGCGCATAGAGGCCTCGACTAGCGTCTCGGCCTCATTGAGATCGATACTTGCCACGTTACTTAGTTTGGATTCGTTCCAGCAGAGCCCAAAAAAATGGCGCTGATAGCCTCGGGGTCTCCCAAGTGTGTGTCGATGAGAGATCTTTGGTTCGGGTCAAGTGGCATGCATAGTCCCAGGACGTTCGACAGCGGAATTGCTGGGGTCGTTGGCTAAACAGTGGAACCGTGGGACGGCAGGTGCGGAGCTATTTCAGCAGGGTCGCTGTCATCGGCGACCACCCAGGTTTCGCCGTCAAGAGTTATCTGAGGGGCGGAGCGGTGACGGGTTCCAGCTCGGGCCACCCGTACGCTCACGAACTCTCCTTCGCGAGGCTGCAGAATGCCTAGCCGTTGGGCAACTGCTCGGTGGCTCTCATAGTCGCCCATAATGATGATCCCCTCGGGCCTCAGTGCTGAGCGCGAACCGCCGTTGCCCCGTACGCGCTTCATGTAGTCCTTCTGCTGGGCCACGGTGCGAACAACGTTCCGGCCGATACGACGCCTCTGTACCCGGCGGAAGAGTTCATTGAGGCGTTGCTGCCCCGACTTTGATGCGAACACCGCTTCACGGTCGAGAGGATTCATGTGCAGCAGGACGTTCTCCGGCAGCTCTGCGTTACGCCAGAGCCAGAGGATCTTGTCGCGATGCTCAGCTTTAATGGTGAGCTTGAGGTCGCGGTTGTTGCCTCCGTTGAGCCACTCGCGCCGTATGCGAAGGAGGCCTGCGCTCCATTGGGTCTTGTAGTCGTCGGCCCATACCAGTAGGCACAGGTGACCCAACGCCTCGGGTGGGATCATCCAGGCGCCGAACTGCTGGGAGTATTTGCAGTCCACGTCGACTCCGGCGATCTGGTAGTCCATGTTGATGCCGTCGTCGAACTTGAATTCCCACTGGAGATTGATCTCGACCAGGGTTCCGGCGTGGGTCTTTTCGGTCTTGAACAGCGTCTTCCAGTCGTAGCGGCCAGTTACTTCGCCGTTGAGCAGCTGGTCGATGGTGTCGCGGAGGACGAAGGCAAACCGTTGCCCGGAAGGGTCCAGGGCACGGATGTGATCGTAGACCTCGATGAGTTCACGGTCATCTTGTGCCAGATCCTGCCGGTAGATGCGGGCAGCGGCCTTGATGTCTTCTTCCTCGAATGGAAGCAATTTCCGTCCTTGTCCGGCGGGCTGTGTTTGGTGTCTGTGGTCAGCTGTCTGTGACGTTGACGATAGCGGCGTCAGGACGACTTGAGTCCTTGGCCTTGAAGCGTACGAGCTGGCGCTTGGAGTCGATGGCTGCGCGAGGCGGGATCACCGTGAAGGCCATGATGACCTCAGAGGAATCTGCCGTACCGTTGGCTGCGACAGCCTTGACCTCGGCGTCCGTTGCCGCTTCGACCACGGGATACAGCAGTACCACTCCACGGTGCAGGCCGATCGTTGGGGTGCTGCCGTCGGTTGCTCCTGCGTAGGCCTGGTTAATCAACTGTTGTGCGTATGCGCGGTGTTCAAGACCGGAAATACGGCCGAAGGAAACCTTGCCCGCCTGGCGGCTACGCCGGAACAGAGAGAAGGGGCCGTGACCCAGCAGTGCTGCCTCAATCCGATGGCGTTCGGTCCGGTGCGGGGCGATCACGAGCCAGTCGTCGACCCGGGCAAGGCGTCCGTCTAGCTGAGAGAGGTAGGTGAGGTGCGGCGCGAGGACATTCCCGCCTTCCCATTCGAGAGAGCTGAGAACCCCCAGCAGATCCGAATGCGGCACAACAGTAGAGGCTGCTTGGAAGCTGCGCGGCAGCGGAGTCGTGCTGTCCGGCTGGAGGCGGCACGCGGTGGACGAACCGCTCAGTCGTGCGAGAAGGGACCGCCAGCGCTCGGTGTTGCGAGCTGTGGTCCTCAAGTCCAACGGGTACGCAGCGGGTTCGATGGGCTGACCCGGCGAACGCACCTCCACCAGCTCTGCATTGAACATCTTGTTGCGGGCCGACGGCTTGACCCACGGCAGATGCTGGGCCACAAGCGGTGGAATCTGGGCCGGCGTGACCTGCGGCTTGCCATCCACCAGCGGCGCATACCGGGCCAGTTCGGCCCGGAATAGCTCTTCATCAAGGCAGATCGCCTCGAAGGCCTCGTACAGGTCAACGGTCTTGCTCTTGCCGATCAGTTCCTCGCGGCCGATGTACAAGCGCACCAGGTCGCGGTAGCCCGGCCGGAAGCCGAACCACCGGCCCATCTGCATCAGTGTGTCCGCTTGCTGGGTTGTCCGGCGGTAGTAGGTGATGGTCAGACCCTCCACCGTGAAGCCCCGGGAGAGTTTCGTCCCGCCGACAAGGATCTTCCAGACGTTAGGAGTGCGGTCGAAGTCGAGGTTCAGCTGGGCGAAGTAACGGTCGGAGTCGCCGTTGACAACGATGACTGGTCCACCGCCTGCGTTGATGAGCTGGCGTGCCCGGCTGACGTAGGGCCGCAGTTCGTCGTATGTCGCGGGGGTGGGGAGATCGGCGGCCTGAGCGGCAGATACCTGTGCGAAGTCGGAGTCGAACAGGGCTGCGAGGCGCGCGTGTCCCTCGGCACCGGTGTACCCGGCGTTGTTCCACATCGCAGTCAGACGGTCTGCCAGCGCGCTGTGGTCATCCATCCTGACCGACTCGTGGACCAGCATGGTGTGGTGGCGGAAGGGGCCTTCAGGAGTGCCATTGGCGGCCCGATACGCCTTTAGTGCGCCTGACAGAACGAAGGCGTCCATGGCCTCCTGCAGGAGATCGCCAGTGGACTTCTTGATCCCTCGTACGTGCGCCTTCTCCTTGGAATTGGCGACTGTCCGGTCCTCCCGGGGGATGGGCGAGTCGAGGTCATGGAAGTCCTGGACGCCCATGTACTCGGTGGGGCGCGGCAGGGAGATCAGGAAGTCGCGGGGGAAGATGTCTTCTTCGTCGCCGGGATCCACGAAGACGTTGGCGAACGGCGTCGCCGTGTAGCCCACGTACTGGGCACGTGGCAGCAGCCGCAGCAAGTCCGTAATGAGGCCATTTATCGCAGTGCGAGTGACTTTCCCGGCTTCCCATTTCTTCGGGTCTGTGGTGTTGATGGACGCCTGGTCAGACTCGTCGTCGATGATCAGCGCTGGGATTTCGGACAGCAGCGGGCCGATCTTGCGTAGGTCATCGACCAGATTGGAGAGGACCGTCTTGTTCTTCTTCACGACCATGATGCGTGCCGCGGCATCGTGCAGGTTCACCGGGTCGTGGAGCGGGCGGGTCCGGTCGTGCTTTTCAAACTCCAGGGCACGGATGCCGTTCAGGAGCCGACGGTAGTCGTCCTGGCGGGTAGTGAGACGCTCGATGTCGAAGGCACCGCGCGCAGAAGGCCGACCGTCATGGGAGACAAACTTGTGCGGCCAGTCCTCGTCGTCCTGGTAGTCGATCCCAACGAGAGCATCGGGGTTGCCCGGGTCGGCTCCGCGCAGGATGTTTTCCTGGCCGATGAGCTCCATGTCGAGACGCCGCTGCGTCTGGCCGCGGAGGAGGTTGAGGGTGCCGCCAAGGACGATAACGAGGCGGTAGCCGGCGTCGATGGCTTTGGCCGTGACACCTGTGAAGTTCGCCGTCTTGCCGGACTGGACGTAACCCACGACGAGGCCGCGAGCTCCGTAGGCCTCTTCCCGGGTTGGGTCGGAGAGCCGTTCGACGACACTGTGAGCCGCCTGGTCGAGCCCAGAAACCGCAGTGTCAGACCAGCCCTTGCTGCGCAGGAGACGCTCGTACGCCTTCCAGTAGAAGGCGCGAGTGGCTGCGTTCTCCCGGGTGTACCAAGGCGCGAACTCTTTGCTGATGACGACCGTTCCCGGTTCCTTGAACACAGGGAAGGCCGAGTCCAGGGCCTTGCACAGCTCTTCACCGAAACCGAGGCGCGTGTATGCGTCCGCTCGACGCTCGTCGGTACGTGCTGGAGCCGAGGACCACTTGGCGTTCTCGTCGAAGTCCCATGCGGTGAGAGTGCGATGCCAGAGAACGAGGAGTTCATCACCAGGGGAAGCGGCCAGCAGGCGCTCCAGGAAGCAGCTGAGGTCGATCTCGCTCGGCTCCAGGTCGTCCGAGAATGCGAAGGCACGCTTGGAAAAGTGACTCGGGCCGCCGCGTTGCATGGAGGCCAGAACATCGAAGTGAAGGTCAAGCAGTTGGTCGGTCATCTGTGGTGTCGTCCAGTTCCGGCTCAGCCAGCGTCGGTCTCGTAGCGGGCGATCTCGCAGCGGGCTGCAGAGATCAGGACGCTGTTCCACAGCGCCATTTCATCGTCGCGCTGGGCGCTGGAGCGGCCCATGCGGAAGTTCTTCTCAAGGAGGATGTAGAGCAGCCCCTTGAGGACCGGCGCATCGTTGGATCCAGCGCGGCGGTCACCGTTGAAAGCCTCGCGGTACTCCTTGTTGAGGCGTACGAGATGCTCGTCGCGGTCGATGCTGAAGAACGTGTGCGAAGGCATGCTCTCCCAGCGGAAAGTGACGGGAGCCGCCCCTTCGAGCTGCGGCAGTTCGTCTCGCAGGGTGCGCTTCAGTTTCGGGTCTATGCCCTTGCCAGGAGGGACGACCTCTGGGCGCTTGACTTCAGTGGAGCGGCGAGCAGCCTCGCGGTACGTGGTTTCGGCGTCCTGGAGGTACGCCGCGAAGGTACGGCCGCTGTCGTCTGCGGCCTTCTCCAGCCCGCGGGCAAAAGCCGGTGTGACGTTCACCCCGTCCTTCTTGACCGTGAGGCTGAAGACGTCGTTCGGGGCTGAGGGGAGGTCGATGGCTATCCGCGCCAGGTTGTGGTGGGCCTCCGCGCTGCGGGTGCCGTTCCAACCGCCAGCCTGTACCAGGCGATCGTGCCGGTAGACATAGAAGCCCTGGCGGTCCGCGAGTGGGCCGATGCCCCGGTACGCGACGAGCGGCGACTTGGGAGGCCAGATGTGTCCGGTCATCCTGACGTCACCAACACCCTCAACGGGCGCTGTGAAGGTGCGCGGGTAGCTGGACCGACCTGGGATCCGGTATCCGAACGGGTCGATCGGCTCGATCCCGCGGTGGTCAAGTTCATCGCGGGTCTGGACGTCTTCTACGACGATGTCGACATGGAAGTCCCCACGGGCAAGGAACCGGTGGAGGTACAGGCCGAGGTGGGTTTCCAGCTTCTCAATCGCCTCGTTGAGGAAGCGGTCGGTCTGGCCGTCTGTCACGGTTTCGAAGGCGCGGACACCATCCCAGCGCACGATCGTGCCGTGCCACTCGATGACGCCGTCATAGCGGTCCACGAGGTCCTGGCAGTACCGAGCGTCAACGATGTCGCAGCTGAAGTCGGCCTGAGCGGCCGCCGTGCGCCAGCGTCGGCCCGCTGACGGGCTTCGCTTCGTGCGGCTGATCAGTGTCAGCGCGTCAGAGTGCGAGAGTGAAGCGGCCTTCAGACCGGCGCCGAAATGACCTAGCGCGGAATCGCTGTACTCGGTTCGGCCACCAACAGTCATCGCTACGTCAAGCCCGGCTTCGTCCATGCCGCGGCCGTCGTCGACGACGAGAAGACTGACGAGCCGGTCTGACTCGCGCAGGAAGCTGACGACTACTTTGGTGGCTCCGGCATCAATGGAGTTGTCGATGAGGTCGGCGATGGCCGCCTCGAAGCCGTAACCCTGGTGAGTGAGGGACTGGACGTACCGAGCGGCAGGCGGGAGTCGCTTGCTCCCGCTCGTCGGAACTTCGTACTGCCAGTCGGCGGAAGGCGTGTAAGGCATGGCCGTGGCTGCTCCTGGGACACACAGGACGGGGCCTGCGTGGGGGAGGAGCGGCCCGTCGGATTCTGCGAACACTGAGTGAGCACGACGGTACTGCAGGGAACGGATATAGGCCCCAGCAGTACCGCGACTGTGCGAGGTGCTTCTAAGTATGGGCTGAAATGCTTCAGGTTTTGACTGAATCGCTGCAAGACGTCGCTGGCGGACGCGGATTGCCAGCTGCGGCGAAGCGAGGGCGTTGACTGCCTCCAGACGACCACGAGCCTGGTCGGCGCGATCAACGGCCCGTTACCCGGCGAAGATATGTTCTCCGCCATGAGCGCGATGATCGAAAGCGACCACCCCACCCACCCCCTGACCGGCAAGGTCATAGTCATCACAGGCGCAGCCCGAGGCCAAGGCGCCGCCGAGGCAAGGGCGTTGGCCCAGGCCGGCGCCAAGGCCATAGCCACCGACGTACGTCCGGAACCGGACGGCGACTGTCGCCGCCTCGATGTCACCAGCGAGTCCGACTGGACCGCCCTCGCCGCCGAGCTGCGTGAGACGTACGGCCATGTCCACGGCCTGGTCAACAACGCCGGCGTCATTCAGCGTGACCGTCTCGGTGAGGTCCGACCCGAGGACTTCGCGGACGTCCACGCGGTGAACGCCACCGGGCCGCTGCTCGGCATCCAGCACCTCGCGCCGCTGATGCCGCCAGGGTCGGCCATCGTCAACGTCGGGTCGTCCGCCGCGCTCACCGGCTACTACCCCGTGGCGTACACCGCGAGCAAGTGGGCCCTGCGCGGGGTGTCGAAGATCGCGGCGATGGAGCTGGGGCCGCGGGGTATTCGTGTCAACACCGTTCACCCCGGTTACATCGAGACCGAGATGACCGCCGCCGCCACCCCGGCGTTCCGCGAGGCGACCATCGGTGAGACGCCCCTCGGCCGCAGCGGCACCGTCGACGACATCGCGCCCTTGGTGGTCTTCCTCCTCTCCGACGCGTCCTCCTTCATCACCGGAGCGGAGATTCCCGTGGACGGGGGCCTCACCGCGCACGGCGGCGTGAAGTCCATCTCGGACGCGGTGCGGCCGGGTACGCCGGACACGCAGACGCCCTGATACTCCAGCCGGAGATGATGAGTCTGGCTGGTTGCGTCGAGGCACGGCAGTTGTCACACGCGCAGGCTTGTTGCCCCGGAGGAAATTCCCTCAGCCCAGCGTGATCCGGGCGGTGACCGGGAGATGGTCGCTTCCGGTAGCGGGCAGAGTGCGAATGTGACCGACGGTCGCCGAGCGAGCCATGATCTGGTCGATCCGAGCCAGTGGGAAGGCCGCGGGGTAGCTGAAGGCGAAGCCCCGTGTCGGCACGTTCATCTGTGAGTTCAGCGGGGCCAGCCCACGATCGTCGGCCGTGCTGTTGAGGTCGCCGAGGAGTATCACCGTCTTCGACTTCTCGGCGGCGAGGGCCTTGCCCAGCAGGCCGGCGCTTTCGTCACGCCGGGAGGAGGCGAGGCCGGACGCGGTGACGCGGACTGAGGGCAGGTGCACGACGTACACCGCGGTCTCACGGTGCTGAGCGCGGACCACGGCCCGTAGCCCGCGGCTCCAGGGCTCTGTGATCCCAGCGGGTTTGATGTCCAGTTTCTGGACATCGGTGAGCGGATGTTTCGACCAGAGTCCGACGGTGCCCACAACCGCGTGGTGCCGGTAGCGCGGGGCGAGGGTTCTTTCGTAGACCGGCAGCGACGCGGGCACCAGCTCCTCCAGGCCGATGAGGTCGGGCTCGGCATCGGCCAGGGAGCGGGCTGTGCCCGCGGGGTCGGTGTTCTCGTCGCTGACGTTGTGCTGCACCACGACCAGATCGTGCGCACCGGACTTCGCCCCGGGCAGCAGCAGCCCGCCGAAAAGGTACGTCCAGGCCGCCACCGGCAAGAGCAGGGTCACCAGCGCGACAGCAGAGCGGCGCAGCAACGCCAGGCCGAGCAGCACCACGATCACCAGGCCGGACCAGGGCAGGAACGATTCCAGCAGGCTGCCCAGGTGTCCGGGGGTGTTTGGAACCTGCCGATGGAACGCCAGCAGCAGTGATGTCAGCGCCGCCAGTGCGGCGAGCACCCGCCCTCGTGTCCAGGACGACCGGTCGCTTGCATTCCCGCCCGCAGACCACCACCAGGTCCCCTGGGTTGTTGCCGTCTTCACCGCATGCGTCGCACTGCTGTTCCGCTCACCCACGGCTTACCATCCCCACGCCCGTTGCCCTTGACCTCCAGGACGAGCCACCTGGTGAATCACGTTCTGTTCTTCGCCAGTGTGACGGCACACATCCGTGAGGCCCAGGAGATCGGAATAGAGCCACAGCTGGTGACCCTGTGGTGATGCCAGAGTCAGGACACGATCGACAGTTATTGACCGACAGCTCCCTGCGCCCGTGAGCTGTCCTTGAGGCGCCCCGGGTGCCCGCACCGACCTGGCGGGCG
The DNA here is from genome assembly GCF_001514305.1 of Streptomyces dysideae. Lineage (GTDB taxonomy): Bacteria > Actinomycetota > Actinomycetes > Streptomycetales > Streptomycetaceae > Streptomyces > Streptomyces dysideae. Next base: position 8,654 of record NZ_KQ949082.1, read on the forward strand.
GGACCCGGGGCTGGAACACCGAGCTGGTGCTGAGGAAGGGTCAGAAGACCGTCAGAGCCACTGCTGGTAGGTGCCGCCGTTGTGATCATCCGAGGCCGAGGAGTGCGAGGGCGGCGAGGGTCGCGGGCGTTGTGGCGGAGGCCGGCCGCCTCACTCGGCCACCTCGCCCACCTCACTCGGCCAACGCCCGCCGCAACGCCGCCCCCAGCTCACCGATCTGCCGTTGCGACACCTCGGCGGACAGGATCGCCTGCAAGTCGTGGAAGGTGCCGGGCCACTGGTGGAGTTCGACCGACACGCCCGTCTGGAGCGGCCGCAGCGCGTGGAGATGTCGTCGTCGCGGTTCGGGTAGAGCTCAGCTGTGGCGACGTAGGCGGGCGGCAGGCCGGAAAGGTCGGCAGCGCGCGCCGGGGCGGCGTACGGCGAGACGGAGGCCGGGGCGGAGGCGGGGCCCAGGTAGTGCCCCCACGCCGTGGTGACCTTGGACCGGTTCATCCAGGGCGTGTTCGTGAAGTTCCGCGCCGACCACGACTCCCGCCGGTCGTCGAGCCGGGGCTGGTGCGTTCCGCGAGGCGACCATCGGTGAGACGCCCCTCGGCCGCAGCGGCGCCGTCGACGACGTCGCGCCCCTGGTCGTCTTCCTCCTCTCCGACGCGTCCTCCTTCATCACCGGAGCGGAAATTCCCGTGGACGGGGGCCTCACCGCGCACGGCGGCGTGAAGTCCGTCTCGGACGCGGTGCGGCCGGGTACGCCGGACACGCAGACGCCCTGAGGTCCGAACTGCGCCGCTGCCGGTACACCGTCGCTCGCCATGCACTGACCTTGACCCCGCATCTGCCTGCGTAAAGGATCTGTTGCCGGGGGTGGTTCTGGATGCGGACGAGGGTGATTCGGCGGCCCGTATACGCGTGGTTTCCCGTCGCTGCGGGGGCCGCATCCTACGTCTGCGCGGTTCTGATCATTGGTCCGCTGCACGAGGAGCCGGCGGCGGCGTTTCTGCTCGCCGGGACAACCATCTTTCTGTCAGACGATCTTCACCATGGACACCGGCCGCCGACCAGCACGAGCACGCTGAAACCCGCGCACACCAGCCCCCTTGACCTGCAGTCCTTCGCGATGCACACGACTCACTGCCGCCACCTCCCTGCCGCAGCGGCGGGGAGGTGGCTCACGTGTGTCTAGGTCGCGTTCCGGTGAGACGGGTGGTTCGTACCGTCAGACGGGCGCTCCACCGCTCCTTGCATCGAGCGGCCTGTGCACGCCTACGCGAACGATCGCACTGCGGCGAGGCGTTGAACTAGCTGCAGGTGCGAGAGTTATACGACGCCCACTGCCACCCGTTGCCGAAGTTGAACTGGTAGTTCCCGGCGTTGCTGCGACGAACGCTGAACGCACCCTCCCAGCCGGAGTACATTCCGTTGACCCAGTCAGACGTGTCGACGGTGTGTGAGATCCCGCCCGCGGCAGTCCAGCTCTGGCGGCCCGCAGAGCCGTCCGGAGAGAGACCCCGCGCCCGCTGGAAGGCCCGCGTCGCGGCATCGGTCTGGTCGCCGAAGACGCCATCGATCCCGCTCTTTGACAGGTGGCCGTTGGCCCAGAGGATCGCCTGCCACAAGCAGGTTGCGTTCGAATACCGATGGACTTCGACATTCACCACGCCTTCGTCGGTCCAGTCGTTGTACATCGTGCCGGCACCGGCCACGTAGGCCCGGCCCGTGTAGCTGCCACTGGCATGCGCCGGTGTACTGGCGAGGGAACCAATCCCCGTGCCCAACACCGCCACGCCCAAAGCGGCAGCCGCTCGGCGTGCCTTGTGCGAAGCCAGAATCCGCATCGCTATTCACCTCTGTCTCGATCGGTTGACTGATTGCGGCTCGTCCCGCGAGGGGACATGGTCGGAGCTGGCACAGCACCAGTGCGCAGGGGCACGGTACGCAGCACGCACCGTGGCCCGGGTCATGAGCGGTAAGTGAAAGTGAGGCCATGCGCGCCCGCCACGGCCGGTGTCAGCCCCGTAGGACGGCACGGTAGCCCGGATCGGTCACTGAGTGTGCCGGTCGATTGCCCCACAAGGAAACTCATTGGGACGACACATCCCATGAACCCGTACAGCCCTGTCCGCGTCACGGGTGTGCTGACGGTCGATCGAAGGGACGGGAGGCGCTGTGGATCCGTCCTTGCGCCTTGGGGGCGATCGGTCCTCAGCCAAACCCCGAACCGTGTGTTGCGCGCGGAGACTGGGTGGGGCTACGCGGCGACGACCGAGATGTTGAAGTCCACCGGGCCGAGGACCCCGTAGAGCCGCAGCCACAGCGGCATGAGCAGTTCTGTCGCGCGGGCGCTGGACAGGTCCCCGAGGTCCGTGATCTGAGTGGAGGCCCAGCCGAAGGACCGCAGCAGCGCCGCCACCTCGGCCTTGGCATGCTCGTCGTTGCCGCTGAGGAATACGTTGTGGTGGCCGGGGACCCGGCTGGGCTCGACCATGACCGTGTTGTTCATGGTGTTGAGGGTCTTGACGATCCGCGTTTCGGGGAACGCCTTCTGGAGCTGCTCGGCGAGGCTGCCGCCGTCGGGAGTGACGACCCTGGGCGGGAACCCGTCGGAGAAGTCGAGTGCGTTGGACACGTCGATGAGCACCTTGCCGCGCAGGCTGTCGGCGCCCGCGGCTTCCAGCACGGCCAGGGAGACCAGGCCGCCGGTCGCGTTCACCACCAGTTCGGCAGCGCCGGCGGCGTCGGCGAAGGTGCCGTGCGCGCCGCCGTTGTCCGCGGCCCACTGCCTGGCCTCCGCGTTGTCCGCCGTCCTGGAGCCCATCGTGACCTCATGGCCCAGGGTGGCCAGCTTGGTGGCGAGCCTTTGCCCGACCTCGCCCGTGCCCAGTACCGCGATCTTCATTGCTTGCTCTCTTTCGTAAGGAATCCGGCTTGTCCAGCGTCACCAGCCGCGCGTCCGGCGCGGCGATGTCGGAGTGGAGCAGGCTTGTGTCCACCACGACGACGCCCTGAGCGGTCTCCACCAGGTAGGAGTTGACGTACAGTCCGGCCTCGCCGGCGGTGTGTGTATGGATGGTCAGGTCGGACATCTGGTCCCCGGATTCGGTTGGGCGATCGATGTACGTGACCGTAGGCGGGTACCGTCATGCCCGGAAGTACGCACCATTTGGTGCCTGTCCCAGGAGGGTCCGATGGAACCCGACGTGTTCGACCCGAACTGCGGCTCACGGGAGGTGCTCGACCTGATCGCCGACAAGTGGAGCGCACTGATCCTGTACGCGCTGCGCGGTCGCACTCTCCGCCACGCCGAACTGCGACGAGCCCTCGGCGGGATCAGCCAGAAGATGCTTACCCAGACGCTACGCACCCTGGAGACCGACGGGATCGTACGACGCGTCGCGTTCCCCGTCGTACCGCCCCACGTCGAGTACTCGCTCACCGCTCTCGGAGAGTCCTTGTCGCCCCTGCTGACCGAGGTGTGCCGGTGGGCCGAAGACAACCTCACCGACATCCAAGCCGCCCGCGCCGTCAACGCACATGGATAAGGCGGAATCCGTCGGGCCCCGACAGGTGCCACTCCAACCCCGACTGCGAACATTCTCGTTGAGCTCAGCCCCGTCCGGTGATGCGGATGGGACGTCCTGCCCATCGGCAGGCGCTTCAGCGCCAAGCGTGAATAAGGGCTGGACGACTCCCCCCGCCCGTCCCCACGCACGCTACCTTTCGTCCAGTGAAGATCGTACGAATGCTCACGGACCGCTGGTGGCCCAAGAACAAGGCGACCCGCTGGCAGAAGGAGACCCTCCGCCGCCTTTACGAGTTGTACACGGCGGGCGAGTACGAGGAGACCGAGGCGGAGGCATGGGCTTTTGCGGCCGCCCTGCCGCAACGTCCCCGGGGGCGGCATCTCTTCCTGGGGTGGTGCGCCAGGACGTTGGCCACGGCGGCGGCCATCTCGCACGGACGCAGTGCCGATGTACTGCCCGAGTTGGAGACGCTGATCGCGGAGTTGGAGCCGGCACCCGGCAACGCGCGGCTGCTGTGGCTGGAGGCCCGTACAAGCCGTGTGGTGATCCTCGCCGACCAGCATCGGTACACGGAGGCGGAGGCCGAGGCCCTCGACATCCTGCGCGCCATCACCCGTCTCCCGCATCTCACCGGGGTGTGGAAGACCGAGCTGTGCGTTCTGGGCAACCTCGCGCATGTCCTGCGCAGACAGGGCCGCCACGAGGAGGCGGAGGCGATCGCCCGCGGCAACCTGCCCCGTGCGGAGGGCCGCATGGCCGCCGCCATGCACTGCGTGCTGGTGGACAGCATGAACGGACAGGGTCGCTACGAGGAGGCCCTGGCTGAGGCGCACCGGCTCACGCCGACTTGGGTCCGCGCCGGAAGCGGCGCCCTGGACATGGCCATTGCCACAGCCCTGCACGGCCTGAACCGTCCCAGCGAAGCGGAAGCCTCGGCCCGGCAGGCGCTGACCGCCTGTGAGCGGTTTCTGCACCCGGCCCACCCGCGCATCCGGGAAGCCCGCACACTTCTGGACCGCATCGCTTCCGAGGACCCCGGGATGTGAGAATGCGCTCTGGGGTTCAGGTGCGGTGACCATGCCGCAACCCTCTTGCGCCGCCTCCTCGTTCAGCAGAGAGTCGGCGGGCGTACGGATCCTCGGCCGGACCAGTGAGAGACTCTGTCGGGAATCTTGAGATCCGGGGTCATTTTCCTTGGCGCCACCACAGGGGCCGGGGCAGGCCGCGTGCGTCCGAGCCCCCCGCTCGTCGCTCTTTGATTTCAGAGCATGATGAGCAGACGCGTCTTCGGCTTGAGCTTCCTATTCACCGAACGACTTTGTACGTACACCTCCAACTTGGGGTTGTTCCCCGCCTTCACGGAGACGGTCCCCTGGACACCCGTACCGAACAAAAGGCTGCGCGCCGCGTCGCCGGTATAGGCGCGGTCGGTGTCCTTCTCGACCACGATGACTTCCTTGTTCTGCTGAACCTGAGCCCGGGCGCCCAGCTGGTAGTAACACGAACCACGTTCGTACGTCACGCCCGGATGTGAATCGACGAAGGGGCGAATCTCGACCTCCTTGTCAACTTTCAGGAGCCGGTACCTGTCGGCCGGAATCGGTTCGAGCTTCGCCCGCACCTCGTCAACCGATATGTCCTGACCGACGGCGAACAGGTTCTTCGTGCCGCGCACCCCCTGCTCTCGTCCGCGGAGGAAGCTGGTGGCGGCAGCGCGCACGGTGCCGATCGCCTCCTCGACGCCCTTCTGGGAATCCGCATCCCAGATGGCGATGTTCCCGGCCGGGAAACCGTAGTTCTGGGCGGTCCGCTTGGCCAGGGAGTTCGGAACGAGGATTGCGGAGGTCCAGTGGCCCGGAAGCCCGCTCATCTTCGCCGTGATCCTGTCGAGCCAGGGGCCAAGGATGGCCATGTCGCCGTCGTGCCGCCTGTCGCCGCCAGAGGCGTTCTCCTCGCCGTCCGTCACCACGATCTGGAGGAAGCTGTGCTCGCCGTATTCCTCCCAGATATGGCCCAGGTCGTCCAGGGACTTCAGAGAAGCCTCGATGAGGGCCGTAGCGCCATTGTTGACCTGGTACAGCCCCCGCATGGACGGCAGATGCTTCACGTCCATGTCCCAGACCAGGTTCTCCACCTTATGGTCGAAGGAGTAGAGGCTGATCCGGGTTTCGTGGCCGAGGCTGTCCGATTCGGCCTTCAACCCCGCCACGAACTCGTCCACAACGCGAATGAGTTGACTCTGGTGCGGACGCATTGAACCCGAACAGTCCACTACCAGCGCGACGTGATTCACCTTGTGCTGGATCTTGTTTGCGGACATGTTTCTGCTCCCCCTCCGAGGCTCCCCGAGTGATGTCTCCACTCTATGGGGAGGCACTGACAACGGGGTTTGACGCTCAATCACCTGCCTGCGTCAGTGAGCGTTTTCCAACCTGGCCGTGAGGGTGGGCAGTTGGGCTGACAGACAAGTGAAGCCCCTGGTGGATGGGTTCTCGACCGAAATCCGTCTCCACCAGAGGCTTCATGTTCGCCAAGCTGCGCAGGCATCGCCGGGAGCTCGGTACCCGGTGGCGGCGCCTGAGCACCGGCCAGCTGGCGGCTCCTGCGCAAGCCCCGCTGCTCGACCACTCGGCACACCAGCCTGGTCCAGGCTGTCCTCACGCTTCATATCGCCGGCTCAGAGTGAGGATGGAAAACGCTCAGTGAGTACCATCGGCCCCGCCGCGCGCGGGTCGGGCACCGAGTCGAAGCAGGGACGCAGGTCAGCGACCTGGCCGGGGTCAAGCGGACCCAGGTTCACGGCACGGCAGGGACCGGAGATCGTGCCCGCACTGCTGCCTGCCCCTCACGCCAAAGACCCGTACAACCACGGGACTTGAAGCCGCCTGGTTTCAGCCTGCGAACGTTTCTGCCCGCGAATTTTGCGAGAGGTGTTGACGCTGATCACCGGAACCCTATTATCCAGTTGCTCGATACTTCGACCCGTGTTCGCTATGCCGAACACTCCAGGGCCGCACCACACCGCCTCCGGACAGCCCCTGACGGGCCAGACCGGAGTCGCTTGCTCAAGGATGACGAGGTCCTTATGCACAGACGTAGTTTCAGTCTCAGACGCCCGTCCGCGATGCTCGCCGCCGCGGTTGCGGCCCTGGCCGCGTTGGCGGCGCTGCTCGTCGCCGGCCCGGCCCAGGCGGCCACCACCAGCGACGTGCGCGGTGTTGATTCCGGCCGCTGTCTCGATGTGGAGGGCTTCAGCCAGACCGACGGCGCGAACGTGCACATCTGGGACTGCCACGGCGGCACCAACCAGCAGTGGACGTTGACGGACAGCAACCAGCTGACCGTGTACGGCAACAAGTGCCTGGATGTCCGGGGCGGCGCCACCACGTCCGGGACCCCGGTGCAGATCTGGACGTGCACCGGCAGTGACAACCAGCAGTGGCGGGTGAACCCCGACGGCACGATCGTCGGCGTGCGGTCCGGGCTGTGCCTGGACGTCTCGGGCTGGGGTAAGGCCAACGGCACGGGGGTGCAGATCTGGTCGTGCACCGGCGGCAACAACCAGAAGTGGACCGGCCTGTCCGGGGCGAGCAACGCGTGTGCTCTTCCGTCGACGTACCGGTGGACCTCGACGGCTCCGCTGGCGCAGCCGGCGAACGGGTGGACCGCGCTGAAGGACTTCACCACCGTGACGTACAACGGCAGGCACCTGGTCTACGGGACCACCGCCAGCGCAGGTGGGTGGGGCTCGATGGGGTTCAGTCCCTTCACGAACTGGTCGGACATGGCGTCGGCCACTCAGATCGGGATGAGCGAGGGCGCGGTGGCGCCCAAACTGTTCCACCTCTCGACCAAGAACATCTGGGTGCTGGTCTCAAATGGGTGGGGTACCAACTGGACCTTCACCTACCGCACGTCCAGCGACCCCACCAACCCCAACAGCTGGTCCGCCCCGCAGGAGCTGTTCACCGGCAGATTCCCCGAGGGTGAGGCGGGCGGCCCGATCGACCCGACCATGATCGCCGACGACCAGAACATGTACCTGTTCTTCGCCGGTGACAACGGCAAGATCTACCGGTCGACCATGCCGCTCGGGAACTTCCCCAGCAGCTTCGGCTCCTCGTACACGACGATCATGAGCGACACCGAGGACAGGCTGTTCGAGGCGCCGGAGGTCTACAAGGTCCAGGGCCAGAACCAGTACCTCATGATCGTTGAGGCGAAGGGTACGG
>NZ_KQ949082.1:17081-62565 GCF_001514305.1 Streptomyces dysideae
TCCACGGCGTGGGCAACTCCACCTGCTGACCGATACTCACCGCCTTGAGGAACCCCAGCCGCGCGTCGGCTGGGGTTCCTCTCGTTCGTGGACTCTCATCGTGGGTACGGACCGAAGCCCTATGACGCCACCGGGGATCCGCCTGCCGGCCGTGGTGTGCCGAGAATTTCGCAAGCCTCATCCGGGGCATCGGTCCGAGTCGCCGTCGTCCTCCTGGACCCGTCGTCTTCCTGCTGCGACTGCGCGAGCACGTCCGGATCGGCGGGCATCATGCGGTCCTCCACCTCCATGCCCGAGGTGTCGGGTGCCGGGACCGCGGCGGCCAGTTCGGCGAAGTTCTTGCGCTCGGCGACCGGGTCGGTCAGGTCGGCCCGGGGGAACAGGGGGATGAATGCTTCGAGTTCGGGATCCATGTCGGCCATCCTCACGGCGGCGACCCGGCCCTGTTTCCGGCGGGTGCACGCGCGGGCATCGGCGCCGCCGACAGCCCCGACCGGTCCTGGCGGGAAGCCCGCACCGCCCTCCGCTTCACCGGCCCACGCCGACCGGTCGTCCACTACGCCGGCCTCGGGGCGTTGGCGCTGCTCGCCGAGGTGCCCCAGGACACCGTGCGGGGCAACGCCGACGTGGCCGCGATCGCCCGTATCGCCGACGACAGCCCGGAGGATCTGGAGACGCTTGGCACCTACTGCGCCACCGGCTCCCTGCGCCGCGCCGCCGACCTGCTCCACCTGCACCACAGCAGCGTCGCCCGCCACCTCGAACAGACCGGGAAGACCCTGGGCATCGACCTCACCGAACCCACCGGACTGCTACGCGCCAGACTCGCCCTCACCGCATGGCGGCTGCTCGACGAATGACCGACCAATTAGCGGCGCCCTGTCCGCTCCCCTTACCCGACCCCGTGGCACTCCCCGTAAACCCGCCCCGACCCGCACCAGCAAGCAACCCCCCGCTGCGGCGGCCACGCCACCGCCCGCCCCCTCGCCGCCAACGTCGTCGCATACTGCGGCAGCAACGCCGCATCCTCCGGCGACGCCCCCTCCGACGCCGCGAAGGCCTCGTACGACGGGACGGTCCCCGTCACGATCCCCAGGTTCGGCGTGCCGGAAGCCGCCAGTTCCCGCAGTGACGCCTCTATCGTCGCCAGGTGCTCCTCGTGCGAGGGGTACTCGGCGGACAGGGACGGATACGCGGCGACCAGCTCCGCGAGCTCCGCCGCCGGCCAGTGCAGTACCGCCACCGGGAACGGCCGGGACAACGCCTCCCGGTACGCCCCCAGCTCCGCCTGGAGCCGTGAGATCTCCGCCTCCAGCTCGGCGGGGTTGTTCGAGCCGAGGGACCAGATCCGCTTCGGGTCGTGGAGCTCGTCGAGGGACACCGAGGACGACGAGTGCAGGGTGTCCGCCAGCATGTCCCACTCGTCGTGGCCGACGCCCAGCATCCGCCGGACGCGGTGGCGGCCGAAGAGCAGCGGGTGCGTGGAGTACGGGGCTTCCGTGCCCTCCGTCAGCAGCAGCCGCGCGCCCTCCGTGAACGTCTCCTGCGCCGCCTCCAGCTCGTCGTGCGACTCCAGGGCCTCCGCCACGATCACCCACGGCGCCGGATCGCGCGGGGACGCCGCCCGCACGCCGTCGATGATCGCGCGGGCCTCGGCCTCGTGGCCGTACTCCCAGAGGTTGGACGCCTTGAGGGCCCGTACCAGATACGGCTCCTCGAGGGTGTCCGAGGAAGTCAGCAGACGGTCGTAGAGGGCGGTCGCGGCGGGGCGGTCGCCGGAGAGTTCCAGATGGGCCGCGGCCTGCAGGAGCAGGGCCTCGGCGTCCTCGGGATACAGGCCGGCGGTCCGCTCCAGGCGCGCCGCTTCGGCGTGGTGGTCGACGTTCTCGGCAGGCGTGTCGGGGCGCATGGGGGACACCGTACTGCCGATGACCGACAGAGGAGAGAGATACGCAGGCCAGGGCGGCCGGCGGCAGCCGGGGCCCGCCCTCGGTGGCGCTGCCACGGGAGGATCAGCCGGCCGGGAGCCCGGGGCGATGATGATTGCCGGAGTGCGGAAGGGACAAGCCAACCGGGGTTGCCCGTCGTCCCCGTTGTATGCCTGTGTCCGGCTGGTGGAAGCTTCTGCGACGGCTCGGGGGAGCTGTTTCGGGCCGGCAACCGGCAAGGGGAGAGGGAGACGAGTGATGACAACCACGGGGCGGTCGCGGTTCGTGGGCGTGCTGCTCATCGTGCTGTCCCTGATCCCGGCCGTGGGCTGCGCTCTGGTGCTGGCCGTGTGGTTGCCCTCCGACAGCGAGCGGTACCGGGACTACCTGGCGGCCGAGCCGTGCCCCGCCCGCGCGACGGCGCAGGCGTGGGAGGACTGTCTGCGCACGGTTCCCTTCACCGTCGAGAGCACGAAGATCAAGTCGGGCTCGAACGGCGGCAGCTACAAGGCGACCTTGAGCGGCGCGCCCTTCTGGAACGGGACCGTGGCGTTCGGTGACTGGGGGCCGGTGCTGGCGCGGCTGGTGCCGGGAGACCAGGTCATCGGCACCGTCTGGCGCGGCGACGTCATGACGGTCGGCATCGGCGAGGGAGGCGTCCGACAGAGCACCTCCGAAGAGCCGCGCGACGAGCCCCAGATGACGGTCGCGATCGGCACGTTCCTGGGTCTCCTCACGCTCCTGGGGCTTCAGTTCGGAGCGATGCGGCTGGCGGCCGCCAGGTCCCTCGGCGCTCTCGGCTCCCACGGCCACGAGCGCGTCACCTGGCGCGGGTACGGCAAGCCGCTGCTCATCACCATGGCGGTCGTCTGCGCCGGCGTGGGGCTGCCGGCCGTGTGGCTCGGTGGCCCGACGTGGGTGGTGCCCGCCGTCGCACTGCCGGTCGTGGCGTGCACGGCCGGGCTGCTGTACCGGTACCGGCGGCCGATCAACGCCCGTGGCCGTGGCGCGTGACCGCCGGTCCCCTCCCGCCTGATCCAGTGGCCGGACGGACCCAGTGGCCGGACGTTAGATCACGACCCCGTCGATCTGCAGCGTCTGCACCGCCTTCGCCGCGAACGGCACCGCCACCGACTTCCCGCTCAGGGTGGTGTTCGTGTACGCGCGGTACCGGTCCCCGCCCGTCGTGACCGTGTTCCAGCGCGGGACCACGCCGCCCGAGCCGCCGGAGACGGTCGTGAAGCGGGAGAGGTCGAAGGTCAGGGTCTGGGCCGACGTCGACGTGTTCACCGCGACGATCACCAGACGGCGGGCCGACGCGTCGTACGCGGCCGCCGCGTAGCTCACGCCCGTGTCGAGGATCCGCATGCCGGGGCGGATGTGGCGGCTGAACTGGGCCATCACGTAGTACTTGGTCTGGACGGTGGTCGGCTGCAGCGTGTTCTGGTCGTAGGCGATCATCGCCCAGCCCGTCGTCGGGTCCATGACCTGCCAGTAGCACCAGGCCGTCGGGTGCAGCCAGCGGAAGTCGTAGCAGAGGTTCGACGCCATGGTCAGGCCGGTGCCGTCGCTGTCGCCCGTCTCGGAGTTCCACAGCTTCTTGCCGGAGTTCGTCACCACGTCCGTGTACAGCAGGTCGCGGCGGCCGCCCGAGCCCTGGTAGCCGTGCACGTTCACCTGGCTGACCAGGGCTTTCGTCGAGGAACCGAACGACGCCCACGTCGAGCGGGCCGTGTCGTAGTTCGTCTCGTCGGAGGCGGTGATACGGATGCCCGTCAGGCCACGCTTGTCCAACTCGCTGCGCATGTGCGGGAGTACGGCCGCCTGGACCGCCGGGTCCATGTGGCAGCCCTCCTGGGTGCCGGTGGCGGTCCACCAGGAGGAGGCCGGCTCGTTGAAGGGGTCGACCGTCGCGAAGTTCACGCCCCAGTTGTTCCTGGCGTACAGGGCCGTCGCCGCCAGGTGGGAGGCGTGCTGGCGGTAGTTCCAGGTCTGGAGGTTGTTGCCGCCGCCCGCAGCGCCGGACGGGTTGTGGTTGTTGCACATCCACCACATGGGGGAGTTGGCGAACAGCTCGGTCGTCGCGCCGCGCTGGGTCGCCTTCTGCAGCATCGTGCGCTGGTTGGCGTCCGCGGTCCAGTCCCAGGCGGAGGAGGTGGGGTCCTCGTTGTTCCAGTTCTGCCAGAAGCCCTCGATCTGCTTGAAACCGGGGATGTTCGGCGACTCCACCATCGTCTCGCCGTTCACGGAGTTCCAGCTGCACGCGCCGAGGTTGTACCGGGCGATGTTGAGGCCGAGGCCGGGCAGGCTCGTGCCGTTGTACGTCACGTTGTTGGTGGTGAAGAAGAGGTCGGCGAAGTCGTTCCGCGCACCGAAGACGTTGGCCCACCAGGCGAGGGAGGTGCCCCAGCCCTCCCAAGTACCGTACGAGGTACCGGGGTTGACGGCGATCGTGGCGTCCGCGTGCGCGGTGCCGGTCGCGAGGGCGCTGCCGAGGAAGGTCCCGCCCGCGGCCGCCAGCAGTGTTCTGCGTCGGATCATGACTTCTCCGCTTCGATCAACTGCCGGTCGTCGAACCGGCGTCGTGGCCTGTCCCGTTCATGCCGACAGGAAGCATCGGGTGTGGCGCATGAGGTTGTCGAGGGTTCCGACAGCCCTTTCTCAAACCTGTGGAGGAAGTGTTCGGAGGTACGGACGCGTACGGGTCTGGAGACCTCGCGCTCCGCCCCCTATCGTGCGGGCCCGGCGAAGGAGGTGTACGGATGCGGGTGCCCGTCGTACAGCACAGCGGCCGGCGTCGGCGTGCCCGGCGGTGGCGGGTGCTGTGGGCGGGCGGGGAGGCTCTCGTCACCGTCGGGGTCGTGCTCCTGCTCCTCGTCGTCCATCAGCTGTGGTGGACCAACCACGAGGCCAGGGCGGGCGCCGAACGGCAGGTGCGGGCGCTGGAACGGGAATGGGACGACGGCGGTGATGTCCGTACGGCCGCCCCGACACCCTCCGCCACTCCCGAGCGACGACCACCCGAAGACACCCCCCGACGCGAACCCGACCCCACCCCCACCCCGACGACCCCCCACTGGTCCCACGCCTACGCCATCCTCACCATCCCCCGCCTCCACCTCCGCGTCCCCGTCGCCGAGGGCGTCAGCAAGGGCGGCGTCCTCGACAAGGGCTACGTCGGCCACTACCCCGGCACCCAACAGCCGGGCCAGGCAGGCAACTTCGCCCTCGCCGGGCACCGCAACACCCACGGCGAGCCCTTCCGGTACATCGACCGGCTGGAGCGCGGGGACACCGTCGCGGTCGAGACCAGGGGCGCGGTCTACACGTACGCCGTGGACAGGACGCTGCCGCAGACCTCGGCCCGCGACGCCACCGTGATCCACAGGATCCCGCGCTCCACCGCCAAGCCCGCGTACGGCTACACCGAGCCCGGCTACTACCTCACCCTCACGACCTGCACCCCGGAGTACACCTCCAAGTACCGCCTGGTGGTGTGGGCCAGGCTGGTCGCCGCCCGGCCACGCTGAACGGCCGATCCTGTATAACCGACAAGTACCAAGTACAAGTACGACGAGCAGACGTACGAGACACGAGACGTACGAGACGTACGAGACGTACGAGAGGAGGCGCAGCCGATGACCCGGGCCCACGGCCGGTTCAACCTGCGCCCTGCCGCCACGCTGCTCCCCCTGTTTCTGCAGTTCCTCCAGCTCGCGCTGCTCGACACCGGCAGCCTCTCCGCGACCGTCGCGCTCGCCGCGACCGCGGCGGCCGGTTCCGCGCTCTCCGTCTGTTCCCTGCTCGCCGCGCGCTGCGCGCCCGCTGTCGCTCCCACGCGGGTGCGTACGGCCATCCGCGACCGGGCCCGCCGTACGGCCTTCCTGCCACAACGCGATCCCGACGCCTCCGGCCGGCCACGGCCCCGAGCACCCGGACACGCCCTCCTGGCGACCGCCGCGTAGGCACACACATCCACCTGGCCCGCGCGGGTCGTCATGCCGCCGTCCCCTCTTCCGGATTTCCGGATTCCCGGCACTGACGAGACCCCCGGAGGGCTCACCCATGTCCGTCTTCGCCAACCTGGTCGAGCAACTCGCCGACCTCCTCCAGCCGTTGCTCGGCGCGTCCGCCGTGGCCGGCGCGATCGTCCTGTTCACCGCGCTCGTACGACTCCTCGTCCACCCGTTGTCCCGTGCGGCGGCGCGCGGGCAGAAGGCCCGTACCGAACTGCAGCCGAAGATCGCCGAGTTGCGGAAGAAGCACGCCAGGAATCCCGAGAAGCTGCAGCAGGCCGTGCTGGAACTGCACGCCGAGGAAAAGGTGTCGCCGCTGTCCGGCTGCTTGCCGAGCCTGTGCCAGCTGCCCGCGTTCTTCCTGCTCTACCACCTGTTCTCCAACACGGAGAACGAACTGCTCACCCACCAGCTGTTCGCCGCGCCCCTCGGCGGCCGCTGGGCGGACGCGCTCGGCGACGGTGGGGTGTTCGGGGGAGCGGGGCTCGTGTACGTCGGGCTGTTCGCGGTCGTCGCCTGCGTCGCTGCCTTCAGCTACGGCCGTACGAAGCGGATGATGGCCGCGAATCCGGCGGTGCCGGTGGCCGACGGGGAGTCGGTGCCCGGGATGGCGGCCATGAACAGGGTCATGCCGTTCATGTCCTTCTTCACGCTCTTCACCGTGGCGGTGGTGCCGCTGGCCGCCGCGCTGTACGTGGTGACCAGTACGACGTGGAGTGCGGTGGAGCGGGCGGTGCTGTACCGCTAGGTCGTTGGATCCTCGGGGCCTGTCGGGGCCCGGTCCAGTCCGTGAACGGGGTATTGCGGACTGGATGCCGACCTTGGAGGATCGACCAGTCATCCGATGGCTGTACACATCGGCGGACGCCCGCGATCGAGGGAGATTGTGATCATGAAGCTGCTGCGAGTCGGTACGGCGGGAGCGGAGACGCCCGCGCTGCTCGACGCCGACGGGGTTCTGCGGGACCTTTCCGGTGTCGTACCGGACATCGACGGAGCGCTGCTCGCCGACGACGCGTCGCTGGGCCGGGTCCGTGCGGCCGCGGCGGCCGGTGAGCTGCCCGTGCTGGACGCGGCCGGGTTGCGCGTCGGGCCGCCGCTCGCACGGATCGGCAAGATCGTGTGCATCGGCCTGAACTACCACGACCACGCCCGCGAGACCGGGGCCGAGCCGCCCGCCGAGCCGGTCATCTTCTTCAAGGCCGCGGACACGGTCGTCGGACCTCATGACACGGTGCTGGTTCCCCGTGGGTCGGTGAAGACCGACTGGGAGGTCGAGCTGGCGATCGTCATCGGGCGTACGTCCCGCTATCTGGAGTCGGCCGGCGAGGCGCTCGCGCATGTCGCCGGGTACGCGGTGTCGCACGACGTGTCCGAGCGGGAGTTCCAGATGGACCGTGGCGGCACCTGGGACAAGGGCAAGAACTGCGAGACGTTCAACCCGCTGGGCCCCTGGCTGGTGACCGCCGACGAGGTACCGGACCCGCAGAAGCTCGGCCTCAGACTCTGGGTGAACGGCGACCTGAAGCAGGACGGGACGACGGCCGAGCAGATCTTCCCGGTGGGTGAAGTGGTGCGGTACGTCAGCCAGTTCATGACCCTGTACCCGGGTGACGTGATCAACACCGGTACGCCCGCCGGGGTGGCCTTCGGGAAGCCCGAGCCGAAGCCGTATCTGCGGGCCGGGGATGTGGTTGAGCTGGAGATTGATGGGCTTGGGCGGCAGCGGCAGGAGTTCAAGGACGCCTGAGGGGTGGGGAACTGCGGTTGTACGGCGGCTGCGGGTTGTTGGTGGTTGCTCGCGCAGTTCCCCGCGCCCCTAAAAGCAGGGCGTTACCGCTCCCCCAGATACTGCTCCAGCGCCTCCACTACGAACCTGTGGTCCTCCAGCTGCGGCAGCCCGCTCACCGTCACCGCTCCGATCACCCCCACGCCTTCCACTTGGATCGGGAAGGAGCCGCCGTGTGCGGCGTACACGTCGGGGTCCAGGCGGGAGGACTCCTCGAATGTCGTGCCCTTGGCGCGGAAGCGGGTACCGACCACGTACGACGACGCGCCGTAGCGTTCCACCACCCGGCGCTTGCGGGCGATCCAGGCGTCGTTGTCGGGGGTCGAGCCGGGCAGGGCCGCGTGGAAGAGCTGCTGGCCGGCGCGGTGGATGTCGATGGCGACCGGAGCCTGGCGGTCGCGGGCCATCTCCACGAGGAGCGAACCGAGGGCCCACGCGTCGTCGTACGTGAACTGGCGGAAGACCAGGTGCCGTTCCTGCGCCTCCAGTTCCTCCAGGGGCGGGGTCAGCTCCGGGTGGAACTTCGGTGTGATCTCGTTGCTGTGCGTCACAGGGTCACCGTCACTCCGTCGTGGGCCGAACGGCGGGCCGCCTCCAGTACGTCGAGGGCGGCGGCCGCCTCCAGGGCGGTCACCGGGTTGGGACCGCCGTCCAGCAGGGCCTTTGCCACGGCCGCATAGTAAGCGGGGTAGGCGCCCGGGAGGGTCGGTTCGGCGCGGCCGCCGCCGGTCAGCGGGGACTCGCCGGAACCGACCCGGCCCCACGCCGACTCGGGTTCCGTGCCCCAGTCGGCCGGCGCGCCGGGACGCCTGCCCTCGCGCAGGGCGGCCTCCTGGGGGTCGAGGCCGCACTTGACGTAGCCCGCCCGCGAGCCCAGCACCCGGAAACGCGGGCCGAGTTGGGCCGTGGTCGCCGACACGTACAGATGCGACCGCACCCCGTTCGCGTGCGTGAGCGCGAGGAATGTGTCGTCGTCCGTCTCGGCGCCGGGGCGGCGGATGTCCGACTCGGCGTAGACGGTCGTCACCGGGCCGAAGAGGACCAGCGCCTGGTCGACGACATGGCTGCCGAGGTCGTAGAGGAGACCTCCGATCTCTGCCGGGTCGCCGGACTCCCGCCAGCCGCCCTTCAGCTCCGGCCGCCACCGCTCGAAACGGGACTCGAACCGCCATACGTCGCCCAGTTCGCCCTCGGCGAGCAGCTTGCGCAGGGTCAGGAAGTCGTTGTCCCAGCGGCGGTTCTGGAAGACGGAGAGGAGCAGGCCGCGCTCCTCGGCGAGAGCGGCCAGTTCACGTGCCTCGGCCGCTGTGCCCGCGACCGGCTTGTCGACGACCACCGGGAGGCCCGCCTTGAGGGCGGCCGTCGCGAGCGGGACGTGCGTCTTGTTCGGGGACGCGATGACGACGAGGTCGAGATCGGCCGCGCGGTCGAGCAGGCCGTCGGGCGTGGCCTCGACGCGGACGTCCGGGAATTCCGCGCGCGCCTGCTCCTGCCGCTCCGGGTTGGCGGTGACCACCGTGTCGAGGGCGAGACCCTCCGTGGCGGCGATCAGGGGGGCGTGGAAGACCGAGCCGGCGAGGCCGTAGCCGACGAGGCCCACACGGAGGGGCGTGCCGAGGGAGGTACCAGTCATGCCGTCCACTTTCACAACGCTGTTGCCAAAGTGCAAGCGCCGGAGACAATGGGTGGCGTGAACAGGACGAAGGGCGGAACCGGCGGCGTCAATCTCACCGGCCTGCGCAGCCACAACGCGGCACTGGTGCTCGACCTGCTGCGCACGGCCGGCACCGAGGGGATCAGCCGCCTCGAACTCGCCGAGCGCACCGGCCTCACCCCGCAGGCGGTCAGCAAGATCACCGGCCGGCTGCGGGAGGACGGGCTCGCGGCGGACGCCGGGCGGCGGGCGTCGACGGGGGGCAAGCCGCGGACGGTGCTGCGGCTGGTGCCGGAGGCCGGGCATGCGGTGGGGGTACATCTCGACCGGGACGAGCTGCGGGCCGTACTGGTCGATCTCGACGGAACCGTGGTGGGGGAGCGGCGGGTGCCGGTGGACCTGGGGGCGGGCGCGCACGCCGTGGTCGAACGGGTGGCCAGGGAGACGGAGGCGCTGCTGGGGGAGGGGTGGCGGCCGGAGTCTGGGTCTGGGGCTACGTCCGGAGCCGGAGCCGGACCCGGAGCTGGAGCCGGACTCGGGCCCGGAGCTGGAGCCGGAGTGGGACCTGGGGCCGGACCCGGAGCTGGAGCCGGACTCGGGCCCGGAGCTGGAGCCGGAGTGGGACCTGGGGCCGGGCCCGGAGCTGGAGCCGGACTCGGGCCCGGAGCTGGAGCCGGACTCGGGCCCGGAGCTGGAGCCGGAGTGGGACCTGGGGCCGGACCTGGAGCCGGAGCCGGACCCGGGCCCGGACCCGGAGCCGGAGCGGGCCCCGGAGCCGGAGCTGTGCTCGGCGTGGGGATCGCCCTGCCCGGCCCGCTCGATCACGCGCGTGGAGTGCTCCACCGGGTAACCGGCTTCCCCGAGTGGGACGGGTTCCCGCTGCGGGACGCGCTCGCTGCGCGGCTGGGCGTGCCGGTCGTCGTCGACAAGGACACCAACGCGGCCGCGCTGGGGCTGGCCGTCGGGGGCGTGGGCGGATCGTTCGCGTATCTGCACCTCGGTACGGGACTGGGCGCCGGGCTGGTGATCGGCGGGGTCGTGCATCGGGGGGCGCGGACCGGGGCGGGGGAGTTCGGGCATCAGGTGATCCAGCTGGACGGGCCCGTGTGCGGATGCGGGAACCGGGGGTGCGTCGAGGCGCTGTGCCTCGCGGCCGTGCGGCGGGGGGACATGGAGGAGGCGGCCCGGGTGCTGGGGGTGGGGGCCGGGAATCTCGTGGGGCTGCTCGACATCGACCTGGTACTGCTGGGCGGGCGGACGGTGGCCGCGGCGCCGGAGGTGTTCGTACGGGGGGTGGGCGCCGTTCTCGAAGAACGCGCCCGGCGTGAGGGCGGGGGAGAGGGGGCGGTGCCCGTGCGGATCGCCTCCGGCGGGGCGCGGGGGGTCGCCGAGGGGGCGGCCCAGTTGTTGCTGGCGCCTTTGTTCGGGCGGGCCGGTGGGTGAACCGGGGGTGAAGCAGTGACGGAACCCCAGGATCCGCGCCTGGGGGAACAACCCCCCGATCGGGGGCATTTACGCGCCCGTTCGGGCCTCGTACGGGATGGCACCCCGCGCCACCCACCCCCACCCGCCATAGTCATGTGTTCATGCGACTGCACACGCCCGCTTCCCTCTGCCTCGCAGCAGCCGCCCTCTTCCCCGCAGCGCCCCCGGCGCACGCGGCGGCGGCCCCCCTCCCCTCCTGCGCCACCCCCGCCGACCGCGCCTTCCCCCTCACCTCCCGCATCCACGGCGGCCCCGACGCCTACGAAGCCGGGGGCGGATACGGCATCTGGTATCTGGACCTCACCAACACCACCGACCGCACCTGCACCGGCATCCACCCGGTCGTCGTCCTCGTCGACGAGGAACGGGCCCTCGGGCCCTCCCAGCCGCGGCTCGACTTCTACGCCGACGACCGCCTGCACCCCGTCCGGTTCGAGACCACCGACGCGGACGAGCTGGTCGGTGCCTTCGACGACGGCTTCCCCGGGTTCACCGTCAGGCCCGGCAAGACCCTCACCGTGAAGGTCAGGCTCGCGATCGGCTCCGACGCCGTACCGAACGACGTCACCGCCAACGCGGCCGTCGTACAGCGCCACGACGGCGACGGCGACTGGGTCGGGCAGTCCAACGACTACCGGTTCGCCATCGCCGCCGGCCCCACGCCCACGACCAGCCCCGGGACGTCCGACGGCCGCCTCACCTTCGCCGACGAGCTCGCCCGCACCGGCCTCGCCGCACGCCCCGCCACCTTCGCCACCTTCGCCCTCCTCCTCACCGGCGCCACTCTCCTGGTGCTCCGCAAGCGCCGCTGACACGCCGCTGATACGCCGTTGAAAACTGGCCATTCCCTCAAGATCCGGCCTGTGTCTAGTCTGGGGCCCACGCAGCATCGCGAACATGCGTACGGCAGGAGATCCCGCACATGGCAGAACGCAGGCCCATCGAGTCGTGGCTCACCGACATGGACGGTGTGCTCATCCACGAGGGCGTACCGATCCCCGGCGCCGACGCCTTCCTCAAGAAGCTCCGCGAGTCCGGCAAGCCCTTCCTCGTTCTCACCAACAACTCGATCTACACCCCGCGTGACCTGCACGCCCGCCTGCGCCGCATGGGCCTGGACGTACCCGTCGAGTCCATCTGGACCTCCGCGCTGGCCACCGCCCAGTTCCTGGACGACCAGCGGCCGGGCGGCACGGCGTACGTCATCGGCGAGGCCGGCCTGACGACCGCGCTGCACGACATCGGGTACGTCCTCACCGACCACGAGCCCGACTACGTGGTGCTTGGCGAGACCCGCACCTACTCCTTCGAGGCCATGACCAAGGCCGTCCGGCTCATCAACGACGGCGCCCGTTTCATCTGCACCAACCCGGACGAGACCGGCCCGTCCACCGAGGGCCCGCTCCCGGCCACCGGCGCCGTCGCCGCGCTGATCACCAAGGCGACCGGCAAGAGCCCCTACTTCGCGGGCAAGCCCAACCCCCTCATGATGCGGACCGGCCTCAACGCCATCGGCGCCCACTCCGAGACCAGCGCGATGATCGGCGACCGCATGGACACCGACGTGCTGGCCGGCATGGAGGCGGGGATGCAGACCTTCCTGGTGCTCACCGGGCTGACCCGGCCCGAGCAGGTGGAGAACTTCCCGTACCGCCCGTCCAAGATCGTCGAGTCGATCGCGGACCTCGTCGACCGGGTCTGAAACCCCGGACGAGCCAAATGCGACCCGTACGGAGCAGCATGGCCCCCGCTGAGGATGCGGGGGCCCGTTCCCAGGAGGAGTCTCCAGGTATCTGGAGGTTCACGATGGGTTCACTGCGCATCACTTTCTGCACGGCCGTCCTGGCCCTCACCGCCCTCACCCCGGCGGCCCACGCGGCGGACGGCGCCGGCTTCTCGGTGACCCCCTCGTCCCCCGCCCCCGCCCCCGGCACCGACGTCGCCCTGCGGGTCGGCGGCTGCCCGGGCAGGACGGGTACGGCGGTCTCCGCGGCCTTCG
The DNA here is from genome assembly GCF_001514305.1 of Streptomyces dysideae. GTDB lineage: Bacteria > Actinomycetota > Actinomycetes > Streptomycetales > Streptomycetaceae > Streptomyces > Streptomyces dysideae. The sequence goes on from NZ_KQ949082.1 coordinate 29,953, forward strand.
TCGCCGACGTACGGCTCACCGCCGCCGACGGCGGCCTCGTCGGCGAGAGCCGCGTCCGCTCCACGCTCACGGCGGGCAGCTACGACGTCCGGGTCACCTGCGGGGACTCCCACCGCACGGAGACCGTCACGGTCGCGGAGAAGGACATGGAGAAGGCCACGGAGAAGGAGGCCGAGCCCGCCGCCCCCGCACCCCCCGCCTCGCCCACCGCCCCCGTCCTGGCAGGCGGCGGAGGTACCGCCCACCTCGCCGCCGTCGACGCCCGCGAGGCCGGGCCCGGTACGGCGCACACGGTCACCGGGCTGGTGCTCGCCGGGGTCGCCGCCGTCGCCGTGGCCTTGCGGAGCGCCCACCGGAGCCGCGGGACGGACTGACGCCATGTCCGATCACGAACGCACCACCGGCACCGGCCGCCTCCTCATGGGCGTGGCCTGGGCGCTGCTGCTGCTCGGGCTGTGGCTGTGGGGGCGGGAGGTGACGGACGTACGGCCCGGGATGTCCGCGCCGACGACCGGCGACATGGCGGCCGTCGGACGCCCGGCGGACGACGTCGAACTCCCGTCTCCCGTCCGGCCGTTGGGGAACGCCCTGCCGCAGCGCCTCGACATCCCGGGGCTCGGCGTCCAGGCACGCGTCGTCGCCCGCGGTCTGGACCGGCAGGGCGCGGTCGATGCGCCGCCCCTCGGCCAGGCCGGCGTGGTGGGCTGGTACGCGGCGGGGGTGCGGCCGGGGGCCGCCGGGGCCGCGCTGATGGTCGGGCACGTCGACACCGAGACCCGGCCCGCCGTCTTCTACCGGATCAGCACGATGAAGCCGGGCGAGACGGTCCGGGTCATCCGGGACGACGGCCGGGTCGCCGAGTTCACCGTGGACGACGTCCAGGTCGTCAACCGCGACCGCTTCGACGCCCGGCAGGCCTACGGGCCGCGCGAGCCGGGCCGCGCCGAGCTCCGGCTGATCACCTGCGGCGGCACCTTCGACCGGGCGAGCCGCAGCTACCAGGCCAACGTGATCGTGTCGGCGTACCTCACCGGAACCGGTCTGTGACACCGCACCTGGCCCGGTCGACGACCCGCTCCCGCTGAAGCCGCCGACCGGGCTGGTCCTCAACCGCGCGCGCTCGGGCTGCGGGAGTAACCCGGCGGCTGGCGCGGGAGGCTTCGGAAGCTGAGTGAGGGATTGCCGACCAGGGGCTGGGGTCGCCCGATGAAGACTCTAGAACGGATGTCGGCCGGGGCCTAGAGGTCGTCTGACGCCAAGTCCCAACTGGTTTCGCTCTGTCATATGCCCAGGTGGCGTGGGCTTCGGGAAGATGAACGGCAGGCCCTGAGGCCGTCCCCCGTTCGCCCGTTCGACTTCCCGTCGCAGTGCCGCGTCGTCTTCGACGCGTTCGACGACCGCCCGCGCGACCTGGTCCAAGGGCAGCCGATGCCGCCGCGCGTACTTTCGCAGCGCGAGGAAGGCGTGGTCCGCGACGGTGTTCCAGCGCTCGGCGAGCATGCCCTTTGGCCGGCCACCCGACGTAGGCAGGGCGCCGTCTCGAACCCGTCGGAGAGGGTGTCAGCCGCTTCGGCCAGTGCCCGACCATCGCGGCTGTAACAGCTCGCGGACAAGCCTCGGACGATCTCGTGTGCCCCTCGACACCTATGTCAGGATTGGTACTTGGACCGTTACACCCGAGGGGGAGTTGGATGTACGGCACGAGGGGGGTCGGGGCGAGGGCCTACGCGATGGTGCTGGGGGCGGCACTGCTGATCGCGGGGTGTTCCTCCTCCAAGGACGGCGACGGCGGCGACAAAGGGGACGACGGCGCCGGGATCACTCAACAGCCCAAGGAGACCGACCCGTTCTGGGTGAATTCGGACGGGAACGCGGCGCAGCAGGTGGCGGCCTACGAGAGGGCCGGCCAGAAGGAGGACGCCGAGCAGATCCGGAAGATAGCGGAACAGCCGACCGCCGAGTGGATCAACCCGGACAGCGCCGAGGACCAGGCCCGGGGCTTCACCGAGGCCGCCGAGAAGGCGGACCGGGACGCGCTGCTCGTCGTCTACAACGTCCCGCACCGCGACTGCGGCCAGTTCTCCGGCGGCGGCGCCGCCGACGGCAACGCCTACCGCACGTTCATCGACAGCGTCGCCAAGGGCATCGGCGACCGCCCCGCCACGGTGATCCTGGAACCGGACGCGGTCCTCCACATGGTCGACCAGTGCACGCCCGAGGAGTATCACGAGGAGCGATACGACCTCCTCAAGGGCGCCATCTCCACGCTCAAGTCCCTGAAGAACACCAAGGTCTACCTGGACGCGGGCAACGCCGGCTGGGGCAACCCCGACCAGATCTTCGACCCCCTCCAGCGGGCGGGCATCGACCAGGCCGACGGCTTCTCGGTGAACGTCTCCAACTTTTACACGACCCAGGACTCGATCGCCTACGGCAAGGACCTCTCCGCCAAGGTGGGCAACAAGCCCTTCATCATCGACACCAGCCGCAACGGCAACGGCCCCTACGAGGAGGGCGCCCCCGACGAACGCTGGTGCAACCCCCCGGGCCGAGCCCTGGGAGAAACCCCGACAACGGAAACGGGCGACCCGCTGGTGGACGCGTACGTCTGGGTCAAACGCCCGGGAGAGTCGGACGGCGAATGCAAGGGCGGCCCCAAGGCGGGCGAGTGGTGGGCGGAATACGCACTGAAGCTGGCTGAAGCTTCCAACTGACGGCAATCCCCGCGCCCTTGTCCTCAGGGGCGCGGGGCTCTGTCAATTTGCGGCTCCGCCGCGTGGGCGCGACAAGCCGGGTCTTCGAACTTGAGCGGTGCGCCCCTGTTGGTCGGCGTCCGCCCCCAGGGCCCTCGTAAGCCGGGGATGTGACACTCTCGCGGAAACTGTCACATCCCCGCGGCTTACCAGTCGGCGCCCGGCGTCCGCGCACCGCTCAACTTCGAAGACCCGACAAGCCACGACGCAGCCGCAGCCGCAGCCAAAGAACAACCCTACGGAACCCGAACCCACTGAGCCTTACTCGGCGTCCCCTGATCGTCATCCACAAACAGCATGTACCACCCGGCCTGCACCAGATTCTTGTTCTCCGGCACAGTCACAGTGATCTTGTCGTCTTCAGCCACCTTGAAGTCCAACGCAATAGACCGCTGATCGACGTCAGTCACATGCGTAGACGCACTGGGCCGAATCAACCGCACCTTCTTGATGGACGACGCGTGCTGCGAGGTGAACGTCCCCGACTCCCCCCGCTCGATCGTCTGCGGCCCCCCGGACAACGACGGCTGCGCATCCCGGTACAGATAAGGCGGCGTATAGATCTCAACACGCTGCTCGAACTTCCCCGGCTTCGTGTTGGCCTTGTCCGCGAACAACGAGTCCGACCCGAAGAACATCACCCGCCCGTCGGGCAACAGAATCGACCCGGAGTGGTAGTTACGCCCCACCAGCGGATCGGCGACCTCGTCGAACGCGTTGGTGTCCGGCTGATAGATCCGCGCCTGCAGGATGTTGGAGTCGCCGCGCCCGCGATAGTCCTCGGACCCGCCGGACACCAGCACGGAGTCGTCCGGCAGCACAGAGGCCTGCGGATACCGCGTCCCCTTCTCCAGTGACGGCCCGTCCACGAACTCGGGCTCGTCCGCCTTGAGATCGACGATCCGTGTCCTCTTGCTGGACACCTTGGACTCGCCGACCCCGCCGCCACCGATCACCATGTACTTCTCGTCCTGCGCCGGCGCCAGCAGCACCGTGCCGGCCGTCTCCATCAGCTTGGGATCACTGAGCCCCGGCAGCTTGGTGAACGTGTTGGTGTCCACGTCCCAGACACCGGGATCGCGGCCGACGTCGTCGGGCCCGTACCCGGCGTTCGCACCCGAGTAGAACAGCTTGCCGTTCTGCATCAGGAACAGCGCCGGATATGTCGGGAACTGCCGCTCCTTCGGCGTGTACGTCCACTGCTTGGTCTTCGGGTCGTAGATCTCGTTCTTGCCCGGCACCAGCTGCCCGATGTCGTCGAGGCCGGAGACGCTGAGGATCCTGCCGTCGCTCAGGGTGGTGAGCGTCGGGTACCAGCGGGCCTCGTTCATCGGGTCGACCTTGATGTACTTCTCGGCGACCGGGTCGAACTCGTAGGTGTCCCGGATCCCCTGGAAGTCCTTCTTGTCGAGGGCGAGCTTCTGCGCGATGCCGTACGTGTTGCGCGCGTCGGTCCCGGTCAGGCCCTGGACGCGGTAGTTGTCCTGGGTGCCGGTCTGGTACTTGGCGCCCTTCTTCTGCGCCTCGACGTAAATACGGCCCAGACCCGGTTGGTTGCCCAGGAACCTGCCCGTCTTCGGGTCGAACTTCTTCTTCGCGCGCTGCACCAGCACCGGGTCCTTGGAGACGAACGTCTGGCCGTTCTCCTTGCCGGTGAACTTGGTGCCCGCGGGCAGCGTGATCGGCTTGTCCGGGTTCTCGTTGTGCACGATCATCAGGCCGCCGGCCTTGGTGACGTCACCCTTCAGCTTCTCGTACCGCTTGGTGCCGCCCGCGATCAGCAGATTGCCGTTGGCGAGCTGGGTGTGGCCCGTGCAGAACAGGTCGCTGGGGGTCGGGACCTTCTTGATGGTGTTCTTGACCGGGTCCCAGATCCGGGTGTCGAACTTCTTCGCGTCGAAGTTGTCCTGGTTGTTTCCCGAGCCCGCGACGAGCAGCACCTTGCCGGTGCGCAGCAGCGCCGCGTGAATGGTGTTCTGCCGGTACTGCTCGGGGAACTCGACGATCTCCCAGTGGCCGTTCTCCGCTTTGTACTCGGGTCTGTTGATCTGGTACTGGTGGTATTTCTCGGTCCCGAAGCGGTACAGCCAAGGCCCGTTCATCCCGGCCAGCGCGAGTACCACCGCCGTGCCTATCGCGAGACGACGGGCTCGACGGCGGCCTGCACGGTCGTTCATTCCTTACGTCCCCCAAGTCCACCAAGGGCAATCTGCATGGTCTGGTCGGTGCCGCCGCCGGAGGCGGCCCAACTCGGCTTGTGCTGCGGGGCGTGCGGCGCCGGAGCCTGGACCGGCAGCTGCTGCGGCTGCGGCTGGTACGGCACGCCCGCGGTGCCCACGGCGTCCTGCGGCTCGGGCTGAGCGGGCACGGTCGCGGCGGGCTTCTTCTTCTCCTGCCGCAGCATGTGACGCCACACGAAGATCGGCGTCGCGGTGATCAGCATGGCGAACGTCGCCCAGATGATCATCGCGGGGTGCGAGTGGCCGTACACGAAGCCGGCGGTGATCGAGGCGGCGAAGATCGCGATGAAGTACCAGTGGTACCGGAAGGTCCCGAACCACCGGTCGGGGCTGGCCGAGTCGCCCTTGGGGGTGACCACGAACTTGCTCTTGCGGCGCAGCACGGAGTCGGTCAGCGCCTTCGCGTAGAGCGGCGCGGACAGCGCGGACATCACCATGCCGGCCACACCGCCGGACCCCTCGGGCTCGTGCGGGGAGACGTTGTGCCGCCGGTTCCAGATGTACAGGCCGATCTGCAGCGCGGAGGCGTTGCCGTAGAGCATCAGCCACACGGTCGGGTCGATGTTCACACCCGAGGCGCCCAGACCCAGGAACAGCGCACAACTCAGCGCCGCGAGGATCCAGTTGAGGGCGGACATCGGGTAGAAGATGATCATCATCGTGTAGTTGAAGAGCTTGCTGGGCGGCAGCGAGTACCAGCCCTTCCAGTACTGCTTGAGGATCGTCTCGTACGTACCGCGCGACCAGCGCATCTGCTGGGTGAAGAAGTCGGTCCAGGCGCTGGGACCCTCGCCCACCGCGAGCACGTCCGGCGTGTAGACCGAACGCCACTTCTTCCCCGTCGCCGGGTTCTTGTGGCGGTGGATCTCGAACCCGGTCGCCATGTCCTCGGTGATCGAGTCGTACAGCCCGCCGATCTGCTTGAGTGCCTTGATCCGTACGGCATTTGACGTACCCACGAACATCGGGGAGCCGTACTTGTTGCCCGCGCGCTGGATCAGCGCGTGGAAGAGGAACTGCTGGGACTCGGCGGCCTTGGTGACGAAGTTGTCGTAGTTGCCGTAGACCTGCGGGCCGATGACGAAGCCGATGTTCGGGTCGCGGAAGAAGCCGAGCATCCGCTCCAGGTAGTTGGGCAGCGGCACGTGGTCGGTGTCGACCGAGGCGAAGAAGTCGTAGTCGCCGCCGTGGGCGTCGAGCCAGGCGTTGTAGTTGCCGTGCTTGGTCTTGGCGCGGTGCGGGCCCTTGGCCTGGTTCCACTTCGCGACGCCCTTGCGGGAGAAGTGGTGCACACCGAGCCGCGCGCACACCTCCTTGACCGCGGGGTCGTCGCCCTCGTCGAGGAGCCAGACATGCATGAGGCCGCGGTGGCGGATCTTCACCGCGGCTTCCAGGGTCTTCGTCACCATCTCGAGCGGCTCCTTGCCGGGCACGAAGGAGGTGAGGAACGCGACTCTGGTGCCGGTCTCGGGCACCACCGGGATCGGGTCGCGGGCGACCAGCGTGGCGTGCGCGTTCGACAGCACGTTCATGCAGCGGAAGAACTCGATGAGGCCGATCGAGACCAGCATCACCATGTCGAGCGCGGGCAGGAAGTAGTAGGCGGGATAGTCGCGTTCGGTCCAGTGCTCGGGCTGGAGCAGCCAGCCCAGCAGGACCAGCGAGAGCAGCGGCGCGGCCGCCAGCATCAGCGCGACCCTTATGCGGTGCGGTTCCTGTGAGATCAGCGACCGGTACTGCACCTTGTACGGCTTGTTCGGATCGGGCTGGGTGAGGGGGCCGGCCAGCCGGCTGTAGTGCTCGTAGTCGTACTTCGGCAGCGTCTTCTTGATCCGGCGGAACGCGCCGGTGCGATGCGAAGGCACCCTGAGCTGGGTGGTCTGGGACGGGTCGAAGTTCTGCCGGGCGCCCGTCGGCGTCGACGTCATGAGTCATTCCCCCCACACGCAGGTCAACCGCGTGTCTGTCGGTTCCTTACGTCCGCTCCAGTCCCCCTCGACCTTCACAGACGTATCAGTGGTGGGCCGCAGTCACCACATCTTCCACACCATAGACATGGATCCGCGACCTTCCGGTTGCATGATGCCCCCCTCGGCATCGCCTCATGAGCGGGGCCCCTCACCCCGCAAATCACGGCAACCGGCTCCTTGCCCCCCAACTGCCGCGTATACGCAGCATCTTGAAGAACCAGGGTTCTACGGTGTTCAGCATGATCGCAAGATGCGAAACGCGGTGTTTACCGGTCATACGCGTTCATTGTGGCGCGTGTGGGGGTCCTGTGTACCGGTTGTGGACACACGTGCGCGGATGTTGCCGAAGTGCTTTCTTATCGCCTCCTCCGCGCCTATCGCGTCGCCGGACCGGACCGCGTGCACGATCTCCCGGTGCTGCCGGCAGGTGACCCGGGGGTCCTGCGGCTCGCCTCCGAGGTCCGTGCGCACCTGGTGGAAGGCGTCCCAGAACGCCTCCAGCACCTCGCTGAGGAGCACGTTGTCCAGTCCCCGGTAGAGGGCGGCGTGAAAGGCCCGGTCGGTCTCGGCGTGAAAGGCCCGGTCGGTCTCGGCGAGGCCGGTTCCTGCGGCGGCCTCCCGTTCCATACGGTCGACGAGCGCGTCCAGTTCAATGAGGTCCGCCGGCGGGATACGCCCCGCGAGCCGGGAGATGAGCCCGGTCTCCACGGCCTCGCGCAGCTGGAGGAGCTGGAGCAGGGAGTCCTCGCCGCGGTAGTGCCCGGCCACGGTGCGGAAGGCGAGGCCCTCGATCATCGGGGCCAGCGACATCGGGCCTACGTAGGTGCCGAAGCCGTGCCGGATCTCGACGATGCCCATCGCCTGGAGGGCCTTGAGCGCCTCGCGCACGGAGTTCCGGCTCGCGCCGAGGTACGACATCAGTTCGGGTTCTGTCGGCAGCGGGGCCCCGGAGGCCAGCCGGCGGTCGATGATGAGCTGCTTGATCCGCTGCTGGAGGTCGCGCGCTGCCATGGCGAGAGGGTATAGGGACAAACGCGCCGACAGCCCCTCGTTCGCACGAGGGGCTGTCAGGTGGTATGTGCGCCGCCAGGGACTCGAACCCCGGACCCGCTGATTAAGAGTCAGCTGCTCTAACCAACTGAGCTAGCGGCGCCTGCTGACCTGCACGACTCTACAGGACGCCCCGGTGTGCTCGGGCCCGCCCCGCCCGCCCCCCGGAGGGACCTCGTACATCGTTCGGACCGTCAACATGCGGGTCGGGAAGACAGTTGAGAAACTGGCGGACGTGCACAGCCGCGGACATTTCCATCTGGAGTGTGAGGGGAATCGCATGGCGACTCCGGTATTCGAGGAATTCGATCCCGCGAGTGACTGCGACTGCCCCGGATGCGTTCACTGGCGGCGCGTACTGCCGCATTCCGCGGCGGGCCGTCACCCCGCCGCCCGCCGGGCCGTGATCCTCGCCGCCGCAGCCTCGACCGCCCTCGGCGTCGGTCACACGACCCCCGCCCCCGCCGCCCCGCACGCGCCCGCTCGTCCGAGTGTTCCCGCAGGTGACGAGCCCGAGACCCCCCAGGGCGACAAGGCCCCGCTGCATGGCCCGGCCGGTAGACCGGCGGGGCCCCCGGCCCCTGTGAAGACACCCGCGACCACGCGCGCGGAGATCATCAAACGGGCCAAGAACTGGGTCGCCGCGAAGGTGCCTTACAGCATGGTCAAGTACTGGGGAGACGGATACCGGCAGGACTGCTCGGGCTTCGTCTCGATGGCCTGGAACCTCCCCGGGAACGAATGGACGGGCAGCCTCGACCAGTACGGCGTAAGGATCGCGAAGGAGGATCTGCAGCCCGGCGACATTCTGCTGTTCCACAATCCGTCGGACCCCGAGAAAGGGTCGCACGTCGTCATTTTCGGCGGCTGGACGGACTACACGCACACCTACTACATCGCCTACGAGGAGACCCGCCCGTACGCCCGCCGGCAGGCCACCCCGTACGCCTACTGGAGCCATTCGGGCCGGTACCTCGCCTACCGCTACAAGGGCCTCGCGGGCGGTACGGCGGGCTCGGTGCCGGACACCACCAAACGGGACACCATCAAACCGGGCACCATCAAACCGGACACCATCAAACCGGACACCGCCAAACGGGACACCGCCAAACCGAAGGCGTCGACCCGGACGCCGTATCCGGGACGGGCGTATTTCGGACCGGGCGCCCACAACAAGCACGTCACCCAGCTGGGCCGCATGCTCGTCGAGCGCGGTGCCGCCCGCTACTACACCTCCGGTCCAGGGCCGCGCTGGTCGGACGCGGACCGCCGGGCCACGCAGGCCTTCCAGCAGGCGCAGGGCTGGCGGGGCCGGGACGCGGGCGGGCTGCCCGGGCCGCAGACCTGGGCGCTGCTGGTCACGGGCGAGGGCCGGGACATCAGGTCGGGGACGGCGGGTCCGCCAGCGCCGCCCGCGTCGCACGGGGTGGCCGGCTATCCGGGGCGGGCGATGTTCCGGCCCGGTGTCACCAACAAGTACGTCACCCAGCTCGGACAGCAGCTGGTGAAGAAGGGGTTCGGCAAGCACTACACGACCGGTCCTGGACCGCGCTGGGGCGAGGCGGACCGGCGCAACGTCGAGGCCTTCCAGCGCGCCCAGGGCTGGCGGGGCGGCGCGGCGGACGGCTATCCGGGGCCGGAGACCTGGCGGCGGCTCTTCTCGTAGACCTCGCTGATCTCGTAGGCAGCGGTTCCTGTCGTAAACCACCTGTTGTGACGCATCTGGCGCGGAGGCTGGAGGCACGCATGAGTACGACCACGACCACTTCACACACCCCGGAGCCCGACGGACCGCTCGAGGGGCCGTCCCGTCCCGCCCGGCTCATCCAGAACGAGGCGACCACCGAGATCCCGGTCCACCTCCTGTTCCGCGACGACCCCGACCCGGTGTCGGTCCCGCTCGGGTCGGCGGCCGTCGCACGCCGGCAGGGCACCGGCGAACAGCCCCGCTTCCGCCGCCCGGCACCCGCGAAGCCGCGCCCCGCGACGGAGGTCGACCCCGAGCTGGTGGAGCGGCCCGCGCGGGTGCTGCCCGGGGTGGTGGGGGTGGCCGCCGGGGCGTGCGGGATGGCCGGGGGCCTGGCCACCTCCTGGTGGGCGGGCGCGCTGCCGCCGCTCGCGGTGGAGGCGCTGCGGCTGCCGTCGTACGCCGGTGCCGGGCTGGGGCCGGCGCAGTGGGCGGCGTATGCCGGTGCCGGGGCGCTCGGGCTGTTCGGCTTCGGCGGGCTGGCGCGGGGGCGGACCGGGCGGGCCTGGGTGCTGGGGCTCTTCGGCCGCTACCGGGGCACGGTCCGGCGCACCGGCCTGATGTGGGTCAACCCGATGCTGCTGCGCCGCCGGGTCGACGTTCGGCTGCGGCACTGGCGGAGCGAGCCGATGCCGGCGGCCGACGTGAGCGGGGTCGCACTGCGGGTGGTGGTGCTGGTGGTGTGGCGGGTGCGGGACACCGCGCGGGCCACGCTCGGGGTCGAGGACCACGAGACGTATCTGCGCGAATGTGTGGAGGCGGCGCTGGTCCGGGTGCCGGTGGAGACGCCGGGTTCCCCGAAGGCGTCCGTGGACGCCGCCGCCGATGCGCTGACCTGGCTGGTGGCGGCGGACGCGGCGCCGGTCGGGCTCGAGGTGTTCTCCGTGCGGCCGGTCCGGGTGGAGTACGCCCCCGAGGTCGCCGCCGCGATGCACCGGCGCCGGATCGCCGCGCTGGACGCGCAGCACCGGGCGAGCGTGCTGACGTCGGTGGTGGACTCGGTGGAGGACACGGTGACGCGGCTGACGATGCGGGGGCTGGTCGAACTGGACGACTACGAGCGGAAGGTACTGGTGAAGGACCTGACGGTGGCCTTCTGCTCGGCGCGTGGAGAAGCGGGCGCGTGATTGGTCTGGACATGCTCAACTGGCCGCAATAATCTGAGACTTGGTCTAGACCTACCTGCACAGCTCACTGAACTTCCCCCACGTTCTCCAGGAGCGGCAGCATGCGCAGAAGGACCAAGTCGTACGCCGCCGTGGTGGGCCTCGTCACCGCCGGAGCCGTAGTGCTCTCCTCCGGCGGTGCCGGCAGCCACGGCTACACCGATCTCCCCGTCAGCCGGCAGAAGCTCTGCCAGAACGGCTCCGTGACCAACTGCGGCGACATCCAGTGGGAGCCGCAGAGCGTCGAGGGCCCCAAGGGCTTCCCGGGCTCAGGACCGGCCGACGGCCGGCTCTGCTCCGGCAACAACACGCGGTTCGCCCAGCTCGACAGCCCGAAGACACCGTCGGGCGGCGCCTGGCCGGCCACCCGGGTGTCGGGCGGTCAGGGCTACACGTTCCGCTGGCAGTTCACGGCCCTGCACGCCACGACCGACTTCAAGTACTACGTCACCAGGCCGGGCTGGAACCAGAACCACAGCCTGGCCCGCTCCGACCTCAACCTCACCCCGTTCCTGACCGTCCCGTACAACGGTCAGCGGCCCCCGTCCACGCTCTCCCACAGTGGCACACTCCCGTCCGGGCTGAGCGGCCGGCACGTCATCCTCGCGGTGTGGGCGATCGCCGACACGGGCAACGCGTTCTACGCCTGCTCGGACGTCACGTTCTGAGCATTGCTTGAGACAGTTCGGCCTCCGTCGCGGGTACGTTCCCTCTACGCCGTCATGACCATGACGGCGTAGAGGAGCAGTACCTGACCTCGGGGGAAGCACCATGGACCTGATGTTCTACGCCGTACCCACCCTGATGATGGCCGGGGTTCTCTACATGGCCTACCGCGTGGTGCACCGCTGGCTCCGGCTGCGGTCCGCCTGGAACAGCGGGCTGACGGCGGAGGGACGCTGTCTGCGGACGTACACGACGACGAGCGGCGGCAGCAACGACACCCGGGTGCACACCACGCTGCACCACGTCTACGAGTTCACGGCCCGCGACGGCCGTGTCGTCCGCTTCGAGGACGAGGACGGCCCGGGCACGGTCGTCGAGGGCGACTTCGTCACCGTGTACTACAGGGAGGGCCAGGAGGTCGTGGCCACGGCGCACCGGCCGAGCCACGGCAAGCAGGCGGCGGCCACCTTCGGCATCCTGGCGTTCCTCGGGGTGATGGTGGTGTTCTGCATCGGCTTCATGGTGACGTACAGCCAGATGAGCGGCATCTTCGACGAGGTCGTCGACGGTGGCGACACCTCCGTGGTCGTCGACGACGACGGCTTCCCGATCGAACCCTGACCGCCCCGCCCCTCCACATCTGACGGTACGTCAACTAACGTGCGCGCCCATGGAGTCCAGCAGGCGGCGCACGGTCGCGGAACTCGTGGCGGCGCGGTGGGGCGACCACCGCCCGGGGCTGTGGTTCGAGGGGCGGGCGCTCTCCCAGCACGAGGTCGCGGCGGGCGCCGCCACCCGGGCCGCGCTGCTGGCCGACCTGCTGCCGCCCGGCGCGCACATCGGGGTCCTGCTCGACAACACCCCCGAGTACCCGCTGTGGTTGGCGGCGGCGGCCCTCGCCCGCACCGCCGTGGCCGGCATCAACCCCACCCGCCGGGGTCCCGAACTCGCCCGCGACATCCTGCACACCGAGTGCCGGATCCTGGTCACCGAGCGCACCCACCTCCCGCTCCTCACCGGCCTCGAACTGCCCGGCGTACGGATGCTGGTGACCGGCACGCCGGAGTACGCCGACCTCCTCGTGCCCTACGCCGACGCCCGCCCGGACGCCTCCGCGGCCACTCCCGGCGACCGTCTCCTCCTCTACTTCACCTCCGGCTCGACCGGCGCCCCCAAGGCCGCCATCTGCTCGCAGGGGAGGCTGGCGGCGGCCGGGCGCTCACTGGTCGACCAGTTCGGTGTCCGGGCCGACGACGTGCACTACATCTGCATGCCGATGTTCCACGGCAACGCGGTGATCGCCGACTGGGCGCCCGCGCTGGCCGCCGGGGCGGGGGTGGCGCTGCGGCGGCGGTTCTCGGCGTCCGGCTTCCTGACGGACGTACGGGAGTACGGGGCGACGTACTTCACGTATGTCGGGCGGGCCGTGCAGTACATCCTCGCCACCGAGGCCCGGCCCGACGACCGGGACCACGCACTGCGGCTCGGCTTCGGCACGGAGGCGGGGGCCGTGGACGCCGCCGCCTTCGAACGGCGGTTCGGGGTGCCGCTGGTCGAGGGGTACGGGTCGTCGGAGGGCGGGGCGGCCGTGCAGTGGTCGCCGGGGACGCCCGCGGGGGCGGTGGGACGGGCCGCGCCCGGGCTCGTCGTCCTCGATCCGGAGACGCGTGCGGAGTGCCCGCCGGCCGAGTTCGATACGGGCGGGCGGCTGCTGAACGGCGACGAGGCCATAGGGGAGCTGGTCAACCGCGGGCCGAACCCCTTCGAGGGCTACTGGCGCAACCCGGAGGCCGAGGCCGAGCGGCGCCGCGACGGCGGCTACTGGACCGGCGACCTCTTCTACCGGGACGCCGACGGCTACCTCTACTTCGCGGGCCGCACCGACGACCGCCTCCGCGTCGACAGCGAGAACCTGGCCGCCGCGATGATCGAGAACATCCTCGCCCGGTACGAGGGGGCCGGCGCCGTCGCCGTCTACGCGGTGCCGGACCCGGTCACCGGCGATCAGGTGATGGCGGCGATCGCCGGGTCCTTCGAGCCGGCGGCCTTCGCGGAGTTCCTGGCCGCCCAGCCCGATCTGGGGACGAAGATGGCGCCCCGGTTCGTGCGCGTCGTGGAGCGGATGCCGGTCACGGCCACGAACAAGATCCACCGGGCGCGGCTCAGGAAGGAAGGGGTGCGGTGCGCCGATCCGGTGTGGTGGCGGCCGCCCGGCGAGCAGGCGTACCGGAGGCTGACCGGGAAAGAGTCGAAGGGCCTCTCGCTCCCACGAGAGACCCTTCAGAGGTGCGCCGCCAGGGACTCGAACCCCGGACCCGCTGATTAAGAGTCAGCTGCTCTAACCAACTGAGCTAGCGGCGCATGACTCCCGCCGTCCGCTTTTGACGGTCGGCGACGGAGAAAATACTACCTGGTCCACAGGGGTGCTTCCGACCAACCTCAGATGGCCAGGGAGAGCAGCACGGGGGCGGCGTTCCGGTTCAGGGCGTCGGCCGCCTGGCGGAGCCGATGCGCGTGCTCGACCGGGAGTGACAGGGCCAGACAGCCCACCGCGGACCCGGCCGTGATCGGGACGGCCGCGCACACCGTGCCCACCGCGTACTCCTGGAGGTCCAGGACCGGCACCGTCGGCGGCTGGGACTCCAGACGGGAGAGCAGGAGCTTGTCGCTGGTGATGGTGCGCGAGGTGAGGCGGGCCATCTTGTGGCGGGAGAGGTGGTCGCGGCGGCCGTTGTGGTCGAGCTGGGTGAGCAGGCTCTTGCCGACGGCGGTGGCGTGGGCGGAGTAGCGGAAGTCGACCCATTCGTTGACCGCGGGTGTGGTGGGACTGTCGGCGTACTGCGTGACCCTGACCTCTCCGTCGACGTAGCGGCTGATGTAGACGGCGGCACCGACGGAGTCGCGCAGTTGGTCGAGAGTGCGCTGGAGCTTCTCGTGCAGGGCCTCGTCGCGGTCGTGGGTGGAGGCGAGGCGGGTGAGTGCGTCGCCGGTGACGTAGGAGCCGTCGGCGACCTGCTCGACGTAGCCCTCACGGCGCAGCATCCGCAGGAGCGTGGTCAGGCGCTCCGGGCCGATGCGGGTGTGGTGGGCGAGCTGGTCGTCGGTGACTCCGGTGGTGTGCCGTGCCACGATCTCCAGGACGCGCAGTGCGTCCTGGGCCGAGTGGTACGGCGCGGTCGGCTCGTGCTTCAGCGCCACGGTGTTCCCCCTGCGCTTGTTGGGCCGTGTTCCGGACAGCCAGGCTCCTTTCACGATAGCTGTCAACCGATGCCGTCGTAGGGGCTGTTGCCGAGATTTCATGGCCGGTATTCGGTTCCCGCACCTGCTGTGAGCAGGGGATTATTCGATCGGCATGTGCCAACGGCCGGGTGTCGGACACCGGACGCGATGTCCGGCACCCAAGACCCGGCCGTTGGTCAGGACCCTACAGAACCGCGCTCAGGAATTCCCGCGTCCGTTCATGGTCGGGGTCGCCGAACAGCTTCTCCGGCGGACCGGACTCGATGACCCGGCCCGAGTCGAACATCAGTACCTGGTCGGAGATGTCCCGGGCGAAGTTCATCTCGTGGGTCACGCAGAGCATCGTGATGTCGGTGGTGCGCGCGATCTCCCGGAGCAGGTCGAGCACCCCGGCCACCAGTTCGGGGTCCAGGGCCGAGGTCACCTCGTCGAGCAGCAGGATCTCCGGCCGCATGGCGAGGGCCCGTGCGATGGCCACCCGCTGCTGCTGACCGCCGGACAGCTGGGTGGGATGCGCGGTGATCTTCTCGCGCAGGCCCACCATGTCGAGCAGCTCCTCGGCGCGTTCCTCGGCCTCGGCGCGGTCCATGCCGAGAACGTTGACCGGCGACTCGGTGATGTTCTGCAGCACGTTCATGTTCGGGAACAGGTTGAACTGCTGGAAGACCATCCCGATCTTCTTGCGGATCTCGCGCTGGTACTTCTCACTGGCCGGCTTGAGGGAGCCGCCCGGGCCGGCCATGTGGGACAGCGGCTTCCCGGACACCATGATCAGGCCGCCGCTGATCCGCTCCAGGGTCATCAGCAGCCGCAGGATGGTGGTCTTGCCGGAGCCGCTCGGCCCGATCAGAGTGACGTGCTGGCCGCGCTCGACCGTGAAGTCCAGGTGGTCGAGCACGACGTGGTCGCCGTAGCGCTTGACCACCTGGTCGAACACGACCAAGTGGCCCGCCGCCGTCTCCGGCGCGCGGTCCTCGGGGTTCGTCTTCTGCAAAGGGTCAGTGGCCAAGGCGCTTCTCCAGCTTTCTCATCAGAAGCGAGGTCGGATAACTGGCCGCCAGGAAGATCAGCCCGGCGAGGGTGAACACCTCGGCGTACACGAAGTGCTCCGAGCCGTACTCCTGGGCCTCGAAGACCATCTCCGAGACCGTGATCACGGCCAGGAACGGGGTCTCCTTGAACATGGCGATGCCGTAGTTGCCGAGCGCGGGCAGCACATTGCGCACGGCCTGCGGCAGGATCACCGCCTGCCAGGTGCGGCGCGGCGACATCGACAGCGCCCGGCAGGCCTCCCACTGGCCCTTCGGTACGGCGTCGATGCCCGCCCGGTACACCTCGGACAGGTACGAGGCGTAGTGGATGCCGAGCACCGCGATGCCGATCGTCAGCGGCTCGAACGAGTTGAAGATCGTGTAGGCGCCGACCAGCTGGACGAGCAGCGGGGTGGACCGCACGAACTCCGTGAGCGCCCGCACCGGAATCGTCACCAGCCGGGTCGGCGCCCGTCCGGCCATGGCGACGACCAGGCCCAGCACGGCGGCGACCAGCGTGCCCAGGACGGTGGCCAGGAGGGTGGTCTTGAACCCCTCCATCAGCAGCGGGAACGCCTCCCGGACGGCGTCCCAGTCCCATTGGTAGTTCATCCGCCACCTCCCGTGGCCTGCGCGACCTCGGCCTTCTCCGCCGACTCGGCGCTGCGCGAGCGCAGCAGGCTGCGGGCGCTCGTGTGCTGGCCGAGCCGGGTCTTGGCGTGCCGCTCCAGCAGGTTCATCAGCAGGGTCAGCGCGTAGGCGAGGATGAAGTACATGACCAGCAGGGTCAGATAGGCCCAGGTCGTCTCGCCGGTGCGGTCACGCATCTGCTGGATGACCGTCGTCAGATCGGCCGCGGTGATCAGCCACAGCAGCGGGGTCGCCTTGAGCAGCTGGATCAGCAGGTTGGTGAACGGCGGGATCATCTGCACCCACGCCTGCGGCAGGATCACCCTGCGCATACGCTGCGCGGGCGTCATGTTCAGCGCGACGGCCGCCTCCCACTGCCCCTTCGGTACGGCGTTCAGCGCGCCGCGCACCACTTCGGAGCCGTACGCGCCGTAGTTCATGCCGAACGCCACCACACCGCAGAACAGCGGGGTGAGCTCGTAGCTGAACAGCAGTGGGAACGCGTAGTACAGCCAGAAGAGCTGGACGTACAGCGAGGTGCCGCGGAAGAACTCCACGATGACCCGTGACACCCCCCGCACGAGCACATGCCTGCTGTTCGCCATGAAGCCGAAGGCGAAGGAGAGGGCGAGAGCGACGATCGCTCCGAGGACCGTGGCCTCGATCGTCACCCACAGCCCCGACCACACATTCGGCAGGTGGTCGAAGAAATACGAGTAGAAATCACCCATGGGGTCGAGGCCCCCGTCAGGCCTTGCACAGGTCGGCGGTCTTCAGATCCGCCGGCGGGATCGTCTCCTTGCCGAAGCCGTACTCGCCGATGAGCTGCACATAGCGCTCGTCGTCCGAGGTGATCTTCTTCAGCTGCGTGTTGAAGGCGTCCCGCAGTTCCTCCTGGCCCTTGCGGAAGACGGCACCGCCGGGGCTGTACTGCTTCACGCCGTCGATCTCCGGGACGAACGCCTCGGTGACCTCCAGGCCGCTGTTGTTCTTGGCGAGCCAGTTCAGCGAGATGCTGGTTAGCAGGAACGCGTCGATCCGGCCGCTCTTGACGGCGTCCGCGCCGTCCTGCGGCTTCTGCAGCGTCTTGATGTCACCCTCGGAGATGCCCGCGGCGGTGGCGTAGCTCTTCTCGACGGCCCCCGACATCACACCGATGGTGACCCCGGCGTCCTTCGCCGACGCCAGGTCGGTCAGGTTCTTCGGGTTGCCCTTCTTCACCATCATCGCGGTGGGCGAGATGAACTCCGGTTCGGAGAACAGCGCCTTCTCGCAGCGGTCCGGGATGATGGCCATACCGGCGCTGATCACGTCGTACTTGCCCGCCTGGAGGCCGGGGATCAGACCGTTCCACTCGGAGAAGGTCGGACGCAGCTCGTCGACACCCAGCGCCTTGAAGATCTCCCGGTGCAGCGTGGGCGCCTCGCCCTTGAGCTGACCGTCCTCCTCGTAGCCGTAGGGAGCCTCGTTGGCGTAGGCCACCTTCACATAGCCCTGCTCCTTGAGCTGGTCCAGCTTCGACCCCGCGCTGTCGCTGCCGTTGTCCGTCTTGCTGCAGGCGGCGAGGAGACCGGGGACGGTGAGCAGGCCGCCGACAGTCGCCGTTCTGGTGAGGAAACCGCGACGGGACAGGTTTGGGAACTCGGACATGGACAACCTCCAGAGAGCCTTGCCAGGACTTGCCGTACGAAGACCAGTGGAGGCACCTGCCCGATCCCCGGACGCTATGCGAACAGACCTGGGGATGTAATCCAACGGTGACTGGAACGATATCTTTCTGTTTTGCCTTTCGAATGAATGTACGAAGGCATGACCCGGGCTGTCGCAGGGGAAGGGCCTTGCATGGCCGATCGCTATCTGGAGGTCTCCCTCGTCAAGCGGGGAGTCCGCTGCACCGCAAAGCTCCTCGACGACCGGGCCCCGGTGACCTGCCGGGCTGTCTGGGACGCCCTCCCGCTGAGCAGTGACGTCTACCACGCGAAGTACGCCCGCAATGAGATCTACGCCCTCTTCCCGCCGTTCGCGGAATCCGAACCACCGCTGGAGAACCCGACGGTCACGCCCATCCCGGGAGACCTCTGCTACTTCTCCTTCGCGGGCGCCGAGCTGGGCACGAAGGCGTACGGCTACGACCGTGAGGTCCGCGCCGGTACGACCCTCGTCGACCTGGCCCTGTTCTACGAGCGCAACAACCTCCTCCTCAACGGTGACGTGGGCTGGGTGCCCGGCATCGTCTGGGGCCAGATCGTGGACGGGCTGCCGGAGATGGCCGAGGCGTGCAACGACCTGTGGCGGACGGGGGCGGCGGAGGAGACGCTCAGTTTCCGCCGGAAGTCCTAGAAGGAAGTCCTAGAAGGAAGTCCTAGAAGGAAGTCCTAGGGGGACGTGATCCCGGCCTCGTACAGCGCGTGCGCGGTGCGCAGTACGAGGTCGTCGCGGTGGCGGGCGGCCACGATCTGCAGGCCTACGGGCAGACCGTCGCCGTCCGTGCCGACCGGGACCGTCGCCGCCGGCTGCTGGGTCATGTTGAACGGGTACGTGAACGGCGTCCACCCCGTCCACCGGTGGTGCCCCGACCCCTTCGGCACCTCGACGCCCGCCTCGAACGCGGTGAGCGGGAGGGTCGGGGTGACGAGGAGGTCGTGGGTGTCGTGGAAGTGGCCCATCCGGCGGCCCAGCTCCATGCGGACGTCGACGGCGGCCAGATAGTCGAGGGCGGAGTAGCGGGCGCCGATCCCGCAGATCTCCCGCAGCCCCGGGTCGAGCAGCTCCCGCTGGTGCGGCCCGAGATGCTGGGTCACCCGGGCCGCCCCGCTGAACCACAGGGTGTGGAAGGCGTCCACCGGTTCGGTGAGGTCGGGGTCGATCTCCTCGACGTACGCGCCCAGCCCCGCCAGCCGCTCCACCGCCCGCCGCACCGCCGCCGCGACGGCGGGACTGACCGCCACCTGCCCGCCGAGGGACGGCGAGTACGCGACGCGCAGCCCGTGCACCCCGCCGGACAGCCCCGCCACGAAGGAGCCGGGGGTCGGCGGAAGCGCCGACCAGTCGCGGGAGTCGGGGCGGCCGATGACGTCGAGCAACAGCGCCGCGTCCGCCGCGTCCCGCGTCATCGGGCCGACATGGGCCAGCGTGCCGAAGGCGCTCGCCGGGTAGAGGGGGACGCGGCCGTACGTCGGCTTCAGCGCGAAGATGCCGCAGAACGCCGCCGGGATACGCACGCTGCCGCCGCCGTCCGTGCCGAGGGCCAGCGGTCCCGCGCCCATTGCCACGGCCGCCGCGGCGCCGCCGCTCGAACCGCCGGCGGTGCGTGTCGGGTCGTGCGGGTTGCGGGTGACGCCGCTGAGCGGGGAGTCGGTGACGCCCTTCCAGCCGTATTCGGGGGTCGTGGTCTTGCCGAGGAAGACGGCGCCGTGCTCACGCAGCCGGGCGACGGAGGGGGCGTCCTCGTCCCAACTGCCCTGCTCCGAGACCGTCTTGGAGCCGCGGAGCGTGGGCGCGCCGCGCAGCAGCAGGATGTCCTTCACTGTGACCGGAACGCCGTCGAGGAGACCCTCCGGCTCGCCGCGCCGCCAGCGGTCGGCGGACGCGCGGGCCTGGTCCAGGGCCTGGTCCGCCAACAGGCGTACGAAAGCGTTCACTTCCGGCTGGATCCGCTCGGCCCGTGCCAGTGTCGCGCGGGTGGCGTCGACGGGGCTGAACTCGCCCTTGCGGTAGCCGTCGAGGAGTTGTACGGCGGTCAGTTCGGTGAGGTCCGTCATGCGCCCTCCAGATCGGGTGAGTTCAGCGTCCCGGTACGTATCCGCGCTGCTTGTCGACCACGTTCACCAGCGGTCTGCCCGCCTCCCACCGCTCGTACAACTCCACGAACTGCGCGCCGAGCGCATCCCGCCAGCCGATGGTGTCGCCGCTCATGTGCGGGGACACGATCAGGTTCGGGACCCGCCACAAGGGGCTGTCGGGGGTGAGGGGCTCGTGCTCGAACACATCGAGCGCCGCCCCCGCGATCCAACGCTTGGCCAGTGCCTCGGCCAGCGCGTCCTCGACGACCAGCTGGCCGCGGCCGACGTTGACGAAACGGGCGGCGGGCTGCATCACGCCGAAGCGGCGCGCGTCGAACATGCCGTACGTCTGCTCCGTGAGCGGCGCGGCCGCGATCACCCAGTCGGCGCGGGCGATCAGCCGGTCGAGGTCGTCGGGGCCGTGGACGCCGGTGCGCGGGGTGCGGCCGACGAGGGCGGTGGTGATGTCGAGGGCCTTGAGCGTGCGGGCGATGGTCCGACCGATGGGCCCGGACCCGACGACGCACGCGCGCGTGCCGGCGATCCGCATCGACTCGCGGTGCCGCCACTCCCGCGCACCCTGCAGCTCCAGGGTCCGCGGCAGGTCCTTGCCCATCGCAAGGACCAGCGCGGCCACGTACTCGGCGATCGGCTGGTCGAAGACACCGCGCGCGTTGGTGACCACGGTGTCCGAAGCGGTGAGTTCCGGACACATCAGATGGTCCACGCCCGCGCTCGCCGTGTGCACCCAGCGCGGCCGGGGACCCGCGCCGGGCCAGGCGTGGCGTACGGCGTGCGAGGCGAAGTCCCAGACCAGCAGGACGTCGGCGTGCGGGAGGCGCTCGGCGAGGGTGGACTCGTCCGCGTGCTCGACCCGGGCGCGGCCGGTGAGACGGCCGAGACGGGGGAGGGGTTCGGCGTCGAGCACGAGGACCGTCGGGACGGATGCGGGTGCGGTCATGCGGAAGCCGTTCCTCAGGGGGATCATTGGGTGTGGCGGGCCGTCTGACATGCGAGGTTTGACCACGCTCGCACCCCAACCTACCTTCGTCAACACGGGCGTACGTACGGTCCGTTGCTCACCCGTTTCTCGCAGTGAGGGCGGTGCCTGCCATGGACGCCATGGACATCTCCTTTCTCGGCGGACCTCGCCCGCAGCGCGGTGTCGGAGTCGTCGCCCCCTTCGACTTCGCCCTGGACCGCGAACTGTGGCGCTGGGTGCCGGACGAGGTCTCCCTGCATCTGACCCGGACGCCGTTCGTCCCCGTCGAGGTCAGCCTGGATCTGGCCCGCCTGGTCAGCGAACACGAGACGCTGGCCGACGGCGCCCGGACCCTGACCGCCGTCACTCCCGAGGTCGTGGCCTACGCCTGCACGTCCGGCAGCTTCGTCGGCGGGATCGCCGGCGAGCGCGCGATGTGCGAGGCCATGAAACGGGCGGGCACGGTGCCGGCCGTGACCACGTCCGGGGCGCTCCTGGAGGCGCTCGCCGAGCTCGGCGTACGGCGGGTGGCGCTGGTGACGCCGTACACGGTGTCGGTGACGCGGGCACTGGAGGAGTACGTCGCGGAGGCCGGCGTCACGGTCACCGGCTGCGCGTTCATGGGCCTGACCAGGCACATCTGGAAGGTCCCGTACCGCGATGTGGTCGACATGGCCCGGGACGCGGCACGGGGTGCCGCGGACGCCCTCTTCATCAGCTGCACCAACCTCCCCACCTACGACGTGATCCCGCAACTGGAGGCGGAACTGCGCATCCCCGTGCTGTCGGCCAACCAGGTGACGATGTGGGCGGCGCTGCGTCGGCTGGGTACCCGAGCCGTGGGGTCGTACCAGGCGCTGATCGATCCGACGGCGCGGACCGGCCCCGTACTGCCGGACGAACCGCGCGTGCCGCACGAAGAACAGCAGGAAGGTTCGACATGACCGCACTCGGATTCCTCTACCCGGGACACTCCGCCGAGGACGACTACCCACGCATCGAACAGCTGCTGGGCAGCAACGTCCGGCTGGACGTGGTGCACACCGACATCGGTACGGACGCACACCGGGTGGACGCCCTGCGCGAGATGGGCTCATCGGAGCGGCTCGCGGCCGGGGTGGAGGCGCTGCGGCTGACGGGCGCCGAGGCGGTGGTGTGGGCGTGCACCAGCGGCAGCTTCGTCTACGGCTGGGAGGGCGCCCACGAACAGGTACGGGGTCTGGCCCTCGCGGCCGGGATGCCGGCGTCCTCGACGTCGTTCGCCTTCGTGCACGCGGTACGGGAACTGGAGGCGGGGCGGGTCGCGATCGGCGCGACGTATCCGTCCGACGTGGCCGGCCTCTTCGCGGACTTCCTGCACGCGGCGGGCGTGACGGTGACCGGGGTGCGCGGCGCCGGGATCATCACGGCGGCGGAGGTCGGGACGTGGGGGGAGGAGGAGGTGTTCGCGCTGGCTCGGGAGGCGGACGCGGACGATGCGGAGGCGGTGCTGTTGCCGGACACGGCGCTGCACACGGCGGCGTACATCCCGGCGCTGGAGAAGGAACTGGGGAAGCCGGTCCTCACGGCGAACCAGGTGACGGTGTGGGAGGCGCTGAGGCTGACGGACCGGCGGGTCAACGCGCCGGCGTTGGGGGCGCTGTTCACACGGGAGCCGATCGTCCAGGTGTAGGGAGTCGAGGGCGCCGCCGCCAGGGGGCTCCGCCCCTGGACCCCCGGCCTATGCCCACCCACCGCCCGTTTGCGGTCGGGAGAGAGGCTGGCCCAGCGCCTCGTAGCTGACCCGGCGTTTCGGGCGGGGCCCACCCTTCTGCCGACCCAGTCGGGCGGTGGGTGGGCACAGGCCGGCGGTCTGGGGGCGGAGCCCCCAGTGCGAGGCCGGCCACAGCGCCCCGTACCCGGGAATAAACCGGAGACTCCCTCCTGTTAACGCCGATCAGGACACCACAGGGCGAAACCGCAGGAGGCACACGTGGCGGCAGACGAGATCCGGGGCACAGAACTTGGCACCGCCCCCGTCCCCCTCTCCGTACTGGACCTGGTAACCGTCGGCGCCGGCCGAACCGCCACAGACGCCCTCCGCACCAGTGTCACCCTCTCCCGCCTCGCAGAGACCCGCGGCTTCCACCGCTACTGGGTCGCCGAACACCACTCCATGCCCGGCGTCGCCTCGTCTTCCCCGGCCGTGATCCTGGCCCACCTGGCCGCCCACACCACCCGCATCCGTCTCGGCTCGGGCGGTGTCATGCTGCCCAACCACGCCCCGCTGATCATCGCGGAGCAGTTCGGCACACTCGAGGCCATGGCCCCGGGCCGCGTAGACCTCGGCCTCGGCCGAGCCCCCGGCACGGACGGCGCCACCGCAGCCGCCCTCCGCCGCAACGACCGCCTCAACGAAGTTGCCGACGACTTCCCCGAGCAGCTCGCGGAGCTCACCCGCTTCCTGGACGACGACTTCCCGGACGGCCACCCGTACCGCCGTATCCACGCCGTCCCCGGCCCGATCCAGGCGACATCCCCCGGCGGCGTCCAGTCCCCGCACCGCCCGCCGATCTGGCTGCTCGGCTCCTCCGGCTTCAGCGCCAGGCTGGCCGGCGTGCTCGGGCTGCCCTTCGCCTTCGCGCACCACTTCTCGGCGCAGAACACCATCCCGGCCCTGGACCTCTACCGAGAGTCCTTCAAGCCCTCCGCCGTACTCGACGAGCCGTACGCCCTCATCGGCGTCTCCGCGCTCGCCACCGACGAGGCGGAGGAGGCCCGCCGGCAGGTCATGGCCGGCGCGCTGAGCATGATCCGGCTGCGGACCGGGCGGCCTGGACTCGTCCCGACCCCGGAGGAGGCGGAGGCGCACCCCTTCAGCCCGATGGAGCGGGAGTTCATCGAGTCCTGGAACGCCAACATCGTGCACGGCACCGCGGACGAGGTCCGCTCCGGCCTCGACGACCTCCAGAAGCGCACGGGCGCCGACGAGTTGATGCTCACGTCCCACGCCCACAGCGGCGACATCCGCGTGCGCTCCTACGAACTCATCGCCGACGCCTACGGATTGCCGACCCTCTGATCCCGGCCGCAGCCGCCGCTCACACCCGTACCGTTCCTGAGGACTGAGCAGGAGTGAGCCTGATCAGCCGCACGCCCCGAACGGTCCTGGGCGTACTGGTCCCCGGCGTACTCGACCCCGGGGCGGCGACACGCATCCTGTGCGTGGTCCGGGCCCGGGAGGCCAGTTCCCTGCGCGACCTGGCCAGGTGGGTACGGCCAGTGGCGACGGGGAGGCCCCGAACCATCACTCCGGTGGAGCGGGGGCCCCGCACGCTGACGCTGTACCCGGCGTCCCAGATCGTGCGATCACGTTAACTCGGTCGGCCCAGGGCGCCGCAAGTCCGCGAGCCGACCATCACACGATCGAGCTGACTCGACCTTGTGCGCACTCCTTGGCGAGCAGTCGCCAACCCCCAACAACTCGGAGATGCGATCCGGCGACACCGGCCGTGAATACAGCCACCCCTGGCCGGTGTCGCAGCCGATCCGCCGCAGGCGGCCGGCCTGAGCCGAGGTCTCCACGCACTCCGCGGTGACCGTCAGGCCCAGCCGGTGGGCGAGTTGGATCATCGCCTCGACCACGACCTCGTCGGCGGGGTTGGGCGGCTCGCCCGTGCCCTCGTACTGGAAGCCGCGGACGAAGGATCCGTCCAGTTTGAGGACCGAGACGGGCAGCCGGCTGAGATAGGCCAGGTTCGAGTAGCCGGTGCCGAAGTCGTCGATCGCGATGCGTACGCCCATGTCGCTGAGGGCCTGCAAGGCCTGCAGAGGGCGGCCCGCCGAGCCCATCACCGCCGACTCCGTCAGCTCCAACTGGAGCAGGTGCGGGGCGAGTTCCGTCTCGGCGAGAAGTTCCGCCACGTCCGCCACCAGGTCCGAGTCCCAGACCTGACGGACCGCCACGTTCACGCTCACGAAGATCGGCGGCTCGTCGGGGTGGTCCAGCTGCCAGCGGCGGGCCTGTCGGCAGGCGGTCGCCAGGACCCAGCGGCCGAGCGGGACGATCGAGCCGTCCTCCTCGGCCAATCCGATGAACCGATTCGGCGTAAGTGTGCCGAACCGCGGGTGGTTCCAGCGCACCAACGCCTCGACCCCGCCCAGCCGGCCGTCCTCCATGTTCACCAACGGCTGGTACTCCAGGGCGAATTCGCCCCGTTCGATGGCCGGGCGGAGCGTGGAGGCGAGGGCCTGGCGGGTCATGCGGTGGGCGTTGCGCTCGGGGTCGAAGAGGGTCCAGCGGTCCTTGCCGTCGGCCTTGGCCCAGTAGAGGGTCGTGTCGGCCGCCTGCATCAGGGCGGTGGGGGTGGTGCCGGCCGCGTGGCGTTCCACGACGCCGATCGACGCCGACACCGACAGCCGGCGGCCGGACAGGTCGTAGGGGGCCTGGATGGCCTTGAGGACCGACTCGGCGAGGTCGGCGAGCTGCTCGGTGCCCGTCGAGTCCTCGACGAGCAGGGCGAATTCGTCGCCGCCGAGCCGGGCCACCAGCGGCGCGCTCGATCTGGCGCGGCCCGCCTCCTCCGCGCACTGCGTCAACCGCTCGGCGACGGCGGCCAGCAGCCGGTCGCCGACGCGGTGCCCGAGAGTGTCGTTGATCGCCTTGAAGCCGTCCAGGTCCAGATAGCACAGGCCGATCCGGCCGGTCGTGCCGCCCTCCTCATAGGCCTCCGCGTCCATTGCCGCCGACAGCCGCTCGAAGAACAGTGTGCGGTTGGGTAGCCGGGTCACCGGGTCGTGCATCTGCAAGTGCCGCAGTCTGGCCTGGAGTTCGCGCTGCGCGCTGATGTCGGCGACCGACAGCAGGACACCGCCCTTCTCCTCGCCGGACAGCGGCGTCACCGTGACCTGGATCCACAGGGAGTGCCCGTCGGGATGCTTCAGCCGGCGCGAACAGCGCAGCCGGGCCTGCCGGCCGCGCAGCATCTCGCGGTACGCGTGCCAGGTGCGGGCGTCGCTGGAGAGGTCCACCAGATCGGCGGCGACCGCGCCGGTGAGCGCGTCCGGCACCGTGCCGAGCAGGTCGGCGAGGGTGGCGTTGGCTCTGACGACCAGGCCCGCACGGTCCACCACCGCCATCGCGAGGGGCGCGGCGGCGAAGGCCGACCCGAAGGGCGGGGGCGACGGCAGGCCGCCCGGCCCCGTACCAGGGGATGACTCCCCGTTACTCTCTGTGACGGCCGGCCGGATGAGGTCTGCCGCGGGCGTCGGCCCTTCGGACGTTCCGCTCACCGCTCGCTCCCGCAGTGCACTCGGTCTTCGGATGGGTCTCGTGGGATGGCCGGCCGGGGGGGTGGTCGGTACCGGGCCGTGTCCGTGCAGGGAAGTGCCAGGAAAGTGTGCCGATCATAGAGGCTGGCCCCGGGCCCTTCCAGCCACTGTCCAGTGTCCCGGATGGACCCGCCGTTCCGACAGATCGTTTCTGCCCGCACCTGGCCGGGTTCTTCGGGCACCGGATCACATGTGACGGACCGTGAGCGGTTCGGGGGTGTCGGCGGCGGGTTTGGTCCAGCCCCCTCACTCATATGGTGCAGATAAACAGGGCGCAGTATGACAATTCCACACAGGCTGAGAGCGGTGTCCCGCGAACCGCTCCCGGAGGTCCATGTGCCGCGACTGCGCGCCGCCGCCGCCGTGTTCACCACCATGTCGGCGCTCGCCGCGACCTCTCTGGTCACCGGCCCCTCGGTCGCCGAGTCCTTCGACGCGGCGTCCTGCGCCCTGAAACGCACCGAGGCCCACCACTCCGAGGGCCTCGACACCTGGAACGCCGCCTATCCGCGCCCGGTCCGCGCGCTGGACGCGGTGATGATCTTCCTCTCCTTCCCGGACTCCGTCCCGCTGACCACGCCCGCCGAACTGACGGCCGACCACTTCCCTGCCACCAGCCACTTCTTCGAACGCGCCTCCTACGGCAAGTTCGCCCTGCGCCCACATCCGCTGCCGCGCTGGATCCGTATGCCGCGCCCCTCCACGGCGTACGCCATACAGCGCGACTGGAACGCCGCGCACCGCGCCGCCTTTCTGCGCGACGCGCTGACGGTGGCGGACGCCGAGGTGGACTTCTCCCGCTACGACATCGTCTACTTCGTCGCCGACCCGGACGCGCCCGGCGTCGACTCGGACGCCACGAAGGTCGTCAACCTGGACACCCCGATGCGGGCCGACGGCACGGACATCCGGCGGGTCGTCACGGTGTTCGAGAAGCATCCGCCGGACCGGCTGGTCCTCGCGCACGAGACCGGGCACGTCTTCGACCTGCCGGATCTCTATCACCGGCCGATGGACGGCAAGGGCGACTGGGACACGCATGTCGGCGACTGGGATCTGATGGGCAGCCAGTTCGGGCTGGCGCCTGATCTGTTCGGCTGGCACAAGTGGAAGCTGGGCTGGCTGGAACCGCGCCAGGTGGTGTGCGCGCAGGGGCAGCACGGGAGCGGGCCGACCCGGCTGACGCTGGAGCCGCTGGGCGCCGGGCCGGGCATCCCGGTGCCGGCGGGGGCCGCCGGGGCCACGTCGGCGTTCGGGCTCGGCCGGGGCACCAAGCTCGCCGTGGTCCGCACTGGCCCCGACAGCGCGCTCGCCTTCGAGGCGCGCGGGCCGGTCGGCAACGACGCGGCGGTGTGCCGACAGGGCGTGCTGGTCTACCGGGTGCGCAGCACGGCCGAGTCCGGGGGCGGTCCGGTCGAGGTGATCGACGCGCATCCGCGGGGCGAGGCGTGCTGGGAGGAGTCCGTGTATGCGCCGCTCGCGGACGCGCCGGTCGCGCTCGGCGAGAGCTTCACGGTGCCGGGCGAGCGCGTGCGGGTGGAGGTGGAGGGGCGTACGGCTTCGGGGGCCTGGACGGTGAAGATCACGGTGGCCTGATACAGCCGTCCGGCGGAGGGTGGCGTGCCGATGCAGCCGTACGCGAAAGGCCCCCCACTTCCGTGGAGGGCCTCGCTGTCGGTGCGCCGCCAGGGACTCGAACCCCGGACCCGCTGATTAAGAGTCAGCTGCTCTAACCAACTGAGCTAGCGGCGCCTGCTGACGTCGTAGACCTTAGCATCCTGATCGGCGGGAGGAAAAATCGATATCCGCACCGCCGTGCGTGCCGCCCGTACCGCCGCCCAGAGCAGGATCTCGGGGCCCGGCAGCCAGGGGTGACGGGTGTCAGGGGCGACCAGCCAGCGGGAACCGGACCGGCTCGGGGAGTCCGCGCCCCGCAGTGCCGGGACGGTCACCGCGTCGCCGGTGCCGTGGCACAGAAGTGGCGGGATCGCGCCCTTGCGGTCGTACTCCTCCCAGCGCAGCAGCGCGGGCAGCCGCTGTGCCGTGCCCGGCCCGGCGAACAGCAGCATCCGCCCCCGGAACGCCGCCACCGGGCCCGACCCCGGCCCCTCGTCCCACAGCCGGTCCAGCATCCGGCGCCCGAAGATCGCGGGCACGCTGACGACGTCGAAGACGGCACCGCAGGGCAGGACCACGGGGGCGTCCGGCCGCTCCGCCCAGAGGGCCAGCATGCTCCGCGGATACGTTCCCGCCGAGGCGAGCCAGGTGGCTCCGTCCGAGGTGACGCCCGAGGCGCCGTGTGTACAGCTCATGCCGTCCAGATCTACCGGGCGTGAGCGTGCTGTTCCGGAGGGTTGCCGGAAACCGGGACAGGAGGGGCAGGCAGGGGGTATCTTGCCCGCCTGGCATATGCCAGCGCAGGCGCGTGGCGGGGGCGCGACGGGGGCGCGAACGACCTGGGGAACGCCCGCCGGGCCGGTCACACCGGGTCGATGTGCCCCCGCCCCTCGACGCCCCGCATCAGATCCCTCCCGAACTCGACCATCTTCTTCGCATAGTCCTCGGTCCACTCGGCCTGCTCGGCGATGTCCGCGGGCGTCAGCCGGTCGAACCGGCGCGGATCCGCCAACTGGGCCGCCGCCATCGCCTGGAACTCCACGGCCCGGTCCGCCGCCGCACGGAACGCGTGTGTCAGCTCGGTCGCCCGGGCCAGCAGCGCGCGGGGGTCGTCGATCGACTCCAGATCGAAGAAGTGCTCCGGATCGGCGGCCGCCTGCGCGGGGTCGAAGAGCAGGGGCGCGGGGCGTAG
This sequence comes from Streptomyces dysideae, assembly GCF_001514305.1. Taxonomy (GTDB): domain Bacteria; phylum Actinomycetota; class Actinomycetes; order Streptomycetales; family Streptomycetaceae; genus Streptomyces; species Streptomyces dysideae. The sequence goes on from NZ_KQ949082.1 coordinate 59,329, forward strand.
CCGCGGTTCGTTCCGACGCGGCGTGTGCTCCGCCATGTCTTCTCCTCCTCGTACGTCATGGATGAACCCTCAGTGGAGTGGCCACCGTCCATTGTCTCGCGCCCGCGCAAGAGGGCCTTGGGCGCAGGTCAGACGCTTGAGCGCCGGTCACGGGCGCCACTCCACCCGGTGTTCCGCCAGCCGCGCCAGCACGGCGTGGTTGGCCTCCCAGCCGTCCGGGAACTTCACGAGCGTTCCCAGCTGGACCGGCTCCGTCGACGGATAGTCGTCCAGCAGGTCGCCCACCCCTGCCCGGCACACGACGATGCACGCGTGCCGGTGCCGGGAGGTGAGGACGCACAGGCGGCCCGTCTCCAGGTGGAAGGCGGTGGCGTCGGGACGGCCGGAGAGGGGGTGCAGGACCACTGTGACGTCGTACTCGCGGCCCTGGAGACGGTTCGCCGTGTCCACGGTGACGTCCGTGACGCCCAGCTCGGCCAGGGCGGCCCGGACCGCTGCCGCCTGGTCCCGGTGTGCCGTGCCGACGGCGATGCGGTCGGCGGTCAGGGGAGCGGGGTCGGGGGAGCGCTCCGAGGTGGCGGCGCCGCCCCGGTCGAGGAGGCGGCGTACGACCGTCGCCACCGCCCGCACCGCCTCCGGGTCCGTGCGGGGCGTGTGCCGCGCGGGCAGCTCCAGCAGGCCCCAGCCCGATTCCGCCGCCTCGTCGATCACCCGGTCAGGGCCCGAGCCGTCGGAAGGGACACCGAAGGTCAGCTGCCGGTCGCCGTGGTCCGTGCCGCTGCGGAACCGCGTGTACGAGTAGAAGGCGTCCGAGACCAGCGGCGCCGCGGACGCCGGGAGGCGCCAGGACACCGGCAGACGGTGCTGGGGCAGCTCGGGATTGTGGGCCAGCAGGGTCGTCACGGCCGAGGCCGACGGGTCGTACGACAGGCCCGCCCACTGCTCGCTGCCGACGATGGAGAAGGGGTCCAGCTGGCCCGGGTCGCCCACGAACAGCGCCCGCTCGAACAGGCCTGCCACCGCCAGCAGCGAGTCCGAGCGCATCTGGTACGCCTCGTCGACGATGGCGTGCCGCCACGGCTCGTCGACCTTGACGTGCGCCCACTTGGCGGCTGTGGAGATGACCACCGCGAGGCCGCTCAGGTCGGCCGCCTTCGCGGACTTCCGTACGTTCGGCAGATCGTCCAGCGCCTTGTCGTACGGGTCGGCGTCACTGCTGTGCAGGCGGCCCACCGGCAGCTCGGCGTTCTTCTCGGCGAGCCTGAGCACCAGGTCGTCGACCTGGGCGTTGGTCTGCGCGACCACCATCAACGGGCGTCCGGCGTCGGCGAGTTCGAGGGCCGCACGGACGACGAGCGTGGACTTGCCGGCGCCGGGCGGGGAGTCGACGACGACGCCGCGGGCCTGGCCGTTGAGGGTGTCGTCGAGGATGTCCGCGGTGGCCCGCGCGGCCTCGGCGCCGGGGTCGAAAACGGCGGTCACAGCACGTCCTCCTCGGTCACGGGATCGGGAGCGGGAGCCGTCGCCTCGCCGGGCGGGCCGCCGTGGGTCCACGGGGTGTTCTCCGGGTCGGGCAGCTTCGCGCCGCCCCGCTGGTCGTGCTCGAAGAGGGTGAAGCAGAGCCGGTCCCCCTTCTCCGGCACCGACCCGGTCTCGGGCTCCTTGCCGCGGCCCATCTTGTCGACGATGCGCAGGACGACCAGGGCGCCGTCGTCCTCGTACCCCACGAACTCGGCCGCCTGCGGCTTCCCGCCCAGTGACCGGTACACCTTCGCCCGCTCGCCCAGCTGCGGCCGGTCGTCCGTGCGGACGGTGACCAGCGGGCGCGGGCTGGGCCGCTTGCCCTCGCTGTACGCCATGACGACGTCCGTCACCTCGCCCGCGAACGCCTCCCCGGCCAGCCGCCGCCCCGCCATCACCAGCGGGTCGTCGAGGGCCTCCTGGGCGTCCAGACGGGCCTGTTCACGCTCGCGCGAGGCGAGCTTGTTGGCGGCGGTGACGGCGTCGTCGCGGCGCGGCTGCGGGGGTTCGCCGGCGAGGACGCGGTCGCGGTGACTGGTGAACGACCAGCGGTCGCGCGTCCACCGCTCCTCGACGTGCGCACCGTCGGGCAGCGCCCGCAGCAGGTCGAGGCCGCGCCACACCGCGTCCCAGGTGGGCCGGGTCCGGCTCTCGACGAGGGCGCGGATCTCCCGCTCGGCGGCGGTGAGGTCGCCCAGCCGGTCGTCGGCCTGCAGACCGTCCTCGGCGGCGGCGAGGGCGGTACGCGCGCGGTCGTAGCGCTCGATGGCGGGGGCCAGCAGTCTGTTGTCGAACGCCGGGTCGGTGGCCGGGCCGGCGGGCGGGCAGCACAGCTGGCCCTGCGGGTCACGGGCGAGCTCGGCGCGGAGCGCGGCCTCGGCGCCGGTCGTCCCCTCCGGGGGGTCGATCCAGGCGAGCAGCGCGCCGAGGTGCTGGTCCTCCAGGGTGGACTGGCCGGTCGCCCAGTGCCGGGACAGGACGTCCGTCATGGCCAGCAGCAGGGCGGAACCGGGGACGCGGGCCCGCTCCCCGAAGTGGGTCAGCCACCGGCCGAGCAACGGCACGCGCGGGGGCGCGGGATGCGGCGTCTCCGGGTCCTGTTCCGCCGTACGGCGAAAGCGCATGGAGCGGCCGAGCAGCCGTACGAAGTCGGCGCCGGCGCGGCTCGGCACGATCAGCTGCGGGGCGTCCGCGCACAGCTCGACCTCGACCTTGACGCGTTTGCCGGTCTCCGGGTCGGTCTCGTTGCGCTCGGCGGCCTCGACGATGTCGGCGTACGCCTCGACGTACGGCAGGACGACGTCGGCCAGCTCGGCCAGGAACACGAACCTGAGGTCGCGGTCGCGCGGCTGCGGGACGACCAGCAGCCGCGGCGCGTCCCGGTCGGTGCCGACCAGCGCACCGAGCGGGGCACCGGCCTCACCTGCGGTGGTGAGCGGCACGAAGACCAGGGGCCGATCGGCGAGATGCCGGTGCCGGACGGTGGCAGCGGCGTGAGCGCGGCCCGTACTGACGGCTTCCAGCCGGGCCAGCGTGGAGATCAGCGACATCGGGGCATCTCCGTCCGGCTGGTCATCGGGGCGGGTGGCTGCGCGGCTGCCGTGACGCGGGGCCTGGTCGCGGTCACCGGGGCATCTCCGTCCGGCCGGTCATCGGGGCGGGCGGGCGCGGTGATGGCTTCCAGTTGGGCCGGCGTGGAGATCAGCGGCACCGGGG
>NZ_KQ949082.1:63364-251726 GCF_001514305.1 Streptomyces dysideae
TCACCTCCGCCCCGGCCGGTCACCGGGGCGGGTGGCTGCGCGGCTGCCGTGACGCGGGGTGTGATCGCGGTCACCGGGCCGCGCCTGCCGGACATCAGGGCGAGCGGACGGGCGGCCCCCGCGACGCAGGGCGTCATCGCGTTCACCGGGCCGCACCTCCTGCCCCAGCGGCCTCCAGGGCCCCCGCCCGGACAGCGGCCTTGTCCAGCGCCTCCGCGCGCAGCTCCGCCGCCCTCCGCAGTGCCGCCACCGCCGGATCCTCGGGATCCCCGGCCTCTCCGCGAGCCGCCGCCAGTACCTCCTCGACGGTCGTCAGACCGCCCAGTTCGGCGCGCACCGACCGGCCGAGGGACGTCACCGCGCCGGCCTCGCGGGAGCGGTCGCGGCAGTGGAAGGCCAGCTCGCAGGCGGACAGGCACTCGGGCGCGTAGGTCGCCGGGACCGACTCCACGGCCGCCGCCAGGTCGGGGACCGGCAGCTCGGGGGAGAAGCAGGTGCCCTCGGGGAGCGTGTCGGCGATGTCCTCGATGCGGGTGAGGCGCACCAGCTGGCGGGAGGTGACCGCCCGCTGCTTGCGGACGTCGACGGCGGACGCGGTGGGCAGGTTGGAGAAGTCCTTGGGGCAGACCAGGAGGACGCGGTGCCGTACCTCGGGGGGAGGGGAGAGTCGGGCGGCGACCTCCTCGAGCGCCAGTACGTACACCGCCGCCTGCCGCGCCGCCGCGCCCACCTTCGCCGGGTCCGCGGAGCCGTCCAGCATCGGGAAGGACTTGATCTCCACGACCGTCCAGCTGCCGTCCGGGTGCACCACCACCGCGTCCGGCTCCAGGAAGGCGGGGGAGCCCGCGACGTCGAGGGCGAGCATGGGGTGGTCGAGAAGGGTCCACGCGCCGCGTGCCTCGGTGGCCTCGCGCAGCGCCAGTGCCGTACGGGCCGTGCGCCCCTCCGGGCCGGTCGCGGTGAGCTCGGGCACGCGTGCGTGGGCGGGCGGTTCCGCGGCCCGGTCCAGTCTCTCGTGCACCAGCCGCAGCAGTTCCGCGCCGCCGTCCGCCTTGACCTTGGCCTCGAAGGCGTTGCCGCGGGTGAAGGCGAACTGGGACTGCCCGAAGACCGACGGCGAGCCCAGCGCGCCCGCCAGCGCCGCCTTGTTCACCCCGGCGCCGTCGAGGATCGCCCGCCGCCTGCAGCCGGGGTTGGCGGCGAGGGCGGCCAGGGCGCGGGCGTCCAGTGCCTTGGCCTGTACGTCGGGACCGCGCAGCTCAGCGAGCCGCTGCCGGAGCGCCGTCGTCCGCGTCCGCGGAGGAGGCACTCGGCTCGGCTCCGGATTCGATCCGGGAATCGCGCTGCCGTGGAAATCGCTCACCCGCGGAAGTCTGGCATCCGCCACTGACAATTGAGGCGGATGCGCCGGGAGAGTCCGCCGCGACCGGCACGAGCCCGCCCGTGAGCTGAGCCTTGACCCGGTCCGCGGTCCGCATGACATGCGGCGCGAGCAGCAGGCCCACACCCATCACGGCGGCGCCCGCGACCGCGTCCAGGAAGTAGTGGTTGGCGGTGCCCATCACCACGATCGTGGTCACCAGCGGATAGACGACCGCGGCCACCTTCGTGATACGCGTCCCGCCGTACCGCCACAGCATCACACCGCACCACAGCGCCCAGCCCACATGCAGGCTCGGCATGGCCGCGTACTGGTTCGTCATTCCGCCGAGACCCCGAGGCGCGCTGGCCTCGCCGCCCCACCAGCCGTACGAGCTGTAGTAGGCCATCGTGTCCACGAAGCCGTAGCTCTCGGAGAGCAGCCGGGGCGGACAGGTCGGCAGCAGGGTGAAGCCGATCAGGCCGATGAAGGTGGACGTCATCAGCCAGGTGCGGGCCGCGCGGTACCGGACGGCGCGGGACCTGAAGAGCCAGACCAGGATCGCGGGCGTGACCAGGTAGTGCAGCGACGCGTACCAGAAGTCGGCCGGCACGCCGAGCCAGGGCTCGCGGGTGAACACGCGGTTGAGGGGGTGCTCCGCGTTGAGGTACAGGAACTTCTCGATGCGCAGGATCGCCAGACCGTGGTCCACGGCGCTGGTGACGTCGCCCCGCGCGAGCAGCCGGCCCGCGGAGTAGCAGGCGTAGACCAGCAGGATCAGCGGCAGCTCGGTCCACCAGCGCAGGCGGGTCCGCGGCGTCGCCTCCACGCCAGGTGTCTCGGCGTGTGGCATCCGATCGCCTCCCCCTTCTCGTCCTCGCGGCGCCCGGTAGCCCGGTCGTACCACTTTACGGTCTGTGCACGCGCTCCTTGCGGGGGGCGTCCCGGCCCCAAAGACGCTGAGATCGGCCGACGGGTTGCCCCCGCACAGCGTGCGCGATGATGGAGGGGTTCCGCCTCCGTTTTCCCGCTTCTCCCTCCACCCCTCTCCCTTCACCCGGAAAGGCCCCCTTCATGGCACCGCGCATCCTGCTGGCCCGGCACGGACAGACGGCGTGGTCGCTGTCCGGCAAGCACACCGGCAGGACCGACGTGCCGCTCCTCGAAGAGGGCCGCGGGGGCGCGAAGCTGCTCGGCGAGCGCCTGAACCGGGCGCCGTACGAGGGGCTGTCCGGTGTGGAGGTGCGCACCAGCCCGCTGGCACGCGCGCGTGAGACGTGCGAACTCGCCGGGTTCGGGGACCGCGCGGCTGCCTGGGACACGCTCATGGAATGGGACTACGGCGCCTACGAGGGCATGACACCGGCCGAGATCCAGGACGTACGGCCCGGCTGGCTCATATGGCGCGACGGCGTCCCGGAGGGCGAGACCCTGGCCGAGGTGACCGCCCGCGCGGACGAGGTGGTGGCGTGGGCACGGGCCGAGGACCGGGACGTGCTGGTCTTCGCGCACGGGCACATCCTGCGCTCCATCGGCGCGCGCTGGCTGGGGCTGCCGATCGACTTCGCGGCCCGGATCCGGCTCAACCCGACGTCGCTGTCGGTGCTGGGCTGGGCGTACGGGGAGCCCGCGATCGAGTCCTGGAACGACCTGGGGCATCTCGCCGACGAGTGACGTCCTCACCTGAAACGGGCCGGCGAGCGCTACCAGGAACTGCTGTGAACGGGCGTGGACGGGCGCGGTCTCACGCCGGCCGCGGTGCCGACGCGTGCCGTTCCAGGAACGACGACACCCCCGACGCCCTGCGGTGCGGCAGCAGCACCCGGGCCGTGCCCGCCAGCATGGTCTGCACCCGCGACGACTGGACCAGGTCCAGCAGGTCCAGCACCCGCATGCCCGCGGCCGCCGCCTCGTCGGGCAGTCCGCCGCGCGCGAGGTCGTCGGCGAGTTCCGCCGTGTACAGCGCGATGTTGCGCGTGAAGTGCGGGTTCTGGAGCTGTGCCGCCCGGCCCGCGTGCCGTGCCGCGCGCGGCCAGTCGCCCAGCGTGGACCAGCACTGCGCCTCGAGCCCCTCCAGTTCGGCCTCGCCGTAGAAGCTCATCCACTCGGGGTCGGCGTCCGAGTGGCCGCGCTCGAAGAGGGCCTGCGCGCGGGCGAGGGCCTGTGCGCAGCCGGTGCGGTCGGCGAGCCCGGCCCAGCCACCGGCCTCGCGCAGCGCGAGCAGCGACATCAGCCGGGCCGAGCCCAGCGGGTGCGCGACGCGTTGCGCGGCCTGGGCGGCACGGACCGCCTCGCGCGGCCGGCCGGCGTCCCGCGCGAGGAACGACGTGTTGCAGAAGGCGTGCGCCTCCAGGCCCGGATCCCCGGCCATCCGGGCGGTCGCCAGCGCCTCCGCGTAGTGCGAGCGCGCGTCGTCGAAGCGCCCCGAGTCGTGCGCCAGCCAGCCCACCGAGATGGCCAGTTCGCCGGCGCCGGAGTGCAACCGCTCGCTGGTCGCCTGCCGGGTCGTACCGGCGTCGAGCAGCGCGTACGCGGCGCGCAGCGGGGCCGCCGCGCGCCGGTACAGGCCGTCGGCGCCGTGCCGGTCGTCGAGTAGCCGGATCCTGCGGACGGCGGCCTCCAGAGCGTTCGCCTCGCGCGCCCCGACGCGCCGGACGGGACGTTCCGCGGCCGCGGCGTCGTGGGTGAGCCCCAGGGGGCCCAGCGAGGCGGCGGCCACCGTGGCGCCCCCGCCGGTCATGAATGCGCGACGCAGCACGTCGCTCTCCTCGTAGTCGTCGTAGTCGTCGTGCGGGTGGTGCGGATGGTGCGGGTTCTCCAGGTCCTGTGTGTCCTCCTGCGTGTCATACGGCTCGTACGTCCCCCGTGTCTCACTTGTGGCGTGCACCTGGCTCGTGAGGAGGACAGGCGGCGTGTCCTCGGCGGTGCGCGGTCGGCGCCCGCGTACGGACGAGCGGGGTGCGAAGCCGAGGTCGGTGAGTGTGCGGCCGGGGAACATGTGCAGGAACACCCGTTCGTACGCGTAGTTGGGGCAGCGGATCTCGCCCGCCTCGACCCGGCCCACATAGCGCGCGTCACAGCACACCCGCTCACCGATCTCGCGGGCTGCCCGCCGTACCGCCGCGGCGAACTCGGCCGGCGAGCGCTGTCCGCGCAACTGCCGGAACGCGAGATTCGGCCGCGGTGGCCTGGGGGGCTGAGACGAGGTCAGCTCTGACGACGCCATGGCCGGGTCCTCTCGTGCGAACCTTCGAACCATGCCGGGTTCGGGGTGAGTTAACCGATTTGTGGCGGTGGTCACCCTTGCTTCCGGCGGGCTAGAACGTACCGGCTGTGCCGGACCCGCCACGCAGGGTTTGGCTACAAACCGGATATCTCATCCGGGATCTGCCATGAACTGCCATCCTTTGCGGCGTACTTCCGCCGTAGCTGTTGACGCCCCGACGCGTTGAACTCCGTGGACCGGGAGCCACCCGACTCCCGACCCGCTCGTACCGAGGAGGGGTTCCGTGAGAAGGGGTTCCGTGGTGGAGGCCGGAATGGAGATCAGACAGAGCGCCGATCCCCGTACGTCGTCAGGTACGCCGCTGTCGACGTACGCGCACGCGCCGACCCCGGAATGCAGCGAGCCACCGTGCACGGGCGCCGCCGTCGACCTGGTGACCGTGCCCACCCGGCAGGGCCTGGAGGCGGTCGACATCCTGCGGCGCGGAGCCGGGGACGCGGTGGGGCCCGTCCTGCACGACGACGGCTGCGACACCCTCGGCTTCGTGGTCCCGGCCGGGACGGCAGCGGCCTGGGACGTACCCGGCAGCACCTGCACGGAGACCGACGGCCGGGGCCTGACCCTGAACCCCGACCCCCCGGTGGAGGGCTCGGACTGGCTCCTCCCACCCGACGAGGCGGACCTGGCGACGGACCCGGCGATACTGCGGGCCGCGCTCGGGGAGGCAGCCCGGCTGATCGAGGCGGCGGACAACTGCCGGTGACGGGCAGGACCCCCTGTCGCTTGCGACAATGGCTCAATGGGAAAGTCCAGGAACCCCCGGCGTGGCGGCGCGGCCGTTGCCGCACCCGTCGTCGAGGCCGTCGACGGTGGGCTCGCCGAGCTCATGCCCGACCGGGACCGGGCGCGGGCCTGGACGCTGCTCATCGACGGGGCGCCGCAGTCGCACGTCGACCTCGACGACCCGGCGTACCTCTCCTTCGAGTACCAGCGCCGCCTCGGCCATGTCATCGACCTCACCGCACCGCCCGGCAAGCCCGTGCACGCCGTGCACCTCGGCGGCGGCGCCCTCACCCTCGCCCGCTACGTCGCCGCCACCCGCCCCCGCTCCACCCAGCAGGTCGTCGAGCGCGACGCGGCCCTCGTCCAACTGGTCCGCCGCGAACTCCCGTTGGACCGCAACGCCCGCATCAGGGTCCGGTCCGCCGACGCCCGCGAAGGGCTCGCCAAGGTGCCCGACGGCTGGGCCGACCTCGTCATCGCCGACGTGTTCAGCGGCGCCCGCACCCCCGCCCACCTCACCTCGACCGAGTTCCTCGACGACGTCCGCAGGGCCCTGAAACCCGGCGGCCAGTACGCCGCCAACCTCGCCGACGGACCGCCGCTCGCCCACCTGCGCGGCCAGATCGCCACCGCCGCCGCCCGTTTCGCCGAGCTCGCGCTGATCGCCGACCCGACGGTGCTGCGCGGCAAGCGGTTCGGCAACGCGGTCCTCGTCGCCTCCGACCATCCGCTCCCGGTCGCCGAGCTGACCCGCCGCGCCGCCTCGGACCCACACCCCGGCCGCGTCGAACACGGCAGGTCCCTCACCGACTTCACCGGCGGCGCGGCGCCGGTCACCGACGCGGCGGCCGTCGCCTCACCGGCACCACCGGCGGCGGTCTTCCGCTGACAGCCGACGTCCAGTAGCCACCGATCAGTAGGCCCCGACTAGTAGGCCCCGACTAGTAGTTGCCGATCTCCACGCGCGGCGCGCTGTCGTGCCAGGTGCAGAACACCGACACCCGGTCCGCCCCCGACGCGAACTCCACCCGGATCCACGTCTCCGTCTTCCACACCTGCATCGACCAGCCCGCACCCGGCGTCGCCGACACCAGCGACGCGGAGGTCTTCCCGAGGTCGAAGACGACTCGCCCGCCGTCCGTGTCGTAGCTCCTGACCTGGCCTGAGGTGGTCGGGGACGGGCTCTTCGCCGGAGTCTTCGACGGCGTCGGTGTCGGCGTAGGCGTAGGCGCGGGGCTCCGCGACGGCCGGGCGGCCCGTGCCGTCGACGACGCGAGCGGTTTCGACTCCGGCGTGGCCGAGGTGATGGGCAGGGCGCGGGGCGGGTCGTAGGCCGTGCCGGCCATGACCGTGTGGACGCCCCACCACGACAGCGTGACCGCCGCGCCGGTGGCGAGCGTCCAGGCCAGTACGTGTACGAGTGCTCTGCGCATCGCGGGCCATACTGCCTCACACGCCCCACAGGTGTCGCCCGGTCGCCGCCCGGCTTTCCACAGACGCGGAGTTGTCCACAGGCCCGGACCGGCCTCCCGCGCATGGCGTACGGTGCGGCGCATGGCAAGTGTGCTCGTGGTCGAGGACGACCAGTTCGTACGCTCGGCGCTCATCCGGCATCTGACCGACGCCGCACACACCGTGCGCAGCGTCGGTACGGCACTGGAGGCGCTGCGCGAGGTCGCCCATTTCCGCTTCGACGTGGTCATCCTGGACCTCGGACTGCCCGACCTGGACGGCTCCGAGGCCCTGAAGATGCTGCGCGGCATCACGGACGTACCTGTGATCATCGCCACCGCCCGGGACGACGAGACGGAGATCGTCCGGCTGCTGAACGCCGGCGCGGACGACTACCTGACCAAGCCGTTCTCGGTGGAGCACCTGTCGGCCCGTATGTCCGCGGTCCTGCGCCGCGCCCGCTCCGCCGGCGGCGCCGCGGCCCCGTCCTCCGTGCTCCGCGTCGGCGGCCTGACCGTCGACCCGCTCCGCCGCCAGGCTGAACTGGACGGCGCACGCCTGGACCTCACCCGCCGCGAGTTCGACCTGCTGGCCTTCCTGGCCGGCCGCCCCGGCGTCGTCGTCCCCCGCAAGGAACTCCTCGCCGAGGTCTGGCAGCAGTCCTACGGCGACGACCAGACCATCGACGTCCATCTGTCCTGGCTGCGCCGCAAACTGGGCGAGACGGCGGCCAACCCGCGCTATCTGCACACCCTGCGGGGCGTCGGCGTCAAGCTGGAACCGCCCGGGGCGGAGCCACCGCGATGAGGTGGGCCCTGGTCAAGGTGTCGCTGGCGGTCACCACGATGGTCGTGGTCGCCTTCGCGGTCCCGCTCGGCCTGGTCATCAAGGAGATGGCCCGTGACCGGGCCTTCTCCAACGCCGAACGCGAGGCCGCGGCGGTGGCCCCCGCCCTCTCCATCACCACGGACCGCGACCAGCTCGAGAGGGTCGTCGCCTCCGCGGGCTCGGAGGCGGAGATGGCCGTGCACATCCCGGCGGCGGACGGCGCGTCGGCGGTCGACATCGGCCGGCAGCGCGCGGCCGCCGACGACATAGCGACCGTACGGCGACTCGGCCGCGCCTCCACCACCGAGGTGTCCGGCGGCTCGACCCTGCTCCAGCCGGTCGCGCTGAGCTCCGGCAAGATCGCGGTCGTCGAGGTCTACGTCCCCGAGTCCGAGGTCAGCAACGGCGTCGCCACGGCCTGGGCGGTCCTCGCCGCCGTCGGTGCCGCCCTGGTCGTCGGCTCGGTCGCGGTCGCCGACCGCCTGGGCGTCCGTATGGTCCAGCCGGCCCAGCGCCTGGTCGAGGGCGCGCACGAACTGGGGGAGGGAAAACTGGGCGCGCGGGTCCCGGAGGAGGGCCCGACGGAACTGCGGCTGGCGGCGGTGGCGTTCAACTCGATGGCGGATCAGGTCGTACAACTCCTCGCCAACGAGAGGGAGTTGGCGGCGGACCTGTCCCACCGCCTGCGCACCCCGCTGACCGTGCTGCGCCTGAACGCGGCCTCGCTCGGCGACGGTCCGGCCGCCGACCAGACACGGGCGGCCGTGGCCCAGCTGGAGCGCGAGGTCGACACGATCATCCGCACGGCGAGAGAGGCCAAACCGCAGACGGCGGCGGCGGGCCCCGGCGCCGGATGCGACGCGGCGGAGGTCGTGCGCGAACGCATGTCCTTCTGGTCGGCGCTGGCGGAGGACGAGGCCCGGAAGTGGCGGGTGGCCGGCGCCGACCGCCCGGTCCGCATACCCGTGTCCCGCGCCGACCTGGCCGCGGCCGTGGACGCCCTGCTCGGCAACGTCTTCCGGCACACCCCCGAGGGCACGGCGTTCGCGGTCGACCTGCACAACGGCGAGGACGCGGTGATCGTGCTGGTCTCGGACGCGGGGCCGGGCATAACAGATCCCGAGGCGGCGATGGCGCGGGGGCGGGGCTCGGGCAGCGACGGCTCGACCGGGCTCGGGCTGGACATCGTGCGGCAGTTGGCGGAGTCGACGGGCGGGGACGTACGGATCGGTTCGTCGGTGCTGGGCGGGACCGAGGTGCGGATCTGGATCCAGCTGGACGGGCGGGAGCGCGCGCCGCTCCGGCGGGGACACCGGGGTTCCGTACGACGCCGTAGATCCGGGCGACTGGTCGCTGCCTTCAACCGGTCCCGATCCCTTCCTTAGGGGCGCCCTAAGATCCCCAACCCCTGTCGCACCGGCGGCCGGAGCCGACTAAAGGGCGGGGCGCGGCGCTCCCCTCACCGTGCCGCGCCCCGTCCCCGCCTACCCGTCGGCGGCTACACCGCCTCCACCTCGGGCAACGCCCCCGTCCGCGCCGCCTGCCCGTACCAGAGCGCGCTCGACTTCGGCGTGCGTTCCAGCGTCGCGTAGTCCACGTACACCGCCCCGAACCGCTTCCCGTACCCGTACGCCCACTCGAAGTTGTCCATCAGGGACCACAGGTAGTAGCCGCGTACGTCCGCGCCGTCCTCGATGGCCCGGCGTACCGCCTTCAGATGGCCGTTCAGGTACGCGATCCGCTCGGGGTCGTGGACGCGGCCGTCGGGGTCCGGCTTGTCGTCGTAGGCCGCGCCGTTCTCCGTGATGTACAGCGGCAGGCCCGGCGCCTCCGCCGCATACCGCATGATCAGGTCGTGCAGCCCGGTCGGGTCGATCGTCCAGCCCATCTCCGTGCGGTCGCCCGGCGTCTGGTGGAACGCCACGTCGTCCGCGCACGGCCAGGGGGAGTGGCTGCTGGCGCCGTGACCGTCCGCGCGCGGGCCGTTCACATCGGTCTCCGCCGAGACCAGAGCCGGCGTGTAGTAGTTGAGGCCCAGGGCGTCCAGCGGCTGGTTGATCGCCGCGAGGTCGCCGTCCAGGACGTACGACCAGTCCGTCAGCAGCTCCGTCGCCGCCAGCAGCGAGTCCGGGTACGCGCCGTGCAGCATCGGGCCGTGGAAGATCCCGTTGGCCAGGTCGTCGATCTTCTTCGCCGCCGCCAGGTCCGCCGCGTCCTGCGAAACCGGCCTGACCACGGACGAGTTGAGGCTCACCGCCACCGAATTGCGGGCCGGCATCACCGACCGGAGCGCCGAAGCGCCCAGCCCGTGGGCCAGGTTGAGGTGATGGGCCGCCTTCAGCGAGGCGGCCGGATCCGTACGGCCCGGTGCGTGCACCCCGGACGCGTACCCCAGAAACGCGCTGCACCACGGCTCGTTGAGGGTGATCCACTGCTCCACCCGGTCGCCGAGCGCCTCGCCGACGATCTGCGCGTACTCGGCGAACCGGTACGCCGTGTCCCGCTCCGGCCAGCCGCCCGCGTCCTCCAGCTCCTGCGGGAGGTCCCAGTGGTAGAGCGTGACCGCCGGCTTGATGCCGTGCGCGAGCAGCTCGTCCACCAGCCGGCGGTAGAAGTCCAGGCCGACCTGGACCGCGGGGCCCCGGCCGGTCGGCTGCACACGCGGCCAGGAGATCGAGAAGCGATACGCCGTCAGGCCCAGCTCGGCCATCAGCGCCACGTCGTCGCGGTAGCGGTGGTAGTGGTCGACAGCGATGTCACCGGTCTCGCCACCGGCCGTCTTGCCCGGCGTGTGGCTGAAGGTGTCCCAGATCGACGGGGTGCGGCCGTCCTCCCGCACCGCCCCCTCGATCTGGTACGCGGAGGTCGCCGCGCCCCAGAGGAAGGCGGGGGGAAAGGACACAGGGATCATGGGCTCAGGCATGGAAGCGCTCCCATAGGAGGTCGTGGAGACCGACGAGTAGGGGGAGAGGGGGAAGGAGGGGCCGAGGCGGCGGTGACCCGGCCCCTGACGGGCGTACGAGCAAAGGGATATGACGGGCATCAGCCCTTGATCGCGCCCTGCATGATCCCGCCCACGATCTGCTTGCCGAACAGCAGGAAGGCGATCAGCAGCGGCAGCGTGCCGAGCAGGGCGCCCGCCATGATCACAGACTGGTCGGGGACGTAGCCGGTGCCGAGGGCGTTCAGGGCGACCTGGACGGTCGGGTTCTCCTGGTTCAGGGCGATGATCGGCCACAGGAAGTCGTTCCAGGCGAACACGAAGGTCAGCAGGCCGAGCACGGCCATCGCGGGGCGCGCCGCCGGGAAGACCACGTGCCACACCACCCGCAGACTGCTCGCGCCGTCCACCCGCGCCGCCTCGATCAGCTCGCTCGGCAGCGCCTGCACCAGGTACTGCCGCATGAAGAACGTACCGAAGGCGGTCACCAGGGTCGGCAGGATGACCGTCTGCAGCTGGTTGGACCAGCCGAGGTCCGACATCCACAGATACAGCGGTACGACCGCCAGCTGCGGCGGGACCATCATCGTGCCGATCGTCAGCAGCAGCAGGACGCCCGAGAACCTGAACCGCAGCTTGGCGAAGGCGAAGCCGGCCAGCGTGGAGAACAGCACCGTGCTGACGGTGATCGTGCCCGCGACGAACGTCGTGTTGACCATCGCGGTACCGAGCCCGGCCTCCTCCCACGCGGTCTCCATGTTCTTGAACAGGTTGCCGCCGAACCACAGCGGCGGCGGGGTCTGCGCCAGCCGCGTGTCGGTGCGCGAGGCCGCGATCGCCGTCCACACCAGCGGCGCCAGCGAGACCAGCGCGAAGAGGGTCAGGACGACGTAGGTGAGCGGGCCGGCGTGCAGCTGCTTGCCCGCGCCCATCACCCGGCGCCGCTCGCGCCGCGCCTTCGCCTGAGGAACCGTCAGTTCACTTGCCGTCATTGGGACTTCCTCAGCCGTCGGGACACCAGGAGTTGGATCACGGCGACGATCAGCAGGATCAGGAACATCGACCAGGCGATCGCGGACGCCTTGCCGAGGTTGCCGATGACCCAGCCCTGGTCGTACATGTACAGGCCGAGCGTCTGGTACTGGTGGCCCGAGCCGCCCTTCGAGCCGCTGACCCCGCCGAACAGCAGGGGCTCACCGAAGAGCTGGGTCGCGCCGATCGTGGACACGACCACCGTGAACAGGATCGTCGGCCGCAGCTGCGGGACCGTCACATGGCGGAACTGCTGCCAGCGGTTTGCACCGTCGATCGACGCCGACTCGTACAGATCGGCGGGGATCGCCTGCATGGCGGCGAGGTAGATCAGCGCGTTGTATCCCGTCCACCGCCAGATCACGATCGTCGACACGGCGAACTTCGAACCCCAGTCCGACTCGCGCCAGTTGACCGGATCGATCCCGACGAAGTCGAGCATCCAGTTGATCATGCCGCCGTCCCAGGAGTACAGCAGCACGAACACCAGCGTCGCCGCCGCGACCGAGGTGGCGTACGGGGTGAGCATCACGACCCGCCACACGGTCGAGCCGCGCAGCTTGTAGTTGAGCAGGTGCGCGATGCCGATCGCCATCAGCAGCTGCGGCACCGTGGAGATCACGCCGATGGTGAGGGTGACCCACAGCGCGTTCCAGAAGAAGTCCGAGGACAGCAGGTTCTGGTAGTTCGCCAGCCCCGCCCAGGTCTGGTTGTCCAGGTCGGACAGCTGCACGTTGTGCAGCGAGTACCAGGCCGTATAAAGGAGCGGGACCAGCGAGAACGCTCCGAAGACGATGAAGAAGGGGGCGATGAACGCGTACGGCGACGCCTTCATGTCCCAGCGGTACAGCCGACTGCGCCAGGAGCCCTTGTCTCCGGGGTCCCTGGGTGGCGTACCGCGACCGTGAGCGCGGCCGGCCGCGCCCGGCTCATCACCGGGCGCGGCGTCGGCGCTCGACGCGGGCTGCGCGAGGGCCTTGTGGGGACTGCTCACTGGCCGAGCACGTCCTTGATCTCCTCGGTGGCGGCGTCCCAGCCCTGGGCGGGCGACTTGCCGCGCTGCTCGACCTGGAGGATGCCGATGTCGGTGATCGCGGTGCCGATCGGCTGGTCCTTGGTGCCGAAGTACTGGGTCGGGATGGTCTCCGCGGAGGCGGAGAAGATCTCCGTGATCGGCGCGTCCGAGAAGTACGCCTGGGTTTCGGCCGCCGGCTTCAGGTTCGCGTACGCCGACGGGGTCGACGGGAAGCTGGCCTGCTTGGCGAAGACCTTCGCCTGCTGCTCGGGCGCGGTCAGCCACTTCGCGAGCTTGACGGCCTCCTTCTGGTTCTTGCTCGCCGTCGGCACGCCGATGAACGAGCCGCCCCAGTTGGCCGCGGTCGGCGCCGCCGCCACGTCCCACTTGCCCTTGCCCGCCTCACCGGACTTCTCCTGGATGTAGCCGATCATCCAGGCCGGGCAGGCCACCGTCGCGAAGGTGCCGTTGGCGTAGCCCTGGTCCCACGGCTTGTCGAACTGCTTCAGCTTCGCCGACATGTCGCTGGTCGCGACCTCCATGGCGACGTCCCACGACGTCTTCACACCCGCGGACTTGTCCCAGATGACGTTGCCGTCCTTGTCGTAGTACCGCTCCGACTCGCCGCCGAGGGCCGCGTTGTAGACCGAGGAGGCGGAGTCCACGAACTTGGTGCCGCTGGGCGCCTTCTTCATGTACTGCTTGCCGAGGTCGACGTACTTGCCCCAGTCGCCCTTCCACTGCTCGGCGAGCTTGGCGCGGTCGGTCTCCAGGCCGGCCTTCTGGAAGAGGTCCTTGCGGTAGCAGATCGCCATCGGGCCGATGTCGGTGCCGAGCCCGATCACCTTGCCGTCCTTGGTGGTGGCCTGGGCGGTCTTCCAGTCCAGCCACTGCGACGTGTCGGCCTCCTTGCCGAGGTCGACGAACTTGTCGGCCTGGGTCTGGACGGCCTCAGTGACGTTGCCGACCTCGATCGCCTGGATGTCGTCGGTACCGGAACCGGCCTGCAGACGGGTCAGCGTCTTGGGCCAGTACACGTCGGTACGGGTGGTGACGTTCTCCTTGATGGTGATGCCGGGGTTGAGCTTCATGTACTCGTCGTAGAGACCGGCCTGCTTGTAGCCGAACACACCGAAGGTGCCGATGGTGAGGGTGGTCTTGCCGCCCCCGTCGCCGCCGCCCTCGTTGCCCGACCCGTCGTCCGAGTCCTCGGCGCAGCCGGCCAGCAGCCCCGTCGTCAGTGCGGCGACGGCCGCGAGGGCCATCAGCCTGTGGGATCCGCGGGTACTCGTGCGCATTGCGTCCTCCTGTTGCCTGACGTGCCGACCCCCCGGCCAACGGCATTGTTGGGCCCGTTTGTTCGACTCTGTCAGTCGCTGTGGCTCGGGCGGGGAACGTGCGGGATGTGTAGGTGTCAGGTACTGTGGGAGCGCTCCCACAGGTGATGTGTTGAAGGTTCGTCGGTCCGGGCGGGGGTGTCAAGGGAGCAGACGCGGAGTTATGTGTTCAGTTATCTGCCTGTTAGCTAACCCCGGAGTGTCGCCGGGGACGGTACGAACTCGGCCAAGACCGCCGGCTTCCGGCTGAAGCGAGCCCCTCGGGCGGCGGCCCCCGCGACCGGGCGACGCACCGACAGGACTGTTAAATTCCAGGCCAACGAAATGGTCAACGGGAGGCGGAGCCCATGGCAACCCACGGAACGCGGGGCCGCAGTGGTGGCCGGCCCACCCTGGAAGAGGTCGCCGCGCGCGCCGGCGTGGGCCGTGGCACCGTCTCCCGAGTGATCAACGGCTCCCCGAGGGTCAGCGACGCGACCCGCGCGGCGGTCGAGGCGGCGGTGGCGGAGCTGGGCTACGTCCCGAACACGGCCGCGCGGGCCCTCGCCGCCAACCGCACGGACGCGATCGCACTGGTCGTCCCCGAGCCGGAGACCCGCTTCTTCGCGGAACCGTACTTCTCGGACATGCTGAAGGGCGTCGGCGCGGAGCTCTCGGACACGGAGATGCAGCTGCTGCTGATCTTCGCGGGCAGCGACCGGGAGCGGCAGCGGCTGGCCCAGTACCTGGCGGCCCACCGCGTCGACGGCGTCCTGCTGGTCTCGGTCCACGCGGACGACCCGCTGCCGGACCTTCTCGCCCAACTGGAAATACCGGCCGTGATAAGCGGCCCGCGCTCGGCGGCGGAGACGCTGACCTCCGTCGACTCGGACAACTACGGCGGCGCCCGCCAGGCCGTCGAACACATGCTCTCCGGCGGCCGCACCCGCATCGCCCACATCACCGGCCGCCTCGACGTCTACGGCGCCCAGCGCCGCGTCGACGGCTACCGCGACGCCCTGCGGGACGCGGGCCACGCGGCGGACGAGCGGCTGATCGAGCCGGGCGACTTCACCGAGGACGGCGGCTGCCGGGCGATGACGAACCTGCTGGCCCGCTGCCCCGACCTGGACGCGGTCTTCGCCGGCTCCGACGTGATGGCGGCCGGCGCGCGGCAGGCCCTGCGCGAGGCAGGGCGCAGCATCCCCGGCGACGTGGCCCTGGTCGGCTACGACGACTCGGCCATCGCCCGCCACATGGACCCGCCCCTCACCAGCGTCCGCCAGCCCATCGAGGAGATGGGCCGCCGGATGATAGACCTCCTCCTCGCAGAAATCGCCGACCGCCGCCCACCGGCATCCCGGGGCCTGGAACGCCGCCAGGTGGTACTGGCGACGGAACTGGTCGCCAGGGCGTCCTCCTGACGTACGGGCCGTATCGCCCGCCGCGTCCAACTCCCCGACGGCACTCGCTGGTTCGTCAAGGGGCCGGTGACCGACGAGCCCGCTCACTCCCGCACCCCCACCAGATCGCCGTACGGGACGGCGGCCGTACGGTGAGGGTGATGCCGTGGCGCGAGGGCGAGACCCTCTGGACCGCGCGCCGCTGTCAGGGCTCCCGCCGCTTCGTCGCGCCGGAGAAGTGGCGGCGCGGCGCGTGTGGCAGCCCACCGCGTGAGCCGACATCCGCCCGGCCGTCTACGTCCTGGGCTGCACCGGACGCCTCCTCCTGGACGCGGGCGACGACGAACGGGCCTTGCGGGGGCGACGCCGTCAGAGATCCAGCCGCCACCGCAGCTCGCCGTCGTGTTCCTCCTCCGTGGGGAACAGTCCCGCGGCCGAGGCGACGGCGGCCGACGCGTGGTGATCCGGGTGGATGTGGGCGACGACCCTGCGCACCCGGGACCGCTCCCGCAGCCACCCCACCAGCCCCCGCGTCGCCTCCGAGGCGTACCCGCGTCCCTGCCAGGGTGTCCCCACCACCCAGGCGATCTCGGCGGCCTCGTGCCCGGTGATCGTGGCCTGGACGGTGCCGATGAGGTGGGCGTCGGCGCGTAGGCGCAGGACCCAGTTGCACCAGGTCACGGCAGGGTCGGGGGAGTCGGCGACGAGGTGTTCGTAGCGCGTGCGCAGGGCCTCGGGGGTGTCGGGGGAGCCGCCGATGAAGGTGTGCAGGGCCGGGTCGGCGAGGACGGCGGCCATCTCCTCGGCGTGGTCGACGCGCAGGGGGAGGAGGTCCAGGCGGTCGGTGCGGAGAGGCGTGTTCACGTCGTGGGCTCCGTCAGGGGCAGGCAAAACGAATCAGCCGGTGGCTTCGATCGCGAAGCCACCGGCTGATTTCTCAGGGTGAGTGACGGGACTCGAACCCGCGGCATCCTGGACCACAACCAGGTGCTCTACCAGCTGAGCTACACCCACCATGACCGGAAGTCCGAGGAGTTTCTCCCCGACCGGCCGAGAAAAAGTGTACAGGGTCCGAAGGGGTGCTCGCGCACGGCTTTTCAGGCGCCCCTTCCGAGGCCCCTGACCTGCTTACTCCGCAGGCAGGGCGTGCTTCGCGGCGATCGCCTTGGCGGTCTCCGAGTCGGGGCCGGGCTGGGGTACGAAGACGGCCTCGCGGTAGTAGCGGAGTTCCACGATGGACTCGCGGATGTCGGCGAGGGCGCGGTGGTTGCCGTTCTTCTCGGGGCTGTTGAAGTAGGCCCGGGGGTACCAGCGCCGTGCCAGCTCCTTGATCGAGGAGACGTCGACGATCCGGTAGTGGAGGTAGTCCTCCAGGGTCGGCATGTCACGGAGCAGGAAGCCGCGGTCCGTGCCGACCGAGTTGCCGCACAGCGGGGCCTTGCCCGGCTCCTTCACATGCTCACGGATGTACGCCAGGACCTGTTCCTCCGCGTCCGCCAGCGTCGTGCCGCCGGGGAGTTCCTCGAGCAGTCCGGACGCGGTGTGCATCTGACGCACCACTTCCGGCATCGTCTCCAGCGCCGAGTCCGGCGGCCGGATGACGATGTCCACGCCCTCGCCGAGGATGTTCAGCTCGGAGTCGGTGACGAGGGCGGCCACCTCGATGAGCGCGTCGTCCGACAGCGAGAGGCCGGTCATCTCGCAGTCGATCCACACCATGCGATCGTTCATGTGTCTCACCTTACGGCTCAGTACCGCGCGGCGGACCGGCCGTGCGGTGACCTTGGTCCGGCGGACAGCGCGAAGGGGCCCACGGGGTGCCTCCTCCCCATGGGCCCCTGATCACCGGCTCACGGCGCGCTGCGCTGCCCCGGCAGGCTCGCCCGGCTGGCCATGTACGCCTCACGGCCGTTGTCCGACGCCGCAGACACCGACGCGGACGTGCCGATCGCGCTCGCCGCCGTACGGCGGGTCTGCAGCGGCACCGGACCCTCCGGGTGCAGGGCGGGGGCCGGACCGGCCGGCGCCGGGGCCTCCGGCTCCGCCGACTTGTCGCCCTGCGGACGGCGGGCCCGGTACGCCGCGCGGTACGCGGCCGGCGACGAGCCCAGCTGGCGGCGGAAGTGCCCGCGCAGCGCCACCGGCGAACGGAAGCCGCAGCGGCCCGCGACCTCGTCCACCGAGTAGTCCGACGTCTCCAGCAGGCGCTGCGCCTGCAGCACGCGCTGCGTGATCAGCCACTGCAGCGGCGCACTGCCGGTGAGCGAGCGGAACCGGCGGTCGAACGTACGACGGCTCATGTACGCCCGTGCCGCCAGCGTCTCCACGTCGAACTGTTCGTGGAGGTGCTCCAGCGCCCAGGCGACGACCTCGGCGAGCGGGTCGGCGCCGATCTCCTCAGGTAAAGACCTGTCGAGGTAGCGCTCCTGACCGCCACTGCGGCGCGGCGGGACCACCAGGCGGCGGGCCAGCGCGCCGGCCGCCTCGTTGCCGTGGTCCGTCCGCACGATGTGCAGGCACAGGTCGATTCCGGCCGCTGTGCCCGCGGACGTCAGTACGTCTCCGTCGTCCACGAAGAGTTCTCGCGGATCCACGTGCACCGACGGATAGCGCTTGGCCAGCGTCGGTGCGTACATCCAGTGTGTTGTCGCGGGGCGGCTGTCCAGCAGGCCCGCCGCCGCGAGGACGAAGGCGCCGGTGCACAGCCCGACGATCCGGGCGCCTTCCTCGTGCGCCCGGCGCAGTGCGTCGAGCGCCTCCTCCGGCGGCGGAGAAGTGATCGAACGCCAGGCCGGCACGACGACCGTGCCCGCGCGTGAGATCGCTTCCAGGCCATGTGGCGCGGTGAGTTCCAGGCCCCCTGTGGTCCGCAGCGGGCCTTCTTCGCCACCGCACACCAACAGGCGGTAGCGCGGCACGCCGGCGTCCTGGCGGTCGATTCCGAACACCGACAGCGGTATGGAACTCTCGAAGATGGGGCCGCCGCTGAACAGCAGCACCGCGACGATCTCCTTGCGGCGTCGCCCGGATAGTTTCCGGGCCGCGGCATCCGGCGCGGCAGTGGAGTCGTGGCTCATACTGCTAAGCCCCCCTCGGTGGTCGCGGCTCCTCGGTTGTGTCGCTCCTGCACGTTTCCCCTCGGTCCTGCACGAGTCCCCCGCCGTAAGACAGTCAAGATCGAATCTACTGTGTCCCGTGGTGCCGGGGTGACCAGTTCAGCACCCGGCACATTGTCGACTTGGCAACTTGGCGTGAAGCATTCGATCACGAAGCGTTGCACTCGCGGGCCGTGCAGGGAAGTGCGCCTTGTCGTAGTGGCCAATCCACGTAGGGTGCGCAGGGCCCCTGAGGCCCTTTCCGTGCAGGTGGAACGGGGGTTGGGGGGTGCCCGGACAGGGGAATGCATGTCCGCCAGAAGTTGGCTGAAAAGATACGGGCGCCTGCGCGAAAACCGGTCAGCCGACCGGTGTATTTCCCCCAGTGTGACGTCCGCCTCTATGACTCTCGTCTATGAGTTCCGGTTCCGTTCCGGTAGTGAGGCCCGCGGTGCGGTTTCATGTGCGCGGCGTGTTCCTCGGCTTCCTCGGCGAGCAGTTGGGCCGCGCCGCGCTCGGACTGACGGAGCAGCAGTCGGCAGGCGCCGGTCACGGCGGCCAGGCCGAGGGCCGTGCCCGCCGTGCCGGCCAGGGAGGTGCCGCACCAGAGCAGGACCACGGGGACCAGGGCACAACTGAAGGCGGCCCAACGGACCACATCCGTCGATGAGTCGTGACAGCCGGGCTGGGTCGCGCGATGTACCTCGGAGGGGGTGCGAGGTCCGGACATGGCGTGCTCCCTGGGGCGTGGCTCGCAGGGTTCAACGCGTGTTCGAGCAGTCGGTCACTGTGTCGGCCACCGTGTCGGCCGCCGGTGTGCGACGGTCCCGTGGCGCATACGTAATTGAACCCTGCGCAAACCGCCTGTACAGAGCAGCAACCATTGCGTTACGGGCGCACCCTCGTGCATGCTCCGGGGAACCCGCGCGGCAACCGTGCCGGGGATCTGGGCTAAGGAGGCGTGCCGCCGTACCCTTGGGGGTATGGGGTTGGGAAGATGATTCCCGGACACAGCTCCGCCGCACACTGTTGTCCCTCCCATAAAGGATCAAAACGCCGAGACAGCCATGGCCGGTCACGAATTCTTCGAACCAGCAGACCGCAAGCGGCCGGTCGCCGACCCCACGGCGTCCGAGCCCCAGGCGGCCGAAGAGCCACGCCACTCCTGCGACCCCGCCTTCAAGCACGGCGTCGTGGTCGGCTTCGACGGCTCCACGTCCAGTGAGCGCGCCCTCGCGTACTCCATCGGCATGGCCCATCGCTCCGGGTCGGGCCTGATCATCGTCCACGTCGCCAACCGGCTGCCCACCACGGTGTGGGCGGGCTGTGAGCCGCCGGTCTTCGTCGACGTGCCGGACCATCGCACCGAGGTGCTCGGGCTCGAACTCGCCTGCGCCGACTATCTCTCCGAGGTGCCCTGGATCCTCGTCGAGCGTGGCGGCGACATCTGCCACGAACTCGAAGAGGTGGGGCGGGAGTACGAGGCGGACGCGATCGTCGTCGGCTCCACGCACGGCATCGTCGGGCGCATCTTCGGGTCCGTCGCGGGGCGGCTCGCCAAGCGGGCGAAGCGGCCCGTCGTTGTCATTCCGTAACTGGGCGTTGTTCCAGGTGAGATGAGCCGCGGGAACCGCCAACTTCCTTTGTGCAGCGCATAAGTCTACTCGCGCGTAGAGGTGTTTGTGCCCTTGTGAAGGGCATATATCGCTCACCGCACAACCGCACATGCATGAAGGGAGCCCGCCGTGGACAACGACGTCTCTGCGGGAAGCACCACCACGACCCTCGGCCATCTCGCGCTCGGACTCACCCTGCTGGCCTTCGGCCTCGGTCACACCGAAGTGATCGACGGCGTGACGGCGGCGGACGCCGTCTCGCTCGCCACCTACGTCGGCGGCATCGCGCTCTTCGTTGCCGGCCTCCTGGCCTTCCGCGACCGTGACGCGTTCACGGGCACGGCCTTCGCCGGTCTCGGGGCCTTCTGGTTCACCTGGGGTGTCGGCGCCGACACACAGGTCTCCGCCAACGCGGCGGGGCTGTTCCTGCTGCTCTTCGCGCTCGTGGCGCTCAGTCTGACGCTGGGGGCGTCGGCGGCGGCGCCGCTCGCGCGGGGGGCGTATGCGCTGCTCTTCGTGGCGATGCTGCTGCTCGCCATCGCTCAGTTCGGGGACTCCGAGGCGCTGACGAAGGTTGGCGGCTGGTTCGCGGTGGTGGGCGGTCTGGCCTCTTGGTACGTGGCTACTGCGGCCCTTGCGCACTGGCCGACGTCTGTTCCTCGTCGTGCTGCCGGCCGGGGGGTGACGGCCACCGGCTAGCTGCGCGGGCTGGGGGGTTGGGCGGCTCCCCGGCGATCAGGGCGGACCCCCCGTGACTGGTGGCATCACGTGGGGGTCCGTTCCGTTTGTTTGGCCTCTGCGGGTGTGCGGGGGTTGCTCGCGCCCACGCGGCGGAGCCGCATATTGATACAGCCCCCCGCGCCCCTGAAAGTCTTTACTCAACCGTCACTGACTTGGCCAGGTTCCTCGGCTTGTCGATGTCCCTGCCCAAGGCCAATGCCGTGTGGTACGCCAGGAGTTGGAGGGGGATGCCCATGAGGATCGGGTCGAGTTCGTCCTCGTTCTTCGGGACCACGATCGTCTGGTCGGCCTTTTCCTGGTGCTGGTGGGCCACCGCCAGGATCCTGCCGCTGCGGGCCTTGATCTCCTCCATCGCGGCGCGGTTCTTCTCCAGCAGGTCGTCGTCGGGGACGATCGCGACCGTCGGGAGGGCCGGCTCGATGAGGGCCAGGGGGCCGTGCTTGAGCTCGGAGGCCGGGTAGGCCTCGGCGTGGATGTACGAGACCTCCTTGAGCTTCAGGGAGGCCTCACGGGCCACCGGGTAGCCCCGGACGCGGCCGATGAAGAGCATCGAGCGGGCGTCGGCGTACTGCTCGGCCAGCTTCTTGATCTGCTCCTCCTGGTCCAGGATCTCGGTGATCTGGGCGGGGAGCCGGCGCAGGCCCTCGATGATCCGCTTGCCGTCGCGGACGGAGAGGTCGCGGGTGCGGCCCAGGTGGAGGGCGAGCAGGGCGAAGGCGACCGTGGTGTTGGTGAAGCACTTCGTCGAGACCACACAGACCTCCGGGCCCGCGTGCACGTAGATCCCGGCGTCCGCCTCGCGGGCGATCGCCGAGCCGACCACGTTCACGATGCCGAAGACCCGCGCGCCCTTGCGCTTCAGCTCCTGGACGGCCGCGAGGACGTCGTACGTCTCACCGGACTGGGAGACGGCCACGTAGAGAGTCTCGGGGTCGACGACCGCGTTGCGGTAGCGGAACTCCGACGCCGGCTCGGCGTCCGCGGGGATGCGGGCCAGCTCCTCGATCATCTGGGCGCCGATCAGGCCCGCGTGGTACGAGGTGCCGCAGCCGAGGATCTTCACGCGGCGGATCTGGCGGGCCTCGCGGGCGTCCAGGTTGAGGCCGCCGAGGTGCACGGTGGAGAAGCGGTCGTCGATGCGGCCGCGCAGGACGCGGTCCACGGCGTCGGCCTGCTCGTGGATCTCCTTGTGCATGTAGGTGTCGTGGCCGCCCATGTCGTAGGAGGCCGCCTCCCACTCCACAGTGGTGGGCTCCGCGGTGGTGCGGGTGCCCTCCGTCGTGTACGTGCGGAAGTCGTCCGCCTTGAGCGTGGCCATCTCGCCGTCGTCGAGGGTCACTATCTGGCGGGTGTGGGTGACCAGCGCGGCGATGTCCGAGGCGACGAACATCTCCTTCTCGCCGATGCCGAGGACGACCGGCGAGCCGTTGCGGGCGACGACGATGCGGTCGTTGAAGTCGGCGTGCATGACGGCGATGCCGTACGTGCCCTCGATGACGCGCAGCGTCTCGCGAACCTTGTCCTCCAGCTTCTCCGCCTGCGAACGGGCGATGAGGTGGACGAGGACCTCGGTGTCGGTCTCGGAGAGGAACTCGACGCCGTCCGCCTCGAGCTTGCGGCGCAGGTCGGAGGCGTTGTCGATGATGCCGTTGTGGACCACGGCGACCTTGCCCCCGGCGTCCAGGTGCGGGTGGGCGTTCACGTCGGAGGGGGCGCCGTGGGTGGCCCAGCGGGTGTGGGCGATGCCGGTCGTGCCCTTGAAGCGGGCCGGGACCTTGGCCTCCAGGTCGCGGACCCGGCCCTTGGCCTTGACCATCTTCAGGCCGCTCGTCTTCGGGGAGGTGACGACGATGCCGGCCGAGTCGTAGCCGCGGTACTCCAGGCGCTGCAGGCCCTCCAGGAGGAGGGGGGCGACGTCACGCTTCCCGATGTATCCGACGATTCCGCACATATATACGTATTCCTCAGCCGTAGACGATGCGGCGCAGCTGCCTGAGCGTAAGCTCCGGCGGTGCCACCGCCCGGTATTTCAGGTCCGCCTCGATCCGCTCGAAGATCGTCGCGTTCACCAGGCCCTGGGCCTGGAGCTCGCGGTGGCGGCGACGGACGTACTCCTCGGTCGTCTCGTCGAAGTAGGCGAGCACGTCCTGGATCACCCGCAGCGCCTCGCCCCGGTTGAGAGGCGTGGACCGCGTCAGATGATCTACGAGTTCGTCGTGCACCCGTAGATCCTGGAGTATGGGCGACGGTTTCGCAAGAAACCTGCCCGATTTCGGGCAGGGGGCTGATGGATCGCCGCCGTAGGTCACATCCGCTTGAGGATCGCCTGCTTGGCCAGGGTGAACTCCTCGTCCGTCAGTACGCCCGTCCTGTGCAGCTCGCCGAGTTCGCGCAGGCGGCGCAGGAGGGCGTCGTGGCTGTCCTCGCCGGTCGTGGGCGGCTCGGGTTCGGGCGGTCGTACGTCCGGGGCGGCCGCCTTCGCCGGGTGGGGCAGCCGGGCCTGGACCGCGGCCGCGATCAGGGCCATCAGAGGGTCCTTCTTGAAGCCCCACAGCTCCACCGAGTTGGGGTCGTACTTGGGCGGGGCCTTGGTGGGGGCGTTCCGGACGGTGAAGCGGAGGTGGCCGTTCTCCAGGCCCGCAGCCGGATGCCACTCCACGGCCAGCAGGTCGGTGACGGCAAGGGAGCGGGCGCCTGCGGCGGCCTTGGCGTCCTCCGTCTTCCAGTTCCACTCCAGCCGGATGTGCTCGCCGTCGAAGCTCGCGGTGCCGTCCCCGGCCGAGACCGACAGGGGGAGCGGCGGGCCCGGCAGCAGATACTCGTCGACCGGGTCGGACGGGACCTGGTCGAGGAGCAGCGCGTTGCGGACCTCGTCCACGAAGTACTCGGCGACGCCGTACCGGTCGGACTCGACGATCAACTGGTACGGGTCGTGGGGCTCGGTCAGGCGACCGCCGGTGGCGTGCAGCAGCGGGTCGGCACCGTCACGCAGGCGCAGCCGCACCCGCCCGGCCTTCTTGCCCTGCTCGAACGAGACGCCCGCCAACGCGCCCAGCGGGACGACGAGTTCACCCATGGTCTTGCGGAGCAGGCTGACGTTCTTGTCCCTTCCCGGAGTCAGCCGCAGGGCGTCGCCGTCGAAGACCCATGTGCCGTCCTTCTGGATGATTTCCGCCATGGGGGTGATTGTTCCACCGGTCCCCCGAGAGAGTGGTCCATACCTTTTGGGGCTCAAGGGAGGGATCGTTTGTGAGACAGCACCACAGAGCACTTCGCCTTCTCGGTTCCCTGCTGCTCGTCACGGCGGTGGGCGCGTTCGCCTCGGGCGCGGCGCCCACCGCCGGGGAAGGCCCGCCCCTTGGACCAGGTGATCCCGGCCCCCGCCTCGGTCACGCCCGGCGGACCCCCGTACCGCATCACCGACGCCACCCGCATCCGCGTCGGCGACTCCCGCGCGGCCCGCCGTGTCGCCGAGTACCTCGCGGACGTCCTGCGCCGTCGACGGGTTACCCGCTGCCGGTCACCGGGTACGGCCGGGGCGGCATCCAACTGCGCCTGGCCAAGGGCGAGTACGGCACCGAGGGGTACCGCCTCGACAGCGGCCGTACGGGCGTCACCATCACCGCCGCCCAGCCCGCCGGCCTCTTCCACGGCGTCCAGACCCTGCGCCAACTCCTCCCGGCGGCCGTCGAGAAGGACTCCGTCCAGCCCGGCCCCTGGCTGATCGCGGGCGGCACCATCAAGGACACCCCGCGCTACGGCTGGCGCGGCGCGATGCTCGACGTCTCCCGGCACTTCGTCACCGTCGAACAGATCAAGCGCTACGTCGACCAACTCGCCCTGTGCAAGGTCAACAAGCTGCATCTGCACCTCAGCGACGACCAGGGCTGGCGGATCGCCGTCGACTCCTGGCCGCGCCTGGCGACGCACGGCGGGCCGACACAGGTCGGCGGCGGGGCCGGGGGCTACTACACAAAGGACCAGTACAACGAGATCGTCCGGTACGCGGGCTCCCGCTACCTCGAGGTCGTCCCCGAGATCGGCATGCCCGGCCACACCAACGCCGCCCTCGCCTCGTACGCCGAGCTGAACTGCGACGGTGTGGCGCCGCCGCTCTGCACCGGCACGGACGTCGGCTTCAGCTCGCTGTGTGTGCCGAAGGAGATCACGTACGACTTCGTGGACGACGTGGTGCGGGAGATCGCCGCGCTCACACCCGGTCAGTACCTCCACATCGGCGGCGACGAGGCGCACTCCACCAGCCACGAGGACTACGTCAAGTTCAGGGACCGGGTACAGCCGGTCGTAGCCAAGTACGGCAAGACGGTGGTCGGCTGGCACCAGTTGACCGGGGCGACCCCGGCGAAGGGGGCGCTCGCGCAGTACCGGGGCCTGGACAGCACCAGTGCCGAGGAGCAGGAGCGGGTCGCGGCGGCGGCGCGGAACGGGACCGGGATCATCCTGCCCCCGGCCGACCTGCGGGGGCCGGTGAGCCACTTGGACATGTCACTCGTACGGGTAAGAGGTGGGCGTATCGTCGGGAAAGCGGCACAGGTGCGTCAGGCGGCGGCTGGTGTGGCGAAAGTCCGCCGGCGACAACCAAGTCGGCGGGCGCCTTTGGAGGGGTCACCGACCTGTCCCGGTTGCCGGCAGGGCAGTCGTCAGGCGGACGCAGGTGCTGTCCAACTCGCCGGAGCGATCCAGGGGAGAGTCTCCGGCCGAGCGTCGGAGAGAGCTGCAACTGGACATGAAGTACACGTGTCGCAGGGCCGGAGGCGGCCGAGCAAAGGAAGACGGGCACCCCCGGAGGACCGTACTCCCGGGGTGCCCGCCCGTCTCTGTGGGCCTTACAGCCCGGCGATGGGGTTCTTCAGGGTGCCGACGAGCTGGAGGGCGCCCGCCGGGTCCGAGAGGTCGACCATCTGCTCGTTGTCGCGCAGCTGGAGGCGGTTGAGGCAGGACAGGGCGAACTCCGGGGCGAACAGGTCGTACTGCCGGAACTTGTCGCCCAGCTCGGGCACCTGCTTCTGGTATTCGCGGACGGTCTCGGCGACCGTCCCCCAGAAGTCGTCCTCCTCCAGGATTCCCTCGGCGGCGAGGTTCGCGGCGAGGAAGCGGAAGAAGCAGTCGAAGACGTCCGTGAAGAGGGAGAGGAGCTTCTTGTCCTCCGGGACGTCCACGCGCAGCCGCTCGACCGTCGGCGGCAGCACCGCGTCCGGGTCCATGACGGCGATCTCCTCAGCGATGTCCTTGTAGATCGCGCGCTCCACGACGCCGTCCTTGAGGACGAGGATGACGTTCTCGCCGTGCGGCATGAACACCAGGTCGTAGGCGTAGAAACTGTGGAGGAGCGGGGTGAAGTAGGCCCGGAGGTAGCGCCGCAACCACTCGACCGGGGCCAGCCCCGACTGCTCGATCAGCGCGCCCGCGAAGGACGCGCCCTCGTGGTCGACGTGAACGAGGGAGGCCATGGTGGCCAGGGACTCGCCCTCCTGGAGGCAGGACACCGGGCTCTCGCGCCACAGCGCGGCCAGCATCTTGCGGTACGGCGAGTAGCGGTCGGTCGCCGTCTCGTACTCCAGGTGCCGGTAGCCGACGGCGGCGCGCTCGCGGATGATCGACAGGCCCGTGTCCCGCAACACCGGGTCGTTGTCGATGAGCTGGGCGAGCCAGTCGTTGATGGCGGGGGTGGCCTCCATGTAGGCGGCCGACAGTCCGCGCATGAAGCCCATGTTGATGACGGACAGGGCCGTCTTCACGTAGTGCTTCTCGGGGTGCGACTGGTTGAAGAAGGTCCGGATGGACTGCTGGGCCAGGTACTCGTCGTCGCCCTCGCCCAGGCAGACGAGGTGGCCGCGGGCGACCTCGGCCGCGAAGGTGACGGTGAGCTTGTTCCACCACTGCCAGGGGTGGACGGGTATGAGGAGGTAGTCGGCGGGGTCGTGGCCCTGAGCTCTAAGGGTCTCGTTGAACCGCTCGACGGTCCCCTCGCCCAGCTCGTCACGTACGAAGGACTCGTACTCGATGCCCATGCCGGCGGTGAAGGCCGCCCGGTCGCGGTGCGCGGCCAGCCACACCAGCCGGACCGGGCTCGCGGTCTCGGGGGCGTACGACAGGTACTCGTGGATGCCGAAGCCGAGCCGCCCGTTGTTGGCGACGAAGCAGGGGTGGCCCTCGGTCATACCGGTCTCGATGGCCTGGAAGCCGCTTTTCGTGAGCTCGGCGACCGGGATCTGCGGCTTGGTGAGCTTGTAGCAGGTGCCGGAGAGGGTGGAGGAGATCTCCTCCAGGTAGACGGGGAGGATCGCGCCGCTCAGGCCGAGGGTTTTCCTCAGCTCGATGAGGAAGTCCAGGGCGGCGAGCGGGAGTTCGGCCCCGTCGCGCTGACGGCTGATCGAGTCGGCGTCGACCTGCCAGTGGTCGAGGGCGCGGATCACCGCCGTGAAGGTGTACCGCGTCAGGCCGTCGTCGCTGCGGACGACGTATGCGCCGTCACCGGTGGCCTCCGGCGTGATGAGCCGCTCGTGGGTGAACTCGGCGAGGGCCTTGCGGATGAGAAGGCGGTTGGCCCGCGCCCAGCGGTGGGGGGACAGGTGCGCTACGGCATCGGACAGGGTCATACGTCTACTCCTCGGGCGGCCAGGCTGTGCCTGTTGAAGAAGCGTTCGCGTGTGCAGAAGCTCAGCAGCGCGCGCTTCTCCGGCTTGTCGATCTCGCGTACGGGCACGAAGCCGACGGCCTCGTTGAGCGCGTGCACGGCCTTGTTGGTCACGTCGGGCTCGACCACGACCCGCCGGGTGCGTGGGTCGGCGAACAGCTCGTCCATCACGGCAGTGATGACGGCCCGGGTGAAGCCGTGGAGCGGCCGGTCGGTGGGGGCGACCAGGAAGTGCATGCCGACGTCGCCGGGCTCGGGCTCGTACAGGCCGGCCAGTTCGACGTACCGGGGGTCGTACTTCTCCATCAGGAAGGCCGGTTCGCCGTCGTGCCGGCCGAAGTAGGCGTGGTGGTGCTCGTGGGCCGCGATCCGCATGTACTCGCGCTCGACGTCCTGGAGTTTCGCGTCCTGCATCATCCAGAAGGCCGCCTTGGGGTGGGTGACCCAGCCGTGCAGCAGCTCGGCGTCCTTCAGCGGGTCGAGGGGGCGGATGGTGAACGTACCGATTCCGGTACCGGCTGTCGTGCTCATACGGTGAACTCCTGGAACGCGACGGCCTTCTCGACCGGGTAGTACTCGGTGCCGAGCAGCTCGCGGATGATGTACGCGTTCCGGTACGGGCCCATGCCCAGGTCGGGGCTGGTGATGCTGTGCGTGTGCACGCCGGCGTTCTGCAGGAAGACGCCCCGGCCGGTGACGTCGATGGCGTAGTTGCGGGCGACGTCGAAGTTGCCCCGGGAGTCGTAGCGCAGGCGGTCGCGCACGGGCCTGAGGAACTCGGGCTCGGCGTACTGGTAGCCGGTGGCGAGGATCAGGCCCTGGGAGCTGAGCTCGAAGTCCTTCTCCTGTTCCTCCTGGCGGAGCGAGAGGGTGTACGTGCCGTTCTCGTAAGTGGCGTCGTTGAGGGAGGAGTTGGTGAGGAGGCGCGTGGGCACGGGACCGCCGAGGTTCTTCTGGTAGAGCAGGTCGAAGATCTCGTTGATCAGGTCGCCGTCGATGCCCTTGAACAGGCCCTTCTGCTCGGCCGTGAGGCGGTAGCGGGTGGCCTCGGGCAGCTCACGGAAGTAGTCGATGTACTCCGGGGAGGTCATCTCCAGCGTGAGCTTGGTGTACTCCAGCGGGAAGAAGCGCGGGGAGCGGGTGACCCAGTTCAGCCGGTAGCCGTGGACGTCGATCTCGCTGAGCAGGTCGTAGTAGATCTCGGCGGCGGACTGACCGGAGCCGACCAGCGTGATCGACTCCTTGCGCTGCAGCGCTTCCTTGTTCTGCAGATAGCGGGAGTTGTGGATGAAGTCGCCGTCCAGGTCCAGGCAGGCCTCGGGGACGTACGGCGAGGTGCCGGTGCCGAGGACGAGATGGCGGGCGCGGAGGATGTCGCCCTTGTCGGTCCGTACGACGTACACGTCATCCTCGTACCGGACGTCCGTGACCGTCGTACCGAAGCGGATGCTGCTCAGCTTGCTCGCGGCCCAGCGGCAGTAGTCGTCGTACTCGACGCGGAGCGGGTAGAAGTTCTCGCGTATGTAGAACGAGTACAGCCGGCCCTGTTCCTTGAGGTAGTTGAGGAAGGAGTACGGCGACGTAGGGTCGGCGAGGGTGACGAGGTCCGACATGAACGGTGTCTGGAGATGGGCGCCGTCCAGGAACATGCCCGCGTGCCACTCGAAGTCCGGCTTCGACTCCAGGAAGACGCCGTCGAGTTCGGTGACGGGCTCGGTGAGGCAGGCCAGGCCGAGGTTGAACGGGCCGAGCCCGATGCCCACGAAGTCGTGTGTGCGGCTGGATGACTTGTTCGCGGATTCAGGAAGCGCGGTCAAGGGACTCTCCCAGGTACTGCTCGGCGTGGCCGGCGATCAGGTCGAGGACGGCGGCGATGTCTTCCGTCGTCGTCTCGGGGTTGAGCAGGGTGAACTTCAGATAGTGGCGGCCCTGGACCTTGGTGCCCGCGACCACCGCGTCGCCGGAGGCGAACAGGGCCTTGCGGGCGTACAGGTTGGCGCGGTCGATCTCCGAGGGGTCGGTGACGGCCGCCGGTATGTAGCGGAAGACGAGGGTGGAGAGGCTCGGCTCGACGACCACGTCGAAGCGCGGGTCGGCGGCGAGCAGCTGCCAGCCCTCCACGGCCAGGTCGCAGACCTCGTCGAAGAGTTCGCCGATGCCGTCGGCGCCCATGACGCGCAGGGTCATCCACAGCTTGAGGGCGTCGAAGCGGCGGGTGGTCTGCAGGGACTTGTCGACCTGGTTGGGGATGCGCTCCTGCACCATGCGGCGCGGGTTGAGGTACTCCGCGTGATAGGTGGCGTGCCGGAGCGTGGCCGCGTCCCTGACCAGTACGGCGGACGAACTCACCGGCTGGAAGAAGGACTTGTGGTAGTCGACGGTGACCGAGTCGGCGCGCTCGATGCCGTCGATACGGTCCCGGTACCGGACCGAGGCGAGCAGTCCGCAGCCATACGCGGCGTCGACGTGCAGCCAGGTGCCGTACTGGGCGCACAGCTCGGCGATCTCGGGCAGTGGGTCGATGGAGCCGAAGTCGGTGGTGCCGGCGGTGGCGACGACGGCCATCGGGACCAGGCCGTCCTTCTTGCAGCGCTCCAGCTCATGGGCGAGCGCGACGGTCTGCATGCGCTTGTCGTGGCCGACGGGGACGGAGACCACGGAGTCGGCGCTGAGGCCGAGCAGTTTGGCCGACTTCCTGACGCTGAAGTGGCTGACCTCGGAGGCGAAGATACGCAGTTTGGCGAAGCTGTCGCTCTTGGCCTCCTCACGGGCGAGCAGCAGCGCCTGGAGGTTGGACTGGGTGCCGCCGGAGGTGAACACGCCGTCGGCGGCCGGACCGAGGCCGATGCGGGCGGTCGTCCAGTCGATGAGCTTGCGCTCGATGAGGGTGCCGCCGGCCGACTGGTCCCAGGTGTCCAGGGAGGAGTTGACGGCGGAGAGGATCGCCTCGCCGAGCACGGCCGGGATGACGACCGGGCAGTTGAGGTGGGCGAGGTAGCGGGGGTGGTGGAAGTAGATGGCGTCCCGGAGGTAGACGTCCTCCAGCTCGTCGAGGACCGCGGCGGTGTCGTGCAGCGGCTTGTCGAGGTCGATCGAGTCGAAGGTGGGGGCGAGGGCGTCGACCGTGACGCCGGTGAACGGACGTGCTGTGGTGGCGAGTTTGGCTGCCACCCGCTCGACTCCTTCGGTCACGGAGCGGCGGTACTGCTCCGCGGTCGTGTCATTGAGCAGGTGCGAGCGCATGGTGGGGGTCCTCCGGTGGGGACGGGGTGGGTCCGGTGCGGGGTTCAAGGGCGGGTTCCCAGACTCAATTTAGGTTAGCCTAACCTAAGTAATTTGGAAGGGGTGTGGCGTCTAGCGTGACTGCGGTCACTTCAAGCGCAATTTGCCTCGGAGGGCACGGGGCACGGGGCACGGGGCACAGCAATCAGGGTCTTCAAAGTTGAGCGGTGCGCGGACGCCGGGCGCCGACTGGTAAGCCGCGAGGATGTGACAGTTTCCGCGGGAGTGTCACATCCCCGGCTTACGAGGGCCCTGGGGCGGACGTCGGCCAACAGGGCGCACCGCTCGAGTTCGAAGACCCAGCAATCACCGCTGCATGCGCGGATGACGGGTTGTTCGGGTGCGCGTGCAGCGGTGAGTCCTGCGGGGTCGGGGCTGGGGCCGGGTCGGGATCGGCGGCCCTACTCCTGCTCGCGGAGCTGCTCTTCGGTCAGACCCTGCCGCCAGTAGCCGACGAAGGTGACGCGGCGGCGGTCGATCTCCCGTTCGCGGACGAAGTGCCGCCGCAGCTCCTTCACGCACCCCGACTCGCCCGCGATCCAGACGTACGGGTGCTCGGCGGGCGGCAGTTGGGATCTGCGGAGGGCATCGAGGGCCATGGGGGAGGAGCCTTCGGGGCCCTTGCCATGGACGAGCCAGTTGACCTCGGCGTCGGCCTCGGTCGCCAGATCCTGGATGTCCTCGGCGTGCCGCACCTCCAGCCAGGCCCGGACACGGGTGCCGGCCGGCAGCGACTCCAGGATGGCGGAGGCGGCGGGTACGGCGGTCTCGTCGCCCCAGATCACCACGAGGTCGGTGTCCGCGGGCGGCCGGAACCGGATGGCACGGTTGTCGGCGACGGCCGGCCCGATCAGCAGGACCCTGTCACCGGCGGCGGCGCGGGCGGCCCACCGGGAGGCGGGCCCGGCGGGAACAGCGGCCCCCGGCTCAACCCCGTGCAGCACGAAGTCGATGTCGATCTCATCGGGATCGCGACGCAGGGCCCGGAGCGTGTACGACCGCATGACGGCCCGCTCGTCCTCGGGGAGATCCCGCCATCCCTGCCACCATCCGTCCTCCCCGAGCTCGACGGGAACGACGGGTGCGGCCTGCCCTGGATGCGGCAGGAACAGCGACAGCGACTGATCGCACCCGTCGGAATGGAAGTCCCGCAGCTCGTCCCCGGCGTAGGTGACCCGGACCAGAGACGGGCCGAGCCGCCTCGTCCGTACGACCTGGAGAGCGAAGAAACGGAACGGGGCGGCTACGGCGGTTGCCACGGGGTCCTCCTGGGCGTCAGGAAGCGAGCGAACGAGGGGCGGTTCGGTGGAGCGGCGGGTCGGCGGTTGTTGGTTGCCGGTTGCCGTTGCTGGTTGCTGGTTGCTGGTTGCTGGTCGGCGGGTCAGGCGACCTTCTTGGCGTCCTCGATGGCCTTGGCGAGGTTCTCGACCATGGCGACGCACTTGTCGTAGGACAGGATCGGCTCGGGGGAGCGGGAGATGATCTGCCCGGCCTTGACGGCGGGCAGCTTCTTCCAGGTGGCCTCGGTGATGTCGGCCGGCTGGATGGTCGAGGAACGGTCGTCCATCATGATGATGTCGGCCGGGTACTTGTCGACGTTCTCCCAGCTCAGGCTCTCGTACCAACCGCCGCCCTGGGCCTTGGCCTTCTCCGGGGGCTCGACGAACTTCACGCCGAGGGCCTTGAAGTACTCCAGGTCGATGGAGAGATTGGTGCCGGAGACGTAGAAGATGTCCTGGCTCGCGGAACCGGCCATCACCGTGATCTCGGGGCGTGCCTTGGCGGCCTTGCGCAGCCGCTCGGAGGCGTCCTCGAAGCGCTTCTTGGCGTCGGTGACCTTGGTGGCCTTCATGTCCGCGCCCAGCGACTCGGCGAGCTCGGCCATGCGCTGCAGCGGCTCGGTGAGTTGGCGGTCGTAGACGGAGATGCCGACGCTAGGGGCGAGCTTGGCGATCTTGTCCTTGGAGGCCTCGGGGACGTACCAGAGGGTGCCGGCGTCGTCGAACAACGTGGTGATGAGGACCTGCGGGGCGAGGGCCGCGTACTTCTCGACGTTGAACTGGTCCCAGGCGTTGCCGAGGATGGTCACCTTGCTGATGTCCATGTCGCCGGCCTGGACGTCGGCCTTGCCGTCGGCGGTCTTGGTCGGGCCGAAGACGCCCTTGACCTCGATGCCGTAGTCGTAGAGGGCGGCGGCGACACCGGTGAAGGCGACGATGCCGGTCGGCACCTCGTCGAGCTTCACGGTGGTCCCGCGGTCGTCCTTGAAGGTCCAGGGCCCGGACTTGGCCGCCGTCGTCGCGCCGTCCGAGCCGCTGCTCTTGGCGTCGTCGTCCCCGCAGGCTGCGAGCACGGCCCCGAGGCCGAGGGCGCCGCCGGCGGCGAGGATCCCGCGGCGGGTGAGATGGGTGGCTCTGGCGTTGGGCATGGCTACGCTGCTTTCGAACGGGGCGGATGACCCGCCGGACAATTCGAAGATAGGTTAGCCTAACCTCAGTTGTTGTCCAGGGGTGGGGGCCTTGTGATCGAAAGCTGTGAGGGGTCTGTTGGGGCGGGGTGTGGGGTTCGCGGGGACCAACTTCCTTGCATTCGGGGCTTTTTGGGCTGTGAGCTGGGGATCGGGGGCCGGAGTTCAATCAGGATCCGGGCCGGAACGCCACCCCCTCTGGAGTTGAATCGGACCATGGATATGTCCTCCAGAGAGATCCGCATCCCCCTGGACGAGGTCGTCGCTGTCCTCCAGGACCTGAACGAGTTCGTGGTCTCCCTCGACCGACTCGGATCCCGCCAGGCATCCGGAACCGCCGACGAGTACACCGTCGGCAGGTTCGTCGCCGACTGGGATGTCGCGAGGCGGCTGGCTCACGCCCGACGGGTCATCAGCGTCGTGCTGGATGAGCAGTTGAGTGAGGAGGACAACGCCGAGATCGACGCCCTGTGTGAACAGGGGCACTTCTATGGCGCGGATGACGCCATCAGCCCCTCCGCTGACCGGTCCAGCTGAGACGGCAAGCGCATCGTCCCGGACCCGCCCGGCGCCCGGCCAGCAAGATCACGATCTACTGGCCGAACGCGGGTGGATCGGCGTCGCGGAAACCGTCACGCCTCCGCGAACAGCTCCTCTGCGGTGGCCGCCGTGAGTGCCCGGTCGAACCACGTGCCGAGGGTGTCCAGGTCGGTGCACGTGGTGATGCGCTCGCGAACGTCCGTGGAGACTTCGATGCCGCGCACGTGGAGGATGCGGAGGATGTCCTCGGCCTTGCCTTCGGTCTTGCCTTCGGTCTTGCCTTCGGTCTTGCCTTCGGCCTGGCCTTGGAGACGGGCTTCCTCGATGAGCGTGCCGCTGCCGGGGAAGCGGCTGGTGCGCGTGGCCATCAGGTTCCTCCAGAGTTCGCGGGTCTGGGCGTCGCCCAGACCGATCTCGGTGTACTCAGCCCAGTCCGCCGCGGTCTCGCCGCCGGTGTCGGCAAGCGCCTTCGCCAGTGCGTCCAGTATCGCAGGGAGGGCCGGGTCCTTGGCGTGGGTGAGTGCGGAGAAGACGGAGAGGGCCAGGTCCTGTGCCGCCTCGTCCGGGTCAATGATCGCGGGGAGGTTGTCGGGGCCGAGGACGAGCGGGAAGGCAGGATCGTTCCGGTGGGGGTGGCGGCGAGGTAGACGCAGGAGGAGGCCTCTTCGCTGTGGGTGGACTTCTGCCAGGTGAGTTCGGTGTCTCGGTCACGGCTCGGCTTTCAGGTGTCTTGGGTGATGTGGTGGATGAGGTCGCGGGAGGCTTTGGGGTCCAGGGTGGCTTCCTCCATGCGGCCCAGGATCAGTCGGTACTTCGTCAACTGTGCTACGGCATCGATGAGTTCGCTTCCGTAGGCGGCGTCGAGCTGTGCTGTGTCGAGCTCGGGGACCGGTCCGTACGCGTAGTCGAGCCCATGGCCGAGGGTCGGGAAGGCGGTGCCGTCGAAGGGGATGACCCAGATGATGATGTGCGGCCGTTCGCTCATCTTGGCCAGGTGCTCCAGCTGGGGCCGGGCGACGTCGGGGCCGCCGAAGCGCATGCGTAGGGCGGCCTTGTGGGTGATCGCCGTGTACCTCGGTGGCCGATCGCGGTGAAGGATGGCCTGGCGCTTGATGCGGCGGGAGATGCGGTACTCGATCTCGTGTGGGTGGAGCGCCGGGACCACCTGGCGCTCAGCCGTTGTCCAGAGGTGGGGGCCTTGTGATCGAAAGCTGTGAGGGGTCTGTGGGGTGGGCTGTTGGGGTTGCAGGGCCCAACTTCCCTGCAATCCACCTTTGTTGGACTTCGCAGGTGAGTTGAGCCTCGGTCGGAAGAATCCCTACGGCTTGATGCGCCGAGTCACTGCCTGGACGAGGTCGGTCTTGGCGACCTGCAGGGCGAAGCCCTCGCCGCCGTCCGCAGCGGGCTTGGCGTACCAGGGCAGGGCGCGGCGGCGCCACTTGGCCGGGGTGAGGTTGTCGGGGAGCTGGGGGAGAGGCAAGGCCCAGCCGCCGATCCGCAGTTCGCCGCGCCATACGCCGACGGACAACTCAGTGACGGGCACGCGTATGACGAAGTCACCGCTACCAGCCCCGGACGGCATGTGCTCGAAGTGATCGCCGTCGACAAGGCCGCGCACGAAAGCAACACCCCCTACCACTTCCTCGTCAGCGAGGGCACGCCGGTCCGCGCCCAGTGGAACCTCGCCGACATCGCCGGCAACACGGAGGCGCACGACGAGAGCGGTGACTTCTCGGCCACGGTCGGCCCCGCCGTCACCTTCGGTGTGGACGGCCCTGGCGGCAAGGTCGACAAGGCGGCCCACTTCGACGGCACCGCCGACGCTTGGCTGGACACCGGCGAGATGGTGCTCGACACGTCCAACAGCTTCAGCGTGAGCGCCTGGGTGCGGCCCACCGCGCTGGACCGGAACATGATGGTGATCAGCCAGGACGGGACCGGCGAGCCCGGCTTCACCCTGGGCTACGACGCCTCTGCGCAGACCTGGAAGTTCGCCGTCCCGGTCAACGACATCGACTCGCTCGGCGAGTGGAAGGCCGTGTCCACCGGGGTGTCCGTGGTCAAGGACCAGTGGGTGCTGCTGACGGGCGTGTACGACGCTCAGAAGACCGGCGGCCCGCAGCTGCAGCTGTACGTCAACAAGGACCTGAAGGGCAGCGCCGGGCGCCGCTCCACCTGGAAGTCGTACGGCCCGCTGCAGATCGGCCGCGCGACGGCCAAGAGCGGCTACCGCGACCACTTCACCGGTGACCTCGCCGAGGTCCGCGTCTTCGACCGCGTCCTGCCGGCGGCCCAGGTCGCCGAGCTGATGACCATCAAGCCGGTGCGCAAGGGCTACTGGCAGCTCGACTCCGCCGACACCGGTGGCTCCGCCGACACCGGCGGCGGCCAGGTCCTGACCCTCGCGGGCAACGCTTCCATCTACCGCCCGGCCGACCCGCTGTTCGACACCGCCGCCCTGGTCGGCGACGGCCACCTGGTCTTGGACGGCGACGGGGACTACGCGTCCACCGCGACCGCCCCGGTCCTCGGTACGGCTATCACTGGCGGACAGTCGCGGACGTGCCGGTCGATGAACGACGGGTGGTGGTCCGTGTGCGAGTGCGGCGTCTGGTGTGTCCCACGCGCGGCTGCCGCCACACCTTCCGCGAACAGGTGCCCGCGTCCTGGACCGGTACCAGCGGCGCACGACCCGCCCGACCAGGCAAGTCAAAGCCGTGGTCAAGGAGTTAGCGGGCCGGGTCGGGGCACGTCTGCTGGCGATATTGGCGGTCAGCCTGTCGCGTCACACGGCCCTGCGCGCCCTGCTGCGGATCCCGTTGCCTACCGGGCGGATGCCGCGTGTGATCGGCGTCGACGACTTCGCACTGCGCCGACGGCACCGCTACGCCACCGTGATCATCGATGCCGAGACTCATGAACGGATCGACGTGCTGCCCGGCCGCACGGCCGACACCCTGGAGGCGTGGTTGCGCGAGCATCCGGGGATCGAGATCGTGTGCCGTGACGGCTCAGCGAGGGCTGGCCCGGTTTGACCCCTCAAACCGGGCTGCCCGCGTTGTTGCTGGGCAGGTGGCCTGCAGGGATATGAACGGCCATTCCATGGAAGCTTCGAACTGCTCTGCGGAGTTACCGCGCAGTGCGCCCCAAAAGGCCGCAAGGCTGTGCGAGCGATGAGGAGTTCGCCGCATGGGCCGAGCGAGCGATCGGCGGATGCTTTCGACTACACCGCTCCCGCGACCCTGCTCTGGAGGGACACCGCGGTTGCGCGCGAGCATCTGGCCCGGAATCGTCATCGGACGGCGCCCTACGACCTGTTCGCCGTGGTCCTTTGAGGGTCGGCCGAGGGCGGCATGCAGGTCACCCAGGCCTAATCCGCGGTCCGCCCGCCACGGCACCTGCATCGAGGGCAAATCCCGGCCACTCCGCATTCAGGTGCCCGGACAGCGATTCGGGGATCGGAGAGCGGATATCAGTGCGCCGAGTTGGTGGCGGCCAGTGGTGAGGATGGTTTCCGGTTCGTCGCTTTCTCGGAGGAGGATCGTTCCGGTGGGGGTTGTGGCGACGTAGACGCAGGCGGAGGCCTCCTGGCTGTACGTGGACTTCTGCCAGTGCAGTTCGGGCATGGAGGGCTCCTTTAGAGGTCGTGGGTGAGTTGGGTGACGAAGTCGCGGGACTTGGCCGGGGGGAGCGCCGCGTGCTGCATGCGTTCCAGGACCAGGCGGTAGCGCTCCAACTGTGCGGGTGACTCGATGAGTTCGGCGCCGTGGTCTGTGTCGAGCTGGACTGTGTCGAGTTGATGCACTGGGCCGTGGAAGTAGTCGATGCCCTGGCCCGAGGTGGGGAACGGGCCGTTGTCGAAGGGGATCACGCTGACCGTGACGTGGGTCAACTCGCTGATCTCGTTGATGTGGTGGAGCTGGGCGCGGGTGGTGGTGCGGTCGCCGAAGCGCATGCGGAGAGCGGCCTCGTGGATGATCGCCGTGTAGGGCGGGGGTTGTTCGCGGTGCAGGGTCTCCTGGCGCTTGATGCGGTGCGAGACGCGGTGCTCGATCTCGTGGGGCTTCAGTGGTGGCACCGAATGGCAGAACAGTGCGCGGGCGTGGTCGGTGGTCTGCAGCAGGCCGGGGATGTTGATGATGTGGGCCACGCGCAGGGCCGTGGCGTGGTGTTCCACCTCGGTGAGGTCGAGCACCCGGGGGGACAGGATCTCGCGGTACTCCTCCCACCAGCCGCGTCGGCGTTCGCCGGTCATCGCCGCGAGTGCGTCGATCAGCTTCTCGTCGGTGCAGTCGTAGTGGCGGGCGATGGTACGTACGCGGTCGGCGCTTACGCCGTAGCGGCCGGCCTCGATGTTGCTCACGCGTGACTGTGTGGCGCCGATGAGGGCGGCGGCCTGGGTGGCGGACAGGTCCGCACGTTCGCGCAGCCTGCGCAACTCGACACCGAGGCGACGGCGCCGGGCGGTGGGGAGGGGGCTTGGCTGCGGCATTGGATGCGTTCCCGTTCGTACGTATGGCGCGTGGGTCACCCACACGGAGGTAATGAGGGCTACATTCCATGTCTTTCATGGAATGTAGTCCATTGATCGCTCTACGGTGAGACCCGGACCACCCAGTCGACCCCGCTGACAAGCCGTCGAGCGAGTCGAGCAAACCAAGTTTCCCCACCGCAGGAGGCGTTCATGGTCACCGTATCCCCGTCGTTGCCGTCGGAGTGCGAAACGGAACCGACTTGGGCGTACGCCCTCCAATTGCCCCATGATTCCCGGGCTGCCCGTATCGCCCGCGTCACTCTGCGCGCCGTTCTCGCCGGGCACGGCATGTCCCAACACGTCGATGCCGCAGAGCTGTTGGCATCCGAGCTCGTCACCAACGCCTATCGCCACGCCACTGGGCCCGCTGCCCTGCGCCTGTGCGGGATCGGCGCCGGCCGGCTGCGGGTGAGCGTCTGGGATGCGAACCCGCACATCCCGCCTCCGTTCGACAGGTGCCCGGGGTCCCCGGCTCTCGTGCCCGTCGAGGCGGATGGTGGGCGTGGGCTGTTCCTCGTCTGTCATTACGCGGAGGCTTGGGGTGGGTATCCGCTCGGGGACGATCTGTTCGGGCGGGGCGGGAAGCTGCTGTGGTGTGAGCTGGGGGCACGGAGCACAGAGCGGGTGGCGGCGTGAGGGTGGCTGAGCAGCGGGCGGCCCGAGTGGCCCCGCGCTATCGTGGAAATCGCGACACGCTCTGTAACCAGTGGAGGACCGTGGTGACCACCATGACCGAGCGTCCGACGGCCATAAACGCCTCTCCGGTCGGAGCCTTCGAGGACATGCTCCGGATCGTCGAGGAGCTGGACACGCCTGACGGCTACAAGGCCGAACTCATCCGGGGGAAGATCATCGTGTCGCCGTGGTCGAAGCTGCGCTACAAGAAGGTGATGAAGTCGCTGCGGCTGCAGCTGGAGCCCCATGCTCCGGAGGGGCATGACGTCGATGTGGCGCCGTTCCTCTTCACCTTCCCCGGCTCCGAGCGCGGGTTCGGCCCTGACCTGCACGTCGCTGACGAAAGCGCCTTCGACGCCGATGGGCGTCATGCCGACGGTGCCGCTCTGTCCCTTGTCGCGGAGCTGACGTCCACCTCCACCAAGGATGCCGACTGGCTCGACAAGCTGGACACGTACGGCCGGATTGTGCCCGTGTATCTGGTGCTCGACATGCAGGACCGGGAGGTCACCGCCTTCTGGGATCCCTCTCCGAAGGGCTACCGCTCCCGGCACTCCGCTCCTTTCGGTGAGCCGCTGCACGTGCCCGCCCCCTTCGGCTTCGACCTCGACACGTCCGGCTTCGTCGTCCGCGCGGAGGCGGAGGACACGCGGGAGGCCTGAGCGCCGGACGGGCCTCATCCTGGGGCTCAGATGCCGCCACACGCCGCCGTATTGGCTTTGAACCGCCTTGTCGCACCCCCTCGTTGCGATCATGCTCCTTCGTATTGGCACGTGTGCATCAGTGATGGGCGTTGTGCGGAGG
Source organism: Streptomyces dysideae (assembly GCF_001514305.1). Classification (GTDB taxonomy): domain Bacteria; phylum Actinomycetota; class Actinomycetes; order Streptomycetales; family Streptomycetaceae; genus Streptomyces; species Streptomyces dysideae. The sequence continues at coordinate 103,133 of NZ_KQ949082.1, forward strand.
CGAAGTGACGGTCGCGGCGGGTGTGGCGGGTGTCGAGGCGGTCGTGCGGAGTGATGCCGCGCTGCTGGAGGGGGATCTGGCCGCGTTTCTCGGCTCGGTGATCGCCGCGCCGGCGGACGCCTCCGTGTTCGGGGCGGCGGTGCGGCGTTCCCTGTGCGGGCCCGTTGCCGATGCCGTCGGGTCGAAGGTCGGGCAGGCCGCGTTGCCGGCGGGTGGGGCCGGAGGTGTGCCGGTTCGGCCTTCCATGGTGTATTGGGCCTACCGCAACTACCGGGGGTTTCCCGAGGACGGTGCCGATCAGGGCGCCGATCTCGCCGTCATCCGGCGTGCCGCTGTTGCAGTAAGGATTCTGCTGAAGGCTGCCGTTGCGCTCGACGACATCCAGGACGGGAGTGTCAGCCGTTACGGCGAGGCCGCTCTGCATGTCGACCACGGGGTGCCCATCGCCCTGAACACCGGGTCCTGGCTGATCAACGCCGCCCTGCGGCACGCCGGCGACCCCGCCGTCGTCGACAGCCTCCTACGTTCCGTCGGCGACGGCTTCACCGGGCAGGCCGTCGACATGTCCACCCGGTCTCCGCTCACCCGCGCCGAGTTGATGGCCGCACCCCGCGACGCCCGTGTGGGCTTCTGGGAGTCGACCGCCGCGCTCAAGACCGGGACGCTGTTCTGGATGCCGCTCGACGCTGCGGTGGCCGGGCTGCGTGTCGTCGAGGACGATCGGCGGGCCCTCGACGATGCCATGCGTCAACTCGGGCTGGCCAGCCAGTTGTTCAATGACCTGACCGACTTCGTGCCCGAACTCGGCGGCGCCAACACCCAGGAGGATTACGACGGGTTGAGCAACCGCGTCTTCCTCGAGCTTCTCGACTCCGCGCCGTTCGGCCGGCAGACACCGGACGGCGAGGAGATGAGGTCCTTCGTCCTCGGCCATCCGCAGCTGAACGACACCCTCCTCGCCCTCGCCGAACAAGCCGTCGAACTCAAGCGCGCCGCCAAGGACGCCGTCCACCAGGTGTGCCGGTCCGAGCGGAGTGCTGCGTACTTCGACCTGACGATCGAACGCAAGGGCCACCTCATCGACCGCCTCCACCGCACGCTCGCACAGCGGACCAGCACGTGACGGCCACGGCGGTCGACCGCCTGCGCACCAGCACCCGCGCCTGGCACGACGCCCTGGAGACCACGGCGTTCGCCACGGCGATGCTCGCCGGGACGCTCCCGCTCGACCGGTATGTGGCGCAGCTCGCGGCCTACCGTACGGTGCTGGAGGCGCTGGAGGGCGAACTGTCCCGCGCCACCCACCCCGCCCCTGCCTCGGTGTGGTCGCCGACCCTGGCCAAACTCTCCCTGGTCGACAGCGACCTGCGGTACTTCGCCGGTCGCGGGAGCGCACCGAAGCCATGGGGGACGGACGAGGCCGAGGCCTTCGCCCAGGAGATCCGACACACGGCAGCGGCGAACCCGCAGGCGCTGCTCGGGTTCCTGTACGTCCTGGAGGGCTCGACGCTGGGTGCCCTGATCCTGCGCCGACACGTCACCACGGCCTACGGTCTGCGCGACACGGACGGCGTGGCCTACTACTGCAGCGGTGACCGCGACCGCTGGGCTCGCTTCACCGCGTGCATGAACGCGGCCCTCGCCGATCCCGAGGCACAGAGCCGCGCCATCGCCGCCGCGGGACGGGCGTACCACCACACGGAGGCGATCGCCCGGGCACTTTCCGAGGGTCTCGCACCGGGTGCGTGAGTGAGGGGTGAGCGGAGCCGGACTCCGCTCACCCCTCACTGGGGTTGTGTCGGTTACGCCTCTGCGAAGCGCTCCGCTGCGTTGATCAGTTGGGTATTACGGCACGGGCGTACCGGGAACCGGGGTGAATCCGTCGCCACAGGCCGCCGCCAGGTTCGACGCGCTGAACGGAGTGCCGGTGACGGCGCATTCGGCCTCGTAGGCCACCCCGCCCTTCGCCAGCAGGGTCAGGTGGAGCACAGAGGGTCCTTCGCTGTACCCCACAGCGCTGTCGATCACGCAGGACGGGGTGCCGGGAACCACGTCGAGATCCACCCAGACGCCGGGGGTCCGGCCGTCATTGAGGAAGGCGTCGCCACGGCGGTCGTTCGTCACGCGGAACTCCGTCGGGGAGTCCACCTCGGCACTGATCTTGCGAGACGGGTTGCACTTGTGGTTGCCCTCGCCGTCACTGCTCAATGCCACCGAGGCCGGGGCGATGAGGGCCCCGGCGAGAACGACTCCGGTCGCCGCGGCGAGACTTCTGCCGACCCAGGTGAAGCGGGTGGACGATCCGTTGAGGCGGCACCGGCCCGCGCGCTTGGTTTGCATGCGCATTGATTCCTCTCGTTTGCGAGCACAAGGCCGCGGAGTGTGGAAGGGCGTCTGCTCACCCGTGCAGAGAGCGGGCAGGACCTGGACTCCCTCGACGCGTTCGACGGCCGTGGTCGAGTCGAAGGTTCCACCGGGCCGAGGCGGTCACGTCATGCCAGGCCGGAATGCCACCCGGGAAGAGCATCGCCGCACCTCGAACAGTCCCCTGCGCTGCCGAGGAAGGGGCAGACCGGCGCGCTCGGGTCATGCGCCAGCGGCGTGCGGGGCCGACCCGTGCGTTGGCCCGTCCGGGTTACGCCGGTGTCAGCCCACCAGCCCCATCTCGCGTGCGATCAGCATCCGCTGCACCTCACTCGTCCCCTCCCCGATCTCCAGGATCTTGGAGTCCCGCCACATCCGGGCCACCGGGTACTCGTTCATGAAGCCGTAGCCGCCGTGGATCTGGGTGGCGTCGCGGGCATTGTCCACCGCGATCGTCGACGAGTACAGCTTCGCCAGGGCCGCCTCCTTCTTGAAGGGGTCGCCGGACACGAGCCGTGATGCCGCGTCGCGCCAGGCCAGGCGGGCCGTGTGCGCCTTCATCTCCATGTCCGCGATCTTGAACTGGATCGCCTGGTTCGCGCCGATCGGCTTGCCGAAGGCGTGCCGCTCCTTCGCGTACTGCACCGACTCGTCCACACAGCCCTGCGCCAGGCCCGTCGCAAGCGCCGCGATCGCGATACGGCCCTCGTCCAGGATGCGCAGGAACTGGGCGTAGCCCCGGCCCTCCTCACCGAGCAGGTTCGCCGCCGGGACCCGTACGTCCGAGAAGGACAACTCCCTTGTGTCCGAGGCGTTCCAGCCCACCTTCGAGTACGGTGCCGCCACCGTGAAGCCCGGTGTGCCCGACGGGACGATGATCGACGAGATGAGCGGCTTGCCGTCGGGCTTGCGGCCCGTCACCGCCGTCACCGTGACCAGGGCCGTGATGTCCGTGCCGGAGTTGGTGATGAAGCACTTCGTGCCGTTGATCACCCACTCGTTCGTGTCGGCGTCGAGGCGGGCCGTCGTACGCGTCGCGCCCGCGTCCGAGCCGCCGTCCGGCTCCGTCAAGCCGAACGCGCCCAGGATCTCGCCCGTGCACAGACGCGGCAGCCACTCCTGCTTCTGGGCCTCCGTGCCGTACAGGTACAGCGGCATCGCGCCCAGGGAGACTCCGGCCTCCAGGGTGATGGCGACCGACGAGTCCACCCGCGCCAACTCCTCCAGCGCCACGCCCAGCGCCAGGTAGTCGCCGCCCATGCCGCCGTACTCCTCCGGGAACGGCAGGCCGAACAGGCCCATGCGGCCCATCTCCCGGATGATCTCGTACGGGAACTCGTGGTGTTCGTAGTACTCGCCGATCTTGGGTGCCACGACGTCGTGCGCGAACTCCTCCACCGTGCGGCGGAGTTCCTCAAGTTCGGGGGAGAGGCGGTGGTCCATCGTCGTTCACTGCTCCTTGTCGTCCTCGTGGGACAGGGCTCGGACTGTGCGGGACGGGCTCGGTCGGCCCAGTCGTCCGGCCATCCAGGCGCTTGTGGCGACCAGACGGCCGAGGTCGACTCCGGTGTCGATGCCGAGGCCGCGCAGCATCCACACGAGGTCCTCGGTGGCCAGGTTTCCGGTGGCGGACCTGGCGAACGGGCAGCCGCCCAGGCCGCCCGCCGAGGCGTCGACCGTGGTGACGCCGTGCTGGAGGGCGGCGTATGTGTTGGCGAGTGCCTGGCCGTAGGTGTCGTGGAAGTGCACGCCCAGCGAGTCAGTGGGGACGCTCTGTTCGTTCAGCGCGGTCAGCAGGTTCCGTACGTGACCCGGCGTCGCCACCCCGATCGTGTCCCCGAGACTCAGCTCGTCGCAGCCCATGTCCAGCAGGACCTTGCAGACCCGTACCACCTGCGGGACCGGGACCGCGCCCTCCCACGGGTCGCCGAAGCACATCGACAGGTAGCCGCGGACGTGTACGCCCTCCGTCTTCGCCCGCTCCACCACCGGGTCGAACATCGTCAGCGCCTCGTCCACCGTGCGGTTGAGGTTGGCCTTCGCGAAGGACTCGGTGGCGCTGGCGAAGACCGCGACGCGGGTGGCTCCCAGGGACAGTGCCCGGTCCAGGCCACGGGCGTTGGGGACCAGCACCGGGAGGGACACCGGGAGATCGGCCACTCGCGGGAACAAGTCCTCCGCATCGGCCAGTTGGGGCACCCACTTCGGGTGGACGAAGCTCGTCGCCTCGATCGTCGTCAGGCCCGCGTCGGCCAGGCGGTGGATGAACTCCGCCTTCACCTCCGTCGGGACCGTCGATTTCTCGTTCTGCAGGCCGTCGCGGGCGCCCACCTCGTGGATACGGACGCGTGGGGGCAGGTGCGGGGCCGGTACGACCATGGGGAGCGTCATTCCGTCACCTCCTCGTGGGGTGCGATCACGGCGAGCACCTGGTCCATGGCGACCGTCGTGCCCGGCGTGACGTCCAGTTCGGCGACCGTGCCCGCGTGCGGTGCGGAGATGACGTGCTCCATCTTCATCGCCTCCACGACCAGCAGGCTCTGGCCGGCGGTCACCTCGTCGCCGACCGCCACCTTCACGACCGTCACCGTGCCGGGCATGGGCGCGGTGAGGGATTCGGCGCCGGCGTGGGCCGCGCCGGTCAGGGCCGCGGCGACCGGGTCGTGGTCGCGTACGTGCCAGGCGTCGCCGTCGCGGCCCAGCCAGGTGCCGTCCGGCAGGGCGGCGAAGGTGTGGGCGACGCCGTCCAGCAGGAAGGTGAACCGCTGCTCGGCACCGGGCCGCGGGGGCACGCCCCCGGATCCCCGAAGAGGCTTGTCCATGCCGGGCAACAGCAGTTCGGTCCGCCCGTCCGGCGTGCGGCGCACGCGCACGGTCACCGGTTCGTGGCCCGGCACGCGCAGGTGGTGCGGCGTCCAGGCCGGCTCGCCGCCCAGCCGCCAGCCGTCCGCCGCCGCGAACGGGTCGGCCCAGCCGTCGCCCTCGGCCGGGGCGAGCGCCGCCTGGCGCAGCAGCGCCGCGGCCGCGTAGAGCTCCGCCGGCACCGCGTCCGCCACGAGCCCGTCCACCTCCCGCTCGACGAGCCCCGTGTCCAGCTCGCCCGCCACCACCGCCGGATGCGCCAGCAGCCGCCGCAGGAACCCGGCGTTCGTCGGTACGCCCAGCGTGACCGTCTCCGCCAGGGCCGACCGGAGTTTCCGCAGCGCGGTCGCGCGGTCCGGGCCGTACGCGATCACCTTGGACAGCATCGGGTCGTACAGGCTCCCGACCTCGGTGCCCTCGCTGAGCCCGGAGTCCGTTCGTACGCCGTCGCCCTGGGGCTCGTACAGCGAGAGCACCGTGCCGCCCGACGGGAGGAATCCGCGCGTCGGGTCCTCGGCGCAGACGCGGGCCTCGATCGCGTGGCCCGTGAGCTGTACATCGGGTTGCCCGAAGGACAGCCGCTCGCCCGCCGCCACCCGGACCTGCCACTCCACCAGGTCCAGGCCTGTGATCAGTTCCGTCACCGGGTGTTCCACCTGGAGGCGGGCGTTCATCTCCATGAAGTAGTACGACGACACGGGGGGTTCGGGGGGTGTCCCCCCGATGGGCACGGTGTCGCCCGGCACGATGAACTCCACCGTGCCCGCCCCCCGGTACCCGCACGAACGTGCCGCCTGGACCGCCGCCTCGCCCATGGACGCGCGCGTGTCCGCGTCCAGCAGGACGGACGGCGCCTCCTCGATGATCTTCTGGTGGCGGCGTTGGAGCGAGCACTCGCGCTCGCCCAGATGCAGCACATTCCCATGACCGTCCGCCAGGACCTGGATCTCGATGTGCCGTGGGCGGTCGATCCACCGCTCGACGAGGAGGGTGTCGTCGCCGAAGGAGGCGCGGGCCTCGCGGCGGGCGGCGGCGATCTCGTCGGCCAGGTGCGCCAGGTCCCTGACCAGCCGCATGCCCTTGCCGCCACCGCCTGCCGAGGGCTTGAGGAGTACCGGTACGCCGATCTCCCGTGCCGCGTCCGCCAGTTCGGCGTCCGACAGGCCGCTGCCGCTCGACCCGGGCACCACCGGGACGCCCGCCGCGCGCACCGTCTCCTTCGCGCGGATCTTGTCGCCCATCAGGGAGATCGCGTCCGCCGGCGGGCCGATGAAGGCCTGCCCCGCCTCGGCGCACGCGCGCGCGAAGTCGGCGTTCTCCGCGAGGAAGCCGTAGCCGGGGTGGACGGCCTGGGCGCCGGTCCGCGCCGCCGCCTCCAGGATGCGGTCGGCGGACAGATAGCTCTCCGCCGCCGGCGCCGGACCGAGCCGTACCGCCGTGTCGGCCACGCGCACGTGCCGTGCGTCGGCGTCCGCGTCGGAGAAGACGGCCACCGAGCGGATGCCCAGCGAGCGGAGCGTACGGATGACCCGTACGGCGATCTCGCCCCGGTTGGCCACAAGCACTGTGTCGAACATCGTCTGAAAGTCCCCTCACATCCGGAAGACGCCGAACTGGGGGTCACCCAGCGGAGCGTTCGCGCACGCCGTCAGGGCCAGGCCCAGCACCTGCCGGGTCTCCAGCGGGTCGATGACCCCGTCGTCCCAGAGGCGGGCGGTCGCGTAGTAGGCGTTGCCCTGGCGCTCGTACTGTGCGCGGATCGGGTCCTTGAAGGCCTCTTCCTCCGCCGTCGGCCAGTCCTCGCCGCGCGCCTCCAGCTGGTCCCGCTTGACCGTCGCCAGGACGGACGCGGCCTGTTCGCCGCCCATGACCGAGATCTTGGCGTTGGGCCACATCCACAGGAAGCGGGGGGAGTACGCCCGGCCGCACATCGAGTAGTTCCCGGCGCCGTACGAGCCGCCGACCACCACCGTCAGCTTCGGCACGCGGGTGCAGGCGACCGCCGTGACCATCTTGGCGCCGTGCTTGGCGATGCCGCCCGCCTCGTAGTCCCTGCCGACCATGAAGCCGGAGATGTTCTGCAGGAAGAGCAGCGGGATGCCGCGCTGGTCGCACAGTTCGATGAAGTGGGCGCCCTTCTGGGCGGACTCGGAGAACAGGATGCCGTTGTTGGCGACGATGCCGACCGGGTGGCCGTGGATCCGGGCGAAGCCGGTGACGAGGGTCTGGCCGAACTCCGCCTTGAACTCCGCGAAACGGGAGCCGTCGACCACGCGCGCGATGATCTCGCGTACGTCGTAGGGGGTGCGCGAGTCGACGGGGACCGCGCCGTAGAGGCCGTACGGGTCCACCTTGGGTTCGATGGACCGCAGGGTCTCCCAGGGCAGCGGTCCGCGCGCGGGGAGCGTCGCCACGATGTTCCGGACGATCCGCAGCGCGTGCGCGTCGTCCTCCGCCAGGTGGTCGGTCACGCCCGACACACGCGCGTGGACCTCGCCGCCGCCGAGCTCCTCGGCCGTCACCACCTCGCCGGTGGCGGCCTTCACCAGCGGAGGGCCGCCCAGGAAGATCGTGCCCTGGTTGCGGACGATGACCGCCTCGTCGCTCATCGCCGGGACGTACGCCCCGCCGGCCGTGCACGACCCGAGCACGGCGGCGATCTGCGGGATGCCCGCCCCCGACATCCGGGCCTGGTTGTAGAAGATCCGGCCGAAGTGCTCGCGGTCGGGGAAGACCTCGTCCTGCAGGGGGAGGAAGGCGCCGCCGGAGTCCACCAGGTAGAGGCAGGGGAGGCGGTTCTCGAGGGCCACCTCCTGGGCGCGGAGGTGCTTCTTCACCGTCATCGGGTAGTACGTGCCGCCCTTGACCGTGGCGTCGTTGGCGACGATCACGCACTCGCGGCCGCTGACCCGGCCGATCCCGGCGATGACGCCCGCTGCCGGGGCCTGGCCGTCGTACATGCCGTCGGCGGCGAGGGGAGCGAGCTCCAGGAAGGGGGAGCCGGGGTCGAGGAGGGTGTCGACGCGGTCGCGGGGCAGCAGCTTGCCGCGCGCGGTGTGTCTGGCCCGCGCCTTCTCGCCGCCGCCCAGCCGGGCCGTGGCGAGCTTGCCGCGCAGTTCCTCCGCGAGCTCGCGGTGCGCCTCCTCGTTGGCCCGCCAGGCCTCCGACGCGGGGTCTGCCGCGCTCGTCAGCTCCGGTGCCTCGTGCATGTTGCGGTCCCCTCACCAGTGGTCACCAGTCAATGAACCGTGTTCACGAACCGTGTTAATGAGCGTTAACCATTTCCTTCAGGTTAACGACCGCTAACCTCCTTGTCTAGAATTACCTCCATGACCACCAGAACCGACGCCCCCACCCGCCGCGAACAGATCCTCAAGGAAGCCGCGCGGCTCTTCGCCGAGCGCGGCTTCCACGGCGTCGGTGTCGACGAGATAGGCGCCGCGGTCGGGATCAGCGGCCCCGGTCTCTACCGGCACTTCGCGGGCAAGGACGCGATGCTCGCCGAGCTGCTGGTCGGGATCAGCGGCCAGCTGCTGACGGGTGCCAAGCGGCGGCTGGCGGAGTCCGACGGGGGTGCTCCCGAGGCGCTCCTCGACTCGCTCATCGAGGGGCACATCGACTTCGCGCTCGACGACCGCCCCCTCATCACCCTGCACGACCGCGAGCTGGACCGCCTCCGGGACAGCGACCGGAAGCTGGTGCGGCAGTTGCAGCGGCAGTACGTCGAGCTGTGGGTGTCGGTGCTCCGCGAGGTCTACCCGGGGCTGGCGGAACCCGCGGCCCGCTCGGCGGTGCACTCGGTCTTCGGTCTCCTGAACTCGACCCCGCATCTGGGACGGCCGGGTTCCCTTCCGGGGCGGGGGGTGACGGCGGAGCTGCTGCACCGCATGGCCCGGGGAGCGTTCGCGGCGGCTGGGGCGGAGTGACGAGCATTACGGCTGGGGACCTCTGGACGCCGTTCGTACTCGCCGGTACGGTTGCTACCTGAGCAAGCGCTTAGCCATCGGCCTCGACATCAATTGAGGAACCCGGACGGCGAGCAACCAGGTACGCGAGAGCGGCGCCGGTTTAGGCGCAGAGAGGGCGGCGGCGGTGCGCCGTACTGTGTTCAACGAGGACCACGAGGCGTTCCGGGAGACCCTCCGGGCCTTCATCGAGGCCGAGGTCGTGCCCGTCTACGACGAGTGGTTCGCGGCCGGCCAGGCGCCGCGCGACTTCTACTACAAGCTCGCCGAGCTCGGCGTCTTCGGCATCCGTGTCGACGAGGAGTACGGCGGCGCCGGCATCGACTCGTACAAGTTCGAGGCCGTGATGTACGAGGAGACGGCCCGCGCGGGCGTCCAGTTCGGCGGCTCCGGTGTGCACGTGCTGCTCGGCCTGCCGTACATCAAGATGCTGGCCACCGACGAGCAGAAGAAGCGGTTCCTGCCGAAGTTCGTCTCCGCCGAGGAGATGTGGGCCCTCGCGATGACCGAGCCGGGCACCGGCTCCGACCTCGCGGGCATGAAGACCACCGCCAAGCTCAGCGAGGACGGCACGCACTACGTCCTCAACGGCTCCAAGACCTTCATCACCGGTGGTGTGCACGCGGACCGGGTCATCGTCTGCGCCCGTACCTCCGCGCCGACCGCCGAGGACCGCCGCTTCGGCATCTCCCTCTTCGCCGTGGACACCAAGTCCGAGGGCTACTCCATCGGCCGCAAGCTCGACAAGCTCGGACTGAAGACCTCCGACACCGCCGAGCTGGCCTTCGTCGACGTCAAGGTGCCCGTCGAGGACCTCCTCGGCGAGGAGAACAAGGGCTTCTACTACCTCGGCCACAACCTCGCCTCCGAGCGCTGGGGCATCGCCTTCGGCGCCTACGCGCAGGCCAAGGCCGCGGTGCGGTTCGCCAAGGAGTACGTGCAGGAGCGCACCGTCTTCGGCAAGCCGGTCGCCCACTTCCAGAACACCAAGTTCGAGCTGGCCGCCTGCCAGGCCGAGGTGGACGCGGCCGAGGCCGTCGCCGACCGCGCGCTGGAAGCCCTCGACGCCGGTGAGCTGACCCCCGCCGAGGCCGCCGGCGCCAAGCTGTTCTGCACCGAGGTCGCGCACCGCGTCATCGACCGCTGCCTCCAGCTGCACGGCGGCTACGGCTTCATGAACGAGTACCCGATCGCCCGCCTGTACGCCGACAACCGCGTCAACCGCATCTACGGCGGCACCAGCGAGATCATGAAGACGATCATCGCGAAGGACATGGGCCTGTAGGGTTCCGGAAATTACTGGCCAGTACAACTGACGCTCATGAGTCAGGCAGCACTTCAGTCCCTCCTCGATCTGCTCGACCTCGAGCAGATCGAGGAGGACATCTTCCGCGGCCAGTCCCGGTCCGCCGTCGTCCCGCGGGTCTTCGGCGGACAGGTCGCGGCCCAGGCGCTGGTCGCCGCCGGGCGGACGGTCCCCGAGGACCGCCTCGCCCACTCCCTCCACGCGTACTTCCTGCGCACCGGCGACCCCGGCGCGCCCATCGTCTACACCGTCGACCGCATCCGCGACGGACGCTCCTTCACCACCCGCCGGGTGGTCGCCGTCCAGCACGGCAAGCCGATCTTCCATCTGTCGGCGTCCTTCCAGACGTACGAGGACGGACTCGACCACCAGACCCCGATGCCCGCCGCGCCCGACCCGGCCACGCTGCCCACCTCCGAGGAGCGGCTGCGCGGCTACGACCACCTCGACCCCGACGTCGTCGAGCGGTTCCTGGAGGCGCGCGAGGCGGTCGACGTGCGCTACGTCGAGGAGCCGCCGTACGGCAGGTTCGGCGAGCCGCGCGAGCCGCACTCGCAGGTCTGGTTCCGCACCGACGGCAAGCTGGCCGACGACCCCCTCCTGCACGTCGTCCTCGCCACGTACGTCTCCGACATGACGCTCCTCGACTCCGTCCTGCTCGCCCACGGCCGCGGCGGCTGGGCCGTGAACGACGTCGTCGGCGCGTCACTGGACCACGCGATGTGGTTCCACCGCCCCTTCCGCGCCGACGAGTGGCTCCTCTACGACCAGGAGTCCCCGTCGGCCCACGGCGGCCGCGGCCTCGGCCAGGCCCGCATCTACACCCAGGACGGCCGGCTGGCGATCTCGGTGATCCAGGAGGGCGTGGTCCGCGTCCCCAGGCAGCAGTAGCGGGGCGTTACGCCAGCCCCGCCTCCGCCAGCAGAAACGCCGTCATCGGGTCGTAGTAGCGCGGGCTGACGACGTGGTCGTCGAGGGGGACCGTCACCTGTACGGTGCCCTCCGACTCGGCGACGAACAGGGCCGGGTCGTTGGAGTCCGCGTAGCCGACCGAGTCGATGCCGTGCTGCCCGGCGTAGCCCGCCCAGCCGTGGTCGGCGACGACCAGGTCGGGCAGGGGGCTGCCCTCGCGTTCCAGGCCGGTGAGGATGGCCTTCATCGGCTCGCCCGAGTGGGTGTGCCACAGGGTGGCGCCGTGCTCCAGGACCGCCACGTCCGCGAACTGCATGACGTAGCCCTCCTCCGTCTGCAACCCGTCGGGGATCACCACGATCTCGCAGCCCGCGGCGCGCAGCGCGGTGGCCGTGGCGCGGTGCACGTCGAGGAGGCCGCCGGGGTGACCGGTCGCGAGCAGCACCCGCTGCTGCCCGTCCGCCGCCTTGCGCAGCCGGCCCGCCATCCGCTCCAGGCCCGCGACCGTCAGCTCGGGGTCGATGGTGTCCTGGCCGTAGCGGTACTCGGGGTCGTCGTTCACCCCCACCCGCTCCGCCATCACCGCGAGCACGTCCTGCTCGTCGGTCCAGCGGTCGCCGAGCTCCAGGCCGAGCCAGTAGTGACGGTTGCCGTTCGCCAGCTGGCGGTAGTGCGAGAGGTTGTTCTCGCGGGGCGTCGCGACGTCCCCCGCGATACGGGTCCTCACAAGGTGGTCGACGAGCTCGGCGCGGCTGGGTGTCCCGGGTATCGGCATGTCTCCCATTGTGAGGCAGGCCCCTGTGCGCACACCCGAGGTCTCGCGGGCTGGGACGCGCGTCACTGTCCGCCGTGCCGCAGCGCGAACCACAGTTCCATGCATACGTCGGGATCGTCCAAGTCCGTGCCCAGCAGCGCCGCGCAGCGGGCGATCCGCTGCCGGACGGTGTTGCGGTGCACGGCCGGCGCGACGGCCGCACGGTCCCAACTCCCGTGCAGGGAGATCCAGATGCGCAGCGTCTCGGTGAGGGCGGGGGGCGCGGCGATCCGCGCGAGGAGCGTGCGGGCGTGTGCCTCGGCCTCGTCGTGGGGGAGGAGTTGGGCGAGCGGGGTCCGGTTTCCGTGCCGGACCAGCGGGGCGCGGGTGGCACGGGCGCGGGTCAGGGCGCGGGCCACCTGGGTGTCGGCGGCCGGCCACTGGGCCGGAGCCGCGGCCCCGCCCTCGGCGCTCAGCCGGTTGGGGACCGGCGTGATGGACGTTTCCTCCAGCCTGGCACCCCGAGGTGTACGAAAAGTACAGTTCGCAGTTGCTTTCCGGTCGCCTACTGTCGACCCGGACCGGCCGCTCCGGATCTGGGCGGATGTGTGACGGCCTGCCCTCTTCCTTCGCGGCCTACGTCGCCGTCTCCTTGATGGCGAGGCCCACCGACGCGGCCGTCCTCACTGCCTGGCGTGAGCGCCTTGCCGGGCGGGCTCCCGAACTCGTGTCCGAACCCGTGTCTGCTCGCCATTAGAGTCATAGGCAGAAACGCGCATACGCGATGAAGCGTAGGAAAGAAGGCATTTCCATATGACCAGCAACGAGACGCCCCGCGGCCCCGTCGACTCATCCCGTATCCCGCGGTACGCCGGCCCCGCGACCTTCGCCCGGCTGCCGAGACTCGACGAGGTGGGCCGCGCCGACGTCGCGGTGGTCGGCGTGCCGTTCGACTCGGGCGTCTCGTACCGGCCGGGCGCCCGCTTCGGCGGCAACGCGATCCGCGAGGCGTCCCGGCTGCTGCGCCCCTACAACCCCGCGCAGGACGCGTCCCCCTTCGCCCTCGCCCAGGTGGCGGACGGCGGCGACATCGCCGTGAACCCGTTCAACATCAACGAGGCCGTGGAGACCGTCGAGGCCGCCGCCGACGACCTGCTGGGCACGGGCGCCCGCCTGATGACCCTGGGCGGCGACCACACCATCGCGCTGCCGCTGCTGCGGTCCGTCGCGAAGAAGCACGGGCCGGTCGCGCTGCTCCACTTCGACGCGCACCTCGACACCTGGGACACGTACTTCGGCGCGGAGTACACGCACGGGACGCCGTTCCGGCGGGCGGTGGAGGAGGGCATCCTCGACACGTCGGCGCTGTCGCACGTCGGGACGCGGGGTCCGCTCTACGGCAGGCAGGACCTGACGGACGACGAGAAGATGGGCTTCGGCATCGTGACGTCGTCGGACGTCTACCGCCGGGGCGCGGACGAGGTGGCCGACCAGCTGCGCCAGCGCATCGGTGACCGCCCGCTGTACATCTCCATCGACATCGACTGCCTCGACCCCGCGCACGCGCCCGGTACCGGGACCCCGGAGGCGGGCGGCATGACGTCCCGCGAACTACTGGAGATCCTGCGCGGCCTGGCGTCCTGCAACCTGGTCTCGGCGGACGTCGTCGAGGTGGCCCCCGCGTACGATCACGCGGAGATCACGTCGGTGGCGGCATCCCACACGGCGTACGAACTGACCACCATCATGTCCCGCCAGATTGCAGAGGCCCGCGCGCAGTGACCCACGACCACGACCTGGTGCTCCGCCCCACCGCCGCCCAGACGGAGGCCGCACTCGATCCTCCCCCCGGCCGCACCGGCGGAGACCTGGTCGTGGAGACGCTGGCCGGCCTCGGCGCGACGACGGTCTTCGGGCTGCCCGGCCAGCACGCGCTGGGCATGTTCGACGCGCTGCGCCGCTCCGACCTCACGTATGTCGGCCTGCGGGTGGAGAACAACGCCGGGTTCGCGGCGGACGCGTACGGCCGGATCACGGGCGAGGCGGCACCGCTGCTCCTCTCGACGGGCCCGGGGGCGCTGACGTCACTGGCGGCGCTGCAGGAAGCGGTGGCGGCCTCGGCGCCGGTCCTGGCGATCAGCAGCCAGATCCCCACCGCAGGCCTGGGCGGCGGTCGCCACGGCTACCTCCACGAACTCCCCGACCAGGCGGCGTCGTTCCGGGGCGTGGTGAAGTCGGTCCACACGGTCCGGGCGCAGTCCCAGATCCCGTCGGCGATCGAGGCGGCGTGGAAGTCGGCGCTGACGGCTCCGCACGGGCCGGTGTGGGTGGAGATCCCGCAGGACGTGCTGCTGGCGGCGACATCGATACCCGTGGTCACAGGGGGCGACGCCTTTCCCGACGAACTGCCTCCGCGCCCCGAACTGACGGCGGTGGCCGCCGACTTGCTGTCCCGTGCCGCCCGCCCGGCGGTCATCGCGGGCGGGGGAGTGGTACGCGCGGACGCGAGCGGCAAGTTGAAGCAGCTGGCGGAGCGGCTCCAGGCGCCGGTCGTCACGACCCCCGGCGGCAAGGGCGCCTTCCCCTGGAAGCACCCCCTGTCCCTGCAGTCCTGGCTGGAGGACCGCCACACTACGGACTTCCTGGAGGACGCGGACGTACTCCTGGTAGTGGGTTCGGGCCTGGGTGAACTGTCCTCCAACTACCACACGTTCAAGCCGCGAGGCCGGGTCATCCAGATCGAGGCGGACCTCGGCAAGCTGGAGTCCAATCACCCTGCCCTGGGCATCCACGCGGACGCGCGCCTCGCGCTGCAGGCGTTGCTGGAGACGGTGGAGGAGCGGTCGGACGAAACGGCGAAGGCGCGGGTACGCGCGCTGCTGTCCCGCGTGTCCGAGCGCATCGCCGCCCAGGAACTCACCCTGGAACAGGGGGTGTTGGCATCCCTACGCAAGGCGCTCCCCGCCGACTCCCCGTCCTTCTGGGACATGACGATCCTGTCGTACTGGGCCTGGTCGGCCTTCGACGCCAAGGGCCCCAACCACATGCACTCCGCCCAGGGCGCGGGCGGTCTCGGCTACGCCTTCCCGGCGGCGCTCGGCGCGGCGGTGGCCGATCCGACGCGGCCGGTGCTGGCGGTGTCGGGCGACGGCGGCGCCCTGTACTCGATCGCCGAGCTGGCGACGGCCCGCCAGTACGACCTGAACGTCACCTGGCTGATCGTCGACGACGGCGGCTACGGCATCCTGCGCGAGTACATGACGGACGCGTTCGGGGCGACGACGGGGACCGAGCTGACGCGGCCGGACTATGTGGCGCTCGCGGAGTCCTTCGGGGTGCCGGGCGTGCGGACGACGCCGGAGACGCTGGCGGCGGACCTGGCGAAGGCGCTGGGAGTGGCCGGGCCTTCGGTGGTCGTACTGCCGGCGGTGTTGCGGATGTTCGCGGCGACGCACCTGGACGGCTGACGCTGCTTCGTGGTCGAGGGCCAGGACGACAGGCTGCGGCAACGCCCACGCGAGAACCGCGTTGACTGCGTCGGTCATGCCGATGGCATCGTGATCCGAATATTTCCGCATCAGTGATCCAGGCCGCTACGCCGGCCGCCGGGTAGCGGGTCGTCAGCACGACGGTGGGTCGCACGAACTCGCGCACACGACCGTACGGCGGCGCACCCCCGTACTTAGTTCTCCGGCCTGCGCCACCGCGAGCCGGAACCACCATCGCCGGACGACGGCACGTCATCGACGGGGTGTGCTTCCCCGCAGGACGACGTTCGTGGAGACCGGCACGATCCGCGAGGCGTGGTCGTCGGAGAGCGCGAGCTCCATCGCGTGGAGGCCGACCCGCCGCAGAGGGACGGTCACGGAGGTCAGCTCCGGGACGACGTCCACCGCCGGGCCGATGTCGTCGAAGCCGGCGACGGCGACGTCCTGGCCGGGGACCAGCCCGGCGTCCCGGAAGGCGGTCATCACGCCGATCGCCATGACGTCGTTGACGGCGAAGACGAGTTCTGTGCCGTCCAGTCCCCGCCGGACCAGCTCGCGGGCTGCCGCACTACCGCCTCGGCGGTTGAACTCGGCCTTGACCACGAACCGCTCCTCGATGTCGATGTTGAACTCGCCCAGGCCGTCCATGAAGCCATCGCACCGGTCACGGGAGGTCTTGAGCCCGACGTGCGCGCGCACCATCGCGAACCGTCGGTACCCAAGGCCCACCAGGGCACGGGCCAGCTGCCGCGCTCCGCCATAGTTGTCGATGCTGACGGTGTGGAACGGCAGGTCGTGCTGGCTGATCAGGACGACGCTGCCGCCTGCTTCCCGGTAGGCGTCGAGCTCTTGGGCGAGAGCGTCGCGGGTGCCGGGATCGTCGATGCGGCTGCCGGCCAGGATGATGGCGCGGGGCCGCATGCCGCGCAGCGTCCTGACGATCTGGAGTTCCCGCTCGGGGGAGCGGTCCGCGACCGCCATGGTCACGATGAGCCCGGCCGCCTCCGCCGCCTCGGTCACCCCGCCCGCGATGGAGGAGAAGTACGGGTCGTCGACACCGCTGACGACCAGCGCGGCGGTGTTCGTAGACCCCCGGGCGATCGCCTGGGCGGACAGGTGCGGCGTGTAGTCGAGTTCCGCGGCCGCGGCGAGTACACGGTCGACGTTCTCCTGCCGGACGTTCCGGATGCTGCCGTTGAGTACGCGCGACGCCGTCGCCTGCGAGACACCCGCCGCCCGTGCCACATCACGCAGGGTCGCCTGGCGCTCCCCGGATACGGTCTTCTGGCGCCGCCGCGGTGGCGCTGCCGACGCATCGTCCATGCCGCACATTGTGCACCGAGCTGCATGGTGCCTCGGCGGTGGCGGAGCGGTCACGGAGGGTCACTCCTCCCCTGTGGTCCGCTCACCCGCCTCGGAATGCGATTTCCGGACCTGAGGCCACCCCTATACCTGTTCCGTGGCCCCGCAACGGGGCGCCTGGCCCCCGGGTCCGGTATGGCTGTGTGCCCCCTGTCGTACGGATGACCTGGGGCGTGTTGCCGCCGGGCTTCGGGGCACCGCTTGACCGCTGATGTACGAACCCAGCACCCCACGCCTCACGATGGCGTCCCGCCGGGTGGTGTAGCCGATCAAGTCGCCGGAATCCGCAGGTCGGCGGCGGTGGCTCCGCACGACCGGTCGCTCAACTCGCCCCAGCAGGACACCTCGTGGACCGCTGGCTCGGCGAAGATCACCTGGAGCCTCGTACTGGAACGCCCAACGCTTGATCCCCTACACCACGACGCGGGACGCGACCCGCCTCACTCGACGAAGACACTGAGGCCCCCGCGCGCCGGGCATGAGCCCTGAAACGCGCATGCCTGGAGGAGCACCCGGGCCACCACACCGGGTCGACACGGCCACGTTCCGGCGACGACCCCACCCGGCCGTGTACGTCCCGCTGACGGGATCCCACTCGCCGTCCGCCCACCCGGGCCTCGCCCTCGGGTGCGGCGTCGGCCGCGAACACACCGACACGTCACTCTGCCGGGGAGTGCCTGCCCAAAGCTCCTCAGGCACCGTCGAGCCGCCGACACCGTCCGCGTCCCCGTCCCCGTCCGGCCACGGATATCCTCCGGTAGCGTCGACAGCAGCCATCTCTCGTGGTGCGGGAGGACGGGAGGGAACGGCACGATGCCCCATCCAGCCAGATCGACCGTCACCCTGCGCGACGTGGCGGAGGCCGCCGGCGTCTCGGTCGCGACCGCGTCACGCGTCCTGGGCGGCAGTTCCCGGACGGTCGCGCCCGAATATCATCAAAGGGTCCTCACCGCCGCCGCCGCGCTGCGCTACACCGCGGACGCCTCGGCCCGGGCGATGCGACGCGCGAACGACTCGATCGCGGTCGTCGCCGACGACCTCACGACCCCGTCGATGGGGATGGCCGCCGCGGCGATGGAACGGCAGGCACGCGACGCCGGGGCGTTCGTCACCGTCTCCTCGACCCACGGCACCGCCGAGCGCCAGCTGGAAACCGTCCGGCTGCAGCGTGCGCTCCGGCCGCGTGCGCTCATCCTGACCTCGAGCCGCCTTGCCGCGAACGCCCTGGGCGGGCGCCTGCTCGACGAGCTGCTCGGCTACGAACGTGAGGGCGGCCGGGTGGTGATCGTCGGCGACACAGACATGCCGTTCCACGCCATCGTCTTCGACAATCACGGTTCCGCGAAGGAACTCGCCACCCATGTCGCCGCGTCGGGCCACCGGCACGTGGCGATTCTCGCCGGGGCACGCGGGCGTGGGAACGTCTCCGCCCGCACCGCGGGCTTCGTGGCCGGGCTCCGTGAGAACGGCGTCGAGGAGCGGCACATCCGGATCTTGCACGGTGCGGTGAGCCGCCAGGGGGGATTCGACGCGGCGCGTCGGCTGCTCGCCGAGGGGCTCGAGCCGCCCCACGCGGTCCTTGCCGCCAACGACACCATCGCCATCGGTGCGATGTCCGCGTTCCGGGCTGCCGGGGTGGCGGTGCCGGCGGACGTCTCGGTGACCGGTTTCGACGACATCGAGCTCGCGACCGACGTGACACCGCGGCTGACGACCGTGTCGTTGCCGCTGGCCCAGGCAGGTGCCGAAGCGGTCCGCCTCGCACTCACGGCTCGTGCCGACGCCGCGCGTCTGATGATGCGCGGGCAGGTCGTGGTGCGCGACAGCACGGCGGTCCGCGCCGGCTGACCTGCTCCTGGTGCGGGCCCTCCACACCGCCGCCGGGTTCATCTGCTCGAAACCTTGACGCCCTCGATCACCGCTGGGCACACTGCGCGGAATGCGTTTTCCCAGTGCGACCTGAGGGGCATGCGTGAGGACTCCTGGCGAACTTCAGCCGTTGCGCGTCAGTGCCGACGACATGCCGCGCGCACGCGACAACAAGGCCGCCTTCGACCTCCCGCCGCTCTCGTGTACGGGTCTGTGCCCCAGCATGGTCGGGCCGTTCGTGGCGCCGCTGACGCCGGGGTTCACCGACCACCACCTGATCCGGCGGCCGGGGTGCGCCGAGCTCCCGGAGCCGCCTTCGAGCCCGGCTCCCGATGGGGCATATCGGGCCGAATCAGTCCTCATGTCGTCGCGTACCTGCACCCTTTCGTGTGTCCGACCCACGGACCCCATCCGCCCGCGCCCTGAGCCGTTACGCGATGTCTCGGCTGGAGGCGTCACGACGGGAGCCGGTACCGCCCAACCACAGAGGACAAGAAGAGGACAATGATTGCCAACCGAAGACTTGTGTCAAGAGCGACCGCAGCCGCACTCTGCGCGCTGGCCGTCGTGCTCGCGTCGATCGTGCTCATCCCCGCGCAGCGGGCTTACGCCGCAGGCAGCACGTACTACGTGAGCGCGAGCGGCAACGACAGCAACGCCGGAACCAGCAGCAGCGCGCCTTGGCGCTCGCTGAGCAAGGTGAACTCGACGACGTTCCAGCCCGGCGACACCATTCGCTTCGAGTCCGGTGACAGCTGGGTCGGGCAGCTGTGGCCGAAGGGGTCCGGCACCGACGGCGCCCCGATCGCCATCGACAGCTACGGAACGGGCGCCAAGCCGAAGATCGCCGGCCAGGGCACGGTCGCCGACGCGGTGCGGTTGCACAACCAGCAGTACTGGGAGATCCGCAACCTCGACGTGTCGAACGAGGTACCCACGGGGACGACAGACGGTTCGAAGCTCGGCGACTTCCGTGGCATCGGCGTGCACGGTGACAACGGCCAGACCCTGCGCCACTTCGTGATCGACTCGGTCGACGTGCACGACGTCACCGGCGAGATCAAGTGGATCGGCGGCAGCACTGCCGGCAACAAGCCGGGCATCACCTTCGCAACGGGCTGGGACCGCTCGAAGAACACCGGCGGCATCGCCTTCCTCACCGGCGTTCAGGACATCGCCGCGCCCGGCGCCCCCACGGTGCTCGACGACATCACGGTGGAGAACTCCACCATCAAGAACACATCGTTCGGCGGCATAGTCGTGAAGCAGTACGTCGGTGACGCACCCGGTGCCGTCGCGACGGGCTGGGGCAAGCGCGCCACGGCCGGCGACTCCAACTTCACCCCGCACACCAACGTCACGATCCGCGGCAACTACATCACGCAGGCGAACACCCCCTACGGTTGCAACGGCGTCTACCTCACCAACGTCCGGGGCGGACTCGTCGAAGGCAACGTGATCGACCGGGTCGGCGTCTCCGGCGTCGAGACCTTCATGGCCGACAGCGTCACCGTCCAGTACAACGAGGTCATGGGCACCCACCTCTCCTCGGGCGGTGCCGACCAGAACGGCCTGGACCCCGACATCGGCACCACCAACCAGGTGTTCCAGTACAACTACCTCCACGACAACGGCGACGGCATCCTGCTCTGCGCGTGCAACTCCACGTACAAGTTCGGCAGCGCGGTGATCCGCTACAACGTCATCACCGGCAGCACGCGGTGGAACATCCACATGTCGCAGCAGAGCGGCACGGTGGCGGAGATCTACAACAACGTCTTCGCCAACACCGATTCGTCGACCATGGTGACCGGCGGTGTCTCCGGCAAGGCGTGGTTCACCAACAACCTGTTCATCTCCGGAAATTCCGCACCTGAGTTCAGGCAGCAGTCGAGCATCGTCTACAACAACAACGGGTACTCGTCCAACCTGACCACTCGGCCCGCGTCCGACGTGAACGCCGTGGTCGGCGCTCCGCAGTTCGTGAATGACGCCGTCACGGGGCCCTACGGTGACGAGAACGGCCCGAGACTCGGCACGGCGGCGAACTTCGCGCTCCAGGCCGGATCGGTGTTCGCCGACGCCGGTGCCGGCGTCACCGGCAACGGCGGCCTCGACCTCGCCGGGACGCCGGTACCGACCGGGAGTGGTCCGGAGATCGGGGCCCTCGAACGCGGGGCGTCCGACATCGCGTTCACGGACTCGTTCGACGGCCTGGCGAGCGGCGCGCTCGCCGACGGTACGAACGGATGGCGGGTCGTCTCGACCAACAACGATGTCTCCGTGGTGGAGACGCCGTCCGCCTCCGACAAGAGCGTCCGTCTGACCCGCACCATCGAAGGCGGCGGCACCGACGGGACCAACCTCGCCCGGCTCTTCAGCACCCCGCTGCAGGGCGTGGTGACCATCGAGGCGCAGGTGATGCGCAATGACACGCAGGCGGGCTGGTTCGGGCTGCCCTACGTGTACAACTCCAGCGGCGCACCAGCCGTCAGCGTCGCGTTCGCGCGCGGCGAGATCCGCGCGTACGAGGGAAGTGCGAACCGTGTGATCGGTACGTACACGAATGGCCAGTGGTACCGGATCACGCTGGCCGTGGACACCGTGAACCAGCGCTTCGACCTGGACATCGACGGCCGGCGCGCGCTGAGCGACGCCGCGTTCCGCACCTCGATGCCGGAGATCGCGAAGGTGGCGTGGTACGCGAACGGCGGCGAGCGCGGGTCGGTGCACGTCGACGACGTGCGGGTCCGGCGCGGTGCCGGCTTCAGCAACGACGGCCACCGCAGGCTCGTGGCGCGGCATTCGGACAAGTGCGCCGACGTGACCAGCGCTTCGGCCGCCAACAACGCCCAGCTCATCCAGTACAGCTGCGGCAACGGGCAGAACCAGCAGTGGCAGCTGCGCGATGCCGGCAGCGGATACGTCCAGCTCGTGGCTCGGCATTCGGGCAAGTGTGCCGACGTGGCCAGCGCTTCGGCCGCCAACGGCGCCCAGCTCATCCAGTCCGACTGCGGCAACGGGCAGAGCCAGCAGTGGCAGCTGCGCGATGCCGGCAGCGGATACGTCCAGCTCGTGGCTCGGCATTCGGGCAAGTGCGCTGACGTGGCCAGCGCTTCGGCCGACAACGGCGCCCGGCTCATCCAGTACACCTGCGGCACCGGCCAGAACCAGCAGTGGAACATCAGTCCGCTGACATCCTGAGAGGAGATGCAGCTCTGCCGGGCCGTATCGGCCCGGCAGAGCTGCATCTTGCCGTACTCGTCAACGTGGTGACATCTGCTTCAGCTTTGCGCTGACCACCGGCACATAGAACGTGGTGATGCCCGCCATGTTGGGATGCGTTCCCGATCCGTCTGTGCCAGGGAAACCATTGACCAGATCGTCGAATGTGTATTTCGCCCGCTGGGCGTCATCGCGTGTGTCGAACGTGGTGTCCCCGAAAACGTCGGCAATGGCGACATCCCACTTTTGACAGGCCCGCAACGTCACCTCACGCAGCGCCACCTGAGTGTCCCAGTCCCTCGAACCGAGTTTGTGGGCGGCGACGTACACGATGCGGGCGGCCGGCCATTTCCGCTGCATCGTGTACAGCGTCTGCTCCAGCTCATCCGCGTAAGTGCCCACCGCGTAGCGCTGGTCCCTGAAGATCGACTGGGCGTCGTTGGTGCCGCCGTCAAGGAGGACAAAATCCGGCGCGATGTCAGTCGCCTCCTCGACCTGCGTGCGTATCTGTCCACCGGACGCATGTGGATCGACGCCAATAGTCGCGCCGTTCCGGGCGTACTTGGTAAGGGTCATGCTCTCGCGCTCGGCGACGAGATCCACGAAACTGCGCGGATACACGTGCCCGTGCACGATGCTGTCGCCGAAGGCATAGAGGCTTTTTCCTGCCAGCCCGTTACCCACGCCTATCTCCCTACAGCTCGCGATTTCTGACCTGATTTTAGTCCGAACATTGACCCGTTGGGCCAGAGGAACGTAAGTTCAGGAGCAGATAGTAAGCGCTTGCTGTCGCGAAATGGAGTGCTGACGAAACATGATCACAACCCACACCGGACTGCCCGGGGGTGTTGCCCTCTCGCATCTGTCGGTGTACGACTGGCCTGCCGCCGACGGGGCGTGCGGCGGCACCCCTCACATGCACCTCGCGTGCTCGGAGGCTTACGTCGTCACCGGCGGCCGTGGTGCCGTGCAGACGCTGACCGCATCCGGGTACGAGGTGACTCCCCTTCAGGCCGGTACCGTCGCCTGGTTCACACCCGGCACCATCCACCGGCTGGTCAACGAGAGCGATCTGCGGATCACCGTTCTGATGCAGAACAGCGGGTTGCCGGAAGCCGGGGACGCGGTCCTCACGCTGCCCCCGGAGTACCTGACCGATCCAGAGGCGTACGCACGCGCCACCGTCATCCCGGCCGACGCGCCCGAGGAGGAGAAGGAGCGCGTCGCCCGGGCCCGGCGCGACCTCGCCCTTGAGGGATACCGGGCCTTGCGCGAGGCCGAGGGGCCACAGGCCCTGGCCGCGTTCCACCGGGCCGCCGCCACGCTCGTACGGCCGCGCATCGCCGAGTGGCGCGAGCGGTGGCGACAGGGGGCCGAGGCCGCCGCGGCGGCAACCGCGGTGCAGCTCGACTCGCTTGAACGGGGGGAGTTCCCCCACCTCTCCGGTGCCGTCGTCCGGACGCAACAGCCCACGGCTCGCGGGAAGTTCGGCATGTGCGGGCGGCTTGACGTCTACCAGGACTGACGACGACAACGCGCACCCAGGAGCCCGTGACGGGAGCCTGCGCGGCCTGGTCGGGTGCCTGCCGTGCCGCCTCGCGGTTCGTAGCCGGCATCGGATTCCAGGTGATGGTCGGTCAGGGGGGCGGCGCCGGCCGAATCGGTCTCCGACGGCGACTGCTTGGAGGCCGTGGTACCCATAGTGAGCGCGTGACGGCTGGACCAGGTCAGGGCGGCCGTTGCGGTCAGGGCGAGGAGGGGGACGGTGAAACCGGCTCGTGCGCCGCCTGGACCATCGACGAGTCGTCCGACCACGGCGGCAGAGACGGCGACGCCCGCCGCGCTCGCGGAGTGCGTCCAGGTGAAGGCCTGGGTCAGGACCGACCGGTCCATGACCGACTCGATAAGCGTCGAGGAGACGATGATGCACGGAGCGACGCCCGCACCGGGAAGCAGGAGGGCAAGGCCGAGCTGCCAGGGGGTGCTGGCCAGGAGCGGCAGCAGCGATGCGCAGGCCAGAAAGGTCAGGATCAGGGGAAGTTGGGCCGCGGGCGGGGTGCGTCGGCGGTGTCGCCCGTAGGCCAGACCGGCCAGCAGGCTTGCCGCGCTCATCAGTCCGTACAGGAACCCGGCTGCCGCGGCGGCGTGGTGAGCGTCGGCGAAGGCGCTCACCGAGACCTGTATCGAGCCGAAGAAGACGCCCAGGGCCACATTGACCGCAACCAGCGTGGCGAAGTTCCGGGTCAGCAGAGTTCTCGTGCCCCGGGCGGCCGTACGATCCGGGGCGGGTGTTGCGGCGGGCGCCGGAGCCGTACGACGCAGCGCCGCGAAGACCAGTCCGGCGCCGACGACGAGCGCCCCCGCCAGCACCGTCCCCGCTGCCGGGTGCAACTGAGTTGCTGCCAGCACTGCGAGGGCGGGGCCGAGGAGGAAGGCGACATCGTTGCTGATCGTTTCGAGTGCGAAGGCCGGGGTGAGTTCGGCCCTGCCGTGCAGCAGGGCCGACCAGCGGGCCGCGGAGAGCGAACCGAACTGCGGGAGGGTCGCCCCGGCGGCGAGGCCGGCCGCCATCAGCGGCACTGCGGGCGCCCCCGTCAGGGCCAGCGCGACCAGGGCGGTGATCGCTCCGGCGTGGACGCAAAGGAGGGGGACGAGGATGCGCGGCTGTCCGAAACGGTCCATGAGACGGGCCGCCTGCGGGCCCACAAGGGTCTCCGCCACGGCGAACGAGCCAGTGACCAGGCCAGCTACCCCGAAGGACCCGGTCTCGGCATGGACCAGCCAGACGATACCGAGGCCGGCCATGGCCACTCCGACCCGGGCAGGAGCCGCAGCCAGGAAGAAGGCTGCCGCGCCGGGGGTCTGCAGGGCTGAACGGTAGGAGGCGGTTCCCGTCCGAGCCGGTACGGTACTGCGAAACCCTCGTGCGATACGGCGGAAATCCAGCGCGGTACGACAAAACCAGTGCCGCGGTGTCACAGTGAACCTTCCGCTGCGCGGTGGGACGGTCCGGGAGAACGACGCCCGTCGCGGGCACCGCCACCCGCCGCCAGGAGTCGTCCATGATGACGCAGACGGGACGGAATCGAAGTCCGCGTCGGCGTCGGCTCCAGCGCCGGCAGAAACGTTGAGTGCTGAGATCGAAGAGCGGATCGGGCGGAAAGACACACTAGCGGCGACGGGGGGCGGAGAGAAGACCGCCCCGGAGAAGTAGGTCGGCCCGTCCGGCGCAGCGGTCTCCTGCTCGACAGGCTCCCGCGCAGCAGTCCCGGACGGTTGGCCGCCCGGTTCCGTTCAGGGCGTCAGGACGCTCTCTCGTGCAGCGGCCCATCGCAGCGCGTCGTCGACTGCTTGGGCGAGGGCCGGCCTGGCCTGCCAGCCGAGCAGTTCACCTGCCGCTCCTATCTCGCCAGCTGAGAACGCATCAACCGTGCACCTCGGGGATGTCGGAGTCTGCGCAGCAGGTGAGGAACTTCCAGCGAGCGTGGCCGACTTGATGGCGGTCGGTGCCACTGCGGGCGCACGCGAGGAGGTGGCGGAGGTTCTCCTTGGCGATCCACGCCGTCAGCAGGGTCCGGCCGATCCTTCCCTCGCCCAGCAGTGCGTTCCACAGCGTGGCGAACTGTTCGTCGGTGAGGTCCTCTCGGTTGCGCAGCAGGCGCCGCCGGGCTTTCCGCTCCGGGTCACTGGCGCGTCCGCGCCGGCCGCGGGTCTTGGCGGTGGTGCGGCGCCTGACCGTGGACAGCATCTTCTTGGCGAGCTGGACGACGTGGAAGTGATCGACCACGACGGTGGCGTGCGGGAGGCCGGTGCAGAGGGCGGCGCGGTAGGTGGCCGACGTGTCGATGGCCACGTACTCGATGCTGTTTCTCCAGGCCGGCGAGGTGGTGGCGAGCCAGGCGGGCACATCGGCGACGGTGTGGCCCTCGACCTGGCCGAGCAGGCCGCCGGCGCTGAGCGCGTCGACGAACCCCGTGTGCCACCGATCGCGCGTCAGCATCCATTTGCCCGTGGCGGGGTCCTGTTCCCAGCGCGGCCGTCCGCGCCGTCGATGCCCAGCACCTTCACCTCGGGCAGCGGCGCCTGGGTGACCTCGTGTGCGGCGGTGCGGAAGGCGTCCATCTCGGTGGGCCAGGACAGGTGCAGGTCACGGGCGGCCTGGATGACGGTGGAGGCGGCGTCGCGTATCCGCCTCCCGGCGGCATCGCGCAGCCGCATGGTGATCCGCGCGCCGGCCGGTAGCTGCGGGATCTGCTCGGTGAAGGACCGGCGCGGGCAGCCGGGCTCCCGGCACCACCAGCGGCGTTTGTGCCGGCGGAACTCCAGCCCGCTCTCGCCGTACGGCAGATCGCGGGGCCGGGTCGTCGCGGAGCCCCTTCACCCGGGTGGCGAACACCCCGCACTCGGGGCAGGCCCGTGCCTGCTCATCGGCGGTGATCAGGTGCACCCGGCGGGTGCCGTCCTCCAGCCGCTCGACCCGCGCGACGGCCAGGCCGTCGAGGTCGAGCAGCAACGTCGTATCGTTGTCCGAGCCCGTGGTCCGGGTGATCGTTCTGCGTCGAGAACAGAAATGATCACTGATGGCCACGGGCATCCTGCTGCCAGGGCAAACTCCACCACCCGTGGCTCTCACGCAACGTGACAGCCAGCCAGTCCACTCGGGACGACACACCGCTCAAGTTCGAAGACCCGTTTACGGAGCAAGGCGGCTTCCAGGGGGCGGCTCGGCCGTCGACTCCCGCCAGATGATCCGGAACAGGGATACGTCGTTCGGCTCGGGCGCCGTGTTCGTCAGGCCCGCTATCAGCTTGGCCATGGCCTTGCTGCCGAGCCGTTCGAGATCCACGTCGACGGTGGTCAGGGAGGGGGTCATGAACTGCCCGACCCCGACGTTGTCCCAGCCGGTCACGCTGACGTCGCCGGGCACGTCCCAGCCGCGCTCCCGCGCGCCCCGGACGACGCCGGCGGCGACGAGGTCGTTGGCCGCGATCACCGCTGTCGGACGGGCATCGCTCGGGAGCGATCGGATCGCTTCGATGCCGGACTCGCCGGACCAGTCGCCGTCGAAGACACCGAGGGACTCGGCCCCGAGGCGTTCGACCGTGTCCAGGTAGCTCTGCCTGCGCGCCCTCGCCGAAGCGAAGTGTCCGTCGCCCGCCACATGAAAGAACCGGGAGTGGCCGAGCGCCACCAAGTGCTCGATCATCCGCACGATGGGCGTGGCGTCGGCGAGTTCCCCGATGCCGCGCATCTCGTCGTCGAAGTCGGCCGAGATCACCACGGTCGTCCTCTGGTGCAGCTTGTTCTCCATCGAGGGGAGCACGGGGGCGAGGGAGAGGATGCCCTCGTACTGTCCCGAGTCGGCGAGCTCCAGGAGGCGTTCACTCCTCGGCCGTACGCCGCCCCCTGCACTGACGACGTCCACGAAATACCCTGAGGCCTGTGCCGTCGCGCTGGCCCCCGCCAGCATGCGGGACGGGTTGAACGCCATGGCGGGCATGAGGATCGCCAGCCGGCCGGTCTTCTGCGTGCGCATGGACCGCGCCACCAGGTTGGGGCGGTAGTCCAGTTCACGGATCGCCTTCTCCACGCGCTCCAGGGTCGCCGGCTTGAGCCCGCCGTTGAACCGCAGATACCGCGACACCGTCTGGGGCGACACCTCGGCGAGTCGCGCCACATCGGTGATCGTCGGTCGTCGTCGCGCCGTGTCAGCGCCGTCCATCCGCTTCTCCCACCCGTCCGTCAACGTTGCGGAACTCAGAGCCTACACGCTATTGACGCAAAAAGTGATCGTTCACTATAGTCCTCGCAACCCAAAGAGTGAACGATCACTTTTTGGTCACGCGGGGCCCGGGGCGGGCCCGCACCACTGTGTTTCCGATGCCGCCGCTCAAGGGAGCAGTGCCGTGAGCTCCATCAACGAACTACGCCGGCTGCGCGGGTCCCAACGGGGCGCGCGACAGCAGAACAAGGCGGCGTTCTTCTTCCTACTGCCCTGGTTCGCCGGGCTCTTCGGGATCACGCTCGGCCCGATGCTGGCCTCGCTGTACCTCAGCTTCACCAAGTACAACCTGCTGCAGCCGCCGCAGTTCAGCGGACTGGACAACTGGACGCGAATGCTCCACGACGAGCGGCTGCACAAGTCGCTCGGTCGGCCGGGTGCTCGCTCTGGCCGGAGACCGCCCAGTACATGAACACGGTGACGCCGGGTGAGTCGCCGGTCGTGACCCCCAACGGCGGAAGTGGCATCGAACCGGCGCTGCAGCGCTACAGCCAGGAGGTCTACTTCAAGAAGACCTCGCCGGAAGCCGCCGCGGAGGCCTTCATCAAGGAGCTCCAGCGCGAGATCGACGCGGCCAAGTGACCCCGTCCCCGGGGGCCGTCGCCGCTGCCCACGGCCCCCGGGGAGCCCCGCCAAAGAGCGGGTCGGAAACCAAGAGAGAGTAACCACCCATGCCCAGCTCCCGGCCGCCGTACCGCGTGGCCATCATCGGCACCGGCGGAATCGCCCATGCCCATGCCGAAGCCCTCACCCACCTCTCCGAACGCGCCCGCCTGGTCGCTGTCGCCGACGTCGACCCCACCCGCGCCGCCGAGTTCGCCGACCGATTCTCCGTGCCGCACGTCTTCAGCGACCCGCAGGCCCTGCTGGAGAGCGGGAAGCTCGACCTCGTGCACATCTGCACGCCACCGCAGACCCACGCCCCCCTGGCTTCCCTGGCGATGCGGGCAGGCGTCACCGCCCTGGTGGAGAAGCCGACGGCACTGAGCCTGCGCGAGATGGACGAACTGGCCGAGGTGCAGGAGCAGACCGGCTCCAGGGTCCTGACCGTCTTCCAGCACCGCTATGGCGCGGCGGCCGTACGCCTGCGCCGGCTGGCCACGGCCGGCGTACTGGGCCGGCCGCTGGTCGCCACGTGCGAGACCCTGTGGTACCGGTCGGACGAGTACTTCGACGTGCCGTGGCGGGGACGCTGGGACGTCGAGGGAGGCGGCCCCACCATGGGACACGGTATCCATCAGTTCGACCTGATGCTGTCGGTCCTCGGCCCCTGGTCCGTGATCACCGCGCTCGCCGACCGCCAGGCCCGGCCCACGGACACCGAGGACGTCTCGGTCGCCGCCGTGCGCTTCGACAACGGAGCCCTCGCCACGGTGGTCAACTCCCTGCTGTCCCCCCGGGAGACGTCGCGGCTGCGCTTCGACTTCGAGTACGCCACGGTCGAAGTCGAGCACCTCTACGGCTACCGCGAGGAGCACTGGCGGTTCACGCCCGCCCCCGGCCATGAGGAGCTCGCGGCCCTGTGGGCCGACGGCGACGAGCCGGACATCATGAGCGGCCACAGGCTCCAGATCGAGGCCGTGTTCGACGCCTGGGACACCGGTCAGGAACCCGGTGTCTCCCTGCCGGACGCGCGCCGCACCCTGGAGTTCGCGGCGGCGACGTACGCCTCGGCGTTCCGCGGAGTCCGTGTCGCCGCGGGGGAACTGGAGGGCGACGACCCGTTCACGCTCAGCATGGACGGCGGCGCCGTGCCGTGGGATCGGGTCAAGGAGGCCCTGGTATGAACGCTCTTGACATCAGCCACGACGTCGGTGCCACGGTCACGGTCCGCGACGGCGGCACCGAGCTGTTCCGCTACGTGTACCACCCGGACACCGTCCAGCTGGAATCGCCCAAGCCCTACATCCACCCCCTGCGCACCCGGGCCGGCAAGGTGGTCAGCCTGTTCCGGCCCCACGACCACGTGTGGCACAAGGGCATCGCATGGTCCCTGCCCCACGTCGGCGAGGAGAACTTCTGGGGCGGCCCCACGTACGTCCACGGGCGCTTCTACGTCCAGCTGGAGAACAACGGGACCCAGGCCCACCGCGGGGTCGTCACCCTGAACCGGGCCGACGGTACGGCGACGTTCACCCACGACCTGGACTGGATCACCCAGTCCGGCAAGCTGTTCTTCACGGAACGCAGGACGCTGCGGGCGAGCCTGGTCTCCCCGCACGCCTGGGCGTTGACGTTCGAGACGCAGATGACGAACGTCTCCGGAACGGACGTCGCCATGGGATCGCCGACCACCAAGGGACGGGAGAACGCCGGCTACGGCGGTCTGTTCTGGCGGGGCCCGCGATCGTTCACCGGGGGGCAGTTCGTGACCGAGGAAGGCATGGGCGGCGACGAGGTCCGCGGGCGGCGCCTGCCGTGGATGGCTTTCGCGGGCCGCCACGACGAGACGGACGCACAGTCGCTGGTGCTCATGGTCGACGACGCGGCCAACCCGAACCACCCGCCCCAGTGGTTCGCCCGGACAGAGGAGTTCGCCTGCCTCAACCCGGCACCGTTCTTCAGCGAGGAGCTGACCGTCGAGGCCGGCGCCACCGTGCGGTTCCGCTACGGCGTGGGCATCGCCGACGCCGACGCGAGCGCGGCTCCCGCACTCGCGGACGCGGTGCGCGAGGTGCTCGCGCGATCCGACACGATCACCGCTGCCGGCGAACCCGCATGAATGCCCGGGAGCCCGGATCGGCCTAGGTTGACGGGGCGGTGTGGCCCGCTGGTTTGAACTCACCGGCTGTTGCCGGCGAGTTCAAACCAGCCACAGCTGTCTACCAGATCGCCTCGACCCACTCCGGGTGGTCGATGAACGGGTTCCGGTTGCCCTGGTAGTTGGTGTAGATGAGCTGGTTGCGGCGCTCCTCGAAGGCGTCCGGCGGGTCCTCGTCGTTCCACTGCTTCAGGACCGAGAGGCGGCCGTGGTACGGGGCGCTGCCGTTGCTCACCGAGTCGTTGGGCTCCAGGTCGGCCCAGCTGTCGTCGCCCTCGTAGCGGACGGCCATGTAGAGGATCATGCGGGCCACGTCGCCCTTGACGGCGTCACGGGGCTCGAAGGAGTTCGAGTCGGTGAGGCTGCCGCCGGAGTTGGTGAAACTGCTGCCGCCGTTGTCGAAGTCCTTGTTGCCGCGGATGGAGTTGACCTGCACGTCCTCCGGGCGGAGGTGGTGGAGGTCGGTGCCGGGGCCGGTCGCGGTGCCGAAGTCGCCGTGGGACTTCGCCCACACGTGCTCGCGGTTCCAGTCGCCGCTGTCGCCGCCGTTGAGGGACTTGCTGCGCGAGATGCCCGAGTACAGCAGCTTCACGTTGTTGCTGTTGTTCGGGTCCTGGTCCGTGACCTTCAGGGCTCCCCAGACCGCCGAGTACGACAGCTTCGTCTGGGGGCTGATGATCGTGTGCAGGGAGGACTTGAGGCTGGTGCCCGTCTTGCCGATCGCGTTCTTGTAGTACGTCGAGTCGTACGCGGTCGTGGTGGCGGCTGCCGGAGTCGCGGTCAGGGCCGGAGCGGTGAGGCCGACCAGGACGGTGGCGGTGGCCAGAGCCACCGACTTCCAGCGGCGTATGTGTGTCGCCGGCATGTGGGGTGTCCCATCTACGCGTGTTGAATGGAGGCGGCAAACGGGAGAGTGACATGGACACGTGGGTGTGTCCATGGCTTGTACGTGTCCATCAGGTGACGGGAACCGGCAAATTGCCCCTTGTCTACGCGAGTTGACAGCGTCTGGCATGCCAAACGGCCCCCGACCGGGCTTGAGTTCTAGTGGTCGAGGGTCGTTCCGCTGCCTGGGGGCTGGTCGGCGTCAGCTGACGTCCGACGGGTCCAGACGGTAGATCGTCGACGTCTCAGATGTGTCAGATGCGTCCGACGTCGCGCTCTTGCTGTACTCGCTCGCCTTCAACGCCGTCCCGTTCTTCTGCACCCACTCCGTCACCTCGGTGCTGAGGTTCGAACCGCCGCCGGGGCCGCCGCCCATGCCGCCGCCGGAACCGACCTGGACGTAGTGCAGTTCGCCGTCTTTCACCAGCTCCTTGAGCTTGGCCAGCGTCATCGCCTTGTCGCTGCCGGACCAGCCCCACATGGAGATGACGGGCTCGCCGCTGCCACTTGGGCCGTCCTGGTGCTCCTTCAGGCAGGCGATGAGCTCGGTGCTCGCGCCGCCTCCGCCCATACCGCCACCGAAGCCGATCGGTCCGGGGTACATACCTCTGAGCGCGGGCCGGTGCCGTTCGGCTGCGACGTGGCACTCTTTCACGCCAACAGCCTGCTCGTTCCGGCCGTAGCCGCCCGCATCCGCGAGGAGTTCGCGCTGCTTCAAGCCCTAGCCAGCCCGTGGCTGGTGCCCCGAGCTTGCGCTCCACCTTGTTGCTCGCGCGGAAGCTCTCACCCGTGTTTGCCCGCCCGTCCCCCTGCACTCTCAGGTTGTCGTCGGCTCAGGGCTGTGACTCTTTGACGGCTGTGACGAAGGCCGACCAGTTGGCGGCGGAGAAGATCAGTGCCGGGCCGTGCGGGGTCTTGGAGTCGCGGACGGGGACGCCGGAGGGGTGGTCGTCGAGGACTTCGAGACAGCTGCCGGCTTCGCTGTTGCTGTAGGACGACTTGCGCCAGCCACTCAGTGTGGCAGCGTTTGAGATGGTTCGGTCAGTCATGGTGTCCGTAGTCCTTCGCTGTTGCCCTCAGCAGGGCCAGTGACTCCTTCAACGGCAGTGCGTCGCTCAGCGCAAGATCGTATCGACTCTGCAACTCGTGGACCACGGATGGGGAGTCGTGCACCTTCCCCAGCCGCATCCCCTCGGTGTACGCCAGAGGTGGCTGGTCCTCGAACCACAGCAGCGTGAGCATGCTCTCCATCATTGGATGAGTGTCCACACCAAACGGCAACACATGTGCGCGGATGCGTCCAGTCTCGGTGAGATGAACGACGTGCATGATCTGCTCCGCCATGACGTCTGCGCCGGCCGCAGGGCGTCGCAGCATCGTCTCGTCCAGCAGCGCCCACACCACGGGAGTCACCGGGTCTTCGAGAATCCTCGCGCGCTCAAGGCGTGTGACGACGCGCCTGTCACGCTCCTCCTCGCTCACCGGAGGGAACGCCGAGCCCAGGACCGCACTTGCGTACCCTCTCGTCTGGAGGATGCCCGGGAAGTACGTCAGGCCGAACTCGCGGATTATCACCGCCTGTTGTTCGAGTACGAGCATCGCCTCGAAGTAGTCGGCGGTCGCCACGTCGTCGTCCTGTGGCAGGAAACTGCTCAGCACATTCCCCGTGTTCAGCGCCCTGTCCAGCCGCCGAGCGTCCTCCTTCGACGGCACCCTGCGCCCCGCCTCGATGTGCGCGATATGCGAACGCGTCATGATCGCCCGGTCGGCCAGCTGCTGCTGCGTCAGCCCCGCCGTCTCGCGCTGCTGCCTCAGCCAGTCACCGTAAGTGTTGCTCATGGCCAACTTCCTTGCGACGAATGCCTGGTCACACGCAACCCTCTGGCGAGCCTAGACCGAGGCATCTCACTCTGTGAGTGGATCGCTACACAACGCGACACATCGAGTGGAACAGGAACGGAGTTCACGACATGCGTCACCGCATCGCCCGCCTTTTCGAGCCGCTGCTGCGGTTCCTGCGCCGCCCCGGCCGGTATTCGTGCCGTTGCAACACCGCGTACGCCGAAACCCCGTTGGTGAACGGGCCGACCGTTCACCACACAGGTTCTCGCCCACTCCAGGCGACGCCTCCGGTCGCCGTATTCGGGATCGGTATCGGGTCGTACGGCATCCCCGCAGCGGTCGTTGTGAAGGGCGCCAGGTGACGGGAAGCATGAACCAGATGAACGGCGTGGGCGGCGCACGACTCCTGCCCTGGACGGGGTCGGGAGGCCAGCCCTGCTACCTGGTAACCGACGGGACCGGGTACCTCTCCCGGGTCGCCGACGACATCGAGAGCGTGCAGCTCGGTATGGCCGGCGAACTACTCGACCACGCAGCCGACATGCTCGCCGACCACAAGGTCACCCTCGCCCAACTCCACTTCCTGGCAGCCCGCATGAGCGAGGCGCTGCGCGACGTTCACCGCATCGCGGAGAGCCGTGGCGCCCGCCTCGCCACACCCGCCTACGACAGCCCTGATGGCATCGACGGAGTCTGAGTCGCCCGCCCTCGTCAGCGCGTGAGGTCGAAAACGGGAACCCCGCGCCCCTCGTACGCCTTCGGGGCGACAGTGGCGACCAGTGCGTCCGCGCCCCACTCGGGGAGGTGGCGTACGGCGTGGACGGTGGCCGCGATCCCGGGCGGAACGCCGTCTCTGCGCAACTGGGCGACGGCGAGCGCCGCCGGATAGTCGAGGTCGACGGTGTGGACGACGTCGAGCTGGCCGATGTGCTCGGCGATCCCCAGGTGTTCCGCGCCGGCCTCAAGGATCGACAGGACCGGTGCCCACAGCCGGGTCTCGGGCTCGAAATGCGCCCGGTGGATCAGTGCGGACACCTGACGATTTCCCGACAGCGCGAGCAACGTGGGAGTGTCCAGAACGAGATGGTGCTGGATCACGCGGCAGCGCCCTGCTGACGCGAGAAGGCGTCACGCAGCTTGCGGCCCATCGCCGCACTCTCCTCGTCCGTGACCTCGGCGCCGAAGTGCTCGGCCAGATAGGCGCGCGTCCGCTCCGCCCACTCGCGCCGCTCCTCATCGGTGAGCGTGCTCTCGGCGAACTCCTGGACCAGGGATCGAATCGACGTCCCACGGGACTCGGCGATGACCGCAAGGCGGTCCCGCACCTCGGCAGGCACGCGGATCATGGCATCAGACATGGGCTGAGTATACGCCCGCGTATACGCCGAGTCGGGCCGCTCGTGCTGAGCTCGACGAACTGGGATGTCAGCCTTTACTCAACCGTCCCCGGATGCGTACAACCTTTCGCTCGAACTCATGAGTCAACAGGGGTATGACTCACGGGATATCCAGACGCGCGAGATGGGTCGCGGGAGGAACGCTCACAGCGCTCGTCTCCTGCGTCGCCGCCGCCGCGCCCGCCGCCGCGGCCACCACGCCCACCGTCAGCTGCACGTCCGCCAGAGCCGGACTCGCCGACAAACTGAAGAAGGACATCACCGCCGCCCTCGCCACCCGCAAGGGCACCATCGCGGTGGGCCTCTACGACCGGACCACCAAGACCACCTGCACGCTCCGGCCGTCCACCGCCTACGACTCCGCCAGCGTCGTCAAGGTCACCGTCCTGGCCACGCTGCTCTGGGACGCGAAGAAGCACAACCGCTATCTCACCGACCGCGAGGCCACTCTCGCCAGGGCCATGATCACCAAGTCGGACAACGCCGCGACCAGCACCCTCTGGAAGCAGCTGGGCCTGACGAAGATCAAGGGCTTCCTCACCGCCGCCGGCATGACCCGGACCAAGCCCGGCACGGGCGGCTACTGGGGCCTGACCCAGATCACCGTCACCGACGAGCAGAAGCTCCTCAAGCTGATCACCGCACGCAACACGGTCCTCAGCGACAACGCCCGCGCCTACATCCTGAAGCTGATGGGCCAGGTCATCTCCTCGCAGCGCTGGGGCACCCCGTACGGAGTGCCGTCCGGTGTCTCCGTGGCCGTCAAGAACGGCTGGCTGCAACGCTCCACGCACGGCTGGCGCGTGCACAGCGTCGGCACTTTCAAGGGCGGCGGCCACGACTACATGATCACGGTGCTCACGCACGGCAACAGCACCATGAACTACGGCATCACGACCATCCAGGGCGTCGCCAAGGTCATCCACCGGGACCTCGCGTCCGCCTCCTGACGCCTTCCGGACTCCCGCATGTCACCGTCCCGCCCCACG
This sequence comes from Streptomyces dysideae, assembly GCF_001514305.1. Lineage (GTDB taxonomy): Bacteria > Actinomycetota > Actinomycetes > Streptomycetales > Streptomycetaceae > Streptomyces > Streptomyces dysideae. The sequence goes on from NZ_KQ949082.1 coordinate 138,896, forward strand.
GTGACCCCCATGCGCCTGAGAACCGTACTCGCGACCGCCACGGCCGGCCTGGCGGCCGCCACCTGTTGTCCGCCGCCGACCCGTCCTACGCGGGCCCGAGGGTGCTCCTGGTGAGCGACGACAACCAGAACCAGGTGCAGACGACCCGGTTCTATTACCTGCGGGTCCGAGTCTGAACTTCCCGGCGGGATGAAATCCGCCCCCGCCGGCGTTGGTGCCTTCCGGAAGATCAGGACAAACGGAGGGCACCGCGTGACACCGCAACGGGGATGGGCACGGAGACTGGCCGGATACGCGTGGCGATATCCCAAGGACGTCGTCCTGGCCCTCGGCTCCTCCCTCGCCGGCATGGCGGTCATGGCGCTGGTCCCGTTGATCACCAAGGTGATCATCGATGACGTGATCGGCGGCCACAGCCGCTCCATGGCGGTCTGGTCCGGCGCCCTCATTGCCGCGGCCCTGCTCGTCTACGTCTTCACCTACATCCGCCGCTACTACGGCGGCCGCCTCGCCCTCGACGTCCAGCACGACCTGCGGACGGAGATGTTCGAGACGATCACCCGGCTCGACGGCCGCCGTCAGGACGAGCTCTCCACCGGCCAGGTGGTCGGCCGTGCCACCAGCGACCTCCAGCTGATCCAGGGCCTGCTCTTCATGCTCCCGATGACCATCGGGAACTTCCTGCTCTTCCTGATCTCCCTCGTCGTGATGGCGTGGCTGTCGCTGCCGCTCACCCTGGTCGCCCTCGCCGTGGCCCCCGCCCTGTGGTGGATCGCGAGCCGCAGCCGCACCAGGCTGCACCCCGCCACCTGGTACGCCCAGGCCCAGGCCGCCGCCGTCGCCGGCGTGGTCGACGGCGCCGTCAGCGGCGTACGCGTGGTGAAGGGCTTCGGGCAGGAGGACCAGGAGACCGGCAAGCTCAGGGACGTCGGCCGGCGGCTGTTCGCGGGGCGGCTGCGGACCATCCGGTTCAATTCCAGGTACACCCCGGCCCTCCAGGCCGTCCCGGCGCTCGGCCAGGTCGCGATGCTCGCGCTCGGCGGCTGGCTCGCCGTCCGCGGGCACATCACCCTCGGTACGTTCGTCGCCTTCTCCACCTATCTCGCCCAGCTCGTCGGGCCGGTCCGCATGCTCGCCATGGTGCTGACCGTCGCGCAGCAGGCCCGCGCCGGCACCGAGCGCGTCCTGGAGCTGATCGACACCGAGCCGTCCCTCACCGAGGGCACCAAGGAACTCCCCGCCGACGCGCCCGCGACCGTCGAGTTCGACGACGTGTCCTTCGGCTACGACCACGCCTCCGGCAAAACCAGCCCTGTCCTCGACGGGCTGTCCTTCGAGATCCGCCCGGGCGAGACCCTCGCCGTCGTCGGCTCCTCCGGCTCCGGCAAGTCCACGGTCTCCCTCCTCCTGCCCCGCTTCTACGACGTGACGCGCGGCGCCGTCCTCATCGGCGGCCACGACGTCCGCGAGCTCACCCTCGACTCCCTCCGGGCCGCGATCGGACTGGTCCCCGAGGACTCCTTCCTCTTCTCCGACACCGTGCGCAGCAACATCGCGTACGGCCGTCCGGACGCGACCGACGAGGAGATCGAGACCGCCGCCCGCGCCGCCCAGGCAGACCGGTTCATCGCCGAGCTGCCCGACGGGTACGACACCAAGGTCGGCGAGCACGGCCTCACCCTCTCCGGCGGCCAGCGTCAGCGCGTCGCGCTCGCCCGCGCGATCCTCACCGACCCGCGGCTCCTCGTTCTCGACGACGCCACCTCCGCCGTGGACGCCAGGGTCGAGCACGAGATCCACGAGGCGCTGAAGCACGTCATGGAGGGCCGCACGACCCTCCTCATCGCCCACCGCCGCTCCACCCTCGGCCTCGCCGACCGCATCGCCGTCCTGGACGCCGGGCGCCTCGCCGACCTCGGCACCCACGAGGAGCTCCAGCAGCGGTCCGCCCTCTACCGCCGCCTCCTCACCGACCCCGACGAACTCGGCGGCGTCTCGCCCGGCCACGCCCAGCCCTCCTGCCCCCAGGAGGACACCTCCGTACGCGACGAGCTGGACGCCGAGTTCGACGCCGAACGCGGGGTCACGCCCCGGCTGTGGACCGGCGACCGCGAGCCCAAGGACCTGGCGCTGACCGAGTCCCCGGCCACGCCGGAACTCCTCGCCCTGGTCGAGGCGCTGCCCCCGGCCGACGACACCCCCGACATCGACGAGGCGCGCGCGGTCACGCCCGAGGAGTCGTACGGCCTGCGCAGGCTGCTGCGAGGCTTCGGGCTCCCCCTGCTGATCAGCCTCGGCCTCGTCGCCGTGGACGCGGGCATGGGCCTGCTCCTCCCCGTCCTGATCCGGTACGGCATCGACCAGGGCGTCTCCGCGGTCGCTCTCGGTGCGGTGTGGGCGGCGTCGATGCTGGGGCTGCTCGCGGTGACCGTGCAGTGGGCGGCGCAGGTCGGCGAGATGCGGATGACGGGGCGTACGGGGGAGAGGGTGCTGTACTCCCTCCGCCTGAAGATCTTCGCGCAGCTCCAGCGGCTCGGACTCGACTACTACGAGCGGGAGTTGACCGGCCGGATCATGACGAGGATGACGACGGACGTCGACGCGCTGTCGACGTTCCTGCAGACGGGCCTGGTCACGGCGTTCGTCTCGGTCGTCACGTTCTTCGGGATCATGGGCGTCCTGCTGGTGATCGACCTCGAGCTCGCCCTCGTCGTGTTCGCGACGCTGCCGCCGCTGATCGTCGCGACGTTCTTCTTCCGCCGGGCGAGCGTGAAGGCGTACGAACTCGCCCGTGAGCGGGTGTCGTTGGTCAACGCCGATCTCCAGGAGTCGGTGTCCGGGCTGCGGATCGTGCAGGCGTTCCGGCGTGAGCGGGACGGCGGTGCGAGGTTCGCGGAGCGCAGCGACAGCTACCGCAGGGCCCGTATCCGAGGCCAGTGGCTGATCTCGATCTACTTCCCCTTCGTGCAGTTCTTGGCGTCGGGGGCCGCGGCGGCCGTGCTGATCATGGGCGGCGCGCGGATCGAGGCGGCGACGCTGACGACGGGTGCGCTGGTGGCGTACCTGCTCTACATCGACCTGTTCTTCGCGCCGGTCCAGCAGCTCTCCCAGGTCTTCGACGGCTACCAGCAGGCGACCGTCTCGCTGGGCCGCATCCAGGAACTGCTCCAGGAGCCGACCTCGACGAAGGCGGCGGAGGAGCCGCGCGAGGTGCTGTCCCTGCGGGGTGAGATCGCCTTCGAGGACGTGCACTTCGCGTACGGCTCCACCGGCGAACCGGAGGAGGCCCTGAGCGGGATCGACCTCGTCGTCCCCGCCGGGCAGACGGTCGCGTTCGTCGGCGAGACGGGTGCCGGCAAGTCGACGCTCGTCAAGCTGGTGGCCCGCTTCTACGACCCGACCGGCGGCCGGGTCACCGTCGACGGCCAGGATCTCCGCACCCTGGACATCACCTCGTACCGGCACCGCCTGGGCGTCGTCCCGCAGGAGGCGTACCTCTTCCAGGGCACCGTCCGCGACGCCCTCGCCTACGGCCGCCCGGACGCCACCGACGCCGAGGTGGAGGCGGCGGCCCGAGCGGTCGGCGCGCACGAGATGATCGCGACCCTCGACGGCGGCTACCTCCACGAGGTCGCCGAACGCGGCCGCAACCTCTCCGCCGGCCAACGCCAGCTGATCGCCCTGGCCCGCGCCGAGCTGGTAGACCCCGACATCCTCCTCCTCGACGAGGCCACGGCAGCCCTGGACCTGGCCACGGAATCCCAGGTCAACCAGGCCACAGACCGCATCGCCGGCAAGCGCACCACCCTGGTCGTAGCCCACCGCCTGACGACAGCGGCCCGCGCGGACCGGGTCGTGGTCATGGACCACGGCAGGGTCGCAGAGGACGGCACGCACCAGGAGTTGCTGGCGCGGGGCGGCCGATACGCGGAGCTGTGGCGGACCTTCGTGGGGGAGGACGCGCCGGCCGCGGCCTGAGCGGCCTGCCGGTGGCCGACGCCGCGTCCCGCCGACCGGCACTTGCCGCCCGGGCGGGCAACCGCGACCGCGGCGCGGGCCCGCCGGGGCGGGTCGCCGATGGTGTGTGGGTCTGCGGCCGGGCGGACCGGTCGGGGAGGAGTCCGGTAGCGGGAGGTTCGGCTCACGGCTGGGCGGGCGAGACGGTCCGCAGCCAGGGTGCCGTCCAGCTCACCGGACAGGGCCCGGCTGCGGCACGCGCGAGGAGTTGTTGGCGCCGGTATGCGGAGTCGTGGCGGACGTTCCCGGGAGAACCGGTGAGCGCGTCATGGTGACGGTCGCGCAACCATGCGGCATACGTCCTGCGTCCGTACACCAGTACGCTCATCGCCGGGGTACGGGGAGGACGACACAGTGGACGACAGTGGTGCGATACACCGACGACTGGCGCTCGGCCTGGCCGTGTTGACCGCGTCCGGGCTGCTCGCGCTCGCCGCGCCCGGGGACGCCCATGCCGCCCCCTCCAACTGCTCGGGGCGCAAGGTAAGGAGCCTGTCCTTCTCCACCGGCGCCGTGCACGTCTACAAGCAGCAGCGCGGCTGGATCTGCGCCGTCACTCTCGCCAAGAACCCCGGCCGCGAGCGCTGGATGTCGGTCAGTGTGCAGGCGCGCGGCCAGCGTCCGGCCACCGTCGACGGGAAGGACACCCACCGGATGGGACCGGTCCGGGTGCACGCCGGGCACCGGAGCGTGAAGGTGAAGGGCCGGGTCGGCTCGGGGGCGGTCAGCACGGGCTGGATCCGGTTCTGATCCTTCGGTCCTGAGCCTTCCGACCCTCGGTTTCGGGGGTGAACTCCGGCCAACGTAGAGGGTTTTCCCCATCTACCCCGTCTTCCCTGGTGTGACTGCGAGTTGCTCCGATAGCTTCCGGGCGCACGTCTGTCTCACAGGGGAGGGTGCATGCGCAAAACGCTCAGATGGCTGCTGGCGCTGGCCGTGTTCATGGGCACGCTGAGTACGGCAGGGGCGGCCACCGCCGCCGAGCCGGAGGCATCTACCGCCACCGCCACCACCGCCACCGCCACCACCGCCACCACCACCGCCACCGCCACCACCGACATCAAGGAACGGCTCCTCTCCATACCGGGCATGAGCCTGATCGAGGAGAAGCCCTACACCGGCTACCGCTTCTTCGTCCTCAGCTACACCCAGCCCGTCGACCACCGGAACCCGGCCAAGGGCACCTTCCCGCAGCGGATCACCGTGCTGCACAAGGACGTCAGCCGCCCGACGGTCTTCTACACCAGCGGCTACCACGTCTCCACGACCCCCAGCCGCCGCGAGCCCACCCAGATCGTGGACGGCAACCAGGTCTCCCTGGAGTACCGCTACTTCACCCCGTCCCGCCCCGACCCGGCCGACTGGACCAAGCTGGACATCTGGCAGGCGGCCGGCGACCAGCACCGTCTCTTCAAGGCACTCAAGCCGGTCTATGCGGAGAAGTGGCTTTCCACCGGCGGGTCGAAGGGCGGCATGACCGCCACCTACTACGAGCGTTTCTACCCGCGCGACATGGACGGCGTCGTCGCCTACGTCGCCCCCAACGACGTCGTCAACCAGGAGGACTCGGCGTACGACCGCTTCTTCGCGAAGGTCGGCACCAAGGGGTGCCGCGACCGCCTGAACGCCGTGCAGCGCGAGGCGCTGGTGCGCCGTGAGCCGCTGGAGAAGAGGTACGCGGAGTTCGCGGAGGCGGAGGGCTTCACCTTCACCACCGTCGGCAGCCTGGACAAGGCCTTCGAGGCGGTCGTCCTCGACTACGTGTGGGGCTTCTGGCAGTACAACCAGCTCGAGAACTGCACCGACGACGCCGTGATCCCGCCGGACGCGAAGAACGCCACCGACGACCAGATCTGGAACTCGATCGACGCGATCTCCGGGTTCTCCTTCTACACCGACCAGGGCCTGGAGCCGTACACCCCGTACTACTACCAGGCGGCCACCCAGCTCGGCGCGCCGACGATCCACTTCCCGCACATCGAGCCGGGCCTGGTCCGCTACGGCTACCAGCCGCCGCGGACCTTCGTCCCGCGTGAGATCCCCACCAGGTTCCAGCCGTGGGCGATGCGGGACGTCGACACCTGGGTGAGGCACAACGCCCGCCACATGCTCTTCGTCTACGGCCAGAACGACCCGTGGGGCGCCGAGCCGTTCCGCCTCGGCAAGGGCGCGAAGGACTCGTACGTCCTCACCGCCCCCGGCGCCAACCACGGCGCCCGCGTCGCCGGCCTGGCCGAGGACGACCAGGCCCTCGCCACGGCCCGCATCCTGGAGTGGGCGGGCGTCGCCTCCGCCACCGTCCAGTCGAACCCGTCGGCGGCGAAGCCGCTGGCCAGGTTCGACGCGAAGCTGGACGCCCGGGACGTGGAGCGCGAGCGCACGCTCAGGCCGTAACTCCCCTACCGCTGCGCCCGGTCATCGGTTACACCGGCCGGGCGCAGCCCACCGGCTTCTCGCCGCCGAGCTGGACGTAGAGGGCCGTCGACAGCGGGCACTGCGCGCGCTTGTCGACGGCCTTCGTCACCCTGTACTGCGGCATCTTCTCGCCCTCGCCGTCGCACGCCGTCTCGCGGACCTGGCCGTCGCCGGAGCCGTAGACACAGTCCCCGACGATGGTGCGGGGACCGCCTCCGCCGCCGGGGTCGCCGGGATGCGGCGGCTCGAGGTTGCGCATACAGGCGTAGCCCTGCGGCACCGCCCCGTCGCCGTCCTCGTCGGACGCCGGGCTCTGTTCGCTGATGTGCAGCACGAAGTCCGTGGTCCCCGGGCACAGCGGCCCGTCACCCACCGTGCCGTCATGGCGTGCCACGACCCGCGCCGCCGCGCGCTCGCTCGTGCAGGACACCTCGGTGAAGCTGGTCGTCCCGAAGGAACTGCACTCGTCGACGCCGAGGAACACCGCGCCGTAGCCGGAGGGCAGCGTCGGCGACGGAGTGCCCCCCTCCCTCAGCCGGGTGTCCTCCTCCCCGCCCCCCGATTCGCTCTGACACCCCGTCAGCAGCGCGGTGAGCAGCATCAGCAACGCGCAGGCCACCCCCACGGCACTTCTCTCACGCATCGCGCTCCCCCCGGTTCCCCCGTCCAGCGTGGCCCGCCGCAGCGGGCGCACGCCAGACGCGCGGGGTGCTTTGGGCCCATTGGGGGGCGTACGCCGGGTGTGTGACGTACGCGGACTACGACCTGGAAGGCCGGCCGCCTAGTACGACAGTCCGTGTCCGATCGGATACAGCACCCGCGCCGGATCGTCCGCCCGCTGCACCGGCACCGGCAGCTTTCCGCGCGGTGCCACCCGCCCCGCGATCACCCGCGCGGCCGCCCGCAGTTCGACGTCGGTCCAGGAGTACGACGCCAAGTAAGCGCGGACGTCGGGCAGTTGGGCCACGTCGTACGGGTTCCGGACGGCGATCGCCACCACCGGCTTCCCGGTCCCGAGGAGCTGCGCGACCAGCGTCCGCTGCGAGCTGCTCGCCGTGACGTTGTACGTCCCGACCACCACGGCGTCCGCGTCCTGCGCCGCCGCGACGGCGTTGGCGATGGTGGTGGCGGACGGTGCCGTACCCGTCGACAGGGCGGTGGCCGTGAAGCCCAGCTCGGTGAGGGCGGCGGCGAGCACCCCGGTCGGCGGTCCGGTCGTGCCGGACGGAGAGGCCGGATCGGCGCCCACGACGAGCACCCTGGGGTACGTCCGCCGGGACAACGGCAGAAGGGCCCCCTCGTTCACGACCAGGGTCGTCGTCCGCTCGGCGACGCGGTCGGCCGCCGCCAGATGCTCGGGGACGCCGACGGTACGGGTGACGCCGGCCTGGCTGACGTACGGCTCGTCGAAGAGGCGAAGCTTCGCCTTCAGCCGCAGGACGCGCAGGATCGACGCGTCGAGCCGGGATTCCGTCAGCTCTCCGTCCCGTACGGCCTTCAGGACGGCGTTCCACGCGATGTCGAGGGACGGCGGGTTGAGGAGCTGGTCGGCCCCGGCCCTGAGCGCGAGCACGGGGACCCGGTCGTCGCCGTACTTCGTCCGCACCCCCTCCATCCCCAGGGAGTCGGTGACCACGACCCCGTCGTAGCCGAGTTCCTCGCGCAGGATGCCGGTGAGGATCGGGCGGGAGAGGGTGGCCGGGTCGCCGGAGTCGTCGAGGGCCGGGACCATGATGTGCGCGGTCATGATCGAGTCGATGCCGGCGGCGATCGCGGCGCGGAACGGGGGCGCGTCGAGCTTCTCCCACTCGGCGCGGCTGTGGGTGATGACCGGGAAGCCGTAGTGGCTGTCGACGGCGGTGTCGCCGTGCCCGGGGAAGTGCTTGGCGGTGGCGGCGACCTGCTGCGCCCGCTGGTACCCGGCGACCTCGGCGGCGACGAGGGAGGCCACGGCCGCCGGATCGGCACCGAACGAACGGACGCCGATGACGGGGTTGGCCGGGTTGACGTTCACGTCGGCGACGGGCGTGTAGTCCTGCCGCACCCCCATCACGCGCAGCTCCCGGCCCGCGATCCGGCCGAGCGTGCGGGCATCGGTACGGGATCCGCCCGCGCCGATGGCCATGGCGCCCGGGAAGAGGGTGGCGGGCCTGCCGACCCGCGCGACGATGCCGTGCTCCTGGTCGGTGGAGATGAGCACGGGCAGCCCGCGCGGCTGCTGGAGGGACGCCTTCTGGATACCGTTCGACAGGTCGGCGATCTGGTGCGGATCCCGGGTGTTGTGCGCCCAGGTGAAGTAGATGATGCCGCCGACCCGGTACCTGGCGATCAGCTCGGCGGCCGTACGGACGCCGATCTCCTTGAGGTTGGCGTCGATGTCGGCCTGGTCGGGGGCGGTGGCGGAGTGGCCGTAGACCCGCATGACGAACAGCTGGCCGACCTTCTCCTCCAGGGACATACGGGAGATGAGGGCGCGCAGCTTCTTGTCGTCGGGACTGCCGGCATGTGCGGTGGTGCCGGTCGCCAGGGCCGCGGTGACGCCTGCCGTGGCGGCCAGGACGGTACGTCTGGAGGGCACGTGCGCTCCTTCCGGAGGTGATCCACTGAAGGAAACTTCCGAGGAGTCACCAATAACCGGGAAGTTTCTGCCAGTCAAGGGGGTGAGGGAGAGCACCGTAACCGGAGGAGGGGCCGCCATCGGCGCTGTTGGAGGGGGGCGCGCCGATGGCGGCGTGCTGCCGGCCGCGGTACGGCGGAGAGGGTGGTCAGCGATCGCAGCCAGCAGCGAGGCCGACACCGCACCGCGGTGACTCTCCGGCAGCTTGCGGGTTGGACGGACGGGGGTGTGCCGGGGTTCCCGGGGATGGCCGGATTCCGCGAAGTTGGTAGCCCGGAGTTCAACGGGACGGATGGGGCCGCCGATCGTGGGCCAAGGGCGTCGTCGCACCGTGTTCCATCCCGTGGACGTCCGGGCGCCGGAGCCGCCCCCCGGGCGATCATCGGGGGCATGCCCGTAGTCGCCATCCCCGGTTCCAAGTCCATCACCGCCCGCGCCCTCTTCCTGGCGGCGGCGGCCGACGGCGTCACCACTCTCGTACGCCCCCTCCGCTCGGACGACACGGAGGGCTTCGCCGAGGGGCTGGTTCGGCTCGGTTACCGGGTCGGGCGGACGCCGGACACCTGGCAGATCGACGGCCGCCCGCAGGGTCCGGCGGTCGCGGAGGCCGACGTCTACTGCCGCGACGGCGCGACGACGGCCCGCTTCCTGCCGACGCTGGCCGCGGCCGGGCACGGCACGTTCCGCTTCGACGCGTCGCCTCAGATGCGCCGCCGCCCCCTTCTTCCCCTGACCCGCGCCCTGCGCGACCTGGGCGTGGACCTGCGGCACGAGGAGACGGACGGCCACCATCCGCTGACGGTACGGGCGTCGGGCGTCGAGGGCGGCGAGGTGGTCCTGGACGCCGGCCAGTCGTCGCAGTACCTGACGGCGCTGCTGCTCCTGGGCCCGCTGACCCGCACGGGCCTGCGGATCCGCGTCACCGACCTGGTGTCGGTGCCGTACGTCGAGATCACGATCGCGATGATGCGGGCGTTCGGGGTGGAGGTGACCCGGGACGGCGATGTCTTCGTGGTCCCGCCGGGCGGATACCGTGCCACGACGTACGCGGTGGAGCCGGACGCGTCGACCGCCAGCTACTTCTTCGCAGCCGCGGCCGTGACCGGCGGCGAGGTGACCGTCCCCGGTCTCGGCGAGGGCGCGTTGCAGGGCGACCTGGGATTCGTCGACGTACTGCGGCGGATGGGGGCCGAGGTGTCGGTGGGTGTGGAGGGCACGACTGTGCGGGGCACGGGTGAACTGCACGGTGTGACGGTCAACATGCGGGACATCTCGGACACCATGCCGACGCTGGCGGCGATCGCGCCGTTCGCGTCCGGGCCGGTGCGGATCGAGGACGTGGCGAACACGCGGGTGAAGGAGTGCGACCGCCTGGACGCCTGCGCGGAGAACCTGCGGCGGCTGGGGGTGTCGGTGGAGACCGGGCCGGACTGGATCGAGATCGGGCCAGGTGCTCCCGTGGGGGCGGAGGTCAAGACGTTCGGCGATCACCGCATCGTGATGTCCTTCGCGGTCACCGGGCTTCGGACGCCAGGTGTTTCGTTCGACGATCCCGGGTGTGTGCGGAAGACTTTCCCGGGTTTCCACGAGGAGTTCGGCGCGCTGCGCGCGCGGTTGTGAGGGGCGACGGGGGATGAGGGGATGACCTTCAAACTGGAGGGACCGGTGCTGGAGGGCGCGCTGGTGCGCCTGGAGCCGCTGGAACACCGGCACGCCGCCGAACTGGCGGTGGCGGCGGAGGGAGGACCGGGGGACGTACGAGTTCACCTGGGTGCCCAGGGCCGACGAGGTCGGCGAGTACGTCGACGCGCAGCTCGCAAGGGCGGCGGGGCATCTGGCGCCGTACGCGCAGGTGTCACTCGCGACGGGGAGGGTGGTCGGCGCGACGTCCTACTGGGAGCCGCGTTCGTGGCTGGCGGAAGGCCAACTCGACGCCATCGAGGTCGGATTCACCTGGCTGGCCAGTTCGGCGCAGGGTACGGGTGTGAACGCGGAGGCCAAGCTGCTGCTGTTCCGGCATGCCTTCGAGGAGTGGAGCGTGTCCCGGGTCGACTTGAAGACGGACGCCCGCAACAAGCGTTCCCGCGCCGCGATCGAGAGCGTGGGCGCCCGCTTCGAGGGCGTACTGAGGAACTGGTCCCGCTCCTGGGCACCGGGGGAGGCAGGGCGGTTGCGGGACTCCGCGATCTTCTCGATCACGGCGGGGGAGTGGGCGGAGTGCCGGGGGCGGTTGGAGGAGCGGGTGGCGGGGTTTCTGCCGCGGGGGAGCTGACGAAGGCACGCCGAAGGTGGGGTCGGTTGCCTCAACGGCGTTCATCGGCACCGTTGGGGCCGCCCGCTTCTTGGCCAGTGTCGTGCTTCCACGAGCCGAGTAAAGGGCACTCCACTCCGCTGCGCTGCGTTCCGCGTCGGCTGCGCCGATCGGCCTGCGGCCGACCCTTGACTCGGCTCGCTCCAGCACGGTCGAGAAGCGAGCGAGCGGCCCGGAAAGGCGGGTGGCCAGGGTCGGAGGGCCCATCGGTTGGCTGTGCGGTGCCCAGCGGAGGGGGCGCATCAGCGGCTCCCCAGCACGCCGGGCGGGCTTGGCGGCTTTCGGCCGGATGGGCGGGCGGATTCTGTGGCTCGGGCTGAAGTTGGAGCGTTTGGGCCGGCCCGGGTGGCCGCCACCAGGCCTTACCGGGGCAGGGTGTCACCCAAACGCTCCCAGTCCGCTGTGCGGGCGCGTTGGGGCGGGGAGGAGTAATTGGAGGTTCCGTCTCATAATCGCGAGGCTTAAGCCCTGGTCGGGGGGCCCGGCCGTGAGACAAATCCTCCAATTACTCGGTGTGGGCCTGCTTCTACCCGCCGGTCGCAAGTCGCTGGGCCCGCCCGGCGTGCTGGCGAGACGCGACCGCGTACCGCCAACCCGGCCCACCCCGCCACCGACAGCTGCCGCCAACGTGCCTCGGCCACCCGCCTTTCCGGGCCGCTCGCTTGCTTCTCACCCGTGCTGTCGCGGCCCAGGTCCAGGGTGGGCCGCAGGGCCATCGCCGAAGGCGACGCTCAGCGGAGCGCCCTTGACGCGGGTCGTGGAAGCACGACACTGACCAAGAAGCGGGCGGCCCCGACGGTCACTTCGTGACGTGCGTGAGGAAGTTGGCCCAAGTGGTGGGGGAGACGGTGACGTGTCGGGTGTCGGGCGTCTTGGAGTCGCGTATGTGGATGGCGGAGGTGGTGGCGACCTCGACGCACTCGCCGCCCCCCGAGTCGCTGTAGCTGCTCTTGAACCACGCCAGTTCGGTCATAGCTCACCTGCCAACTGCTCGATCAGGGCAACGGATTCCTCCTGCCGGAGGGCCTGTCGACTGATCATCGCATAACGGCGGGAGAGGACACCGACCTCGACAGGGTTGGATACCAGCAGGCTCTTTCCGAGGGCTTCCGTGTACACCAGGGAGGTCTGTTCGGGGGTCTCGATCACTGTCATAGGGCCGCGCAGCCCCGCGTGGGCGCCAACCTTCGACGGCATGACCTGAAGGATGACGTTGGGGCGCTCGGAACAGTCGAGCAGGTGCTTGTACTGGCTGCGCATGACGTCCGTGCCGCCGATCTGCCGCCTCAACGCCTCTTCTTCGAGGATCACGTTGATGACGCAGACCGGCTTGCGGTCGAAGAGCGCCTTGCGTTCCAGCCGGGCCTGTGTCAGTTCCTCGATCTCAGCCTCGTCCAGGGGCGGGAAATCGCACCTGAACAGCGCACGTGCATAGGCCTCCGTCTGAAGTAGGCCATGGATGAGCTGGGTGCCGTACGAGGACACGCTCAGCGCCTCCTGCTCCAGTTGCACGAAGCCCTGGAAGTACTCCGGATACCGCTCCAGCCGTAGGTACTTCTTCGCCGCCGCAATGAGTCCCCAAGCGCTCAGAGCCTTCTCTGCCGCATCGATGAACTCGTCCGTCGCAGGCTTGGCTCCGGTCTCCACCGCGCTCACCGCCGCGCCGGAGTACGCCATCAACTCACCCAGGTCGTTCTGCGAGAGCTCCCTCACCGTGCGCAGGATGTGCAGCACCTCGGCGAAGTACTGCGCGGCGGGCGATGACGACTTCTTCTTCGACTGGCCCATTACGGCAACCCCCTCAACCTCAACACGGCTCAACGTCAATCAACGCGCCCGCAACCCCAGTTGCCGTACCCGTCCGTCGACGCCCGATCACTACCGAAAGTAGCGACAGGGGCCGACAGTCGTAGCGTGAACACAGAAAGTAACCGCTCCTGGCGCCGCCAGTTCATGCCGGACGAGGAAAACGTCGCCGAGGCCCGCCACGGCGCACGGATCGTTCTCGCCTCCTGGGACGTTCCCGAAGACGCCGTCGAGACGATCACCCTGGTCATCTCCGAGCTCGCCACGAACGCCGTCCGGCACGCCCGCCGCCCCGGCCGCACCTTCGACGTCGCCCTCACCTGCAACGGTGAGAAGGTGATCGAGATCGAGGTGTCCGACGGCTCGCCGCACCACCCGGCCACGAGGCCCTACGACCCCGACGCCACATCGGGCCGAGGACTTCTCCTCGTCGAGGCCCTCTCCGAGGACTGGGGGGTCGGATACCGGGAGTTCGGCAAGGGCGTGTGGGCCCGCGTCCTCAGCTGACGTCAGTCAGGACCCGTCAACTCACCCGCACTCACGACCAGTTGCTCCCGCACCGCCCCCAACACCGGATCCGCCTCCGCCCCCGCCCGCACGGCCGCGAAGACGTTCCGCGACGGTGCCTCCCCGTCCGTCGTCAGCAGGGCCAGCCGGCGATGCGCGTACAGCGGCCGCACCAGCCGGGGAACCAACGCCACCCCCTGCCCCGCCTCCACCAGCGCCGTCAGCGCACCCCAGTCGTTGACGGCGTGCCGGATCTCCGGCGTGAACCCGGCCGCCGCGCACACCGACCGCGCCACCGCACCGCAACAGCTCCGCGCGTCGCCCACGATCCAGGCCTCCTCGGCCAGCTCCCGCAGCCCGATACGGCCGCGACCGGCGAGGCGGTGACCGGGCGGGACCGCGATGTCCAGGACGTCGGTGAAGAGGTCGGTCCGGCTGTAACGACGGTCCGTGTACGCCGGTGTCGCCGCGAAGTCCACCGCCACCGCCACGTCGATCTGACCCCCGTCGAGCGCCGTGAACAGGTCCGGCGGTTCCGCCTCCACGACGTCCACCTTCACCTGCGGCAGGCACTCGCCCAGTGCCCGCAACGCCCCCGGCAGCAGGCCCAGGATCCCGCTGGAGAAGCACCCGATCGTCACCGACCCGCGCCCGCCGCCCTCCCCGTACGCCGCCAAGTCGGCCCGCGCCCGCTCGAGTTGGGCGGCGATCAGATCGGCGTGGGCGAGCAGGACGCGGGCCTGACCGGTCAGGCGTACGCCCCGGCCGTCGCGCTCCGTCAGAGGGACGCCCGCCTCCCTCGCCAGCGCGGCGATCTGCTGCGAGACCGCCGACGGCGTCAGATGCAGGGCCTCGGCGGTCCTCGCCAGACTGCCCCGGCGCCGCAGCTCGCGCAGGACGGTCAGACGGCGCAGGTCCACTGTGAAGGACTGACTTACCTGTTCCACCGTAAAAGATTAACTGGACCTGCCGAGCGGTGATCGGAAACGATCGATCCCATGACCGCCTACCTCATCCTCCACGGCTGGCAGAACCACCGCCCCGCCGAGCACTGGCAGCACTGGCTCGCCGACCGTCTCACCGAACTCGGCCACGACGTCGCCTACCCGCAGCTGCCCGACCCCGACGACCCGGAAATCGACGTCTGGCTCGGGGAGTTGGCCCGTCACCTCAAGGCCCTCGACGGGAGTGGCCGGCGGGTCGTCGTCGCGCACAGTCTGTCCGTCGTGCTGTGGCTGCACGCCGTGGCGCGGGGGCTGCCGGGGCTCGGGGACGTCGACCGGGTGCTGCTCGTCGGCCCGCCGTCCGGCTCCGTGCTCGTACGGCATTCCGAGGTCGCCGCCTTCGCCCCGCCGCCGCTCGGCTCCCTCACCATGCCCGGGCCGACCCGCCTGGTCGCCGGGGACGACGACCCGTACTGCCCGGAGGGCGCCGCTGTCGGCTACGGCGATCCACTCGGCATCCCCACCGACCTCCTGGCCGGCGCCGGCCACCTCGACCTGGACGCCGGGTACGGGCCGTGGCCCGCGGTGCTGGAGTGGTGCCTGGACGCCGGCGCGAAGTTCAAGCCGAATCGTTGAGCAGTCGGCCCAGGTGCTCGCGCCCCGCGCTCAGCAGTTCGGGAAGCGGCGCGGCACCCTCGTACCACCGCTTCTCGTACTCCCAGCACAGCCAGCCGTCCCAGCCGTGCCGGGACAGCACCTCCACGCACTCCGCGAGCGGCAGCACCCCGGCGCCCAGCGGCAGCGGGGTCGTGTCCTCGGTGGAGGCGATGTCCTTGACCTGGACGTAGCCGAGGTACGGGGAGAGGGCCGCGTAGGTCTCCGAGGGCTGCTCGCCGCCCAGCCAGGTGTGCATGACGTCCCAGAGCGAGCCGACGTTGCGGTGGCCGACCAGGCCGAGGACGCGGATCGCGTCGGCTCCCGTGCGGTGCGAGTCGTGGGTCTCGAGGAGGATGCGTACGCCGAGATCGGCCGCGTACTCCGCCGCCGTACCGAGCCGCCGGGCCGCCGTCGCGTCGGCCTCCTCGCGGGGCTGGCCGTCGGCCGCGCCGGGGAAGACCCGGACGTAGCCGGCGCCCAGGTCGCGGGCCAGGTCGAGGAGGGTGCGGATCTCCTCGATCACCGGTTCGTCGGCGCCGGGCGCGGCCACGCGCGCGTACCCGGCGAGGCCCAGCAGCTCGATGCCGGATGCCTTGAACTCGGCCGCCGCTTCGGCCCGTTGGCCGGCGTCGAGGCCGGGGTGCACCGGCTCCTCGGCGTGAGCGCGCAGCTCGACGCCGTGGTAGCCGTGTGTGGTCGCGAGTCGCAGCACGTCCGGGAGGGGCAGACCGGGGACGCCGAGGGTGGAGAACGCCAGCTTCATATACCGGACCCTACTGTCACTCCGGCGTGCCGTGCAGGTCCAGGCGCCAGTGCTGTCCCACGAGGTCCTTCCCGAAGGAGCGGTGCGGTTTCTCGGCGGCCAGGACGAAGCCGTGGCGCTGGTGGATGCGCCGGGTTGAGGCGAGGACGCCGTTGGCAGGACATGGCAGCCACGGTCGTACGCGCCGAACCGCCGACGCTCCTGGAGTACACCCTCGGCACCGACCTGCTGCGCTGGGAGCTGGCGGCCACCGGCGCCGGCACCCGGCTGACACTCCGGCACACCGTCAAGGACCGCGAGTGGATCCCGAAGGTCGCGGCCGGCTGGCACCTGTGCCTCGACGTGGCCGAGAAACTGCTCGAAGGGCGGTCGATCCCGCCGATCCGCGGCGCCGCGGCAGTCGACTTCGGCTGGTCCGAACTCAACGACCGGTACGCACAGAAATTCGACATCCCCAACACCGGTCTGCCCGAGCACCTCACGGATGAGGACGAGACGCCCTGACCGGGAGGCCGGGCTGGTGTGGCCGACTGTCCTGCGCGGACCGGCGCACCAGCTCCGACATCACGGCAAACGGCAGCGACGGGTTGGCGGCCGCCGCTTCGACCACCTGCCCGTCGGTGTCGGTGAGCAGCTCTGCGACGACCTGCGGCGGGAGGGAGGGATGGCCGGCGGCTATCGGCCTTGCCCGATTGTCTGCCAGGCAGGCGAGCAGTGCCGGGGCTGTCGCACGGCGATGCCGGGCGACCTCGCGGAGCGCCTTCCGTACCGATGGTTCGCGCCGGGTCAGGTCCTCCAGCAGCGCCGGAGTCGCGTCCGGGTTGGACGCCACCTTGGCGACGACCTGAACGCCGTGTCTGTCGACCATGGCGCGCAACTGCGCTTCGGAGAGGCCCGGATGCGCGGCGACGGACTTGACCACTTTCGCGTCGGGGTCGATGGCCAGCGCGTCGCGAATCCCGGCCGGCAGATCGCGCCTTTGGGCCAGGAGCATCCGCACCGCCGGGTCCGGTGACTGGGCCAGCTCCTCGACCTCGACGGGAGAGGCGGCGGCGATCCGCGGCAGCAGGGTGGCGCCGATCTTGGTGTTGTCGGCCAGGTAGGTGAGCACGTCGAGCGGCACGCGTGGGTTGTGTGCGAGCCCGCGCCGCACTTCGTGGTCACGGTCGCCGGCCAGCACGCGGATCACGGCGTCGTCGATCGTGGGATTCTCGGCGAGGTCGGCTCGAACACCGGGAGCGGCATCCACGGCGAGCCGTTCGCACACCTCCGGGGGCAGGTCCGGGCGGGCAGCAAGTGCCCAGCGCAGCAGCATCGAAGGATGGTCGGCGAAGCCGACGACGGCCTCGGCGGGTGTGGCCGGGTTCCGCAGTGCCGCCCGCCGTATGTCGTGCACGGTGGACTCGTGGGAGCCGTCGCAGGAGGCGCCCGGCAGCAGATCGCAGTCGAGCCGGCGGCATCGCGGATCATGCATGAACGGCGTCTCCTCGCGGTCGCAGACCAGACACCACTGCGCGGGAGGCAGCCCTGCGCCGGTTGCCATCGCCGCCAGTACGGCCGGGGGCGTCGCCTCGTTGACGGCCACCGCGCGGCGGACCTCGGCATGCGGATGTCCCGCGAGCCTGGCGGCCACTTCCGGCGTGGTCCACAACGCGAGCTCCGCGACGACTCGTACGTCCGAGTCCGCAGCGAGTGTCTCCACCACATCGGGCGGGAGACCGGAGCAGGCAGCCAGCTTTTCCCGGCGCTCGGAAGCCGGATCCGCCGCGAGGAGGCGCGCCCACTCCGGACTCCCGGCCCGCTCATGGAGCAGGGCGAGGGCGGCGTGCGGCTGCGCCACGGGATCGATGTCGGCGGCGGTCAGCCGGCCCGCGTACGCAAGCCGTCCTGCGCTCTCTTCGACGCGCGAGACCAACGCGACCACCTGCGCATGGCTGAGGTCCGCGCGGTCGGCGAGGTCCGCGGCGATGTCGTCGTCCGCGACCGCGATCAGCTGGTCGACCAGCTCGGACGGCAGGGCCGTATTGGCGGCGAGCCCGCACAGGACATGGTTCACGGAGGGCATCCTGCCTGGACCGCGACCGAGTGGCTCGTGGATTTCGACGTCGACGGGTTGGCGAAACCGGCAAGTCGGACGGCTGAGGAACGTCAGGAAAGGAGGTGGACGAAGATCGCGCCGGCGGCAGACTGGTCCCCATGACCGCAACGGATGCCAAGGCCGACCTTCACTTTTACCTGCAGTCCGCCCGCGATGCCCTGCTGTGGAAGCTCGAAGGGCTCTCGGAGTACGACGTCCGCCGCCCGCTGACGCAGACCGGCACCAACCTCCTGGGCCTGGTGAAACACGTGGCCGGCGTGGAACTGGGCTACCTCGGCGACACCTTCGGACGCCCGTCCGGCGAGCCGCTGCCCTGGCTCGAAGACGGCGCTGAGCCCAACGCGGACATGTGGGCCACCGCCGACGAGCCACGCGAGCACATCGTGGAGCTCTACCGCCGGGCGTGGGCGCACGCGGACGCGACGATCGACGCGCTGCCACTGGACACGGTCGGCAGAGTGCCGTGGTGGCCCGGCGGCAGGGACGAGTTGACGTTGCACCATGCCGTGGTGCGCGTGATCGCCGATACGCACCGGCACGCCGGGCACGCCGACATCATCCGGGAACTGATGGACGGCGCGGTGGGGATGAACAAGGGCAACGACAGCATGCCGCCGGGCGACTCGGCGTGGTGGGAGAACCATCGAAGCCGGCTTGAGCGCACAGCCCGGGAAGCCGACCGGGACGCTTGACTTCGGACCAGATCGGCCGGCCGGGTTCCGGCGGGCCGTCAGAGGACGGCGATGAAGACCTCGTAGTACATCTCCAGGCGGTTGACCTTGGCGTAGGCGGCACTGGTCGGCACGGTCATCACGTCCGTTCTGGAGGAGCCGTATACCAGGGAGACCGATCGGAAGCGAGAACTCATCGGTCCGCCCTAGCCTGACCGCCATGAGCGACAGTGACTTCACCGACCTGCGCGGCAAGGAGCATGAACGCGCGGACATGACGGGGGCGCGGTTCACCACGGTGAGCCTCAGCGGGGCGACGTTCCGGGCCTGTGAGCTCAACCAGGTCGTGATGCGCGGCGTCGAAATGGTCGACACCACCATCGACGGCGAGATCCAGAACCTCGTCATCAACGGGGTCGACGTCGCGCCGCTGGTGGAGGCCGAGCTGGACCGCCGGCACCCCGACCGCCCCAGGTTCCGGCCGACCACCCCCGAGGGGTTCCGGGAGGCCTGGAACCTCAACGAGCGGCTGTGGGAGGCGACCGTCGCACGGGCACGCCGGCTGCCCCCGGAGACGCTGCACGCGTCGGTCGACGGCGAGTGGTCGTTCGTCCAGACCCTGCGCCACCTCGCGTTCGCGACCGAGTCCTGGGTCGGCCGCTGCATCCTGGGCGATCCGAGCCCATGGCACCCGCTGTCCCTGCCGTGGGACCAGATGGCGCCCCGGCCTGGAGTGCCGCACGACCGTGACGCGCGCCCGTCGCTCGACGAGGCGCTCGCACTGCGGCTGGCGGCGATGACGCTGATGCGGCGGGTCGTCGACGGCCTGACCGACGACCGGCTCGACAGCCGGACCGAGCCGCTCGTGGGTCCCGGCTGGCCGGACGAGGGCGAGACCTCTCCCGTCCGCGAGTGCCTGCTGGTCGTCCTCAACGAGGAGTGGTGGCACCGCATGTACGCCGAGCGCGACCTGGCCGTCCTCGAGGAACGGAACTGACGGCATGGAACTCGCCTTCACCGGCCGGGTGATCGAATGGCGCGGACCGTCGCCGTACTACTTCGTCCCCGTGCCCGACGAGGAGTCCGCCGACATCCGAGAGGTGGCCGCGATGGCCACATACGGCTGGGGCGTGATCCCGGTCGAGGCCCGGATCGGCGAGGTCGCCTTCAGGACGTCGCTCTTTCCCAAGGACGGCGGCTACCTGCTGCCGCTCAAGGACGCCGTGCGCAGGCCGCAGGGCCTCTCGGCGGGCGACGACGTGACCGTGGAGATGACCGTCCACCTCCAGCGCTGAGGGCTGTCCCGTAACCGTCAGCGTCGCTGGGTGCTTGAGCTCGTCAGCTTCACACCGGGCGCGCGGGCGACCGCTTGCCGCGGGCCGCCAGTCCGAGCCCCCTCGGCCCGAGCCCCCTCAGAGCCTGTGTCACATCCCCGGCCGGGCGCCCGCCGCCTGGCACGCACGCTCGCCGCGTTGCCGAAACGCCCGCGTGGCTCCTCCCCCACGCTCGAACAACCTCGCGCGGGGGGACCCCCATCGAGGGCGGCTCCGGCGCCTTGCGATCGCACGCACCAGACGACGTGCGCTGATCCGGCCGGGGATGTGACACAGGCTCTCAGCCCCGAGGCCCCCCGGAAGACCCCCGCACCATCAACTCCCCCCGAATCGTCGCGATCTCCCCTGGCGGCGGCTCCTCCCGCCCCATGGCGATCCGCCCGGCCCGCGCCCCCGCCTCCGCCAACGGCAGCCTCACCGTCGTGAGCGAAGGCACCGCGTCGACGCTGAACGGCAGGTCGTCGAAGCCGGCCACGGAGACGTCGTCCGGGATGCGCAGGCCGGAGTCACGGAGTGCCGCGCACGCACCCAGGGCGACGGAGTCGTTCGCGGCGACCACGGCCGTCAACGTCGGGTCGCGGCGCAGGAGTTCCAGTGTCGCCTCGTAGCCGGCCTGCCGGTCATAGCGGCCGTGGACCGTCCAGCGCGGGTCCTCCTCGATGCCGTGGTCGGCGAGCGCGGCACGGTGGCCTTCCAGCCGGTGCCGGGTCGTCGTGCGCTCCTCCGGACCCGCGATGTACCCCAGCCGTCGATGCCCGAGGCCGATGAGGTGCTCCGTCAGTTCGTGCCCGCCCCCGCGGTTGTCGAAGGTCAGCGCGATCGCGCCGGTGTCCGGGGCCGGCGGGCGCCCGCACAGCACCACCCTCGTCCCGGCGTCGTGCAGCTTCCGCAGCTTCGCCGCGACCGCCGCCGCGTGCGGGGCGTCCTCCACCGCGCCGCCGGTGAGTACGACCGCCGCCGCGCGCTGCCGCTGGAGCAGGGTCAGGTACGTCAGCTCGCGCTCCGGGGAGCCGCCGGTGTTGCAGACGACCGCGAGGCGCTCACCGCCCGCGCGCCCGCCGGGACCCCCGATCTCCGCCTGGATCGCGCTCGCCATGATCCCGAAGAAGGGGTCGGCGATGTCGTTGACCAGGATGCCGACCAGGTCGGACGTCGCCGCGGCCAGCGCGCTCGCGGGGCCGTTGAGTACGTAGTCCAGCTCGTCGACCGCCCGCAGCACCCGTTCCCGGGTGGACGCGGCCACGGGGTAGTTCCCGTTCAGTACGCGCGACACCGTCGCGGGGGAGACCTGCGCGCGGGCCGCCACGTCCGCCAGGGTCACCGTCATCTCGTCGTCCTCCGGTCGCGCATCGTGTCGTACCTCGTCGTGTACGGGTATTCACAGGCATCCGTGGCCTGCACAGACGTCTCACAGTCACGGTTCCGACCAGACCCTACGGCCCCAGCCCCCTGTTGTTCGCCCCCTCGAACAACTCGACCCCGTCACGGTCTTGTCCCGACCGCTGGTCAGAGGCTAGCTTCTCATCAGATAGAAAGCGCTTGCTGTGACGCTCATCGGCAGGCCCGACCGGGCCTAGGCGTACGCGGCGCGCACAACCGCGTACGGATCGCGCACGAACGCCGCGTACGACGCCTACGAAGGGAATGACGTGACACGCAAGACGGTGCGTATCGCCATGAACGGTGTGACCGGGCGCATGGGCTATCGCCAGCACCTGGTCCGCTCCATCCTGGCCCTCCGTGAGCAGGGCGGTCTCGACCTCGGCGACGGCACCGTGCTGTGGCCGGAGCCGATCCTGGTCGGCCGCCGTGAGCACGCGCTCAGGGCGCTCGCCGAGCAGCACGGCCTGGACGCCGAGAACATCTCGACCGATGTCGACGCTGTCCTCGCCGACCCGACCGTCGACATCTACTTCGACGCCCAGGTGACCTCGGCCCGTGAGGAGGCGATCAAGAAGGCGATCGCCGCCGGCAAGCACATCTACACCGAGAAGCCGACCGCCACGGGTCTGGACGGCGCCCTGGAGCTCGCCCGGCTCGCCAACGAGGCCGGCATCAAGCACGGCGTCGTCCAGGACAAGCTGTTCCTGCCGGGCCTGCTCAAGCTGAAGCGGCTCATCGACGGCGGCTTCTTCGGCCGCATCCTCTCCATCCGCGGCGAGTTCGGCTACTGGGTGTTCGAGGGGGACTGGCAGACCGCTCAGCGCCCGTCCTGGAACTACCGCGCCGAGGACGGCGGTGGCATCGTCGTCGACATGTTCCCGCACTGGGAGTACGTCCTGCACGAGCTGTTCGGCCGTGTGAAGTCCGTCCAGGCCCTCACCGCCACCCACATCCCGCAGCGCTGGGACGAGAACGACAAGCCCTACGACGCCACCGCCGACGACTCCGCCTACGGCATCTTCGAGCTGGAGGGCGGCGCGATCGCCCAGATCAACTCCAGCTGGGCCGTCCGCGTCAACCGCGACGAGCTCGTCGAGTTCCAGGTCGACGGGACGGAGGGCTCGGCCGTCGCCGGGCTCCGCAACTGCCGTGCGCAGCACCGCTCCGCCACGCCCAAGCCCGTCTGGAACCCGGACATCCCCGCCACCGAGGTCTTCCGCGACCAGTGGCAGGAGGTGCCGGACAACGCCGAGTTCGACAACGGCTTCAAGGCCCAGTGGGAGCTGTTCCTCCGGCACGTCTACGCCGATGCTCCCTACCACTGGGACCTCCTCGCCGGCGCCCGTGGCGTCCAGCTCGCCGAGCTGGGCCTGAAGTCCTCGGCGGAGGGCCGTCGTCTCGACGTACCGGAGATCGCGCTGTGACCATTCAACTTCCCGACTTCAAGGGCGGGTTGAGGGCGTACGAGCCCCGTCAGGAGCCCCTCGCCCTCACCACCGGCTCGCCCTTCACCTCCCGGACGGTCTTCTCGGCGGCGCATGTCGTCGCCGACCCGTTCGCCGACACCAGCCCCGACTCGTCGGCCGCCGTCGACTGGGACGCCACCCTCGCCTTCCGCCGTCACCTGTGGTCCCACGGGCTCGGTGTCGCCGAGGCGATGGACACCGCTCAGCGCGGTATGGGCCTGGACTGGGCGGGCGCGGCGGAGCTGATCCGGCGGTCCGCTGCCG
This sequence comes from Streptomyces dysideae, assembly GCF_001514305.1. Taxonomy (GTDB): domain Bacteria; phylum Actinomycetota; class Actinomycetes; order Streptomycetales; family Streptomycetaceae; genus Streptomyces; species Streptomyces dysideae. Next base: position 162,149 of record NZ_KQ949082.1, read on the forward strand.
AGGCCAAGGCCGTCGGTGGGCGTATCGCGTGCGGTGTCGGCACCGACCAGATCGCCGCGGGGACTTTGGAAGAGGTCCGCGCGGCCTACGAGGAGCAGCTCGCCGTCGTCGAGGAAGCGGGCGCGCAGTCCATCCTGATGGCGTCCCGGGCGCTCGCGGCCGCCGCCAAGAGCCCCGAGGACTACCTCGAGGTCTACGGCCATCTCCTCCGCCAGGCCGCCGAGCCCGTCGTCCTGCACTGGCTGGGTCCGATGTTCGACCCGGCGCTGGAGGGCTACTGGGGGTCGAGCGACCTCGACGCGGCCACCGACACCTTCCTGGAGGTCATCGCCGCCCACCCGGACAAGGTGGACGGCATCAAGGTGTCGCTGCTGGACGCCCAGCGGGAGGTCGACCTGCGCCGCCGGCTGCCCGACGGCGTTCGCTGCTACACCGGGGACGACTTCAACTACCCGGAGCTGATCGCGGGCGACGAGAAGGGCTTCAGCCACGCGCTGCTGGGCATCTTCGACCCGCTGGGGCCCCTGGCGGCCGAGGCGGTACGGGTGCTGGACACCGGGAACACGGCCGGGTTCCGCGAACTCCTCGACCCCACCGTCGAGTTGTCCCGCCACCTCTTCCAGACCCCGACCCGCTTCTACAAGACGGGCGTGGTCTTCCTGGCCTGGCTGGCCGGTCACCAGTCGCACTTCACGATGGTCGGCGGCCTGCAGTCGGCCCGTTCCCTGCCGCACTTCGTACGCGCCTACGAACTCGCCGACGGACTGGGCCTGTTCCCGGACCCGAAGCTGGCGGAGGAGCGGATGAAGAACCTGCTGAGCCTGTACGGAGTGACCCAGTGACCGGCCTCGAACGCTTCTCCATCAACCAGATGACGGTCAAGCAGCTGTCGATGCCCGAACTGGCCGACGCCTGTGGTGAGTTGGGTATCACCAACGTCGGTCTGTGGCGGGAGCCGGTCCAGTCGTACGGCCTGGAGGCGACGGCCAAGCTGGTCCGTGACGCGGGGCTGACGGTGACGACGTTGTGCCGGGGCGGCTTCTTCACCGCGATCGACCCGACGGAGCGTGCCCAGGCGCTGGACGACAACCGGCGGGCCGTCGACGAGGCCGCGACGCTCGGCACCGAGGTGCTGGTCCTGGTCTCCGGCGGGCTGCCGGCCGGCTCCAAGGACCTGTACGGCGCGCGGGAGCGGATCGCCGACGCGCTGGGCGAGTTGGGCCCGTACGCGGAGCAGCACGGCGTGAAGCTGGCCATCGAGCCGCTGCACCCGATGTTCGCCTCCGACCGCTGCGTGGTCTCCACCCTCGCCCAGGCGCTGGACCTCGCGGAACGCTTTCCGGCCCGGCAGGTGGGCGTGACCGTGGACACGTACCACATCTGGTGGGACGACACGGCTCCGGCGCAGATCGCCCGGGCGGGCGCGGGCGGCCGTATCCACACCTTCCAGCTCGCCGACTGGACGACCCCGTTGCCGGAGGGCGTGCTCACCGGCCGTGGGCAGATCGGTGACGGGGCGATCGACATGCGGGAGTGGAAGGGCTACGTCGAGGCCGCCGGGTACACCGGTGCCATCGAGGTCGAGCTGTTCAACGACGTGCTGTGGGCGCGGGACGGGCGGGAGGTGCTGGCGGAGACGGCGGCGCGGTTCGTCGAGCACGCAGGCTGAGACGTCGGGCACAAGGTCAGTAGGCCTCGGGCACGGGTGATGAGTCACCGGTGTCCGGGGCCCGCGCCGTTTTCCGGTCGGCAGCCGCGGCGTTCCGGCGGGCGCGGCCGAGCAGGCCGTTGGACGCCAGGTGCAGGACGTTCACCACGAGGATCGCGGGGGCTACGATCGCGACGGCCTGGGACAGCCGGGGTTCCAGGAGCAGTGCGAGGATGATCGCCGTGATGCCGTTCTGCTGGCTCAGGCACAGGGACGCCCGGTCGGGGCGCGAGTAGCCGAGCGACACCACGGCACCGACGAGGATCTGCGCCGTGAACGTGGCCAGACCCAGCACGGCACCGACGGCGAACTCGGCGCCCCGGGCCAGCAGCATGCCCAGCAGGAAGGTCGCCACGAACAGGGCCGTGTTGGTCGCCCGGCCCAGCCACCGGCCGAGCGCGGGCCGGAAGAACAGCGCCGCCAGGGCCAGCCCCAGCATCAGGAACTGCCAGGTGGCAACGGCCAGCAGCGCCACCAGAGCGGCGATCTGCACCGCCCTGCGGGTGCCGCTCACCGGCGGGCCGGCGGGGGCGCGGCGGCGGATCACGAGCCAGACGAGCGCCGCTGCCGTCAGGAGCAGCAGGTTGCCGAGGAGGGTCTGGGCGTAGTCGGCGGTGCCCGAGGCGACGCTGCCGGTGCCCTTGAGGACCATCGAGCCCAGGACGACGACGAGGACGGTGGTCACCGGGTCGTCGAAGGAGGCCCAGGCGGCCAGCAGCGACTTCGCGCGCCGTGACATGTCCCGGCTCTCCAGCATCGCCGACACCGACAGCGGATCGATCTGCGCCATGGCGACGGCGAGGACGAGGTACTCCGGCCGGTCCCGGTAGGCCAGGTACAGGGCTCCGGCGATGAACGCGGCCTTGACGACCACGCCGAAGGTGATGGCGACGACGATGCGGTACACGTCGCCGCGGGCGTGCGGCCGGGCGATGCCGGCGGCGCTGCCGTACAGCCCGACGGCGAGCAGCGCCGACGTCAGCCAGCCGTAGAACCCGCCTCCGGCCCGGACGTCGAGGGTCAGCCACTGCCCGGCCAGGACGCCCGTGCCCGCGACGGCGACGGGCAGCAGGAGGGGCAGGAGGAGGGCGTCCAGGACGGCCCGGGACCGCTCGGAGCGACTTGCTGGAGAACCCACGCCCACATCCCCTCGGCCGGCCGCAGCGGCGGGTGGTCAGTCGCCCGTCAGTTCGCGTCCGAGCCGCACGACGCGGTGGTCGGCCTCGGTCACCCTCGCCTGGTCGAGGGTGACGCCCACGAGGAAACGCCCGCCGGGCAGCGTGTGGAAGTACACGGCGCCCTGCTCCACGTCGAGGACCACCTGGAGGACCTCGCCGCGCAGGACCGTCCGCAGGGACATGTTCATCCGGCGGGTGATGCCGGGCAGCAGCCGGCCCATCCGGCCGTACTTGTCCCGCCGCTGGTCCGGGGAGCGGGCCATGAAGTAACGCCCGAGGACGGGGTGGTTGAAGAGGTCCGCGGTGCACAGGGAGGCCGGGTCGGTGTAGTAGGCGACGTAGTGCAGCCCGTCCACGTCGAGCGCCGCCCGCAGGATCTCCTCGGTGCCGGCCGGTATGCGGGCGGCGTCGGTCACGTCCCCGAAGACGTAGGCGCCGGACGGGTCGGCGGGCTCGGTGGTGCTCGCCCGTGGGGTGTCCGCGGGCGGCGGGAAGTCCTCGGCGGCCGGTTTCCCGGTCCAGACGTCGTCGCCGAACCAGGCGCCGTAATTGAGCGGGCTGTACCGTACATCGGTCCGCAGGCGGTTGACGCATTCCGCCATCCTGGTGTCCAGCTCATTCAGCCGGTTCAGGGCGGCGGTGGCGCCGTAGAGATGGAATCCCGGTTCGACGAGGTAATAGAGAACGGCGCCTTCGGGGACGCGTAAAACGGTGCGGATAAGTGCGCCGGTGCGCAACTCCGCGAAATCCGGCGCGAGTTCCTCGAGAATGTAGTAAAGCTGGCGCCCGGCGCGTTCATGGGCGCGCGACTGTGGTGAAAACGCCGTTTTCTCCGCGCCCGGCGGAGCGTCGGCGTCGAGGACGACCTTCGGTATGTCGCGGTCGTAGAGCACCAAATGCGCCAGGCCCTCCGAGTGGAGCAACTGGCTTAGTTTTAACCCTAGTTCGGCCATCTGTGGAGTCTCCCCGTCCGGATATCGCACGCTGCCCGTCGCGGTGGCGCCCGAGGGGTCAGACATCCTGCACCTCCAGATCAGCGCCGACCCTGTGGTACGGCTCGGCCAGCAGTGCCGCCCCGAGCCGGTGTCCTTCTGTGAAACATTCGGGGACCTTGTGCTGGAGTCTTGCCCGCAGGGCGGCGGAGTCATCCGGGCGCGAGGCCACCAGGTTCGCCAGCGCGGTCAGGGTCACCGGATGGGCGTCGCCCCACGCGAAGGGCTGGGCGCAGCTCTCGTGGATGCCGTTGTCCTCGGCCGCCCGGGTGCCGCTCTGCAGGCCCAGCGCGTCCATGCAGTTGTTCAGGTTCATGCGCGCGACGAGCGTGTAGCGGTGCTCGTACCCGAACACCGCTCCGAGCTCGGAGGCGGCCGTCCGCGCGTGGGCGAGGGCCGGGTCGTGGTCCTCGACGCCCAGCAGGTACAGCGCGAGGTTGCTGCGGCAGATGCTGGTGAAGGGGTGCTTGGGCCCGAACACCTCGACGTAGCGGTCGAAGACCTCCCGGGTGCGGACCGCCGCGTCGCCCGTCCGCCCGGCCGCGTGCAGGCCGATCGCGATGGACAGCTCGCAGGCCATGGTGCGCGGATGGCGTACGCCCCACTGGTTCTCGAAGCCCTTGTAGGCGTCCTGCAGCCGCTTCAGGCCCTGCTGTGCCTCGCCCTTGCGCACCATGGTCATGCCCAGGCTGGCCAGCGCCCGGAGGTAGTGGTAGTCGTCCGGGCCCACCAGCTCCAGCAGCCGCTGCCAGGCCCGGGTCAGATACAGCTCGGAGTCGGCCAGTTCGCCCAGTTCCCGGAAGTAGGTGCCGAGCGCGGCGTACGACATCCAGGGCCGGTGGTCGTCCTCGCCGAACAGCCGCCTGCGCGCCACGTAGGTGTTGCGGTCCTGGTCCACGGCGGCCTCGATGGTCTCCATGTAGAACCGGGACACCGCGAGGTTGCCCGAGGCCTCCAGCGTGCCGTTGTGCTCCCGGCCGATCGCGTTGACCAGCCCGGAGTAGGTCCGCTTGTCCTCGTCGTACGCCTCCTGGAAGCGGCCGGTGGCCCGCAGGTCGGCCGCGTAGCCGCGGGCCGCCAGCAGGGTGTACGTGTCCTGGCTGTCGCGCTCGCGCTGGATCCGGACGGCGTGCGAGGACAGTTCCAGGGCGGCCTTGTACCGGCCGAGCAGCCGGCAGGCGGCGGAGACCTGTGTCTCCATGCGCAGCACCATGGTGTCGTCGGGGCCGAGCGCCGGCCGCCACCGGTCGAGGACGAGCTCGCCGAGCTCCCGGGCCGCGGTCCACCGGCCGGAGAACCAGCGGTGGTAGACCTGGCTGACCAGCCAGCGGTGCACCTCCGGGTCGGCGCTGTCCAGCGCGCCGCACGCGAGGACGTGCCGGTCGAGTTCGGCGAAGTCCTCCTGGTGCCGGCTCTCGTGCCGTTCGAGGTCCATCGGCACCATGGAGGCCAGGACGCCCAGCACCTCGGCGCGGGTGCGTTCCCGCTCCTCGGGGGTCATCCAGCCGCGGACCAGGTCCTGCACGACCCGGTGCACCTTGAGCTTGCGGGTCTTGTGGTCCACCGCGGCCAGCTCCTGCTCGACGAGCCGGTTCATCACCCTGCGCAGCCGCAGGGAGTCCCGCAGGCGTTCGTCCAGCTGGGAGAGCAGCCGCAGCATCGCGGGCGACTGGATGACGTTCATGCCCACGCCGTCCGGGGACAGGAAGGCGCACAGCTCCAGCAGCCGGGCCGCGGCCACGGACTGCCGGCGCAGCTTGTCGAAGGCCAGCTGGTAGACCGCGTCGATCGACCCGTACCCGGGCAGGACCTCCTCGCGTGCGTCGGCCTCCCGGCTGTCCAGGAGCTGGATGTAGTCGTCGATCCGCTCGGGGTAGGCGCTCAGTCCGGCCACGGCCGCCCGCAGCAGCAGCGGCAGGTCGCCGACCCGGTCCGCGAGCCGGTCCAGTGCGCTGTCGTCGGCTCCGGAGATGCCCTTGCCGAGGAGGAGCAGGCTCTCCTCACGGGTGAACTGTTCCACCTGCTGGGTCTCGTACTCGGCCGGCCACTGGGAGTTGAGCGAGGTGATCAGCACATGGCCGGTGCCGCCGCCCGGCAGGAACGGCTCGACGGTCTCGTGGCCGTCCGCGCCGTCGAAGACGAGCAGCCAGCGGGGACAGTGCCGGCCCAGCCGCAGTTCCTCCCGCAGGGCGGGCAGGTCGTCTCCCGAACGGGCTCCGCCGGAGTGCGCGTTGATCGCCCGGGCGAGCTCCCTGAGCGAGGCCTGGATGCCGTCCGGGCTGGTCGCGGGGACCCACCACACCAGGTCGTACTGGGAGGCGAAGCGGTGCGCGTACTCCAGGGCGACCTGGCGTTTGCCGGCGCCCTTCATGCCGTACAGCACGCGCGGCGCGGTGTGGTCGGCCATGGAGAAGCCGAACCCCTGCTGGATCTCCCGTAGTTGGCGGGCCCGGCCGATGAAGCGGGCGTTGCGCATGGGCAGCGACCACACGTCCGGCTGGCGGCCGGGGAAGCGCGGCCCGTGCCCGGGGACGAACCGGGTGTCGGCGCTGTCGCTCAGGCTGAACCGGGACAGCAGGACCCGGTGCGCGGTGAGTTCGTCAAGGCCGGCGAGGCTTGCCGCGTCCGGCAGGTCGTAGTGCGGGGCGAGCCGGGCCGTGCTGACCCGCAGGCCCACGAACTTCTGCCGCGGTGCGGTGCCCGTGGGCGCCACCGTCAGGCGTTCGATCGCGCGTCCGGCCGGGGTGCCCGGCAGCCGCGGGGTGAGCAGCGCGACGACGTAGTCGGTGTCGGGGAGGGAGTCCTCCAGGCGTTTGTCGTCGGGCTGCGGCTGCACCACGTCGACGCCGGCCGGTGCCAGCTGGGCGGTGATCCAGTCGGCCCACATCTGGTCGTCCGGCGCGTTCAGGATCGTCATCGTGAGGCGGTCGGCGGGCCGCTCGAAGCGGAACTGCCAGTCCCGGTACTCCTCCACCAGCTGCTTCGGCACCGGTTCGAACCCGTTGACGGTGCCGTCGGTGATCCGGTGGGCGGCCTTCACATAGCCCGCGAGCACGGTGTGCGTCTGGCGGGGGTTCTCCACCATCACCGCGAGTTCCTCGCCGTAGGCGAAGTAGGCCCGGTAGGGGATCTGCACCTCGCCCCAGTACGCGTCCAGGGCGTCCTCGCCGGTGACGCCGAGGAACGGGTCGAGGGCGGCGCGGGCGTCGGCCAGGGTGCGGTCCAGGCGCAGCTTCTCGGAGATGTCGACGCGCATCGGCACGATGTGCAGATCGATGGCTCTGTGCTGGCTCGTGATCCGCTCGGCGATCTCCCGGGCGCCCTCGATCGCCTGCCGGTTCATGGCGAGGCCGATGACCACGGTGTCGGGCAGCGCGAGGGTGCAGATGCCCGCGCCCTCGGAGAACCCGGTACGGCTGTCGATGAGGATGTAGTCGTAGTCGCTGCCGTGCATCCGGTCCCGCAGCGCCGCCAGGAACTCCCGGCCGTCGTCGCTGGTCTGGAACGTGCCCCAGTCGAAGCCGTGCAGCCGACTGGCGTAGCCCCCGTCCATGCGGCCGGGACCGATGTAGTGCAGCTTGCCGCCCTGCGGGAACGGATGGTGGACGTCGACGGAGTAGCGCTCGAAGTTGGTGTGCACGTCGTGCAGCCCGCGCAGCGTCTCCTCGGAGAGCGCCTCGTCGCTGTTGGCGGCGTCCGCGAAGGCGGTGAACATGTCGAGTATCCCGGCGCCGTAGCTCAGGTCGGCGATCGGAATGTACTTGGCGTAGTAGAGGTGCAGCCCGGGAGCCTCCAGATCCCAGTCGACGACCAGGACCGATTTCCCCTGACTGGCCATGATCCAGGCGATGTTCGCCATCGCCATGGTGCGTCCCGCGCCCCCCTTGAACGAATAGAACGTGATGATCTTCGCCGGACGACTGGTACCGCTCATCCCCCGCCCCATGACTCTCTGGGTGTCCCGCTGAACAAGGGAGGCCAGGGCCCCCTGCCTCGTTTGAGCCAGCCGGCGCGCTCGCGCCGTCTGCGGATGAGCCGCTCCGCCGGGTCCTCCAGGGGCAGCTCATCCGTCGTGCCCCAGGGAGGGTCCTCCTCTCTGGCGTCCGCGAACGAGTCGGCCATCACGGCGGCCACGGTGTGTGTCAGTGACTCCGGCGACCCCACCTCGTGGTGCGAGGCGCCCAGCAGCCGGGCCGGGGTGCGCGACAGCGCCTCCCGCAGCCGGGACGCGGCCAGCCGGCTCTCCTCGTCCAGCCGGGGCAGCACCACCACGACGGCCGCGACCCGCGCCCCGCACCGCGCCAGCCGCTCCCACAGCACCGGGAAGCCGGGATCCCCCGTCATCCACGGATCGACCAGCACCAGCACGACGGCCGACGCGTCGGCCTGTGCCAGTGAGTCCGGGTCGCTGCCGTCGTGGGTGACGACGGTCAGCCGGTCGATGCCGCAGGCGTGCGCGGCCCAGCTGGCGGTGGCGGAGGCCGGCTCCTCGCTGTACGGGCGAAAGGGGCGCCACTCCTCGGGCGTCTCCCCATAGGCGTCGACGGACTCGCGCAGCCGTTCCATACGGGACCGGGTGCCGGCGACCAGGACCAGCAGGACGTGCCGCTCACCGGCCCGTGGCGCCTGATCGGCCGCGGGTGTCGGCCGGTCCGGGCGCTGCTCCTGCGCCGGGACCCGGGTGGGGCCGAAGTACGGCTCCACGGTGCGGCTCTCGGCCGCGTCCATGGCGGCCAGCGGAGTCTTCCCGGCCCGCGTCAGCCGCTCGGCGACGCGCCGCACGAGCGTCCGGTAGCGCTCCCGCAGGCCGGGGTCGCGCTGCATGCCCAGGACGCCCGGGCCCTGGTACCCCTCGCCGAAGTCGTCCAGCAGTTGGCCGGTGTTGGCCACCGCGCGGGGCAGCACCAGGGACTCGGCCCGCCACAGCACGCCGACCAGGGAGTCGGCCGGTTCGCCGGTCTGCCACAGTCTGCGGTCCATGCGCTCGCGGAAGACGGACCACTCCGTGGCGCACTGTTCGTCGTTCAGGTAGTCGGCCGAGTAGAGCACCAGCAGGGAGCGGCAGTCGAGGACAGCGGGATCCGGTCCGGGCGCGGGTTCCGCGTGCTTGAGCCGGCCCTCGGTGGTGGGGTGGCGGCCCAGCACGTTGTAGATCTCGTTCTGGACATCGAAGTGGAACCGCTGGACCGGTCCTCTGTCACCGGTCGAACTGGCGTAACTGGTGTAGAACAACGGCCCCACAGCAACCCCCCAAGGGACCAGCCTCCCGAACTCATTGGTCGGTCCGAGCGTGCGCAACGGTGCCAATTCACGTCTATCATAGGCATTTTTGCCCTGCGCGAAGCCGCTTTGAAACAACGACATCTTCTCGGGTCCCTCTGAAGTGGCGCAATATGCCGGACATTTGTGCTGATCGGGGCGCTGATTTCGGGCGTGCGTTCCACCGGTCCCCTCATGGGCCCACCCGGCTTTTGATGTGCCGGATGAGCAGAGAGAGGTCCAGACAGTACACCGACGGATTGTCGAAATGTCCCTGTCCGAAGCGGTGGGCTCGCAGGCCGCCGCCGCACACGGCGACCAGGGGGCAGCGCCGGCACTCCGCGCTCAGCGAGCCGACGCCGTGCCGGGGGGCGCCGGGCAGCGCCAGCACCGCGTCGAAGGAATGGCTGAATATGTCCGTGCCGGTGTGGGCGGCGCCGTCCGCGACCGCGTTCAGGGACTCCGTCCAGGTCACGGCGCCGTCCGCCTGGACCACCACGGCCGCGGCGGGCAGCGTGCCGAGCAGCTCGGCGCTGCCGCCCGTCCCGTACGGGCGGTACGGGCCGTACGGGCTCAGGGCGATGATCGACTCGAACAGCCGGATCCGCACCGGCCGGCCGTCCGACCACCACCGGTCGAAGACCGTGCGGAGCCACTCCCCGTACGGCGCCTCCGTGCCGCTCGCGCCGGCCGGCGGAGTGTCCCAAGTCCCGTGCGGCAGAAGGAAGTCGACGGCCGGCGGGCGGTGCGCCAGTAGGGCGTCGTAGGTCCGCTCCGGGGCGGCGGCCGGGTCGACCGTGCACAGCAGGCCGCCGAAGAGGCCGCGGTAGCGCGGTGCCGCGAGCCGGGCGAGCGCGGCGGCCACCTGTGCGTGGCTGCCGGTCCGGGCGCCACTGCCCGGCCCGGGTCGGCCCCGGTGCCGGTCGTGGGTCTCCTGGTCGCCGTCGAGGCTGACCCCGACCTGGATGCCGTGCCGCAGCAGGGCGTCCAGTACGGCGTCCGTGAGGAGGGTTCCGTTGGTCTGCAGGGCGAGGTGCACCTCGGCGCCCGCCGCGCCCGCCGCCCGGCGGACCGACGCGGCGAAACCGCTGATCACCTCCGGGCCGGCGAGAAGCGGTTCACCGCCGTGCAGGATCACCCGGATGCGGCGCAGCCGGTGCCGGCGCACATGCTCGGCGATCCGCCCGACGAGCCGGTCCCGGACCGCCGGGGGCATCGTCCGCGGGCGCGACCGCCATCCGGTGTCCCGCAATTCGTAGACGTAGCAGTAGTCACACGCGAGATTGCATCTGCTGTGCAGCTTGACGATGAATTGGTCGAATGCCGTCAGTGTGGTCGTGCCGTCGGAGGTCACGGAAATCCGAGGCTTTGGCCAATGCACCGAAGGGGGTGAGGAGTCGCCCCAAGTCGGCCCCTGTGGAGCGTGCGCGACCGCCGTCCGGCCGACCGGTGCCCGCTGGTTCCGAGACCTCTCCACTGCTGCCCCCGTTCGTCCCCCCGTTTACCGTACGCAGGGTGATTCGTGTGCGGTGAGGCATCAACTGGCCAACGTTCGGGACCCTTTCGGCGTGACTTCGGCGCCGCTGGGCAAAGGGGAGTGAAAGGGGGTGCCCATGGCGATCGACTTCGTCACGAGTTTCGCGGCCGAGGAAAACCTGATGTATGCGGCACGGTTCCATCAGGATCTGGCCACGGAAGTGGCCGGTCAGTTGCGGCGGCCCGTCCACGCGGAGAAGTGCACCGCCGAACTGACGCGCGAGGCCCGCCGGGCACTCGTCGCCGAGGCCCGCGTCCTGGTCGCCCTCTGTTCCCCGCAGTACTACGCGGACCCCGGCTGCGGCCGGGACTGGGCGCTCTTCCAGCACCGCCTGAACCAGACGGGCCTGTCCTGCCCCGCCGACGCCCCGACGCGGGTGCTCGTCCGCTGGCAGCCGGTGGAACCGCCGCCGCCCGGACTGCCCATGGCCCCCGTGATAGGCGCCGCCGTGGTCGACCAGTACGCCGAGACAGGCCTCTACGGAGTCGCCCGGGCGCCGGGTATGGGCCCCGAGTCGGAGCCGTACTGCCGGGCCGTGCGCGAGATAGCGGCCGGTGTCTGCAAGGGCCACGCGGCGGACCTGCCCCCGCTGCCCGAGGACGACCGGCCCGACCTGCCGCCGGCGTTCCCGAAGGTCGCCGTGGTGAGGGTGCCGAAGCCGAGGAAGGAGACACCGTCGGTACGGCCCCGGCCCCGGGTGTTCATCTCGTACGCCCAGGACGAGGAGAACAACCCCGGCCACGGGGCGCGGGTCGCCGCCTTCGCGAACCTCCTGCGCCGCAACGGAGTGGAACCGATCCTGGACCAGGACGCCGAGCGCCGGCCCCAGAACTGGTCGCGATGGATGCAACGCCAGTGCGAGGAGGCGGACTTCATCATCGTGATCGCCTCACCGGCGTACCGGCTCCGGGCCGAGCACCGGGAGCGGCGCAGCGCGGTGGGCAAGGGCGTGGCGTGGGAGGGCGGCTACATCTGGGACTACGCGTACGAACACCGCGAAACCTGGCACCTGCGCGTCCTGCGCGTCGTCTTCCCCGAGCACGACGTGGAGGACCTGCCCCGCTTCCCGGGCAGCGGCTCCGTGTCGTGGTACCCGATCGACCCCGAGACCGGGAAGGGCAGGCTGGACCTCCTCCTGGGCTACCTCAAGGGCGACGAAGAGTGACGGCCGGCGCGGGCGGAAAAAAATCTTGGGATGCCGTACAACCCTCCCCGTACCTCGCGGGTCGTACTTGGCATCGGGACTTCTGGGGGAGGGATCTGGGGGGATCGCGGGGGTTCTGATATGGGGAGGGAAACCCGAGGGGGCCCGGTCGATCGACCGGGCCCCCTCGAAACATGCCGGGTGCCTGGAAGAAGACCCCGCAGCTCAGCAACACATTCGCGTACGGCCGCGCCTCGCCCGTCCGTACGACCAGCCGCGCCCCCGCCGACAGCTCCTTGAGCTTCTCGTGCGACACCAGTGTCAGGCCGTCGGGGAAGCGCCCGTCCAGCAGCACGGAAGCCGCCGGGTTCGCGTCCCGTACCTCCGTCGCCGCGGTCGCGCCCGCCACCACCAGCTCGGCCAGCAGCCCGTCCAGCACCTCGGCGAAGGACGGCACCCCGGCACGGAAGGCGAGGTCCACGACCCGGGGACCGTCCGGTATCGGCATGCCCGCGTCACAGACCAGCACCCCGTCGCCGTGGCCCAGCTCGGCGAGGGCGCCGGAGAGATGACGGTTGAGGATTCCGGCCTTCTTCACAGGGCCGCCACCTCGTCCGCCGTCGGGAAGGACACCTGCGCGCCCTCCTTCGTGACGGCGGCCGCGCCGACCCGGGCCGCATGGGCCGCCGCCTCCGCCAGACCGGCGCCCGTCCCGAGCTGCCAGGCCAGCGCCGCCGTGAACGCGTCACCGGCGCCGGTCGTGTCCACCGCCGTCACCTTCACGGACGGGACCCGCGCGACACCCTCCGAGGACGCCACCAGCGCACCCTCCGCGCCCAGCGTGACGACCACCGACTGCGGGCCCTTCGCCAGCAGGAGCCGCGCCCAGTCCGCCGGTTCCTCGCTCACGCACGCGTCGCCGAGGATCACCTTCGCCTCGTGCTCGTTCACGATCAGCGGGTCGCAGGCCGCCAGCACCTCGGCGGGCAGCGGACGCGGCGGCGACGGGTTCAGGACGAAGCGGCTGCCGTCCGCGAGACCGCGTACGACCTCCACGACCGTCTCCAGCGGGATCTCCAGCTGGGCGGAGACCACCCGCGAGGCCTGGAAGAGGCTCGCGGCTGCCCGGACGTCCTCCGGGGTCAGCCGGCCGTTCGCGCCCGGCGACACCACGATGCTGTTGTCCCCGGACGGGTCCACCGTGATCAGTGCGACCCCGGTCGGCGCACCGCCGACCAGCACGCCCACCGTGTCGACACCGGCCGCCCGCTGCGAGTCCAGCAGCAGCCGGCCGTGCGCGTCGTCGCCGACCCGGGCCAGCAGGGCCGTACGGGCGCCGAGCCGGGCGGCGGCGACCGCCTGGTTCGCGCCCTTGCCGCCCGGGTGGACGGCCAGGTCGGAGCCGAGCACCGTCTCCCCGGCCCCCGGCCGGCGCTCGACGCCGATCACCAGGTCGGCGTTGGCCGACCCTACGACCAGGAGGTCGTAGTCGTACATGGAGTTGCTCCCCTGGTCAGCGACCCGTAGGCCGTGCGGCGGGCGGCCGTCGTGACCGCCCGCCCGTTCCCCGATGTCAGCCGCCCGTCACGTCCGCACACTACCGAGTGCTTGACGAACTCGGCGCGAACGGCGACCTGGACTGGTCGCGGCATCCGAACGGTCTCCTTCCTGGGCCTTCGCAACCATCGATGGAATTCAAGGCTGATCCTTGGCTCGCTCCGTCCACGGACCGCGCCGGTCGTCGCCGCGGCTGTCGGCGCCGGGCGGTAACGTCGGATCATGGCCCAACCAACGGGGAGCGCAGACCGGCACCTTGCCGTGCTCGAAGGCGTCCTGGAGCGGATCACCTACGCCAACGAGGAGAACGGCTACACGGTCGCCCGCGTCGACACCGGCAGAGGCGCCGGCGACCTGCTCACGGTCGTGGGCGCGCTGCTCGGCGCCCAGGTCGGCGAGTCCCTGCGCATGGAGGGCCGCTGGGGCTCGCACCCGCAGTACGGCAAGCAGTTCACGGTCGAGAACTACACGACGCTCCTGCCGGCCACCGTCCAGGGCATCCGCCGCTATCTCGGCTCCGGCCTGGTCAAGGGCATCGGCCCGGTCTTCGCCGACCGCATCACCCAGCACTTCGGCCTGGACACCCTGAAGATCATCGAGGAGGAGCCCAAGCGGCTCATCGAGGTCCCCGGCCTCGGCCCCAAGCGGACCAGGAAGATCGCCGACGCCTGGGAGGAGCAGAAGGCGATCAAGGAGGTCATGCTCTTCCTCCAGACCGTCGAGGTGTCCACGTCGATCGCGGTCCGCATCTACAAGAAGTACGGCGACGCCTCCATCTCCGTCGTGAAGAACCAGCCCTACCGGCTGGCGTCCGACGTCTGGGGCATCGGCTTCCTCACCGCCGACAAGATCGCCCAGTCCGTCGGCATCCCGCACGACAGCCCGGAGCGCGTCAAGGCGGGCCTGCAGTACGCCCTGTCGCAGTCCACCGACCAGGGCCACTGCTATCTGCCCGAGGAACGGCTGATCGCCGACGCGGTCAAGCTGCTCCAGGTCGACACCGGCCTGGTCATCGAGTGCCTGGCCGAGCTGGCCCAGCCGTACGACACCGACTCCGGCGAACCCGGTGTCGTACGGGAGAAGGTGCCCGGTGAGCACGGCGAGCCGGTCACCGCGATCTACCTCGTCCCCTTCCACCGCGCCGAACTCTCCCTCTCCGCCCAGCTGTTGCGCCTCCTGCGCACCGACGAGGACCGGATGCCCGGTTTCCGCGACGTGGCCTGGGACAAGGCGCTGGGCTGGCTGAAGGGCCGTACGGGCGTGGACCTGGCCCCCGAGCAGGAGGCCGCCGTCCGGCTGGCGCTCACCGAGAAGGTCGCCGTCCTCACCGGCGGCCCCGGCTGCGGCAAGTCCTTCACGGTCCGCTCGGTCGTGGAGCTGGCCCGCGCCAAGAAGGCCAAGGTCGTGCTCGCCGCCCCCACCGGCCGCGCCGCCAAGCGCCTCGCCGAGCTCACCGGCGCCGACGCCTCCACCGTCCACCGCCTCCTGGAGCTGAAGCCCGGCGGCGACGCGGCGTACGACAGGGACCGCCCGCTGGACGCCGACCTGGTGGTGGTCGACGAGGCGTCGATGCTGGACCTGCTGCTCGCCAACAAGCTGGTCAAGGCCGTACCGCCGGGCGCCCATCTGCTGTTCGTCGGGGACGTCGACCAGCTGCCCAGCGTCGGCGCCGGGGAGGTGCTGCGCGACCTGCTGGCCGACGGCGGTCCGGTCCCGGCGGTGCGGCTCACGCGCGTGTTCCGCCAGGCCCAGCAGTCGGGGGTGGTCACCAACGCGCACCGGATCAACTCCGGGCAGCATCCGGTCACCGACGGCATGAAGGACTTCTTCCTCTTCGTCGAGGACGACACGGAGGAGGTCGGCCGGCTCACCGTCGACGTGGCGGCCCGCCGGATTCCGGCCAGGTTCGGGCTCGACCCGCGCCGGGACGTCCAGGTCCTGGCCCCCATGCACCGCGGCCCCGCCGGCGCCGGCACCCTCAACGGCCTGCTCCAGCAGGCCATCACGCCCGGCCGCCCCGACCTCGCCGAGAAGCGGTTCGGCGGCCGGGTCTTCCGCGTCGGCGACAAGGTCACCCAGATCCGCAACAATTACGAGAAGGGCAAGAACGGAGTCTTCAACGGCACCGTGGGCGTGGTCACCTCGCTCGACCCGGTCGACCAGCGCCTCACGGTGCTGACGGACGAGGACGAGGAGGTGCCGTACGAATTCGACGAACTGGACGAACTGGCCCACGCCTACGCGGTGACGATCCACCGTTCACAGGGAAGTGAATATCCCGCCGTGGTGATCCCGGTCACCACGAGCGCCTGGATGATGCTGCAGCGGAACCTGCTGTACACGGCGGTCACCCGGGCCAAGAGGCTGGTCGTCCTCGTCGGTTCACGCAAGGCGATCGGCCAGGCGGTGCGCACGGTGTCCGCCGGACGCCGGTGCACGGCCCTGGACTTCCGGCTCTCCGGCTCCTGACCTCGAAGATCGTGAGGCGGCACAAAAATGATCGATCAAACGAGTCGGAAAGGTCACAGAGCTCTTCCCGAGGGGGAACAGAAGGGGCAGGATGAGCTGGTTGGCGGCACTGAGTGCCGCCAATGGCCCCAATGGCCGACCCCGAGTGCACTCTTCTGCGCCAAATGGGGGATGGTTAGAGACAGTCAGGGCAACCTCGAAGATGAGGCACAACGTCGGTGAGGGAAGACGTGAGCGACAACTCTGTAGTACTGCGGTACGGCGACGGCGAGTACACCTACCCGGTGATTGACAGCACCGTCGGCGACAAGGGCTTCGACATCGGCAAGCTCCGCGCCCAGAGCGGTCTGGTGACGCTGGACAGCGGTTACGGGAACACCGCCGCCTATAAATCCGCCGTCACGTACCTCGACGGCGAGCAGGGCATCCTCCGGTATCGCGGCTACCCGATCGAGCAGCTGGCCGAGCGCTCCACCTTTCTGGAGGTCGCTTACCTGCTGATCAACGGCGAGCTTCCGACCGTCGACGAGCTCTCCTCCTTCAGGAACGACATCACGCAGCACACCCTGCTGCACGAGGACGTCAAGAACTTCTACAAGGGCTTCCCGCGCGACGCCCACCCGATGGCCATGCTGTCGTCGGTCGTCTCCGCGCTGTCCACGTTCTACCAGGACAGCCACAACCCGTTCGACGAGCGCCAGCGCAACCTCTCCACGATCCGGCTGCTCGCCAAGCTGCCGACGATCGCGGCGTACGCGTACAAGAAGTCGATCGGCCACCCGTTCGTCTACCCGCGCAACGACCTCGGTTACGTCGAGAACTTCCTCCGCATGACCTTCTCGGTCCCCGCGCAGGAGTACGACCTCGACCCGACCGTCGTCGCCGCGCTCGACAAGCTGCTCATCCTGCACGCGGACCACGAGCAGAACTGTTCGACCTCCACCGTGCGTCTGGTCGGCTCCTCGCAGGCGAACATGTTCGCCTCGATCTCCGCCGGCATCAACGCCCTTTGGGGCCCGCTGCACGGCGGCGCCAACCAGTCGGTGCTGGAGATGCTCGAGGGCATCCGGGACGCCGGCGGCGACGTCGACTCCTTCATCCGCAAGGTGAAGAACAAGGAGGACGGCGTCCGGCTGATGGGCTTCGGCCACCGGGTCTACAAGAACTTCGACCCGCGCGCCAAGATCATCAAGGCGGCGGCGCACGACGTCCTCTCGGCTCTCGGCAAGTCCGACGAGCTGCTGGACATCGCGCTGAAGCTGGAGGAGCACGCGCTCTCCGACGACTACTTCGTCTCGCGCAGCCTCTACCCGAACGTCGACTTCTACACCGGCCTGATCTACCGGGCCATGGGCTTCCCGACCGAGATGTTCACGGTCCTGTTCGCCCTCGGCCGCCTCCCGGGCTGGATCGCCCAGTGGCACGAGATGATCAAGGAGCCCGGCTCCCGCATCGGCCGCCCGCGCCAGATCTACACGGGCATCGAGCTGCGCGACTTCGTTCCGGTCGAGGAGCGTTGATCGCCGCAGGCGCTTAGGGCCTGTCCGGCGTACAGCTGCAAAAGCGGAAGGCGCCCTGGCGTTCGGTCCCCCCACGGGCCGACGTCCAGGGCGCCTTCCCATGTCCCGGTGCGGATTCCCCCCACGGGATCCGGCCGGGCGTCTGTGAGAACCAGCGCCTGAATCGCTGTCTTGCGGTACTGCTCGGTACTGCTCGGTACTGCCGTTGAGCAGAACGAGCAAAACTGCTCGTACTACTCCTGTGTGCGATCTGCCGGGACATCGCACGGACGGGAGGGCCGCTCAAAGCTTCCCGAAGTGCGTGCCCCGGCAACGCATCTCTGAGGAAGTCCCCCAAGACATCCTCAGATGCCAGTAAGCGCCCCCCAAGACGCTGCCTGACATCGTCAACTTAGACCTTCGAACCCCTTCGATGGTTACGTTCACATCACTGTGATCTGCGTCTCTTGCATTTGTCCGTTAGATACGCAAGGGCCCGGATATGCCTGACAGGACCCAAGCGTAAGGAAGATGCGCGAGCCTTGTGAAGAGCTTATGTGAGGGTGGCGCAGGACTCTAGAGGGACCTTGGGCCCTAGTTCGGCGAACCACCGCCCTGAACTCAGCGGAACGTCCGCAGCCGGAGGCTGTTCGTCACCACGAACACCGACGAGAACGCCATCGCCGCCCCCGCGATCATCGGGTTCAGCAGCCCGGCGGCGGCCAGCGGCAGCGCGGCCACGTTGTAGCCGAACGCCCACACGAGGTTGCCCTTGATCGTGGCGAGCGTCCGGCGGGACAGCCGGATCGCGTCCGCGGCCACCCGCAGATCGCCGCGCACCAGCGTCAGATCGCCGGCCTCCATCGCCGCGTCCGTCCCGGTGCCCATGGCCAGGCCCAGATCGGCGGTGGCCAGGGCGGCCGCGTCGTTGACGCCGTCGCCGACCATGGCGACGGTCCGCCCCTCGGCCTGCAGCCGCCGTACGGCGTCGACCTTGTCCTCGGGCAGGACCTCCGCGATCACCTGCTCGATCCCGACGGTCTGCGCCACCGCCTCGGCGACCGCCCGGTTGTCCCCGGTGAGCAGGACCGGCGTGAGCCCGAGCGCGCGCAGTTCGCGCACCGCCTCGGCGCTGGTCTCCTTGACGGCGTCCGCGACGGCGACGACACCGCGTGCCATGCCGTCCCAGCCGACCACCACGGCCGTACGCCCGTCCCTCTCGGCCTTCTCCCTGGCCCGGGCGACCTCGGTGGGTACGTCGTCGTAGAGGCGCCCCACGGCCACGTCACGGCCCTCCACGCGCCCGCGTACGCCCCGCCCGGGGACGTTCTCGAAGGCCTCGACCTCCGGCAGCCGCCCGACCCGCTCCTCTGCGCCCGCGGCGACCGCCCGCGCGACGGGGTGCTCGGAGGCGTGCTCGACGGCGCCCGCGAGCCGCAGCAGCAGCTGTTCGTCGGTGCCCTCGGCGGCGTAGACGTCCTGGAGGGTCATGCGTCCGGTGGTGACCGTTCCGGTCTTGTCCAGTACGACGGTGTCGACGCGGCGGGTGGACTCCAGCACCTCGGGGCCCTTGATGAGGATGCCGAGCTGGGCCCCGCGGCCGGTGCCGACCATCAGGGCGGTGGGCGTGGCGAGCCCGAGGGCGCACGGGCAGGCGATGATCAGTACCGCGACGGCCGCGGTGAACGCGGCCGCCGTGTCCCCGGCCGCCCCGAGCCACACCCCGAAGGTCACGACCGAGAGGACGATGACCGCCGGCACGAACACCCCGGAGATCCGGTCGGCCAGCCGCTGTACCTCGGCCTTGCCGTTCTGCGCCTCCTCGACCAGCTTCGCCATCCGCGCGAGCTGCGTGTCGGCGCCGACCCTGGTCGCCTCGACGACCAGCCGGCCCCCGGCGTTGACTGTGGCGCCGGTGACCGCGTCGCCGACCGTGACGTCCACCGGCACGGACTCGCCGGTCAGCATGGACGCGTCGACCGCGGAGGCGCCCTCGACGACGGTGCCGTCGGTGGCGATCTTCTCGCCCGGCCGTACGACGAACCGGTCCCCGACGGCCAGCCGGTCCACCGGGATCCGCACCTCGCGCCCGCCCGCCCGTCTCCCACCACCGCCCTCAACCGAGAGCGCTTCGCGCTCGCCCCCCTCGTATCGCAGCACGGAGACGTCCTTGGCGCCCAGCTCCATCAGCGCCCGCAGCGCGGCGCCCGCGCGCCGCTTGGAGCGGGCCTCCAGATAGCGGCCGAGCAGGATGAACGTGACGACGCCTGAGGCCACTTCGAGATAGATCTGCGCGGAGCCGTCCACGCGCGCGACCGTGAACTCGAAGCTGTCCCGCATCCCCGTCATGCCCGCGTCGCCGAAGAACAGCGCCCACAGCGACCAGGTGAACGCGGCCAGCGTGCCCATCGAGATCAGCGTGTCCATGGTCGCCGCGCCATGGCGGGCGTTGGTGACCGCGGCCCGGTGGAAGGGCAGGCCGCCCCAGACGACGACCGGCGAGGCGAGGGTGAGCGCGAGCCACTGCCAGTTGTCGAACTGGAGGCCCGGGATCATGGACAGCAGGATGACGGGGGCGGCGAGGAGCGCGGAGACGGTGAACCGCCGGCGGTAGGAGGCCGGCTCGGGGTCTTCGGGTGTCTCCTGAGATTCAGGCTCCGGGGGAGTGGGCTCCTCGGCCGTGTACCCCGTCTTCACCACGGTGGCGATGAGGTCGGCGACCTCGATGCCCGCGGGGTAGCTGACCTTCGCCTTCTCCGTGGCGTAGTTCACCGTGGCGGTGACGCCGTCCAGGCGGTTGAGCTTCTTCTCGACACGGGCCGCGCAGGAGGCGCAGGTCATCCCGCCGATGAGCAGTTCGACCTGGTGCGGCGCGGCTATCGGGGGCTCGGCGGTGGTGCTGGTCATGTCGTCCGTACTCCAGAGAGCGGACCGGGCCGTACGCGACTAGGGGGTGTTTCGAAAGTCCTGTGCGGTGCCCGCGGTGTCCGGTGCGTGCTCTCGGCGCGCCGGACGAAAGCCCTCGTACTGGACGTACTTGGGCTTTTGGCCGGTGCGGCGAGTGGGGGGCACCTCCCACGCCCTTAAGGCAGTGGGGGAGCGTGCCGGGCGCCGTGGGTGCTGTGCGGGACTTTCGAAACACCCCCTAGTGTCGTCCGGTCGGCACGGCCCGGTGCGGAGAGCTGTGGTTCAGGCCTTGCCGACCAGCTCGAAGCCCGCCTCGTCGACGGCGGCGCGGACGGCCTCCTCGTCCAGCGGGGAGGCGGACACGACGGTGACCTCACCGGCCGTGGCGACGGCCTTCACCGAGCTGACGCCGGGGATCTCCGAGATCTCGCCGGAGACGGCCCCCTCGCAGTGGCCACAGCTCATGCCGCTCACCTTGTAGACAGCGGTGACGGAACCCGTGGTGTCGGTCTGGGCGGTCATCTGTTCTCCTCGTCGAGGCGCGTGGGACGTACGGGGTCCACGAGGGGCCCACACTCTCCACGCTATACCCCTACGGGGTATTTCTCCAAGAAGGGTCGCGACCGCGCCGCTCGTACACCCACACCCCGCAGGCCACGAGCACCAGGGAGTCGCCGGTTATGACGGCAAGTCTCCTCGTACTGGTGCCGGGTTGACGTAGCTGAGTTATGCGCACTTCATGGCAGATGCACCCTGCTGGGCATCCTGGCCTGCTCGGGCGTACTCGGCACGGTCTCCTCGGTGTGGCGCGAGGCCGGGGGTGGGCGCTCCGGTCGGCTCGGTGATGACGGTGGTTGAGGCGGTGGGGGAGTTCGGGCCGGTCATCGCCGTGGCGCTAGTGCCGGGCGGGCGTTCGCCGGGCCGCTCGACGGCGGCGCTGCTCGCGGTGTTCGTTCTGCCGAGGAGGCGGAGGACCGGGACAAGGCGGCGGTACACGGTTAGCGTTCCGCCGGTAAGGATGATCTCCGCGGACGGAAGGCGAGGGTGAGCGGATGCGCGCGGTGGTGTTCGAGCGGTTCGGGGAGCCGACCGAGGTGCGGGACGTGGTGGACCCGGAGCCCGCGGAGCACGGGGTGGTGGTCCGCGTCGAGGCCACCGGACTGTGCCGCAGCGACTGGCACGGCTGGCAGGGCCACGACCCGGACATCACGCTGCCGCACGTCCCGGGCCATGAACTCGCCGGTGTGGTCGAGGCGGTGGGCGCCCGGGTGACCGGCTGGCGCCCCGGCGACCGGGTCACCGTGCCGTTCGTGTGCGCCTGCGGGACCTGTGCGGCCTGCGTGGCCGGCGATCAGCAGGTGTGCGAGCGGCAGACCCAGCCCGGCTTCACCCACTGGGGCTCCTTCGCCCAGTACGTCGCCCTGGACCACGCCGATGTGAACCTCGTCGCCGTGCCCGACGAGATGTCGTTCGCGACGGCGGCCTCGCTGGGCTGTCGGTTCGCGACGGCGTTCCGGGCGGTGGTGCAGCAGGGCCGGGTCGCGGCGGGGGAGTGGGTCGCGGTGCACGGCTGCGGCGGGGTCGGCCTGTCGGCGGTGATGATCGCGGCGGCGTCCGGGGCCAGGGTCGTGGCGGTGGACGTCTCGCCGGGGGCGCTGGATCTGGCGCGGAAGTTCGGTGCGGTCGAGTGCGTGGACGCGTCGGGCACGGACAACACGGCGGCCGCGGTCCGCGCCCTCGGCAACGGCGGCGCCCACCTCTCCTTGGACGCCCTCGGCTCCCCCGTCACCTGCGCGGCCTCGGTCAACTCCCTGCGCCGCCGCGGCCGCCATGTCCAGGTCGGCCTGCTGCCCTCACCGGACGGCACGACTCCCGTCCCCATGGCCCGCGCGATCGCCCTGGAACTGGAACTGCTGGGCAGCCACGGCATGGCCGCGCACACCTACCCGCCGATGCTGGAACTGGTCCGCGCGGGCATGCTGAGGCCCGACCTGCTGGTCACGTCCACGATCCCGCTGGACGCGGTACCGGAAGCGCTGACGGCGATGGGAACGGCACCGGGCGCGGGGGTCACCGTCATCGAGCCGTGGAGCTGAGGGGGACCCGATGAGACGCCTGTGCCCCACCCGACAGGTGGGGCACAGGTTCGCTTCCGGGAGGTCAGTCCATTCTGCGGCCGCGATTGCCGGGCCTGGACGCCACCCAGGCACGGACGGTGTCGGGGTACCAGAAGGGCTTGCCGCCCTCCACATGGTCGGGCGGCGGCAGCAGCCCGTGCTTGCGGTAGGACCGCACGGTGTCGGGCTGCACGTGGATGTGCGCCGCGATCTCCTTATAGGACCAGAGCCTTCGGTCGGTCATGAGGTGCACCTCCCTGCGCGCACCGCGGCGGCGACCGAGGACGGCCGTCGGGGGTACCGGGCGCTGCGCTGGCGATCACAATGCCTGTGCCCCGTGAACGACACCGACCGAGAGAAGGGCAGGGCCTGTGCACCGGGTGTGACGCAAGACCCGCGTACACGTCACACACGTGACACGAAGGGTGCGTTTGTGACAGAGCCGCTGCAAAGGTACACGCGGGCGCAAGGGCGCGGCGCGTTGACACAGCCCGCTCCCAGCCGCGAGTCGGGGCGGTTCACCTGATTCTTGCGAGGATGCCCCGGCGTTCACGCCGGGGAGGAATCGCTTCTCGAACCGGTGACGCGGAGCGTCTACCGTGTCCCATGGCCGGGCACGGAGTGCCCGCATTGCTGTCCGGCGGAGCCGGGGAATTCGCACGCGCATGCTGGATGGTCGCGAGTGTGGGTGAATGCGTGCGAAGTCCGCCCGGGTGTGCGATGCGCTGCCTACGTTTGGGGCCGTGAAGCTGGTGGTGCAAATGAAGCTGTTGCCGTCGCCGGAGCAGGCGGCGGCGCTGGAGGCGACCCTGCGCGCCTGCAACCGGGTCGCCGCCCACGTCTCCCGGACCGCCTTCGAGACGGGCGTGACGGACCGCAACGGCCTGCAGAAACTGGTCTACGCGGACATCAAGGCCACGTTCGGGCTGTCGGCACAGCCCGCGGTGCGGGTGGTGAAGAAGGTCGTGGACGCTTACGGCGCGCTCGCGGCGAGCCTGAAAGCCGGGCGGCTGGGCGCTCCGGGGGCGAGGCGGTACCGCAAGGCCATCGGCTCGCCGGTCACTTTCCGGCCCGACGCGGCGCAGCCGTTCGACGACCGGTGCCTGTCCTGGCAGATGGACGCGCGCACGGTGTCGATCTGGACGGTGGACGGGCGGATGCGCGGCATCCGCTACACCGGCTCGCCGGACCAGCTCAAGACGCTGGCTGAGTACCGCAAGGGCGAGTCCGACCTGGTCCAGCGGGACGGGAAGTGGTTCCTGATCGCGACCTGCGACATTCCCGATCCCGAGGTGTACGAGCCGGCCGACTGGATCGGTGTGGACCGCGGCATCGTCAACCTCGCCACCACCAGCGACGGCACCAACCACCAGGGCCGTCGGCTGAACCGCTACCGGCGCTGGCAGGCCCGCAAACGCGCCGAACTCCAGGCAAGGCAGAGCCGTTCGGCCACCCGCCGCCTGGCCCGCCGGGCGAAGAAGGAGCATCGCCATGCCACCCATGTGAACCACCGGATTTCGAAGGAGATTGTGTCCGTCGCGCAACGCACCGGTCGTGGGATTGCCGTCGAGCAGCTCGACGGGATCCGCGACCGGGTACGGCTTCGCCGCGACCAGCGGGGCACCTTGTCTACCTGGCCGTTCCACCAGCTCGGACAGCACCTCGCCTACAAGGCCCGCCGGGCCGGGGTGCCGTTTGTGGAGGTGGATCCGGCGTACACCTCGCAGCGCTGCCCGCGCTGCGGGCACACCGAGCGGGCCAACCGGCCCGAGCGACACCGTTTCTCCTGTCGTCGGTGCGGCCTCGCTGGGCCTGCCGACCACGTCGCCGGCGTCAACGTGCGCAACCGCGCGCGCTCGGCGTGGGTGTTCGTCACCGCACCCGTCCCCGCACCGGCCTGAACAGGCTGGACCGTGGAGAGATGCGACCCGTGACCGTCCTGTCGTAGGGGGCAGTCGGGAGCGCGACAAGGTGTGAACGACCGAGTACACAAGCTCGGCCGTTCACGGCCGAGAAGGTGACATCCTGAGCCACGGCCGGCCCGAACGGCGTCTTCCTGGCCCGCACATCGGCCAACAGCCGGGCTCGCGCCTGGGAGTTGTGGCGACGCGGGGCCCAGTCAACGGCCCCTGCCACGCCCCGGCAACACCGCCGGACCAGGGCTGAACGCAAACGCAGTGTCACCGCCAGTGACGCCCGTTGCGCAAGCCCGACGCCTTGGCGCTGCCTTGGCACCGGGTAGTTGACATGCAGATACCCGATCCGCTCACCGTACGTCTCGATCAGCTTGACGCTGTCCCCACCGCAGTACGCGTAGCGCCCCGTGTCCAGGCAGAGCGACACCAGCCCGGAGTGCGTCCCGTCCAGGAACCGGGCGTTCTCCTCACGGTCGATACGCGTGTCGGCATGCGGATGGACGACGATCTGCAACCCGTACCGCTCCCGCACCTCACGCCCCAGACGCTCCGTCGGCGAGGTGAGGCTCCGCCACCGCTCCGGCGTCAGAGGGACTGCGCGACCTCGTCGAGGAACCGCTGCCAGGGGACCTGCGCAGGGTCGTCGGGGAACCAGACGCCCCAGGAGTCGGGCGCCGATCCGACACGGATACGGGACATACCGGAAACTGGGGGCTGTGGTGACAACGACGTCATGCCGGTCAGCTTCTGATCGCACAGCAAGCGCTGTCAATACCTGGTCCGAATGTCTGGACAAAACATTGACAGGGCCGCTTGCGCCGGACTAGAAACCGGGGTGAGCCGATACGAAGGGAAGCCGATGGCGTACGACCTGATCACCATGGGGCGGATCGGAGTGGATCTCTATCCGCTGCAGACCGGGGTCCCGCTGCCGCTGGTGACGACCTTCGGCAAGTTCCTCGGCGGCTCGGCGACGAACGTCGCGGTCGCCGCCGCCCGCCTGGGCCGGCGTACGGCGGTGATCACGCGCACCGGCGACGACCCGTTCGGCACCTACCTGCACGAGGCCCTCCAGGGCTTCGGCGTCGACGACCGCTGGGTCACCCCGGTCCCGGGCCTGCCCACGCCGGTCACGTTCTGCGAGGTCTTCCCGCCGGACGACTTCCCGCTGTACTTCTACCGGCAGCCCAAGGCCCCCGACCTGGAGATCGACGCCCACGAGCTCGACCTCGACGCCATCCGGGACGCCCGCATCTTCTGGATGACCGGCACCGGCCTGAGCGAGGAGCCCAGCCGCACGGCGACGCTGGCGGCCCTCGCCCACCGCGCCAAGTCGGGCACGACGGTCTTCGACCTCGACTGGCGCCCCATGTTCTGGCAGGACCAGTCCGAAGCCCGCCCGTTCTACGAAGAAGCCCTCCGCCACACCACCGTCGCCGTCGGCAACCTCGACGAGGTGGAGGTCGCCACCGGCGTCCGCGAACCCGAGGCCGCCGCCCAGGCCCTCCTGGACGCCGGTGTCGAGATCGCGGTCGTCAAGCAGGGCCCCAAGGGCGTCCTCGCAGTCAACAGCAAGGGCGACCGGGCCGAGGTCCCGCCCCTCCCCGTGACCGTCCTCAACGGCCTCGGCGCCGGTGACGCCTTCGGCGGCTCCCTCTGCAACGGCCTCCTCGAAGGCTGGGACCTGGAGACGATCATGCGGCACGGAAACGCCGCCGGTGCCATCGTCGCCTCCCGTCTGGAGTGCTCCTCCGCGATGCCCACGCCGGACGAGATCGAAGCCGCGCTGACCGCGGGAGCCGTGAAGTGACCGTCGACATCGCGGAACTCGTCCGCCTGCGCACCCGGCACCCCGAGGCGATCGCCGAGGCCGCCGCCCGGCGCGTCCGCCGGCCGCTGCTGGGTGACAACGACCGGCTGATGATCGTCGCCGCCGACCACCCGGCCCGCGGCGCGCTCGGCGTCGGCGACCGCAAGCTCGCCATGGCCAACCGCGCCGACCTGCTCGAACGCCTCTGCCTTGCGCTCTCCCGCCCCGGCGTCGACGGCGTCCTCGCCACCGCCGACATCCTCGACGACCTGCTGCTGCTCGGCGCCCTCGACGGCAAGATCGTCATGGGCTCCATGAACCGCGGCGGCCTCCAGGGCGCCAGCTTCGAACTCGACGACCGCTTCACCGGCCACCGCGCCGAGGACATCGAGCGCCTCCGCTTCGACGCGGGCAAGCTGCTCCTGCGTATCGACTACGACGACCCGGGCTCCCTGACCACCCTGGAGTCCACGGCCCGCGCCATCGACGACATGGCCGCCCGCCGACTCCCCGTCTTCGTCGAGCCGTTCATCAGCCGCCGCACCGCCGAGGGCAAGGTGAAGAACGACCTCTCCGCCGAGGCCGTCACCAGGTCCATCGCCATCGCCTCCGGCCTGGGCGGCACCTCCGCCTACACCTGGCTGAAGGTCCCCGTCACCGACAACCCCGACGACATGGCCGAGGTCATGGCGACGTCCACCCTCCCCGCCGTCCTGCTGGGCGGCGAGGTGGGCGACGATCAGGACGGCGCGTACGAGAAGTGGCGCGGCGCCCTCCAACTCCCCACCGTGCGCGGCCTGGTGGTGGGCCGCTCGCTGCTCTACCCGGCGGACGGCGATGTGGCCGCCGCCGTGGACACCGCCGTAGGACTGCTGTGAGGGCCGCCACATGACCAGCGATCTGTACGTCGAGAAGGGCGCCACCGCGAACGCCCGGTACACCGTCGACATCGACCCCAAGCGGGCCGGCTGGACCCACAGCAGTCTGCGGATCGTCGAGCTGGAGCCGGGCGGCACGCACGCCTTCTCCAGCGGTGACAGCGAATGGATCGTGGTTCCGCTGAACGGCGGGTGCACGGTGCACGTCGAGGACGAAGAGTTCCAACTCCTGGGCCGGGAAAGCGTGTTCAGTGGAGTCTCCGACTTCGCGTACGTACCCCGGGACGCCCGGGCACAGATCGCCTCCGGCGCGGGAGGCCGCTTTGCTTTGGCAGGAGCGAAGTGCGAGCGAAGACTCCCCGCCCGCTACGGCCCCGCGCCGGAGGTCCCCGTCGAAGAGCGCGGCAGCGGCAACCGCCTGCGCCATGTCCGCAACTTCGCCTCCGCCGACGCCTTCGACTGCGACAAGCTGATCGCCGTCGAGGTGATCACCCCCGGCGGCAACTGGTCCTCGTACCCGCCGCACAAGCACGACGAGCACCGGCCCGGCGAGGAAGCGGAGCTGGAGGAGATCTACTACTTCGAGATCGACGGCCCGAACGGTTTCGGCTATCAGCGCGTATCTCCCTCCCGTGAGGGCGGATCCGACGTCCTCGCGGAGGTCCGCTCCGGCGACGCCGTCCTCGTCCCCGACGGATGGCACGGCCCGTCCATCGCCCAGCCCGGCCACGACATGTACTACCTCAACGTCATGGCCGGTCCGGGCGAGAACCGGGAGTGGCGGATCTGCTTCCATCCGGCCCACCTAGAAACAGCAGAGGGATACCGATGACGGTGCAGACCTCAACGACGAGGCTCACGGTCGCGCAAGCGCTCGTCCGCTTTCTGTCCGCCCAGTACACCGAGCGCGACGGCGTACGGCACCGCCTGATCGGCGCCACCTGGGGCATCTTCGGCCACGGCAACGTCGCCGGACTCGGCCAGGCGCTCATCGAGTACGGCGACGTCATGCCGTACCACCAGGGCCGTAACGAACAGTCCATGGTGCACGCGGCCGTCGGCTACGCACGCCAGTCCAACCGCCTCTCCACGCACGCGGTCACGACCTCCATCGGCCCCGGCGCGACCAACCTCGTCACCGGCGCCGCGCTCGCCACGATCAACCACCTCCCGGTCCTGCTCCTGCCCGGCGACACCTTCGCCACCCGCCCCGCCGACCCGGTCCTCCAGCAGCTCGAAGTGCCGTACGCCGGTGATGTGTCGGTCAACGACTGTCTGCGCCCGGTGTCGAGGTACTTCGACCGGATCACCCGCCCGGAGGCCCTGATCCCGGCGGCTCTGCAGGCGATGCGGGTGCTGACGGACCCCGTCGAAACCGGTGCCGTGACGCTGGCGCTCCCGCAGGACGTCCAGGCCGAGGCGTACGACTGGCCCGAGGAGTTCTTCGCCGAGCGCACCTGGGTGGTACGCCGGCCGGGTGCCGACCCGACCGAACTCGCCGAGGCGGTACGGGCGATCAGGTCCGCGCGAAGGCCACTCCTGATCGCCGGCGGCGGCGTCCACCACAGCCGCGCCGAGGAGGCCCTCGCCGAGTTCGCGGAGACGACGCGCATCCCCGTCGCCTCCACCCAGGCCGGCAAGGGCTCCCTGCGCCACGACCACGCCCAGGACGTCGGCGGCGTCGGCCACACCGGCACGGCCACCGCCAACGAACTCGCCCGCCAGGCCGACCTGGTGATCGGCGTGGGCACGCGGTACACCGACTTCACGACCGCCTCCGGCACGCTGTTCACGGGCGAGGGCGTCCGCTTCCTCAACCTCAACGTCGCGCCCTTCGACGGCCACAAGCTCGCCGGTATGCCGCTCGTCGCGGACGCCCGCATCGGCCTGACGGAGCTCACCCAGTCGCTGGGCATGCACGGGTACGGGGTCCCGGACCCGTACGTCAGCGAGTACACCGAGGACAAGGAACGCTGGGAACAGCGCGTCGACGCCTGCTACGAGGCCGACGAGATCGACGTACGCCCGACCCAGCCGCAGGTCCTCGGCGCACTGGACGCGATCGTCGACGAGTCGGACGTCATCATCAACGCGGCCGGCTCCCTCCCCGGCGACCTGCACAAACTGTGGCGGGCACGGTCGTACGACCAGTACCACCTGGAGTACGGCTACTCCTGCATGGGCTACGAGATCCCGGCCGCGATCGGCGTGAAGATGGCCGCCCCGGACCGTCCCGTGTGGGCGCTGGTCGGCGACGGCACCTATCTGATGATGCCGACGGAGATCGTTACCGCCGTGCAGGAGGGCGTCGCGATCAAGATCCTGCTGGTGCAGAACCACGGGTACGCGTCCATCGGCGGCCTGTCGGAGACGGTGGGCGGCGAGCGATTCGGCACCGCCTACCGCTATCAGTCGGACGACGGGACGTACACGGGCGCCCCGCTCCCCGTCGATCTCGCCGCGAACGCGGCCAGCCTCGGTATGCGCGTCCTGCGCGCCAAGACGGTCAGCGACCTGCGCGAGGCACTCGCGGAAGCGCGTGCCGCCGACACTCCCACATGTGTCTACGTCGAGACCCAAACGGCAGACACAGTGTCGGGCGCGCCGCCCGCGCAGGCCTGGTGGGATGTCCCTGTGGCCGAGACCGCGACCCGACCGTCTGCGGTGAAGGCCCGCGAGGAGTACGACCGGCACGTCTCTACCCGACGCCGCCATCTGTGAAGGAGCTCTCTGGAATGACGAAGATCGTCAACCACTGGATCGGCGGCAAGCCCGTTGCGAGCGCCGCAGGCGCGTCGGGTACGTACGGGCCGGTCACCGACCCGGCGACCGGCGCGGTCACCACGAAGGTCGCGTTCGCCACGGTCGACGAGGTCGACGCTGCGGTAGCCGCCGCCAAGGACGCCTACCTGAGCTGGGGCCAGTCCTCGCTGGCCAAGCGCACGGAGATCCTGTTCCGCTTCCGCGCCCTGCTGGACGCCAACCGCGACGCGATCGCCGAGCTGATCACCGCCGAGCACGGCAAGGTGCACTCCGACGCCCTCGGTGAGGTGGCGCGCGGCCTGGAGATCGTCGACCTGGCGTGCGGCATCAGCGTGCAGCTCAAGGGCGAGCTGTCCACGCAGGTCGCGAGCCGCGTGGACGTGTCGTCGATCCGGCAGCCGCTGGGTGTCGTCGCGGGCATCACGCCGTTCAACTTCCCGGCGATGGTGCCGATGTGGATGTTCCCGATGGCCATCGCGTGCGGCAACACCTTCGTGCTGAAGCCGTCCGAGAAGGACCCGTCGGCATCCTTGAAGATCGCCGAGCTGCTCGCCGAGGCCGGTCTGCCGGACGGCGTCTTCAACGTCGTCCACGGTGACAAGGTGGCCGTCGACCGCCTCCTGGAGCACCCGGACGTCAAGGCGGTGTCGTTCGTCGGCTCGACCCCGATCGCCCGCTACATCCACACCACGGCCGCCGCGAACCACAAGCGCGTCCAGGCCCTGGGCGGCGCCAAGAACCACATGCTGGTCCTCCCGGACGCCGACCTCGACGCGGCGGCGGACGCCGCGGTGAGCGCGGCCTACGGCTCGGCGGGCGAGCGCTGCATGGCGATCTCGGCCGTGGTCGCCGTCGGCGCGATCGGCGACGAGCTGGTCGCGAAGATCCGCGAACGCGCCGAGAAGATCAAGATCGGCCCCGGCAACGACCCGACCTCCGAGATGGGCCCGCTGATCACGAAGGTCCACCGCGACAAGGTGGCGTCGTACGTGACGGGTGCGGCGGCGGAGGGCGCCGAAGTGATCCTCGACGGCACCGGCTACACGGTCGAGGGCTTCGAGGAAGGCCACTGGATCGGCATCTCGCTCCTCGACAAGGTGCCCACGACGGCGAAGGCGTACCAGGACGAGATCTTCGGCCCGGTGCTGTGCGTACTGCGCGTCGACACCTACGACGAGGGCGTGGCCCTCATCAACAGCTCGCCGTTCGGCAACGGCACCGCGATCTTCACCCGCGACGGTGGCGCCGCCCGCCGCTTCCAGCTGGAGATCGAGGCCGGCATGGTCGGCGTCAACGTCCCGATCCCGGTCCCCGTCGGCTACCACAGCTTCGGCGGCTGGAAGGACTCCCTCTTCGGCGACCACCACATCTACGGCAACGACGGCACGCACTTCTACACCCGAGGCAAGGTCGTCACCACCCGCTGGCCGGACCCGGCGGACGCCCCGTCCGGGGTCGACCTGGGCTTCCCGCGCAACCACTGACGCCCTTAGGGGCCGTCGGCAGACAACAGGACCACCCGAGCTCTTGTCCGTACCACGGACGCGGTACACGAACACCACCCCGTACACCTCAGGGATGTCCCGCGATTCAGCCCCCGGTCGATAACTTGCCGACAGCTTCAACCCGTACCGTTGAACCATGGATCTTCGACTGCCCGGACTACAGGGGCGTATACGGAGGCCGCGACGGTGGATCGCCGCCGCGGCCTCCGTCGTCGTCCTCACAGGTGCCGGTACATGGACGGCCGTCGCCGCCGACGACGCGCCGCCGGTGCACAGCACCGACCGGGTCATGGACATGGGCGACGGGGTACGCATCGACACCTCGTACTTCACCTCCTCGGAAGCGGGCCGCCGCCCCGCCGTCCTGCTGGCGCACGGCTTCGGCGGCAGCAAGGGCGACGTACGGCAGCAGGCGGAGGACCTGGCCCGCGGCGGCTACGCGGTGCTCACCTGGTCGGCCCGGGGCTTCGGCAGGTCGACCGGCACGGTCGGGCTGAACGACCCGAAGGGCGAGGTCGCCGACGTCTCGCAGCTGATCGACTGGCTGGCGAAGCAGCCCCAGGTCCAGCTCGACAAGACCGGCGACCCGCGTGTGGGCATGGCGGGCAGGTCGTACGGTGGCGCGATCTCCCTGCTCGGCGCCGGGTACGACGACCGGGTGGACGCCATCGCCCCGGCGATCACCTACTGGAACCTCGCGGACTCCCTCTTCCCGAACGGCGTCTTCAAGAAGCTCTGGGCGGGCATCTTCGTCAACTCGGCAGGCGGCTGCGACAAGTTCGAGACCAAGATCTGCGAGATGTACGAGAGGGTCGCCGAGTCCGGCACCCCGGACGACGCGGCCCGCAAGCTCCTGGAGGAGCGCTCACCGTCCGCCGTCGCCGACCGCATCAAGGTGCCCACCCTGCTCGTGCAGGGCCAGACCGACTCCCTCTTCCCGCTCGGCCAGGCCGACGCGGCCGCGAAGGCCATCCGCGCCAATGGCGCCCCCGTCGAGGTCGACTGGATCTCCGGCGGCCACGACGGCGGCGACCAGGAGACGAGCCGCGTCCAGGCCCGCGTCACCTCCTGGTTCGACCGGTACCTCAAGGACGACAAGGGAGCCGACACCGGCCCCGCGTTCCGGATCACCCGCACCGGAGGCGTCGACTCCAGCGACGGCGAGGCCCAGCTCAGGGGCGCGAGCGCGGACTCCTACCCCGGCCTGGAGAGCGGCGAGCAGTCCGTCCCCCTCACCGGCGACGAGCAGAGCTTCACCAACCCGCCCGGCGCCAGCCCGCCCGCCGTCTCCGCCCTGCCCGGCCTCGGCGGCGGCGGACTCGCCCAGCTGTCCTCCCTCGGCGTCGGGATCTCGCTGGACTTCCCCGGCCAGTACGCCCGCTTCGACTCGGCGCCCGTCACCGACGACCTCCGCATCACCGGATCCCCGACGGCCACCGTCCACGTCAAGTCGACCGGCGACGACGCCGTCCTCTTCGCCAAGGTGTACGACGTCGGCGCCGACGGCACCCAGCAGGTGCTGCCGAGCCAGCTGGTCTCGCCCCTCCGCGTCGAGGACGCCAAGTCCGGCAAGGACGTGACCATCACGCTCCCGGCCGTCGACCACGACATCGAGCAGGGCCACCGCCTCCGCCTGGTCCTCTCCTCCACGGACCTCGGCTACGCCTCCCCGGCGGCCCCGGCGACCTACACCGTCTCCCTGAAGGGCGACTTGAAGGTGCCGACGGCACCCGGCGTGACGACCGCGGCCGCCGCACTGCCGTCGTGGGTGTGGTGGCTGCCGCTCGCGGGCGCGGCGATCGCCCTGGCCCTGCTGCTCACGGGCCGCCGCCGCACCACCGCGGCACCCCCCGACCCCGGGCTGGCCGACGTCCCGCTCCAGATAAAGGACTTGAGCAAGCGGTACGCCAGGTCGGCGGACCGGTACGCGGTCCGGGACCTGTCCTTCCGCGTCGAGAAGGGCCAGGTACTCGGCCTCCTGGGCCCCAACGGCGCGGGCAAGACAACCACGCTCCGCATGCTGATGGGCCTGATCAAGCCGGACGACGGCGAGATCCGCGTCTTCGGGCACGCCATCGCGCCCGGCGCCCCGGTGCTGTCCCGCGTCGGTGCCTTCGTCGAGGGCGCGGGCTTCCTCCCGCACCTGTCCGGCCGGGAGAACCTGGAGCTGTACTGGCGGGCGACCGGCCGCCCCGCCGAGGACGCCCACCTGGACGAGGCCCTGGAGATCGCCGGCCTCGGCGACGCGCTGGCCCGCGCGGTCCGCACGTACTCCCAGGGCATGCGCCAGCGCCTGGCCATCGCCCAGGCCATGCTGGGCCTTCCGGACCTCCTCATCCTCGACGAACCGACCAACGGCCTCGACCCGCCCCAGATCCGCGAGATGCGCGAGGTGTTGATCC
The DNA here is from genome assembly GCF_001514305.1 of Streptomyces dysideae. GTDB lineage: Bacteria > Actinomycetota > Actinomycetes > Streptomycetales > Streptomycetaceae > Streptomyces > Streptomyces dysideae. The sequence continues at coordinate 195,790 of NZ_KQ949082.1, forward strand.
GGTACGCGGCCGCCGGCCGCACGGTGATCGTCTCCAGCCATCTGCTGGCGGAGGTCGAGCAGTCCTGCACCCACCTCGTGGTCATGGACCGCGGCAGGCTCGTCCAGGCGGGCCCGGTCGGGGCGATCATCGGCTCCGGCGGCACCCTGCTCGTCGGCCTGGCGGCCGACATCGCTGATCCGCTGGTGGAGAAGGTGGCGGCGCTGTCCGGCGTGGAGTCCGCGGTGCGGACGGACGACGGCCTGCTCGTACGGCTCGTACCGGGCGGTGCGTCCGGCCGCGAGGAGCATGCCGCCGCGGCGACGGCGATCGCCGCCGGGACCCGTCCGGGCGTCGCCCTTGCTTCCGCCGGTGAGAGGGGCGCGGAAGCGCCCGCGGCTGTCGCCGACGGTTCCGCGGCCGCCGCCCGCCTCCTGGTCGAGCTGGTACGTCTCGAAGTCCCGGTCGCCTCGCTCGGCCCGCACCGCCGCCTGGAAGACGCCTTCCTCACCCTGATCGGAGGTTCCGCATGAGCACGCTCGTCGAGAGCACTGCGCGCACCGAGGTGGCTTCCGGTTACCGGGCGGGTCGCACCCTGCCGCTCCGCGTCGAGCTGGTCCGCCAGCTGAAGCGGCGCCGCACGCTGGTCATGGGCGGGATCCTGGCCGCCCTGCCGTTCGTCCTGGTCATCGCCTTCGCGATCGGCGGCGAGCCGGACGGCGGGGGCAACCGGATCACGCTGATGGACACGGCGACGGCGTCCGGCGCCAACTTCGTCGCGGTGAACCTGTTCGTCTCCGCGGGCTTCCTGCTCGTCGTCCCCGTCGCCCTGTTCTGCGGGGACACGGTCGCCTCGGAGGCCAGCTGGTCCTCGCTGCGTTATCTCCTCGCCGCGCCGGTGCCGCGCGCCCGCCTGCTGTGGTCCAAGCTCGTCGTCGGGCTCGGCCTCAGCCTGGCCGCGATGATCATGCTGCCGGTGGTCGCGCTGGCCGTCGGCACGGCCGCCTACGGCTGGGGCCCGCTGGCGATTCCCACCGGCGGCTCGCTCGCCCCGGGCACCGCGGCCCAGCGGCTCGTGGTGATCGTGGCGTTCATCTTCGTGTCCCAACTGGTCACCGCGGGGCTCGCGTTCTGGCTGTCCACCAAGACGGACGCCCCCCTGGGCGCGGTCGGCGGCGCGGTCGGCCTGACCATCGTCGGCAACGTCCTGGACGCCGTGACCGCCCTCGGCGACTGGCGCCACTTCCTGCCCGCGCACTGGCAGTTCGCCTGGGCCGACGCCGTACAGCCGCGTCCCGAGTGGTCCGGCATGATCCAGGGCACGGCGATTTCCATAACGTACGCACTCGTGCTGTTCGCCCTGGCCTTCAGGGGTTTCGCCCGCAAGGACGTGGTGTCGTAGGTCAACGGAAGATCACCGGCCGGTCTCGACGGCCCCGCTCCGTTGCCTCTTCGAGACGCATCCGCAACGCTCCGTAGCGCACGTTCCGGCCCCCTGGCCCGTCACAGTCACAGATGTCGACGTCAACAGGTCAAGGGGGCACGGACGATGGACCGATACCGAACACGCAGGCTGCGCGCCGCTCTGCTCGCGCTCACCGCGGCGGGCAGCCTGCTGCTCACGGGGTGCGGGGCCGGCGGCCAGGGCGACTCGTCGGACAGAGGCGGCCCGAGGGAGGCCAACGGCTTCCCCGCCCCCGACCGCAACCGGGACTCCGACACCTCGGAACAGCGCGACGACCAGGACTCCCGTGAGTTCGCCCCGGCCCCCGACTACCTCTCCACCTTCGCCCTCGACGTGGACACCGCCTCCTACGGCTACGCCCGCCGCACCCTCGCCGAGGGCCGGCTGCCCGACCCGTCGACGGTCCGCCCCGAGGAGTTCGTCAACAGCTTCCGCCAGGACTACGACCGCCCCGACGGCAACGGCTTCACGGTCACCGTCGACGGCGCCCGCACCGACGAGGACGACTGGTCCCTGGTCCGCGTCGGCCTCGCCACCCGCCCCGCCGACGGGGAGACCGGTGAACGCCCGCCCGCCGCCCTCACCTTCGTCATCGACATCTCCGGCTCCATGAGCGAACCGGGCCGCCTCGACCTCGCCCAGAAGTCGCTCGGCGTGATGACGGACCGGCTGCGCGACGACGACTCGGTCGCGATCGTCACCTTCAGCGAGAAGGCCGAGACCGTCCTGCCCATGACCCGCCTGGACGGCAACCGAGGCCAGATCCACGACGCGATCGACAGCCTGGAGCCGACGTACTCCACCAACCTCGGCGCCGGCGTCGAAACCGGCTACTCCACGGCCGTGGAGGGCCTGCGCGAGGGCGCCACCAACCGCGTCGTCCTCGTCTCCGACGCCCTCGCCAACACCGGCGACACCGACGCCGACACCATCCTCGAACGCATCGAGGGCGCCCGCCGCGAACACGGCATCACCCTGTTCGGCGTCGGCGTGGGCAGCGACTACGGCGACGCCCTGATGGAACGCCTCGCCGACAAGGGCGACGGCCACACCGTCTACGTCTCCGGCGAGGAGGACGCCCGCGAGGTGTTCAGCGAACAGCTCCCGCGGAACATCGACCTCACCGCCCGCGACGCCAAGGCCCAGGTCGCCTTCGACCCCGAGACCGTCTCCGACTTCCGCCTCATCGGCTACGACAACCGCCGGGTCGCCGACGAGGACTTCCGCGACGACACGGTCGACGGCGGCGAGGTCGGCCCCGGCCACACGGTCACCGCCCTCTACGCCGTCCGCACCAAACCCGGCACCGACGGCCACCTCGCCACGGCGAGCGTCCGCTGGCTGGACCCCAGGACCCGCACCCCGCACGAGGAGTCCGGCCAACTGGAGACCGACTCACTCCGGGACGGCGTCTGGAACACCGGCCCCCGATTCCAGGTCACCGCGACGGCCGCCTACTTCGCCGACGCCCTGCGCCACACGTCCCTGCCCGGCACGCCGTCCCTCGGCGAACTCGCCGAACGCGCCGACAAGTTGGCGTACACCACCGAGGACAAGGCGGTACGCCAACTCGCCGAGGCCATCCACCAGGCGAACCGCCTACGCGGTCACGACTGACCGCACACCGAAGGCAACGTCCGCGCGAGCCCCTTCAGATGCAGCGGATCCAGCTCATGGCCGTACGCCGACCACACGGCGGCGACCGACAACCGCGCCCCGCACGACGACGAGGCCCGCACCCCCTCGGTCTCCCACAAGGCCTCCAACAACCGGGTGGTGATCAGGTCGAGCGCCGGCCGGACCTCCGTGTCGAGGTCCGGCCGCTCGGCCGGCCGCTCCTCGGGGTGCGCGTCCCACCACGCGTACAGCCCGCGCTGCACCAGCTTGTTGGCCTCGATCTGATCCCGGAACACGGCCATGACCGCCTCCGGATCCAGTCCGAGCCCGACGGCCCGGGCGGCGACGTCATCGAGGATCTTCTGCTCCCGGGCGGGATCGTCGATCGGCCGGTCGGTGCCGTACTTGGCGGCGGCCACCTTGTCGGCGATCAGCAGCCGCTCGGCGAACAGCTCGGTCAGCGGCGCGAGCCCGCCCGCGACAGCAGGCGCGGGAACGGCCGCCGGCCCCTGCGCAACGGCGGGCGCGGCACCGGCACCGGAGAGCAGTACGACGGCGGAGACGGCCACCAAGGCGGACCGCATACGTCGGATACGCACAGGACGTGTCCTTTCGCGTGGGGGGTGCCAACACCGTACCGACGCACACAAGTTCACCTCGCACCGCCCCATTGACCTTCCGCTGACAGCCGCCGCCACCCTCGTCCCGCCCTTGCGGCCCCGCCCCGGCACGGTCGGCGTCCCGGTCCCCGGCACGGCGGTCCGCATCGCCGACGACGGCGAGATCCTCGTCAAGGGCGGCATCGTCTTCGGCTCGTACTGGCACAACCCGGCCGCCAGCGACGCCGTACTCCAGGACGAGTGGTTCGCGACGGGCGACCTCGGCGCCCTCGACGAGGACGGCTACCTCACCATCACCGGCCGCAAGAAGGACCTCCTGGTCACCTCCGGCGGCAAGAACGTCTCCCCGGCCGTCCTGGAGGACCGTCTGCGCAGCCGCCCGCCCGTCGGCCAGTGCATCGTCGTCGGCGACAACCGCCCCTTCGTCGCCGCCCTGATCACCCTCGACCCCGACGCGGTGGCCCACTGGCTGGCGGTCCGCAAGCTCCCCGCCGAGACCCCGATGTCCGAGGTCGTACGGGACCCGCGGATGCGCGCCGACGTCCAGAAGGCCGTGGACTACGCCAACGAGGCCGTCTCCCGGGCCGAGTCGATCCGCGCGTTCGCCCTGGTCGAGGGCGAGTTCAACGAGGACAACGGCCTGCTCACCCCGTCCCTGAAGGTCAAGCGGCACGCGGTGACGGCGGCGTACGCGGACGAGATCGAGGCACTGTACCGACGCTGACGCGCAACGAAACGGCGGGTCACCGGAGAACCGGTGACCCGCCGTGACGGAGCCGAAGGCTCAGCCGTTGCTCGTGCCGTTGGCGGACAGGACGGGGATGTCGTTCAGGATGTGCGACAGCGGCTCGTCGCCCTTGGCCTGGGTGGAGTTCTCGACACACTCCTGGTTCTGCGGAGCGGACAGAACGGGGATGTCCTGGACGCTGACCGGTACGAGGCCGGCGATCGAGCCGGGGTTGAGCTTGGCCGGCATACCCACGCAGGGCTTGTTCAACGAACCCTGGACCAGCGACAGCTGCGGGCTCATGTCGCCTTGTGTGGTCGAGTTGCCGAAGGCCTGCGTGGCACCGGTGCCGCTGGCGGAGGTCGTACCACTGTCGTCGCCGATCGCCAGAGCCTGCGGCGCGGCCGCGGCCGACATACCGGCAACGGAAGCAGCGATGGCCGCGGTTGCCCACAGCTTCTTCATGTTGATTCCCTTCGGAACGCGGACTCCGCTTCGGAGCTGCGCGGTGATCAGTTATGTGATCCGTGACGGGGTGCACCGGGGAGCCGGTGACCCGCCGAGGCCGAGCCGAAGGCTCAGCCGTTGTTCGTGCCGTTGCCGGACAGGACGGGGATGTCCTCCAGAAGGTGCGACAGCGGCTCGTCGCCCTTGGCCTGGGTGGAGTTCTCGACGCACTGCTGGCTCTGCGGAGCGGACAGAACGGGGATGTCCTGAACGGCGACCGGTACGAGGCCGACGATCGAGCCGGGGTTGAGCTTGGCCGGCATACCCACGCAGGGCTTGTTCAACGAACCCTGGACGAGGGCCATCTGCGGGCTCATGCTGCCGTACGTGGAGGAGTTGCCGAAGCTCTGCGCGGCACCGACGCCGCTGGTGGACGTCGTGCCAGTGTCGTCGCCGATCGCCAGAGCCTGCGGCGCGGCAGCAGCCGAGGCACCGACAACGGAAGCGGCGACCGCCGCAGTGGCCATAACCTTCTTGATCACTTACTGGTCCCTTCTGGAGAATCCCCGTCCATGAGCGCCCTGGATCAACTGCGTCGGTCACCCGAAGTTCCTGCACTTCACCCCGATGGCCCAAGCGGCGAAGTGAACTGCATGCAGGGCGATTCGGGTGAATTCCCGCGGGAGGTACGTTCCGTGGTTCCCTCGGCTGTCTATTCCTCGTTTACAGCCTGCAGGTCATGGTGCGAGCCGTTCCAGCTGTGCTCGCTCGGTTTCGGCCGCCATGTGAGGCATGACCGCAAAGAAGGGAATGCGCGTGAAGCACAAGAAGAGCGCTGCTGTCGTCGCCGGTGCAATCATGGCCCTGGGGATGGCCTCCCCGGCCTTCGCGGACACCGGGGCCCAGGGCACCGCCACCGGCTCCCAGGGTGTCCTGTCGGGCAATGTCATCCAGGTCCCCGTCCACGTTCCCGCCAACGTGTGCGGCACCAGCCTCGACGTCCTCGGCCTGCTGAACCCCGTGTTCGGCAACGCCTGCGTCAACGGCTGACGCGGCGCACCGGTCGCTCAGCTGTGTCACAGCCGGCCTCGGACCGTTCTTTTTACGGTTCCAAGGCCGGCTTTGCCGCGTCGTCGGGCATGCAGAGGGCGAGTGAGTGACAGGCACTCCTGCCTCAGGGCCGCGATCAGCAGCCGTACCGGGAGATCACCCCATCGGCGGCACAACCCGGCCCTTCGCTGCGCGTTGATCCAGGCACGGGTGTCCGCCCGGTGTTTGTGTCAATCCCCAAGGAGCACTTTTCCATGTCTCGTATTGCGAAGGGCCTGGCCCTGTCTTCCATCGCCGCTGCAGCCGTGGCGGGCACCGCCGGTATCGCCGCTGCCGACACCGGCGCGCTGGGTTCCGCCACCCAGTCCGCTGGTGTCCTGTCGGGCAACGTCCTGCAGGCCCCGCTCCACGTCCCGGCCAACGTATGCGGCGACAGCGTCGACGTCATCGGTCTGCTGAACCCGGCGTTCGGCAGCGTCTGCGCCAACGCCTGAGGCTTTTCGCCGCCCGTTCCGGCCGCCCTCCCCGCAGCGGAGGGCGGCCGACTCATGCCGCCCCCGGCCCAGCCCCGTTCCCCGCCCCGTCCGGCTTCCTGAACGGGGGGACCGGCCCGCAGACGCGGACCAGTCGCCTTACCAGGGACAACGTCGACCACATGGGCACAGGAACGTTACGGTGCGCATTCGATGAGTTGCAGGTCGTGTTCACCCGTTTCGCGGTGAACACAAGATCGGCCGGAATTGAGCAGGAGTGGCGCCTGAGGCGAAGCAGTCAGCCATTCCAGCCGTCGTGCCGGCCCGCTGGGCCGGCACGACGTTGTGTTCACGGCCTTTCAGAGGATTAATTTCCCGCGCACGGGTTTCCACTGAGACCGGGGCTCGTTAGCCAGGAAGGAGTTGCCGAAGAAAGGAACAGCATGAAGTCGCTGAAGGCTGCCGCTGTCGTTGCGGGGTCGATGGTCATCGTCGGCGTTGCCGCGCCCGCATTCGCCAACGACGCCTCGGATTTCACGGCCACCAGCCTCAACGGTGGCCTCGACACCGTCACCAGCCGGGCGGGCCAGGACCTGCTCGACGTTCAGCCGCTGCACACGGACATGCTCGACACGGAGAACAAGAACTCCCTGGTCGGCGCAGGGCAGCACGCGGTGGACAACGCCAACGAGGTCGGCCTGCCCGGTGGGCTTCTCGGTGGGCTTCCGCTCCAGAAGTAAGCGGCCGGATGCGCTCCGGCCCGTCGTTAGGACTCCGCGATGACCTCAACCTCAAGTGAAACACGCCCATTTACACCTGCCGGTCTCGGAACTCTCGCCGTCGTCGCCTGGAGCGGTGAAGCGCCCGACGGCGACATGCCTTATCTGCTGGCCTACTCCCTCGGCGACGGCGAAGGCGGTCCCGAGGCATCCGTGGTTGCTGTCGAGCAGTTGCTGCGAACCAGCGGCCTGCCCATCGGCGAGGGGCTCGTCGACGGCGCCGGCCGACCGAGTCTGCCGATCCGACTCCTTGTGGAGGCGGGCCAGGCGATGGTCAGCATGCCGCGCTTCAACGCCCAGTGCACCGTGCCGCCGGAATGGCTGGCCGCGGTCGGCGAACGTGGGTTTGCCTACCTCGTGTTCACGACGCGTCCCTGGCCCGAGGCAGCGCCGGGCCGCCCCGTCGAACCGGACGCCCTGGCCTCCTTCGCGGGCGACGAGGAGACGCTGAAGAGGGCGGCGCATGTCCTGCTGCCCGTGCGCAACCTGCGCGGCTGACGCACAGCAGGTCAGCAGGCGCCTCTCGGGGCGGTCGCCGACCTGCTGTGACGAACTGTCGCGAGGTCAGGAGGTGCTGTGCGTGATGGAGGACGCCGCCCCGCTGCTGTTGACCGTCAGATGCGTGGCGGTGTAGTGGGCGACGCCGTCGGCGTCGAAGCCCGAGGTGACGACGTCCGACGAGGCGCCGAAGGCCGTGGCGCTCCGGTCCGAGCTCACGTAGTACGGGCCTGCCAGACCTGAGTGGAGCGGGAGGTCCCGGTTCTCGAGGAAGCCGCTCATCACGTTGCTGCTCGTTGCTCCCGCGGCGGTGGCGGAAGCCGTCCCCTCGTGGTAAGCCGGGCCCTCGGCGGCGAAGGCGGCCTGCCCCAGGCCGATGGTCAGCGGCACACCGAGAAGGAGTGTCGCTGCTGCCTTGGTGACCTTGCGCATTTCTGTTTCACCTCTCTGTGGAGGGCCGCCTCATTTTTTGAGTGATGATGGCCCTGCGAAAAAGAGAAGCATGTAGGTGTATTGAGGTGGCCACGCGAATCGCTGATGTCACTCCACTACAGCAACAATATGATCCGATAGCGCGATTGACAGGGAGCGCCGGTCGGGTTATTGGGCCAGGGGATGCGACCGGCGGTGCAGAATGGCGGCCCCGGGCGGGACGGGTCTGCACCGTCAGCGTTTCGAGGCGCCACCGGAGACGTGCGGCGTCTGCGACTGGTGCACGTGGATACGCCCCTTGCCGGCTGCCTTGGCCGCGTACATGGCGAGATCTGCCTGATGCAGGAGCTCCTCCGGTGAGATTCCCGGGACGGCCACCGCCATGCCGATGGAGGCCGAGACCACGGCGTCCGTGCTGCCGATCCGGTACGGCTTCGTCAGAGCGGACAGGATCCTCGCGGCGACTTCCCCGGCACTCGAGGGGTGCGTCCCCGGCTTCCATTCCAGCAGGGCCGCGAACTCGTCGCCGCCGAGGCGGGCGACAGTGTCCCCCGCCCGCACGGACGACTGGAGCCGACGCGCCGCGTGGGCCAGGAGTGCGTCGCCTGTCGCATGTCCGGCGGAGTCGTTGACGGCCTTGAAACCGTCCAGGTCCACGAAGAGCAGCACAGGTGGGGCCACGTCAGTGCTCCGCTTCTGCAGGGCATGGGCAACCCTGTCTGCGAACAGGGCACCGTTGGGGAGACCAGTCAGCGCGTCGTGGAAGGCATGGTGCTCCAGTTGCGCCTGGAGCGCCACCTGCGCGCTCACATCGCGACAGATGAAGATCATTCCCTCGGGATGGCGGCTGATGGTCGATTCGACATGGCGCCAACGTCCGTCGGCGGTTCGCAGCCGCCAGGACACGCGGTGGCCCGCTCTGCCGGTATCTGATTCAGCCTGCTGCAGCGTCTGGACGGCTTGCAGCAAGGTCGCCAGGTCGTCCGGATGGCAGAACTCGGGCAGGCGAGCGCCCATCAGTTCTTCGGGCCGATAGCCGAAAACCGGGTGGACCGCCGGACTGACGTAGAGCACCACCCCGTCCCGACTGATGATGGTGATCACGTCAAGTGTGCCGTCGACCAGTGTGCGGTAGTGGGCTTCACGGGCCGCGGCCTCCTGTGCGATCCGCAGGTGGTCGGCGTGGGTGACGCCCTGGCGGGCGGCGAGCGCGAGAAGCACGGAGCCGGCCAGGCCTGCCATCACGATGTCCATGGAGCCACCGGTGACGGCGTGGGCTGCGATGGCCAAAGCGCAGACGACCATGGGCACAAACGCTGCCACCACCCCGATGACGGGCATGGTCCGCTGGTCGAGTCCCACATCGTCGGTGCTCCCCGGCAGCCACGGCGCGACAGCGACGAGGGACAGTCCGGTGATCGAGCAGGCTGCCGGGAGGGGGACCCCGTACCAGATGCCCGGCCCTGACAAGAGGACGCGGAGCACGTCGCCCGCGAACAGGACGGCGAGAGCCAGGACGCTCGCTGTGGTGGCCGTGTGCTCAGCGCGCTTCGGACAGCAGCGCAGGGCGACGAGGAGCCCCAGGAGCAGAACGTCCGTCACGACGCGTGCGAGACCGAGCAGCGAGGCCGACATGTCACCGGCTTGGTCGGCACGATGCTGGAGGAGGATCCACCCCAGGGTGAGCAGGGAGCCCGCGATCAGCCAGCCGTCCAGCAGCCGTCGTAGCCGGGTCAGGGTCGTTCCGTTGTCCGCAGCCGCCATCACCAGCGCGACGACGGCGATCCCCAGACATGCGGCGATCCCGGCACCCGCCAGCGGACGAACCACGGACTGGACGAACCCGGCGGAGCGCGCACCGGAGCCGATCTGACTGACGAGGAGGTGGTGGAGGCCACCCGCCGCAGCCGAAGCGGCGAGCAGCGTGAAACGAAGACGCACCTTCCCCGGGGCCGTCCGGGCCCGGGCAAGGAGGGACAGGGTGGTCCCGCAGTGCGCAGCCGGCACCCCTACGCCCTCCGGCACGAGTACGGCTGCCGTCACACCCGCTCCGGCGGCGACGACCAGAGCGGGGCCCCTGCACAGGGTCTTGCCCATCCATGCGAGAGGTAGGTGGCTGTCGTGAGTGGTGCGAAGAGAACGGGCTCGGCCGGCCCACCCGTGGATCATGCGAACCCCCGACGAATGATCGAACTCATAAGGGCAGCCGCAAGGACGTACGGGACTGCGCGAGCGGAAACAAGAGGTCAGGAGGATCTTCTCGCAAGCTGCATGACTGACTGTAGTGATCTTCACCTGAAATAATGACAGCTCATCCGATTGGGGATGCAGGCGTCTATGAACTGGTAAAGAGGATGTATTGCCTACCGGCAACCTGTGTGTCGTACTGACGCCATGACGAATCGTTTCCGGTGCCCCCACCTGGGTGCGGACCGGTCGGCGTAGGAAAGCAACGCCCCGGATCACTGGAACCCGGGGCGTTGCCGACTGGAGGGCTTGTCGGCATCTCGCTGCCGAGGCCCACCTTCACAGGACCTCGACGCGCTCCCCCCGGCAGCGGTTGCGGGTGTCGAGGACGTAGGCCGCGGTCTGCTCGACGAGGGAGTAGTCGAAAGCGTCGTGGTCGGTGGCCACGACGACCACGTCCGCCGCCCGGATCTCCGCCTCGGTGAGCTCCACGCAGGTGATGTCGGGGGGCAGCAGATGGGAGTCCGTGTGTGGTTCCACCGCGAGGACGTGGGCGCCGAGCTTGCGCAGCGACTGGGCGAGCATGATGGCCGGCGACTCCCGGATGTCTCCGGTGTTCTTCTTGTAGGCCAGGCCGAGTTGCAGGACCCGGGACCCCTTGACCGACTTGGCGCGTTCGTTCAGTCCCCGGGTGATCCGCGAGGTGACGTAGGCGGGCATCTGGTCGTTCATCTCATTGGCCAGCGAGATGAACCGGACGTCCTGCCGCAGCAGCCGCTTGACCTGCCAGGACAGATACGAAGGATCGACCGGAAGGCAGTGCCCGCCCACGCCTGGGCCGGGCGTGAAGGGCATGAAGCCGAACGGTTTGGTGGCGGCGGCCTCGACGGCCTCCCAGACGTCGGCCCCCAACTCCCGTGAGATCATCGCCATCTCGTTGACCATGGCGATGTTGACGTGCCGGAAGGTGTTCTCCAGCAGCTTTGTCAGTTCGGCAGTGCGGCATGAACTGACCGGCACCGTGCGTTCCACGATGCGCGCGTAGAAACGCTCGATGCTGCGCAGCGACGCGGCGTCGATGCCGGAGGTCACCTTCGGTGTGTTCTCGAGATGCCAGTCGGGATTGCCGGGGTCGATGCGCTCGGGGCTGTAACCGAGGTGGAAGTCCACGCCCGCCTTCTTCGCACTGCCCTCCTCCAGCAGCGGCCGCAGCAGGTATTCGGTGGTCCCCGGGTACGTGGTGGACTCCAGGACGACGGTGGCGCCGTCCGTGATGTGCGGGGCGATGCTTCGGCCCGCGCTTTCCACGAAACTCAGATCAGGCACGCCGTCGCGCAGCGGGGTGGGCACGGTGATCACGCAGACGTTGAAGTCGGCGATCCGGTCGTAGTCGGTGGTGGCCTGGTAACGGCCGCTGTCCAGCGCGGCCACCAGGCGTGCGCCGTCGACGCCTTCGATATAGGAATCGCCTGAGATCAAGCGCTTCACGCGCAGTTCATCGGTGTCCACGCCGACCACGCAGAAACCGGCCTCCACAGCTCGCACAGCGAGGGGGAGTCCCACATATCCCTGACCGACGACAATCAGTTTCTCTTGCTCGTACGGGTCGTGCGCCATCATCACCGTGGCCTCCCGGGCAGTAGTCTTCTCCAGGACAATTGAGGCACATGCGATGCGCAGTCTTCCTATTGTCGCGGCATGTCTCCCCCGCGTCACTCCAATCGAGTATCAAATGGGAGGTCGAGACAACTGGAGGGCGTGCCGATGTTTCAATTGCCGTGATTTCTCCCATAGGTGAGTGTTGGGCTCGGCGCGACGATCGAGCTCCGTGGGAGCTGTCCGACATCCACCCACCGAACCGGAGTAGCCCGCATGGATCGTTGTTCGAAATACCTGGTCACCGGTGGAGCCGGCTTCATCGGCTCACACCTCGTGGACGCTCTGTTGGCCGAAGGAAAGGAAGTGGTGGCCCTCGACAACCTCGCCACCGGGCGAATGTCCAACCTTGCCCGGGCGCAGGAGAATTCGCGCTTCCGTTTCGTCCACGGCTCCGTTCTGGACGAACTCCTCGTCGATGAGTTGGCGCGTGAGTGTGGCGCCGTAGTCCATCTGGCCGCCGCCGTCGGGGTCAAACTCATCGTCGAGCAACCTCTGAAATCTTTCATCACGAACATCAGAGGCACGGAGACGGTACTGGAGTCGGCTCAGCGCTACTCGCTCAGAGTTCTGGTGGCCAGCACCTCGGAGATCTACGGCAAGAACTCTTCGGGACCGCTCAGCGAAACCTCCGACCGAATCCTGGGCAGCCCTTCAGTGGTCCGTTGGTCGTACAGCACGGCGAAGGCGGTCGACGAGATCCTCACGGGGCTCTATCACCGCGAACGGGGTTTGAAGGCGACGATCGTCCGGTTCTTCAACACGGTCGGCCCTCGGCAGAGCCCGTCCTACGGGATGGTCATTCCGCGCTTTGCCCGGCAGGCGGTGCGCGGAGAGCCTCTCACGGTCCATGCGACCGGTCGGCAGAGGCGCTGTTTTCTCCATGTTGCGGACGCGGTCAGCGCACTGCTGCTCCTGTTGGAGCACCCTGAGGCGGACGGTGCGACCTTCAATGTCGGTTCCTCCGAAGAGATCAGCGTCCGCGAACTCGCCGAGCGTGTCATCGCCCAGTCGGGGAGTGCCTCCCCGGTGGAATACATCCCGTACGCCGAGGCATACGGAGCGGGCTTCGAAGACATGCAACGCAGAGTCCCGGACACCACCAGACTTCGCGAACTGACGGGGTGGCAGCCTCGCCACGACCTCACGGACGTACTCACCGACGCCATCGCGGACGCACGTGGCGAGATGAGCCGGACGACGTCGACCAGTGTGCCGGCTGGCCGGGACGAACGTCTTCCCTCGGCCACCGTGCCGGCCGCGGCGACGGCGGGCAGCGCGAGCGTCGTCGGAACCGCACTGGCGGGCCCATGTCAGGGCTGAGCCCCTTCGCGACGACAATGGCGGTCGGTTGTGTGGCCCTGTCGCTCGGGGTGCTGCTGACGGAGCCGCTGCGGCGTTTCGCCCTGCGTCGCGGCATCACCGATCGCCCCGACGGCCGCAAGGGCCATGCCCGGCCGACTCCGTACCTCGGCGGGATCGCGGTCGCGGTCGTGACGATCGGCGCCGGAGCCGGCGCGGCGTTCGCCGGCGGCTTCGGGAACCCAGGCCTCGCGGTACTGCTCGGGGGTGCCGCGATCATGGCGGTCCTGGGGCTCGTCGACGACCTGCGCCCGCTGGGGCCCGCGCCGCGGTTGGGCGTGGAGGCGGCGGCGGCTTCGGTCGTCGTCCTCGTCGGCGGACATCCAACGGTCTTCGGCGGCGTGTTCGACGCCGTCCTCGCCGTCCTGTGGATCGTCTTCACGACCAACGCCTTCAACCTGCTGGACAACATGGACGGAGCGGCTTCGTCGGTATGTGCCGCCATCGGCGGATTCCTGTGCTGGCATGCCTGGTCGAGCGGACAGGGCGGGCTGGGAGTGGTCCTCGCGGCTCTTTCCGGCGCCAGTCTGGGGTTCCTCTTCCACAACTGGCACCCGGCACGGATCTTCCTCGGTGACTCCGGGTCCCTCTTCATCGGCTTCACCCTGGCGTCCGCGTCGGTCGTGCTCCACCAGGACGCGGCCGGCCTCTCCGTACCCGCCGGGCTGCTGGTCACGACGTTGGTGGTGACCCTGGACACTGCGCTCGTCATGCTGTCCCGCTACCGGGAGGCGCGGCCACTGCTGCAGGGGGGACTGGACCATGCGGCTCACCGGCTGCGCCGGATGGGGCTGACGGTCCGCCAGACTGTCATGGTGCTCGGTACTTTTGCGGCCCTGGGGGGTCTGTCCGGCGCGCTGTTGGCATGGGGCGTCCTGCCGTCGGGCGGTCTGCTCCTGGCCGCCGTCGTGGTCGGTGTCACCACGGTGGCGCTGTTGCTCAGAGTTCCGTCCGTTCCCGGTCCGGCTCCGTCGGCGGCGCCTGTGGGTGAGGACGGGCACCCGGCCGTCCGGCTCTCCGTGGGGCGGCAGATGGTCGGTCAGACGGCTGGAGTGGCTGAGGGCCTGCGGAGCAAGGAACCCGGCCCTCTCCATGAGTCCGGCGCGGCCGGCTGATCGGACCGACACCCGCGTGCCGGTTGCCGCCCACGCTCGGCTCCAGGAACGTACCCCACGCTTCCGCTGGTCCTATCCAGTGAGCATCGGCGGGGCGGATGGCTGGGGAGCCGGTAGGAGGCGATGCTTCGTTGACATCCGGTTCATGCGCCGCTTCTGGCGGTCTACCAGGGGTGATCCGGTCGTTCTTGTGTTCGAGCCGATTGCGGATGGAGCGATACTGTGATGCGCATCGTCCGGGTGAGCTACCGGGTTCCTCCCATGCCAGGTGGAATGGAGCGTCACGTCGAATGCCTGACGCGTGAGCAGGTCGCTCACGGGCACCGGGTGACCATGGCGTTCCGCCACGGCTCGGTGGTCCCGCAGGGGGTCGTGCGACTGCCACTGCGCGGCGAGGCACTGTCGCGGACGCTGGCGCGGGTGTCGGACCGGATGGCGTTCGCGGCGGAGGCCGGTGCCGCCATCCGGCGCCTCTGCGGCGATCCGCATGCGCACGGAGTCGATCTGGTGCATCTGCACGGTGATCATGTCGAGGCTCTGGTGCTCGGCCCCGTGTGCCGACACCTCCGTGTCCCGCTGTTCCTGACCGTCCACGCTTCCTTGACCCATCGTCATCCCTACCTGCAACGGCGGGCCTTCAGGGATGTGAGGGCGTTCGTCGCTCTCGGATCGGCCACAGCGGCGGACCTCGTCGCACGCGGTGTGGACGAACGGCGTGTCCTCACCATGTCGAGCGGCCTGGAGCTGTCCGCGATGCCGCCTCCGGCCGAGACGGCGCCCCGCGAGCGCGGCCTGATCGTGAGTGTCGGCGCGCTGAATCCGATGAAGAACCACGCTCTGCTCATCGAGGCGTTCGATGAACTGGCCCGTATTCGGCCGTGGTTGCGCCTGGTCATCGCCGGGGACGGGCCCGAGCGGGACCGGCTGGCCCGGATGGCTGCGGTCCGGCCGGGAGTGGAGCTGGCCGGTCCTCTTTCCCGGGCGGAGGTCTACGCGCTCGTGCGGAGGGCAGAGGCCTTCGTACTCGCCTCGCGGCGGCTTCCGGACAAGGGGGAAGGCGTGCCAACCGCAGCGCTGGAGGCACTCGCCCTGGGTGCCCCCGTCGTGGTGTCGTCGGACGCCTCGCTCGATCCGGTGGTCACTGATCGTGAAGCGTGGAGGGCGTTCGAGTCCGGGTCGAAGACCGATCTCGTGTGTGTACTGGGCGCCTTGCTGGACGACGAACCGGCCCGTCGGAAGATGAGCGCCCTCGGGACGAGCGCCGCTTCGGCGCTGAACTGGCCACGGGTCGCGGAGCGTGTCGATGACTGGTACCGCGTGCAACTGCGGCAGCGGTACTCCGCCACCTGACCCACGCTGAACAGGAGCAAGGGATTGCCGACGACGATTCATGGCATGGTGCGGATGGCCTGGGAGCACCCCGCCAACCGGGGGCGCCGGGCCAGGGCCCTGGCTTCCATGGCTGGGTGGCAGGCGTGGAAGCGACTGGTCCGGAGGCCACGCGACCTGTCGGTGTACGGCGGCATGTCATTCCGTGCCCACCGCGACAGTACGCAGCCGGGCCGCTTCCTCTATTTCGGCGGGCTTCCGGACTACGAGGAGATGACGTTCATGCAGCGTTATCTCCGTCCCGGAGACGGCTTCATCGACGGGGGCGCCAACGAAGGCATGTTCAGTCTGCTCGCGGCCCAACTCGTGGGGCCCAGCGGGGCGGTGCACGCGTTCGAGGCCGTACCCACGTACGTGAGGCGACTGCGGCACAACGTGCGCGCGAACTCCCTGGGGTGGGTGACGGTCCATGACATGGCCGTCGGAGCCGAGCCGGGCAGCGTTCGATTCGTCATCAACGGATCCGGTTCCCGACTCCGGACCGAGGCAGACCCTCTGGGGGCCGGTGTGCAGGTCGGGCTCGGTCGGCTTGACGACGTCCTCCCTGAGCGCCCCTATGCCATGGGAAAACTCGATGTCGAGGGCGCAGAGCACCTCGCGCTCAGCGGCGCCACCCGGCTGATCGCCCGTGGCGAGCCAGCGGTGTGGATGCTCGAACTCGTCGACAAGTTCCTCGACCGCTTCGGCTCGTCGTCGCGTGAGGTCCGGCAGTGGCTTCAGGACCACGGATACGACGTGGTGCTCTACGACCCGGCTCGCAACGTGCTCGTGCCGGCCCCGGAAACGCCTACTTCGGGTCCCGACGTTCTCGCCGTGCACCGTCGATGCCGCCAGTTGGTCCAGGCGCGGCTCAACGGTCAGGCCTGACGGAGCACCTTGAGCCACTACGCCGGGCAGGCGACGGCCGAACAAGCGAACCTGAAACGCCGTCACCCCTCCTGACCAGCTGATCAGCCCGTGCGGTCAGCACCTTCCTCGCGTGTTGAAAACAGGCACATAGTGCATAAACGTTCAAAATGTGCTGATTGCTCACTGATGACGCCCGCGACCGAGTGGCGTGGCAGGGGCATGCGACGAAAGGAAGCGCTCCATGGGTACAGCTCGACATGTGAAACACGCCGTCGTGACGGGAGCAGCGGGCTTCAT
The DNA here is from genome assembly GCF_001514305.1 of Streptomyces dysideae. Lineage (GTDB taxonomy): Bacteria > Actinomycetota > Actinomycetes > Streptomycetales > Streptomycetaceae > Streptomyces > Streptomyces dysideae. The sequence goes on from NZ_KQ949082.1 coordinate 212,732, forward strand.
CGGCTCGCACCTTGTGGAGTCCCTGCTGCGGCAGGGGGTCACCGTGCTCGGCGTCGACCGGCGTTCGCCCGGCGACAACGCCATCGCGGCCGAAAACCTCGGCGGTGTGTTGGGTCATCCAGGATTTCGGCTGGTGCAGGGTGACTTGGTCACGGATGAACTCAAGCCCTGGGTGGACGGTGCGGACACCGTCTTCCATCTCGCCGCCGTACCGGGGGTCCGACCGTCGTGGGGGGACACCTTCGGTGAGTATCTCGCATGCAACGTGCTGGCGACACAGCGGTTGCTGAACACCTGTGTCTCGCTCGGCGTCGAGCGGTTGGTCCTGGCGTCCTCCTCCAGCGTGTACGGCGACTGCACCGGGCCCCTGCGTGAGGACGGCGTGACTGCTCCCCAGTCGCCGTACGGGGTCACCAAACTCGCCGCCGAACGTCTCGCCCTCGCCTACGCACTGGCGCCGGACAGCCCCATCAGTGTGGTGGCGCTGCGCTACTTCACGGTGTACGGCCCACGGCAGCGGCCGGACATGGCCATCGGGCGCATGCTCCGCGGGGTGCTGACCGGTACGCCGCTGCACCTGTACGGGGACGGCCACCAGCGCAGGGACTTCACCTTCGTCGCGGACGCCGTCGCGGCCACCGTTGCCGCTGCGACCGCGGAGGCGACCGCGGAAGCGGTCAACGTCGGTGGCGGCGACAGCGTCTCGGTGCTCGATGTCCTGCGCCGGGTCGGCGAAATCACCGGGGCGGAGGTCCCAGTGCTCGACGGCGCGTACCAGCCGGGAGATGTCCAGGTCACCGAAGCCGATCTGACGAAGGCCCGGACAGTGCTCGGCTACCGCCCCTCAGTCACGCTGACCGAAGGCATCGAGCACCACTGGAAATGGCTCAGCGCCCGTACCCCGACCGCCGACTCCCCAGTGACCGTGACCGAGTAGCGGCGAGAGAGTGGGAAGCATGCGCATCTTCCTCGACGTCGGGGGGCACTACGGCGAAGTCCTGGACGTCGCCCTCGACCCCAGGTGGGGGTTCGAGAGGATCTATTCATTCGAGCCGGCGCGGCACTGCCGGCGCATCCTGAGCGGTTTCCGCGACGCCCGGGTGCAGGTCGTTCCGGCCGGGCTGTCCAGCCGGTCGGGGAAGGCCACGCTCTTCGGGACCGGTCTGCTGGGCGCGAGTGTGTACGCCGACAAGAGCCAGCCGGGCGAGTGCGTTCAGACGGAGAACATCGCCCTTCTGCGGGCCACGGACTGGCTGCTGGCGAACACGTCGGAGGAGGACGATATCTATCTGAAGCTCAACTGCGAGGGCAGTGAGTGCGATGTGATCGAGGACATGCTCGACAGCGGCGTGATCGGCCGGCTTCGGAGCATCTATGTCGACTTCGACGTACGGAAGATCCCAAGCCAGGCGCACCGGCGGGCGACCGTGGAACAGCGGCTGCGGCAGCACCGTCAGCAGTTTGTCACCCCCGATTCGCTGACCCGTCCTGCCGGAAGCGCCGCCGTGCGGGAGTGGCTCACCCTGGTCGGCCCGCAGTCGCCCGCTGCCAGGGGTACGCTGCGTTATCGTCTCGGACTGCACCGGCCCCCTTACGTCTGGGCGAGCCGGGCGGCGAAAGCCACGCTTCCGAAGCCCGCCTATTCGCTGGCGGCCCGGCACCTCGGGGCACAGACCCGCCTGCGCACCAGCCGCTGATACGTGATCAGGTCCGCCGGGCGCTGCCCGGCGGACCTTTTTCTTGCTTGCCGCCTTCCCCTACAACATCGCGTGCAGCATGGCGGCCACGCGCTCGGGGGAGAACTCCGTCTGCGCGCGGCGCCGCAGGCGCTGCCCCCAGGCGTATCGGTCGGCGTGGGGAGCGGACATCAGGGACCGCACATGAGCGACCATGGTGTCAAGATCCCCCACCTTCGCCACATACGGGTAGTCGGCTCCCACCACGTCGGCGGACCCGCCTGCGTCCGTCGTCACGACCGGTGTGCCCGAGGCCATCGCCTCCAGCAGCACTCGTGGGAACCCCTCCTCGTAGCTCGGCATGACGACGCAGTCGGCTGCCGCGTACAACTCGGGGAGGTCGCGGTTGGGCACCGCACCGAGCATGTGCATGCGCCCCTTGAGCTCTGGGGCGGCCGCCTCGCGCTCCAGGCAGGGCCGTTCCGGACCGTCTCCGGCGACGACGAGACGGACACGAGCCCCGCAGACCGCACCGTCACCGGTGGAGCGGAGGACCGCCTTGAGCAGAGGCGCGAGCAGCCGGGCTCCCTTGCGGTACGACAGGCGGTGGACGAAGAGCACGACGAACTCGTCGTCGGCCCACCCGAGCGTCGTCCGAGCCTCCCGACGTGCCTGGGTGTCCAGAGGAGCGAAGCGTTCGGCGTCGACATCGTTGTAGAGCAGCCGCATCCTGTGCCGTGGCACTCCCCAGAGCCCCGCCATGATGGGGACCATGGTCTCCGGGCCGGTGACCAGGCAGTGCACCAGCCGTGCCGTGACCCGGTTGACGAACTCATGGGCCTTGAGCCACAGCGTCCTGCGCTGCTCCGGTGCCCGTACGTCGGGAAGCCCGCTCCGCCACAGCAGGACGCGGTGGCGGTACAGCGGGCGGGTGAGGATGAGGACGATCACGAACAGAGTGGAGTAGCGCAGAAAGTAGGTCCGGTACCCGGCGCGGGCACATCGGTGGATGGTGAGCGCCGTGCCCAGCACGCGTCCCACTCGGCTCCGGCCGGGAACCCGCACCAGGAGGCGCACTCCGGCCAGTCGTGCCGGTGGGCTGCCACGCTCGACGGCCGCCGCGACGTCGACCCGTTCGCCCAGTGCGGCGAGCAACGCCGGAATGTGTGCGAAGTGTTCCGACTCGTCCTCGGACAGATGGGGGACGACATACACCAGGCGCGGTCGGTCCTCGGGCCCGGTGGAGACCGGCGTGTAGGGTGCTCCTCCGTGCAACGCGCTGCCCATCTAGCCCACCAGCTGGCCTTGTTGGCCGCACCGCTGCTGGGAGACACCGGGCAGGCGCACTGCCCCAGTGATCTTCCTGGAGTCGAACAGGAAGCTGGGGTGCTGGTCGTACTCCCGGCAGAAGTCCAGGAAGGCCCTGCTGCAGTTCACGTCGTCGCTGGCGAAAACCCCGCCTTGGGTCATCCTCGGCCATACCTGCCTGTACTCGAACAGCTGGGGCAGGTACAGGTGATCGCTGTCGTGGAAGAACAGATCGATCCGTCCGACGCGCTTCAAGGCCTGGCCGAGCGACGCCTCGGGCTCCTTGGGGTCAAGGATCTCCAGCCGCCACTGCGGGTGTTCACCCACCAATCGGCCGGCGGTGCGGTTGATGTCGAAGCTGTGCAGCAGCCCCCGGCCGTTGCGCTCCAGCGCGGCGAGGGTGATCCACGAGGAGCGGCCGTCGGCCACACCGGTCTCCACGACGGACTGCGGCTTCAGGAGTCGGCTGAGACCGTAGAGAACGGCGCTGGTTTCGGCCTCCACGCCGTGCGTCCGGGGATAGAACAGTTCGATCTCGGCATAGCGGTCGACCAGGCGCTCGGAGACTTCTCGATATTCGTCGAGTACCTGCTCGACTTCGGCCGTCTGCCAGCCGAGGCTCTCGAGAAACGCTGCCGCGGATGTGGCGAGTGCTCCGCCGGACCGGGTGAAGTCCATGATGGTCGGGGGTGTGTACCGCCGGATGCCGGTCCCCAGGGTGTGCATGGCGAGATACCCGCCCACCACCGATGCGACAGGCCCCAAGCCGGAGTGCCTGACCCATCGACGGACCGTTGACGTTCGGCCCACAGCGACCTCCTCGTTGTGCGATTGTTGGTTACGGCATTTCAGAACTTATCGGTTCTTGTTGGGTATATTGCGCGCAACGCGGGAAATACCGGTGCGATTACGGTGTGCTGACATTCCGGAAGAGGGCTGCCAGCGCGTCGAGATTGGTGTCGAAGCCGTAGGAGGCCAACACCTGGCGGCGGACGGACGCCAGGTGATCGACGCTGGGCGGCGATGCCAGGACCGTGCGTACACCGGCGGCGATCGCTCCCGGGTCGGGCGTTACCAGCGACACGCTGGGCCAGTCCGCCGCGGCCGCCGGAATCCCGCCGACCCTGGTGGCGACGACGGGCACACCCGCGGCGGTCGCCTCCAGGAGGGTCCTGGGCAGACCTTCGTCCCGCGAGGAGATGACGAAGAGGTCGGCGCGGGAGAGTTCCGAGCGGACCTCGTCGACACCACGCGCCCCGAGGAACTCCACATGGCGGGAGAGTCCGAGCCGCGCCGCCTGGTTGGTGAGCTGGGTTCGCAACGGCCCGTCGCCCACAATGCGCAGCCGGATGCCGGGCAGTGTCGGGACGAGCTCGGCCAGCGCCGTCAGCAGCAGGTCGTAGCCCTTCGACGACACGAGCCGGCCGACCGTCAGGAGCTGCGGGGAGGCACTGGTCAGCGGCGGTCGGGTACGCTCCAGCGGTTTCTCCCAGATCGGCAGCAGCCGCGGGGGGACCAGGACGGACGGGATGCCGCGCCGGTCCAACGCGTCGCGCATGGACTGGGCGACGACCCTGCGGGCCGTGGCGCGGCGGGCGAAGGAGACGACTGCCCGCCGGAGCACCGCTCGGCGCCAGCGGCCCAGGGAGGCCACCGGCAGGGCGAGGTAGTCACCGTGAATGTCCATCAGCCAGGGGCAACGAACCAGGCGCGCGACGAGCCAGGCGGAGAGCCATCCCCAGGGCTCGGCGCCGTTGACGACGACCGTCTCACCTCTGCGCGTCGCGGCGCGCGCGAGGCGTACACCGATGCGCACCGATCCAGCCGCCCAGATCAGCGACCGCGGGCCCGTGCGGCGCGGACGCCTGAGGACATGCATCGAGCCACGGAGGCATTCCAGCTGGGGGCCCGCCCAGATGCACCGGGCCTGGCCGAGGCGGCCGGCCAGCGCTGCCCAGGTGCGGAAGTCCGCCGAGTCGTCGACGTCCGCCTGCCGGGAGCCCGAGATGGTCACCACCGTGAGAGTGGGTGGCATCGTGGCCGGGACGGCGGTGGGCGCGGCGGTCACGAGGCACCGAGCCGGTAGCCGGACAGCAGTGGTGGCAGTTCCTCGGGGGCGAGCCGAGCACAGGCGTCGACGGCCGAGAGGCAGGGCACGAAGGTATCGCCGTCCTGGGGGTAGGTCGGATGATCGAAGTCGAAGAAGCTCACCTTGATCCCTTGCCTGGCGAAGGCCTCCAGGTCCAGGTAGTCACGTCCGGAGGGTCCCGCCAGATATTCATCGGCGCCCACCGCCCGGCAGAGATTGATGATCAGTTCTCCCTTGGTTCCCGCGGCGTCGAGCTCGGAGGAGCGGATCCGCGGCACCTTGACGTCGAACTGCGCCAGCAGCCAGTCGGAGAGGTTGAGGTTGAGGTCGGCAAGAGAGCTGCCGGGTGCCGCGGAATCGACCGACGACAGCAGGTCGTCGACCTTGTGGGCGCCCGGCATCCCGAACATCGCCTGGCTGAGGCGCCCGCGATAGCGCCGTCGCCAGGAGGGCACCTCGCAGATCCGCACATCACCGATCGGGGTGCCGAATGGGGCCGTCACCGGGACGGTCACCCATGTGGGCCTTCCGCCGAGGAGAACCCGATTGCGGTTCTGGAAGTAGTTCTTTCGGTACGGCACCGAGTCGAGGACGATCCACAACTCCGACGCGGCGACCTTGGCCAGCAGGCCGAGCCACGGCAGATGCTCGGGCTGATGGATCGTCACCCTCATGCCAGTACGCCTTCCAGCCGCGAGACCTCGAACGCCTCGCCGTAGCGGGCGCGCATCTCGTAGCCGCGGTAGCGCGATCGAGCCTCGACGCCTTCGATCCACTGCTCCCCGTATTTCCGGTACTCCGACTCGTGCTGTCGCAGGGCCTGGAGTTTCTGCTCGATGGTGTCGTCGATGCTGAAGTACAGCTGTGGGCGGAAGCCGACGTAGCTGCGCCCGGAGGGCGTGATGGGCTCGTACATGACGACGGAGTTGTAGTACCTGCCGGCCGCGATGGTGGCCAGGGCGGTGTTCGCGTGGGACCGATGAGTGTCGAACGGCCAGTGGGTGAAAATCATGGTCGGACGGAAGTCGTCGACGACCTCGTTGATCGACTCCACGACGGTCGAGTGGTTCTCCACGTCCTTGGCAGGGAAGCGGAGGATGTCGATCTCCTTCACCCCGAGCGTCGCCGCGGCCTCCCTGCCCTCGGCCACCGCCACGTCCGCCTCGCGGAAGTGACTGCCGTCGTAGCTGGTGTACTCGGAGGTGCTCATCACCAGGAAGCGCACCTGCGCTCCCGTATTGACCAGCCGGGCGGCGGTGCCGCCGGCCGCCAGCTCGATGTCGTCGAGATGGGCCCCGACGAAGAGGCTGCGCTCGAACATCGGGTTGCTGCAGAACATTACGTCTTCCTCTCCGAGAACACCCGCTGAGGCAGAGCGGTGCCGGTAGCAAGGGACAACTTGCCGTCCGGAGTGGTGCCGGCGATGTGAAATCCCGCGCGGGTGTAGAGCGCGAGCGCCGGCTTGTTGCGGGGATCGCACACGAGGGTGGTGGTGCCGGGCGCCTGCGTGAGGACGCGGGTGAGCAGCCGGGAGGCGATGCCGGTGCCCCACAGGTCGGGATCGGTGGCCACGCGGTGGATGTGCGTACCGTCGGGCTTCCGGGAGGCGATCACAAAACCGACGGGCCGTCCGGAGTCGGTGGCCACGAGGCTCAGCTCCCGCTTCCCGGGGAGCTCCTGGGCGAAGTTCTCCGCCTGCCACGGTTCCTCGTCGTAATAGCTGCTCTTCCGGTGCACGCGCCGCTCCAGGTCGGTGAGCGGGCTCAGCAGTTCTTCCATGACGGCGCCGAGGCAGTGCAACTGCAGGCCGGGCCGACTGACGGCGGCCCTGTCATCCGTGCCGTGCATCCCGGGGACCTCCGTTCGGTCGGCGATCGCCCGAGCGTGGCACAGCGGTTCTCGGTGACGGTGCAGACGAGCCGATCCGCACGATTCGGTGCACTCCTTTGGCGTATCTCGGCCCTCGGGGAGTGTCCGAACGGAAACTGGAGGTAGCGGATCGATCTTGGTCCCGGTTCGGTGACGTGTCCATTCTACCTGGTCAGCGGGCTCTGCGGTCCTCGGCCGAATCTTGGAGACAGCGGGACGGAATGCCCCACGCGACGCGATCGCCTTGCCTGGCGACGGAAAGGCATCAACGGCGTCCGTGTTCATTCGAAGACCGGAACAGCTGGCTGGTCTCTCTCCGTTGTTCGCCCCTTGGCTGGCACAGGCCGCCACCACCAAGCCAAGGATGCCCCAGCCAGCACCCGGAAAGGCACCGATGGTGTTGAACCACACCGCTACCGTGACAAGGACCGCGCGGGTTACGCGATCTCCGTGACGCCATGCACACCACAGCAGCATGAGGAACATCGCCAACCCGATGGCGCCCAGGAACACGGCCATGCACAGGTACACGTTGTGCAGACCCATGATGTTCGTTTGTCGATATGCATCGACCAACGCTTCACGGTTCACCAGCGACCAACCTCCGCCGACCAGGGGGTTCGTTGCGGCGAAAGCGGGGCCGAAGGATGTGGCCTGCAGGGAGTGGACCTTCAGGGTCACGCCCATGTCGGGACGGATCACCGGCAGGACGAAAACGGTGCCCACGGCCACGCCGATCACGACCAGAGGGTTGATCCGGCCCTGCTGGCTTCTCCAGCGGAAGTGCCCGCGCCGATGCATGCTCAGTACCGCCAGACCGACAAGCCCTCCAGCCGATGCCGCAATCCCCCGAGAGCCGAACAGAAAGAGAAGTCCGCTGAAGACGAGCAGGCACTTGACGGGCTTACTGCCCTCCGCGAAGCCGAGAACGACCAGAACCGCAGCAAGCAAAGCAACCTCGTTCGGGCCACCTGGGAGCCCCGACCAACGCGTCGACGTGTAGCCGGAGAGAGGAACCGTGACCAGTACGCCGAGCAGAACCCAGCGGGCGCGGCGCCACACGTCGAAGCCTCGGGGAAGAAACAGTCCCAAGGCCGCACCGGCGACGACGAACTCCATGACGCGAAGGAAGCTGCTCACGGTCGGGATGCCACCAGCGAGGCTGCTGCGCAACACCCCAAAGATGAGCAAGGCGCCCATCGCCCTCAGGACGGGCATGTGACGGTCAGGCCGAGGTCGAACCAGACAGGTGATTCCAATCAGAAGGACCAGGAGATCCCCCAGACGGACCGTGGCCCCGCCGAGATCACCCATGGACGGCCATGCGGTTGGCGAGACCAGTGCTACTACTGCCGCCAGAATGAGGACAATTCGGGGGGGAGCGGCCACGATGACGAACACCGCCCCGATGGGCAAGACGATCACCAGAGCCAGGTTTTCCTGTCCGGTGAGGACCAGTGTGACGAGCACGGTCATGGCGACGGCGCCAGCCGTGATGCCAGCGGTTGTCCTGGCTGCAGTCGGCATTACTGGATCCCTCCGCGGTCCACGAGACCGCATAGTGCGCGGATCATTCGTCTCCGGCGGTCCCGACGCCTGACACGACGCTTTCTCGGCACGTGTGCATCAGCATGTTCGGAGCCCGGCGGCGGGATGACCGGCGCGCGGTGGCGTGCCGCCTCAATTCACCCGGACTTGGCAACTTGATCGGACAAGGCACCGAAGTTCGCCGACGCCCGGCGCGACTTCATCACAGTGTTCCGTTTTACTCAAGTATGTAGTGGTTTAGTGCGCCCAGGACGTGTTGGTCCGTCGGGTGCCCACCCTGGGCCGGGCCGTGCGACCGACGGACGACCTGCGCCCCCTGTCCGCACTGGTCGCCGCCTTGCGCCGGTTCCGGCCGCACATCGTGCACACGCACACCGCCAAGGCGGGGGCACTCGGACGTGCGGCAGCCGTGCTCGCCCGGGTGCCCGCGCGCGTGCACACGTTCCACGTCCACCTCCGGCAGGGCTATTTCTCACCGGCGAAGACCCGTCTGGTGATCCAGGCCGAGCGCGGTCTTGCAGCCGTCACCGACCGGCTCGTGGCGGTGGGGTGCAGTGTTCGTGACGACCTCCTGGCCGCTGGCATCGGCCGACCCGGGCAGTACGCCGTGGTGCCGCCCGGCACCACACCGCGGCCCCATCTCCCGGGCGCTCGGAGGCACGCAAGCAGCTCGGCGTTCCGGACGACAGCCTCACCGTGGCCTAGGTCGGACGGCTCACCAGGATCAAGCGGCCCGACTGGTTCCTGGCGGTGGCCCGCGAGGTGCGCCGCGCCGTTCCGACCGCCCGATTCCTGATGTGCGGGGCGGAGCCCTGCACGGCGAATTGGAGGCGGCCGCCGATCTGCGGGACGCGCTCCATCTGCTGGGCTGGCGTGCCGATGTGGAAACCGTCTGCGCCGCTGCGGACATCGTGCTCTGGCTCCGCCCATGATCCGCCGGACAGGTCCTAGGCCTGCCCGGCGAGGGGATGTCTTCACGTCTCGGCGCAGCGGAACTTACGGTTTGTGGGTTACCCAGAGCAGTTCCGCCGGCCAGCGGTGTGCCCAGTCGGGTGGGTCGGTTTCGTTGTAGCCGTTGGGTGTTCCGAGTTCGGGCCGCGGCTCGATGAGGTCGTCGATGATGAGACCCGCGCCGCGCAGGACCTTGACCCAGTCGCCGTAGGTGAGCTGATAGCTGGTCGCGCCGTCGTCTTCGGCGATGGTGTTCAGCCCGAAGTAGTCCTGCTGCAGCGTCGTGGTCACGCGGCTGGCGGCTTCGTCGTAGCAAGCTTCGAACCATGGGCTGGCGACGTTGAACACCAGGCGCCCGCCTCGGCCCAAGACGCGTGCGGCCTGCGGGACGGCCAGGTGCGGGGGCGCCCAGCTGAGCCCACCGAAGTCGCAGAACACCAGGTCGAAGCTGTCGGCGGCGAAGGGGAGTTGTTCGGCGGCGCCCTGCACCAGCGGGTAGCGGGCCGCTCCCATCGCGCGGGCCCCTGCGGCGAGTTGGGCCTCGGACAGGTCGAGCCCGACCACGGTGGCGCCCTCGGCGGCGAGCGCCCTGGACCACTGGCCGGCGCCGCGGATGGAGTACATGCCCCACAGCCGGGGTGCGGCGCCGATTTGCGGCTCCCCCTGGAGGAGTACAGCGGGCCCGGTCTGGTTGTCATGGCCAAGTGCCCCGGCTGACGATCATTAGGAATCGAAGCGGCACAGGCTCTTCTGCCAGGACTCACCACCTGAGGCCTACCGCTGTTTTCCGTTCGGATACTCCCCGAGGACCATCTCCGGCGCGGCGCCCCGCGTGCCGGAACAGGCGGGTCTCTGCGGTGTCGTCACACTGGACCCGGTGACTTGGCCGAGGACGCATGCACCTGGCCGTCCTCCAGACCTCGGAGGGAGCTGCGGATGCGTACCCTGTCTCGGGAAGCTGTCCTGGTCTCGACCGGTATGACGGTCTTCTCGCTGCTGATGGCGGTGATCGGTATCGGGTACGGCGGCATCAGCTCGACGTGGCCGCGCGTGCTGCTGCCGGCTCTGCTGTTGTCCGTGGCGCTGATGCTCCCGCCCGTCCTCTTGCTGGCCGGCGCCGTCGTGACCGGCCATGGGCTCGGCATCGGTGCTTTGCAGGAACCTTTGATGGGCCCCTTGCTCATCAGCGACCTGCTGCTGGTCGCATGCATGTTGCGCACCGTGGCCCAGTGGGGTGCGGGGAAGGCGGCCGCCGCCCACAGGTCTGTCAGCATCTGGCTCGTACTGTTTCTGGCCTGGGCCTTCCTTGTCACGGTCTGCGTGGGCATCGGCGTCACTCCATTGCTTCGGATCGCCGTCTACGGTGCGGTGTTCCTCCTTCTGCTGCGTCGGGGGACCGATCGCCGACTGATCTACGGCGTCCTCCTTTGCTATGCCCTGGTCAACCTCGCGGGCGGAGTACTGCAGGGACAGCCGCGGCTGATCGGGCTGGACATCGGTGATCCCGCGCAGACGGGCGCACTCCTGCTGGCCGCGCTGTGTCCCCTTCTGACATCGGAACTGCGGCTCCCGGGCCGATGGGCCCTCAGCGCGGTTCTGCTGTGCGGGATCTTCCTGACACAGACACGCAGCGTGTGGTTCGCCACCGTTGTGATGGTCGCCGTCTGGGCGATGAAGAGAGTGTCTCTCGCCAGGGTCACCGCCGTCATCCTCCTGCTGGGGCTGCTGGGGATGCAGACCGTCGACATGGTCACGCGGTGGTTCGGTCTCAACCAGTTCAGCGCCGACCTTCGGACGCAGAGCGTCATGCAGGGCATCCGCGCCGGTATGGAAAGCCCGGTCATCGGGCACGGGTGGGGATGGATGTCGACCCTGAGCCGCCCCTTGACGCCGGCCTCGGACACACTCAGCCAGACAGCGCCCTACAACCTGTTCGTCAGCGTGTTCGCCTCAGTGGGCCTCCCGGCCGTGGTGATGCTGACGCTGTTCCTGGTCGGGCTCTTCCGGCACCTGGCCGCACAGCGCGGAGCTCCTCTGCTCTTCACCGTCGGCGTGGTTGCCATGTCACTCACAGAGATGACCCTGTATGCCGGATCCATGCTGACGCTGCTGTTCTTCGTCTACGCGGGCATGGGGCTCGGCCCTGACGAGTCACGCGTGCGCGACCTCGGCTGGATGAGGATCCACAGGAAGACGAACCAACCGACTGAGATCAGAACCGTGACACATCGGATGCACCTCGCGAAAGCCGGTGGCAGGAATGCCGTGCAGGTACAGATCTGACGGGCGCCGACGAGGATTCAGCGCCTGCGCGCCTCGGCCGTCATGGTCGCGTAGAGCTCGTCGAACCATTCGGCGGTGCCCGCCACATCCACCTTCTTGGCGTCCGCGCGTGCCCCGGCGGCGAGCACCCGATGGACTTCGGGGCGCATGGCCCGAAGGACGCCCTCCGCGAGGGCGTCCGGCGAACCCGGTGTCGTGAGGATCCCGTTGCGGTTGTCGTCGATCAGTTCGGGGATACCGCCGACCGCGGTGGACACCACCGGTACGCCGGCCGCGAGCGCTTCCATGACCACGACCGGCAGCCCCTCGCTGTGCGAGGACAGGAGCAGTACGTCCGAAGCCGCCACCAGGCGATTGGCCCCCGGCACCCTTCCGAGGAAGCGGATCCGGTCGCGCAGTCCCCTCCGGTCGATCTCGGCCAGGACCTGCTCTCGCAGGGGTCCGTCCCCGGCGAGTACGAAGAGCGCGTCAGGACGGTGGGCGAGCACCCTTGACGCCGCGTCGATCAGCAGCTGATGGTTCTTGATGGGTCTCAGATTGGCCACACACGTCAGGACGAATGTGTCCGTGGGAATCCCGAACTCCTGGCGTACTTGATCCGCATGCCCGGCCCAATGGCGCTGCTTGCCGACGTCGATGCCATGGACACGCGTGCGGACGCGGCGGGCACCCCGCACGCTTCGTGATCTGGCGACCTGCGGAGAGACCGCCACCACCAGGTCATCGAGACACCGGGTGGGACGATTCAGCAGTATGGCCAGTGAGTTGTAGCACTCCTGGTGGACCGTCGAGATCAGCAAGGGACGGGGCCGCATGAGGCGGACGAAGGGGCGCAGGGCTGCCGCGGGCGACGGCGAGTGCACATTGATCACGTCGGGTGCCAGGCGCCTGACCACGCCGACCAACCTGGCGTAGCGGAGCCACCCGGGGCAGCCGCGCAGGTCGACGATCCGCACCCCGGCGGACCGTAGAGCGTCGCTCAACTCGTCGGTCGCCGCTTGCATGAAGACGACGGTGTACTCGAGCCCGGCTCGGCGGGCCCGACGGAGGCGCTCGACCAGCAGCACCTCGGCGCCACCGAGGTCGAGGGTCTTGATCACTTCGCAGACCCGCGCCGTAGTCATCGTGCGGCCTCCCGTCACCAGTCTTGACGTCAGCCGTCAGCTTGCACGGCACAGGCCCGCAGCGGCGCCCGACAATCCATTGCGCGGGGCCGGTGCACCCCAACGGCGTATGTGGAGCTAACTCTCCTGCCGCACAGCGCCACGCGGTGCCTTGAGACGACCCGGCCAGGGCGAGGTGTTCGCGTCCGACAGGGTCCCGGCCAGGTGGCGCAGCACGACGAACCAGCCGACGGCGCTCAGGCACATCAAGCCCAGGGATCCCCACGCGAAGGCCAGTGCCGTGCTTTCCGCGTTGCTCCAGACCTGAGTGACGCCGATCAGCATCCCGAGCTGGCATACGCCCTCGACGGTGAGAAAGGTCAGCCGGATACCCGGGCGCCCCAGGGCCGACGGCAGCACCTTGCACCAGACCACTGTGCCACGGAGCGCCGATCCCGCCAGCAGTACCACCGCCGACGTCGACAGAACCGTGTAATCGGGCCCGTACACAAGGCCGATGAGCGCGCTGATGACGCCTGCCGTGGTCACCACCGCGACCGCTCCGATGCCTCCGGTCAGTGCACTGCTGCGTAGTGCGTCGCGCATCACGGCCGCACGGCGACCCGTGGCGCCGGCCCGCGCCAGTCGAGGGTAGAGCTGCGTTGCCACCGGGCTGACGAAACTCGAGAAGAGACGGCCCGGCGCATTGGCGATCTTCAGGTACGTCACGAGCGTGGGCCCGCCGAGTAGTCCGGCCAGCACGGAGACGCCGGTGTCCGAGGCCAAGGAGACCGATCCTGTCGCCGAACTCTTCAACAGGAAGGGCATCAAGCCGCTGGGAGTCACGGCACGGCCGGCCGGGGGCGAGCCGCATGCCTCGCGCACCCATCGGCAGGCACCGGCGGTGAGCACGGATGTGGAGACCAACGCCGTGGCCACGGTTGCCGCGAGGTAGCCGACCGGGCCGGCCACCAGGAGGGCCCCCACCGTGACCAGGCTACCGAGGACGGCGAGGAGCAGGCGGATGGCGCCCAGTCTGGAGAGCTGGTCGGCGATCGCGAAACCGGCCGATGCGCTGCCGGAAGGAGTGGCTGCCCCGGCAGCGAGCACAGCCAGCAGGAACAGCCAGAATCGCTCGTCGGAAATCCATCCGATGGCGGCGGCAGCCACTGTCGCCACTACGCCCACCGCGGTCGCCAGCACCCCGGCCGCGACGTCCAGCCGAAACAGGCGAAGGTACAGGCGGGTTCCCCGGCCATGGCCGCGAAGCTGCTCGCTGGGCACGAACCGCTGCTGCGCGTCTTCGAAGCGCGGATCGCACAGCAGGAACCATGCCGTGGCCATTGACTGTGCGAACAGCACTTCTCCCGCTCCGGCGCTGCCCACCAGCCTGACCAGCGTGGCAGTGGTGGCGAACGACAGCGCCGACTCGACCTGGCTGGCGGCGGTGAGTGAGCCGAACGTCCGCAGATGGCGCTGCCACGAGCGTTTCCTGCCGCGCCCCGAGAACTCCGCTGCGGAATCCGGTGAGTTCGCGAGTGATGGTGGTGGTCCGCCCTGCTGCTTGGGCACCTCGTTCACACGTCCCCGATGCTCGAACCCGTCATCACTCTCCATGCGCTTCCCGTCAGGCTGTCGGAGGGCGCCGCCGTTGTCCGGGTCACAGCACACCGGCAACAGCCGGTTCGCCGGCCGACTGCGCCGCGTACTCCGGAAGCCCACGGAACCACCGCACCGTTTCCGCCAGCCCTTCGTCCAGCGGCACCGGGGTGACATCGGGGAAGAGGCCGCGCAGCACATGGTCGGCAGCCTGGGAGTCACGGACGTCCCCGGGACGGGCTGCCCGGTGTTGCACGGAGGGCGGTTGGCCTCCCACGACGGCGGCGAGATGCTGGATGAGCTCGCGGATCGACACCCGCGTGCCGAAGGCCAGGTTCACGGGACCCGGGCAGGTGACCTCGCGCAGCACCGCGTCGGCCAGGACACGGACAATGGTGCCCACATAGGTGAAGTCGCGAGTCTGCAGACCGTCACCGAAGACGGTCACCGGTGCTCCGCGCAGCATGGCGTCGATGAACGCGGGGACGACCGCGGCGTAGGCGTGTCCCGCGGGCTGCAGTGGTCCGTACACGTTGAAGAAGCGCAGCGCGAGCACGGGGAGACCGAAACTGGCTCCGTGGCCCAGTACGTACGCCTCTGTGGCGAGCTTGCTCGCGGCGTAGGGGCTGAGCGGGCGGGTCGGCAGGTCCTCGTGCTTGGGCAGCGTGGGGACCGCTCCGTACACGGATGACGAGGAGGCGGCGACCATATGACTGCCCCGGCGGCGGCATGCCTCCAGCACCCGTACCGTGCCGGTGGCGTTGGTCTCGTGGCTGGCGAACGGATCCGCCAGTGAACGGGGGACCGACGGGCGCGCGGCCAGGTGGACCACGGCGTCCGCCGAAGACACCACGTCGTCCAGCAGGTCGGGATCGAGAATCGTGCCTTCCACCAGTTCCGCGTCGACGCCCTCCAGGTTGGCCGCGCGGCCGGTGCTGAGATCGTCCAGCGCGATGATCCGCCCGATGCTGGGGCGGGCAGAGAGTTCACGGCACAGGTTCGCCCCGATGAATCCGGCTCCGCCGGTGACTACTACGTTCATTTCCCTTCACCCTCTGTTGGAGTGGGCCACCAGCCACGCCCCACGGCGATGGAGGCGTACAGGCGGTGGGTGTCGTCGACCAGGCGCTCCGCGCCAAATCGACGGGTTGTCCAGGAACAGGCACGCTCGCCCATGTCGTGGCGCAGGCGCGGGTCACGGAGGAGACGCACGGTGTGGCGGGCCAGCTCCGGTACATGAGGCCCGGCCAGCAGCCCGGTCTCCCCGTCCCGTACGACTTCTGCCACGCTGCCCACGTCGATGGCCACCACGGGCACCCCCGCCTGGCCCGCCTCGATGAGGGAGACCGGCATCCCTTCGTTGTCGGAGGTGAGCAGGACCACGTCCGCCGCCGCGTAGACGGTCTCCACATCGGTGCGCCAGCCCAGGTGGTGAAGAGCACCGTCCAGGCCGGAGTCCCGCCGCAGCGCGGGTCCCAGATCTCCTTCCCCGCACATCAGGAAGTGGGCCTCGGGAACCGCGCGGCGCACCTCTTGTGCGACGGTCAGGAAGCGGTCCGGCCGCTTGATCTGCGTCACCCGGCCGACATAGGCCACTACAGGGGAGTCCTGGGGCAGACCCAGCAGCCGCCGGGCCTGGGAACGCTCCGGCGGCGAGGGGAGCAGGGTGCCGGGCGGCACCACGGCGTACTGCTCCGTCCGGCCGATGCCGGCGGCGAGGAGCTCGTCGCGCACCCTTTCGCCGACCGCCACCAGCCGGTCGGTGCCCCGCGCCAGCCGTCGCTCGGCGTGTACGACCAGTCTGGTCTTCCACGGTGAGAAATAGCCGTGCAGCAGATGCCCGTGATATGTGTGCACTCGCGCGGGAACGCGGGCCGTGGCCGCCGCGATACGCCCGAGCGCCCCGGCTTTGGCCGTGTGCGTGTGCACAATGTGCGGACGGAATCTCCGCATCGCCGCGACGAGTTCCCGCAGAGCTCTGAGGTCATCAGCAGGATGCACGGCTCGCCCCAGGCAGGGCACACGGGACACCGCTACATCGGTGGCCGACTTTTCGATGTAGTCGGCCTCGTCTGGGCCCACGGAACCGGCGAACAGCCGTTGGTCGAAATACTCGGTGTTGAGGCCCCGCATAAGGGCGGACACCTGGAGGGCGGGACCACCGATGTTCATCCTGGCGATGACTCTTATGATACGGAGACGCATAGCGGTCCTGTCATGATTCTCGTCATGCTGCATCGTAGCTGCATGAAGATACCCGGACGGTCAGCCAAAGGAGTGTGTCAAGCGGTGAATTCACTTTTTTGGAATTCGAATGAGTGCGGGGCAAGAAATGTTCCGGCCGAGGTTGGAGCCAATTTCCAGGAAGTCCCATGTGCCTATTCGCAGACGGGTACAGGCTCCAGGCGGACGTGCGTCGGCGTGACCAGTGACTGGTTCAGCAGTACGGGGGGGCGGTTGCTGATCGGTTCGAGGAGGTGGAGCGTCAGCGTACGGCTGCGCTGTGCGGGCAGTTCCACGTCCAGTGTGAAGACAGCGTGGCCACGTTCGGCGCCGCTGCCCACGGTGACAGGGCGGCCGTCCACGGTCGCGCGGGTCAACCGCGCGCCCGAGCTGGCGTAGTAGGAGACGAGCAACCGGTTGTCTCCCGGTCGGGTGCGGTACGTCGGCGTGTCGACGCGTTGAGTGACGTAAGGGGGGAGTCCAGATGCAGGTGCCCCGTTGACAAGTGTGATCCGTGCGGTGACCGTTCGTCCGCGCGGGGTGCAGCGGCCGGGAATCCAGTGCAGTTTCCGGTCCAGGTAATAGTCGAGCTTGCCGCCCGCGGCGTTGTTGACCACCACTCCCGCAAGCGGTCCGGGCCGAGCCGGCAAGGCTCCCGCCAAGGGGCGTTCCTGCAGCAGGCGTTGTTCCTGACTCTCGGCGCTCCACACCTTCAGGCGTCCTTCCTGCGTAATGTCGTAGGTCGCCTTGAGTAGTTCCGGCAGTCGCTGAGGGGTGTGCAGGGCATTGGTGAGCGTCGTGGCGGCGGTCCGTGCGACATCGAGGAGGAATGCCTTGCGTTCCCGGCTGTCGGAGAATCGGGCGTAACCGGTGCGCTCGGTGAGGTCGAGTACGTTGTCCGCCGTGACGTCCGTTCCATCGGGCAGTCGGCCCGGGCCTGTCACACGCAGAAGCCGTGCCAGAGCGCTGGGATCCAGGGCGACCGCACCGTCCACCCGCTGTCCGCTGTACTTGCGCCACGTGGCTGTCCAGATGCCGGCCGCATAGGGGAAATGGGGGCTTACGTTGGAGTTGGCCCAGGTGCCGGTGGGGTCCATGGCGCCGTATCGGGCGTGGTACTCGGTGCCCAGGTCCACCTCGGGCCGCACATTGGCCAGCATGGTGTCGGTGCCGAAGGTCTCGAACCGCAGCTTGCCCTGATCGGCAGTGAGTACGGCGAAGGCGCCGGGTAGCCCTCCCGTGCCTCTGGCCTCGGCCGTGTTCTGGAACACCGCGATGTACCGCCGAGGGCCGTCCGCTCCGAGCATGGGCGGAAGCACACGGGCCGCCACTGCCGTATCGGTCATGACGGGGGCCATCCGGCGGAGCTGAGAGACCAGCCGACCACGCGCGCGGTCGATGCCCGGTACCCAGGGTGTGCGAGGCGTGTTCTCGGCGAGAGCGCGAGCGTCGTCGGTGGCCCGCGCGGCCTGCTCAAGAGCGGGGGCCCTGTCTTCGAGCGCGGACAGCAGGGCCGGAAGTCCGCCGTGGCGGGCCCCGCCGGTCGGATGCGACGCCACACGCACCAACGGCGGCAGCACGTCACCGGCCACCCGGTCGGAGGCCTGGGCGATGCCCCGAACCGTGGTGACGGGCCGGCCCAGGAACGGCACGTGCGAAGCCGCGTACCAGGCGGGTCCGGTGGTGAGTCGATGTGCCCGGGCGGCATGTGCCGCCGCGGAGCGCATCGCCGTGTCCGGGCTCGCCGGAGTGGCATTCCCGGGTGAGCCTGTGACGGACTGCCGGAGTGTTGCCAGCTCTCGCTGCGCGTCCAGCAGTTCGGATCGGGCGAGCAGTCCGGTGACCCCGATCCAGGCGGCGCCGACGAGAGAGAGCGCGGCGACGGTCAGCAGCGCGATCCTGAACGAGCGTCGCCGACCGGATCCGAGTAGGCGGGAGACGCGGCGGGCGGGACTGGGATGCCGTGGAACGGCGGTGCGCTCCTGTTGTTCCGTCATGAGCTGTGGCGACGACGCATGCCCGGCAGCGTGCCGACGCCCGTGACCACTTCCCGCAGGGTGGCTCCGAACCGCAGCGTCGCGGGGGCGAGGCCGGCAGTCGATGTCAGAGCAGCCCGCCGTCTCGGCGATGTCGTCATGTTCTCCACTCTTCTCGGTTGAGTCCGGGCCGGGCGGCGGCGTGGCACCAGCCTTTGACCGGGTCATGGATACATGGACGCCATGGATACATGGAGGACGCGGTGTCCGGCCGCCGAACGGCTCGATGGTGCCCAGAAGTCACCTGATGGTGTGGCGCTCACTCCTCCTCCGGGCCCTGCTTCACGGCGGCGAAGGAAGTCAGTGGGTGAGTCCGTCGCGGGGTACGAACACGACCCGGAACATCTTGGGCCAGAGCTTGCCCGTGATCAGGAACTGGTTGGTGCCGGGGACGGCTGCCACGCCGTTCAGGACCGAGCCGTTCACACGTTCGTTCTTCCGCAGAAGCCCCGTTGCATCGATGCTCGCTCTCACCGCACCGGTGGCGAGGTCGATGCGCAGGATCCGTTCGGTGAACAAGACGTTGGCGTACACGGCGTCGCCGACGCACTCCAGTTCGTTCAGCTTCGCAACCGGTCGCCCGTTCTCGGTGACGTCGATGCCGCCCGTCTTCACGAGCGTCTTCGGGTGCCGGAACGTCAGCCGGGACGATCCGTCGCTCGTCACCAGCCGGTTTCTGGACCGCTGGTGGCATACGCCCCAGCCCTCGTCGGGATACGGGACGCGGCGCACCTCCTCCAGTGTTGTCGCATCGCGTTCGAAGGCGATCCCGTTCTGCCAGGTGAGCTGCCAGAGCGTCCGGCCGAGGACGGTGATGCCCTCGCCGAACAACGGCGCGGGCATCACCACACGGGCCGTGGGGCGCCCGCCAGGCGGGCCTGCCCGGACCGAGGACCGCCCCACCAGGCCGGTTCCCTCGTACAGGGTGTCACCGGCCATCTCCAGGCCCTGCGTAAAGGCCTGTGGGTCATGCGGCAGGACATCGAGCACCTTGACCCGCAGCCGCTCCACACGGTCCGTGGATGCCGACTCCGACTCCGGGGCGCCGTCGTCGCGGTGCTCGGCGACCGTGCCGGATGCGCGGCCTTCCGCCGCGTCCCGCACCGTGCAGGACGTGCAGCAGATGAGCAGCACGCCCGTGAGTACGGACGCCGTCATGGCGCGTACGCGCTCAGGTCTGGTCATCTTCTGCACTCTCCTCGGTCGGGTTCGGGGGAGGCGCCTCCAGGGCTGTTTGTTGGGCCGACATTGGGGGTGGCTCCCTGGATCGAGACGTTCAAACCCCTATGTTCAGCCCTATACATAGGGAACAAAACGCCCCTTTGGGTGGTTTCCACGGTCCTTTTGAGGAGTGCAGCTTGGATCTCCACGGGTTCCTGAAGGCTCTTGCCAGACGCTGGCTGACCGTCGTGGTCTGCCTGGTCCTCGCGGTCGGGGCGGCGGTCGCCGCCACGAGCCTGAGCACCCCCGCCTACGAGGCCAGCACTCAACTCTTCGTCGCCACCCGCGCCAGTGAGGACACCACTCAACTGAGCCAGGGGCAGAGCTTCTCGCAGGCGCGCGTGCAGTCGTACGCCGCCATCGTGCCGACCCGACAGGTGACCGGGCCCGTGGTGCGTGAACTGAAACTGGGCATCACGCCGGAGGAACTGGCGTCACGGATCACCGCCGAGGCCCCGCTCAACACCGTGCTCATCAACATCAGCGTCCGGGATACCTCCCCCAAGCGTGCCGCGAGTATCGCCAACGCCGTCGCGGCGTCTTTCAGCGCCGTCGTCGAGCGGTTGGAGAAACCCAAGCCGACGGACCGGCAGGACCCTGAGGGCGAGCCGAGTGCGTCTCCCGACCCCGTCTCGCCGGTCTCGCTGGGCGTCACCCAGCACGCGGTCGCGCCCGCCGGCCCCGTCTCGCCGCGCCCCCTCGTCAACCTGGCCGCCGGAGTCCTCGCCGGACTGCTGCTCGCCGTCGGACTCGTCGTCCTGCGCGAGACCCTCGACACCACCCTCAAGACCAGCCAGGCGGTCGGGGAGCTCACCGGTCTGTCGGGCCTCGGAGCCATTCCGTACGACAAGAGCGCCCCCGCACTACCACTCATCACCGCCGCCGGTCACTCCCAGCGCGCCGAGGCCTTCCGCAAACTGCGCACCAATCTGCAGTTCGCCCAGGTCGACGACCGTCCCCGGATCATCATGGTGACCAGCTCGGTGCCTGGCGAGGGAAAGACCAACACCTCGGTGAACCTGGCCCTCTCCCTCGCCGAGGCGGGCGTCTCCACCTGTCTGGTGGACGCCGACCTGCGCCGCCCGTGCGTCGCCAAGTCCTTCGGGCTCGTCCAGGACGCCGGACTGACCACCGTGCTCATCGGACAGGCGCGCGTCGACGAAGTGATGCAACAGGCCGACGGCCGGGTATCGGTGCTCGCCAGCGGTGCCGTGCCGCCGAATCCCACCGAGCTCCTCGCCTCGACCCGTATGAGCGAGGTCCTGCGTGAACTCGCAAGTGCCTACGAAGTGGTGATCGTCGACACCGCGCCGCTCCTACCGGTCGCCGACACCATCGGCCTCGCCCGGCTGGCCCAGGGCACGCTGCTCGTCGTCCGGGCCTCGAAGACCAACCGTGACCAGGTCCGCACCGCCGTCGAGGCACTGGAACGCGTGGGCGGCCGCATCCTCGGCACCGTCTTCAACATGACCGAAGCACCCAAGGGCGATCCCTACGGCGCCTACGGGGAGTACGGCGAACTGCCCTCGCCCCGTGTCTCGGCCCATCCGAGGGAGGCCACGGCAATGGATCTCGCGGGGGAGAAATGACGCGGGCCCTACTCGGACGCATGGACACCGTTCCGACCGGCTCCGACGTGAAGACGTGCACGTCCTCCTCGCCAACCTGCGGGGCAAGGACGATCGGCACCTGCCTGCCGCGCGGCAGCCGGTCGTAGCGCACCGGTCGGTTGTGGTCGGCTCCAGGCCGTGAAACCGGCCCGGGGCGCGGTCCCGGTCCTCTCGATCGGGATCGCGCCCCGGGCCGGTTCTCGTGCCGGTGCCGGTGCCGGTGCCAGTGCCGTTGCCGACCGCGCGGACGCCAGGGGCTGTGCGGTCTTCGGCAGCTCGGCTTCCAAGCCACCCCCGGTTCCGCCGACGCCGTACGAGCCGAGCCGGCGATCACGTGCGCATCTCGCGGGTCTCGCCTCGGGAGCGCACCACGGTCCGTGCCGCGGTGCGCTCCCGAGGTGACGAGGGGCCTGACATGCTGCCCGGACCCCTCTTCCGCCATCCGCCCCAGGCCGCAGTGCCGGAGGCGGCGACTGGTCAGAACGAGGAGACCCTGAGGAGGCGCTCCTTGACGAGGTCCCCGTCCTGCGACGGCCACGACCAGTTGAGGCTGCCCGCGTTCTGCAGAGCCGACTTGACGGTCTGCGGCGATGCGGTGGGGTGGGTGGCTCGGTACAGCGCCGCGCCGCCTGCCGCGTGCGGAGCGGCCATGGAGGTGCCGGACATGGTGGCGTAGCCGCCGGCCAGGTAGGTCGACCGGATGCACACGCCCGGGGCGATCAGGTCGACGTCGGGGCCGTAGTTGGAGAAGTCGGCGAAGGTGTCGTCCTGGTCGGCGCGGCATGTCGGCTGGGCCAGGCCGCCGGGCTTCCCGTCGAAGTCGGCCAGAGCGCTGACGGTGATCACTTCGTCGTATGCGGCCGGCACGGTGTTCTTCGCGTCCGCGTGGCTGTTGCCGGCCGCCACGGCGTAGGTGACGCCCCTGGCGACCGAGTTGCAGATGGCCTGGTGCATGGTGTCGCCGTTGGTCCTTCCGCAGTTGCCGTCGTCGGTGCCGGCGCCGCCCAGGCTCATGTTGGCCACGTCGATCTGGTCGGCGTTCCGGGTGACGTAGTCGATGCCGCACAGGACGCTCGATGTGGATCCCCAGCCGAGGGGACTGAGCACCTGCACCGGCCACAGCCGCACACCCGGTGCCACCCCGACGACTCCGGTGCCGTTGTCCAGGGCGCCGATGGTGCCCGCGACATGCGTGCCGTGGCCGTGCATGTCGAAGGGCTTCAGGTACGGCGACCAGCAGTTGATGCCACCGGACTGGTTCACATTGAGATCCGGGTGGTTCAGGTCGATCCCGGTGTCGATGACGGCGACATCCGCATTGACCCGCTTGTCGACACCGTCGATGGCCGCGGTCGGGCTGAGGTCGGCGTCGACCCGGTTCACGCCGGTCGGGACCGACTGGGCCGTGGCACGGACCCGTCGGTCCTGCTGCACCGACTGCACCTGCGGGTCCTTGGCGAGCGTGGCCGCGGTGCGCGCACTCATCGACGCCGCATAGCCGTGAAGCGCATGGTGATAGGCATGGTGCACCACGGCGCCCATGGTGGAGGCGCGCTCGATCGCCGCCGACACCGCGTCGTCCACCTCGCCCTGCCTGTCGGTGGCAGTGTCCTTGAGCGTCACGATGTACTGGCCGGGGATCATTCCGGCCTTGTCGGACGCGGTGGCTGGGAGTGGCAACTCGGCTGCGGCAGACGTGGCGACGGCGCCCGGCGTACCAGCCGCCAGGGCCAGCGTCAGGAGGGTCAAGCCAAAGACTCTGGGCATCCCGGACCTTTCTCGAGAGCATGGGGGCGACGAGCCGAATCGGACGTTATGCGTCGAATGTTCGGCTTGTCGGGTCTCTAGGGCTAGCAGGTCTGCCACGGCTGGCGGCGCCCCGACGTTCGGCGATGCGGAATTCTCCGGCCGCCTGTCAGTCGTGTGGCGGTGTGGCCTGCCGGCTGTGACGCTTCATCACATCGACGGCGTCTCCAGGTCCGGCCGGGCTTCGTACTCCGGTTCAGGCCTTGACGGTCGGGAGCCGGGGGCTCCTCGAGGCACTCACGTCTCCCGTCGCGAGATCATCCCCCGGCGTCGCGACCGTCCTGCCCTGCAGTTTGAAGGCCCGTCACATCGCGCCGCTTTGATCCTTGCGTCCTCGGGCCGTCCCGGCGTCGATCCGGTGATCTCCGTGCGCCATATGGCGCCTTTATCTACTGGGGGCAGTTAAATGGCGATTTTTGCTGCCATGTATGTCTATACCGTACTCACGGGTCGCACCATGCCGTCGACCTGATCCCACCTGAGGAGCGTGAAATGTGATGACGGCGTCATCGAAATGGCGTGCCGCCCTCGCGGCCACAGCAGCCTCTGCTGTGCTTGCCGCCGCACCACTGATCGGGGCGCAGCCCGCCCATGCCCAATATCCGCCTCCTCCCCCGGAAGTGACCCTCAGCGCCACCGAAGTCGAGCCGGGAGACGAGATCGACTTCACGGGAACGGGGTTCGCGCCGAACCAGGAGGACGTGGAAGCAGCCCTCGCCTCCAAGATCGTCGTTCTGGGCATCTACACGGCCTACGCAAACGGCACGGTGGAGGGGACCGTCACCATCCCCGAGAAGACCAAGCCGGGCGAACACCTCTTCCTGCTCAGGGCAGTGGACCCGGACCTCACCCTCTCGACCGAGATCACCGTGCTCGATGGCGACGACGGCGACGGCCATGGCGGCAAGCCGGGCCACGACAATGGCGGCAAGCCCGGCCACGACAACGGCGGCAAGCCCGGCCACGACAACGGCGGCAAGCCCGGCCACGGCCATGGCGGCGAGTCCGGCCACGACAACGGCGGCAAGCCCGGCCACGGCCATGGCGGCGAGTCCGGCTACGACCACGGTGGCAAGCCCGGCCACGACAACGGCGGCAAGCCGCACCTCGCTGACACCGGTGAGGACCGGGACCGCTCAACCCTCGTGCTGGGCGGGGCTGCCGGGCTGCTTCTGCTCGGTGGCGGGGCGATCCTTCTCACTCAGCGGCGGGCCAAGCGCGACTGACCGACGCGGTCCATCGTGTGGCTGCGACGCCTGCGGCAGTACTTGTGACGGCCGGCAGCAACGGACCTCTCTCGGCGCACGTCTCACAGCGTCGTGTCGGGTACGTGCTGTCGGCCGCTGCCGTTCGTGCCTGCCCGGTCGACCGGGACAGGCGTCAGCCGGTCCGCACAGCCGCGGCGATCCGTTCCACCACACCCTCGATCCGTACCAGGCACGCACGCACCTTTCGGGGATGGGTGCCAACAGGGTCGTCGATGTCGTCATCACCCGTGTGCGCCCCCGCGGCACCACGCCGGGCGACCGCACCCTGGACGAGAGCCGCGAAGCGTTCGGCCGGATCCACCACGCCTGTGGCGTCCTCCGCCCGCACCAGTCGGGCGAACTCACAGAGGGTGAAAGCGCGGGTCAACGACCATACGGGGGACAGCTGCACAGCTGCCTCGCGATGCTCCGTCGCGGCCCCCAGCACCAGATCCGACTGCTCGACCAACTCCCTGGTCAGCCGGCGGGCCCTCGTCCCGGAGGGATCCGCGCCACGCTTGAGGAGAAAAGCCCCGGCCGTGGCCGCCATGGGCATACCCACGGCGGCGAGGGTGCCCGCACTACTCAGATGGATCACCTGCTGAGCCCCGGGCAGCCGCTGCTTGAGCAGGTGCTCGGCGAGGGGGGAGCGATAGATGTTGCCGGTGCACACAACGAGTACCCGAAACCCGGGTACATGCACGCCGGGCGATGAGGATGATGCAGGCCCGAGACTGTGGAGCATAACGTCAGTATTCACCCGAAATGTTCGCCGGACTGGGACGTGCACGCCCGTCAGAGCGTCGGATCGCCGTTTCGGGCGGGAAGCCGTCGCCGTGCAGCCGCTGCTGCCCGGCCCCGCCCTTCGCCGACGGGCGTCGTAGGGGGCGTCAGGGCAGGCGCCGTACGGGCGAACCGGCCAGGAAGGCCTGGATGTCCTCGACGGCCTGGCCGTAGTACGTCGCGTAGTTGGCCCGGGACACATAGCCGAGGTGGGGTGTGGCGAGCAGGCGGGGGGCCGTGCGCATCGGGTGGTCGGCGGGGAGGGGCTCGGTGTCGAAGACGTCGACGGCGGCGCCCGCGATACGGCCCTCGTGCAGGGCGGTGAGCAGGGCGTCCTGGTCGACGATCGCCGCGCGGGAGGTGTTGACGAGGTAGGCGGTCGGCTTGAGGAGGGCCAGTTCGGCGGGGCCGAGCAGGCCGCGGGTGTGGTCGCCGAGGGCCAGGTGGACGGAGACGAAGTCGCTTTCGGCGAGCAACTCCTCCTTGGTGGCGGCCAGATGGACGCCGACCTCGTCGGCCCGCTCCTTGGTGAGGTTCTGGCTCCAGGCGGTGACCTCCATACCGAAGGCCAGACCGACCTGTGCCACCCGACTGCCGATCTTGCCGAGGCCGAGCAGGCCCAGCCGGTGGCCGTGCAGGTCGGCGCCGACCGTGGACTGCCAGGGGCCGCCGGAGCGCAGGGCGTTGTTCTCCTCGACGATCCCGCGGGCCAGGCCCAGCAGCAGGGCCCAGGTCAGTTCGACGGGCGGGGTCGAGGAGCTGGCCGTACCGCAGACGGCGACGCCGTGCGCCTCGGCGGCGGCGTAGTCGATGACGCTGTTGCGCATGCCGGAGGCGATGAGGAGCTTCAGGCGGGGGAGGCGGGCGAGCAGGGACGCGGGGAAGGGGACGCGTTCGCGCAGGGTGACCACGATGTCGAACGTGGCGAGGGCGTCGGCCAGGGCGTCCTCGCCGGTGATGTGGGTGGTGAAGGGGACGACCTCCACGTCGCCCGCGAGCGGCGACCAGTCGGCGGCCGAGGTCGCCGCGTTCTGGAAGTCGTCGAGCACAGCACAGCGCAGCCGCACGGTCGTTCCTTTCCGGTTCGTCCATGGTCGGGAAGACCGACTGTACGGCTCCGGCACCTCACACCGGAGGGTTGCCGTGCTTGCGCTCGGGCAGGGCGACGTGCTTGGCGCGCAGCATCGCCAGCGAGCGGATCAGCACCGCGCGGGTCTCGCCCGGGTCGATGACGTCGTCGACCAGGCCGCGCTCGGCCGCGTAGTAGGGGTGCATCAGCTCGGACTTGTACTCCTTGATGAGGCGGGCGCGGGTGGCGTCCGGGTCGTCGGAGGCGGCGATCTCGCGGCGGAAGACGACGTTCGCCGCGCCCTCCGCGCCCATCACCGCGATCTCGTTCGTCGGCCAGGCGAAGGACAGGTCGGCGCCGATCGACCGCGAGTCCATGACGATGTAGGCGCCGCCGTACGCCTTGCGGACCACCAGGGAGATCCGGGGGACGGTGGCGTTGCAGTAGGCGTAGAGGAGCTTGGCGCCGTGCCGGATGATGCCGTTGTGCTCCTGGTCGACGCCGGGGAGGAAGCCCGGTACGTCGACCAGGGTGACCAGCGGGATGTTGAAGGCGTCGCAGGTCTGCACGAACCGGGCGGCCTTCTCCGAGCCGTGGATGTCCAGGACGCCGGCCAGCGCGGTGGGCTGGTTGGCGATCAGGCCCACGACGTGGCCGTCCAGGCGGGCGAGCGCGCACACCACGTTCTGCGCCCACGCCTCGTGCACCTCGAAGTAGTCGCCGTCGTCGACGATCTCCTCGATCACCGCGCGCATGTCGTACGCGCGTTGCGGGTCCGCCGGTACCAGTGAGGTCAGCGCGTCGGTGCGGCGGTCGGCGGGGTCGGCGCCGTGGGCGACCGGGGGCAGCTCGCGGTTGTTCTGCGGCAGCAGGGACAGCAGATGGCGTACGTCGGAGAGGCACTCGGCCTCGTCGTCGTAGGCGAAGCCGGACACGCCCGAGAGGCCGGCGTGCACATCGGCGCCGCCGAGCCCGTCGTGGGTGATCTTCTCGCCGGTCACGGCCTGGACGACGTCCGGGCCGGTGATGAACATCTGGGAGGTGCCGCGCACCATGAACACGAAGTCGGTGAGGGCGGGGGAGTAGGCGGCGCCGCCCGCGCACGGGCCGAGGATCACGCTGATCTGCGGGATCACGCCGGAGGCGCGGGTGTTGCGGCGGAAGATGCCGCCGTAGCCGGCGAGTGCGGTGACGCCCTCCTGGATGCGGGCGCCGGCGCCGTCGCTGAGGCCGACGATCGGGGCGCCGGCTGCCTCGGCCAGGTCCATCACCTTGTGGATCTTCTGGGCGTGGGCCTCGCCCAGGGCGCCGCCGAAGACCCGGAAGTCATGGGCGTACGCGAAGACCGTGCGGCCGTGCACCAGGCCCCAGCCGGTCATCACGCCGTCGCCGTGCGGCCTGCGGTCCTCCAGGCCGAAGCCGGTGGCGCGGTGCCGGCGCAGCGGCTCGATCTCGGTGAACGTGCCCTCGTCGAAGAGCAGTCGGAGGCGCTCGGGCGCGGTGAGCTTGCCCTTGGCGTGCTGACGTCGGGTGGCCTCGGGGTCGGGGCCTCGGCTCAGCTCCTCCTTGAGCCGTTTCAACTCGTCGGTGGAACGGCCCAGATCGGGGGCGGGGGCGGGGGTGGGGGCGACGGCGAGCAGTTCGTCGAAGGTCGTCATTGCGGCACCGTAGGGACCCGCGCTCAAAGCCTTCGGTACGTCTGGTGGAGAACGGCTCGATGGGCGCCCGGCGTCGATGGGCGCCCGGCGTCGGTGGGCGCCCTGCGACGGTGGCGGCCTCGCTGGGGGCTCCGCTCCGCCCCCAGACCCCCCGCCTGTGCCCACACGCCACCCGTCTCGGTGGGTCAAGAGGTGACGTGAAGTCGGTTGGTCAAGAGGTGACTTGAAGGGGGGTGGGCTGTGTGGACTTCAGTCCGCCGTGGCCGGGTGCAGGGCGTGGTCCGGGTCGCCGGAGAGGACTGCCTGGTGGAGTTCCCTGAGGGCGTTCGAGGGTTCCAGGCCCAGTTCGCGGACCAGGGAGCCGCGCAGGCGCTGGTAGGCCTCCAGGGCTCGCCAGCTGCCGCCGGTGCGGTGCAGGGCGCGCATCAGCTGGGCGCAGAAGCCCTCGTGGAGGGGGTGGCGGGCGGCCAGGACGCGGAGTTCGGGGACCACCTCGGCGTAGCGGCCGAGGCGCAGGTCCGACTCGATGCGGCGTTCGAGGGCCGTGGTGCGCTCCTCGTTGAGGCGCAGTACCTCCAGTTCCAGCACCGAGCCGGCCGGTACGTCGACCAGGGCCGGGCCCTGCCACAGGGCGAGGGCGCGGCGCAGCTGGTCGGAGGCGGCGCGGTAGTCGCCGAGTTCGAAGGCGGTGCCGCCGCTCGTGGCCAGCCTCTCGAACTCGTGGGCGTCGACCCGGCCCGGCTGCACCTGGAGCAGATAGCCGCCGAACCGGGTGACCAGGATGTCCTTGGCATCGCGCCGCGGGTCCCCGTCCAGCGCGGCGGTGAGCTTGCGGCGCAGCTGCAGGATGTAGGTCTGCAAGGTGGTGGAGGCGCTGCGCGGAATGCTCTCGCCCCAGATCTCCTCCATGAGCGTGGGCACCGACACCACATGGTCGGCGTGCAGCGCGAGCAGCGCCAGCAGCTGTCGGGGCTTGGCGGCGCTCGGCACCACTGAGACGCCGCGTTCCTGCGCGGCGAGCGACCCCAGGACCTGGATCTCCATATGCGTTCTCCCCCTTGGGCCACGGCCGCCGGTGTCCCCGTGGCGGCCCTTTCGGAGTCCGGTCCATGAGACTCGCACCGCCGGCCGTTCCCGGCCCAGTGAGCGACGCACGAGCACAATCATGAAAATGTCATGGCTCTCCGATGAGTGCCGCACTGACGGACGGGCGAGTTCCGGCCGCAGACTCTCGCACCAGACGCCGACGCAACTCCGGTTCGGCGCCGTTCGGTTCAGTCAGTTCATGCAGTGAACGTGTACATCGGCTGTTCATCGACTGGGGGAAGACATGAAGGCTACCGAAGAAGTCCTCCGATTCGCGGAGCTCGCCGCCCGGACCGGGCTGGAGCCCGGGCTCTCGCTGCGCCTCGACGGCGGTCCGGACCCGGTGCCCGGGGCCATCCGCGTGGAGAGCCTGAGCACCGCCGACCTGACGGCCGCGGAGTGGTGCGTCTGCACCTCGTCCCTCCTCGGCATGCGGGTGGGTGCGTGAGAGAGGGGCAGACCCCGGGACACGGCCCGTACGTGGCGCTCAAGCGCCATGTGCGGGCCGTGTCGGCCCCGGGAGAGGCCGTGTTCATGTGGTCCGACAAGGACGTGACAGCGGTGCGGGGCGCCGGCGCCGAGGCCCTGGTGGCGCTGCTCGACGGCAGCCGCACCCTGCCCGAACTGCTCCGGGAGGCCGCGGCGGCCATGCCCGCCGACGAGGCCGGCCGGGTCGTACGCTGCCTGGCCGAGGCCAACCTGGTGGGCTACCGCCACGGTGCGCCGCGCCCCGGGCCGGTCGGCGCCGACTGCCGCTCGGCGGAGGCCTACTGGGACCGCGCCGGGCTGGACGGCGGTGTCGCCGAGGACAAGGTGCGCGGCACGGCGGTGGCGCTGATCGGGGTGGGAGACGTGGACGGCGAGGCGGCCCGGGCCGCCTGCGACGCCTCCGGGATCAGCGCGGTCGGGGCGGACGCCGACGCGGCCTTCGCCCTCGTCCTGTGCGAGGACTACCTGGCACCCGAACTGGCCTCCGTGGAGGCCCGGTTGCGCGCCGAGGGCCGGCCCTGGCTGCTGGCCAGCCCGTTCGCGCCCGAGCCGTGGACCGGGCCGGTCTTCGAACCCGGCGCCGACGCCGCGTGCTGGTCCTGCCTGGCGCACCGGCTGCGCGAGCACCGCCGCGGCGAACTGTCCGTGCGGCAGTCCCTCGGCCTGGACGGCTCCGCGGTCCGCCCCGCGCCCTCGCTGGCCGCCGTGCGGTCCGTGGGGCTGCACGGCGCGGTGCTGGAGACGGCCAAGTGGCTGGCGGGGCTGCGGTGTCCGGAGCAGCGAGCGGTCTGTGTGCTGGACAGCCTCACCCTGCGCACCACCCACCATCCGGTTCGAAGACGCCCGCAGTGCGCGTCCTGCGGCGACCCCTCGCTCGTCGCCGAGCGGACCCGGCGGCCGGTGGTGCCGGTCTCCCGGCCCAAGGCCGAGGGCTCCGGCAGCAACGACCGGGCGCTGTCCGCCGAGCAGATGCTCGCCCGCCACGGCCACCTCGTCGGGCCGGTCGCCGGCATCGTGACGGACGTACGCCCCATGGCCGGGCTGCCCGAGGGGCTGCACGCCTACGACTCCGGGCACAACCTCGCGCTGCGCGGGCACTCGCCGGCCGGGGTGCGCCGGGTGCTGCGGGCGCGCAGCTCGGGCAAGGGGGTGACCGCCGCCGAGGCGCGGGCCAGCGCCCTGTGCGAGGCGGTGGAACGATACTGCGCCGCACGGCAGGGCGACGAGCTGACCGTCACCGACTCGCTCACCGGCCTCGGCGAGGACGCCGTCCACCCGAACGCCTGCCAGCTGTTCCACGAGCGGCAGTACGCCGACCGCGACCGGTGGAACGCCTCCCACACGGCGTTCCACCACGTGAGCGCGCCCTTCGACCCGGACCGGCCCACCGAGTGGACGCCGGTGTGGTCCCTCACCGGCCACACCCGGCGGCTGCTGCCCACGTCCACGCTGTACTTCGACTGCGCGCCGGGCGGATCCGCGGACGGGCTGTGGGCCGACTCCAACGGCAACGCCGCCGGCAGCAGTCTGGAGGACGCCGTGGTGCAGGGCTTCCTGGAACTCGTCGAACGGGACGCGGTCGCCCTGTGGTGGTACAACCGGCTCCGGCAGCCGGGCCTCGACCTGGATGCCTTCGACGAGCCGTGGCTGACCGGCCTGCGGGACGGCCTCGCCCGGACGGGCCGCCAGGTGTGGGCACTCGACCTCACCTCCGACCTCGGCATCCCCGTGGTGGTGGCGGCCTCCCGGTGCGCGGACGGCACAGTTCCGCACACCGTCTACGGCTTCGGCGCCCACTTCGACCCACGGCTGGCGCTGCGCCGGGCACTGACCGAGATGATCCAGATGCTGCCCCCCGCGGCCTCGGGGACAACCCCCTGCGCCCCCGAGCAGCCCCATCTGCTGCCCGACCCCGGGCAGTCGGCGCGGACCCCGGGATCCTGGCCGTACCGCCGCAACGACGACCTCCTCGCCGACGTCGAGGACATCCGCTCCCTGGTGGCGGCGCACGGCATGGAACTCCTGGTGCTCGACCAGACGCGACCGGATGTCGGCATTCCGGTGGTGAAAGTGCTGGTGCCCGGACTGCGGCCCTTCTACGCCCGGTTCGCGCCCGGGCGGCTGTACGAGGTACCGGTGCGTCTCGGCCACCTCGGGCGGCCGACTCCCTACGGCCAACTCAACGCCGTTCCGCTTCTGTTGTAGATCCGTGAAGGCGTTGTACAGGTCCCGGACCCGGCATGTGTCGGCTTATAGTTCGGTCACGCATACTCCCGACATTCATGCGAGGAGTCGACACATGGCGGGCCGTTTCCGGGCTTCGGACAACGACCTCATTCGCGACAACGAATTAACGGAGGGAGTGCGTCCGGACGCCGGGACGTCCAGGGGCGGGCCCAGGGACCTGCTGGCGCCGCGTCTCGCGCGGGGGATCAGCGCCGTGGTCTTCTCGGGCTACGGCATCGTCACCCTGCTCAACGTGCAGAACGCGGTGTCGGGGACGGCCGCGCTGGTCGTCTGCACGGGCGCGGTGATCGTGCTCTACGCGGTGCAGGTGCTGCTCACCTCGCCCGGGGCCCGCAGATGGTCCGCCCGCCGCAAGGGGGTCGTCCTCGGGGTCCAGACCGCGCTCACCTTCGGGCCCATGATCTGGTTGGGCGTCGCCTGGGGGAGCATGGCGGGACCGCTCGCCGGATCGATTCTGCTGATGCTCCCCGGCCGGATCGCCTGGCCCCTCTACGGCCTCATCCCGCTGACGATGCTCGGCTGGTCGGTCAGCGACAGCGTACGCGCCCTGGAGACGGGCTACTTCACCGTCTCCACCGCCCTGACCGGACTGGTCATCTACGGTCTCACCCGGCTCACCGACCTGGTCCGCGAAGTCCACGACACCCGCGCCGAGATGGCCAGAATGGCCGTCACCCAGGAACGGCTGCGCTTCGCCCGGGACCTGCACGACCTGCTCGGCTACAGCCTCTCCGCGATCACCCTCAAGAGCGAGCTGATCCACCGCCTGGTCCCGGTCAACCCCGAGCGGGCCCGCTCCGAGGTCGCCTCGGTACTCGGCGTCGCACGGCAGGCGCTCGCCGACGTACGGCTGGTGGCCAGCGGCTACCGGGACATGTCGCTGGAGGCGGAGGCCGCGTCGGTGGCCGAGGTGATGGCGGCGGCCGACGTCGACCTGGAGGTGACCATCGAGTGCGGCCGGCTGCACCCGCTGGTGGACACCGTGCTCGCGACCGCCCTGCGTGAGGGCGTCACGAATATCCTCAGGCACAGCAAGGTGCAGTCGTGCACCATCAAGGTGGAGATCGTGGCGGACACGGTGCGCCTGGACCTCGTCAACGACGGTGTCGCCGCGTCGGACCCCGCCGACTCCGCGGACCGGGGCAGCGGGCTGGGGAACCTGCGCGCCCGGCTCGCCGCGGTCGGCGGCGGGCTGACCGCGGGCGTCGTGGCGGGCGACCGGTTCCGGCTGACCGCGGTGGCCCCGGTCCGACCCTCGAAGGGGGAGGCCGGGGAGGACGCGGAGACGTATCCGCCGCAGGGGTACCGGGCCGCCGACCGTGCGGCCCCCTGGACCGGGGACGCGGACAGACCCGCCGGCTGAGCGGTCACTGATCATTCGGGGGAATCAATGCTGTTGGTCAAGATCCTTCTCGCCGAGGACGTGCACATGGTCCGCGGCGCACTCGTCGCACTGCTGGAACTGGAGCCCGACCTCCAGGTCGTCGCCTCCGTGGACCGCGGCGACCTCATCGTGCCGTCCGCACTCGAGACCCGGCCCGACGTCGCCGTCATCGACATCGACCTGCCCGGCACCGACGGCCTCAGCGCCGCCGCCGACCTGCACGAACGGGTGCCGGAGTGCCGCACCCTCATCCTCACCAGCCTGGGCCGGCCCGGGACCCTGCGCCGGGCGATGGCCGCACGGGTCTCCGGCTTCCTGCTCAAGGACTCACCGCCGTCCCGGCTGGCCCAGGCGGTGCGCTCTGTCGCGGCCGGCCAGCGGGTCATCGACCCCGACCTCGCGCTCAGCGCCTGGGAGGCACGGGACAACCCGCTCTCCCCCCGGGAGACCCAGGTGCTCCGGCTCGCGGCGCGCGGCGCCGACACGGCGGAGATCGCGGACCATCTCTATCTGACCCAGGGCACGGTACGGAACTACCTCACGGCCATTGTGGACAAGCTCAACGCCCGCAACCGGATCGACGCCATCCGCATCGCCGAGGAGGCGGGCTGGATCCCGTAGGGCCTGGTCCGGTCCGTCCATCGCCACGTCAGATCTCCGCCAGCGGGCCCGCGTCGAGCTGGGACAGCACGCCCGCCAGGTCCACCGCGTTGCTCTCGGGGCTGCGGCACGCCGCCAGGCACGCGGGGCCGCGGGCGCCGGCCATCCGCCGCAGGAACGGCGTCAGCACCGCCTTGGGGCCGATCTCCACGACATGGCTGGGGGCCTGCTGGGCGAGCATCCGGCGGGCGGCGTCGGCGAACCGCACCGGCGCCGTGATCTGGGCGGTCCAGTAGGCGGTGGTCAGCGGTTCGCAGTAGCGCCGGCCGTACACCGTGGAGTAATAGGGCAGCAGCGGCTCTCCGCTCGGCACATGCCGGGCCGCCTCCTCGAAGCGGGGCGTCACCGGTTCCATCAGTGGTGAGTGGAAGGCGTGCGTCACCTGCAGGAAGGTGCTGGAGATCCCGACCGAAGCCAGCCGCTCCCGGACCCGCTCCAGGCCCTCGACCGGGCCGGCCAGCACCGTGGCGCGGGCCGCGTTGTACGCCGCGATGGACACCTCCGGTTCGGCGGCGGCCGCGTCGGTGGCCTCGAAGGGGCTGGCGCAGGTCGCGATCATCCCGCCGCCGGACGGCAGGTACTGCATGTAGGAGCCGCGGAAACACACCAGCCGGGCCGCGTCGGCCAGGGACATCGCCCCCGCGACCACGGCCGCCGCGACCTCGCCGATGCCGTGCCCCAGCACCGCCACCGGACGCACGCCCTCCTCCTCCAGCAGCGTCATCGCCAGGGCGTACCCGACGGCGAACAGGGCCGGCTGGGTCAGCGCCGTCTGGTGCACCCGGGGATCGCCGTCGAGGATCAGGTCGCGGACCGACCTGCCGAGGTACGGGCCGATCGCCTCGTCCACCTCGGCGAGATGGCGCCGGTAGGCGGACAGGGCCGCGTGCAGGCCCGCGGTCATCCGGGGATGCTGGCAGCCCTGCCCGGTGAACACGAACGCCGCCCGCACCCGGCCGGAGTGCCGCCCCATGCCGTGCCGCATGGCCAGGTAGCGCGCGAGATCGCGGATGGTCGGGTGGGCCCAGATGTCCGCGGGGTCGAGCAGCGGACCGAACTCCTCCTCGATGTCCCCGAACAGGCCGAACAGGGCGACCGAGTCGAGCCCCCACTCGGACAGTTCCTCGTCCTCGTGGACCTCCCGCCGCGCGTAGTCGCCGACCCGCTCGGCGAGCCAGGCGGCGAAGACCCCCTCGTCGGGATCGCCTGGTGCCGTTGCGCTCACGTCCTGCCCCCTTTCTGGCAGTCCTGCCCGGTCATGTCTGCTGGTCCGCCCGCGGCCGGCGGCGCGGGTCGGCCGGGGCCAGGAGCTCTTCGTCGAGGTACTGGTACAGGGGCCGCAGCCCGCCGTTCAGGAACAGGTGCCGCATCGCGGACCGTTCCACCTTGCCGCTGGTGGTGCGACGGACGGTGCCGGGCCGGACGAGCAGCACACCCGCCACGGCCACCTCGAACTCCTCGGTGAGGCACCGCTGCACGTCCTTCGCGATCTCCTCCAGATCAAGGGCGTACCGCTGATGCGTGCGCAACTCCTGGACGACCACGACGCGTTCGCGCTCGCCGGGCACCGAGAACGCGGTACCCGTGCCGAACAGTGTGCTGACGCGCTGGATCGTGCGCTCCAGGTCCTGCGGGTAGAGGTTGCGGCCCGCGACCACGATCACGTCCTTCAGCCGGCCGGTGACATAGAGCCGCCCGCCGTCCAGGGCGCCCAGGTCGCCGGTGCGCAGCAGGCCGCCGGTGCCGTCGGCCGTCGCCGCCCCGAAGTGCTCGGCGCTCGCGGGCCGGTCGCGCCAGTAGCCGGGGGCGACGCCCGGGCCGGTCACCCAGATCTCGCCGATCTCCCCGTCCGGCAGCGGCTCGTGCGTCTCCGGGTCCACGATCAGCACGCCGTCGGCCGCCGTGCCGCACGGGACCAGGGTGTGCGCCGGCCGGCCGGGGCGCGGCTCGCGCAGCCGGCCCTGCTCCAGGGCCTCGGCGTCGACCGTGCGCTCGCCGTCCGTGGCGGGGCCGCCGGAGACCAGCAGCGTCGCCTCGGCCAGGCCGTACGCCGCGTGCATCGCCTCGGGACGCAGGCCCGCGGCCGCGAACCGGTCGGCGAACGCCCTCCGGGTCTCCGCGCGCACCGGCTCACCCCCGGAGACCGCGACCCGCCAGCCGGACAGGTCGAGCCCGTCGAGTTGCTCGTCGGTCACCCGTCGCACGCACAGGTCGTACGCGAAGTCCGGGGCGCCGCTCACCTCGATGCCGTAGCGTCCGATCGCCTCCAGCCAGCGCACCGGCTGCTTGACGAACGCCTCCGGCGACAGCACCACCGAGGTGGCGCCGACGGACAGGGGATGCAGCAACTGCCCCACCAGCCCCATGTCGTGGTGGAAGGGCAGCCAGCCGCCGATCCGGGACCCGGGGCCGGCGCCCAGCAACCCGGCCAGCGCCTCCTGGTTGGCGAGCAGGTTGCCGTGGGTGACCATCACGCCCTTCGGGCTGCCGGTGGAGCCCGAGGTGAACTGCAGGTACGCCACCGTGTCCCGGTCGAGTCCGGGCGGCTGCCAGCCGGCGTGGCCGGAGACCGCGTCGGCGGCGAGGCACGGGATCGAGCCGTGGCCGTGCCGGGCCAGCAGACGGGAGACGTCCGGGGCGAGCACCGCGTCGGTGAGGGCGGCGCGGGGGGATGCCTGGCGGACGATGCCGGCCACCCGTTCGTCGTGGTGGCTGCGGCCGCCGGACGGCGGCAGGGGTACGGCGACGGCGCCGGCGTAGAGGCAGGCCAGGAAGGACACGGCGAACTGCCAGCGGGAGGCGTGCAGCAGGAGGACCGGTTCCCCTTCGGCGCCGTCGGCCTGCAGTCGGCCGGCCAGGCGGCGGGCTGAGGCGTCGAGCGTGCGGTACGTGACCGAGGCGGGGCGGCCGCGTTCGTCGCTGTCCGGCAGCAGGAGCAGGGCGGTGTGCTCGGGTGCCTGCGCTGCTCTTTCCATGATGAGCTCGGTGAAGTTGCGGTAGCCGGTCATTCTGGACCCCCTGCACGTCATACGGGCGCGGACGGCCCCCGTCGTCGGCGTCCGGTTCACCCGGTGCAGGACCGTATGTGCGGCTTCTCGAAGGGGGCTTGACGTCTGCTAGGACCTGGCCGGTGGAGGGGGCCGGGGGAGCGGGACGGTGGTTCTGCGGGGCAGGTGAGCGGGGGTGGTGGGGGGCGGCTGTGCGGTGGAGTCTGTGACGCCGGGACGTCGGGGAGATCAGGTGCGGGACGTCCAGCCGACGCGTGGGCGGGGGCGGTGCGGGGTGTCCCAGGGGGCCCGGGGGGCCATCGGCGGCTCCTCCTCGCCGGCCTCGTCCGACGCTCGCAGCCGGGCGAGGAGCACGGCCGTCAGGGCGGCGAGCTCGATGGCGTCGGGCCGTCCCCGGACGACGGCGAAAACGGGCTGCGGGTGGGTGGGTTCGTCCATGGCGCCGATGCTGGGGGTGGCCTCTTGAGGAGCGCTCGGGGTGTGGAGCTGCTGCCGCTGGAGCGTGCTCAAGCGTGCTTTGGTGAGCGGGGGCGGGTGCTGGTGGTCTGTGTCGTGTCGCGTACCTCGGCCAGGGTGCCGGTTTTCAGGAGAGAACTCGTGTTCTTTCATCGAATGCGTGACCTTCACGGCCGATGCTCGTTGGATGCGGTGACAGGGGTCTTCGAGTGGGGTTGGGGGCGGGGTGGGCGAGCTCAGGGACATGGCGCCGTCGTTCGTCGCGTCCGGCCCGAGCGGTGCGGCGGTCCGTACCCGGCTCAAGCATCTGTCGCCTGGGGATGAGGAGGTGCTGCGCCTGGTCGGCGCATATCTGGGGTCGCTGGCCTCGAAGGACCTCAAGGCGTGCTGCCGGGACGCCCTGGAGCACTCCGGTGACACGTGGGCGGCGCGCAAGCGGGAGCTGACGCCGCTGTCGTCGTCGCGCTGGGCCGGGGCGATCACCAAGGCGTCGCACGACCAGTGGGCACTGGCCCGCCGCTGCCAGCTGGCGTACATCCAGAACCTGGAAGCGGGCATCCGCACCCTCACGCACCGCCTGTCCCTGCCGATCGGGCAGAAGGGTTCCAAAGCAGTGCCCGGGGGTTACCGGTCCCGGCGGGAGTGGCACGCCAAGTCGCGTCGTCTGCGCGTGCTGGAGGACCGGCTGGCCGTCGAGCGGGCCGGCCGCGAGGCGGGGATCGTGCACGTGGTGCGCGGCGGTAAGCACCTGGCCCGCACCCGCCACCACCTGGACATGGCCGGGCTCACCGAGGGCGAGTGGCGCCGGGGCTGGGAGGCCGAGCGCTGGTTCTGCCAGGCCGACGGTGAGTCCGGCAAGCGCTACGGCAACGGGACGATCCGCGTCAGCCCCGACGGCGAGGTGAGCCTCAAGCTGCCCGCACCGCTCACGCATCTGGCGAACGCCCCGCACGGCCGCTACGTCCTCGCGTCCAGGGTCACGTTCCCACACCGGGGCACCGAGTGGGCCGACCGCGTCGCGGCCGACCGGGCGATCGCCTACCGCATCCATCTGGATACGGGCCGGGATCGCTGGTACCTGACCGCCGCCTGGCAGATCCCGCCCGCCCCGGTCATCCCGCTGGCCGCCGCGCTCGCCCACGGCGTGATCGCCGTGGACATGAACGCCGATCACCTCGCCGCCTGGCGCCTGGACGTGCACGGCAACCCGACCGGCGCCCCGCGCCACTTCTTCTACGACCTGACCGGCACCGCCCTGCATCGCGACGCCCAGGTCCGCCACGCCCTGACCCGCCTGCTCAACTGGGCCAGGACGTGCGGCGTGAAGGCCATCGCGGTCGAGGACCTGGACTTCGCCGCGGAGAAGACCCGCGAGAAACACGGCCGCAAGAAGCGGTTCCGGCAGCTGATCTCCGGCATGCCCACCGGCAGGCTGCGTGCCCGGCTGACCTCGATGGCCGACCAGACCGGTATCGCGGTCATCGCCGTGGACCCGGCCTACACCAGCCGCTGGGGCGCCCAGCACTGGCAGAGACCCCTCAACTCCAAGAACCGTAAGACCACGCGCCATGACGCTGCCGCCGTGG
>NZ_KQ949082.1:252121-294239 GCF_001514305.1 Streptomyces dysideae
GGCTGAGCATGAGTCCTGGCAACAGGACTCACTCCCGCTCAGTCCCTAGGAACGGTCGGAGAGCACCGGGAGCAGGGGCAGCCCGCCGCCGGAGTCCGGCCGGTCGCCGAACCCGGGGTCGTAGACGGCGGCGCTGACGGTGTAGGCGTCCTCGACCAGCCAGCTGTGAAAGGACCACTCCTGCCCGGTGCCCGGCGTGCCGTCGGGGCGCAGCATGCGGACCCGCTCGTCGCGCGGTCCGAAGCCGAACTCGGTGAACCGGAACCGCAGTCCCTGGCCGATCGCCTTGCTGTACGCCTCCTTGAGCGTCCACAGCCGCACCAGCTCGCGGTTGCGCCGCCGCAGGGGCACGCGCTCGAGCGCCTCGAGCTCGTGCGGGGTGCACACCCTGAGCTCGGTGCCCAGTTCCAGCATCCGGCGGTCGGCCTGCTCGGTGTCCACGCCGATCCGGCCGAACCGGGTCAGGCCCACCACCAGCAGCCCGTCGGTGTGGCTGAGGCTGACGTCCAGCTGGTCGATACCGCGCAGATACGGCCGCCCGCCCGGCTTGTACGCCAGCTCCAGCTCCCGGGGCAGGGTGCCGAGCACGGCACTCGCCGCGGACTTCAGCAGCAGCCGGGAGGCGACGAACCGGTCCCGGTTCCGGGACACGGGCATCCGCTCCAGCCGCCCGTGGTCCGGCCCGAGATCGGCGGCCAGCCGGACCGCGTCCAGGTCCGGCGGCAGCCAGTCGTCGACGTCCGCGTAGACCACGCAGGTCCCCCGCGCGGCCACCGCACGACGCACCGGCTGCCAGGAATGCCGGGGTCCGCGCTGCCGCAGCGGCCGCATTTCTGAGGTGTACATGCGGCGTCATACCTCCTTGTGAGCGCCCCGTAGGGGCGCGGGGCTGTATCAATCTGCGGCTCCGCCGCGTGGGCGCGACAAGCCCCCACCGGCCCGCGGTCGAAAACCTGCCCGCCTAGCGTCCAATCGCCGTCGCGTACAGGTCATAGCTCCGGGCATCATCAAACCGATGCAACAACTCGGCGAGCAGCCGATCCGCACCGGACGGATGGGAGCGAACCGCCGACTTGTCGAGCCGCCCGGCGATCCGGGTGAGCACCGTCGCCGCCCAGGCCGGGTCGGCCAGGAAGCCGCCGGGCGGACGGTGCAGCCAGACGCCGAGGCAGGCGGCCCCGGCGACGAGCAGGGCGTAGCGGTCGGCCAGTGCGTAGGCGCGGGGGCTCACGGGGCGGCCGGCGGGCCGTGCGGCGAGGTCGGCGCAGCTCTCACGCAGGGCACGCAGCTGTTCCACGAGGACCGCGCCCGCCTCCGTCAGCGGGCCTCGGAACTCGCCGGCCGCCTCGCCGTCGAGGCGCCGCGCCGACTCCTCGAGGGAGCCGAGCAGCGAGTCGCGGTCGGCGGCGAGCGTGTCGTCCGGGAGCCGGCCGGGCGGCAGTCCGGCGTCGAACGGCCGGAACAGCGGGTTGTGCTCTCCGCGTGCCCCGCGTTCCGCGCCGGCGTCGTGGGAGGCGAGCGCGGGCAGCCGCAGCAGCTGGGCGACGATCACGGCCCGGCTGGCCGAGGCGCCCGCGCTGCCGAGGCCGATCATCGGCAGGTCGCGGGCGGTCTTCTGGAAGATGCCGTAGCTGCCGCTGGTGGCGTACGCCTCGGCGCCGAGCACGATCGACAGGTCGTCCATCGTCTCGTTGAGGACGGTCGGCAGCAGGTACTTCGCGACGGCGCCCAGCGTCCGGCTCTCCCGGGGCAGCAGATGCGCCGCCCGGGTGGCGACCAGCGACAGGCAGTCGCACACCAGCAGGTCGGCGAAGGCGTTCACCAGCGCGGTACGGGTACGGGCGGAGTGCAGCGAGGCCGGGCTGCGGGAACGGTGCGAGCGGGCGAAGGCGATGGTGGTGCGCAGCGCGGTGTCGGCGCAGCCCAGCGCCATCGACAGGCCGACGCCGCGGGTGAGCGGGAAGACGTGCTCGGCGAGGCGCGCGCCGCCGCCCGCCGGTCCGATCAGCCGCCCGGCGTCCAGCCGGTGGCCGTCGAACACCAGGCCCTGGATGGTGCAGCCGCGCACGCCGACGGTCCGGCGCCGGGGCAGCAGCCCCAGGCCCCGGCCGTCGGGGTGCGCCGGTCCCGGCGCGAGGAAGGCGCTCAGGCCGTCCGGTGTCTCCGCGAACACCACCAGCGCACCGGCGCGGGCGGCGTTGTTGAGCGCCTCCTTGCTGCCGCTGAGCAGATGGACGTCGCCGTCCGGGACCGCGGTGAGCCGGTTGCGCAGGAAGTCGTTGCCCTGCGGCGGCTCGGGATAGACGCAGGCCATCCGGCCGCCGGCGAGCAGCAGTTCGGCGGTCTCCCGCTGCTGCCCCGGGGTGCCGTGCGCCCAGACGACGACGGCCGCCAGGTACGAGGTCAGTCCGTAGCCGAGGCCGAGTGCCGCGTCGCGTCGGAACACGGCGCGCAGCACTCGGCCGAGCGCGTCCAGGCGGTCGAGCCGGCCACCGAGTTCCCTGGGCACGAACTCGGCGTTCAGCCCGAAGGCGTCCAGCAGCCGCTCGGCGGCCGGCAGCAGCCGCTGCTGTGCGTCGGCGGCGAGAAACTGCTGTGCGCCCAGCGGGTTGCCCGGATCGTCGAGGTCTCCGAAGTCGTGCTCGAGCCGGGCGATGCGTTCCTGTACGGCGGCTTCCGAGGAGTCCACCGCGTTCGCCGCCGCGTTCGCGCCCATGGTCACGGCGTCCCTCCGTCCTCGTCCCGACCCCTGCGAGCGCCGGCTCGACCGGCACGGCTCAAGACGCGCTCAAGGTCTTGCGGCCAGAATCGGTCACGTCGCTTCCACCGGCTGCGCACGCCGGTCCGGCCGGGCGTGGATCGGGTGCGGTGTCGTACCGGTACTGGGCCCAGAGCGGGTTCTGGTCGGCGGGCAGCCACATGGCTCCGTAGGCCACCAGTGCGTTCCATACCGGCCGCAGCAGACGCTCGAGTACGACTCGGGCGACGGTGCTGCCGCTGCTTTCTGTTGCGGGCATGTCGTGCCGTCCCTTCTGACATCGGGAGAGGCCACGATCGCGGCAGGGGCTCGGTGGAGCCTCGAGGAACTCTCGCGCGTACGGCGCCGTGTCCGGCCTCGAGCGGGACTCGAGCGCGCTGTGGTCGGATGCGGGGAGGCGTGCACGCCGAGGACCAGGAGGAGGGCCGGCCGGTGTCCCAGCCCTATCGGAACCGAGAGCTGAGCGTTCTCGAGCGCTTCACGACCACGTCCGCGCCGGCGGTGTTCGAACGCGAACTCCTCGGGTACGCCCGCCACCGGGAGTCCCGCAAGGGCTTCGTCTCCCGGGTGACGGCGGCCCTGACCGACCGCCCCGGCGCGTACGTCCACCTGGACCGCTGGACGGGCCTGGACGACCTCCTGCGAGTGGTCCACCACAACCCGCCGCCCCCCGCGGCCCTCCCCTCCCCAACGGCCGAACTCCTGGTCAGCGTGGGCCGAATGCCCTTGCGCAACACTCCGTCCGACGCCGCCCGACTGATCTTCATCCGCGCGGCGGTGACGGGCGAACCCGAGCGCTTCGAGCTGGACTTCGGCTCCCTGGTGGGCCAGTGCGTGAGCGAGGAGGGCTTCGGCGGCAGCGACCTGCTGCGCTCGGTGGCCGACCCGTACGCCTACACGGGCCTCCTGTGGTGGCGGGACGCGACGACCTGCGACCGGGTACGCCAGAGCGAGGCCTACCAGGACCGCCGCACAAAACTGGCAGCCACGGCCCACATCACCGAGGACCCGGCCCGCCCCATCGGCTAGAAAACTGCTGAGATTCTCGGGTTCTGGCCCCGGCTCTGTGGGTGGGGCATGGGAATGCCCCACCCGTGCGCCACAGGGGCGTGCGCACGGACGGGGCAGCCGACACAGGGACGCCTGACACCCGGCCCGCGCCCGGCCTGGCATCGAGCGCCTCTCTGGCCCGAGGTCCTGGCCTCCCCGGCGCCCCCACACCCGGCACCGACCAGGACCCACCACCCCGCCCAACCCCCGCTCCAGCGCCAGTTGAGCGGTGACCGAGGCCCTGCGGTGACGCTCGGATCGCGCATCTGACCGAAAAGGTGCGACAGGAAGGGGGGATCCGGGTGCAGCGCTCTCTCGCGGTCCGGCCGTCGACCCGCGGAAACGGGATCCGGCTGTTCTGCTTCCACCACGCCGGCGGAGGCGCCATGACCTACGCCGGATGGCAGCAACGCGTCGGTCCGGACGTGGCCGTCCTGCCGGTGCGGCTGCCCGGCCGGGAGTCCCGGCGCAAGGAGGCCCGGATCACCGACGGGGCCGAGCTGGTGGCGGAGCTGGAGAGCGATCTCGGCCCGCTGCTGGACGAGCCGTACGCGTTCTACGGGCACAGCCTGGGGGCGCTGGCCGCCTACCGGTTCGCCCAGCACCGCGTCAGCGCCGGGCAGCGGCCGCCGGAGCTGCTGGCGGTCGGCGCGTGTTCCGCGCCGCAGCTTCCCGCACCGCTGCTGGACGCCCTGCTCAGACCCGAACTGCCCGACGAGGAGCTGATCCTGTCCCTCGGCGGCCTGGACAGCATTCCCGCACCGCTGCGCAGTCGGCTCGGCCGGCTCCGCGACATCCTCGCCACCCTGCGGGCCGACCTGACCCTCGCGCAGAGCCTGCGCGCCACGCCCGTGACCGCGCTGCCCTGCTCCCTCGACGCGTACGGGGGAGAGGCCGACCCGCTGGTCTCCGCCACCGAGGTCCGCGCCTGGGAGCACTGCACCACCGGCCGTTTCCGGTTCCGGCCCGTCCTCGGCACGCACTTCTTCGTCCGCGGCCGGGACCTGCCCCGCGCGGTGGGGGAGTCGCTGCGATCCGGGGCGGCGCGGCCCGACGCGGCGTCGTACCAGGCCGGCTGACCCACGTATCCCTAAGGAGATCCCGCGCATGGACATCAGCGTGCTCGGCCCGTTCCGGGCCACCCTGTCCGGGGTGCCCGTGCACCTCACCGCCGTCAAACCGCGCAAGGTCTTCGCGCTGCTCGCCCTGCAGGCGGGCCAGGTCGTCTCGGTGGCCTCGCTGGTCGAGGAGGTCTGGGGCGAGAGCCCACCGCGCAGTGTGCAGACCACGCTGCAGACGTACATCCTGCAGATCCGCAACGCCATCGCGGCCGCGTTCGGCGAGGACGGCGCCGGCGAAGGCGCCTGCCTGCCGAACGGCGCCAAGAGCGTGCTCGTCACCGAACCCGGCGGCTACCGGCTCGACGTCCACGGCGGGCTGCTGGACGCCCACGAGTTCGACGCGCTGTCCTCGGCCGGGCACCGGGCGCTGGACCGGGGCGACTGGGCCGGCGCCTCCTCGTACTTCGGCCGGGCGCTGTCCCTGTGGCACGGGCGTGCGCTCGCCGACGTCCAGTGCGGGCCGCTGCTCGAGGTGGAGGCGACCCGGCTCGACGAGTCGCGGATGAGCGTCCTTCAGCGGCGGATCGAGGCAGACCTGAGGCTGGGCCGCCACCATGAGCTCATCGGTGAGCTCTCCGGGCTCGCCGCCCGGCATCCCCTGCACGAGGCGATGCACGAGCAGCTGATGCTCGCGCTGTACCGGGTCGGGCGCCGCAGCGACGCGCTGGCCGTCTACCGGCAGTTGCGCCACTGCCTGAACCAGAGCCTCGGACTCGATCCCTCCCCCAGCGTCGAGCATCTGCACCGGGCGGTGCTCGACTCCTCGCCGCAGCTCGAACTGGACACCGCGGCGCGCTCCGCCGGCCCGCTGCTGGCGAGGGCCAACTGACCCAAGGAAGTGAGAGGAAGCATCGTGAGCGACATGACCCTGTCCGAACTCGGCGA
This sequence comes from Streptomyces dysideae, assembly GCF_001514305.1. Classification (GTDB taxonomy): domain Bacteria; phylum Actinomycetota; class Actinomycetes; order Streptomycetales; family Streptomycetaceae; genus Streptomyces; species Streptomyces dysideae. Next base: position 257,936 of record NZ_KQ949082.1, read on the forward strand.
GCTGCTGCTCGAATGCGTCGGTGCCCCGGAGGAGGGCATGGCCCTCGAAGGCGAGGAGGCCCTCGACACGCCGTTCCTGGAGTTCGGCTACGACTCACTGGCCCTGCTCCAGGTGACGAGCGTGATCAACCGGAAGTACGGCATCGTGCTGGACGACGACGCCGTCGCGGAGGCCGAGACCCCGCGGATGCTGCTGCAGATGATCAGCGTCGCGCCGCGCGCCGGGGCGGTCCGGTGACGGCTTCGGCCGTGCGGCAGCGCGTGGTGGTGACCGGCGGGACCAAGGGCATCGGCCGGGCGACGGCACTCGCCTTCGCCCGGGCCGGCGCCCGGCTCGTCGTCTCCTACGGCCATGACGGCGAGGCGGCGAAGAGCCTGGCGGCCGAGCTGGACGCGCTGGGCGCCGAGGCCGAGACCGTGCAGGCCGACCTGACCACCCGGCAGGGTGCCGAGACGCTCGCGCGGGCGGTCGTCGACCGGTTCGGCGCGGGCGGTCTGGACGTCCTGGTCAACAACCTCGGCGTCGACGGGCACATGCCGTTCGCCGAGCTGACCGACACCGAGTGGCGCCGGGTGACCGACCACAACACCACGTCCGCCTATCTGGTGACCCAGTCGCTGCTCGGGGCGCTGGCCGACGGGGCGTCGGTGGTCAACGTCGGCGCGTCCGTGGCGCTGCGGGGGCGGCCGTTCGGCGTGCACTACAGCGCGTCCAAGGCCGCGTTGATCGGGTTCACCCGGGCGTTGGCCAAGGAACTCGGACCGCGTGGCGTCCGGGTCAACCTGGTCGCTCCCGGCGTGACCGAGACCGAGCCGGGGGGCGGGCCGCCGCCCCCGGTGGCGGCGAAGCTCGCCGCGCTCACCGCGCTGGGCCGGCTGGGCCGGCCGGAGGACGTGGCGGGGGCGGTGCTGTTCCTCTCGGGGGAGTCGGCCGCGTACGTCACCGGGACAACCATCGAAGTCGACGGAGGAATCTGATGCCCTACGCAGCGATCACCTACCGGGTCAAGCCCGGTCACGAGGACGAGATAGCCCAGATCTTCGCTGACTTCCAGCGGGTCGACACCCCGGACTTCGCGGGCGAGGGCGGGGCGTCGGCCGGGCGGCTGCTCGGTACGGCGGTGTTCGTCAAGGACGACGTCGTGGTGCGGGTCATCCACTACGAGGGTGACTTCGCGGCGATCGGGCGGCACATGGCGGCGCAGCAGGGCGTGCACAGTGCGGAGGCCCGGCTGGCTCCGTTCCTCGCCGAGCCGCGGGACACCAGTTCGCCGCAGGCGTTCGCCGCGTACTTCCGCAACGCCACCATGCGCCGGGTCGCGCAGCTGACCGTGGACACCCACCCCGCGGAGGCCGCGGCGTCATGACCGAGGTGCTGGGTGCCGCGGCCCTGGTCGGCAGCGGCGTCACCGCCGGAGTGCTGTTCGCCGTCGCGCTGAGCGTGCTGCCCGCGCTCTTCGCGATGGAGACCGGTACGTATGTGTACGCGCATCAGCTGCTCGGCCGGAACTGGGACCCCACGATGCCGGTCATCGTGCTGAGCAGCACACTGCTGGACGTCGCGCTGGCGGTGGCCGTCCCCGGCACGGGACGCGTGCTCTTCGCCACGGCCGCAGTGCTGCTGCTGGCCGTGTCCGGCGTGTCCCACCTGTGCAACGTCCCGATCAACCGCCGGGTCAAGGCGATCACCGACCCGGCGGTCATCCCCACGGACTGGCAGGACCCCCGCCCCCTGTGGCGCCGCTTCCACTACCTCCGCACGGCCCTGGCCGTACTGGCCCTGGCGGTCAACGCGACGGCGGTAACGACGATGTGACCATCCATTTCCCCGACCCGAGGCCGCACGCCCTGACCTGCTCCGGGCTGCGGCCTCGGCACGTGGGGTCACCCCTCACCCGGTGAGGCCGCCGGGCGTGGGCCCGTTCGTTCCCGGACCAAGCCCGGGTGGTGTCCCGCGACGCCGTGAGCGGAGCCCCGTGTGGTGCGGTTGGGCAGGCGTAGGGCGCGGGTACGGGGGGATGGCCGTACCCGCGCCCTTGGGGTGGGTCATGCCGGGGTCGGGAGGTCCCGGGCCGAGATCTGGGCGATCGTGGTGAGCAGGCTGCGACGGAACGTGGCCGTGAAGCCCTCCACCGTGTCCGTGTCGCGCGGCTTCGTCAGGTACGGCTTCAGTTTCTGTTCCACCTCGCGTACGCCCGGCTGCATCGCCATGTGCCGGGCCACCGCCTCCAGATCGCCGGTGTACTCGATGACCCGGACCAGCGTGTCGCCGCGCAGGAACACCGCGGTGGACAGGATCGTGCCGGCCTGTTCACCCGTGTCGTCCGCCACGCGGCTGCTCTTCACGCGCCTGAAGTTGCCGAAGATCTCGGTGAGTTCCCTCTCGTAGCCAGGCTTGATGTCGTACGTGACCGCTGCGAACGGCATGTCGGTGGCCTCCAGTGCTCCGGGGTCGTGACGGTCGTCCGGGGCAGCACAGCCGTCCCGGCTCGGGGCCCGCTCGAAGTCCGCTCGCTGGAGGGGAGTTCGAGCGGGTCTCCAGACCGCGGTGCGACGTTCCCTCGCGACCACCGAACCGTTGGGAGGGACCACGTGCACCGCACCCTGATCGTCGCCAAGCTCCGGCCGGACAAGACCGACGACATCGCGAGGATCTTCGAGGAGTCCGACTCGAGCGACCTGCCGCACATGATCGGCGTCAGCCGCCGCACGCTCTTCACGTTCCACGGCCTGTACTTCCACCTCGTGGAGGCCGACGAGGACATCAACGCGAACCTCTACCGCGCCCGCAGCCACCCCCTCTACGACGACATCAACACCCGGCTCGCCCAGTGCGTGGAGCCCTACGACCCGGACTGGAAAGAGCCCAAGGACGCGATGGCCGACCCCTTCTACATCTGGACCAAGGACGGAGGGCGGATCCAGTGACCACCGCCATCACCCGCACCGTGAAGGTGGCCGCCGACGAGGTCGAGGCCAACACCAAGCGCGGCGGCGACATCCGCGTCACCCTCAGCCCCAAGACGGTCGGCTGCGCCTCGGGCTTCGGCGGCGTCATGACCCTGGAGCCGGGCGACTGGGTGACCGAGCACTACCACCCGTACTCCGAGGAGTTCATCCACGTCATCGACGGCACGCTGGAGATGACGCTGGACGGGCGGGACGTCGTGACGCTGGGCGCCGGCGACTCGCTGCTGGTGCCGATCGGGGTGCGGCACCGGCTCGTCAACACCGGTGACATCACCGCCCGTTGCGCCTTCCACCTGTCGCCGCTCGCGCCGCGCCCCGAGCTCGGCCACGTCGACACCGAGCAGGCGCAGCGTCCCGAGCAGGCCAACCCGGACGTCGGCGGTGCCCGGTGACCCGACGTGCCGTCATCACCGGTATCGGCGCCGTCGTACCGGGCGGCGTCGGCCGGGAGGCCTTCTGGCGGACGCTGTCCGAGGGCCGTACGGCGACCCGGCGGATCTCGCTGTTCGACCCGGCGGCGTTCCGCTCGCAGGTCGCCGCCGAGGTCGACTTCGATCCGGCCGCCAGTGGATTGACACCTCGCCAGGTCCGGCGGATGGACCGAGCCGCCCAGTTCGCCGTGGTCTCCGCCCGGGAGGCGGTGGCGGACAGCGGCCTCGACACCGCCGCCCTCGCCCCCGAGCGGATCGCCGTCTCCCTCGGCAGCGCCGTCGGCTGCACCATGGGCCTGGAGGAGGAGTACGTCACCCTCTCCGACAGCGGCCGGAAGTGGCTGGTCGACCACGAGTACGGCGTACCGCACCTGTACGGCTACATGGTGCCGTCCACCCTGGCCGTCGAGGTGGCCTGGGAGACCGGCGCCGAGGGACCGGTCGCGCTGGTCTCCACGGGCTGCACCTCGGGCCTGGACTCCGTCGGACACGCCGTGCAGCTCATCGAGGAGGGCTCGGCCGACGTGGTGATCACGGGTGCCACCGACGCACCCATCTCACCCATCACCTCCGCCTGTTTCGACGCGATCAAGGCGACCACCCCGAACAACGCCGACCCGGAGCACGCCTCGCGGCCCTTCGACGGGCAGCGCGACGGCTTCGTGCTCGGTGAGGGCGCCGCCGTGATGGTCGTGGAGGAGAGGGAAGCGGCGCTTGCCCGGGGGGCCCGGATCTACGCCGAGATCGCCGGGTTCGCCGGGCGCAGCAACGCGTACCACATGACCGGGCTGAAGCCGGACGGGCGGGAGATGGCCCAGGCCATCGGCGTCGCGCTGGACCAGGCCAGGCTCGACCCGACCGCCCTCGACTACATCAACGCGCACGGCTCCGGCACCAAGCAGAACGACCGCCACGAGACGGCCGCGTTCAAGCGCAGCCTGGGGCAGCACGCCTACGACATCCCGGTCAGCTCCATCAAGTCGATGATCGGGCACTCGCTGGGCGCGATCGGCTCCATCGAGGTGGCCGCCTGCGCCCTGGCCCTGGACCGCCAGGTCGTGCCGCCCACCGCGAACCTGAAGACCAAGGACCCGCTCTGCGACCTGGACTACGTACCGGTCACCGCCCGGGAGCACGCCATGGACGCGGTGCTCTCCGTCGGCAGCGGCTTCGGCGGTTTCCAGAGCGCGATGGTGCTCGCCCGGCCCGGCACCGCCGCGGCCGCCGCGGGAAGGGGGGACTGACCATGAGCGCACCGACCGCTCCCGTCATCACCGGACTGGGGATCTGCGCGCCCACCGGCATCGGTGTCGAGGCCCACTGGTCCTCGGTGCTGGCCGGAAAGTCGGGCATCGCCCGCATCGAGCGCTTCGACCCGGCCACGTACCCGGTGCGGCACGCCGGCCAGGTGCCCGGCTTCACCGCCGCCGAGAACGTGCCGAGCCGGCTGATCGCGCAGACCGACCACTGGACGCACCTCGCGCTGGCCGCCGGCGAGGCCGCGCTGGCCGACTCCGGCGCCGACCTCACCGCCGTACCCGAGTACGAGATGGCCGTCGTGACCTCCTCGTCCTCCGGCGGCACCGAGTTCGGGCAGAAGGAGATGACCGCGCTCTACCGGAACGAGCCCAGCTGGGTGGGCGCCTACCAGTCCATCGCCTGGTTCTACGCGGCCACCACCGGCCAGCTCTCCATCCGGCACAAGATGCGCGGCCCGTGCGGGGTGCTGGCCTGCGAGCAGGCCGGCGGACTCGACGCCATCGGCCAGGCCAGGCGGCTGGTCCGGCGCGGCTCCCGGCTGGTCGTCACCGGCGGCACCGACGCCTCGCTGTGCCCGTACGGCCTGACCGCCCAGCTCAGCACGGGCAGGCTGTCCACCGTCCAGGACCCGGAGCGGGCCTACCTGCCCTTCGACGCCGAGGCGTCCGGCCATCTGCCCGGCGAGGGCGGGGCGATCCTCGTCCTGGAGAGCGCCGAGGCGGCCGGGGAGCGCGGCGCCGGCACCGGCTACGGCCGGGTGCTGGGCTACGCCGCCGGCTTCGACCCGGCACCCGGCTCCGGCCGGCCGCGCGCCCTGCGCCGCACCGCGGAGCAGGCCCTCGCCGACGCCGGACTCGCACCCTCCGACATCGACGTCGTCTTCGCCGACGGCTCCGGCGTGCCGACCGACGACCGCGACGAGGCCGACGCCATCACCGCCGTCTTCGGGCCGGGCGGCGTCCCGGTCACCGCGCCGAAGACACTCACCGGGCGGCTCTACGGCGGCGGCGCCCCGCTCGACGTGGCCACCGCGCTGCTCGCCCTGCGCGAGGGCGTCATCCCGCACACCGCCCACATCCGCGACCTCGCCCCGGGCCTTGGCATCGACCTGGTCACCGGCGCCCCGCGGGAACTGCCGCTGCGCCACGCCCTGGTGCTGGCGCGCGGTCACGGCGGCTTCACGTCGGCCCTGGTGATGGGCCGCTGACCCCCAGTCCGTACGGCTATCGAGGAGTTCCCATGGCTGGACACACCGACAACCACATCGTCATCGACGCGCCCATGGACGTGGTCTGGGAGATCACCAACGACGTCCCCAACTGGCCCCACCTGTTCAGCGAGTACGCCTCGGCCGAGGTGCTGGAGCGGGACGGCGACACGGTCGTCTTCCGCCTCACCATGCACCCCGACGAGGACGGCAACGTCTGGAGCTGGGTCTCGAAGCGGACCGGCGACGCCACCACCCGCACGGTGCGCGCCGAGCGCGTGGAGACCGGCCCCTTCGAGTTCATGAACATCTACTGGGAGTACACCGAGGAGCCCGGCGGCGGAGTGCGCATGCGCTGGGTCCAGGACTTCCACATGAAGCCCCAGGCCCCCGCGACCGACGACGCGATGACCGAGCACCTCAACGTCAACACCAAGGTGCAGATGGCGCTCATCAAGGAGCGCGTCGAGGCCGCGGCCCGGGCCCTCGTCCGCTGAGGAGCACCGGTGCTGAACTATCTCGCCCCCCTGCTCCTGCTGTGCAACGGCCTGGCCGCCGGGGTCCTCTTCGGCACCCAGCTGGGCGGCTTCCCCTATCTCGCCTCGCTGCCCACCGACCGCTACGTGCACGCCCACGCGTTCTTCGGACAGCGCTACGACCCGGCGATGCCGATCTGTCTGGTCGGCACCGTCGCCCTGGACGCGGTGCTCGCGGTGGGCGCGTCCGAGCCCGCGGCCCGGACGCTGTTCGCGGTGGCCGGGGTGCTCGCCGCGGCCACCGCGCTGATCTCGGTCACCAAGAACGCCCCGGTCAACCGGTGGATGCGGACCATCGACCCGGACAACCTGCCGGACGACTTCCGGGACCCCCGACACACGTGGGGCACCTGGAACCGCCGGCGCAGCCTGCTCACCGTCGCGGCGCTCGTCGCCAACTGCGCCGCGCTCGGCTTCCTGCTCTGACCCGCCTCTTTCACGACTCACGGAGGAACCCCATGGATCTCGGCCTCAAGGGCAAGAAGGCCCTGGTCACCGGCGGCACCCGAGGTGTCGGCCGGGGCGTCGTGCTGGCGCTCGCCCGCGCCGGTGTCGACGTCGTCACCTGCTACCAGCGCGACAGCGAGTACGTCGCCTCCCTGGAGCGGGAGCTGAAGGAGACCGGCGGCGACCACCATGTGCTGCGCGCCGACCTCTCCCAGCCCGAGGAGATCGCCGCGCTGCTCGCCAAGGTGCGCGAACTGCACGGCGACCGCCTCGACCTGCTGGTCAACAACGCCGGCGCGATCAGCCACATCCCGTACGCCGAGCTGCCGCTGGAGGAGTGGCAGCGCATCCTCGCCACCAACGTCACCGGCGCCCACCTCGTCATCCAGCACGCCCTGCCGCTGCTCGGCGCGGGCTCCTCGGTGGTGTCCATCGGCTCCCGCGCCGTCGACGCCGGCATCCCGCTGCGCGCCCACTACACCACCACCAAGGCCGCGCTGGTCGGCCTGAACCGGTCGCTCGCCAAGGAGTTCGGCCCCCAGGGCATCCGCTTCAACGTCGTCGCGCTCGGCGTCATCGAGACCGAGAACTTCCACGCCATGCCCGAGGAGCAGCGAAAGCTGATGTCCGAGCGCTACGGCGCCAAGACCGCCCTCGGCCGGCTCGGCACCCCCGACGAGGTGGCCGGCGCCATCCTCTGGCTGGCCAGCGACCTGTCCCGCTATGTCACCGGCAACACCATCGGCGTCGACGGGGGGATCTCCTGATGGGCTTCCGCGTGCTGCTGCGCATGGAGATCGAGCCGGGCCGGGAGGCCGACTTCGAGAAGGCGTGGCTGGCAGGGACCGACGCGGTCACCGGGCACCCGGCCAACCTGGGCCAGTCGCTGGCCCGGGAGCAGGGGCCCGGCAGCACCTACGTCATCGTCAGCGACTGGGTGGACGAGCCGCGGTTCCGCGAGTTCGAGGAGAGCCCGGCCCACCTCGAACACCGGGCCACCCTCCACCCGTTCCGCAAGGGCGGCACCTTCCACGTCATGGAGGTGCTGCACCGCATCGAGGGCAGGGCGGCCGACGGTGCCCGGTGAGGGCGGCGGCGAGGTCCGGGTCGTGGTGTACCAGGCCGCGTACGACGAGGAGCAGCTCGCCGCGGTCCGGGACGCCTACCACCGGGTGAGCGAGCGGCTCGCGGGGGTGCCCGGCATGCTCGGCAACGAGCTGCTGCGCAGCCCCCACGACCCGACCGCGCTCGCCGTGATGAGCCGCTGGGTGTCGCTGGACGCCTTCCGGGTCTGGGAGGCCGGCGCGGACCACCGCGCGGACACGGCCCCGCTCCGGCCCTTCCGCGACACCCGCACCCCGGCCGCGTTCGCCGTCTACGAAGTGGACGCCGCGTACTGAGTCCTGACTCCTGAGTACTTGGTTCACCGCACGCCCCGAGAAGCACGCCCTGAGATCACAGAGAAGAGAACTCACCATGGCAAAGCGCCAGTTGGCGTTCATCGGCCTCGGCAACATGGGCGGCGGCATGGCCCGGCGGCTGCTGGACACCGGGCACACGCTGACCGTCTACAACCGGACCGCACGCAAGGCCGCCCCCTTCGTCGAGGCGGGCGCCCGGCTCGCCGACGCCCCGGAGCGCGCGGCGGCGGGCCATCAGATCGTCCTGCTCAGCCTCAGCGACGAGCAGGCCGTCGAGGAGATCCTGTTCGGCCGGGTGGTCCCGGTGCTGGCACCCGGCGCCGTCGTCGTGGACACCTCCACCGTGTCCCCGGGCTACGCCCGCGAGGCCGCCGCCCGGCTGGCGGACAAGGGCCTGCGCCGGGTCGAGGCCTGCGTCGTCGGCAACCCGCTCCAGGCCCGCAAGGGCGAGCTGCGGGTGTTCGTCTCCGGCGACCCGGAGGACCTCTACGAGACCCGCCCGGTCCTCGAGGCCATCGGCAGCGAGGTCGTCCACGTGGGCGCCCCCGGCACCGCCGCCGCCATGAAGCTGATCCTCAACCTGCTGCTCGGCGCCCAGGTCGCCGCGCTCGCCGAGTCCGTCGCCTACGGCACCGCGGCCGGCCTGGACCGCGACCAGCTGATCGGCGTGGTCTCGGCGAGCGGCTTCAGCTCCATGGTGATGCGGTTCCGCGCCGACCTGATGCTCAAGCGCACCTACGAACCGGCGTTCTTCCGCTCCGAACTGATGGAGAAGGACATCCGGATCGCGATGGCGGCGGCCGCCGAACACCACACCCCGATGCCCGTCCTGGGCGCGGTGCGGGAGCGGTTCGCCGAGGTGCTGGCCGCCGGCGACGGGGACAAGGACGCGTCCGTGCTCGTCGAGCACCAACCGCGGCAACAACACCGGCAGGGAGGCTGACACTGTGCTGAGTACCACCCGGAGCACGCTCCGGAACACCGATGTCCTGGTGGTCGGCGGGGGGCTCGCAGGACTGTCCACCGCCGTCTTCCTCGCCCAGCAGGGCGTGGACTGCCTGCTGATCGAGCGGCGGACCGAACTCTCCGGACACCCGCGCTCCCGCGGGGTCCATCCGCGGGCCATGGAGCTGATGCGGTCCGCCGGCGTCGAGGACGAGCTGCGCTCCATGCCCTCGGCCCGGCTGCTCGCGGACAACTCCGGAGTGATCGCCGCGCAGTCGCTGGCCGGCCCCGAACTGGGAGTGCTCGACGAGAAGTACGTCATGGACGTCACCGCCGACGTGGGCCCGCTGTCGCCGACCGGCTGGTGTCTGTGCCACCAGGGTGAGCTGGAGGACGTACTGCGGGGCCGCGCCGAACGGCTCGGTGTCGCCCTGCGGTTCAGTACCGAGCTGCTCTCCTTCGAGCAGGACGGTCCGGCCGGCGAGGAGGTCACCGCGCACGTCAGGGACGGCGTCACCGGCACCGAGCGCACTCTCAAGGCCCGTTACCTGGTCGCGGCCGACGGCGCGCACAGCGGGATCCGCCAGGCGCTCGGCGTCCCCTTCGCCGGAGAGGTGCTCGGCCACTACGCCAACGTGCACTTCGCCGCCGACCTCACCGAACAGCTCGCCGGCCGCCGGTTCCTGCTCTGTTACACGTTCAACGAGCAGGTGCGCGGCGCCCTGATGCCGCTGGACAACGCCTCCGACTGGTTGCTGCACGTCGCGTACGACCCGGCCGAGACGGACCTGGAGTCGTTCACCGAGGAACGGTGCGCCGAACTGGTGCGGGCCGCCACCGGGGTGGCCGGCCTCAGCCCCCGGATCCGGTCCGTCTCCCCCTGGGAAGGCGCGGCCCGGACCGCGGCACGGTTCCGCGACGGACGGGTGTTCCTGGTCGGCGACGCCGCGCACGTGATGCCGCCCAGCGGCGGCTTCGGCTCCAGCACCGGCATCCAGGACGCGCACAACCTGGCCTGGAAACTCTCCGCCGTCCTCGACGGCTGGGCCGGTGAGACGCTGCTCGACAGCTACGACGAGGAGCGCCGGCCGATCTGCGAGGCCACCGTCGAGCAGGCCGCGCTCCGCTCCGGGGACCGGCCCCGGCTCCTCGACGAACCGGGGGAGCGGCCGCCCGTCCACCCGGGCATCGTCGAGGACGCCCTGGTGTGGCTGTCCTGGCGGTACCGCTCCTCGGCGGTGGCCTCCTGGGACGAGGGAGTACTGCCCGGGTACGGCGTCTGGTCCGCCGAGAACGACGGGCGGCCGGGCAGCAGGGCCCCGCATCTGCGACTGCGCAAGGGCGGCGCCGAACTGTCCGCGCTGGACCTGTTCGGCACCCGGCCGGTGCTGCTCACCGGCCCCGACAACCGCGCCTGGCGGGAGGCGGCCCGGGCGCTCTCGCACGAACTGGGGGTGCCGCTCGCGCTGTACGGCGTCGGCGCGGAGCTGACCGACGTCGACGACCGGTGGCCGGAGCTGTACGGGGTGACGGCGCAGGGAGCGGTGCTGGTACGGCCGGACGGCGTGGTCGCCTGGCGGTGCGCCGAGGCGCCGGTGTTCGCCCGCAACACGCTGCGGGCGGTGCTGACGCGGCTGTTCGGACGGGACGGAGCGGGAAGGGACGGGGAACGGTGACGTACAGGGTGATCCTTCGGATGGAGATCTTCCCGGAGCTGGCCGGGGACTTCGAGCGGACCTGGCGGGAGGTGGGCGAGGCCATCTCCCGGGAGCCGGACAACCTCGGCCAGACCCTGGTCCGGGACACCGAGGAGGAAGGCGTGTACTGGGTCCTGACCGACTGGACGGACGAACCCCGCTTCCGCGCCTTCGAGGTGAGCGCACGGCACGTGGTCCACCGCCTGAAGCTCAAGCCGTACCGCAGGGGCGGGGCGATGCACGTCACGGAAGTGGTCCACCGGATAGCCCCGGCGACCGAGCCCGCGGTCCCCGTCACCTGACGCCGGGGGCCGCGCCGGAGGGCGCCGGCCGCGAGGGGGGTTCCCTCCGCGGCCGGCGCCCTTTCGCGTGGCCGGGCGTCAGTGCGGCAGGCGCTCCCGGACCACCGTGCGGCGGCGGCCGGGGTGTGCGGCACCGGCGGCGCGGCCGGGGCGGGGGAGGACGAAGCGGAGCAGGGCCAGCGCCAGCAGGTACATGGCGAGTTGGCAGGCGAGGGCCCAGGCGACGGCCGTGACGGAACCGGCCGCGCCGTTCGCGACGCCGTAGAACACCGTGCCCACAAGGGCCACACCGAAGGCGTTGCCGATCTGGCCGAACGTGGAGAACACCCCGCTCGCCGACCCGATGCCGCCCCGGGACATCGCGGACAGGGTGATGTTGTACAGCGGTGGACTCAGCAGGCCCATGCCGACGCCGCACAGCACGAGGCCGGGCAGGACGTGCAGCGGACGCAGCCCGCCCCCCTGCGCGACCGTCAGCCACAGCAGCACACCCGTGCCGGTGGCCATCAGCAGCGCACCGTACTCCAGCATGGGACGCCCCAGCCGCCCGGTCAGCGGCACCGACGCCCCCGAAGCGAGCGCCGCGGACACGGCGAACGGCAGCAGCGTGAACCCCGTCTCCCGCGCGGTGAACCCGAGCCCGTCCTGGAGATGGACGACGTACACCAGGAAGAAGGAGGCGACCCCGCCCAGCACCAGGAAGTTCACCGCGGCCCCCGCCGGGAAGGCACGGTCGCGGAACAGGTCCGGCGCGAGCAGCGGGACGCGTCCGGTGCGCTCCGCCCGGCGCTGCAGCGGGGCGAGCAGGGCGAGCACGGCGACGCCGGCGAGCGCGAGCGGCATCAGCAGCAGCGGGCGGCCCGTCTCGCGGCCCTGCACCAGTGGGACCAGGAGCAGCAGCAGACCGGAGGTGGCCACGGCGACGCCGGCGAGGTCGAGGCGTGGCGCCCGCGCGGACCGCTCGGCGGGCAGCCAGCACACGGCCATCAGCAGGGCGAGCGCGCCGACGGGCAGATTGACCAGGAACACCGCCCGCCAGCCGAGGCCGAACAGGTCGGCGTGGGCGAGCAGTCCGCCGAGCACGGGGCCGCTGCAGGTGGCCGCGGCGATCACGGCCGCCTGCACACCGAACGCCGCGCCGCGCCGTTGCTCGGGGAACAACAGGATGATCACCGGGGCGATCTGCGGGGCGAGCAGGGCCGCCGACAGGCCCTGGAGCACCCGGGCGGCGACCAGCACACCGGTGCTCGGGGCGGCGGCGCACAGCGCCGAGGCCAGAGTGAACGCCACGATGCCCGCCAGCACCAGGGGCCGCCGTCCGTAGGCGTCGCCCAGCCGGCCCGCGGTGACCAGCAGCAGCGCGAAGGCCAGGCTGTAGCCGGCCAGCAGCCACTGCACGGCCGCGTCGGACGCGCCGAGCCCGTCCTGGATCGACGGTGCCGCGATGCTCACCACGGTCACGTCGAAGGTGTGCAGGAATCCCGCGAGCAGGACCGCCCCCAGCGCGAGCCAGGAGCTCCGCGGCACGGTCGGTTGAGTGGTCACGTACGCCTCCTCATAGGTCCACAACGACGCGGCCACTGTCCGCAGGAACCACGGAGGACAACTCGAGGATCGTTCGCGTCACCCACCGGCCGGCAGAGCCGTGGCGAGAAGTCCACCGACGCTCAAGCGGCCGGACGGATCCTGCCGGTGACCTTCAGACGTAGTCAGACGTAGGACGAGAGGTGACGCCGTGTCCGGGCTCGTTGGCTGGATCGACTTCGATAGGGACCTGCGCAGGCATCGGCCGGTCGTCACGGCGATGGCGGCCACCCTGGCGCAGCGCGGACCGGACGGGGAGGCGGTGTGGACCGGCGAGCACGCCGCGCTCGGGGTCCGGCTGCTGCGTGTCGACGGGGTGACGGAGGAGCAGCCGTACGTGCTGCCGGCCGGCGGGCACGACATCGTCGCCTGTGTCACCGGCTGGCCCACCGGCACCGAGGCGGTGCGCGCCGATCTCGCCGCGGCCGGCACCAGGGTGAGCGCGGCCGAGGGGCCGGCCGCCCTGGTGGCGTACGCCTACCGGGAGTGGGGCGCCGACTTCCTGCCGCGGCTCAACGGCGCCTGGGCGGTGGCGATCTGGGACGGCCGCGCCGAGGAGATGGTCCTCGCCCGCGACCATCTCGGGGGCCAGCCGCTGTACTGGACCCGTACCTCCACCGGCATGGTGTTCGGCTCCGAGCGCAAGGTGCTGCTCGCCCACCCCGAGGTGGACCCGGTCGTCGACGCGGCCGGGCTGCGCGAGGCGGTCTCCCAGGCGCTGCCGCACGGCGGCGTCTTCTCCGGCTTCGACCGGGTCGGCGCCGCCGAGATCGCCCGCTGGGGACGCGACGGCCGCCTCAGGCGCACCAAGTACTGGGGCATCAGCACCCAGCCGCACACCGACGACTACGACACGACCGTCGCGAAGGTCCGCGAGATCCTGGCGCGCAGCGTCGAGGAGAACCTCACCGAGGACCCCTCTCAGCTGCTGGTGATGCTCTCCGGCGGCGCCGACTCGTCCGCCGTGGCGGGCCTGGCGGCCGACTCGATGGCCCGCTCGCAGAGCGGCAGCCTGCGCGCCTTCACCATCGAGTTCCGCAGCAGCGAGTTCCAGGCAGACGTCATGCGCAGCACGCACGACACCCCGTTCGCCAACGAGGTCGCCGCCCACATCGGCGCCGACCACACCGTGGTCGAGCTGGAGACCGAGGACATCCTCGACCCGATCGTGCGGATCGGGATGCTCAAGTCGAAGGACTTCCCCACCCGCCAGTACGACATGGACACCGCCCAGTACCTGACGGTGCAGCGCGCGGCGCAGGAGGGCTGCCGGGTGGTGTTCGCCGGGTACGGCGGCGACAAGTACTTCCAGGGCGCCACCTGGTTCACGCACAGGGACCTGGTGCTGTCCGGCACCTTCCCCTGGGTCGCGCTCGCCCAGAAGCACGGCGCGGCCAACGGCTTCGGCACCGGCCTGTTCAGCGCCGACGCGCTCGCGGCGCTCGACTTCCAGACCTACTACCGGGACGTGTACGCGACCGGGGTCGCCGAGGTCGAGTACCTGCCCGAGGAGGACGAGTGGCAGCGCCACATGCGGCGCGTCGCCTACCTCATGAACACGCGCTTCGGCATCGACGCGGGCTCCTACTCCGCGGCCGGCCTCCAGCTGCGTACCCCGATCAACCACCCCGAGCTGGTGCAGTACGCGTACAACATCCCGAACGAGATGCACAACCGGCGCGGCATCGAGAAGGGCGTCCTGCGCGCGGCCGTCGCCGACCTGCTGCCCGAGTCGGTGCTGAACCGGCACCGCAGTGCCTCCCCGGTCTCCCACCACCCCGACTACCCGGCCGGCCTGCAGCGGGCGATGAAGGCGGTGCTCGCCGACCCGGCCGCGCCGGTGCGGCAGATCATGGACCTGGAGGCGGCCGGCGCGGTCGCGGCGAGCCCGGAGCGGCTCGCCAAGGACCGGATGGCCCGCGCCGACGTCGAGCTGATGCTCCAGCTGAACCTGTGGCTGGACCACTACCGCGTGCGGCTCGCGCTGTGACCGGCACGGTGTCGCGCGACCGGCGCCTGGCCCGGCATCTGGACGAGGCCGGCCTCGACGCGCTGGTCGCCACCTCGGCGGAGAACGTCCTCTGGCTGACCGGGATCGCCAGCGTCGGCGGGCAGAACCACCCGTACAGCAGCCGCGCCCTGGCCGTGGTGACCCGGGACCGTCCCGACGCCCCTTACTTCGCGAGCTCGCGCGGCGACGTGGACCAGTTCCTGGACGCCACCACCGCGCTCAGCGGCGTCGTCGGCTACGGCACCTTCCACCGGGAGCTGCCCGAGGGCCTCGAACTCACCGCGCGCGAGGAGCGGTTCAAGCAGATCGGGGTGGACGACCCGCCCGCGCCGGACGCCCTGGGCGCCCTGGTGCGGATCCTCACCGGCGCCGGCCTGGCGAACGCCCGGATCGGCGTCGACGAGACCGCCGCGCCGCCCGGCTTCCTGGAACGCCTCGGCGAGGCCCTGCCCGGCTGCGCGGTACGCCCGGCCGCCGCCCTGCTCCAGCAGGTGCGCAAGGTCAAGACCGAGGCGGAGGTACGCCGGATCGCCGAGGCCGCCGCCATCGCGGAGTCCGGGGTCCGGGCCGCGCTGGGTATCGCCGCCGAGGGCGTCACCGAGCGGGACATGGTGCGGGAGTTCGAGACCGCCGTCGCCCGGGCCGGCGGGCGCCCCCGCTTCACCCTGATCAAGTTCGGCCGCGAAGGCGTGCTCGGCCAGACCCGCCCGTCCGACACCCCGCTGCGCCGCGGCGACTCCATCTGGTTCGACGCCGGCTGCACCCACCGGGGCTACTGGTCCGACATCGCGCGCACCGCCAGCTTCGGCCAGCCCGCGCCCCGGCTGGCCGCGGTGTACGCCGCGATGCTGGCCGGCGAGCAGGCCGCCCTGGACGCCGCCAAACCCGGCATGACGGGCGGCGAGCTGTTCGACCGCACCGTCGAGGCGGTCCGGGGCGCCGGCGTGCCGCACTACCGCAGGCACCACGTCGGCCACGGCATCGGCGCGGAGATCTACGAACCCGTCCTGATCACACCCGGCAACCCGGACGTCATCGAGGACGGAACCGTCGTCAATTCCGAAACCCCGTACTACGAGTTCGGCCTGGGCGGCGTCCATGTGGAGGACCCCTTTGTCGTCGCGTCCGGCGGCAACCGGCTCCTGACCACACTGGACCGCTCACTCATCGTCATCGACTAGGAAGGCACATGACTCTTTCGCGACGCCGCTTCCTCGGCACCGCCGTCACCGTCACCTCCACCGGCCTGCTGTTACCCCTCGCGACCGGCTGCGACAGCGGCGGCGGCAGCGACGAGGGGCTCATACAGTCCGGAGACGTGCCGCTGCCGGCCCGCTTCAGCCTCGCCTTCAAACGGCCGCCGGTCATCAAGCCGGCCTCGTCGGACGGCACCACGGACTACTTCGACGTACGGGCGTACACCACCAGGGCGGAGATCCTGCCCGGTGTGCAGACCGAGATCTTCAGCTACAACGGCACCTTCCCCGGCCCCACCTTCAGCGTCCGCAAGGGCCGCACGGCGGTCGTCCGGACCCGCAACGACCTGCCCGTGCCCCTCGTCACGCATCTGCACGGCGGCAAGACGCCCGAGGCGAGCGACGGTTACCCCACCGACCTGCTGCTGCCCACCTCGGGCTGGACGGCGGCGGCGCACCAGCACGGCTCCGGCCTGACGATGGAGGGCGTGACCGCCGAGGGCACCAGGAGCTACACGTATCCGAACGCGCAGCGGGCCGCCACGCTCTGGTACCACGACCACCGGATGGACTTCACCGGCCCGCAGGTCTGGCGCGGGCTGGCCGGCCTCTACCTGGTGCACGACGACGAGGAGGACGCGCTGCCGCTGCCCAAGGGCGACCGCGACGTCCCCGTGATGATCATGGACCGGGCCTTCAACTCGGACGGTTCGCTGGCCTATCCGTCCATCGACCCGACCCTGAAGACCACCCCCGGCGTCACCGGCGACGCGCACAACGGCATGACCGGTGACGTCATCCTGGTCAACGGGGTGCCCTGGCCGAAGCTGGAGGTGCAGGGCGCCCGTTACCGGCTGCGGCTGGTCAACGGCTCCAACGCCCGCCGCTACCGCGTCAAGCTGGACCCGGAGCCGGACGCCGGCGAGCCCTTCACCCTGATCGGCAGCGACGGCGGACTGCTCGCCCGGCCGCAGCTGATGGACTCCCTCTACATGGTGCCGGGCGAACGCTTCGACGTGGTCGTCGACTTCGGCGCGTACGCCCCCGGGACGAAGGTCACCCTGAAGAACAGCCTGGGCGACGGATCGACCGCCGAACTCATGCAGTTCGTCGTCGGCGCCAAGGCCGCCGACGACACGAGCATCCCGTCGACCCTCTCCACGGTCGAACGGCTCGACCCGGCCAAGGCCGTGCGCACCCGCTCCTTCACCCTGGCGCGGGCCCGGGAGGACGGGCACTACGTCTACAAGATCAACGGCAACCCGTTCAGCACCGACCGGATCTGGGCCGACGTGAAACGCGGCGAGACCGAGATCTGGGAGTTCACCTCCACCACCCACCACCCCATCCACCTGCACCTGTCGCCCTTCCAGGTGTACAAGCGCGGCGGTTCCACCACGGTCAACCCCGAGGACGTCGGCTGGAAGGACACGGCGCGGATGATGCCCAACGAGAAGCTCAGCCTGCTCGTCCGCTTCGACGACCACACCGGCAAGTTCGTCTTCCACTGCCACAACCTCGAGCACGAGGACATGGCGATGATGGCCAACTTCCGAGTGTCGTAAGGGATTCCGCGAGGGTTTCCGCTCCAACGCAAGGGGCCGCCGTTCCCCGGAACGGCGGCCCCTTCCCGCGCTGTCAGACCACCTCAGACCACCAGCGTGCGGCGCAGGGCCTCCCGCAGGGCGGCGGCACCGTCCGCCGGGACACCGGCCGACCGCCAGGCGACGAACCCGTCGGGCCGCACCAGCACGGCGCCCTCGGGGCTCACCCCGTACCGCTTCTGCCAGCCCGCCTCCGACAGGTCGGTCAGCTCCGTCCCGAAGACGGCCGTGCGCAGCCGCACACCGGTGAGCCGCGCCGCCTGAGCAGCGGCCTGGTGCCACCCCTGGCCGGCTTCGCTGCAGAGCAGCACCAGCGACGAGCCGTAGAGGTCCAACAGTGAACCTTCCCTTTCCTCGCCACGGATCCGCACGGGCAGATGCGGCGCGCGCGTGCCGGGCTCGCCGGTGAGGTCCGCCGGCTCCTGGAACAGCGGCAGCCGCACGTCCGGTCCGGCCGCCGTCGGATAGGCGTGCCCGAGCATCACCGTCAGCACGTCCAGGGTGGCCCGGCGCTGTTCCTCGCCGGCCCGGCCGGAGCGGACCAGCAGCCGCAGCTGGGCCTGCTCGACGGTCGCCTCCGCGACCGGCCTGCGCTCCGCGTCGTAGGTGTCGAGCAGCCCCTCGCCGGCCTCGCCGCGCAGCACCGCGGCCAGCTTCCACGCCAGGTTGTGCGCGTCGTGGACGCCGGTGTTGGCGCCGTAGCCGCCGATCGGCGGGATGACGTGCGCGGCGTCCCCGATCAGGAACGCCGAGCCGTCCCGGAACCGTTCGGCCGTCAGGGCGGCCAGCTCCCACGGCAGTACGCCGATGATCTCCACCTCGGCGTCCGGGTCACCGATCGCCGAGCGCACCAGCCGTACACAGCGGTCGGTGCTGAAGTCCTGCGGCAGCTCGCCCTGTTCGGGCCGGTACTGAAGGATGAGGGTGCCGCGCCGCAGCGTGTCGTCATGGCCCAGCACCGCGCCGCTCAGCTCGTCGTTCTCGATCTGGCAGATGGAGAACCGGCGCCCGGCCAGCGGCCCCGCCAGCTCCGCGCGGAACAGGATGCTCACCTGGTGCTGGAGCGTGCCGCGGCCGACCCGGCGGATCCCCAGGGTCTCCCGCACCGGGCTGCGGCCGCCGTCCGCGGCCACCAGCCAGCGGGCCCGCACGCGCCGTTCCTCGCCCGTGTCCCGGTCCTTCACCGTGCCGACGACCGGCCCGCCGGGACCCTCGGGCCGTTCGAAGGAGGTCAGTTCGGTCCCGTACCGCAGCACCGCCCCGGCCCGGGACGCGGCCTCGCGGACGATCGGCTCCATACGGTCCTGACCCAGCGAGATCTGCCGGGACGGCGTCAGCGCGCTCAGGTCGCCCGGCTCGGGCAGCATGGCCGCCTTCAGCTCGCGGCCCGCCAGCGACTCCACGGTCGCCTGGCGCCGGTGGTCCGCATAGCCCGCGGCGGCATCGAGCACCTGCTCCTCCACCCCGACGGACCGGAACAGCTCCAGCGTCCGGGGATACCACCCCCACGCCCGGGGGTGGACCGAGGTCGACGCGTGCCGTTCCACCAGCACGCACCGCACCCCGTGGTGCCGCAGGAACAGGGCACAGGCCAGTCCGGTGATCCCGCCCCCCACGACCAGAACGTCCGTCAGTTCCTCGGGCCGCTCCTGAAGTTCCTCGGGCTCCTTGCCCACAGCCACTCTCCCTTCGGGTAACGATGGCCGGACCCGGTCTGCGCGGATCCCGTCCGTACGCATCGTCCGCACCGCTGCTGGAGAGGCCGTCCAGGGAAACTTGAGGTCGCCCGGCCAGCCTGGGGCTCCACCATCGGAAGGAGCCCCACACCGTGTCCGGAATCGCAGGATGGATCGACCACGAGAGGGATCTGCGGCGCGAGCGGCCCACACTGCTCGCCATGATCGCCGCCCTGGCCCAGCGCGGCCCCGACGGCGAGCGGCTGTGGCTCGCCGAGAACGCCGCCGTCGGCGCCCGCTGGTCCGACGCGGACGGCACCGGCGCCCCGCGGCAGCCGTGGGTACTCCAGGAGGACGGGCGCACGGTCCTCGCCGCCGCCGTCACCGGCGTGCTGTACGACACCGACGTACTGCGCGGCGAACTCGGCATCACCGGTCCCGCCACCCAGGCCGAACTCGCCGGACGCGCCTGGCTGCGCTGGGGCGAGCGGTTCGCCGAGCACCTCGACGGGGCCTTCGCCGTCGCCGTCTGGTCGGAGCGCGACCGCGAGCTGGTGCTGGCCCGCGACCGGCTCGGCAACCAGCCGCTCTACTACTACCCGCTGCCCTCGGGCGTGCTGTTCGGCTCCGAACGCAAGGCGGTCCTCGCCCACCCGGCCGTCGAGCCGGTCATCGACGCCGACGGTCTTCGCGAGCTGTTCTCCTACGCCGGCACCGCGGGGCACGGCATCCTCAAGGGCTTCCACCAGGTGCCGCCCGGCCACGTGCTCCGCTTCACGCGCGAGGGCCGGAAGACGTACCGCTACTGGGAGCTGACCGCCGAGGAGCACACAGACGACCAGGCCGAGACCATCGCCCGGATCCGCGAACTGCTGGGCGCGTCCGTGCGCCGCACCCTGGGCACCGGTGCCGTCCCCGGCATCCTGCTGTCCGGCGGTATCGACTCCAGCGCGGTCACGGCACTGGCCCACCAGGCGCTGGCCGAGCGCGGCGGCGGTGAGACGGTGCGCACCTTCACGGTCTCCTTCGGCGCGGCGGAGGAGTTCAAGCAGGACGAGATCTGGGGCAGCCCCGACGCCCCGTTCGTACAGTCCGTCGTCAGGCATCTCGGCACCGAGCACACCGACCTGGTGCTGGACACCTCCGACATCATCGACCCGGCGGTGCGGTCCGCGGTGCTGCGCGCCAAGGACGTGCCCAGTCCGCTCGGCAACATGAACACCTCGCTGTACCTGCTGTGCCGGGCGGTGCGCGAGCACGTCGGCTCGGTGCTGCTCGGCGAGATCGCGGACGCGGTCTTCGGCGGCTTCGCCTGGGTGCACAACAAGGAACTCGTCGAGGCCCCGACCCTGCCCTGGGTCGCCATGGCCCGCTTCGGCGGCGGCAGGCACGGCCTCGGCGGCGACCTGCTCGCCCCCGACCTGCTCGGCAAGCTCGACCTCAACGGCTACTGCGCCGACGCGTACACGACCAGCATGGCGCAGGTGCCGCGGCTGGCCGGGGAGAGCGGACAGACCCTGCGCATGCGGGAGATCACCTACTTCCACCTCACCCGCTGGCTGGAGACCCTGCTCAGCCACGACGAGTCGCTCGGCTCCGCGGTCGGCCTCGGCACCCGTATGCCGTTCTGCGACTGGCGCCTCGTCAACTACGCCTACAACGTCCCCTGGTCGCTCAAGAGCTTCGACGGCCGCGAGAAGTCCCTGCTCCGCGCCGCCGTCGCCGACCTGCTCCCCGACGACGTCGTCAACCGAGCCAAGAGCCCCTACCCCGTCACCCAGGACCCGGCCTACGGCCGCGCCCTGTGCGAACGCATGGCCACCCTCCTCGCCGACCCCACGGCCCCCGCCGCCCCCCTCGCCGACACGTCCGGCATCCAGTCCCTCATCGACGACCCGTCGGTCCTGGACAGCGGCATGCGAGCCTGGGTGGCCCGAGCCAACGTGGAAATGCTCCTCGGCCTGAACGACTGGCTGCGGGGCTATGGCGTTCGGGTGGAACTGTGAGGCGGCCGAGCGCGTCCCGCGAGCCCGGGACGGAGGCCGCGACCTCGACGACCGCGTCCGGCGAGGGCCGGGCGGGAGCCGAGGGCGGGGCGGGTGCACCCGGCCGGAGCCCGGCGGGAGTTGCGAGCGCTGACACGTCGGGCACGGGTCTGGCGGGTGTCGCGAGTGTGGCTGATGCGCCCGGCGAGGGTTGGGCCGGAGCCGCGAAGGCCGAAGGCTCGTCCGGCCAGGGTCGGGCGGGAGTTGCCGGCGCGGCGGGTGCACCCGGCCGGAGCCCGGCGGGAGTTGTGGGGACGGCCGACGGGCCTGGTGAGAGCCGGGCCGTGCGGGGTGCCCGTGTCCCCGGCAGGGGGCGCGCGGGTGTCCTCGGGAGGGACGCCGGGGTCGGTGGGCGGGTTGTACGTGTTGCCGCGGGGGGCGCCGCGCTGGCGCATATCTTCGCCGCCAAGGTTCCTGAGCGTGGTGGCGGTGAGCTGCTCGTGGCCGGTGGTACGGGGCTTGGGCTGGTCGTTGCGTATACCGCGGTGGTCGCGGTGCTTCGGCCGGTGCTCGGTCGGGGTGCCGGGCGAGGGCTGTCCGGGTGGCCCGGTGGGGCGCTGCTGCTGTTGCCGATGCTGCTCTATCCGATCGGCGTGCTGCCCGACGGGGCGGCGCTGGGCGTCGCGCTCTACGTGGAGTTCTCCGTGCTGGCCGCCGGGCTCAGCGGGTACGGCGGCCTGGAGCTGGCCGCCCTGCCCGCGCTGCTGCTCGGCCGACGGCCGGTGCTGTACGGCCCGTTCAACGCCGTCGACCTCGCCGAGCGGGGCATCCGACGGCGACGGCACCGCGCTCCCGAGCGGATCGCCGGTGTGCTCGCCGTGGCCGGCCTCGCCTGGTTCTGGGTGGTGCCGCCGCTCGCCGCCGTACGCGGCGGATTCGGCGAAGCCGTCGACGCGCTGACCGTCCTCGACCCGGTGGCCGCCGGCGCACTGCTGGCCGCCGCCGCCCTGCTCGCCGTACCGGCACCCGGACCGGCCCGGCTACGCCGGCTGCGCGCCGCGGCGTTCCTGCTGCTCGGCCTCGGCGCGACCGTCGGCGCCCTGCCCGACGTGCTGTGGCCGGCCATCATCCTGACCGGCCTGGCCGTCGGAGCCGTACGGCTCGCGGCCGCTCCGGCCCGTCCACGCGTCGAGACGTCTTCCACCGCCCATTGAGACCGTCTGCGGAGCATTCCCCCATGGCAGAGAACATCGCTGACAGCACACCGGGCACGCCGACGGCCGCCTCCGGCGGCCACCGCGCCGCGCTCGCGATCTGGGCGCCGCAGTTCCGGCTCCGCCTGACCACCCCCCGGCTGGAGCTGCGCGTCCCCGACGAGAACGACCTGCGCGCCCTGGCGGAACTCGTCGCCGACCAGGGCATCCACGCGCCCGGCGCCGCCCCCTTCCAGGGCGGCTGGAGCAACGCGCTGCCGCAGGTGGTGGCGGGCCGGGTCCTCCAGTACCTGTGGAAGGGGCTCGCCCTGAGCCGCCCCGGCTACTGGAACCTCGGCCTCGCCGTCTTCCTGGACGGCCGCCCCGTCGGCGTCCAGGGCCTGCAGGCGAGGGAGTTCCCCAAACGGGGCGAGGTCGCCACCGAGAGCTGGCTGGCCCGCGGCCACCAGGGCCGGGGCATCGGCACCGAGATGCGCACCGCCGCCCTCCGCCTCGCCTTCGCGGGGCTGGGCGCCCGGTACGCCACCTCCGCCGTGTTCGAGGACGGCGCCGCCGCCCTCGCCGTCAACAAGAAGCTCGGCTACCAGCCGGACGGCATCGAGGTGCACGACCGGCAGGGCGAGCCGACGGTGCTCACCCGCTGGCGCATGACCCGCGCCCAGTGGGAACTGAGCCCCGCCGCCGAGGCCACCGCCGAGATCCACGGACTCGACGCCTGCCGCGCCCTGTTCGGCAGCCGTCCGCACGACACCCCCTCCGCACGACAGGAGCCGGCGTGATCCACGACTCCATCACCGACTGTGTCGGCGGTACCCCGCTGGTCCGGCTCGGCCGACTCTTCCCTCAGCCGGGCATCGAGGTCCTCGCCAAGCTCGAGATGCTCAACCCGGGCGGCAGCGTCAAGGACCGCTCCGCGCGCTACATCGTGGAGCGCGGCATCAGCGACGGCATGATCCGTCCCGGCACCCACATCGTCGAGAGCACCTCGGGGAACTTCGGCGTGGCGCTCGCCATGGTCGCGGTCCGCTACGGCCTGCGCTTCACCGCCGTCGTCGACCCCAACGCCTCCCGCACCAACCTCCGGATCCTCCGCCAGTTCGGCGCCGGCATCGAGATGGTCCGCGACCCCGACTCCGCCGGCGGCTATCTGCACACCCGGCTGGCCCGCGTGCAGGACCTGCTGGCCGAGGACCCGGACGCGGTGTGGATCAACCAGTACGCCAACCACCTCAACTGGGAGACCCACGCGGTCACCACCGCCCGCGAGGTCATCGACGACTGCCCCGAGCGGCCCGTCGACGTCCTGGTGGCCGCCGTCAGCACCACCGGCACCCTGCACGGACTCGCCCGCGGACTGCGCCGTGTGTGGCCCGCACTGCACGTGGTGGCCGTGGACGCCGTCGGCTCGGTCATCTTCGGTACCCCGCCGGGCCCGCGGATGCTGCCCGGCGTCGGCTCCAGCCGGGTGCCGGAGCTGTTCACCCCCGCCGAGATCGACCGCGTGGTGCACATCGACGACGCCGCCGCCATCCGCGGCTGCCACCGGCTGCTGCGCCAGGAGGCGATCTTCGCCGGCGGCTCCTCCGGCTCGGTGGTGGCCGCCGTGGAGGAGATCCTGCCCCAACTCCCGCGCCCCAGCCGCGTCCTGACCCTGCTGGCGGACCGGGGCGAACGCTACCTCGACCTCGTCTACACCGACGAGATGGCCATCGAACACGGCGAACTCGCCTACTCCAGCCACCCCTGAACGACCACCCGGCACGGGCCGCGGCCGTCCCCGGCACCAGGGACGGCCGCGCCCCGCCGGGCGAGCCCCCTCACAGGGCACAGGCCACCGGCGGGCTCCGGGTCCGGGCTCAAGCGAGCCTCCACCGCCGCCCGAGCGGCCCTCGACCGCTCTCGGCTGGAGTGGAAAGGCCGTCCATCCACCCGCAAACGACCGCAAGCCATCACAAGACACACGGCTGTCCAGCCGACCGAGGGGAACCATCGTGGACGACGTGCTCGTACTCGCACGGCTCCAGTTCGCCATCACCGCCATCGCCCACTACCTGTTCGTCGCCCTGACGCTCGGGCTGGTCACCTACCTGGTGGTGATGCAGACCCGCTGGGCCGTCACCGGCAAGGAGACCCACCGCCGGCAGACCCGCTTCTGGGGCCAGCTCTACGTCATCAACTACGCCCTGGGCATCGGCACGGGCATCGTGATGGAGTTCCAGTTCGGCCTCGTCTGGAGCGGGCTGACGCACTTCACCGGCAACGTCTTCGGTGCCCCGCTGGCCATCGAGACACTCGTCGCGTTCTTCGCGGAGTCCACCCTGCTCGGCCTGTGGATCTTCGGCTGGAACCGCATGGGCCGGGTGCTGCACACCGTGATCCTGTGGCTGGTGGCGCTCACCGCGTACTCCTCGGTCTTCTTCGTCCTCACCGCCAACGGCTTCCTGAACCACCCCGTGGGCTACGAGATGAAGGACGGAAAGGCCGTCCTCACCGACTTCACGGCCCTGCTCACCAACACCAACGCCCTGTCCGCGGCCGCGCACATCCTGGCCGGCTCGGTCGTCACCGGGTCCTTCTTCGTCATCGCCGTCAGCGCCTGGCACCTGCGCCGACGCACCGGCCACGAGGAGTTCTTCTGGTCCTCGATGAAGCTGGCCCTGCCGCTCACCCCGGTGTTCGTCCTGCTGACGGCCGCGCTGGGCGGCACGCAGATCGGCTACTCCGTGAAGCAGACCCCCACCAAGTACGGCGAGCGGTCGGACCGGGCGCAGGCGATGGTGGAGACCTTCACCCAGAAGTTCGGCCCCGGGAACTACTTCCCGCCCGGGTTCAGCCAGACCGCCGAGTTCGTCATGATCATCCCGGCGCTGTTCATGATGCTGATCGCGGTGCTCTGCGTGCTCTTCATGATCAAGCGCAACCTGATCCGCCGCAGGGTCCTGCTGTGGCTGCTCACCGCCACCCTGGTCCTGCCGTACGTCTCGAACATCTCCGGCTGGGTCTTCCGCGAGGTGGGCCGCCAGCCGTGGGCGGTCTACGGCGTACTGAAGACCGAGGACGCGATCACCCCGGGCCTCTCCTACGGCACGGTACTGACCTCGCTGCTCGTCTTCGGCACCCTCGTCGCCACGCTGCTCGTCGTGGACTGGGCGCTGCTGTTCCGGTTCGCGCGGCGCGGCCCCGACGCGGCGCAGCTGGGCCGTATGCCGGGTGAGGGCGCGCAGGACACATCCGGCCCGGACACAGGGGAGGACGGCGTCGCGGCAAGTCTCCCGCACCAGACCTCAGCCTCCGCCTCCGCCTCCTCCACCCCCTCGTCCTCGTCCTCCGCCCCCACCTTCTGACGGCGCACCGGGAGTTCATCGTGTGGCACAACATCTGGTACGCGCTGCTCGGGCTGTTCCTGGCGGGCTACCTCGCTCTGGACGGCATCACCCTCGGCACCGGGATCATCGGCCGGTGGCTGGCTCGCGACGACGCCGAGCGGCACACCGTCGCCGCGGCCACCGGGCCGTTCTTCCTCGGCAACGAGGTCTGGCTGGTCGCCGCGGCCGGCATCACCCTGGGCGGCTTCCCCGGCCTGGAGTCCAGCGTCATCAGCGGGATGTACCCGCTGATCGTGTTCGCCGTCGGGGCGCTGCTGGTGCGGGAGGCCGCGATGCAGTTCCGTCGCCGGGTGCCCGGCGCGCGCTGGCGGCGCCGCTGGGACGCCGTGGTCCAGTGCGCCTGTCTGGTGCTCGCGCTGATGTGGGGCGCCCTGGGCGGCGCGCTGATCGGCGCGGTGCCGGTCAAGGGCGGTCATCTCGACGTCGACGCGGGCGTGTTGCTGCGTCCGGTACCGGTGCTGTCCGCGCTGACGGCGGTCGCCGTGTTCGCCCTGCACGCGCTGGTGTTCCTCGCGGTGCGCACGGAAGGGGGCGTCGCCGTACGGGCCGCGGAGCTGTCCCGCCGACTGGCACCGGTGGCGGCCGGCCTCGCCGCCGTCACGGCGCTGGCGGCGATCGCCGACGGCACGGCACGCGACGGCCTGCTCAACCCCCTGCCCACCGCCCTTCTCTTCCTGACCGCGGCGGCGGCCCTGCTGCTGGCCCCCCGCCTGACGACCACGTCCGGCTGGCGGGCCCCTGCGGTCTCCGGCTTCGCCGCCCTGGCACCGGTCCTGCTGATCGGCGCGGCCCACTTCCCCCAGACGGTGGTCAGCAGCGTGGGCCCCCGAGAGCACATCTCCGTCTCCGAGGCCGCCGCCGACCCGTCGACCCTGAGTGTCGTAGGCCCCGTGGTGCTGCTGGTCCTCCCGGTGCTGCTGGCCTTCCAGGCGATGCAGTGGTGGGCCTTCCGCGCGAAGGCGGACGAGCGGTCGCCGGCGTACTTCTGATGGAGGGGTGGCGGGCTGTTGTGGCCGGGGCTGGTGAGCGGGGTGCCCGTGACCGACGCGACGAGACAGACGGGGCTGCGCGCCCCGCCGTGGGTGGCCGGCGGGGTGTGGGCGCCGGGGCTGGGCATCGGGAAGCGGGCGGTCGGCGAGGTGCGGTGGGTGGAGCCGGGGGGCGGGAGGCGGACGGGCGGCGGAGTGGTGGTGGCGCCGGGCGGCGTGGGGCGGACGGGCGGCTCGGGGACCGGGCCGTACGGCGTCGGCTGCTGGCGCTGACTCCGCGTATCCGCGCCGCGGGGCTACTGGTGTCGGCCGGTGTTCTGATCGGCGCGGCCGGCACCGTCGGGCAGGCCCTGGCGCTGGCCCGGTTGCTCGGGGAGGCCTTCTCCGGGCACGGGCCGACCGGCACCGCCGTGGCGTGGGTCGCCGTGGCCGTCGGTATGCGGGGGATCGCCGGCTGGGTGCAGGCGACCGCCGCGCAGCGGGCCGCGGCCGAGACCAAGCTCGAGCTGCGGACCCGGCTGCTCGGCTCCGCCGCCCACCGCACCGCGTACGACGCCGAGGACCGCCGCGCAGGAGAGGTCAGTACCCTGCTCACCCGGGGCCTGGACGCCCTCGACCCCTACCTCGTCGGCTACCTGCCACAGCTGCTCGTCGCTGGGATCGTGCCGCCCGCGGTGCTCGCCGCGATGCTGGCCCACGACCCGCTCAGCGCGGTCATCCTGCTGGTGACCCTGCCGCTCGTGCCCGTCTTCGGCGCGCTGGTCGGACTGCACACACGGGACGCCACGGCCCGCCAGTGGGCGGCCCTCGCCGGCCTCGGCGGCCACTTCCTCGACGCCCTGCGCGGCCTGCCGACCCTGCGCACCTTCGGCCGTGCCGAGGCCCAGGAGAAGATCGTCGCGGACGTCGCGGACGCGCACCGCAGGGCCACCATGCGCACCCTGCGCATCACCTTCCTGTCCACCCTGGTGCTGGACACCGTGGCCACCCTGTCCATCGCCCTCGTCGCCGTCCCCGTCGGCCTGCGTCTGCTCGGCGGCTCCCTCGACCTGACCACCGCGCTGACGGTACTGCTGCTCGCGCCGGAGGCGTATCTGCCGCTGCGTGCGCTGGGCAGCCGCTTTCACGCCGGGACGGAGGGGGTGGCGACGGCTCGGGAGGCGTTGACGCTGCTGGACGGGGATGTTGGGGCTGGGGTGGCGGATCGTTCGGGGGTGGCGGTGCGTCCTGGGGTGGCGGTGCGTCCTGGGGTGGCGGCGTGTCCTGGGGTGGCGGCGTGTCCTGGGGTGGCGGCTGGTCCTGGGGTGGCGGCGTGTCCTGGGGTGGCGGCGTGTCCTGGGGTGGCGGATCGTCCTGAGGCGGCGGCCGGTTCCGGGCCGGCGACGTGTTCCGGGCCGGCCATTGCGCCCGGCGTGGCCGCTGGCCCTGGCGTGGCGACCTGCCCCGGGATGGTGACTGGCCCCGGGATCGCCACCGGGCCCGGGACGGTGGCTCGTCCCGACGCGCCGCCGCCCGCTCCCGGGGGACCCGGTCCGACCCCGCGTCACCAGGACGACACCGGCGGCACCCCCGGTCACCCCCTCCGCATCCGCTTCGAGGACGTCACCGTACGGCTCCCCGGGCGCCCCCGCCCCGTCCTCTGCGGAGCGTCATTCACCGTCGAACCGGGGGAGCGGGTCGCACTGACCGGCCCCAGCGGCGCGGGGAAGTCCACGCTGCTCGCCCTGCTGCTCGGTCTCGTCCGGCCCGACGAGGGGCGGATCCTCGTAGGCGGGCGGGACCTCGGCTCGCTCGACCCGGACACATGGCGGCGGCACCTCGGCTGGGTGCCGCAGCGGCCGTACCTCTTCGACCGCAGCGTCGCCGACAACATCCGGCTGGGCGAACCCGGCGCCACCGACGAGGAGGTCGTGCGCGCCGCGCGTGCGGCCGCGGCCCACGACTTCGTCACCGCGCTGCCCGACGGCTACGCGACCCGCCTCGGCGCCCGCGGTACCGGACTCTCCGCCGGCCAGCGTCAACGCATCGCCCTCGCCCGAGCCTTCCTGCGCGACGCGCCCCTCGTCCTCCTCGACGAACCCACGGCAGGGCTCGACGCCGACAGCGAGATGGCGGTACTGACAGCGAGCGAACGGCTGATGACCGGCCGGACGGTCCTGGTGGTCGCGCACCGCGAACGCCTCCGGCAGGGCGCGGACCGCCGGCTCGAGGTGTGCGACGGGACGGTGCGCGAAGGGGAGGCGGCCCGGTGAGCTCCAGGCCCGGCGCGGACCGTCGCGTCGCGGGAACGGCGCGTCAAGTGCGGGGTGGTCCGGTGTTGTTCGAGTACGGCCCTGGTCGTCGGCTCGGCGGATGTGACGGGACAGCGCGTGAAGTGCGAGGCGGGCCGGTGACGGCTGGGTCCGGCGCTGACCGTCGGCTCGGCGGATGCAAGGGAACGGTGAGCGAAAGGCAACGTGCCCCCATGGCGTCAGAGCCCGGCGTCGACCGCCCGCCCCACGCATGCAGAGCGATCCCGCACGAATGCGAGGTGTCCCGATGAGGGCGTTGTTCTCCGTGCTGCGTACCGCAGGCCCGCTGCGCCGGCTGCTGCCCGCCGCCTGCCTGGCGCTCGCCGCCGACCTGGCCGGCGTGGCGCTGATGACCCTCGCCGCCTGGCTCATCGCCCGCGCCGCGCAACAGCCCCCGATGGGCGCGCTGTCCGTGGCCATCGTCGCGGTGCGGGCGCTGGCCGTGACCCGCGGCCTCTTCCGGTACGGGGAACGGCTGGCCGGCCATGACGCGGCGCTGCGTGCGGTGGCGCGGCTGCGCAGCCAGGTCTTCGGCGCGCTGGCTCGCCGCCCGGCCCACGAGGACGCCCGCACGGTCCGGGACGCGGACACCGCCTCCCGGCTGGTGGCCGACGTCGACCTGGTCCAGGACGCGCTGCTGCGGGTGGCGCTGCCGGCGCTGTCCGCGCTCGCGGTGTCTGCGGCGGCGGTCGTCTGCGCGGCGCTGGTCTCCCCGGCGGCCGCGCTCGTCCTGGCCGTCGGCCTGACGGTCGGAGGACTGCTGCTGCCCGCACTGACGGCTGCCGCGTCGGCCCGGGCGGCACGGCGCGGTGCCACCCTGCGCGCGGAACTCGCCGTACGCACCGTCGACCTGCTCGACGGCGCGGCGGATCTGCGGGTGTTCGGCGCGGCGGAGCGCGAGACCGAGAGGGCCGTCGGCACGGCCCGCCGACTGCGCGCCCACGACCGCAGCGGGGCCCTGCTGTCGGCGCTCTCCGCGGCGGCCCTGACCGTGGTGCAGGGCGCGACGGCCGTGACGATCGCGGTCGTCTGCGCACACACCGCCCCCGGCGTCTGGCCGGTGGTCCTGCCCCTGCTGGCCGTGGCCTCGTTCGAGGTCCTGGCCCCACTGCCGACGGCAGCCCAACACCTCACGGCCCTGCCCGCGAGTGCCCACCGTGTGGCCGCACTGCTGCACGCCCCCAGGGAGACGACCGCGAGCACAGGGCCGTTCCCTGACGGCGCAAGTCCTGCCGAGTCGGCGACGGCGAGGGTGGGGAGGCCGACCGATGGCGCCGCGGCGATGCTGCCCGGTCAGGCGCCCCCAGTCCGGCGCAGGCTCCCCACCGGCACCGGCACCGGCACCGGCACCGGCACCGAGGTGCCGTCGTCCGCCTCGGGGCCTGTGAGCGCGGGGCCGGTCCCGGGCGACGCGAGCCCCGTGGTCCAGGCAGCGCTCCCCACCGGCACCGGCCCCCAGGTGCCGTCGTCCGCCCCGGGGCCCGTGAGCGCGGGGCCGGTCCCCAGCGACGCGAGGCCGGTGGCCCAGACAGCCGTGGGCCCGCGCAGTCTCCCCACCGGCGCCCGAGCCACGACGCCGTCGCCCGCCCCAGCAACCCCGATCACCGGCAATCCCCCCAACGCCACCACTTCCACCATCCCCGCACAGCTCACCAGCCTGGCCTCCACCACCCTGCCACCCCCCACCGCACCGGCACTCCCCGCAGCACCACCCCCCACCGCCCCCAAGACCGCACCCCCCACCACCCACCTCTCCCTCCACGACCTACACGTACGCCACCACCCCAACGCCCCCTTCGCGCTGCGCGGAGTGGACCTGGAGCTGCCTCCAGGACGACGTGTGGCCGTCGTAGGGCCGAGCGGCGCGGGAAAGTCGACGCTGCTCGCGGCCATCGCCCGGTTCGTGCCGCCGGACAGGGGCGAGATCCTGCTGGGCGGCGAGGACCTGGCGCGGATCCCCGAGGCGGCCCTGCGGCGGACGGTCAGCGGCGCCCTCCAGGACGCGCACGTCTTCCACACCTCCGTACGGAACAACCTGCTGCCCGCCCGCCCCGGCGCCGCCGACGCCCCACTGCACGACGCGCTGCGCTGCGCCGGTCTGCTGGACTGGGTGCTCTCGCTTCCCGCCCGGCTCGACACCGTCGTCGGATCCGACGGCGGCCGGCTGTCCGGCGGGCAGCGCCGACGGCTGGTCCTCGCCCGCGCGCTGCTGGCCGCGCCGCCCCTGCTGCTGCTCGACGAGCCGACCGAGGGCCTGGACCCGGGGACCGCCGACGCGGTGCTGGCCGACGTACTCGCCTCCACCCGGGGCAGTTCCCTGATCCTCGTCACCCATCGCACCGAGGGCCTCGAGGCCGTGGACGAGGTGCTGGTGATGGACGGCGGCCGGATCGTCCGACGCGGCACCCCGAGGGACGTCCTGACGGGCACAGGCACAGGCACGGGAGCGGGAGCGGAACGGCACGGCCCATGTCGCTCCACCCACCCCACCCCTCAGGGCAACGGCCTCGTCAGCACATAGACCGTCCGCAGCACCACCGCCGCCGACAACACCAACAGGTGGTACCCGAACACCCCGTACAGAGTCAGCCCCTCCGTGACCTCCGGCCCGCCCTCGAGCCCGAGCAACTGCACGCCCAGCACCCCGAAGAAGATCCCCAGGCCGGCCAGCAGGACCCGGCTGAGCAGGTCGCCGATCACGCGGCGGTCGCGCGGGTCGGCGAGGAGCCGTACGTTCACACCGAGCCGGCCCTCCTCCAGCGCCCCGCTGATCCGGTCGAGGCGCCGGGGCAGCCGGCGCAACACCGGCAGTAGGGTGAGGACCTCGTCGCGCGCGGCGTCCCGTACCGTCTCGGGCTCCAGCTGCCGTGTGAACCGGGCCGACGCGTACGTCCGGGATGCGGCGAGGATGTCGAACCCGGCCGACACCCGGCCCAGCGTGCCCTCCAGGGTGGCCAGGGCCCGGAACACCGCCGCGATCTCCGGCGGAACGGCCAGCCGGAAGTCGGCCACCAGCCGGAACAGGTCGGTGAACATCTGCACGTCGGGAGCCGAACCACGCCCGAGGTGACGGCCGCTGAACTGGCCGAGCGCCCGCTGCAGCCGCTGCTCGTCCACGTCCTCGGGCCGGTCGGTCACCTCCAGCAGGGCGTCGCGCAGTGCGGCCGGGTCCCCGCGGTCCACGGCGAGGAACAGCCCGATCATGGCGGCCCGTAGCCCGCCGTCCAGGCGTCCCACCGAGCCGAAGTCGAGCAGCGCCGGGCTCCCGTCGGGCAGCAGCAGGATGTTCCCGGGGTGCGGATCGGCGTGGAAGACACCGTCGTACATGATCTGGTCGAGCAGCGTGGTGAGCAGCGTCCGGGCCAGTTTCGCGCCGTGCTCGGGGCTGTCCGGCCGTGCCTGTCCGAGCGGCACACCGTCGAGGCGGCCCATCACCAGGACCCGTTCGGTGTTCAGCTCCTCGTGCAGGAGGGGGAGCGTGACGCTGTCGTCGTGGCGCACCTCGGCGGCCCGGCGCACGGCGGTCAGGTTGCGTGCCTCGACCCGGAAGTCCAGTTCCTCGCGCAGGGCCACCGCGAAACCACGGGCCAGCTCGGTGAGGCCGAGGGCGCGGCCCCAATCGGTGCGGTTCTCCAGGGTGCGCGCCAGCCGTTCGACGATGTCCAGGTCACGGTCCACGGCCTCGCGGATGCCGGGACGCTGCACCTTGACGACGACGCGTGTGCCGTCGCGCAGCACGGCGCCGTGCGCCTGGGCGACGGAGGCCGCGGCGAGCGGTTCGCGGTCGAACTCGGCGAACACCTCCTCGGGCGGCGCGCTGAGGCTCTCCAGCAGTACGGCCTCGACCTGCGGCCAGGGCGCGGGCGGCACCCGGTCCTGAAGCCGGCTGAGCTCGACGACGTACGGCTCGGGCAGTAGATCGCGACGGGTGGACATCAGCTGGCCCAGCTTCACGAAGGTGGTGCCGCCCGCCTGCAGGGCCTCGCGCAGTTCCTGGGCGAGCTGCTCGTGCCGGGTGCCGCCGCCGCTCCGGGCGCGGCCGGTGAGATACGGGCCGAGGCCGTGCCGTCCGACGATGGCCACGATCTCGGAGTAGCGGCGGGCGCGGGACAGCCGGGCCCGCGCCGCCTGGAGCCGCCCCACCAGACGCATCCGGCGGGCCGGCACCACCACATCGAGCACGACGAGGCAGACCATCGCGGTCAGCAGCCCGACCCCGAGCATCAGCGGGAGCAGTACGGGACCGCGTCCGGGACTCTGCAGCTGAGGGCCGATCAGCGTCCCGGACACCGAGACGCCGACCACCGCGGCGATCACCACACGCAGCAGGCCGGCGTCCGAGCCGAGGAGCCGGCGCCCGAGCAGCGCCGGAAGAACGATGACGGCGAAAGCTCCACTAACTCCTATAAGCCACATATAGGGCAGGGTAGTGAACCTCCCTACAAGAAAAGGGAGTTACGGTCGAGAACGCCTCGAGTCCCGGTGGAGTCCCGCCGGAGCGCCGCCGGTCCCACCGCATCCGGCGGAGGGCGAGCCGGGCGCGAGTGAAGTCCGAGGGGGACGGGGTTCTCTGAGGACGTGAGGGGAACGGCTCCGGGCGGTGAGGGCCCCGGAGGCCGGACCGACTCCCGGGCCACGTCGCGACCGCGACTCCTGCAGGTCGCCGACGTCCCCCGACGGGTCCGCCCCGTCCCCTCCACCCGCGGCGCCCGGTACTTCCCCCGGCCGGGCGCCGCGCGAACTTCCGTCCGGCTCCTGGCCCGAGGCGTCCTCGAGCGGTCGTCGAAGACCTCCGGCCACATTCCCCCTGCGCCCGTCTGACATCCGTACGGAGGAACCATGGCCGCCCCGACCCAACCGCCCGCCACCACAGCCGCCCCCGGCGCGGCAGATCGCCGGCACCCCGGCCTGCTGGGCCGGCCGCGCTGGTTCACGACCCTCTTCGGCACCGACGTGTGGGAGCGCTTCAGCTTCTACGGCATGACCGCGATCCTCGTCCTGTACACGACCGAGGACACCGACCGCGGCGGCCTCGGCATGTCCACCGGTGACGCCTCGCTTCTCTACGGCCTGTACATGGCGTCCGTCTTCCTGGCGTCCGTCCCCGGCGGCTGGATCGGCGACCGCGTCCTCGGCGCCCGCCGCGCCGTGCTGCACGGCGGGATCCTGATCGCCCTCGGCCACCTGTGCATGGCGGTGCCCCTGGCCGGTTCCCTCTACCCCGGCCTGCTGCTCATCGCCTGCGGCACCGGACTGCTCAAGCCCAACATGGCGAACCTGCTGAGCGCGTTCTACGACCGTGAGGACCGCGCCGGACGCGACGCGGGCTTCGCCGTCTTCTACATGAGCGTCCAGGTCAGCGCCCTGCTCGCGCCGATCGTGGTGGGCGCGCTCGGCGAGGGAGTCAACTGGCACCTCGGCTTCGGCGCCGCCGCCATCGGCATGGCAGCCGGACTGCTCCAATACGTCCGCGGCGCCCGGCACTTCGGCGACACGGGCGGGGCCCCCGAACGCTCCGCCACCCCCGCCGAACGCACCCGCGTGCTGCGCCTCACCCTCGCCGCCACCGCCCTGACCGTCCTGGTCTACGGCACCGACGCCGCCCTCGGCACCTTCCGGATCGCCCACCTCATGGCACTGATCGGCCTGCTGTGCGTGACGGCGCCGGTGATCTGCTTCTGGCGGCTGCTGCGCAACCCGGTGCTGACCGCCGTAGAACGGGTCCGGGTGCGTACGTACATCTGGCTGTTCCTCGCGTCGGCCGTCTTCTGGGCCCTGTTCCTCCAGGGCGGCTCGGCGTTCGCGCTGTTCGCCAAACACGCCACCGACCGCGAGGTCCTCGGCCGGACCGTGCCCGCCAGCTGGTTCCAGGCGGCGATACCGCTGTTCGTCCTGGCACTGGCGCCGCTGCTCGCCCGCTGGTGGACGCGCGCGGGCGACCGTATGCCGACCGCGGCCAAGTACGCCTCCGGCATGGCCGCCACAGCCGCCGCCTACCTCGTCATGGCGTGGGCGGCGACCCGGGCGACCGACGGCGCACAGGTGTCACCGCTGTGGCTGCTGCTGGCGTTCCTGCTCCTGGCGGCCGGGGAGGTCTCCTTCGCGCCGGTCGGGATGAGCGCGACCACGGCCATCGCCCCGGCCACCTTCATCAGCCAGATGGTGGCCCTGTTCTGGCTGGCCGGCGCCCTCGGCGGCGGCATCGGCGGCAACGCCCTGAAGGTCTCCGGCGACCGCGTCCCCGGCCCCGGCTACTTCCTGGCACTGGGCCTCGCGGCCCTCGCCACCGGCGCGGCCCTACTGACCTGGCGCCGCGCCCTGACCCGCCGCCTGGGCGTCTGACACAGCAGAAACGCCCTCCCACAGGGAGGGCGGGGAGTGGGCGCCCCCGGCAGGACTCGAACCTGCGGCCAAGCGCTTAGAAGGCGCCTGGTGGCACGAGTGCCACGCCTCTCTGACCGGCCTCTTCTCCTGTGCTGCGCGCCTTATCGACCGGCCTTCGACACGCATTCGGCACGGCTCGGACTACTCGTACACAGTCGCCGCTTGTAGAGCTCGTGCGAAGAACGTCCAGTCACCGCCGGCGGGCAACTCCCGGGCGGTGTTGCTGTACCAGCCGTCCGCGTCGTCGATCCAGGCCGCCAAGGCCTCCAGGAAGCTCGGAAGGGCCGCGTTCTCCCATGAGCTTCCGTCCTCGGTGTGACGGCGACGCAAGGAACGAACGAAGGCTGCCAGGTCTTCTCTGCTGTCGACGTGATCAGGAGAGGTGGTCATGGCTGGGGACCCTACTTGGCACATCAGTGTGAGTCGCCCAGTGCGCTGAGCTATTGCTCTGTCAGGCAAGGTTCGCCCCCTGGTGACGATCCAGCGTAGGCGCTCGTCGGCGGCGTGGACTACAGACGTATCAGCCCAGATGTCGGTCGAAGAACCGCAGCGAGTCGTCCATCTCGAACCGCGGCAGATCTCCGTGCTTGCCGGGGTGGGCGTGCAGTGCCTTCTCGGCTGAACCGATGGCATCGAACAACGCCAGGCTCTGTGCACGGGGCATCCGCTCATCGTCCCACTGGACCAGAAATTGCACCGGCACGGTCATCTGCGCGGCGGTCCCGGCCAGCGCGGGCGCCCCTTGCAGGCCCAGCACCGCGGCGCGGA
>NZ_KQ949082.1:295117-302061 GCF_001514305.1 Streptomyces dysideae
TCCCGGCATGGTCGGCGAGGTGCTTGGATCAACCGTCCGTATGTTCTCGTTTTCAAGGAGTAACTGTTCGATGGGACCTACCATGCCCACTCCTCGGGAGTGGGAGGGCTCGGCGCCGGCCTTCCAGCGCCGCAGACGCGTGCTGCCGCGCATCGCGCTGGGTGCGGCCATGCTGCTGGCTGCGGAGAGCGCGCTGGTCGCGAACTCGGGTGATGCCGTTGCGCTCAACCTCGGGTCAACTCAGGAGTCGGCGACCGCCGCGCCGAAAAGGCCGAGCGCCAAGGAGGCCGCCGACATCCCCTCGGCCCGGGTCGCCGCCCGGCTTTATGGCCACCGTGTGGAGGCGCTGAGCGAACGTACCGAGACGTCGACCACCTGGGTCAACAAGGACGGCAGCCTGACGACGGAACTGGCCGCCGGGCCGATCCGTTTCCATGACCCGGACACCGGTCAATGGACCGACGTCGACGTCGACCTGCACGAAGTGGGCGGCAGGGTGGAGCCGAAGGCCCACCCCACCGGTCTGCGGCTGGCCGGCAGGACCGGGACCCCGGCGAAGTCGTTGACAGCGGCACGCGAGGCCAAGGCCACCGACCTGGTAACGCTGGGCGAGGGCGACGAGCAGATCACCCTGCAGTGGAAGGGCGGACTGCCGAAGCCCAAGCTCGACGGCACGCGGGCGGAGTACGTCAACGCCGTTCCCGGTGCGGACGTGGTCGTCGAGGCCACACGTACCGGCTTCGAGCAGTACGTCGAAATCAAACAGCGCCCCGACGCGGGCGGCTACGCCTACACACTGCCGCTGAAGGCCAAGGGCCTGAAGCTGAAGCAACTGTCCGACGGAAGCGTGCAGTTCACGGACAAGAAGAACAAGAAGCAGGCCGTGATGCCCGCCCCGGTGATGTGGGACTCCACCGTCGACAAGCGGTCCGGCGAGCACACCAACCGGGCCAGGGTCGGCCTGAAGGTGGTACAGAAAGGTTCCTCCACCGACCTGGTGGTCACCCCGGACACGAAGTTCCTCGCCGACCCGGACACGCGGTATCCGGTCACCGTCGACCCGTCCACCTCCTCGCTGAGCAACGTCTTCGACACCTACGTGCAGCAGGGCGAGACCGTCGACTGGTCCACCGACACCGAACTGGACCTGGGCAACCCGGGCACGAAGAACGCCGATGGCACCCCGCGCACCGCGCGCTCATTCATCTCCTGGAACACCACGCCGGTCCAGGACGCGCTGATCCTGGACGCGAAGCTGTCGCTGTGGAACTTCCACTCGGCCAACAACACCGACTGCGCCGCCAAGCCGTGGGAAGTCTGGTCCACCGGCGCCGCCTCCACATCTTCGCGCTGGACCGCGCAGCCGACGTGGACCGCGAAGAAGGCCACCTCGACGGAGACCAAGGGCAACCCGTCCTGCACCGCCGACGGCTGGATCAACGCCGATGTGACCACGCTGGTGCAGGAGTGGGCCTCCGCGAAGGCCACCCGCGGCCACATGGGCCTGCGCGCCTCGGACGAGTCCGTCGTGGCGCAGTGGAAGCGGGTCAACTCCGCCAACGCCGCCTCGAACCCGCCGAAGCTGGTGGTGAACTACAACTACCGGCCGCGCACCGGCACCAAGCGGGAGGCCGGCCCGCCGTACTTCTCCTACAGCGGCGACTACGTGGTGAACACCACCACGCCGACGCTGCGGGACACCTTCGTCGACGCCGACGGAGACAAGGTCAACGGCACCTTCCAGATCTACGACAGCGCCGCCAACACCCAGGTCGGCGATGTCATCGTGTCGAAGTACGTTCCCTCCGGTCAGGTCGCCTCGGTGGCCGTGCCGTCCGGGGTGCTGACCAACGGCAAGACGTACAAGTTCCGCACCAGCCCGTATGACGGCACGCACTACAACACCGGCTGGTCGGCCTGGAAGACCTTCACCGTCGACACCACCGCCCCCTCCGCCCCCACGAAGATCACATCCACGGACTACCCGTCGGGCCAGTGGGTCAAGGGCGCGGGCCAGGCCGGCACGTTCACCGTCACTCCGCCCGCGTCCGACCACAACTGGCTGGAGTGGTCGCTGGACGGCGTGACCTGGACCAAGGTCGCCACCGGCGGTGCGACCGGTGACAAGACCATCTCGATCACGCCCTCCGACAACGGTGTGCAGTCCCTCCTGGTACGCGCCGTCGACAAGGCGGACAACCGGTCGTCAGTGGTCGAGTACACCTTCAACGTGGGAGCCGGCGGCTTCCTCCGTCCCGCCTCCGGTGAGCGGACCGCGCGCCGCCTGACGCTGGAAGCCGAGACCGACGGCGGCAAGTACGACGCTGTCTCCTTCTCGTGGCGGCGTTCCGCCGCGGATTCCTGGCAGCGCATCCCTGCCGACGATGTGACCCTGGACGGTACCGCGCTCACGCAGTGGCCGGTGCCGCTGACGAACGGCAAGAACGCCCCGCTGGCCTGGAACGCGTCTGCCACCGTCACCCCTGACGGGACCGTTGAAATCAAGGCCGACTTCACCGGCCCGAGCGGAGCCGCGGGCAGCACGGAGCCGGTCACCGCCGTGGTGGACCGCAATGCCGACGGTGCCGCGAGCGAAGACATCGGCCCTGGCTCGGTCAACCTTCTGACGGGTGACTACGCCCTCTCCGAGGGGGACGTCTCCGCCTTCGATCTCACCGTGAGCCGTACTGCCTTCTCCCGCCGTCCAGAGGCCGGCACGCAGCAGGAGGACCAAGCTGCGATCTTCGGACCGCAGTGGGTATCGGGCTTCGAAGCACAGCTGAACGAGTCGGAGTACACCCACCTGGAGAAGATCTCCGACACGGCCGTCAGCGTGGTCCTCGCCGACGACAGCCCGATCCATTTCACGGCCAACGCGGCCAGGACCGGCTGGATACCCGAGCCGGGTGCCGAGGAGATGGTGCTCAAGGGCAGCGTCGACGGCACCTTCACCCTCTCCGACAGCTCCGGCACGGTGACCGAGTTCGCCAAGGCCGACCCGGCGGCCTCCGCCTGGCAGGTCAGGAGCACCCTGTTCGACGGGCTGTCCAACTCGACCACCACGGTCATGTCGGAGACGGTCACCGTGAACGGGAAGGCGCTGGCGCGGCCCACCCGGATCATCGCCCCGACCTCTGCCGTCACCGCGTCCGCCTGTGCGGCGGACCCGTCGACGAAGGGCTGCCGCCTGCTGGAGTACGTCTACGCCACCGCCACGACGGCGACCTCCACGACGGTCGGCGACGTCAGCGGCCAGGTCCGCGAGATCCGGCTCTGGTCCACCGAGCCCGGAGCCGCCGCCGCCACGTCCAAGGCCGTCCAGGCATACCGCTACGACGACGCGGGACGGCTCCAGCGGGCCTGGAACCCGCAGATCACCCCGGCGCTGGTGACCGAGTACTCCTACGACACGGCGGGGCGGGTCACCTCGCTGACGCCGCCCGGGGAGCTGCCCTGGACGTTCACCTACGGCAAGGCGGGCAACGACCCGGCGGCGGGCGAGGGCATGCTCCTCAAGGCCACCCGCCCCGCGCTGAAGGAGGGCACGGCCGGCACCACCGAGGGTGAGGCGACGACCAGCGTCGTCTACGACGTGCCGCTCTCCGGCAGCGCGGCCCCGTACTCGATGGACAAGGACACGGTCCGCACGTGGGGCCAGCAGGACATCCCGGTGGACGCCACGGCGGTCTTCCCCGCCGACGCCACGCCGACCTCCCACTCCGGATCGGCCCTGGGCCAGTCGGAGTACGGTCTGGCCACCGTGCAGTACCTGAACGTGTCCGGGCAGCGGGTCAACCTGGCGGAGCCGGGCGGCCGGATCGACAGCACCGCGTACGACCGGTTCGGCAACGTGGTGGGTGAGCTCTCGGCCGGGAACCGGGAGACCGCTCTGGGGACGACGGCGGCGGCCAAGGCGGCCCTCGCCGACCTGGGGCTGGCGGACCGGCCGAGCGCCGAGCGCGCCGAGTTGCTGTCCACGCGCTCGGTCTACGACGGGGCCGGTACGCGAGAGCTGGAGAAGTTCGGCCCGCTGGGCCGTGTCGACCTCGCCAAGGACCTGAAGTCGGGCACTACCACGCTCGTGGCGGCGGGTTCCTCCGTCCTCGCGCGCAGTTGGACCAGCAAGCGCTACGACGAAGGGCGTCCCGCGGACGCGGTCGGC
The DNA here is from genome assembly GCF_001514305.1 of Streptomyces dysideae. Classification (GTDB taxonomy): domain Bacteria; phylum Actinomycetota; class Actinomycetes; order Streptomycetales; family Streptomycetaceae; genus Streptomyces; species Streptomyces dysideae. Next base: position 299,280 of record NZ_KQ949082.1, read on the forward strand.
ACCAGCAACCAGGTCACCAGCACCAAGGAGGGCGCCCAGGTCCGCGAGCAACCGGCCGTCATGGCCGACGCCCAGCTGACCACGGTCGCCTACGACTGGGCCAAGGGTCTGCCCACGAAGGTGGTGCAGGACCCCGACGGGCTCGCCATCACGACCGTCACCGAGTACGACGCCCAGGGCCGGGTCATTCGGCAGGGGGCGCCGGGCACTTCGGGTACCGACGCGGGGACCCAGGTCAGTACCTACTGGTCGGCCACGGGTACCGGTGCCTGCGCCGGACGCCCCGAGTGGGCGGACCTGCTGTGCACCAGTGGCCCGGCCGGGGACATCACCGGAGGTGGGAGCAATCCGGTCCAGCTGCCCACGATGACCGCCGAGTACGACTGGTGGGGCAACACGGCGAAGACGACCGAGAACGCCGGTGCGTCGACCCGCACCATCACCCGCGGCTACGACGCGGCGGGCCGCCCCACCACCGCGCAGATCACGGGCGGCATCGGAGCGGGCGTCCCGTCCACGACGACGAGCTACGACCCCGAGTCGGGCCGCGCGTACAAGACGGCGTCGTCGACCGGTGGCACCATCACCCGTGCCTACGACAAGCTGGGCCGCGAGATCTCCTACACCGACGCCGACGGAGGGATCACCACCACCGCGTACGACCGGCGCAACCGCCCGGTCAAGGTCGACAACAGCGTTCCCAGCACGGTCACGTACACCTACGACACGACCGTCGAGCCGCGGGGCCTCGCCACCAAGGTGACGGACTCGGTCGCCGGTGACTTCTCCGCCACGTACGACGCGGACGGGGCCGTGGCCTCCGAGAAGCTGCCCGGCGGCTACACGCTCAAGCAGCTCAAGGACGCCGCGGGTGCCGTCGTGGAGCGCGCCTACACCAGGGACAGCGACGGGGTGACCGTCTACGACGACGCCGTCACATCCACGATCCACGGCCAGGCCGCCACCCGCTCCGGCTGGTCGCACCAGGAGTTCGGCTACGACGACGCCGGGCGTCTGACCCGGGTCGAGGACACCAGCGACAACGTCTGCACCCTGCGGACATACACCCTGGACAGCCGCGCCAACCGGACCGGCACAGCCGAAGCCTCGGCCGCTCCCGGACTGGCCTGCCCCACCAGCGCGGGCACGCCGACGAGCCATTCCTTCGACACGGCGGACCGGACCGTCGACTCGGGATACACCTACGACGCCTTCGGCCGCACGACCGCGCTGCCGGGCTCGACGCTCTCCTACTACGCCAACGACCTGGTCCAGCGGCAGACCGCCGACTCCCGGCGCCAGACGTGGCAGCTCGATGCCGGGCTGCGGTTCCGCTCGTGGACCGTGGAGAACAACAACGCGGGCACCTGGAGCCAGACGTCCGCCAAGACCAACCACTATGGCAACGACACGGACAACCCGAGCTGGATCCTTGAGGACGCCACCCAGGGAACGGTGACGCGCAACGTCACCTCCGCCACGGGAACGTTCAGCGCGACCACGGGCAAGACCGGCGGCACCGTCCTGCAACTGTCCAATATCCACGGCGACGTCGCCCTTCAGCTGCCGCTGAACCTGGCAGTCGCGCCGACGGTCATCGACAACGACGAGAACGGCGCCTCCCGTACGGGCAAGACCGCACAGCGCTACGGCTGGTTCGGCACCAACCAGCGCTCCGGCGAGACGCTCACCGGAATCGTTCTGATGGGCGCGCGTCTGTACGATCCGGACACCGCGCGCTTCCTGCAGACCGACCCCGTCTTCGGCGGCAACTGCAACGCCTACGACTTCGTCTGCGCCGACCCGGTCAACGGCACCGACCTCGACGGCCGGTGCGGCGCCTGGGGAAATCCCTTCAAGGCGTGCGACAAATGGCGCATCCTGATGTGGTCGCGCTCTCCCGGAAGCCATTGGAAGACCATCCGTGAGGGAAGCAAGTCCAATGTCACGGTGAACGGAGTCAAGTACGGCAAGTTCGGTCTCCGGCACATCAAGGACAAGCACGTCGGGAAGGGCAAGCGCTCCGCCTGGCGGTCCAGCTCCACTATGCTCAGCGACCTCAAGAAGGCGCTGATATCGGGCAAGTGGAGAAATGCGTGGGGGGGTGTCTACAACGGCAAGTGGGACATCACGTACTCGTACTGGACCGGTTGCGGATGCCGAAAGAAGAAGAAGTACACGGTGTACGTGTACTACCGCACCACCCCGGCACCGGACGGAAAACCGCTGGGTGTGACCACCGCGTACATCAACCGGACGGGGTGACCTCGACGAGGGAGAATGTCTCAGCAGATGAACGCACCGGATTCACCCGACGTGCTCATCCGTTCGGCCGCCGCGAGCATCGCGGGTCGGCTGGCGGGCGAAAAGGGTCCCGTAGAGGCACTGCGATCGGTTGTCCACATGGTCGACAACGACGAGGCCGAACTGGCCGTGGATGACCTCGTCCGAGTGATCGAGTTCTTCGGCATCCGCATCCGGCGGACGGAACACGATCAGATCGTCGCGGCGGCTGCGCAGCTCGATGCGCTGGACTCACTCACCGAAGTGGGAGTCGATCGCTTCATCGACGACTGAGTCACCCGGCTGCACGTTGATCCGGTCCCTCCTGGGTGATGTCGGCCTTCCGAGACCACGCAAGTGACCTCGGAAGGCCGACATCACCAGCTCACAGCGGGAGCGCTGTCACAGCACGAAGGTGGCTCCCCATCCTCCGGCTGGAATACGATCAGCTCGTCTCCGTAGCCAGTCATCCCGCCGCCTGTCGGCCGCACCCCGGGCC
>NZ_KQ949082.1:302479-307244 GCF_001514305.1 Streptomyces dysideae
TCGACATCAGCAAGGCGGACGTGAAGGTGACGATCCGGGTACCGGGGAGCGGCAAGCGGCGCCGCAGCGAGACCCGCACCTTCTCCTCGGTGACCTCGGGCCTGCTGGCGATGCGGGACTGGCTGCTCGCCGAGCAGGTCACCGTGGTCGGCATGGAGGCCACCGGCGTCTACTGGAAACCGGTGTTCTACCTGCTGGAACACGAGATGGAGTGCTGGCTGCTCAACGCCCGGCACATGAAGGCCGTGCCCGGCCGCAAGACCGACGTGAAGGATGCCGAGTGGATCGCCCGCCTGGTCGAGCACGGTCTGGTGCGGGCTTCGTTCGTGCCCCCGGAGCCGATCCGGCAGCTGCGGGATCTGACCCGGTATCGCACCGAGGTGATCCGTGAACGCACCCGGGAGGCCCAGCGTCTGGAGAAGCTCCTGGAGGACGCCGGGATCAAGCTGTCCGTCGCGGTCGCCAACATTCTGGGCGTTTCCGGCCGGGCGATGCTGGAGGCCCTCATCGCCGGCAAACGCGACCCGCGCGTCCTGGCGGATCTGGCCAAGGGCTCCATGCGCCGCAAGACCGACGCCCTGATCGCCACTTCACCGCCCACCACGCGTTCTTGGCCCGGGCGATGCTCGACCGTATCGACGCCTGCACCGCCATGGAGAAGCGGCTGGATGAGCGGATCGACGCACAGATCGCGCCCTTTCGCCGCCGCATCGAACTCCTGGTGACCATCCCGGGCGTGAGCACGCGGGCCGCCGAGGTGATCCTCGCGGAGATCGGCGACGACATCGCCCGCTTCCCGACGGCGGCCGACCTGGCTTCCTGGGCCGGGGTGTGCCCCGGCAACAACGAATCCGGCGGCAGACGCGGCCCCGGCAAGACCCGCCACGGCGATCCCTGGCTCAAGGCCGCACTCGGCCAGGCCTCCATCTCCGCGTCACGGACCAAGGACACCTACCTCGCCGCCCGCTACCGCCGGCTCATTGCCCGCCGCGGCAAGAAGCGCGCCCTGGTCGCCCTGGAACACTCGATCCTCGTCTCCGTCTGGCACATGTTCACCCGCGACACCGCATACGCCGATCTTGGCGGCCAGTACTTCCTCGAACGCACCGGCCGTGCCAGGCAGACCCGACGGCTGGTGAGCCAGCTCAACCAACTCGGCTACCAGGTCACCCTCCAACAAGCGGAAGGAGCCGCCTGACCAGCTGCTACAGAAACGGGACGGTGGATTTTCGAATCAGGTGAAGTCTTCTTCGAACCCCTGTGCCGTCATCCCCTGGTCAAGCGCACGGACCGCCTTGCAGTACGCCGTGACGGTCTTCTCCTGGTACGGCCGACCGTGCTTGTTGTTGGTCGCTCGGAGATGCGTGGCGTAGTCCTGAGCTGTGCCCTGCCTGACCTCTGACGTGTCCGGGTCGGTGGGGAGGACTCGGAGCGCTGCGCCCCTGGTGGTTCCCTGAGACGCCCTGAGAGGTGACTTCCTGGCCTGTGCCGACACGGGGTGACTCCCTGGTGTCCGGGCTAGGCAAGGTGCAGTCCGCTAGGCGCCTTACCCAACCGATTCTGGTAGGTAAGTCACGCGGCTTTCGATGATCCAACCGACCCATACGTGCAGGTCAGTCGTTCCAGACGCTCGCGCTCGCGGACGGATTTCGTGCGGAGCTGCTGACGGCCACGCACCGCGGTGACCCGTTCGACATAGCCACTGGCTTGCCGGTGGGCCACGGGCCCACGGCGTCGTCGGTCGGCTGGTACGACTACGCCCTCCAGTTTGTCGATGCGCAGTGGTCGCATGCTTCGGCGAACCACCGCAAGAACACCGCCAGGACTCTCATGATCACTACGACAGCGTTGCTCGGCAGGGAGCCGCCTGGCGTCAGTTCGCGCAGAGTCCGCACGGCACTGAGTGAGTGGGCCTTCAACACCGAACGCCGTGAGAGCGCGCCGGACGACGTTGTGGCCGTCCTGGGCTGGGTGCGCCGGCACACCCCAACGATGGAGGTCTGGAACGATCCCGCTGCCGTTGAAGACGTGCTGCTCGTACTCGGCACGCTATTGGACGGATCGATAGCTGCTGCGTCCTCGGTGTGGCGCCACCGTCGGGTGCTCAACCTGGTCATGCAGTACGCGATCCGCCACGGTGTCCTGCAAACGAATCCGCTGCCCAAGGGCCGGGGCAGTGGGCCGGGGACTGCTGACGCTGTCGACCGTCGCTGCTTGCTCAACCCGCGGCAAGCGGCCGGACTGCTCGATTGGATACGGCAGCGGCCGCGCGGTGGCCTCAGATTGCATGCGTTCTTCGCCATGCTCTATTACACGGGGATGCGGCCAGAGGAGGCCGTTGCCCTGCGCGTGGGCGATGCCGCTTTGCCGGAGGCGGAGGCCAGCGATCAGTGGGGCGAGCTGATCGTCCATGCCGCGGAGCCAGAGGTGGGACGGCAATGGACCGGAACAGGCACGACCCATGAGCGCCGCGGGCTCAAAGGCAGAAACAAGGGTGGGGCGCGGGGTGTGCCCTGTCACCCCGCACTTATCCGTGCCCTGAGGGACCGCATCGAGGCCGAGTGTCTGCAGCCAGGTGATCGCTTGTTCTCGGGTGAGAGGGGCGGCATCCTCGCCGGGTCTGTCTACCGACGTGTCTGGGACCGTGCCCGGCAGACGACACTGGCACCGCACGTCTACGACTCGCCGACCGGAAGGCGCACCTACGACCTGCGGCACACCTGTCTGACGACATGGTTGAACAGTGGCATTCCGCCAGCGCAGGTCGCCGAGTGGGCGGGCACCAGCGTGGCCATGCTCTTCGCGGTGTACGCGCACTGCATCAGCGGCCAGGCCAAGGAGTTGGAACATCGCGTCGAGGCGGCGCAGGACCTCTCGTCCCTATACCTCGCAGCATGAGAGATCAGGATAACGAGGGAAGGGTCACTGGCGCTGACGATAGGGATCGGCGTAGGGCTCCAGCGACTGCTGGACCTCTTCCCGCACGGGGTCCATGAGCGGGCCTGGGGCGTAGTAGCGGGCACGGGCCTTACCGTGGGGGACGAGCCAGCCACGGGCCACGAGTTCCCGGATGTCGCGGATGGCCTGCTGGTCGCTGAGGTCGGCGTCCTGCTGATAGACGGTGCGGCGGACCTTAGCGTCCGAAAACGCGGGCAGCAGGGCGTAGACGACTCGCTCATCCAGGTCAGCCGCCTCGACGGCCTCCACCAGGTGCGTCCAGGCTCGCGACATCACGTCGAAGCGCCGCTGGGCCTGCTGGGCCTGGCGGTGGTGGGCGGTCAGGCAGAAGCGGATCCAGGGGCGGGTGTCCCGTTCGGGACTCCAGTGCGGACCGCCCACGTCTTCCAGGACTTGGTAGTAGGCGTAGGTGTTCTGGCCTCGGCCGAGCCATTCCTCGATGGAGGAGAACTCGGGCGGCATGAGCGCCTCGCGGGAGAACACGAGGGTGGACAGGGCTCGGGACATGCGTCCGTTGCCGTCCTTCCACGGGTGGATCTTGACGAGGTTGAGGTGGGCCATGGATGCGCGTACGTGGACCGAGGCATCGAGATCGCCGCTGTTGAGCCAGTCGATGAACTCGTGCATCAGCGCCGGGACACCCTCATGGTCCGGTGCGGTGTAGGCGGGGACGAGGGGGTCGTCGGGGCTGGTGACGTAGACGGGACCGTCGCGCCAGCGGCCGGGGCGTTTGTCGAGGTGGTGTCCCTGCAGCATAAAGTGCAGGCCGTTGAGCAACCCGGCGTCGTACCGGAAGTCCTTCCCGGCGTCGGCGAGGGCTTGGATGTAGGTCATGCCACGCTGGTAGCCCTCCAGCTCGGCGCGGGTTCGTTCTCCGGTCTCCAGAGGCTCCTCGCCAGCCATGAGGGCTTCCACGTCGTCCACTGTCGCGGCGTAGCCCTCGATGGTGTTCGATCCTGCGATCGCGCGGGCGGTGAGATTGCGGCGTAGCTGCTGCGTCCAGCGGGGGGTAGCTCGGAGCATGTGCCGCAAGGCGTGGCGCATGGTTTCGATCTCGTCGAGGACTCGGAGGTCGTCGGCGTCCAGGCGGGGGGTCGCGTACATCATGCAGTGATGACACTATGATTGTGTCTTTCAGTCAAGCGTCGCGAGGTGTGCAGGTGGCCTGGGGAGCACCGGCCTTTCGGCCTCGCTGTCAGTGGTGACTGTCAAGCTGAGGTCCGTGATCGCGACACTCGTGTACATGACCAACACTGCCGACATGGCCACCAGTGGCCCTGCGCCGGGGTGGACTGAGGGCGAAGTCGGCCTCATGGTGGCGCTCTTCGACTTCAACACGGCATGGATCCCGGTCCTTCTCTTGGTGACCATGATGTTGATTGCTGGTCGGCGACGCCCAGGTCGGCTGCTGACGGTCGGCTTTCTCGGCCGCGCCAAGTTCATGCGTAACCGCATACAGGCACTCTCTACGAAACTTGAAGGAGTCGTGGGGTCTGGGTGGTCAGTGTCGGACAAGAGCATGCTGGCTATTCGTATGACGGAGCAGCGGCGCTGGGAGGTCGCTCGCTTGTGGCTGTACGGTCCGAGTGTTCTGACGCCGGCAGTGATGTTGTATGGAGCTCTCGGCGGTTGGGGTGGGCGGATACGGCTGTGGCCCGTGGTCTCGGCCCTTCTGTTCCTGGCCCTGACGGGAGCTGCCGCAGGGGCGGAAACTTGGTCGCGGCGCCGCGCGGACCCCTATGGCAACGCCATTAGCTCTGGCACGCTGGCGCTGGAGGCACTCGTTCGTGAGGACGGTGCGGAGAGT